>JBBRLQ010000005.1:0-387644 GCA_038231275.1 Polyangiales bacterium
GCGAATCACTTCATCTCGGACCAAGGAGACTTTCCCATGATCGGCAAGACCCGCATCTCTCGCTCCGCCGCGCTCGCCGGCCTCTTCATTCCGATGGCGATCCTCACCGCGTGCGGTGGCAAGGGCGTCACCATCGGCTCGAACAGCGGCGAGCTCCGCACCGTCGATCCGGCGAGCGTCACCGGGAGCGTCCCCGCGTGCCAGCCGCAGCAGGCGCACCCGAACGTGTGCTGCAAGGGCGGGCCGAACGAGGCCTCTGACTGCGTCACGTACGTGAACAGCCCCTTCCACAAGTGCGACGACGGCTGGACTCTCTATCCCGATCCCGGCACGTGCTGCGATCTCAACGATCCGAAGACGTGCGTAGTGCCGCCTCCTGGCCCGCCCCCTCCGACGGGCTGCGGCTATGCGTGCGCGCCGGGCTGGTGGCCGGTCGTCAACAACCCCGGCGAGTGCTGCCACATTCTCCCCGGCGGAAACTCTCTCGAGTGCTCGCAGGTCGCGTGGGGCTACGGAGAGGCCGAGCCTGCGATCGCTTGCGGCGGCGGCGGCGGCGGTACGGTCGACGCCGGTCCTCCGGTGATCATCGATGGCGGTCCGGCACCCGACGCGGCGCCGCCGCCCCTGGACGGAGGCGCTCCGGATGCGACGCCGGTTCCGAACCCGCCGCCCCCGGGCCCGGGCCCGGTTCCCCCGCCGATCGAGTGCGATGGCGGCGCGCCCCCGCCGGTTCCCCCGCCGCCCCCGTGGCCGGGCCCGGTCTGCAACTCGCCCTGCCCGAACGGCTTCCACCCGCTCCCGGCGGATCCGTCGATCTGCTGCGCTCCTGAGCCCAACGGCGGCGAGATCTGCTTCTCGCAAGCGGTCGGTCCGGCGGGCGGCACCGGCGGCGTGAGCTTCGGCGGCAGCGGCGGCGGCAGCACGCCTCCGAGTGGCGGCACCGGCGGCAGCGCTGGCGGCGGCGGCAACCCGAGCGGCGGGAAGTAACCGGCAAAGGCGCGCGCCGCTCGCGAAGAGCGACGCACTTTCGAGGACACGAGCTCTCCCGCTCGTGTCCTCGTCTTTTTTTGTCGCCGCGCGAGAAGCTTCTGGTTAGTCGCGAACGGTCAGCGCGTCGCGGACGCGCGTGACTTGCTCCGGAGCCAGGCGATGCCGTGGGCCATGAAGGTCCAATCGACCATGTGACCCGCGGCGCGCTCTTCGACCTTGTAGGGCCAGCCCATCGCCGCGAGCGTGCCGGCGAAGCCGCGCGAGTCGGGCGCGGTCGCTTTATCCGCACCTGAAACGCCGACGAAGATCGGCGCGCGTTTGCCCGGCGTCTGCTTCGGCCCCCACGACGCCGCGCCCGCGAGGACCATGTACCCGTCGACGTCGAGCGCGCTCCTCAGCGCGAGTGAGCTCGCGTAGTACGCGCCGCTCGAGAAGCCGATCACGAAGACCTCGTCGAACGCATGCCCGAGCTTCGCCTCGAGCTTCGCGCGCGACGCGGCGAAGCCGGCGACGACCGCGGGCTCTTGCTCCTTCTGCGCGGCCACCGACGTCGGCCACAAATAGCCGCCGGGCGTTCTAGGCGACGTTGGCAGGAGGACGGTGAACGAATGCTTCTTCGCGTGCATCGCCAGTGCGCGCTGCTGGAGGTATTGGAACCCCGGCGTCGTCGCGAGCATCCCGTGGAGGTAGATGACGAGCGTCCGCCGACCATCCTCCGGCGCGCCGCCGTCGAAGTAGCACACGTGATCGGAGAGCTCGCTCACTTCGGGCGCGCACCACGGTGAGGCCGCTGTCGGCGCGGCGGCGGCGGCGGGGGCTACCGCAGGCGGCGCTACGAGCGCGATGGCGACCAGCGGAAAGGCGAGGTGTCGCGGTAACATCGGCAGCGGCGTAGCACATGGCGCGCCCTCGCGCGATTCGCGCGACTTGTCATCGGTCGCGCGTGTTGAACGGCTATCTGCCCCCGCCGTCCCTTCAGGTCCGCGGCGGGAAGGTGCCAAGCTGCTTCATCATGTCGAGGTGGTCCATGGTCATCCACGTCTCGACGATCTTTCCGTCCTTGAAACGGTAAGTGAAGATCTGCTCGATGCTCACGTGCTTGCCCGTCGCCGGCACTGGCTTCTTGAAATCGAGCGCGCCGGTCTGAGTTCCGTCGAGGATCGTTCGGAGGACGACGCGGTCGCCCTCTGCGGTGACGTCCACGACCTTCATCGACAGATCGGGAAACGCCGCGAAGAGCTTCTTGCCGATCGTGCGCATTCCTTCCGCGCCCTGCGCCTCGGGGATCGCGGCGTGGTTCACCAGGTCGGTCGCGTACACGCCGCCGACGGCCGAGTCGGGGTTCTTCTTCTCCCAGAAGTCTTGCACCATCTTGAGGACGGCTGCTTTGTTCGCTTCGGCCTCCGTCTTCGGCTTGCCGCACACGTCCGCGCTCGTCGGCTGAACGCGCGCTTCCGTCGCGCAGCCGCCGATCAATATCGAGGACGCGAGCACCACGATGACCGCCGCCCTCACGACCGCACCTCCGGCAGCACGCCGAGCTGGCGCAGCATGGCGAGATCGTCTCGCTCCGCCCAGTGCTCGGCGATCTTTCCGCTCTCGACCCGGTACACGTGGATGTGGGTCGCACGGAACGACTTGCCGGTCGGCGGCAGCGGGAATTTCACGAACTCCAGCGGGCCCTCGTGCGTGCCGGTCACCGTCACGCGGCAGACGACCTTGCTCCCCTCGGCGATGACGTCCTCGAGGACCATCTTCATGTCCGGGAACGCGCGGCGGAGCTTGGTCGCGATCGCGCGCGCACCGCTTCGCCCTTGCGACTGCGGAACGGCGGCGTGGTTCACGGCGTCCTCGGCCATCACGTTCGCGAAGCCGTCGATGTCGCCGGCGTTGAACGCCTCGAATTGCTGGACCACCAGTGCCTTGTTCGTCTCGATGCTCATGGGAACGTCCCTCCTTACGAGGAGGAGGCGTTCCATTCGATGGAACGTCGTTCAAAAGGCCGGAAATTCGACAAATTCGTCGTTTACCGCCCCTTGTCCGACCAGGCTGGAGTGAACGAGCAGAAGGAACCCGTGCGTACGGAGGCGTCCAGGTAGCGGCCGATGGCGGGGCTCTGCGCGCGGACGCGATCGAGGGCGTCACGGAGGCGCCGCTGGACGTTGACACGCATGCGCTCCACGTCGGAGGCCGCTTTGCGGTCGCGACCGCCGAGGCCGACGGCGCGCGCGAGCTCTTCGCCGAGGAGATCGAGCTCGGCGCGCGCCTTCTCCGCGCGACCGACGTCGCCGTGGGTCGTGGCCTCGTCGAGCGCGGCGCGGAGATCGGTCGCGCGGAGTCGGTAGCTCGCCTTCGCGGCCTCGTCGAGGCTGGGACCGGCATCGCCAGTCGCTTGCTCGGGCGCGCCTACGAGCTGCGCGACGTGGACCTCCTGGCCCGGGTGCGCGAGCAGCGTCGCGAGATATGCAAAGCCCTTGGACGGCTTGAGGTGCCAAGACTCTGCGCCGGCGCGTAACGTCCACATCTCGCCGTCCTGGTCGAGTGAGAGGGCTGGAGGGGACGCGGGCGCGGCAGACGATTCTGCGCTCGCAGGCGGCGAGACGGGTCGCACGCCGAGCGCGTCGCGTCGCGCGCGCGCGCGGCCGGCGTAGAGGGACGCGCCGATCGCGTCGGCGAACACGATCGAGCGCTCGTAGTGCGCCGCGGCTTCGTCTCGGCGATCGAGGATCGCCGCCATTTCGCCCAAGAGGAGCGACGTCGGGCCGAGCGAGCCCGCGCAGCCCGCGAGGACGATGAGCGCGCCTCCCCTTCGAGCGCTCTCTCCGACCGGGTCGTAGAGCGTCGCGACGAGCTCACGATCTTCGACGAGCACCGCGCTCCACGCCGCCGGGCCGACCGCCGGGAGCACGCTGACCTGCACGAACCCCAGGATCTCGCGAAGCGTTGCGCCCACGCGTGCCCGCGCGCTCTCCATGTCGCAAGCGCCGCACGACGCGCGGAGGGCGAGGAGGAGAGAGGAGAATGCGCGTCCCGGCGTCGCCATGCCCTCGAACACGCGCTCGATGCCCTCCCGCGCGGCCTCGAGCTGCGCCCTGTCCCTGCGCGCGAAATGACGCCCGAGCAGGCCGAACGCCTGCAAAAAGCCGGTGAGCGGAGTCTCACTGCTCGCGAGGAGCGTCGCGACCTCGGAGAAGGCGAGGTCCGCGTCCTCCCACGCGCCGGCCAGAGAGGCGCGCATCGCGCGGGCGAGCGGCAGGCGTACGCGATAGTGAGACAGGCGCATGCGCTCGACGACACCCGCGAGCTCTGCGAAGTGGCGCTCGCACCCCACGAGGTCGGCGTGCTCGAGATCGCACGCGATCGCCCAGGGGAGGCTCTGCGCCGCGATCGCCGGTCGATCGAGCGCCAGGGCGAGCGCGACGGTCTCGTGCACCAGCGCACGCCGCTCGGCCGCGTCGGCGCGAAAGCCGATTCCCGCCGAGGCGAACTGCAACGTATGGAGCAGCGAGAGGCGATCGCCTGCGCGGCGTGCCATCGCGAGCGCCTCCCGCGCCAGCGATTCGGGCTCCAAGTCGTGGACCGGCAGCGGGATGAGCGCGGAGGCGAGGCGCGCCATGACGTGCGCGCGCACCGGTGAGTCCTCGGCACCAAGCGCCTCCATGGCGTCGCGCAGCAGCGCGATCATGCGCTCGTCGCGCCGCCCGGTTGTGATCTCGGTCCCATAGATCAGGGCCGCGCGCACTACGAGCGGCGCATCGCGGAGCCCCTTCGCGAGCCCCGCGGCGCGCGCGCACACGTCGCGTCCGCGCGGGCCCAGGCCCGACAAGAACAGCGCCTCACCCAGCTCGATGAGGAGGGCGGCGCCTTCGGCCGTCTCGATCGGCCCACGCGACTCGAGGAGCAGGACCGCGGCGTCGAGCACCTCGGCGGCCTGCTCGTACGCGACGCGCTCCAGCGCGTGCGCGGCGGCTCGCCGGGCCCGTTCGACAGCGCGCGCGATCTCTCCCCCGGCCCGCGCGGCCAAGAGATCGTGGTGTGCCGCGCGCGCGAGCGAGTCGTGGTCCCCCAGCTCGGCCCGTCGCGCGAGCAGGTCGGCGACGCGCGCATGGAGCACGGCGCGCCGAGGCGCGTCCAGCGACGCGTAGAGCGCGTCGCGGAGCAGGATATGACGAAAGGCGTAGCGCTCCTCGCCGCGGGGCTCGATCACGCCCAGCTTCGCCGCCGCCGCGAGCGCGCCGTCCACGTCCATCCCCGCGTCCGTGAGCTTCGTCAGCTCGGCGCGCGACGCCTCGCGCCCCACGACCGCCGCGACCTCGAGGACCCCGCGCGCGCCGTCCGTCAGCCGCGCCAGGTGCTCGGAGATCGCGATGCGGACCGCGTCGGACGACGCGAGATCCCAGCCCCCGTCGCCCGACATCGCCAGGAGCTCCTCCACGAACAGTGGATTGCCCTCCGTCGCGCGGTGCACGCGCGCGGCGCCGCTCTCGGGGCGCCCGACGCCCCTCAGCCACTCTGCGACGTCGCTCGCGTCGAGTCGGCGCAGGGCGACCGTCTCGCCGTCGCGCGCGATCCTGGCGAGCAGGGCACCGACCTCGGGGTGGAGGCGCGCTTCGATCTCACGGTGCGTGAGCACGATGAGCAGCTTCGACGGGCGCAGACCGTTCGCCACGAATCGCAGGAGCATGAGAGACGGGACGTCCGCGGCGTGCGCGTCGTCCACGACGACGACTAGCGGGGCTGTCGCGCTCTCGCGCGCGAGGGTCCTCGCGACCGCGTCGAAAACGCGAAATCGCGCCTCCTCTGCCTCCGCTGCGGAGGATGCCGCCGCGACCGCGGTCGGCGCGCCGTCGAGCTCGGCGGGCGAGTCGCCGACGCCGAGAGCGCGCGTGATCTGCGTCCACGGCCAGAACGCCGGCGCGCCCCCCGCCTCCCAGCAGCGCCCCCACACGACGCGCGCGCCCGCGCCGGTCGCGATCTCGGCGAGCTCGTCGGCCAGGCGCGTCTTGCCGATGCCCGGCTCGCCGACGATCCGAACGAGGCGCCCCACACCCGCGCGCGCCCCCTCGAAGGCCGCAGCGAGCCGCCGAAGCTCGGTCTCACGGCCGACGAGCGGATTGGTGCCCCCCACGTCGGGAAGCATAAAGCGGAAGTCGTCCGACCGTTGCTGGCAAACGTCGGGAGCGAGCCGCTGCGGGACGCGCTCCAGGTCCTTCCGTCCCTCGAGGTCGCGGCGACCGCGGGCGGCGATTACAAGAGGACGACGAGGCCCTTCTCGGCCATCTCGCAGAGCGCGCGGAAGGCGTCGATCATGAGGAGCCCGCTCGCGTCGAGGATCTCCTCGACCGTTCGATGGCCGTCGATCACGGCGAGGAGGGTCAGCTCGTCGGCGCCCAGGACCACGCCGTCCATTTCGCGCGAGCTCACCGTCAGCACCGGCACGGCTCCCTCGTCGAGGAGTTTGCCGGCGACCGCGAGCGCGCCGCGGTAGTCGCCGAACTCGAAGCGCGCCAGGATCTCCTGGATGGGCAGGAGCCGCGCGGTCTTGCGTGCAGTCTCTTTGAACCGCAACCCGGACTCCAGCGCTGCGGGGCGCAGCGTGGGGCTCTGATCGGAAGGCGGCGAAAGCTCCTCGGCGCGGTCAGTTCGATCGATGGTCATGGGTTCTGCCCCCTGACACCCCCGTCTCATCGCCGTCGCAACAAAATCGCCTCGGTCCGCCTTATTTCGCCGGCTCCACGATGCGCGACCACATTTGCATGAGGTTTCGAACGACTGCGCCGTCCGGCGCCTTCGCGACCGGCGGGATCTCGATCTGGATTCCGTACTGCGCGAGGCGGGTGAACGGGTTCTGCGCGTCGGCCGTCTTCACCGGCACGGACGGATCGCCCGGCCGGAACCCGAAGCCGAGCGCGCGCTCCTGGATCTCGCGGGTCCGCAAATGGGCGAGCCACACGCGCGCCGCCTTCTTCTGCGCCGGCGTCACCCACTCGGCCTGGAGGATCGCCGCGGGGTGATCGCTCCACAGAGTGGTTCCGGGATAGTAGACGCGGAGATTTCCCCAACGCCCCTGCGCGTGCTCGATCTCGCTGACCGCGAGGTTCTCGTAGACGACGGCGAGGTCGTACTTGGATGGCCCGAAGCGGACCATCTCAGTCATGAACGTGCCGGTCGACGACTCGAACTTGGAGACGCCCTTCTCGACCTCTTTGACGAACGTCTGGTAGTCGGGCTTGAGCAGGTCGCCCACGTCGATCGACGTCTTGCCGTAGTACTCGACCGTCATCAGGTAGAGCGCTTGCAAACCCGAATTCGACTGCGTCGGATCGGTGTGCCCGAGCTTGACGAAGCCCCACGCCGATTTTCCGCCGACCGCCGGCCAGCCTTGGTTCGACATGACCGCCTTGTGGATCGACTTCCACGTGATGGCGCCCTTGGAGGACTTGAGCAGCGCCTCCGCGCGATCCTCCCAGATCACGAAGACCAGCGGCGTGATGACGAGCGACTGCGGCGCGTCGTCTCCGCTCGCGGCCACGAGGTCGCCCTTGGCCTTCGTCTTCCAGTCGCTGACGGCCAGGTTCAGGACGAGCGTGTCGGCCGGCGACCAGATCGTCGGCTTGTCCTTCTCGTTCACGACGCCGTCGGCCGCGGCGAGCGAGCCCTTGCCGACGAGGTTCAACTTGATCTCCGGGTGCTCCTTGCGGAAGGGGACGGCGGCGGCCTCGATCCAGTCCTTCTTCTCCGTCGAGTAGAGCATCGTGATCTCGACCGAGTCGCCGCCGCCCTCGGGCTTCGCGGCGCCGCCCTCCGCGGCTGCGGAGGGATCGCTGCCGGCCTTGTCTTTGCCGCCCATGGTGATGGCGAGGATGACGACGACGGCGAGCACGAACGCTCCGACGATGATGAGCTTGGCCTTCATACCCGCACCTCGGCGACCGTTTTGAGGGTGTCTTCGAACTCTCGAATCTCCGTGTTCATGCGATCGAGCTCCTCTTTGACGTCGCCGGACATCTGATCGGTGGCCTGCGCGTCGAGCGTCCGCATTCGGACGATCTTCGCCGGCAGCGCCTCGAGCGTCGACGCGATGCTGAGCAGCGTCGCGCTCACGCGCTCTTTGGTTTTGTAGAGATCCTTGAGCACCTCGAGGTGCTCGCGCCGCGCGACGTGCGCGCTCTCGTACTGGGTCTTCGCCTCGGGATCGGTCGCCTGGGCCACGCGCGTGGCGAGGGCGTCCACGTCGGCCTTCACCACGCGCATGTCCGTCGTGCGGAGGTACTTGCCGACGTCGTCCCCGCGCACCGCCAGGTGGGCCGCGCGCTCTTCGAGCTCGGTCACCGACGCGAGCGCCATGACGAGCTGCGCCTGCACCTCCTCGGAGGTCGTGGCGAGGACGCGCTCGATCTCGAGCTTGGCGGCGAGGATCGCGCGCACGGCGGCTTGAATTTGCGCGTCCTCGTACTGCGTGGGCTCCGACAAGGTCGCGTCACGGGCGGCCGGCGCGGTCGCCTTGCCGCTGCCCTTCGATTTTCCGGTGACGAGATCCCACGCGACGAGCGCAGCGTACGTGGCCCCGCCGACCGCGAGGATCGGCCACGATTGAAGCGCCGCCGCGCCGACCGCCGCCGCGCCGACCACCACGAGGTTCGTGATGCCGGTCGTCGCGCCGACCGCGCGCTTCAGCACGCTCTTTCCGCTCGGATCGTCTGCCACGCCGCTGCTTTCGTTCCTTCGTCCCGTCGCCCCGTCAGAAAAACGAGGCCATCTCAAGATACACGTCCCGGATCGAGTCGACGCTGCCCTTCGCCGACGACCCCTTGGCCGCCTCTGCGATCTGCTCGAGGACCCTGCTCTCCGCGCCGTCGCCATACGCGATCGTGAAGACGCGCACCGGCGTCTCTTCGGTGGGGAAGCGCGCCTTGAGATCGGCGAGCGGGAGCTTGCTCCCCTCGTCGTTGCCGTCCGTCATCACGACGACGGCGTGCATGCGCTGCGGCTGCTCGACGGCCCTCTTCTGCGCCATCGCGTACGCGGCGGCGATCGCGTCGTAGAGCGACGTGCCGCCTTCGGCCATCACGCCGTCGAGCCGCTTGTCGAGCTCGGCGCGCCCGGTCGCGAGGCGCAGCGGCCCCACCGGCGGATAGACGACCCCGTCGAAGAACTCGAGCGTCACTTCGTCGCGATCGCCGAGGCTCGCGATGAAGCTCTGCGCGCCTTTCTTCGCCTCTTCGAGCGGCCGTCCGCGCATGCTCCCCGATTTGTCGAACGCGAGGATGACGTCGGCCCCCTTCTTCGTCGTGCGCCATACTTCGAGGAGCTTCTTCAGCGTCGCGCCTTCTGGAACGGGCAAGACGGTCTGCGGCTGCTTCGAATCGGCTCCGTGCGCAGCGTCGATCGGCGCGTCGATCGCGATGCTCGCGTCGGCGGGGCGGAAGCCGAGGGCGAGCGCTGCCTTTTGCGCGTCTTTCGATTTCAAGAACGCCAAGAGCGCTTCCGCGGCCTGACGTTCGTCCGCGCCGACCCAGTCCGCGTCGAGGATCGTGTACGGGTGATCGGACCAGAAGGTGCCCTCGACGGGGTAAATCGCGACGAGCGGCGGGCTCGGCGGCGGACTCTTGCTGTTCGCTTCGATCACGAGGTTCTCGTAGAGCACCGCCGCCGAGAGGTACGACGGGCCGCGCGAGACCATCTTGTCGGCGAAAAATCCGGTCGATTTACCGTAGTGGACGATCGTCTCTTCGACCGAGGTGAGAAGCTGTTGCGTCGCCTTGTGGTCGAGATCAGAGGCCGTGAGATCGCGCGTCTTCTTGGCGCCGGCGTACGCCTCGGCGAGGACCGCGAGGTACCCGGAGTTCGAGAACTCGGGGTGGCAGTGGCCGAATTTGAATTTGCCCCACTCGGGGAAGCCGAGAGCGCCCCAGCCCTTCGGGTTCTGGCTCACCTTCAAGAGGTCCTGCCACGAGAGCTGCTTCTTCGGCCAGCCGAGCGCTTCGGCCATCGGCTTCCACATCGCGATGACGACCGGCGAGAGGACGACCGGATCGCCGCCCTTCGCGATCGCCTTGGCGTGCCCGGGTTGGGCCATCCACGCGTCGTTGAGGAGCGTCACGTAGAGCGCCGATGCTGGGCTGAAGACGTGCGCCTTGAACGAGCCGCCGGTGATCGCGGTGAGCGCCTCGCCGGAGCCCATCGCGCGGGCGTCCACTTTGATGGGCCGGCCCGACGCGGTCTTGCCGCCGGAGGCCTGAAACGCCTTGATTTGCGCCTCGAGCCAGGTCTTCTTCTCGCTGCCGTACGCGATCGAAAGCGTGACGGGCGGCTTTGCGGTGGCCGCGGCGGCGGGCGACGACGCGTCGGGCTTCGGATCGGCAGTCACCGTACCTTTTTTGTCGTCGCACGCGATCGCGAGCGCGAGGAGCGCGAGCGTCCAGATCCAGAGTCGGTTCACAGGCATTCCTCCTCGCGGCGCGCCACCCTGACGCGTCGCGGGGGCATTGTGCCAGAGGTGCCGCGGGAACGGGGAAAGGGCTTTTCGCGCCTTCGACACACCTCCGCCTCCAAGCGCCCACGAAAGTTGGCCGGCGCGCGGCGCGACGGTCGCTCGGGCCCTATTCTTTACGAGCCGATGCCCGCGAGCCACACACGCGTCCGTCCTGGAAGAGTCCTCCTCGTCGACGACGAGCCCATGTTCCTGCGGATGCTCCACGACACGCTCGCGAGCGATCACTACGTGCAGGCGTGCGGGCGCGCCGCCGACGCCCTCGTCGCGCTCGAGCGGACGACGTTCGACGTCGTACTCTGCGACGTCAACATGCCGGAGATGGACGGCCCGACGTTCTTGGCGCGCGTGCAGGCGCGGTCGAGCGAGGACGCGCGGCGCATCGTCTTCATGACCGGAGATCGCACGCACCCCCTGACCGCCGCGTTCGTCGACTCGATCTCCAACCTGTGCCTCGACAAGCCCTTCGATCTGGACGACGTGCGCGCGCTCATCGCGCGTCGCGTGCGCGGACCGGCGAGGATCGCGCGCGAGGTCTGAGGCTGCGGCGAAAATCAGCGGCCCGCGTGATGGCGGAGGCGGAGGTCACGGCGCGAGGGTAGAGTTCGCCGCCATGAAGAACCACGTCGGCGCCCTCGGTGCATTCGCCGTCCTCTTGATCGTCGCGTGCGGCAGCTCCAGCAGCTCCAACGGCGGGACGGCCAACGACGCGGGCGCTACTCCCGACACCGGCGCGCAGGCGGACGGCGGCGGCGACGCGGGCGGAGGCGGTGGCGGTGGCGATGGCTCTTCAGGGTCGGACGGCGCGGCCGCGGGCGACGGCGCGATCGGCGGCAATCGTCCTGTCCCGGTGCACGTCCCCCCGAGTTACGTGCAAGGTACACCGATGCCGCTGGTCGTCATGCTCCACGGCTACAGCGTGACCGCGAACACCGAGGAGTTCTACCTGAAGCTCACCCCGCTCGCCGACGCGCGCGGCTTCCTCTACGCGACCCCGCAGGGCCTCATCGACACCCAGGGCAACCCGTACTGGAACGCCACCGACGCGTGCTGCGATATCGGAGGCACCGGCGTCGACGACTCGACGTACCTTAGCACGGTCATCACGCAGATCTCGGCGAAATACACGGTCGATCCGAAGCGCGTCTTCTTCGTCGGCCACTCCAATGGCGCGTTCATGTCCTACCGCATGGCGTGCGATCACTCCGATCAGGTCGCCGCCATCGCCAGCCTCGCGGGTGCCATGGTCGCCGACGTCTCCAAGTGCGCGCCGAAGGGACCCGTCAGCATCCTGGAGATCCACGGCAACGCCGACGCGACGATCAGTTACAACGGCGGCAGCCAGATCCCCGGCCACCCGTACCCGAGCGCCGCGACGACGGTGGGCGATTGGGTGACTCTCGACGGCTGCGACGCGACCGCCGACACTTCCTCGCCGCCGCTCGACCTCGACACGACGCTCGCAGGCGCCGAGACGACGGTCACGAAATACGCCGCGGGCTGCAAGCCCGGCGGGCACGCGGAGCTGTGGACGATCCAAGGCGGAGGCCACATCCCCAACTTCGGCGGCGCCTTCGCGCCCGCGATGATCGATTTCCTGCTCGCACACCCGAAACCCTGAGCACGCGTCTTTTACCTGCAAACGAGCTCGAGCAGCGTGTCGGGCGGCGGCGCCATCGCCGGCGAGCGCGTCCCGCGTGCCTTGCGCACCTGGCTCAAGAAATTCCCGAAGTGCGCCTTCGGCTGCGTCGGCTCGTCGGCGTAGACCGGATCGCCGAGCGCCTCGTCGAGCGACACCCAGCGCGCGCCGTTCTTCTCGTAGGTCGACAGGAGCGCGTCCATCATCTCGGCGTCGAACGCGCCCACGTGGAGCAGCAAGATCTGCTTCACCGGACGCCCGAAGAGCTCGCGGGACGCCGCGTCGGCCCACCGAAGCTCGAACGCGGCGTGATCGAGGTAATCCTCTTTGAGCGCGTCGATCGCCTTGGAATCCCCCTTCGCAAGGCACCGCGCGTACGGGGGGTTGTACGCCCAATCGAAGAAATCGATCGTGACCTGCGCGATGCGGTAGTGCCGTTGCAAGAGTCCGTCGCGGATCGCTCTGCGCGTCTCGAGGTCGCGGCCTTCTCGCAGGTAGGGATACCGGAACACCTTCCACGCGCGCTCGGCGGCTGGCGCCGGCTCGGCCTTCGAGAGCGCACGCAGGGTCGCCTCGTTCGCGTCCACGTCGGCGAGGTAGTCGGCCACGCTCATCCCGCCGCCGAGGTCAGGGTGCGTGTACGTGTGGTTTCCCAGCGGGTGGCCGGCTCGAACCCACGCGGCGAGGGCCGCGCGATCCTCGGCGTGCTCTTCGAGCTTCTTCGCGTTGATGAAGCCATAGACCGGCGGCGTCTTGTGCGCGGCGAAGACCGCCAGCATCTTCTCGTGGATGGCGAGGCGCGTCACGCCCGGCACGTCGGGGCCGTGGCGCGGGAGATCGTCCACCGTGATGGCGACGTCGATCGGATCCTTGGGCGTCGCGATCGCCGCGCCTTTCGTCACGGCGGGGGCGACGCCGGGTGACGGCGGAGACGGCGGAGACGGCGGAGACGGCGCATGCCCAGGCGCCGCCGCGCACGCCGCGACGAAGAGGCAGAACGCCGCGGCGAACAGGAGACCTCGCGGTCCTTGGCGGAGGCACGGCACGTCGACGCGCCTAGCACCGTCAGGAAGGCGAGCCAATCCCACCTTCCCCAAATTGCGTCGATTTCTCGCGCCTCTTATTGCACTCTGGGGCCCCCCAACATGCCCCTCTCGCATCGTCATCACGCGCGCTGCGGTCACCTCCAGGCCGAGGTCGCCGAGCACGCCGAGCACTCGCACGGCGCGCGGCCGTTCGCCTTCGCCTCCACCACCCGTCAGTTCGAGCGCGACCGCCCGTTCCTCGTTCGCCACCTCGCGCTCGATCTCACGCTCGACGTCGCCAAAAAATCGGTCCACGGAAAAGCGACCCTCGACGTCGCGCGCATCGATCCGAAGGCGACGACGATCCGGTTCGACGCCATCGGCTTCGAGCTCGCGGGGGTCACGGTCGACGGCAAGACGGCGCACGCGAAATACGACGGACGCAGCATCGACGTGCCCCTCGGCGCGGACGTCGACAAGGCGCAGATCACGATCCGTTACTCGGCGACGCCGCGCCGCGGCCTCTACTTCATCGAGCCCGACGAGCACTACCCCGAGCGCCCGCGCCAGGTGTGGAGCCAGTGCCAGGAAGAGGACGCGCGCCATTTCTTGCCGTGCCACGACAAACCGCACGTCAAGATGACGACCGAGCTCGCGGTGCACGTGCCGAACGGCTGGACGGTGCTCTCGAACGGCCGACTCGTCACCAAGGAGACGCCCCCGAAGGGAAATTGGTTCTTCCACTGGAAGATGACCGAGCCGCACGCGAGCTACCTGCTCACGCTCGTCGCCGGCGAGTTCGTGGAGCTGGACGCCAAGGCGGGCGACGTGCCCGTCTCGTACCTCGTTCCGAAGGGTCGCGAGGCCGACGGCGAGCGCACGTTCGGCCGCACTCCGGACATGATCAGGCACTTCGGCGAGCTCGTGGGTGTCGCCTATCCGTGGAACAAATACGCGCAGGTCGTCGTGAGCGACTTCATCTTCGGCGGGATGGAGAACACGACGGCGACGACGATGTACGAGCACATCCTGCTCGACGAGCGCGCGGCCCTCGACGTCACGAGCGACGATCTCATCGCGCACGAGCTCGCGCACCAGTGGTTCGGCGACTACGTGACGTGCCGCGACTGGAGCGAGGGTTGGCTCAACGAGGGCTTCGCGACGTACTTCGAGCACGTGTGGCGCGAGGAGCGCCTCGGCGAGGACGAGTATTATTTCGGCCTCCGCGGCGATCTCACCGCGTACGTGGCCGAGGCCAACGGCCGCTACCGCCGCCCGATCGTCTGCCACGAGTACGACGCGCCGCTCGATCTGTTCGATCGCCACCTGTACGAGAAGGGCGGCCTCGTCCTTCACCTGCTTCGCGCGGAGCTCGGCACCGATCTTTTCTGGAAGGGCGTCGGCGTGTACCTGCGGCGGCACGCGTTCGGCCTCGTGGAGACGCGCGATCTCCAGCGCGCCCTCGAAGAGGTGAGCGGCAAGAGCCTCGGGCGAATCTTCGAGCAGTGGGTGTACCGGCCCGGGCATCCCGACGTCGAGGTCGCGCTCTCGTGGGACGACGGCGTCCTCAAGGTCGCGACGAAGCAGACGCACGCGGCGACCGACGGCGTGCCGCATCACTTCGAGGTGCCGCTGGTGCTCGACGTCGTGCTCGAGGACGGAAAGACCACGCGCGAGCGGCTCGTCATGACGCAGCGCTCGGAGACGTTCGCGGTGCCGTGCCCGGCGCGACCCACGCACGTCGTGATCGATCCCGAGATGCAGATCCTGGGCGAGGTCCACGCGAAGGCGCCGAACGACATGTTCCGGGCGCAGCTCGCGAACGCCAAGACGGCGCGCGGCCGCTGGCTCGCCGCCCTCGCGCTCGCGACGAGTGACGATCCGCCGACGATCGCCGCGCTCCAGAAGCGCCTCGAGGACGAGAAGGAGTTCTGGGGTGTCCGCGCCGAGGCGGCGTCGGCGCTCGGACAGATCCGCGCGCGCGAGTGCTTCGAGGCCCTGGTCGCCAACGCATCGACCAAGCATCCGAAGGTGCGCCGCGCCGTCATCGATGCGATCGGTCGCTTCAAGACGACGGCCGCCGCGCAGGCGCTGAAGCCCCGTGCGCTGAAGGACGAGAGCTACCTCGTCGAGGCGGAGGCGGCGCGCGCGCTAGGCAAGACCAAGCAGCCAATCGCATTCGACACCTTGCTCGATGTGCTCGATCGCCCGTCGTGGGCCGACGTGGTCCGTGTCGGCGCGATCGACGGCCTCGCCGCGCTGCGCGACGATCGTGGCGCGCCGCACGTCCTCGCCCGAACGCGCTACGGACAGCCGAACCGCGCGCGCCGCGCCGCGATCCTCGCGGTGCCCAAGCTCATGACCGATCGCAAGGCGCGCGAGGCGCTCGAGGATCTCCTCGACGACGGGGATCCGCATCTCCGCATCGACGTCATCCGCGCGCTCGTAGAGATGGGGGACGCGAAGAGCCGCGCCGCGCTGCGCGGAAGGCTCGAGGTCGATCTCGACGCGCGCGTGCGCAGGCGCATCCGCGAGGCCCTCCGCGACATCGGCGAAGGCGCCAAGAAGAGCGTCGATCAGCTGAAGGAGGAGCTCGAGAAGCTCCAAGGCGAACACACCGAGCTACGCACGCGCATGTCGGTCCTCGAAACGAAGCTCGGGAGCCGCGACAAGCCTGCGCCGCCGCCCACGCCTTCGTCGACCGCCAAGAAGAAGTCCGCCGGCAAGCCGCTCGCGAAGGCGAAGGGGAAGAAGCGATGACCGACGAGGCGTTCCCGATCAAGACCGAGCAGCGCGGCACCGTCGCCGTGTGGACGATCGATCGCGAGGCGCGGATGAACGCGCTCTCACGCGCGACACTGCTGGCGTTCGGCAAGCTCGCGCGTGAAGCGGCGACGAACGGGTCGATCCGCGCGATCGTGATCACCGGCGCCGGCGACAAGGCGTTCTGCGCGGGCGCCGATCTCAAAGAGAGGCAAGGCATGACCGAGAACGACGTGCGCGTGCAGGTCGAGCTCTATCGCTCCGAGCTCGGGCCGCTCGATCGGTCGCCGAAGCCGGTCGTCGCGGCGATCAACGGCGCAGCGTTCGGCGGCGGTCTCGAGCTCGCGCTCCTCTGCGATCTGCGCGTTGCGGCCAAGCACGCGATGGTCGGTCTGCCCGAGACGACGCTCGGGATCATCCCGGGCGCAGGCGGCACGCAGCGCTTGCCGCGCGTCGTCGGGGAGGCGCGCGCAAAAGAAATGATCCTCCTCGGGCGAAGGCTCACCGCGGACGAGGCGCTCGCGTGGGGCCTCGTTAATCGCGTGACCCCGGCGGGGACGAGCGTGGTCGACGACGCCGTCGCCTTCATCGCCCCGATCGCGGCAGGCGCCCCCATCGCGCAGGCTGCCGCGCTCGAGGCGATCGACCGTGCGTTCGGGTCGACGCTCGAGGTCGGCCTCGAGCTCGAAAAGGTGAGTTATGACAAGACGCTGGTGAGCGAGGACCGCCGTGAGGCCCTCGCCGCGTTTGCGGAAAAGCGCCCCCCCGCGTTCCGGGGTCGGTAGGCCCATCCGCCCGGCGCATCATCCTACAATTACCTACGGTGTCCCACCGTTGAAAAGACCCGGATTGACCCCGGCCCCAAGCCCTCGTTTAGTAAGAGTAGGGCACAGAAAGCATGAACCGACTCGGCATCTTCGGCGCGGCGGCCTCGCTGCTCGCTGCGGGCGCGCTCGCGCTTGCGTGCGCCAGCGTGCTGGGCGTCGATGATGCGATCCTCGATCCGCCCGTGGCGGATGGGGGCGGGCTCGATGCACCTCAGGATGTCGCGCCTCCGTTGGACAGCGGGGGAGGCGGGCCGGACGTCGTCGTCCTCGTCGACGCGGGCGTCGACTGCGTGAACGAGCAAGCCGACGACGCGCACGGCATCTTCGTGTCTCTCGGCGGCGTCACCACGACGAACTGCGGCTCGAAGGTGCAGCCTTGCGCGACGCTCGCGCTCGGTATGACGCGCGCGAAGGCTGTGCCGGGCATCACCACCGTCTTCGTCGACAGCGGGAAATATGCGGAGACGCTGGCGCTCGCCGGCGTCGGCGGTCTTCTCGTTCAAGGCGGATGGGACGACGTTGGCGGCGTGTGGCGGCGTCAGTGCACGACCACGCGCGCGCAGAGCGTGAAGATCGTCGGGCAAGGCGGGATCGGCGTCATGGCTACGGGCATGACCGGCCTCGCGACGCTCGACACATTGTCGATCGAGGTCGGGCTCGCCGGCGCGGGCGGCAGCCAGTCGCTCTATGGCGTCTTCGTCAGCGGCGCGACGTCATGGGTGAAGCTCGTCGACGTCGGCATCGCCGTCGGAAACGCGGGCGCGGGCGGCGGCGGCGGTCCGGGCGGCGCGGGCGCGGACGGCGCGAACTGCGCGGGCACCGGCGGCGCGGCCGGCGGCAATGGAAGCGCGGCGGGTCCTGCGGGCGGCGGCGTGTTCACGTCGGGCGGGTACACGGCGTCCGGCGGCGGCTCCGGAAACGGAGGCGGCAATGGCAACGGCACCGCCGGCGGCAACGGCAAGACCGTGGCCTGCGTGAACGCGTGCAGCGTGAACGTCGATGGCGGCGTCTGCGATCCGCCGGCGACGACGAACGTGAAGGGCGACAACGGCACCGGCGGCTGCGGCGGCGGCGCCGGAAACGAAGGCGCGGGCGGCGGGCCAGGCGGAAGCTCGGTCGCTGTTTATGTTTGGGATGGCCAAGCGAACCTCGTCCGCGGTGCGGCCGGCGCAGGCAACGGCGGCGCGGGCGGCGCGGGCGGCGGAGGCGGCGCCGGAGGCGGGGGCGTCGCAGGAGCGAAGGGTGCGGACAAAGCTCCGTGCGCGACGACGTGCGCATACGACGCGGTCGGCCCGACATGCACGCCCGCGACCAACGTCACGCCGACAGGCGGAGCGGCCGGCGCCGTGGGCGGCAAGGGCGGCAACGGCGGCAGCGGCGGTGGCGCATCCGGCGGCTACTCGTACGCAGTCTTCTCCAACTCCAACGCGATCGTCACGGTCGACACGACCGCGCTCCTCCACGGGACCCCGGGCGCCGGCGGCGGTGGTGCCCCTGCCGGTCAGGCGGGCGACACGGGGACCGTGCAGTGAGCAGCACGAAGCCCCCCAAGGGCCCAAGCGGCCCGCCGCCGTGGAACTTCGACGACGAGATGTCCGGCTCGGAGGACGTCTCCTTCGAGGACTGGCCCGCCGAGGCCGGCGTCGCGCCGCCCGCGCCCGGCGAGAAGCGTCCGAGCTATCGCCCCACGCGTCGATCGATCCCGCCCGAGGTGCCCGGCTGGCCGCCCGCAGAGGGCACCGTTCTGCTCGGCAAATACCGCATCGAGCGCGTCCTCGGAAAAGGTGGGATGGGCGTCGTCGTCGTCGCGCGCCACTTGCAGCTCGAGCAACAGGTCGCGATCAAATTCCTCCACCCCGCCGCGATGGAGGATCCGGACGTCGTCGTCCGCTTCGCGCGCGAGGCGCGGGTGCTCGCGCAGATCCAGAGCGAGCACGTCGTCCGCATCCTCGACGTCGGTCACCTCGCCAAGGGCGAGCCGTACATGGTCATGGAGTACCTCGAGGGGACGGATCTCTCGCGCGCCGTGAAGGTGCGCGGGCCGCTGCCGCTCGACGAGGCCGTCGACTACCTGATCCAGGCGTGTGAGCCGCTCGCCGAGGCGCACGTCCTCGACATCATCCACCGCGATCTGAAGCCCTCGAACCTGTACCTGTCGCGCCGCGCGGACGGGACGTACACGATCAAGGTCATCGACTTCGGCATCTCCAAGGTCAAGGCGAGCGAGACCGAGCTGTCGATGACCAAGACGTCGGTCATCCTCGGCTCGCCGCTCTACATCTCGCCCGAGCAGCTGCGCAGCGCGAAGGACGTCGACGCGCGGAGCGACATCTGGGCGCTCGGCGTCATCCTCTACAAGCTCCTCACCGGGCATCCGCCGTTCATGGCCGACACGATCGCGCAGCTGTGCGCGATGATCCTCCTGAACCCGCCGCCGCGCATCACCGAGGCGAGGCCCGACCTGCCTCCGGCGTTCGAGGCGGTGCTCACGCGGTGCATCCACAAAGACCCCGATCGACGCTTTCAGAACGTCGGGCAGCTCGCCGACGCGCTCGCGCCCTTCCTTGCGGCCGACGCGGAGGCGCACGACTCGGTGCTCCGGATTCGACGCATCATGCGCGCGTCGCCGAAGGACGCGCACACCGGGTCACTGTCGGACCTCGGCTCGGGTGCGCTGCCGTCGGGGCCTGTCTCCGAGCAGACGTCGAGCCCGGGCCTTCCGCGCGCGAACACCGACGGCGGCGCGTCGCTCACGCTCGGAGGCTCCGCGGCGGAGCTCGCGATGGTGCACCGCCAGCAGCGGAAGCGAAGGGTCATCGCGACCGCAGCGGGGGCAGCGCTGGCCTGCGTCGCGGCGGCGGCCGGCGTCGTCGCGATGGTGAAGCTGCGTCAGCCGCGCGGCGAGCCCACGCATCAGATCGAGCTGGGCTCACCCCCGATCCAGCCGCTGCAGCCGCTCCCACCGCCGCCTCCGCCAGTGATGACGACGGAGCCTCAGTCTCCGTTGTCGCCGCCGCCCGTCGCGTCCACGCCCGATCCGATCCCTCCGCCGCCGATCGCCGCGACGACCACGAGCGCGTCGTCCGCGAAGCGAGTGCCCGTCGCGCCGCCCCCCATCCGTCGCCCTCCCAAACCGGTCGAAAACACCGAGTTCGGCGACCGAAAATAGTGCCCGTGCTCTCGCGCAAGGTCCTTGGAGTCTCCGTCGTTCTCGCCGCGTGCATCGTCACACCCGGCGCCGCGTCGGCGCAGAGTGCGCAGGACAAAGCGGCCGCCGACGTTCTCTTCCAGCAGGGCAAGAAGCTCATGCAGGAGAACAAGCTCGCCGACGCGTGCCCCAAGTTCGCGGAGAGCCTGCGCCTCGACACCGGCACCGGCACGATGCTCTGGCTCGCCGACTGCTACGAGCGCTCGGGGAAGACGGCGAGCGCGTGGGGGCAGTTCCTCGAGGCGGCCGAGACCGCGGTGAAGACCAAGGACGCCCGCGAGAAGATCGCGCGTGAGAGGTCCAAGCAGCTCGAGCCGCGCCTCGTGAAGCTCCAGATCGTCGTTCCCGACGCGGTCGCCGCGCAGGGGATCGAGATCAAGCGCGACGGCTCGGTGCTGGGGAAGCCACTTTGGGGGACCGCGGTCCCCGTCGATCCCGGCGGGCACGCGATCGTCGCGCATGCGCCGGGCTTCAAGACCTGGGAAGGGAGCATCGAGACGAGCGTAGAAGGCAAGACGGTGACGGTGACGGTGCCGAAGCTCGTGGCCGACGCCGCGCCGGTCGATCCCGTCGTCGCGAAGCCCGAGCCCAAGCCCGGCGATCGCGGCGGCACGCAGCGCACGCTCGCGTTCGTGGCTGGCGGCGTCGGCGTCGTCGGCGTCGGCCTGGGCGTCGTCTTCGGCCTGAGCGCGAAGTCGAATCTCGACGACTCGAACGCCAACGGCCACTGCGTGAACAACCACTGCGACGCGATCGGCTTCCAATCGCGGAGCGACTCGAAGGACGCGGCGACGCTCTCGACGGTCGCGTTCGTCGTCGGCGTCGTTGCGCTCGGCGCAGGGGCCGCCCTCTACTTCACGGCGCCCAAGGGGCCGCAAAAGGCGGGCCTCCAGATCGCTCCGCAGGTCGGCAAGGGCACCGGCGGCGTGGAGATCCTCGGGCGTTTCTGAGGCTTCGGGGTATGCTGCCCGCCCCATGTCGCTCGAGAAGAAGCTCACGGAGACGCTCGCCCGCATCGAAAAGGGCGGCGCGTCCAAGTACCACCAGAAGAACGCCGAGCAGAAGAAGCTCTTCGCGCGCGACCGGATCGCGCTCCTCGTAGACGCGGGCTCGTTCGTAGAAGACGCGGCGCTCGCCAACGTGCAGGACCCCGAGCTCCCGGCGGATGGCGTCGTCACCGGCACCGCCGCGATCGACGGCCGGCCGGTCGCGATCATGGCGAACGACTCGACGATCAAGGCCGGATCGTGGGGCCGGCGCACGGTCGAGAAGATCCTCCGCATCCAGGAGACTGCGCGCGATCTCCGCGTGCCGATGCTCTACCTCGTCGACTCCGCGGGCGCGCGCATCACCGATCAGATCGAGATGTTCCCCGGTCGCCGCGGCGCCGGCCGCATCTTCTACAACCAAGTCGGCATGAGCGGGATGGTCCCGCAGGTGTGCCTGCTCTTCGGACCGAGCGCGGCCGGCGGCGCGTACATCCCCGCGTTCTGCGACGTGGTCGTGATGGTCGAGGGCAACGCCAGCATGTACCTCGGCAGCCCGCGCATGGCCGAGATGGTCATCGGCGAGAAGGTGACGCTCGAGGAGATGGGCGGCGCCAAGATGCACTGCTCGGTCAGCGGCTGCGGCGACGTCCTCTGCAAGACCGAGGAAGAAGCAATTGCATTCTGCAAGCGATATTTGGGCTATTTGCCCAAGAATTGCGACGCCGCGCCCCCCACCGCCGCGGCGCGCGCGCCCAAGCCCGGCGGCAAGCGCATCGAGGAGATCGTCCCCGCCGACGAGAACAAGTTCTTCGACATGATGGCGGTCATCCACGAGCTCATCGACGAGGGCTCGTGGTGCGAGATCAAGCAGCTCTTCGCGCGCGAGATCCTGACCGGCTTCGCGCGCGTCGACGGGCGCGTCGTGGGCGTCGTTGCCAACCAGCCGAAGTGGCTCGGCGGCGTCCTCTTCGTCGACTCGGCGGACAAGGCGGCGCGCTTCATCTGGCTCTGCGACGCGTTCAACGTGCCGCTCCTCTACCTGGCCGACGTGCCCGGCTTCATGATCGGCACGAAGGTCGAGCGCCAGGGCATCATCCGCGCCGGCGCGAAGATGATCGCGGCGGTGAGCGAGGCGACCGTCCCGAAGGTGAGCGTCGTGATCCGCAAGGCGTACGGCGCCGGCCTCTACGCGATGTGCGGACCGGCGTTCGAGCCCGACGCGTGCATCGCGCTCCCGAGCGCGTCGATCGCCGTCATGGGGCCGCAAGCGGCCGTCAACGCCGTCTACTACAACAAAATCCAGGAGGTCCCGGCGGGTCCCGAGCGCGACGCGTTCGTCGCGAAGCTGCGCGACGAGTACCGCGCCGACATCGATCTCATGAAGCTCGCCGGTGAGCTCGTCGTCGACGCCGTCGTCCCCGGCGATCGGCTCCGCGCCGAGATCAGCGCACGTTTCGCCCGATACGCGGACAAGGCGGAGACGCGCCCCCGCAAGAAACACTTGGTGCCGCCGGTCTGAAGCCGCTCGTCGAAAAGCGATGGTGGTACTATCGAAGATGGTGACGGTCCTTCGATCAACGAGGTGGCGCAAGGCGTGCGGCGTTCTCGCGCTGGCATCGGCGGGTTGCGCCACCTTCCTCGGCGGCAACGAGGGCATACTGGACGAGCTCGACGCAGGGGCCGATGGTGGCATCGACGCTGCTGTCGCGCCGGACGCGAGCACAGGGGCCGACGTGAGCGAGCAAGACGCGCCGTCTCCGCCGCTCGATGCGGGACCCGACGCTCGGGATGCGGCGAGCGACGCGCCGCCGCCGTGCTCCGGTGACGCGGGACCGCAGGGCGTGCGGGTTGGCGACTTCTGCGTCGACAGCACCGAGGTGACGAACGCGGACTATCAAGCGTTCCTCGCGGCCAAAGGCAGCGACGCCGGCGGCCAACCCGCGACGTGCCAGTGGAACACGACCTACACCCCGACGACCTGGCCGCCGCCCGCCGCGTCGGGGAGCGTGCCCGTCGCCTTCGTCGACTGGTGCGACGCGTTCGCCTTCTGCGCGTGGGCCAACAAGCGTCTCTGCGGGGCGCCCGATGGCGGCTCCGTCGGCTTCTCGGATTTCGCGAACGCCTCGGCGAGCCAGTGGTTCGCGGCGTGCTCCCATGCGGCGGACGGCCAGCACGCCTACCCGTACGGGAACGCGTACGCGCCCGCAGCATGCAACGCGGCCGACTCGAACGACGCAGGCACGCTGGTCGACGCCGCGTCGTTTCCCGGCTGCGTGGGCGGGTATCCCGGGGTGTTCGATATGAGCGGCAACGCGGCAGAGTGGGAGGACTCGTGCCTCCCGGGCGACGGCGCCGCGCCGCAATCCGATCCGTGTCGCACACGGGGTGGCGCCGTGGACGACGACGCCGGTGGCCTTGCCTGCGCGAGCGCGGGCAACCGAGGCCGCGCAACCGCGACGGCCAGGACGGGGTTCCGATGCTGCACACGGTGATGCGCCGCGTGGGCCCGCTCGTCACGCTGGCCGCGCTGGCGTCGGTACCGTCGTCGGCGCACGCGGAGGACACCTCTGCGGCGGGTCTCCTCGCGAGCGGCAAGCGCTTGATGGCGGCGGGGCAGGTAGCGGAGGCCTGTCCGAAGCTCGCCGAGAGCCAGCGCCTCGCCCCGGAGGTCGGGACCGAGTTGCTCTTCGCCGATTGCGTCCTCTCGCTGGGAAGGACGGCAACCGCGTGGCGCCATTACCGGGCCGCCGCCGAAGTACTGGCCCGCGCAAAAGATCCACGCGAGGCAGCGACGCGAAAAAAGATCGAAGCGCTCACGCCGCGGGTCGGCCGCATCGTGATCATTCCGCCGGTCGGGGCAAAGCCGTCGTTGGGCCTCGATTGCGACGGCGTCTCCATTCGCCCCAGCGAGTGGCGCGCGGAGCTGCCGATGGACCCCGGTACGCATCGCGTCACCGCGACCACGCTCGTCGGCTCGACGTGGTCGATTCGCGTCACCGTGCCTCCGGAGGGAGGCGTTCAGACCGTCACCATTCCCGACGAGGTGATCGGGCAAACGACCCTTGAGCATCTGGCGCGCCCGTCCGGCTCCGCGCGCGAGGAGGACGCGGCCGTCTCCGAGGAGGAGCCTGTCGCAGGAGATCCCGGAAAATTCCAGCGGGTCCTCGGACTCGTGGTCGGTGGCGTCGGGGTGGTCGGCATCGGGGTCGGCACGTTCTTCGGCATCCGCGCGAAGTCGAAGCTCGATGATTCGAACAACGGACACTGTCGGGTGGGCGACCGCTGCGACGCGGCCGGGGTGGTGCTGCGCGACGATTACTTGAGCGCCGCACGGATCTCCACGGTGTCGTTCCTCGTGGGCGGTGTGCTGGTCGCGGGAGGCGCCGTCCTTTACCTGACGGCGCCGTCGACGCCGGTGGCGGTGGCCGTGACCGGTGGCCCCGGCGGTCCGCACATGGTGCTCCGCGGCACGTTCTGACGAGCTCTGCGTCCGCCGACGGGCGTACCGTCCTCGCACGCGCGGCTCGGAATGGTAGGCTCATCACCAATGTCCTCGCGGGCCGTCGCGCTCTTCGTATCGGGCTCTTTGTTGTCGCTGCTGCCCTGCAGCGATGCGTTGGCCGGCGGACCGCCTCATGCGGCGAGCGTCGTGCGCGTGCTCGGACCGAGCGCCGAGCGGATCTTCGCGCCGGTGAGCGGCCAGCTCGGCGCGCTCGTCGCCCTCCCGGCTGGGCAGCGCGCCGAAGATCTCGGCCTCACCCCGGTCGTGCCGGGGATCGCGCGCCTGCGCGGCTCTCGCCAGGACCTCCTCTCCTTTTCGGACGCGCACCCCGGAGTGCATGTCGAGATCGCGCCGCCGCTTCACCCGCTCCTCGACAACGCGGGAAAGTGGGTCCAGGCCGACATCGGGCGCTTCCTCAAGAACGTCAATGGGACCGGCGTCCTCGTGGGCGTCGCCGACACCGGGCTCGACATCACCCACCCCGACTTCATCGACGAGACCGGCCACACGCGCGTTGCGTGGATGCTCGATCTCTCGCTCGCTCCGCGCGGAAATCACCCCGAGCTCGAACAGAAATTCGGCATCACGCAGAACGGCGCGCTCGTCGCAGGCGCGGTCCTCGCGTCGGGCGAGATCGACAACGTCCTCTTCAACAACATCAACGGCCCGACCGACACCATCGGCCACGGAACGCACGTCACGTCCATCGCGACTGGCAACGGCGGCCTGAAGACGCACTCTCCCTACGTGGGCATGGCGCCGGGCGCGAAGATCATCTTCGTCCGCGTCACCCGCGACGCGAGCGAATCCATCGAGAACGACGATCTCATTCGCGCTGTCCAGTTCATCTACGACCGCGCCGACTTCGAGAAGAAGCCGGTGAGCTTGAACCTCTCGCTGGGCAGCGATTTCGGACCACACGACGGGACGTTTCTCTGGGAGAACGTGCTGGCGAGCTACGTTGGTCCCGACAAGCCCGGTCACGCGCTCGTCGTCGCGGCGGGAAACAGCGGCTCGATCGCCGAGACGCCGATCCACCAGAGCGTGCACGTCGCGCGCAGCTCGACGCTCCGCGTTCCCATTGCGACGCGCGGCGCCGCCAACGGATCGATCCAGGTCTGGATCACGATGCGCCAAGGGGCCTCGCTCAGCGTCGGCCTCGACGGACCCGACGGCAGCTGGATCAGCCCGGTCGGCGACGGTGGTCAGGGTGGTAAGAACAGCAGCGGCTACAACGCAGGTGTCGTCAACGGCAGCACGGCGCAAGGCGGCACCGGCCCGGTGCCGAAGGGATCGCACGGCGCGGTCGTCCTATGGCAAGGCGCGTGGCCGGCCGGGCAGTACGAGATCGTCCTCGAGGGCGAGGGGACCGCAGACCTCTACTTGCAAGCCGGCGGCGACGCGGCGCCGGGCGGACCGAGCCCCGCGTCGTTCGCGGCGGGCGTGCGCGAAGGCACGATCAATCTGCCGGCGACGCACCCGTCGATCATCGCCGTGGGGTGCACCGTCAACCGGATCAACTGGACGAGCATAGACAAGGCGGAGGTGGCGCTGCACGTCCCGGTGCTCGACGCGAGGGGCGGCCTGCCGCTCAACACGCCGTCGCGGAACCTGGTCGACGGCGAAATGTGCTGGTTCTCGAGCGCGGGCCCCACCGTGACGGGCCAACCGAAGCCGGAGATCAGCTCGCCCGGCGGCCTCGTGATCGCGGCGATGAGCGCGCAGGCGCTACCCGGGACGCCGGGGAGCGTCTTCACCAACCCGAGCTGCCCGCCCCTCAAGAAGGGGGGCACGCCCGATCCCAAGTGCCTCCAAATCGACGCGAACCACGGCGTCGCGGTAGGCACCAGCATGTCGGCGCCGCTCGTCGCCGGCGCCGTCGCGCTCCTCTTCCAGATGGACCCGACGCTCACGCAGGACAAGATCGTCGCGCTGCTTCAAGCCGGCGCGCACCCGTTTCGTGGCGACGCGCCGTTTCAGGATCAGGGCGGACCGGGAGAGCTCGACGTCCTCGGCTCCCTCGATGCGCTCGAGCGCATGCACGATCCGAAGACGTTCCTGCCGAGCGCCGACAAGAGCTGGCTCACCGTCAGCGCCGACTACGTCGCGGCGGACGGCTCCACGCCGGTCACGGCGATCGTGGAGCTTCGCACCGCCGACGGTCAGCACCGCGCCGATCTGCTCGGCGACCGGCTCCAAGCGGTGGTGAAGCTCGACGGAGTCCCGACGATCCCGCCGGCGATCCTGCGGCGCGGTCCTGGCGTCTACACGTTCGTCGTGCAGCCGCCGCCCGGGCTCGGCGGAAGGTCCCTCACGTTCGGCGCGACGTTCGACGGCGTCGACGTGGTCACCCCAAAGACGCTCCCGATCTCTGCCGACATCTGGGCGAGCCAATACCCCAGCTCCACGAAGGGCGGCTGCAACGTCGCGCCGCCTCCGCGCGAGAGGTCCGGTCTCGCGTGGCTTGCGGTGGGCCTCGCCGCGTCGCTCGTCCGCCGTCGTCGTCGCTGAGAGGTTGTCCGCAAATCGACGCTGGCGACGCGCCACGGGGCGGCGGGAGAGCCGTGGCAACGGGACGAAACCGGCGAGCCCGGCGCCCTTTTCGATGCTCGCGGAAGCGTCGCATGTCGTGGCGTCGCTCGCGTTTCGTCGGCGAACATGGCGGCGGTCTCGCCGCTTTCGTTCCGCTGCCGCTGCGTGACCGTCAGGTCGTGCCAAGACCTTCGAAGTCGATTTCCCGACACACCTTGAGACGCGCTACTCGCTCGCGACGGTGAGGAGCCAGCCGTGGGGCTCCCAGATCGCGTCGTCGGGATCGAAGGAGTACGACGCGTCGCCGCAGTTGGTGCCGACGACGAGGATCGTCGTCACCGGATCGAGATCGACGAGGCTGATCTGGGTCGCAGTGGCCTTGTCGGTCGTCGGGATGGGCAGGTGACCAAGCTCGTGTCCGGCCGCGTCGAGCTTGACGACCGCCCATCGCATCTTCGCGTGGGTCTCCCACTCAAGCTCTATTCGTAGCCGCGCGCCGGGCGTCGCTCCTGCGCGGTGGACGGCGACGATGGATGTGCCGGTCGGCGCGACGCCGCTGGCGGGAGACGACAAGCGTCGCGGCTTGGTAGGCCAGTCGATCGTCCAGTCGACCTTCGTGTCTCCACGGCGCGCGCGCATGATCGCGATCTCGCGGAGCAGATCGTCGATCGTCGAACCGGTGGACACGGCCTCTTTGAAGCTCGCGCGGAGGACCTCGAACGTGTCGGGCTCGTTCTTCCACCGAAACGCGCCGGGGGGCGTGATGCTCGGCGAGAGCGCCCACAGCGCGCGAATGACGCCGCCGGGCTCCGAAGCGAACGTCGCGTCGAGCCACGCGTACGCCACTCCCGCGCCGTCACCGAAGCGCGCGCCGACCTCGGGGGATGCCTCCGGCCAGGTATCGACGAGGGCGCGTTCGGGGTGCGACTGGAAGAGCGACGCGTCGATCCCCGCGCACGGCGCGACGAGCTCCGCCATCGCCGACGTCTGCGCGCGCGCGGCTCCTTCATCCATCGCCGGCGACACGCGCACGAGCACGGCGCGGAGGAGCTCGCGCGCGATCGCCCGATCGCGGGAACACCCGCCCAAGCGCGCGTCGACGACCGTGAACGCGCTGCCCCTATCTATGGTGCCGCGCACGTCGCGCTCCGAGAGCACGGTGCGCGCGGCGAGCGCGGGGCGGTGCACGAGGTAGATGTCGTACGCGCCGGTGCCGGGATCGGCGTCGGGCGGCGGCAGATCGAGCGCGCCGGTCACGGTCTCCCACGCGCGCTCCGCGGACGTCAGCGCGGAGAGCACATCGTTCGTGGGCACGCCCGGCGCGGCGCGCACGCACAGCGGACGCGTGAAGGAGCATGCGCGCGTCGGCGTCGAAGCGGCGTCGGGTCGCCGCAGATCCGCGCGCAGGAGTGGTCCTGGGGAAGCGCTGTCGATCGCCGTCGTGGCGCTCGCGTCCGCGTCGAGGTTGTCGTCGCCCACGCCCGCGGCGGCATGCGCCGCATGACAGAGGAGCGCGATTCCGACGAAGAGGTGCGCAACGCGCGGCATCTCCTCACCTTTAGCCCATTTGACACCGGGTTTTTCAGGCTCGTATAAACTTCGACGATGGCGCAGGGCGCGTTCGATCCTGAAGGCTCGCTCGAGTTCGATCTTCCGCGGGGGATCGTGCGCGGCGCGGGCGATCGGCTGATGGTCGTGCCGGCGTCCCTCGTCGAAGAGATCTCGGCGACCGCCGGCGCTGCGGCTGCCGTCAGCGTCGCGCGCGCCATCGGGACCTCGTGCGGTCAGCGCGCGGCGCTTCGCCTTGGGGGCCTCGAGGCCACCCGTGACGCGTCGATCGAGACGGTCCTCTCGCACCTCGCGGGGGAGCTCGCGCTCTCTGGCGTCGGCGTCGCCCACCTCGAGCGATGGGGGCGCGCGCTCGTGATCGTGCTCGCGAGCTCGCCCATCCGAGACGACGACGCGGTGGCTGCGCTCGTCGAGGGGGCGATGGCCTCGCTCGTCGAGCGCCCGATCGCGACGCTTTTTCTGGCGCGCGACGCCGCCGGCGCGCGAGTCCTCGTCACGAGCGCGACCGCGGTCCTTCGCGCGAAGGGGCTCCTCGACGCAGGGGTCTCCTGGGGCGAGGCGTTGACGAGGCTTCAGGCGCGAGGCGACGCATGAGCGACGAAGAGCGCATTGCGAAGCTCCAGAAGCTGCTCGATCGCGTGCTGACGCGCAGCGAGCCGGAGGAGGAGCCGGAGTCGTCGGGCGCGCTCCATGGCGAGCACACGCAGATCTCGGAGGGACCCCCGGCCGACGCGCTGCCCGCCGACGCGCAGGAGGAGCCGGCGCTCGAACGCACCGTCGATCCTTCGGTCCACAAAGAGCCAGAGCCGAAAGAAGCGGAGCTGCAGGCGCCTGCTGCGCTGGAGAGCCGCTCGCGCCTCGTCTCCGCGAGCACCGAGGCGGAGGAGCTGAACGAGGACGATCTGGTCCCCGCCTCCGAGTCGACCGATCAGCTCGAGGCCGCCGTCCCGCTCGTGCGCCGCTCGAAGCGCGCCGCCGCCGAGACGCCGAAGGAGGACGCCGAGCCGCTCAGTGACGGCCGCTTTCCCGTGGGAACCGGCGAAATTCAGCTCGTGAGCGAAGAGGAGCAGTCGCTGGCAGAGGAGATCGCATCCGAGGAGATCCACTCGAGCGAGATCGAAGAGGACGCGCCGATCTCGTCGCGTCGCCCGATCGACAGCGAGTCGGCGACGCGCGTGGTCGACGAGTCGCCGCCGGAGTCGGGCAAGCAGATCACCGCCGCGCCCTACGAGAGCCCGCCGTCCGGGCGAAAGTCCACGTCGCCGCCGTCGGCGAGCCGCGACCACGACGTGATCCGCGCGGAGTTGCCGCCCTCCGGCAAGGTCGCGTCGATCACGCCGCCGCTCCATCCGCGTCCTGTAACGTTCGGCGCGCTCGTGGATCTGACGCTCGATCTCGTGTGAACGCAGAATCGACGCTTGCTCAGAGCCAGGTCACCCGCTCGCGACCGAGCCACGTGCGCTGTCGTCGTGCGAAGACGCGTGTAGAGCGCACGATCGTCGCGGCGAGCTCGGCTTCCGCGAGTCTTCCCTCCAGCGCGGCACGCACCTCGCGGTAGCCGACCGCCGCCATCGCGCGGGCGTCGCCATACCCTTTCGTGAGGAGGCGCCGCACTTCGTCGCGCCAACCGGCTGCGAGCATTCCGGCGACGCGCCGCTCGATCCTCGGGGTCAGCTCGTCGGGCGTCATTCGAATCGCGACGAGCGACGCATCGTAGCGCGCGTCCTTGAACGCATGCGCGCGCTGCCAGGTGCTGAGCGGCGTCCCGGTGAGCTCCTGCACCTCGAGCGCGCGGCTGACGCGCACCACGTCGTTCGGGTGCAGGCGTGTCGCACTCTCGGGATCGACCAGCGCGAGCGCGCGGTGCAGCGCCGGTCGTCCCTCCGCCTCCGCGATCGCGTGGTGCCTCGCGCGAATTTCTGCGTTTGCGGCCGGCGCCTCTGCAAGGCCGTACAAGAGCGCCTTCGCCCACAAGAACGAGCCGCCGCACACGACCACGCGGCGGCCTCGCGCCTGGATGTCGGCGATGGCGGCGTTGGCGAGGGCCGCAAAGCGCGCCGCGTCGATCGCGTCGAGCGGATCCACGACGCCCACGAGGTGGTGCGGGGCGCGCGCGAGCTCGCCTTCGGAGGGCTTGCCCGCGCCGATGTCGAACCCACGGTAAATCTGCACGCTGTCGACGCTGACGATCTCGGCCCCGAGGCGCTCGGCGAGGCCGACCGCGAGCGCCGTCTTGCCGCTCGCGGTCGGACCGACGACGGCGACGATCCGCGTCGGGCTCTCGCCGGCGAGGGCGAGCGCGCGCTCCAGTCGCTCAGCTTCGCCCAACCCGTTGCTCCAGCTCGCCGAACGAGAGCCGCGTCACGACGGGCCGCCCGTGCGGGCAGTGCCCCGAGAAATCCACGTCGTCGAGCGCCGCGAGGAGGGCCCGCGCCTCGTCGGGCGAGACCGCGTCACCGGCGCGGACCGAGCCGTGGCATGCCATCGTCGCGAGCACGAGATCCATCGCGCCACCGAACGGCCGACCGGCGGCGCGGGTGACCTCGGCGACGACGTCGCGCAGCAGGCGCGCAGGACTGGCGCGATGGAGCAGCTGCGGCACGCCGTGCACGGCGACGCTCGACGGCCCGGCAGCGCGCGCTTCGATGCCGAGCGCTGCGAGCTCCTCGGGCGCGCCCTCGACCGCCGCGATCTCCGCCGGCGACAGCTCCACGAGCTCCGGCACGAGCAATCTCTGCATGGCGACGCCGCGCGACGCGAAGGCCCGTCGCAACCGCTCGAACGTCACGCGCTCGGCGGCCGCGTGTTGATCGAGGATGTAAATGCCGTCGTCGCCTTCGCAGACGAGGAACGTCCCGCGCGACTGGGCGAGGAAGGTGAGGCGGCGGTAGAATCCGACGCCGTCGAAGAGGGTCGACGGGAGGGAAGATGAGGACGCGTAGGGCGAGTCGGTCGAAGTCGAAGTCGAAGTCGAAGTCGAGGTCGCGTTCCAGGTTTCGGTCGAGGTCGCGTTCGAGGTCGCGTTCGAGTAGCCATCGGCGCCGCGCGGGGAGGAGAGCGCTTGCTGGCGGTCCCACGGGCGCGAGGGCGGACCGAACGCCGGGAGGGCAAACGCCTTGGAGAGCGCGGTGTAGAGCTCGCGCGTCACGGCGTCGTGAACCGCGCGCGCGTCCTGGAAGCGGACCTCGGATTTTTGCGGATGGACGTTCACGTCCACTTCCTGCGATGGGAGCTCGAGGTAAACCGCGCCGACCGGGTAGCGACCCGGCTCGAGCACCGAGCCGTAGGCCTGCGCGACGGCGCGCGCGAGCTGTCGGTTCTCGACCGGTCTGCCGTTCACGAAGACGTGAAGCGCTACGGCGCCAGCGCGCGCGCGCTCGGGAGCCGAGAGAAAGGCCTCGATTCGCATCGGCCCGCGCTCGCCGCGGCACGCTTGAAGCGCCTCGCCCGGGAAGATCTGACGCACCCGCTCATCGCGCGTCGCGACACGAAGATGCTCGCGCGACACCTTGCCGTCGCGCGCCAGTGTGAACGTCACGTCGGGGCGCCCGAGCGCGGCGAGCATGACGACCTCCCCGACGTGCGCGCTCTCGGTCGCCGTCGACTTGAGGAATTTCTTGCGCGCGGGGACGTTGAAGAAGAGATCCTTCACCTCCACGATCGTGCCCTCCGCGCAGCCCGCGGGCCGGACGTTCGGCGCGCCGCCGCCGTCGAGTGACACCTCGATCCCTTCGCTCGTGCCGCGCGCGCGCGTCGTCAGCGTGAGGCGCGACACCGACGCGATGCTTGGCAGCGCCTCGCCGCGGAAGCCGAAGGTCGCGAGCCGCATCAGGTCATCGACCTCGCGGATTTTGCTCGTCGCGTGGCGCTCCACCGCGAGGCGCGCGTCGTCCTCGGCCATGCCCTCGCCGTCGTCCGCGACTCGGACGAGCGCGACGCCGCCGAGCTCCACGTCGACCCGGACGCGCGTGGCGGCGGCGTCGAGGGCGTTCTCGAGCAGCTCCTTCACCACGCTCGCCGGTCGCTCCACGACCTCGCCCGCGGCGATCTGGTTGGCGAGATCGTCGGACAGGCGCCAAATTTTGCCCATTACGTCTCCGTGCGGGTCGCGCTCGCGGCCTCGAAGAACTCGCGCGTTCGGCGGCGCGTGAGCGCGAGCAGCACGAGCCCGTAGCCGGCGAGCTGCAGCGCCATGAACGCGGTCGGCACCGCCCACAGGTGCCCGCGCACCCACTTCTGCGCATCGCGCTCCGCCGAGGTCCGTGGCTCGGGCACGAGCCCAAGGAGCCCCACGCGCGCCTCCACCGTCGCCGCGCGCACGTCGGGCGTGATCGCGTACGCGAGCACCACCACGAGCGCGTGGACCGCCATCACCTGTAGCAGCGCCGAGCGCGCGCCGTTTCGTCCGGCCATCGCGCCCGCCGCGAGCCCCCACATCACGCTCCCGAGGAGGAGCGACGCGATCGCGAGCGGGAACATGCGCGTCTTGGCCGCCTCGAGCACCGACACGTACTGCTGCGTGATCTTCTCGACCGCCTCGCGATCGGTCTGCTTCGCTTGCTCGAGCGCGAGGTCCGACGGATCGCTCTTGTAGAGGTTCACCGTCGCGCAGCCCTCGCTCGCCGCGCTCGCGCCGAAGACCCACGCGCAGATGAGCGCCAGGATCAAATACCACGGCCGCGTCCGCTCGAAAGGCGGGGCGTTCGAGCTCCGTCGCGGCTCGGGGGGCACGGACATCGCCAAGCGACTTAGCACGAGGGGGACGTCGACGCCCTCGGATTTGCGGTCCAATCGTGGTACTCCCGCCGGTGGCCGTGTCCGTCCGGGTAGCGATGGAGGGCGCGGGCGGGAGGACTCGAATGCGTCGGATCAGCGTCGTTTTTGCATGGGCGATGGGGATCGCGTTGGGGCTCGCGGCCGCACATGCGGGTGCGCAGGCGTCGCAGGGCGCTGCCGAGGTGAAGCCGAAGCCGAAGGCGGCCGCGCTCCCGACCGGGGGCACGTTCACGGTGACCCCCGCCCTCCTCCAGAAGCTCAAGTCGTCCGACGAAGCGCAGATCCGCGCGGCGCTCGACGATCTGCGTCTCGCCGGCAAGTCGGCGCAAGCGGCCGCCCCGGCGATCGGCGATCTCCTCGAGCGCGGCACGACGACGGCGCTCGCCGAGGCTGCGCTCGACACGCTCGGCGACATGGAGGCCGAGGTCGCGAGCGAGCGCATGGCGGTGTACGTGCACCACCGGGACGTCGCGCTAAGGCGCGCCGCTGTGAAGGCGCTCATCAGGACGAAGGGCCCCGCGGCGGCCAAAGCGCTCCGTCGCGCCCTGGGCGACGCGGATCCAATGGTGCGCGGCGTCGCGGCGACGGGCCTCGGCACGCTGAAGGTCAAGGACGCCGTGCCCGAGCTCTTCATGGCGCTCGAGAACAAGATCGCCGAAGCCGCCGCCGCGATCGGCCAGCTCTGCACGGGGACCGACTGCGATCAGCTCGCCGCGAAGCTCGGTCGCCTGCCGTTCGACGTCGTCACCGGCGGCCTCGATCAGATTCTGTTCCGACCGACCGCCGAGGTGAGCGACGACGAGAAGGTCAAGGTCATCGGCAAGCTCCGCGAGCTCGGCACGCAGGAGTCGAACAAATTCCTGAAGGACGTGCAGACGCGCTGGCCAAAGGGCGGCTCGGCCCGCGTGCGGCAGTCGATCGACCAAGCGGTGCTCGCGACGGCGGGAGGTGCGCAGTGAGCCGCCCGTTTGCCGCCGCCTCGTTCGTCTCGCTCGTCTCGCTGGCATCGCTGGCGCTCTTCGCCGCGAGCTGCGGCGGAGGGACCACCAGCATCCATGTATTTTCCACGGATTGGTCCGACGATCGCGGCGTTTCCATGGAAAACGTGCGGACTCGTCTCGGCGGGGCCAAGCCGACGCCCGGCGCCGACGTCGTCGTGGGCGTCGCCGGCAACGCCGACAAGCTCGTCGGTCTCCCGCTCACCGGCGGCAACAAGTGGACGTTCGCGCACCCGCTCGACTCGCGTCCACTCGTCGCGGGGGCGGTGGTCGTCGGGTCCGGCGGCGGAGAGCTCTTCGCCCTCGATGCGCTCCACGGAACCAAGCTCTGGGCGCGCCCGACGGGTGGCCTCGCGGTGCACGGTGCAGGCGACGACGGCGGCGTGACCGTCATCACGTTGTCCGGCGCGGGCGGCCACGGCTCGGTGCTCCTCGCGATCACGCACGACGGCGCGGTGGTGCGGCAGATCGAGACCGACAAATTGCTGGGCGCCCCCGCCGTCGTCTCGCGCATCGCGTTCGTGCCGTGGGCGAACCAGTACGTCTCCGCGCTCGATCTGTCGAACGGCGACGAGGCCGGCCGCGTCGTCCTCCGCGAGAAGACCAGCCGCGCGTGGACCGAAGGGAACTCCCTCTATTTCGGCGAGGTCGGCATCTTCCGTTTCGACGCGCACATCAAGGACGCGTCGCGAAACCTTGCCACGCACGTCGCGCTCCCCGTGCGCGAGCTCCCCGGCGCGCCGGTCCTCATGCAGGCAGGCGGCGAGCGCCTCGCTCCCGTCGCCGGCGCCACCGATCGCATCCGCCTTTACGCGCGCCCCTCGTCCGGCGATCCGCTCGGCATCGAGGACGATCGCTTCTTCGCCACGTATTTTCGCATCGTCATGGGCTTCGAGGCCAAGAAGGGCAACCTCGCGTGGGTGCACCTGCACGACAACGACGTCGTCGGCGGCGACGCGGCGAAGGGGGCGCTCGTCCTGTGCGACGAGCTGGGGAAGGTCACGGTCCTCGACGCGGCGTCCGGCGGCGTGAGCGCCACGCTCGATCTCGGCGAGCCGATCAAAGCGTGCATGGTGCAAGCAGAGGCGTTCGCGCCCACGTCGGGGCCGCGCACAGGCTCGCTCGCCGCGCAGATCGCCAAGAGCCTCGAGAGCAACGAGGCGCAGCTGGCGACCGGCAACCAGTTCCTCTTGCGAGAGCTCGCGACGCTGGACGACGAGGCGGCGACCAAGACGCTCGTGGATCTCGCCGAGAGCCCGCGCGCGGCTCCTCCGCTGGTCGCCGCCGCGCGCGACACCCTCGCGAGCCGCCGCAACGGCGCGCGTTTCATGGTCGAGTCGCTCCAAAAGCATTACGACTTCCTGCACGGCCAGCTTCGGACGCCGCCGGTCGGGCCGATGGCGCAGGCGCTGGCGGCGATGAACGAGAAGACCGCGGCGCCCGCGCTCGCCGATCACCTGATCGATCCCGCCGACAGCGAAGAGGACGTGAAGCAAGCCGCCGCGGCGCTCGTCGTGCTCGGCGGGCCGGGGCAGGTGCCACAGGCCAAGAGCTTCTTCGCGATGTACCGCGCCAGCGCCGACGGAGACGACATGACCGCCGCACTGGTGAGCGCCGGTCAGGTCCTCCTCAAGTATGGGAGCAAGGACGGACGTGCGATCGTCGACGCCGCCCTCGGCGATCCGTTGACGGTGGCCGCGGCGAAGGAGCGCCTCGAGGTGACGCTCCAGCAGGTCGAGCTCGAGCAGGGCGGCGCCGCGAAGCCGGAGCCCAAGGGCGACACCAAGCCCGCGCCCAAGCCCAAGCCCGAGCCCAAGAAGTGACGGCGAGCTCGCGGCGGTTCGTCGCCTAGAGACCGTCGTCCTTTGCGCCGTCGGTGATCCCGAGCTCGTCCTCGCGCGAGAAGAGGCAACACTCGCTCGCAGGCGGAAAATCGCGGCACGCGCCGGGGCGGTCCGCGTAAATCCCGCAGGTGTTGTCGCGGTGGAGGTGGTGGCAGCGCTTGTTCGCGCGCAGGGTGAGCACGACGCGGCCGTCCTTGCGACGCGACCACGGCGCGTGGAGGAGCTTCGCGAGCCCGGCGCGGCGGAAGCGCGCCACGTCCTTTTCGAGCAGGACGACCTCGTTGTCCTTGCAGCACGCGCCGCACGCGAGGCAATCGAGCGCGAGGGTCCGCGTCGCACCGGGAAAGATCGAGTCGCGCTCGGCGCGGCGGCGCACGATGTCGGTCGAGTCGTCGGGGATCCGCAAAAACGCGAGACCTCGGAGGGCGCCCTTTTGCGCGACGCCCCAGCGCTGCTTGCCGAGATCGAGCACCGACCAGAGGCCGAGATCGTTCACGTCTCCCCTCTTCGGCCGAGAAAAGACGAGCGTGGCTCGCTCGTGCGCGTCGAGGATTACGGCGTGCCCGCCGGCGCGGACGTGACGCGCGGCGTTCTCGGCGAAGCGCTCGGCGAACGCGCGGACGATGGGACGAACGAAGGTCGTGGCGGACATCGGTGCCGGACTCTAGTGGTACCCTCGCGCGTATGAAAGCGATCGTCATCGCCGCGGCCGGAGGCCCCGAGCAGCTCGTCCTTCGCGAGGTTCCGACGCCTACGCCGAGCAGGGGCGAGGTGCGCGTGCGCGTCCACGCGAGCGCGATCAATCGCGCCGATCTCCTCCAGCGCATGGGCGTCTACCCCGCGCCGCCCGACGCGCCGCAGGACATCCCGGGCCTCGAGCTCGCGGGCGTCGTCGACGCGCTCGGCGACGGTGTCACGCGCCTCCGCGTGGGCGATCGCGTCTTCGGTCTCGTCGGCGGCGGCGCGTACGCCGAGCACGTGACGGCCCACGAGCGGACGCTCGCGAAGATTCCGGACGGCCTCTCCTTCACCGACGCCGCCGCGATCCCCGAGGCGTTCATCACCGCATACGACGCGATGGTCACGCAGGCGCGCCTGGCCGCCGGAGAGACGGTCCTCGTGACCGCGGTGGGCAGCGGCGTGGGGACCGCCGCGGTGCAAATCGCGCGCGCGATCGGCGCGACCGCGATCGGCACCTCGCGCACCGCCGACAAGCTCGCCCTCGCCACGCCGCTCGGAATGCGCCACGGCGTCACCGTCGGCAAGGACGGAAAATTCGCCGACGCCGTACGAAAGCTCACCGGCGACACTGGCGTGGACGTCGTCCTCGAGCTCGTCGGCGGCGCCTACGTGGAAGAGGACATCGCCTGCCTCGCGCCCCGCGGCCGCCTCGTCCTCGTCGGCCTCCTCGCGGGCGTTCGCGCCGACGTCGACCTCGGCACCGTCCTCCGCCGTCGCCTCGAAGTGCACGGCACCGTCCTCCGCGCGCGCCCCCTCGAAGAAAAAATCCTCGCCGCGCGGACCTTCGAGCGAAACGTCGTCCCGCTCATCGCGTCCGGCGCGATGAAGGCGATCGTCGGCAAGACATTCCCCCTCTCCGAAGCCGCCGCCGCCCACGCCTACGTCGCCGGCAACGACGGGTTCGGCAAGGTCGTGTTGCGAGTTCCGTAGGGTCGCTCCGGATCCTCCGTCGTGCCTCGCACGACGTCGCGAAGCGGACCGGGGGAGGACTCCGCGCGAAGCGTGGAGGGGACCGGAGGTCCCAACAAGACTCGTAAACGACGGAGCCCGTCCCTTTCGGGGACGGGCTCCTAGTGGTTGCGGGCGTGCTCGAGGCACAAGTTCCGGAACGGCTTGCACTTGTCGCAGGTGCACTTGCGGATGTCGGCGCCGTCCTCTTCGAGCTGGCCGCATACGGCGCAAGTGCGGCCGCCGGTCGGCTTCGTCTCGACCTCCGCCATCGCGCCGCGGCGCGCAGCCTGGCGGACCTGGAGGTTTCGCCCTTTGACCATGCCCGCGAGGGTCCCGCCGAAGAAGAGGAAATAGTTGGCGAGCGCCGCCGTGATCGCCGCGCGATCGAACCAATCGCCGAGCACCGCCGTGTACACGACGTAGAGGCCCGCCAGGATCCCCAGCCACTTCACGCGAATGCTGAAGGGCACGAAGATGATCGGATTGAAGGGAAAATCCGGGTACAGCGTCGCGAACGCGAGGAGGCACGACATGTTCAGCCACGAGTTGCCGACGGCGTGTCCGGTGATCCACGCGGCGATCGTCGTGCCGACCATCCCGAGAAAATAGAAGAGGTTGAACTTGAGCGGCCCCCACTCGCTCTCGAGGCTCGTCCCGATCGTCCACGCCCACGAGAGGGAGAAGATGATGAAGAGCAGGCTGTCGGTGCGCGGCAAGAACGCGTAGGTGACGAGGCGCCAGACCTGACCGCGCGCGACCTCGTGGAGATCGAGCGCGAGCAGCGACGCGTACTCGTGGTTCAATCGCGAGAGCACGAACACGATCGCCATCCCGCCGACGATGAACTGCGTCAGGTGCTCGATCGCGAATTTTCCGTAGCTGCGCTCGAGCTTCGCGAGGAACCGTTCCACTCCCCGGGTTCTACCGCGACCGCCACGACCGCGCTGTGATTTCGGACGCGCGCCTCAAGCGCCGCTCAAGGAGGTGAGCCGCACGTGAGCCAGAGCTTGATCTTCGCGAGATCGGCGGCCGAGACGTCGGGCGTCGGCGCGAGGGGCATGTGGTTGCCGCACGCGCCTGCCGCGCCCGTCGCGAGCAGGTTGCACGTGATCGCGCTTTGCGTCGGATCGCACGAGGTCGTGAGGTACGGCTTGCCGTTGATCTTGTAGGCCTTGAGCGCGGCCAACGTCGCCGTCGCATCGGTGAGGCCCGCCGGGCTGTTGCCGCCGGTCGCGTGACAGGCCGTGCCGTTCGCGCATTTGTACGTGCCGGCCGTGGCCATCAGCGCGGCATAGATGTCCGTCGCAAAGCTCGGGCATCCGGCGGCGTCCGGCGTGCATCCCGACGACGCGCCGCCGTCACCGCTCGTCCCGCTGCTTCCGCCCGAGTCCGGCGTCGGCGGGGCTTGATCGTCGGGACTGCGACCGGCGAGGCCCCCCGCGGGACCGAAGTGAGTGGGATCGTCGTTGCAGCCGCCGAACAGCGCGATGCCTGACAGGACGAGCGGCACGAGGACGAGCGCCACCGACTTCCGCTCCAGTCGCGAGGTCATGGTCCTATTGTGAAAGGCCGACCCCCGATCGCGCAACGACCTTTGCTGCGAATGCGCCTGCACGACGACGGCGTGGTCCAGGTGGTTCGTCGAAGATCCACCGGATGGCTCCATCGCGGAGGCTCGTGTATCCTCAAGCCTCGGCAACATCGCGCCGTCGCACCGCCACGATCGTGGGTGCGTTTGATGCATCGACCGCCTCCGGGAGAACACCGCCATGCTGGGACGCCTGCTCCTCCTCCTCGCCGTCGCATCCACCCTCGCCACCACCGCGTGCGTGAAGGTCGCCCCCTACGAGCGCGGCATGCTCGCGCATCCGACGATGACCACCGACGACGTCACCACGGGGCTCGACGAGCACGTTCGCGGCGTCTCCGAAGGGGCCGCGGGCGGCCTCGGTGGCGGCGGCGGGGGTTGTGGCTGCAACTGATCGGGCTCACCCGCTGGCAAAGTTCTGTATCGTAACCGCGTGGGTTACGTGGAAAGGGTCACGAGCCGTTTGCCGTCGACGCTCCGTGCCGTTCTAGCGCTGCTCATGGGCCTCGCCTTCGTCGTCGCGTCTCCCCGCGCGTGGGCGGCGGCCGAGGACGCGCGCCTGCTCGACTCCATCAACCAGGCGATGGCGGACGACTACCCGGGCAACCTCGGCGAGGCCAAGCGCAAGGTCAACGAGGCGCTCGAGAAATGCAAAGGAGGCCGCTGCGGCAACTCGGCGAAGGCGCAGGGGTTCGTCGCGCTCGGCATGATCACCTCGCAGCTGGGCGACGAGGCGGCCGCGAAGGCCGCGTTCGCCGACGCGCTCCGCTCCGACCCGCGCGTGAAGCTCCCGTCGAGCGGCACCACGCCGAACATCAAGAACCAGTGGGCCGAGGCCGTCTCACAGGCCGCGCCTCCTCCTGCTGCCCCTGCGCCCGCCGACGAACCGCCCGCCCCCGTCCCCGAGCCTCCGGCCGCGCCCGCCGCGCCCGCCGCGGGCAGCACGCTTCCGCCCGGGTGGAAGAGCCGCGAGGCCTTCGATCTCGCGACCGCCGCCGTGAAGGCGCTCGGCGCCGGGCAGTTCGAGGAGTGCGTCGAGAAGAACCGCGGCTCGCTCGAGCGCGAAGATCGCCCACGCACGCGCCTCGTCATCTCGCGCTGCGAAGAGAAGGTCGGCAGGTACCTCGACGCGCTCAAGGACGCGCAGAAGGCCCTCGAGCTCGGCATCAAGACGCGCGACGCCGAGCTCATTCGCTTCGCGCGCCCGCGCGTCGAGGACCTCATCAAGAAGATGCCGCACGTGACCTTCGCCGTCCCCGCGAACGTCACGATCGCCGAGGTGAAGTTCGACGATCGCAACGTGCCCCTCGACGCGCTCACCAAGAAGTTCTCGATCGATCCGGGCAAGCACCACGTCGCGTCCAACGGCCTCGCCGCCGGCGTTCCCGGCGCGATGCAGGACGACTACGACGTGAAGGAGGGCGAGCTCCTCACCGTCCGCCTCGGCCTCCAGCCGCAGCCGGGCGCGATCACGAAGGGCCAGCTCGACTGCCTCCTCAAGGCGAAGAACGACGAAGAGATCAAGAAGTGCGTCGAGAAGAGCGGCAAGAGCGTCGTGGTGAAGGCGGCGATCGAGACGAGCGCCTACGCCGACACGAACCACGTCTACGTCTTCTCGCCCGAGCTCATCGCGTCGGTCGTCTCGCCGACCGCCGGCTGGAACATCGGCGCCAGCTACCTGCTCGACGTGATCACCGCCGCATCGCCCGACATCGTCTCGGAGGCCTCGCATCGCTTCAAAGAGAAGCGCAACGCGGCGACGCTCGGCGGCGGGTACAAACCCGGCCAGTTCGGCGTCACCGTCGGCGGGGACATCTCGATCGAGCCCGACTACGTGTCGCGCGGCGTGAGCGCGGCGGTCACCGGCGATTTCCGCGAGAAGCTCATCACCCCGCGACTCGGCGTGCACTACGCGCACGACACCATCGGCCGCGGCGGCGGCGCGACGACGCCCGGCGCGCCCACGCCGTTCGACCATTACTCGAAGACGCTCGACAACACGCAGTTCGACGCCGGCGTCACCTGGGTCTTGTCTCCGACGGCGGTGCTCGTCACGAGCTCGTCGTTGACGCTCGAGCGCGGTGATCAGAGCAAGCCCTACCGCTATGTGCCGATGTTCGATCCGGTCACCGCCGGCAGGGTGAGGAGTGGGGAAACGGTCGATCTCGTCAACCGCTTCCGCCTTCCGATTCGCCCGCTCGAGCAGCTCCCGACGGAGCGCAACCGCTACGCCCTCGGCGTGCGCGTCGTAAAGCGCTTAGGCAACGCAACCCTACGCATAGAAGAGCGGCTCTACACCGACAGCTGGGCGACCAAGGCCAGCACGACCGACGCGCGGTACATGATGGACCTTTCGCGCCACTTCCGCGTCTGGCCGCACCTTCGCCTGCACGCGCAGACCGGGACCGATTTCTACAACCGCGCGTACACCGCGATCGTCGATCCTGGCACGCTCGCGATCACGCTGCCCACGTACCGCACCGGCGACCGTGAGCTCGCGGCGCTCATCACCGCGACCGTGGGCGGAGGCACGCGAATCGCGCTAACCTCTCCAGAGGCGGCCGTGCAGCTCGCGGTCCTGGTGTCGGGTGACTTCATGTACTCGCGGTTCCTCAACTCGCTCTTCGTGACGACCCGCTCTGCGGTGTACGGTACGGTCGGCTTCGAAGCGGAGTTCGAGTGATGGCACGCACCATCCTCTGGGTCCCCACGAGCGCGTACGCGATCGCGTTCGCCGTGGCGATCGGATCGTGCGCCGATCCCGTTCATGATCTCCAAGTGAAGGCGCTTGGCGGCGAGGCGCCGAACATCCCCACCGGCGAGTACCACCGCGCCGGCCAGCCCTGCACGACGTGCCACAGCCAGTACGGGCCCGCGACCTCGCAGTTCGCGATCGGCGGCACCATCTTCCACGGCCCCGACAAGGCCATCGGCGAAGAGGGCGTGCGCGTCGAGATGGTCGACGCGACAGGCTCGCAGCGCAACGCGACCACCAACTGCGTCGGCAACTTCTTCATCCCGACGTCGGACTGGGATCCGGCGTTCCCGGTGCTCGTCATGATCCGAAAAGGTCAGCAGACACGGTCGATGAACAGCCACATCGGGCGCGAGGCGTCGTGCAACCAGTGCCACAAGGACCCGCCGAGCTTCGATTCGCCGGGCCACATGTCGCTCGTCGCGGTCGAGGACAACGCGCCGCCGCCGCAGGATTGCCCTGTGAGCCCCGTCGCGACCCTCCCGGGGTCCAGATGAAGATCCTCGCGCAGAGACCGGTGGACAAGGGCCGCGTCGCCGCCGCCGCGATCGTGGTGGGCATCTTCGCCGCGGCCGCGTGCGTGTCGGTCCCGGACACCGAGCGCATGACGTACGTGGGGCCGCTCCCCAATGGGCAGACCGTGGCGCCGGACTTCGCCTCGTACAAGACCGGCGTGGACCCGTACCTCGGCAAGCGCTGCTCGACGCTCGACTGCCACGGGCAGCTCGGTCGCGGCCTTCGCCTCTTCAGCCAGCAGGGCCTCCGCGCGTTCGACGCGTCGGGCAACGGATCCTTTCCGCTCACGAGCGGCAAGGACGCGATCACCGACGACGAGGTGCGGCAGAACTTCCTCGCCGTCGTCGGCCTCGAGCCAGAGGTCATGACGCAGGTGATGGCGGGCGGCGGCGCCGATCCGTTGAAGCTCCTCCTCCTCAAGAAGCCGCTCCTCTACGAGGGCCACAAGGGCGGACAGGTGATGATCGACACCTCCGACCCCGGCTACAAGTGCATCGCGAGCTGGCTGGCGGGCTCGCTCGACACCAACGCGTGCACCAAGTCGCTCGAAGTGCGCTGACGCAAAGCGTACGACAAAAGAGAAACGCCCCGGGCGAGCTCGTCGCGCCGGGGCGTCGCTTCGTCTGCGTGCCGCCTCAGGTCACGACCGCGTTGACGAGGCCGGGGAACGCGGGACCGCGGTAGAAGTCCTGCACGCGGCGGAGATCGCCCTTCGCGACGGCGAACGCGGCAGCGGCGGCGGCCGTGGGGCCCATCGACGCGGTCGTGATGGTGTTGCCGTTGGTCGCGACGTTGTTGCCGGTCTGCGGGTCGAACGTGTTGACGCTGTTGTTCGCGCCGTACGATCCGAACCACCCCGTCTTGAGGTAGCCGGCGCCGTAGACGTAGAGCCAGTTGGCGTTGCCGTTCGTGTTGTCGGGCCAGCCGCTGCGCTCGAGCGGATCCTTCGGGAGATCTCCGCCGATCGTCATGACGAGGTTGTCGGCCAGGCTCTTCGAAGAGCAGCCCGGGTCCGGCGTCGCGAGCGCCATGGTCATGAACGCGTCGAAGTGCTTGCCGAGCGCCATGGCCATGTCCGCCGGCATCTGATCGCCGCCGCCGAACGCGCCGTGCGGATCGTCCAAAAATGGGCTCATGTTGACCATCGACGTCAACCCGAGCTTGAACGCCTTCAGCGCCGTGATGAGCGTGTGCGCATGGTCCTTCAGCGCCGTCGAGGTGCCGGCGTTGACGCCGAATGCTGCGTCGTCCGCCGCCGTGGGGGCGAGCTGCGCCGCGAGGTTCTTGCCGAGGAGGTTCGCGGCGATTTTGCCGGTCTCGTAGCCCTTCGCGACCGACGGGCGGCCGGCGGCGGCGTTGAGGCCGAGGAACGCCTTGTAATACGCCTCGTGCAGCGCCGCGTTGCTCGGCGTGCTCAGGAGCGTCTTGCTCGCGACGCTGTCGAACAGGCCGACGAGGCCCGCCGCGCTGCCGACGCTGGCCATCGACGGAGCGCCGGGCGCGGTGCCGTAGATGGTCGGGTTGATGGCGATGACGGGGAGGAGCGTCGGCGTCGCCTGCTGAATCGCGGCGAGCGCGGCGAGGAGGCCCACGCCGGTCGCGATCTCGTGCTTGGGCGTGTTGGTGTGGCCGCCGTTGTTGCCGCCCATGAGGCCGGTCATCTGTCGGTTGCCGGGGAGCGTCGCGAACGGCGAGTAGGTGCCGCGCACCCACGGGCGATCGGTGCCCGTGACCGCCTTGCCCTTGCCGATCTCGTAAAACGCGTAGTTCGCTTGCGTCCCGGTGGCCTGCTCTACGTGCGGGAAGAGCAGCGTGTACCAGGAGAGCGCGCCGTTGCCGGCGTTGATGTGGATCGAGCGGTTCGTGAGGGTGCACGCCGCTTGATCGGCGAGCGCGCTGCCTCCGATGCCCGAGAGCGCGTCGATGAAGCGCACGCGCTCGAGGCCGAGCCCGACCGCCGCCGCCGCGCTCCACCGGATGAAGTCTCGTCGGCCCGAGCCGCGCAGATCTTTGAGTCGCTGGTCCGCCATGACGATTCTCCTTACTCGCAGGTGTGAGCGGCTTCGAGGAGCGCCGCGATGGCAAGTTGAACGCCCTGGGCCTGGGTCGCCCCGCCCGTGACGGCGTCGACGACGGCCTGGTTCGCGACGGTGACGTGGTCGTCGGTCGCCAGCGTCCCCGTGAGGCACGAAATCCCGTCCTTCGTGAACTTCCCGCTCGCGTCGGCGACGATCACGCCCTGGCAGCCCGTGGACGTCGCCGCGTTGGCGAAGACCTCGGGCGCCGCCGCCACGAAGATGTCGAACTGCTTCGCGAGCGCGCTCGTCGACGCGAGGAGCGCCTCGGGCGCGCGGCCCGAGTAGTTCGCGACGCCGAGCGACGAGCCGCTCGACTTGTAGATCGTGAGCGCGTTCGTGTTGCCGGTGAGCTTCGCGCCGCGCGTGTTCAGGATGGACCCGAGCGACGCGTACGTGATCTTCGTGCAGCCGTGGTACCGCGCCGCCGTTACGCCGCCGGTGGGATCCGACGCCTTCGGTCGGCCGCCCGGATCGGCGTGCTCGTACTCGCCGACTTGGTTCGGCGGGTCGAAATCGTGGTGGTACATCGGCGACGAGCCCTGCGTGTCGGCCTCGGTCGCGCTGCCGATCTTGTCGTTGGGTCCGCTGCCGGCGGCCGAGCACCCGCTGGCGGCGAGGCCGGCGGTGGCGATGAGGGTCAGAAGAATGCGTTTCATTGGAGTCTCCTTTTCCCTCTCAGAATTTCGTGAAGTCTTCGGACGTGAACACGTTACGGATGACGCGCTTCAGCTTCATCCCGTTGCCCGTGAAGTCTTTCACGAGAGGATCGGTGACGGCAGGCGGAATCGACGCGAGGTCGTTCACGATGTCGCCGCGCGAGAGCGCCCAGTTCCAGACGCGGTCGACGGCGCAGTGGGCCACGGCGGGGTCGGCGGCGATCGCCGCGCCGAGCGACGGAATGTCGGTCACCGCGACGCCGTTGCGCCACGCGAACGTCTGCTTGCCGGCGGGGAGCCAGTCGCCGAGGACCGAGGTGGGGTTGCCGGTCGACGGCGTCTTCACCTGGATGGCGGTCTGGTACGCGCCGTTCGCGTCGAAGAACGCGAACATCGGCGCCATGTGGTTGATCGTCGTGTGGCAGTTGGCGCAGATGATCGAGCTCGTGTCCTGGAAGTCGATTTTCGCGTTCGGCGTGTTCGTCTTTCCGGTGACGGTCTGGAAATCCCAGGGGCTCGTGTAGAGGCCGGCGCCCATCGGCGTCGACGCGCCGAGCTCGGCGGGGAACTTCGTGCAGGCGAAGGTCTCCTGGATGAAGCGGACGCGGCGGAAGGCCATGTTCGCGTAGAACTGCGACATGAGGCCGGGGTCGGTGAGGACGCCGGCGGTGGGCGCCGTGCCCGGACAGCTCGCGGGGGTGAAGGTGCCGCCCGCGTACGTCGGGCAGGTGTTCGTCGCCGTCGTGAAGAGGTCGGTGTACGGCTGGTCGTTGATGACGACCATCGCCGCGAACGTCGCCGCGGTGTCGTAGCTCGGCGCGCCTTGCCTCGCGTTGCCGCCCATCGGGCCGGTGCGGAACGTGTCGCGGAACCACTGGATCATGCGCGTCGCGAAGCGCGGGTCGCTCGTGAGGATCTTGTCGATGTACGCCTCGTAGGTGACCTTCTGGTCGGCCTGCGCCTTGCCGTCGAGCGTCTTCACGTCCGCGAGCGTCGGGAGCTCGCCCGTGAGCTTGAGGCTCGCGCTGCGCATCGCCGCGCCGTAGTCGAACACGCGGGTGTCGACGTACGCGGGGGGCTGCTCGACGGGCCCGCCAGAAGCGCCGCCACCGCCGCCGCCGCCGCCTGCGCCACCACTGGAGCCCGGGTCACCGGAGGTGCCGCCGTTGCCGAGCGCGTTCGGGTCGTCGGACCCCGAGCCGCACGCCATCAGCGATGCCGCGATGCCGAGCGCGGCGAGCTTCGCGCTGAGTCGCAGAATGCTTCGTCGCATCGTGTGCCTGCCTTTCTGTTCCGCGTGCCGTTCCATGGCCATTGTCTCTTTCATTCGCCGGCGAGCCAGCTGTTGATCTGCGCGGTGTAGCCACCCACGTCGCTGACGGTGCCGCCGCCGTGGTTTCCGCTCTGCCCCGTCGGGTGCAGGATGATGGCGCTCTTGGTCTTGTCGGTAAGGTTCACCTTCGTAAGCGCCTGGGCGCACGCCGAGGCGTAGTTGGGGGAGCCCCCCACGAGATCGTTCAAGTCGAGCGCGCCGTCGCCGCCGCCGCCGGCCTTGTGGCAGCCGGCCGTGCAGTTCGGCGTGAGCGCGTTGCCGTTCACCTGGCCGCCGCGGAACACGTCGGCGATCGCCTGGAAGCCCGACACGTTCTTGCAGCCGCCGCCGCCCGCGCCCGCGTCGCCGCCCGCGACGGTGCCCGCGCCGATCTTGGCGAACTCGATCTGGAGCTTGTCGGTCGCCTGCCAGTTGAAGCCGGTGAGGATGAACGTGCCGGGGCCGACGGCGATCGACTTGCCTGCGCCAGCGGTGTCGTCGACGTTCGAGCCGTTGTCGGCCGGATCCTCGACCGCCTTCGCCGTGGCGTCGGCGGGGACCTGCACGAAGATCGGGTGCGTGATGTGGATGCCGCCCGCCGCGGGCCCGACCAGCTTCACCGAGCTGAGCGCGAGGATCTTGCCGGAGATGGTCGCGTTGAACGTGATCTGCGCGCCGGGAATGCCGCCGGAGACCGTGCTCAGATCGATCGCGTTGGCTGCGCCGCCGACGATCGCGATCGGCGCCGTCGCCGGGAGCTTCGCGCCCTTCAGCGCGGCCGCTTCGACGTCGAGCCACTTCTTGACCTTGTCGCCGAGGTTGCCGGTGCCGTCGGGAGTGACGAGCGCCGCGCCCGTGTGCTGGCCCTTCGTGAAGAGGCGGCTCTGGAGCGTGTCCTGAACGATGATCTTCTTGTCGCCGACCTGTGACGTGTCGTACGTCTTGATCGAGAGGTACGTGTCCGGCCCCTTGAGCCAGAGCGGCGCCGAGGTGCTGCCCTCGTGGCAGTTGGACCCGCCGCACGACGTCTTGAGGTCCGGCTCGAGCTCGCGGTACAGCTTCTCGGCGAGCTTGAGCGCCGTCGCATTGCCGCCGTCGGGATCGAGGAGGCTGCCGTCGCCGGGATCGACCGTTCCACTGTCGACCGCGCCGCTCGACCCGCCGCCGCCGTTGCCGCCGAGGAGGCTGTCGGCCGCTCCGTCTCCGCACGCGACCGCCGTGACTGCCGCGAGAGCGATCGCGCCGGTGAGAAGGGCGAACGCACGCGACGCGAGCATCCCCTTTCCAGTACGGCTGCGATCCAGTTTCACGGTCATTTTCAGCGGTCCGTGCACGATGAATGCACAGGTGAGACCAACCCGATCACACTGAAAATTCCGGACGTATTTGATGAGCCTACATCGTAGCTATCGACGTCGCTGGATCATCGTCGACCGCCCAGATGGCCCATGCAACGGCAGCTTTCGAGCATGGACGGAGCCCGATCCACGTCGCCATCCGGCGCGCGGCGAGCGTCCTCCAACCCGTCATGTCCACCCGTCACTGCTATGGTGTGAGGAGGTGCTGCGGCGGTTGCAGCGAAGTGCCGTGACCTCGCCGCGGACGTGAAGGAAACCCGAGGACGCGGCCATTCTTCGGGTGGGGGTTGAAGCAAGCGTCGTGGACCAGCCGGAGCCTCCCAAGATCGTGCTCGAGCAGCCGGCGCCGTGCCTGGACGGACGCGCCGCGCAGGAGGTGCTCGTCCGCACGCTCGCGCCGAGTCAGGCGCCGGGCGCGGCATGGACGGTGAGCGCGCGCGTGAGGAGAGATCGCACCGCGCTCGTCGCCGAAGGTGAGATCACCGACAGCGTCGGCGCGGCGGTCGCCCATCGCTCCATTCGCAAAGACACGACCGAGTGCAGCGGCGTCGTGCGCGCGCTCGGCGTGTGGGCGTCGCTGGTGCTCGACGAGGAAGTGCGTCGCGCCGCTGCGCCTCCGCCTCCTCCTCCTCCCGAGCCCGAGACGAGAGCGCCGTGGCCGTCGCCCGAGCCGCCCGCGGCGGCGGCGCCCGAGCAAGCGCTCTTCCTCAAGAACCCGAAAGACAGGCGCTCGTTCGAGATCGGGATGGGGACCAGCTACCAGTATGGCCTGCTCGGCGACGGCGGCGCCGCCATCGGCGGCGGTCACGTGTTCACGGTCTTCGAGATCGACGGCGGGTGGTTCCTTCGTCCGACGATCGCGGCTGGGCGATCGCTGCGCGACGTTGCGGCGTCGTCCGATCTGAGCGCGACATGGGGCGCGGCGCGCTTCGACGCGTGCCGGCGGATGCCTGGAAACTACACGGAACGTCGCGGCATCCAGATGGACGTGTGCGGCGGCATCGAGAGCGGCCTTCTCGCGTTCGACTCCGGCGGCAACGGCCGGAGCCCGACGGCGGGTCAGGTGCAAAAGGACGTGACGCCGCTGCTCGCTCCTGGCGCGTCGCTGGGCCTTCGCGGCGAGCTTGCGAGCGATCTCTCCGCCGAGGTGCGTGGCCTCGTCGGCGTCAATCTTCTGCGCGATACGTTTTACGAGAGCCCCGACGGCGTGAAGCTCCAGACCTTGCTCGTGTACGCGCGCCTCGAGCTCGCAGTTTCGTGGAGGGTGCGGTGATCGAAGATACCGGCGCTGTCGAGCGCACGTCGATTACGTCGGTTCCCGCCGTGGCGCCGAACGCCGCGTCGCGCGAGTCGATCTTCCGCTCGATGTACGAGGCCCACGTCGACTTCGTGTGGCGAAATTTGCGGCGCCTCGGCGTCGAGCTCGGCGACGTCGACGACAAGACACAAGAGGTCTTCGTCATCGCGCACCGCCGGTTCGTCGAGTTCGAGGATCGCGGCCACGGTCCGCGCGCGTGGCTCTTCCAGATCGTCATCCGCGTCGCGTCCGACGCGCGCCGCCACAAGCGCCGCCACCCTGAGGATCCCGACAGCGGCAAGCTCCTCGAGCGCGAGTCGATCGAGCCGCCGCAAACGCAGGCCCTCGCGCGCCGCGAAGCGCTCGAGCGCCTGGACCGCGCGCTCGGCACCCTCGAGGTCGGCCGCCGCGCCGTCCTGGTCCTCCACGAGATCGAAGAAATGACCGCACCGGAAATCGCGCAGAGCCTCGGAATTCCCCTCAACACCGTTTACTCGCGCCTCCGCGTGGCGCGCGCCGAGCTCGAAGCGGCGCTGTCCCGCCAGGAAGGAGCCTCACGATGAGCGATCTCTCGACGAGCACCCGCGCCCTTTTGGACGCCGCGAAAGCGGACGGACCGTCCAAGCTGGCGAAGGCGAAAATCTGGGGAGGCGTGGCGGCGACGACGGCGGCGGCGGCCGGGGGCGGAGCCGCGGCAGGGAGCGTGGCGGCGTTCGGCTCGGGCAAGCTGCTGATGTTCGGCGCGCTGTTCGGGAGCGCGGTGACGGTCGGTCTCGCGATGGCGCTGATGCACGTGGGTCCGATGTCGCCGGAGATCACCGAGCCGCGCGCGGACATGCAGCTCGCGACGCCGCGGCCGGTGCGGGATCCGGCGGCGCCGGCGCAGCCGATTCGTGCGGGTGGGCCGCAGGACGATCTCACCGTGGAGCAAGACGACGCGCCCGTGGCGACGCCGGTGGGGAACGCCAACGCAGGCGCAAACGCAGCGCCGAAGGCGGCGCCGGCGGTGGTCGTGAATCCGGCGCAGGGTGCGGCGGCGTCGAAGGCAAAGGCCGCGACCGCGAAGGCGGCGAGGACCGCGGCGGAGAAGGACGATCTGCTCGAGCGCGAGTCGCTCCTCGTGTCCGAAGCGCGCGGGGCGCTGGTTCGTGGAGATGCGCGCGCGGCGTTGTCAGCGGTCCACGCGGCGCAGGCGCTCGACAGCCACGCGCTCGACCCGGAAGAGCTGTCGCTCGAAGCGCGCGCGCTGCGTGCGATGGGAAGCACGGACGCGGCGGACGCGGTCGAATCGCGCTTGCGGACGCGTTACCCCGATCACGCGCTCGCGCGCTGAGGGCTTCTCGCGAGGCCGACTCGGCGACCGTGAGGATCGAGGCGCGAGGGCACCCGCTTGACTCGTTGCGCGGTCGCGATGGGATCCGCCACCGCCGGCGGCGTCATTCGAGCGTCGCGTCGCGTCGGGGAAAAACCGCGCCGCGATCTCCGCCCCGTAAATCCTCGCCGCTCCCCTCGCCTCTCGATCTCGCGGGGAAGCTGCGGGATCGCGCGCGCGCTCCGACGCTTCGGCGAGGCGGCGCACGGCGACGATGAGCCCCGTCAGGGATGGCCGTGGAGGTGCAGGCGTCGGAGAAGGTCGTCTCTTTCGCCTACTGCCCGCCGTCGATCTTCCCCCGCAAAATCCTCGCGGCCTCCCGGTACGCCGGCCGATCCGGAAACAGCAGCGCCAGCTGGTCGTACGCCAGCGCCGCGCGCTCGTATTGCCCATTCGCGACGAAGTCGACCGCTTGCCGCTCCAGCGTGCGCTGCGTCCCGTTCGTCGTCGTCGGAAGCGCCGTGACCGACGCGGGCGGCAGAGGAACGCTCGGCAGCGACGAAAGGCTGATCGTCGGAGGCACAGTCGCCGATGGGACCGCGCTCGCGGCGTCGTTCATCGTCATCGCGCTCGGCACAGCCGCGCCCCCATCGACGATCGCGACGGGTGTAGCCACGGGCACCTCCTCGTCGTCCGCGATGAAGAGGAAGTAAAGCGACACGAGCAACGCCGGCAGCAGCGCGACGAGGATCTTCTTCGGCCCCGTCAGCTCGTCCCACTTTTGCTTGATCAGCTCGAGCTGCGGGTTTTGTATGCGGTTCGTCTGCACCGTCGGCGCTTGCGTCGAGCGCACCGGCGAGGCTCCCGGCAACGGACCGGACGGCGGTGCGCGTCGCGTTCCGAACGGCGTCGGGACCACGAGGCCCGGCTGGCGCGTCGTCTCGCCGAGCTCCGGCGGCAAGGGAACGGGCGCGCCCTTCGCCATGCGCTGCGTTTGATCGAACGGTGGCCTTAGCAAATGCGCGGGCGTGGGGATTTCCTCCAACGGCGGACCCGGCGGCGGGGGAGGGGGCAGCGGAGGAAGCGGAAGATTTCCCCCCCGTGCGCTCATCGGCGACGGCGCGTCGAGCGGCTGCACGCGCGTCGACTCGCTCTCGGGCCGCCGCGCGAACGCGCCGGGCTTGAACGGCCGCGCGATCTGCGGCGCCGGACGATCCACGACCGCGGTCGCCTGATCGTCCAGATCCGGCTCTTCGGTGTACGTCGCTCGAAAATGAAGCCGCGCCGAGCCCATCTCGATTTTGCAGGGCGGCGACACGCTCGTCCACGTGCGCCCGATCGGCTGCCCGTGCGCGATCACAGGACTCCGTTCATCCACGCTCTGGAGAAAGAACCGCTTACCGTCGAAATACACGTAGCCGTGCACGTCGAGGATGCCGCTGCCCTCGATGCGCCACATGCCGCGCTTGCCGACGCTCATCGGTGAGAGCACCTGGCCGCGTGGTATCGCGATGAACGGCGGATCGGCGATGCCGATCTCCACCTCCACCACGAGCTCCTCCGACGGATCAGCCATATTCGTGCTCGCGCCGCTTCGCTGCATCGTAGACCGCGGCCGGCATGTCGACCCCGTGCTCGTGCAGTTGCGGAAGCGCGCGAGGCAGTATCCCCGTAGGCAAGAAATCGCTCAAGACCTCACCGCGTTCGCCGAAGCCATGGTACTCGCGGTGGAAAATATCCTGAATCTGGTAGCTCTGCGTGGCGACGTCGAAGCCGAGCACCTCGGAGATGTGTGTGATCTTTCGCGACCCGTCTTGGAGGCGCGAGACCTGCACGATCAAGTTCACGGCGCTCGCGAGCTGGACGCGCATCGCGGCGAGCGGCATGTCGACGTCGCTCATCATCGCCATCGTCTCGAGGCGCGTGAGCGTGTCGCGCGGATAGGTCGCGTGCAGGGTGGACAAGCAGCCGCCGTGACCGCTGGTCATCGCCTGGATGAGGTCCAGCGCTTCGCCGGACCGGATTTCTCCGACGACGATGCGATCGGGGCGCAGGCGCAACGTCGCGCGGAAGAGATCGCGAATCGTGACCTCTCCCTTGCCCTTCGGATCCGCGGGCCGCGCCTCGAGCATGACGACGTGCTGGCGCTGGAGCTGGAGCTCGCGCGAGTCTTCGATGACGACGACGCGCTCGCCTTCGGGGATGTACGACGAGAGCGCGTTCAGCATCGACGTCTTGCCGCTGCCAGTGCCGCCGGCGACGAGGATGTTCATCTTGGCCGCGACGAGCGCGTGCAGCGCCATTGCGCTCTCTTCGGTCATCGCGCCGAAGCCGATGAGGCGCTCGACTGTGAGCGTCTCCTTGAAAAAGCGGCGAATGGACACGCACGGCCCGTCCGGCGCGGCGGGCGGTAGGATGGCCTCGATGCGCGATCCGTCGGGGAGGCGGCCTTCCAAGATCGGCCGATTTTCGTCGATGTGCTTGCCGACGAACTGCGCCGCGTTGCGCAGCGCCGCGATGAGCGCCTCGCGCGTCTCGAAGCGCGCGTTCGTGAGCTCGAGCTTTCCTCTTCGCTCCACGAAGATCTGATCGGGGCCGTTGATCATGATGTCGGCGACGATCGGATCTTCGAGAAAGGGCCGGATCGGGGCGAAAAATTGGAGAAGCGTCTCGGCGAAGACCTCGCGGGGGATCATGGCGAAGCCTCGGTATTCTCGGGGGAGGGGGGGCCAGCTGGAACGGTTTGCATGAGCGACGCGCGGGCTTCCTCCGCATGCGCGCCCTGCGGCGCGAGGCGAAGGTACTCCCGAAAATGGACATCGGCGCCGGCGCGATCGCCTTGATCGCGGACCACCATCGCGAGCGCAAAGTGGGCCTGGGCTTCGGTCGGGCGCGCGACGAGCACCCTCTCGAGCTCGGCGCGGGCGCCCGGCGCGTCGCCGACCGCGGCGTACAGCGTCCCGAGGACGAAGCGCGCGCTCACGTCGGAGGGGTGCCGTCGCAAGTGATTCTCAGCGTAATTGATGGCGACGCGGTAGCGGCCGTCTTGCACGCACACGGCCAGGAGCAGCGGGATGATCTTGGCTTCGTCGCCCCCCGTCTCGATCGCCGCCGCGAAATATTCCTCGGCGCGCGTGAGATCACCGACGTTCCAGAACGCGCGCGCCTGCGCGACCATCTTCTCGGGCTTCTGCTCGCTGCGGAACGTCTTCACGTTCTGCTGCACGCGCTCGCCGGGCGAGGCCGCGCAGCCGACGGTCAGCGCCGCGGAGGCGAGGAGCGGGAGGAGGCGCGAGAGGAGGCGAGGCATGCTCACGACTTCGGCGGCCCTCCGCTGCCGAGCTTCACTTTGAGACGCCGATCCCAGTTCGAGAGCCACGTTACGTAGTCGCCCGGCTTCCCTTCGGTGAACGCGAGCAGGATCTTGACTTGCCGCTGCGCGCTCTTGCCGTCGTTCACCGAGAGGGCGTGCTCGAGGCGGACGCGCTGCGTGCGGTAGTCGTCGGTGAGCTCTTTGCGCAGCGCGTTCGCCGAGGCGTACGCCTGGTTGCTGGATTCGACGTCGCCTCCGCTTCGAAAACAGACCGCCGCCAGCTCGTAGAGAGGCACCGCTGCGACGCCGTCCTGCACGTGGAACGGCCGCCGTTCGCGCTTCGCGTCGGCGACCTGCCGCTTCTCACGCGCGAGCGCCAACGCCTGATCCGCGCTCGGCTGCGGGCACGAGGTGATCGGCGCGCTCCACAAATCCGGCTCTTTCGGCGGCTTGGTGACCACCGTGTCGGTTGGCTGGTCGAAGAAGAAGAGGTAGCCGGCCGCGGGGATCATCATCAATACGGCGATCACCGTCATCGGGCTCGTGCCGGCTTTCTTCTGCTGCGTCTGGATGCCGCCGCCGGCGATGTCCGCCGCTTGCGCGTAAATCTGCACCTGCCCCACGCCGAGCAGCGTCTCGGCCGGGAGCGGCGCTTGTGTGAACGGGATGCCGTTCATCGTCGGCGGTGGCTCGAAGCTCAGCGCGCGCGCGAAGACGTTGCCGTTGGCGCCGACCTCGATGAGCACGTGCTCCACCGCCGCTTGATCGAGCGGGAGGCGAATGTCGCAGTGCGCGCCGCTGCCGATGAGCGCGCGCTCGTGCTCGATGTTGATCTGCTCCTGTTGCCCGGTGGGGTACTGGATCTGGAAGCGGAGGATCCTCACGGCGTCACAGGCCTCCCGTGATCGTCATGAGCGCAGGCCCGAGGAGGAGCAGCATGATCGAGAAGAAGACGAGCATGAGCGGACCGACCATCTGCACGCCCGCCTTCGCTGCCGCCTCTTCCGCGCGCACCGAGCGACGCGTGCGCGACACGTTGGCCTGGATGGTGAGCACTTCGGCGACGGGATTGCCGCGCTCTTCGGCCTGGATGAGCGCGTTGACGAACTCGGTGACGGAGTCGACCGGCGCGCGCTTCGCGAGCTCGAGGAGCGCTTGCTTGCGCGTCTGCCCGAGGTTCAAGGTCTGGAGCACCAGCGTGAACTCTTCGACGATCGGATCGTCGGGGTTGCTGCTCTTCTCGACGACCTGACGCACGGCACCCGGGAAATCGAGCCCCGCGCCCATTCCCAGCGCCATGAGATCGATCACGTAGGGCAGCCCGCGGCTGATCGATTTCAATCGCTCGGTGCCTGCGCCGCTGATTTGCAGGTACGGCAGCGCGGCGCCGAGGGCGGTCAGCGCGATCGACATGAGCGGCCCGAGATCGGTCACGTACGCGGCGACGACGCCCGCGCCCGCGCCGGCGATCGCGCTCAAGATCGACAGCGCGAGGAACTCGTCGGCGGTGAGCCCCATGTAGTCGCCGGCGAGGCCGACCAGGCGATCGATGCTCGATCGCTGCTCGTCGGTCGGAATGCCGCTGAGGCGCACGCCCATCCATCGCACGAGCGGCTCGAGCCCCGCCCACACCTCGTTCTTCGCGAGCACGCGCTGTCGCTTGAGGCCGCGGAGACCGAGCCGGCTCGCCACCCGCGTCGGCGCGCTCGCCAGCGTGTACACCGTCATGACGAGCGCGAGCCCGCCGGTGAAGAGCACCGCCATCCGGAGGACCAACGTCTGGATGCTCAGCTCGCTCATAGGTCCACCGAGAGCACCTTGCGGGCGAGCACGATCGCCGTCACCCACAGCGTCGAGGCGACGCCGATGAGGATGTAGCCGATCATGTTGCCCTCGAGCGGCTTGAAATAGCCCGGCCAGAGCGCGTTCAACATGAAGACGAGCACGAACGGCAGGACGCCGATCGCCCACAGCTGGAAGCGCCCCTCGGCGGTCTTCGTGCGCACGACGCCCTCGAGGCGCTGCATCTCGCGCATCGTCGAGCTCGTCGTCTCGAGCACCTTCGGGAGATTTCCGCCGACCTGACGTCCGATCAAGATCGAGCTCAGCGCCGAGTCGAGCTGACGGCTGCCGGCGCGCGACGCCATGTGCAGGAGCGCCTGATCGAGCGAGCTGCCGACCTTCATCTCCTTCAGCGCCAGATCCACCTCTTGCCGCATCGGCGGCTGGATGACGCCCGACACCGACGCGAGCGCCGCGCCGATGCTCGGCGTGGATTTGAGCGCGTTGGCGAGCGCGAGGAGGAACCCGTCGAGCTGCGACTCGATCTCCTCGACGCGCTTCTTGCGGAGCTGCTCGATGTACACGCCGGGCACGACCGCGATGACGACGACGCCGAGGTACCAGTACGGAATGTCGATGAGGATGTGCGCGACGAGGAACACGAACACGAGGACGAGCTGCGCGAGCGCGATGCGTCGACCGGGCAGGAAGATGAACATCGGGCGGAGCTTTCGCTCCATCGACGACGTGTAACGGTTCCAGTACCGGTAGCCGAAGCTCGCCGGATCACGCGCCGCCGAGAACGTCGCGATGAAGAGCGCGAGGAAGACGGCGGCGAGGCTGCCCCACTTCGTCATCTCCGTCAGCGGCGCGACGTCGCGAAAATTCACAGGTACGGCTCCCCGCTCCGCACGAGCCCCATCACGATGAACGTCTCGAGGAACGACGGCAAATACCCGGTCGCGCGGTACTCGCCGATGACCTTGCCCTTGGGACCGGTGCCGGTGCGCACATACTTGAAGATGGACCGCACCTCCACCTCGCCGTGATCGCCGAGGCCGATGATCTCGCTCACCTCGGTGACCTTGCGCGAGCCGTCGGGGAGGCGCGCCTGCTGCACGATGACATGGACGCTCGAGGCGATTTGATCGCGGATCGCGCGGACCGGCAAATCGAGCCCCGCCATGAGGCACAGCGTCTCGAGGCGCGCGATCGCTTCGATCGGCGAGTTCGCGTGGGTCGTCGTCAGAGAGCCGTCGTGGCCGGTGTTCATGGCCTGGAGCATGTCGAGCGCCTCACCGCCGCGGCACTCGCCGACGACGATGCGGTCGGGGCGCATGCGCAGCGCGTTCTTCACGAGATCGCGGATGGTGTACTCACCGCGCCCCTCGAGGTTGGCGGGTCGCGTTTCCATCGACACGACGTGCGGCTGCTTCAGCTGGAGCTCGGCGGCGTCCTCGATCGTGATGATGCGCTCGTCGGACGGAATGGAGGACGAGAGCACGTTTAGGAGCGTCGTCTTTCCGCTGCCGGTGCCGCCGGAGATGACGATGTTCTTCTTCGCGATGACGCAGCGATGGAGAAATTGCGCCATCTGCTTGGTGATGGCGCCGTACTCGATGAGCTTTTCGACCGTCAGCGGCGTGCGCGCGAACTTTCGAATCGTGATCGTCGAGCCGCGCAGCGCGATCGGCTTGATGACGGCGTTGACGCGCGAGCCGTCTTTTAGGCGCGCGTCGACCAGCGGCGACGACTCGTCGATGCGGCGCCCCAGCGGCGTCACGATGCGCTCGATCACGGCGCGCACGCGCTCGTCGTCGGTGAAGCGCGCGCCCGAGAGGATGATCTTGCCGCCCTGCTCGATGTAGATCGTGTTCGGATCGACGACCATGATCTCGGTGATCGACGTGTCGGCGAGGAAGCGCTCCAGCGGCCCCAGGCCCAGCGCCTCGTCGGACAGCTCGCCGATGAGCGTGTCGTGGTCGATCTCCTTCGGGATCCGCGCGGCCATCGTCCCGACGATGCGGCGGAGCGCGTTCAGGACCTTGGGGCGCATCGACGGATCGTCGAGCTTGGTCGTGTCGATCGTGGCGAGATCGAGGTGCTCGAGGAGCGCCTTGTGGATGTCGCGTCGCAGGCCGACGTCCTTCGCGCGCGCGTCGCGATCGCTCGACATCGACGACAGATCGTGGGTCGACACCGGAGGCGCGCGCGTCACGGCGGGGAGCGGACGCGGTAGCGCGGCGTGCGGCGCATTGCCGTTCGTCCCTACGGCCTGCTGCACTCCGGTCGGCATCATCGCCTTCATGGATCCGGGCGCGGGCGGGACGAGCGCCTCCGCAGTGGTCCCCTGCGGGACGAAGAAGAGCGTGTAGTCGCCGAGGATGATCGGCGTGCCGTACGGGACCTCGAGCGCCTCGCGCCGCAGCACACGATCGCCGGCGATGGTGCCGTTCGTCGACACGTCCTCCACCACCATCGAGCTCGACGTCGGGTGAACGATCGCGTGCTGGCGGGAGACGAGATCGCTGTCGAGCCGCAGCACGCACTGGGGATGCCGCCCGATGGAGATCGGCGCCGAAGCAGGGCACGTCTCGGTGCGCTGCTGGCCCGCGTCGGACTGGATCATCACCTCGAGGTGCATGACAGGGTTTCTGGATCTGCCTGGTTTTTGAAGCTACTTCGCCGAAGGCGGGGTCTTGTTGAACGTGTTGACCTGGTCGATTTCCCCGCTGTAATCGCCGAACGTCGCGAGTGCGTTCTTGATGATCTCGACCGACGACTTGGGGACGGTCTCGACGACGCTCGGGATGATGAAGACCGCGCCCTCGACGTCGGTGAGATCGTCGCGGTTGCTGGAGAAGAGGACGCCGAGCACAGGGATCTGGCTGAGGCCGGGGACGCCCACGATGTCGTGGCGCTGGTTCTGCGTGCGGATGCCGGAGAGGACGAGCGCTTGACCGAGCTTCAGCGTGACGAGCGTGCTGAGCTTACTGGTGCTTCGGCCCGGCAGCGTGCTCGACGCGGCCGGTGGCGTGAGATCGGAGACGTCGGCGGACAGCTTCACCTCGACGTCCTTGCTCGTCTGCTCGAAGCGCGGGAGCACGGTGACGTTGGTGCCGAACTGCACCTTGACGAGGCTGGACGTGAGGCCGGTGGCCGCGATGAAGTTCTGCTCGCCGCCCGAGTCGAACGTGGCCTCGGCGCCGTTGGAGGTGAGCACGGTCGATTGCTTGAGCACCTTCGCCCAGCCGTGGCGCGCGGCGATGTCGAGGCGCGGCAGCGGCTGATTGACGATCGAGGCCTGCGCAGCCGTCGGCGTCTTCGCGATGAAGTCGTACGAGAACGAGCTCTGCGTGATCTGCGCGCCGCCCGCCGGGTTCGTGAAGCTGCCCGCCGCCGCGTCGCCGCCGATCGATCCCGGCCACGCGAGGCCCACCGCGTAGCTCGCGCTCCGCTCGTATTGCACGAAGAAAAAATCGAGCCGGATGAGGATCTTCCCGTCGGCGGGGCCTCGTCCGACGCTCACGAGCGCCTCGACCTGCCCCTCGTAGAGCCCTGCGATCTGCTGGATTCGCCGGTATTCCACGTCGGTCGTGACCGCGCCCTCGATGAAGACGCGCGTACCGATGGGGCGCGTGCTCACGCCGGGCATCTTGTCGAGCAGCTGCTGGAGCTCTCTCTGCACGGCTTCGACCGGCCGCTTCGCGACGCTCACCTGGAACGTCTGCTGCGAGCCGTCCTGCTTGAGCATCAGGAACGTCGTGTTGCCGGGCTTCTTGGCGGTGATGACGATCTTGTCGCCCTGTGTCGTGAGCGTCGACTCGATGATCGACTTGTCGCCCTCGCCGAAGTTCGACACGCCGCGCGCCGAGAGCGTCTTGGTCTCGCCGACGGCGAGGTTGATCTCGCTGTCCTTGTGGCCCTGCGCGGCTGCGATGGCCGCGCTCGTCATGACCGCGACGCTCACAAGGCCGGCGGCGGCCGCGGCCGAAAATCTCACTGCCCCTCCGGCAAGCGCGTCGCGCGCTGCGGGGTGTAGTTGCGGCTCCCCACCGGATCGCGCCCGTCGCGGTTGAAGAGGAGCTGCGTATTGTAGTCGGGGATGCGATCGATCGTGCGCTGATCCTCCGCGTTTCGCAGCGCGACGGTGATCCGGCCTTTTTCCTGGGCCGCGGCGAGGAGCTGCGCCTCGGGCAAGGTGAGGCTCAACGTGAGGAGGTTGTCGCGATCGCTGACGACGCCGTTCTTCTCGGCGGGGCTCGTGTCGCTCGACGTGTCGAGACCGGTCGCGAGCACGAGCACGCGCTGAAGGAGCACCGCGGCCGCGCGCGTCTCGCTCTGCTGGCTCTGGCTCATGACGGCGATGACGTCGACGTAGTTGCCCGGCCGAATGAGCGCGACGCTCGAGTCCTCGCGCGACGTCTTGATCGTGACGGCGCGGTTGCCGGGCTGCACGATGTCCGACAAATCGCGGCGATCCTCGCTCGCGGTGATGAGGTCGGTCCACATCAAGGTCTGGTTGGCCTGCACGGTGTTGCCCACGCGCAGGCCCAGGATCTTCGCCTTCTCCACCTCTTTGATGGCGCGATCCTCGACGTACGCCTGCGGCACCTCGCGCGTTGCGACGAGCTCATCGGTGATGACCTTGCCGCGCTCGATGGGCTTAACGGCCATCAGCAGCTTGATTTTGGCGCCGCCCGACGCGTCGACTTCGAACCTGCGTTGGTACAAAACCAGCAGGAAGACGCCGAGCATGCCGACGATCAGCGCAAGGACGAGCGCACGACGGTTCATAGGTGCTCTGTAAGCGTACCCCTATTTGCCGAAACCTGGAAGGCCCAGGAATTTCAGGGGGTTGGGGTCCGCGGACGCGCGGCGAGCTCGCCGATCGAACAGATCGTGCTCCCCGAGTCGTCCTTGCCGACGGCGACGAGGAACTGCGCGCCGTCCTTCATGTACGCGTGCCCGCGGCCCGTCTGCGGCGCGCCGTACGCTTTGTCGGGATCGATGATCGCCCAGCCCTTGGCGTCCATCTCGGCGTCGTAGTAGGCGACGAGCTGCGCGGGCTCCTCTTTCGAGCGGTAGACGAACGTGCCGAACGGCGTGCCGGCGATGTCGATGCTCATGAGGCGCTTCGACTCGGGCGGGCGCGTGATGCCTTCCGGATCTTTGCCGGGCGCCTCGCCCTCGGCGGGGAACATCGCGCCGAGGTTGAAGCGATCTTCGGTCCACACGGTGAGCACCAACGTGTTGCCCTGCGGCGTCGTCTGCGCGTACGCGTAGCGTAGCTTGCCGAGGACGCCGAGATCGTGCGTCCGCGTGAACTCGTGCGCCGCTTCTTTCAGCGTCGAGCGCGTCTCGGTGCCCTTCACGAGGCAGAGGACGACGCCCTCCTTGCCGTTGTCGTGACGGACGGTGCCGGCCGTCGCGAAGGCGCTCGCGCGCGCATCGGTCTTCGCGTCGAGAGACTTGCCCTCCTTGGACAGGCCCTTCCACGCGTCGCCGAGCGCGCCGGGGCTCGCGGCGCAGTGCGCGTCGAAGCGATCGAGGACGGCGGCGAGCGGCTCCTTCGTGACGGCGCTCGCCACGAAGACGGGCTGATCGTTCAGGCGGATCTGCGTCGTCTCCTCGAGGAGATCGGCGACCTCCGCGAGATCGCGCCCGACCTGCATCGACGACTTGCCGATGTCGGCCTTCGCCGAGCGGTACGAGTACGCGAAGAGCCCGACGCTGACGACGGTGCCGTACGCCAACACACGCAGCGTGCCCTTCACGCGCTGCGATCCCAGCTTCCTTTTTGCGGCGATGAGGAGGGCGAGTCCGATCATGGGGCTGACCTCCTAGAGGACTCCGGTGCGGAAGAAGCCGAAGCTCCACTTCATGACGCCGATCGGATCGCCGTTCTCGGGGCGCTCGTTACAGTACGCCTGCGACGACCCCTTCACGGTGCGCGAGCGTCCGCCGCCGCTGGCGGTCGCTTGCATGCTCGACTGCGCCATGTTGAACGAGCGATCGGTGGACCCTTTCATCGCGTCGGCGCCGGGCGGCCCCTTGTCGATCGCGCCCTGGTACGAGGTGTTCCCGTTCGTGTCGAGCGTGTAGCCGGCGGGGCCGTAGCCTCCCAGCCCGCCGAGGCCGCCGCTGTTGCCGCGGCAGCCGTGCGACGCGAAGTAGAGCGAGTTCTCGCGCGAGGTCTGCTGGACCGCGATCTTCTGTTTGTACGAGTTGTACTCGTACATGATGAGCCCGAGAAAAATCGCGAGCACCGGGAGGACCACGGCCGCCTCGACGAGCGCAGCGCCGCGCTGACGGCTCCTCTTCTTGAAGCGATTGCTCATCAGTGCACCATCCCTGTAGCGGGAGGGTTGGTGATCCCGGGGATGAGCCCCTTCAGGTAGCCGAGCCCGACGTCGGCGATTCCGCCTCCGTTGCCGGTGGCGATGATGTTGCCGTCTGGCGAGACGTTGTTGGCCAGATCTCCGAAGAGCTTCTTGGCGATCACGCTGCCGACCTTTCCGCCGAATTTGGTCGCGAGGTCCTTCGTGATCTGACCGATCTTTTGGTACCAGCCGGAGGTGGCGATCTTGCCCTTGAGGGGGCCGAGCACGTTGGCGCTCGTGAGCATGCCGCCGAGCCACTGCATGAACATGCCGCTGAGGCTCGGGTAGTGGACGCGTCGCAGGCGCGCCATCCAGCGCATGCTGTACATCGCGCGCGGGATCGTGGTCATCCCCCAGCTGCCGTTGCAGCCGTCGTCGGTCCACTTCGCGTCGCAGTCGTAATAGAACTCGGCCTGGCCGATGTAGAAGCTGCCGTCCGGATCGATCGGCGGCATCGTCATGCCCATCTTGGGGCCGACCGACATCGCGATCTTGCTCTGCGACACGTCCTTGTACGTGCCGGGGAAGACCACACCGAAGACCTGGTGCCAGTCGCTGCCGTTGCCGTAGTACGGGCGCTTCGGTCCGTCGCGGCCCCAGAACGAGTCGAGGTACTCGTTGCAGGAGCCCATCGTGACGGCGCCTGCGAGGATGCTGTTGATCGTGGTGCTGACGCCGGGCAAATCGAAGACGCCACCGATGATCGGGATCTTCTTCAGCCAGCTCTCGACCCAGCTCGCGGCGAAATCGACCGAGTACATGCAGAGCTTGTTCATCGTCTCGTTGGTGACGGGGAGGCCGATGCGCGCGTCGATGCCATTGAGCTTGAAGCTGCCGCCGCCGGCGTTCGCGGGGGGCGTGGGGCTGATGCTGCCGAAGCCGTAGCTGCCGTTGGTGAGGCCGCCGGTGAGCGCGAACGACGGGATCATCGACATACTGAGCGAGATGCCGGACTCGCCGTAGTCGCTCGCCACCATCGCGCCGGCGGCGAGACCGCCGTAGGGCGCCGCCATGGCGTCGAGTGTTTGTGTCCAGCTGAGACCGATGAGGACCGGCTCCATCCCGTCCTTGTAGGCGGTGTCCCACTCGTGCCACGTCGCGTACATGTCGCCCGAGGCGGTCGCGATGGGGCACGCGATGATCGCGAGCGGATCGAGCAGCAGGCCGCTGGCGCAGACTGCGTCGGAGGCGAGGTTGATCGCGAGGAGCGCCTTGTCGATGAGATCGATGACGACCCAGATCGCCGCGATGGCGAGCATGACGAGGTTCAGCGCCGCCATGAAATTCATGCCGCGCGCGTGCACGGTCGCCGACGAGAACGCCGTGTGATCGGCGGCCTCTTGCACCTTGTCGCGGTAGACGAGCGCGTCGCCGAGCCCGACGACCGACCAAAGCGCGCCGATGAGGAAGCACGCCATGAAGATGCCGATCAGCATCACCGCGCCGCGCTGGTCGTCCTTCATCCTCGGCGTCTCGTTCGGACGCGGTGCAGGGGTGAACCAGCTCATGGCAGGTACCTCGCGCCCTGGTTGGGCAGGCTCATTCGCTCGGAGACGACCTTCACCGGCCCGCCGCAGACCCACCACTTGCCCATCGGCACGTTGCAGATGTACGTCGCGGTCACGGTGCACGTGACGAGGCCGTAGGGGTCGTCGTTCGACGCTTGCGACGTGCACTGCGTGTCGGGCGCGACGAGCTTGCCGTCGATCAGGTACGTGCCCATCGCCATGCCGGCGGCGATCTTCACGTCGTCCATCGTGCCGTTGTCGCCGGGGTTCGGCGGCATGACGACGATCGCGGCGCGCGTCGCGGCGACGGCGGCGTGCTTCAGGACGAGCTTCGCGTTCGCCAGCGCGGCGACCTGCGTGAAGCAGAAGAACATCATGAGGAGCGGCACCGCGGCGATGACGAACTCCACGAGGACGGCGCCTCGCTCGTCTCGCGTGCTGCATGTGCCGCGCCGCGTCGACGTCACCGCGCCCTCCAATGCATGAGCGCGGCCAGAGCGGTGCCCACGAAGATGGCGGGTCCGAGACGGAACCACGACATCATCTCCTGGTCGACGGTGCGGCGCTTTTCTTTGGGCATGAAGGGGTTGATCGCGAGGGCCAGCGTGTTCTTGAGGGTCTTGAGGAGCTTTCCTTCGTAGGCGAGGCGCGCGGGAGCGAGGAGAGCGGCGGCGACGAATCCGTAGGTCTGGGCTTCGAGCCCCATCATCGGCTGGAGCAGGGCGCCGAGCGCCGCGAACAGCTTCACGTCCCCGAACCCGATCGCGCTCTGCCGGTAGAGGAGGAGCGGGATCGCCGCGCACCCGATGGCGCCGGCGAGCGACCATCCGGCTTCGCTCACGGCAACGTCGGTCCCCGCGTGGGTGACGACGCCGCGGAGCAAGTACGCGACGGGAGCGCCGAGAAGGACAGGAAGCGTGAGCTTGTCGGGGATGATCCCGGTGCGCCAGTCACTTACGGCGGCGATCCCGGCGACGACGACCGCAGCAACGAGGAAGGGCAGCATCACGCTTTCAGGAGAGCACGGTGGGAACGACGCCCACGCGCGCGGGGCACACGCCTCCCGTCCGCACCGAGAGCCTGCGCGTGGACGAACGAGTGGCGTGCGAGAGTCGACGCAGCAGTGTTAGAGCTGGCCGCCGGCGCTGGTCGCCGCTGCGCCGACCTTGGGACCGAGCGCCTTGTATGCGCCGGCCGCGAGGAGGAGGATCGCGACGAGAAGGAGAGCGTACTCGACCATGCTGGCGCCACGAGCGCGCGAGCGGAGACGAGCAGGGGTGGGTCGAGCCATCTTCATGTTGTCGTGTTCTCCTTGGGTTTCGAGAGGCAAAGGATTCGGTAGCTTGTGTGATTCGCTACGGCGTGTTCTGGAGCATCATCGCGCGCTCGCGCTGGTAGTTCGCGTACATCTGCACGCCGCCGACGCCGATGCCGATCATCGTCGGGATCGCAACCGCCACGAGGAGTAGCGCGTACTCCACGAGCACGGCCCCGCGAGCGCTCGCGAGCGCGACACGTCGCGAGCGGCGATTGCGAGGTTTGGCGCTGGTGGGCGCGTTGGCAGGTTTGTTCATGATCGAGATTGGCCGAGATTCCAACGGATCAGAGTAGCGAATTCCGTTCGGGCTGCATCCGTATGATGCGTGTGGAACAATCACTACATGCTTCGTGCCAGGGAGGTTCGGCTCGCCTCGCGCGTATTGGGCGGCTGAATCCGAGCACCTACCGAACGAATGCGCACACTATCCGACATTGTCTTCCGGATCGCCTACGCCCCAGCGGCTCCATACCGATCCACAAATGGGGACCGCCCCCCCAGGCCCCGCGCGGGCGAACAAACGCCGTCACTTAGGAGCGTTTCGCTCCGCTGCGCTTCGCTCCACTCCTTCAGAGGTGCGTGGGCTTTTTCGGACCGGCGACGTACTTCACGGGATCTTTGTCGCGCGTGAAGCGCTGATCGAAGAGGAACACCTCGTCTTGCGCGCGCACGACGAAGGGCGCGGTGGGGTTCTGCGGGCGGAGCTTCTCGTTGCCGCGCTCGCCTGTCGCGAGCATGAGCTCGAACGAATCACCGGGCTTGGCGGGCAAGAAGAAGTGCGCGGCGCCCGATGCGTCGGTGCGCGCGACCTCCTTGTTCAAGTACATCACCGGGAGGTTCGCGCCGTTCTCCGCGCGGATCGCGACGACGACCGCGCGCTGGTTCGGCGGGCAAACGGCGTCGTATTGCGGTAGGCGCGAGGGATCGGAGATCCGGCGGAGCGACGCGGGGACCGGCTTCGTCGGGCTGCTGAAGCCGTCGGGGCAACGCACCCAGAGGTCGAACGTGTCGCCCTCGTTTCCCACGAACGAGAGGCGCGCGCGCCCATCGGCCTGCGTCGTCCCGCGCTCGCGGCCGTTGACGACGAGCACCGCGCCGGCGAGCGGTCGCCCCGGATCGCTCTCGACGTGCGCGAGGATCTCGAAGGGAGGCTGCGTCTTCTTGTCGAGGCTCTGACACCCGAAAACGCCGGAAGCGAGCGCGATCGAAGCGACGGCGATGGCGAACGGTCCTTTCATCCTCCTCGAAAGCTATGGGCAAGCGGCGCCGTGTCAAGGCGGCCCACGACGGTCGCGTCAGCGGACGTGCTTCTTCGCCATGTTGAGCGCTTCGTCGACCATGAGCTGCTGCTCGCCCGCGTCCTCCCAGCGACGCTGAATGACCGTCGAGAGCTGGTGGAGCGGATCGAAGTAGAGGAAGAACTGCCCCGGCTTCACGCTCGGCGCCGTGTAGACGCTGATGCCCGTCTCGCGGTTGTAATACTCGTACGAGTGCGCGTCGCGCTTGCCGCCGCCGCCTGGCGCGTCGACGACGAACGTGGGCGTGTTGAAGCCGGCGGTGCTGCCGCGTACGTGTTTTTCCAGGTAAATCGCGGTGTCGACGGTGGTGCGGAGATCCTCGACGCCCTTCACGAGATCGTGCACGTAGACGTAGTACGGGTGCACGTTGACGTGGCCGAGGCGCTTCACGAGGAGCGTCATCACCTCCGGCGTGTCGTTCACGCCGCGCTGGAGCACGCTCTGGTTTCGCACGGTGATGCCGCGCTCCATGAGCTTGTCGAGGCCGCGCTCGGTGTGGCTCGTGATCTCATTGGGGTGGTTGAAGTGCGTGTGGAGGACGACCTCCTTGTGCATCTTGCGCCCCTTCTCGACGATGCCGGTGAGCGCGTCGACCCACGGATCGTCGGTGAGGAGCTTCTGCGGCATGACCGCGGGCCCCTTGCTGGCGAAGCGCATGCGGCGGACGTTCGGCATGGCCAGCAGCGCCTCGCCGATCTCGGTCAAGTGGCTCGCGCGGAGCTGGTACGCGTCGCCGCCGGAGATGACGATGTCGGCGAGCTCGGGGCGCGAGGCGATGTAGTTGAACGCGCGCTTCCACCGGTCGTCGTTGGGTCGGAGGTGGACCTTCTCGACCTCCTCGGTGTCGAGCCCGATCGCGTAGCTGCGCGTGCAGAAGCGGCAGTAGACGGGGCACGTGTCGAGCGGCAGAAAGAGCGCCTTGTCGGGGTAGCGGTGGGTGAGGCCCGGCACCGGCGCGTCCTCTTGCTCGTGAAGCGAGTCGAGGTTCAGCTTCGGGTGATCGCCGAGGAGGCGCGACGCGAGCGGGAAGAACTGGATGCGCAGCGGATCGGTGTACGGGTTCTCCCAATCGATGAGCGAGCAGAGGTACGGGCTCACGCGAACGCTCATCGGCGATTTCTTGATGCCGAGCTCGGTGTCTTTGATGAAATCGGCGGGGACGAGATCCTTCACCGTCGCAAGCAGCTTCTCGATCTTCGTGATCGAGTTCTTCGCCTGCCAGTTGTGATCGAGGAACTGCTCTTCGCTCACGTCCTTGTACGCGGGGATCTTCTTCCACCACTCGCCGGAACGCAGGTCCTTGTAGGCGAGCGTGGCCGGATCGGCCGGCGGCTTCTTCGCGACGATCGGCTCGTCCTGGATGACCCGGAGGGTGGTGGGCGGCGTCTGCTGGACGGTCATGATTTCTGCCTTTTCCCACGGCGTCGCGGGCAGCGCAATCGTAGCGCTTCTGGCCGACTCTCGCTTAGGTCGCATAACGCGCCGCGGCGCGACGGAGAGCGGCCGCGACGGAAGCGGCGAGGGTGTCGGGCTCGATGACGCGGGCCTGATCGCCGAATCCGAGCACCCAGCGGGTGAGCTCGGTCGTGTCGGGCAGGGACAAGGAGAGGCGGACGCGGCCGTCTGGGGCGACGGCAACCTTCTGAGACGGGTGGAGCTTCGTGCGCTGCACCTCATGCGCGGCCTTCGCGTCGAACTCGACCACGACGCGCGTGCGAGGGCCCGGCCGAGCGACGCCGAACGCACCTTGCAGGAATGGCGTGACGTCGAAATCGGCGGGGAGGGGGAATCGCTCCTCTTCGTGAGCCGTCACTTCGGTCATCCGCTCGAACGCGAAGCTCCGCACCTCGGCGGCGCCGAGCTCCCAGCCGACCAGGACGATTGCTCCTTTGTGAAGCACCATCGCGTACGGGTGGAGGTGGCGCGACGTGCCCTCGTACGCGAAGCGGACCGCGTAGAGCTCGGCGACCGCCAAGAAGATCGCGTCGACCTCGTCGCCACGCTTCGCGATCGCGCGGGGCGGATGGGGCAGGTACACGAAGCGCTCCTCGAGGCGCTGATCGCTCGCGATCTCTCCCTTCATGACGGCGCGCGCGGGGCGCTGCGCGAGCTGGAGGATCTGGCGGTGGGCGAGATCGAGCTCGTCGAAGATCGCCGACCCGCGGAGGGGCTCGAACGCGGCGCGCGCGGCGAGGAGGGCGTAGGCCTGCGTTCGGCGGAGGTGAACGGAGCGGCCGCGCTCGGTCGGCTTGATCCGCCAGAGGTGCGCGCCGCCGGGCTCCTTCGAGAGCGACTCGAGCTCGGTGATCTTCGCGAGCTCGTCGAGGTACCGGCGCACCGAGCGCGTCGTGACGTGCAGCATTGCCGCGAGATCGGCGAGCTCCACGCCGCCGGGGTGCGCCTCGAGCGCGGTCTGGAGCTTCGAGAGGCGCCTGTGCTGCGTGAAGCTCCCGAGGGGTCGGCCGAGCCGCTTCTTCGCGCGGGGGGAGGGTCTCACTCGGGTCGCGCCGTCAGGGAAGGGGACGCGTGCGGAGCTCGGATTTGTACTTGTTCTTGTACTGCTTGTGGCACTCGGTGCACGACGCGCGCGCGGCGTCGAGGTTCCCCGCGCGCGCCGCCGCGGCTCCGTCCTTCGTGATCGAGACCCAGTTCGTGTACCCCGGCGGCGCCATTCCGACGATCGCGTCGAGCGCCTTGGCGAGCGCGGGCAGGTCCCCCGCCTGGCTCGCGGCCGACGTGTTGTCCTTCATCCACTTCTGCATCGGGCAGTCGGGAAGGCCTTTTTTTCCGCACGTGACGCCGCCGTCGCCGCCCCCATCCGCCAGCGGCGCAGGCGCAGGTGCCGAGGCCGACGCCGTTGCCGACGCCGACGCCGACGCCGTTGCCGACACCGACGCCGACACGGGGACCGACGCCGACACCGACGCCGACACGGAAGGAGCAGGGCTGGAGCCCTCGGATTTGGAGCACGCGAGGAGCGCCGCGAGCGCGGCGATGGGGATCGAAGCACGCATGGGCCCCGAGTCTACGCGGTTCATTGTCGCCGGGTGAAGGAGTACGATCGCGCGACCATGCGGACCAACGTCGAGCTCATCGCTTCCAAGCGAGACGGTCAGCGGCTTACCGACGCCGAGATCCGCGGGCTCATCGGCTCGTTCATGGACGGCGGCCTCGCGGACTACCAGATGGCGTCGCTCCTGATGGCGATCTTCTTCCGCGGCCTCGACGACGCCGAGACCGTCTCGCTGACCGAGGCGATGCTCCACTCCGGCAAGGTGCTCGATCTGTCGGCCATCCCCGGAACCAAGGTCGACAAGCACTCCACCGGCGGCGTCGGCGACAAGGTGTCGATCTGCCTCGCGCCGCTCGTGGCCGCGTGCGGCGTACCGGTGCCGATGGTCAGCGGCCGCGGCCTCGGCCACACCGGCGGGACCCTCGACAAGCTCGAGGCGATCCCTGGATTTCGCACCGACCTGTCGACCGATGACTTTGCGCGCCTCGTCGGCTCGGTCGGGACGTGCATGATTGGACAGACGAAGGACGTCGCGCCCGCCGACAAGCGCATCTACGCGCTGCGCGACGTCACCGCGACGGTGGAGTGCGTGCCGCTCATCGTCGCATCGATCTTGTCGAAGAAGCTCGCGGAGGGCATCGACGGCCTCGTCCTCGACGTCAAGGTCGGCCGCGGCGCGTTCATGAAGGATCTGGAGCACGCGACGACCCTCGCGCAGGCGCTCGTCCGCGTGGGGACGCGCGCAGGCAAGAAGGTGGTCGCCGTCCTCACGTCGATGGAGTCGCCGCTGGGCGAGGCGGTCGGCAACGCGCTCGAGACGCGCGAGGCGATCGAGGTCTTGCACGGCAAGGGGCCCGCCGATCTCGTCGAGTGCACGATGGTGCTCGGCGCGGAGATGCTGGTCCTCGGCGGCAAGGCGAAGGACGAAGCCTCGGCGCGCGCGCGGCTCGCGGAGGTGATCGCGAACGGCTCGGCGCGTCGCACGATGGAGCGGATGATCGCCGCGCAGGGCGGGGATCCGGCCGTCGTCGCCGAGCCTTCGCGCCTTGCCGTCGCCGCGCACGACGTGAAGATCGCGGCGCCGAGCGACGGGTTCGTGACGCGGGCCGACGCGCTCGAGATCGGGCTCGCCGCCGTGGCGATGGGGGCCGGCCGCACGCGGGCCGATCAAGCGGTCGATCCGGCGGTCGGCATCTCGGTGCACGCCAAGCCGGGCGCGCGCGTGGCGATGGGGGACGCGCTCGCCACGTTGCATGTGCGCCACGCGGCCGACGCCGCGCCGATCGCGGATCGCGTCGGGGCCGCGTTCGAGGTGGGGCCGGCGGCGCCACCGCCAAGACCGTTGGTCCTTGGCCGCATCGAGGCGTGACGGGGACACGATGGGGGAAGTGGAAGACGCGAAAAAGAGCAAGGAGAGCGACGACGCCGTCGTCGACACGATCGTGCGCGCCGTCGCAGCGAGCGAGTCGGGGTTCGACGACGCGGTGCTGGGCGCGCTGTTCCAAGCGCTGAGCGGCAGCATCGCGCTCGAACACTTCGTCGTGTCGCTCGAAGAGGAAGACGGCAAGAGCTTCCGCGTTTTCGCGAGGGCGGGCGGCCCGGAGGACATCGCGTTTCCCGTCGGCATCCGCGTCCCGTTCGACGGCGTCGCCGAGGGCTTCACCGAGCCGATCCGCACGCAGGAGCCGGTCGTCGTCGACGACGTGGGCTCGCGGGGCTCCCCCCTCGACACCGCGCTCTTCCAGGCCGGCGTGCGGAGCTACGTCACGGTGCCGGTCCAAGGAAAGGTCGGCAACCGCATCTTCATCTCGCTCACGAGCGGTGACGCACGCACGCCGTGGCGGGACAAGGTCAGCCTCTTCGCGCGCGTCGCACGCGTGCTCGAGCCGGCGTTCGGCCGGATCCGCTCGTTCTTGCGCGCGAACGTGCTCGCCGCGCTCGTCGAGGCGTCGCCCGACGGGATGCTCGCGCTCGACGGGAGCTTCGTGGTGCGCGAATGCAACGCGGCGGCGCTGCGGCTCCTCCGAAAGAAGCGCGCGGACGTCGTGGCGAGGACGCTTCGCGAAGTGCTCGGAAGCGAGGGGGGCGCGCGCGTCCAAGAGGCCCTGGCGGTCGGCGCGTCGGGCTTCGCGGGCGGGCTCGCCATCGGCGCGGGAGAGACCGAGCTCGTCGTCGACGCGACGGTGGGCGCGGTGGTCGGCGAGACCGAGGCCGCGTACCACGTTCACCTGCGGGACGCGCGCGAGCGCCGCGCCGTGGAGGCCGCGATGTCGCGCCGCCTCGAGCACCTCACGTTCCTCCGAACGTTGGGCGAGTCGCTCGGGAGCGATCTGCGCGTCCACACCGCCGTCGAACGCGCGCTGGACGTGTGCATCGCGCACAGGCCCATCCGCACCATCGCGGCCCTTCGCGCCGAGGAAGCCGGGACCCTTCGCCTCATGGCCAGCCGTGGCGCCGAGGCATCCCTCGTGACCCGCCTCGGCTGGGTCCGGCGCGATCAGCTCGAGGCGCTCCGCGTCGGCGCCTCGTGGTCTCTCATCCTCCCATTGTCTCACGCGCGCAGGACGTGGGGCACCCTCTTCGTCGTCGGCCGGGGCGATGGGGAGATTCCCCCGCACGAGCGCGAGCTCTGGGAGTCGGTCGCCGCGACGGTCGCGTCGGCCGTTCACGCGGCGCAGGACTACGAGCACGTCGTCGAGCTCGAGGCGGAGAAGCGCGTCCTGGTCGACAGCCTCCCGGTCATCGTCGCGCGCGTAGAGCCGGCGCTCGCGTGGTCGACGTCGTTCGTGAACGGCGCCGCGGAGCGGATTCTCGGCGCATCGGCGGGAGAGCTCGCGGGCCTCCCTGGCCTCGACGGAATGTTGGATCCCACCGATCGAGAGGCGGCGGCGAAGACGCGACGGCGCGCGGCGTGCGGGGAGAAGGTCGACTGGGCGGATCGCCACTACCGCCACAAGGACGGCCGCCCGCTCACGCTCCGCGAGTACGTCTACCCCGTGTACGACGCCGACGGGAGCGTACGCGCGGTGCAAATCATCGCGTACGACGTGACGACCGAGATCGAGTCGCGGCGTCGGCTCATCCAGACCGATCGCCTCGCATCGTTGGGCGCGCTCGCCGCCGGCATCGCCCACGAGATCAACAACCCCGTCGCCTTCATCGGGCTGGCCGCCGGGCAGCTCCCGCGCCAGACCGATCCCGAGCGCGTCGCCGAGCTCTCGCGCGAGATCGGCGACGCCGCGCACCGCATCGCGCACATCGTCGGGGAGCTCAAGCTCTTTACACGCATCCCCGACGGCGCCGCGGCGACGCCGGTTGACGTCAACCGCATGCTCGAGAACGCGGTGACGCTGACCTCGGCGGAGGTGCGCCGGCGCGCGCGACTCGACGTCGTGCTCGGCGATCTGCCGCTCGCGCCCGGGCGCTTCTCCAGCCTCGGGCAGGCGTTCGTGAACCTCCTGCTCAACGGCGCGCAGGCGGTGGAGCTCTCGCCGCCGGGCGTCACGCGCGCGGTCACCGTGACGAGCTCCACGCGCGACGGCACCATCGTCGTGGAGTTCACCGACAGCGGACCCAGCATCCCGCGCGAGCAGCTGTCGCGGATCTTCGATCCGTTCTTCGCGTCGGAGCGAATGGTCGCGGGGCTCGGCCTCTCCATCGCGTACGACATCGTGCGTCGCGGAGGAGGCGAGCTGCGCGTCGACGCGACGGCAGCGGGCGGGACCAAATTCGAGGTCGTCCTGCCGATCGACGGCGCCGATCGCGAGGATGACGCCGAGGTCGCGCTCCCGCGCCGCATGACCTTCGAGAAGCCGTCGCCCATCCCGGCGGCCGGCGAGCGTCGTCGCGTGCTCATCATCGACGACGAGCTCGCGCTGGCCAAGGCGCTCGCTCGGCAGCTCGCGGGGCGCTACGAGGTCGACACCGCCTCGACCGCCGCCGACGCGCTCGCGCAGCTGGCGGTGCACGCCTACGACGCGGTCGTGTGCGATCTGCGGATGCCGGATCAGTCTGGCCCGTCCATCCACGCGGCGATCCACGCGCGCGCGAAGGCCCAGGCCGATCGCTTCATCTTCACGACCGGCGGCAGCTACGGCACCAGCGACGACGAGATCCACGAGCGCGCGACCCGCACCGGCCGCCCCGTGCTCGAGAAGCCGTTCGACGGTCAGAGCTTCGAGGCGCTCGTCGCCGAAGTTGCCAGCGCCCCCGTCGGCTAGACGGCCGACCTCGACGGCTCAGCTCACCCTCGACCCCAACAGTGCCGGCCGGCCACGAAAGATACGAACACAGGCTTGACAAAAGTTAGACAAAAGCTATTCATTGATGAGTGAGTATGTACACAGCCAACGAAAATGCCGATCGGAGCCACGCGCCCCCGCATGGGAAGGGCTCGTCGTTGAAGATCGCCGTCGTCGGCACCGGAATCGCGGGAAACGTCGCCGCTCATCTGCTGGCGGACGACCACGACCTGACGATTTTCGAGAAGAACGACTACGTCGGCGGCCACACCAACACCGTCCGCGTCGATGCAGAAGACGGCACGCACGCCATCGACACGGGCTTCATCGTCTTCAACGAGGAGCGCTACCCGAGCTTCGTGAAGCTCCTCGCGCGGATCGGCGCCGCCTCGCAGCCGACGGGCATGAGCTTCAGCGTACGCAGGGACGACGACGGCCTGGAGTACTCGAACCGCGCGCTCTTCGCGCAGAGACGAAACGCCGTGTCGCCGCGCTTCCTTCGGATGGTCGCGGACATCGTTCGCTTCAACGCGAGCTCGCGCGAGCTCCTCCTCGCCGCCGACGACCGCGTCCTCCTCGGGCCCTATCTCGAGGAGCATCGCTACTCGGAAGCGTTCATCGAGAGCTTTCTCTACCCGATGGGAGCGGCCATCTGGTCGTCAGACCCGCTCCAGATGCGGGAGTTCCCGGCGCGCTTTTTCGCCCAATTCTTCACGAACCACCGCTTCCTCGACATCTTCGGACAGCCGGAGTGGCGGGTCGTCCGTGGCGGCTCGAGCGCGTACGTCGACAAACTCATGGCAGGCGTCCGGGATCGGATTCGCCTCTCGACCCCGGTGACGTCGATCCGCCGCGAAGGCGATCACGTCCTCGTCACGCCGCGCGGTGGTGAGCCGGAGCGCTTCGACGAGGTCGTGATCGCCGCGCACGCCGACGAGGCGCTCGCGATGTTGGAGGATCCGACCGCTCTCGAGCGCGAAATCCTCGGGAGCTTCCGGTTTCAGGAGAACGTCGCGGTGCTCCACACCGACACGAAGCTGATGCCTCGACGCCGTCCCGCGTGGGCGTGCTGGAACGCGAACGTCCCGCGGCAGAAGACCGGCGCCGTCTCCGTCACCTACGACATGAACCTCCTCCAGGGGCTCCGGACGAAGGCCGAGTACCTCGTGACGCTCAACCGCACCGAGCAGATCGACCCGCGCGCCGTCCTCCGCGAGATCCGGTATCACCACCCGGTCTTCTCGGCCGCCGCGGTCGTCGCGCAGCGGAGGCACAGCGAGATCAGCGGACAGCGCCGTACGCACTTCTGCGGCGCCTACTGGGGCTTTGGGTTCCATGAGGACGGGGTAAACAGCGGCCTCGCGGTCGCACGCCACTTCGGAAAGGACCTCTAGCGATGGAGAGCGCCATCTTCCTCGGCCGCGTGCGTCACGCCCGCTTCATCGCGCCGCGCCGCGCATTCACCTACTCGATGTTCATGGTGTACCTGGACCTCGCGGAGCTCGACGACGTGTTCGCGCGGCGCTGGTTCTGGAGCACGAGCACGCCGAACGTCGCCTGGTTTCGCCGCCAGGATCACTACGGGGATCCCGATGTGCCGCTCGACGTGGCGATCCGCGATCTCGTGGCCGAGCGCACCGGTGCGCGTCCCGACGGGCCGATCCGCCTCCTCACGCACCTGCGCTACTTCGGGCATTGCTTCAACCCGGTGTCCTTCTACTACTGCTTCGCGAAGGACGGCCGGACGCTCCAGACGGTCGTCGCGGAGGTGAGCAACACACCGTGGGAGGAGCGGCACATGTACGTGCTGCCCGAGGCGGAGAACCGCGGTACCGGAGGCGCCAAGCGCTACGACTTCGCCAAGGCGTTTCACGTCTCGCCATTTCTCGGGATGGACATGGAGTACGGCTGGCGGTTCGGGCTGCCACCGGCGAGTGGCCGCGGCCCGCTCTGGGTCCACATGAAGAACGGGCGCGGCGCGTCGCGCGTCTTCGAGGCGACGCTCACGCTCTCGCGCCGCCCCATGACGGGACCGTGGCTCGCGCGCGTCCTCCTCCTGCACCCGATGATGACGCTCACGGTCGTCGTCGCGATCTACTGGCAAGCGCTCGTCCTGTGGGCGCGGCGAGCCCCGTTTCATCCGCATCCACGCACTCTGACCCCGAGGCAGCCATGAGAGAATCATCACGCGCGCTCGTCGCCGACTCCGGACACTTCTACGCGGGCGCGGCCGGCGCGGCGTCCCTGTCTCTCCTCGACGGAGTGAGCCGTCGCCGCGTCCTCTCGCTCTTCGGCGAGATCGCGCGGGGCTCGCTCACCGTCGTGGACGGCGGAGAGCGTCTCGTCTTCGGCGAGCCTGGCCCGCTCGCGGCGACGATCACCGTGCACGATCCGGCAGCCTACCGCGCGCTCCTCTTTCACGGGAGTGTCGGCGCCGGGGAGGGGTACATGAAGGGCCTCTGGTCGTGCGACGATCTCGCCGCTCTCGCGCGGATCTTCGCCCGCAACCTGGACGCGCTCGGTGCGATGGAGGGTGGGGCCACGCGGCTCTCGCGCCTCGCGGGCGAGGTCCTCACGATGGTGACGCGTCGCAACACGCGGGCCGGCAGCCGGCGCAACATCGCGCATCACTACGATCTCTCGAACGAGCTGTTCGCGCTCTTCCTCGATCCGCAGATGATGTATTCGAGCGCGATCTTCGAGTCGAAGACCTCGACGCTCGAAGAGGCGCAGCTCGCGAAGCTCGATCGGATTTGCCAGAGGCTGGAGCTCGCGCCGACGGACCACGTCCTCGAGATCGGCACCGGCTGGGGCGCCTTCGCCATCCACGCCGCGCGCGAATACGGCTGCCGCGTGACGACGACGACCGTCTCGGCGGAGCAGCACCGCTTGGCGATCGAACGCGTCCGAGCCGCGGGGCTCGAAGACCGGATCGAGGTGCTTCTTCGCGACTACCGCGACCTCGACGGGAAGTACGACAAGCTCGTCTCCATCGAGATGATCGAGGCCGTCGGGCACGAGTTCTTGCCGGAGTACTTTCGCGCGTGCAGCGAGCGGCTCGCGGCCGACGGGCGCATGCTCCTCCAGGCCATCACGATCGCGGATCAGAACCACGCGCGCCATCGCGCCAGCGTCGACTTCATCAAGCAGTACATCTTCCCGGGCAGCTGCATCCCGTCGGTGACCACGATGGTCGACGCGGCGACGGTCGCGTCCGATCTCCGTCTCGTCGGACTCGAGGACATCACGCCGCACTACGCGCAGACCCTCCGCGCCTGGCGCGCGCGCTTCCACGAGAACGCCGATCAGGTGCGGCGACTCGGCTTCGACGAGGCGTTCATGCGAATGTGGGACTACTACTTGGCCTACTGCGAAGGTGGGTTCGAGGAGCGGTACCTCGGGTGCGTCCACATGCTCTTCGACAAACCGCGGGCGCGCGGCCAGTCGATCCTTCCCCGGCTCCGATGACCGCGATGTCCGCCCTCGTGCGCGCCCTTCGTAGCGTGACCGATTGGGTGCTCCCGTTTTCGTTCAACCGGATGGGGTTCGAGCTCAATCGACTCGGCTTCGACGCGGCCGAGGTCCCCGAGGACGGCGAGGGGCGCGTCGCGCTCGTGACCGGCGCGAACTCGGGGATCGGGCTCGCCACCGCGCGCGCTCTCGCGAAGCGCCGGTTCGACGTCTGGATGCTCTGCCGCGACCGGGCGAGGGGGGAGGACGCGCGAAAAACGCTCGCGCGCGAGCACGGGGAGGATCGCGTGCACCTCGCCGTCGTCGACATGTCGAGCCTCGACTCGATCCGGAGCGTCGCGAAGGAGCTGCCGCTGGATCGCGTCGATGTGCTCGTCCACAACGCCGGCGTCCTCCCGCACGAGAAGACGCTCACGGCCGACGGTGTGGAGCTCACGTTCGCGACCAACGTCCTCGGCCCCTACGCGCTCACCGGGCTGCTTCTCGACCGCCTCGCGCGATCGCAGGACGCGCGCGTCGTCTTCGTCGCCTCCGGAGGTCTCTACGCGCAGCGCCTCGATCTCTCTCTTCCCGACGTCGCCCCGGCGTCCTTCGACGGCGTACGCGCGTACGCCAACGCGAAGCGGGCGCAGGTCGTCCTCGCGCACGTGCTCGCGGACAGACTCGCGGGGCGCGCGCCGATCACGTTCGCGAGCATGCACCCCGGCTGGGCCGACACGGCGGCGGTGCGGACGTCGCTTCCCCGCTTTCATCAGACGATGCGGAGCGTCCTTCGCGACGCCGAGCAGGGTGCCGACACCGTCGTATGGCTCGCGACGAGCCCGCGCCCTCGAGGGACCCGCGGCAATTTCTGGTTCGACCGACGGGTGGTCGCCGAGTACCCGCTCCCGTGGACGCGTGAGCGCCGCGCCGCGCGCGAGGAGCTCGTCGCGACGTGCGCGCGGCTGAGCGGGGTCAGCGTCGACCTCTCCAACGGAAAGGCGGCATGACGGTGCGCACGGCCATCGTCCTCGCCGGGGGCTTCGCGGGGGCGATGGCCGTCCTGATCGGCCACGCGCTGGTGACAGGAGCATTCTGGCAAGAAGGCAGCCTCCTCCTTTCGCTCGCATGGGGGAGGGTGACGCTCGCCGATCTGTACGTGGGCTTCGGCTTGTTCTCCGGCTGGGTGCTCTTCCGCGAGCGTCACGTGGGACGCGCGCTCGTGTTCGTGGTGCTCACGCTGTCGCTCGGAAACTTGTTCACGTGCATCTACGTTCTGATCGCGCTCCTCGGGAGTCGCGGAGATTGGGCGAAATTTTGGCTGGGTCACCGATCGGAGCGAGGAACAGGAGAGGCGCCATGACCGTCGACGAAGACCAGGCTCTCGCGGAGACGCTCCGCGACATCTACGTGTCGTTCGAGCGCGAGGGGGAAGGCGCGATCGCGAGGCTCGCCAGGATCTACGACAGGGACGTCGTCTTCGATGATCCGCTCCAGACCCTGCGCGGGCGTGAGGCCTTTCTCGCGATGAATCGGCGCATCCTCCGGAGGGCGCGCCGTCTCTCGTTCGACGTCTCGGACGTCGCGTCGGGAGGTGGAGCGATTTTCCTCGCCTGGAAGATGCTCTACCAGCCGCGCGTCGGGCCGACGCTGACCTTCGTCGGGGCCACACGCGCCCGAACTCGGGCGGGGCTCATCGTCGAGCAGAGGGACTACTGGGACTTGCTGTCGAGCGTCGCGCAGAGCCTCCCGCTCGTCGGACGGATCTACGCGTCGCTGACGCCGCACCTGGGATGAGCGTGCGCGCGATCCTTCTGTTCCTCTGGTCCCAGGTCGGGTGGTTCGCCTGCGTGCTCGGGGCGGCGCGCGGTCACGTGTGGCTCGGGCCTGTCGTCGTCGCGGTCTCGCTCGCGGTGCACGTCGGGCGACGACGAGAACGACTTCGTGAGGGCGCGGTCCTCGCCGTCTCCGCGCTCGTGGGGTTCCTGGTCGACACGGCGCTCCTCCGCGCCGGCGTCGTTCGGATCTCGGGGGCGGCGTTCCCTCCGCTTTGGCTCGTGGCGCTCTGGCCGAACTTCATCTCGACGACGGCCGAGGATGGGATCCTCCGCTCTCTTCCGAGGCGTCCGCTGCTCGCGGCGATCCTCGGCGCGATCGGCGGTCCGCTCGCCTACGACGCAGGAGCCCGTTTGGGCGCGATCGCCTTGGGCCCAAATCGTCTCGTTTCGCTCGCCGTCGTCGGGCTCGTATGGGCAGCCGCAGTGCCCGCCCTCGTCACGGTACGCGCGCGTCTCGTGCCTCCGTGATCGCCGAGGTCCGCCGCTACTTCAGGCGCGCGCCGGCCGCGACGTCGGGGACTGTCGCCAACGTGAGGGCCTCGCTCGGTCCCGTCGCGAGGAGCATGCCGTGCGAGACGAGCCCCTTGCCAAAATCGCGCGGCGCGAGGTTGGCGACGACGACGACGCGCCGCCCGACGAGCTGCTCGGGCTGGAACGTCAGCGCGAGGCCGGCGACGATCTGACGCGGCTCTGCCTCGCCGACATCGACGGTGAGGCGGAGGAGCTTGTCCTTCTTGGGGACCTTCTCGCACGTGAGCACGATCCCGACGCGCAGATCGACGGCCGAGAACTGATCATAGGAAATGGTCGCTGTCGCGGTCGCGGTCGTGGTCGTGGTCGTGCTCGCGGTCGCGGTCGGGTCGGCGGGATCCGTCGGGACTTTGGGGACAAGCTTCTCGAGAAGCGCCTTCTCGGCGTCCTTGTCGTACGTCGGAAAAAGCGAGCCCGTCGGCGCGAGCGCGTGACCCGTCGCGAGCGGCGTCGCGCCCGCGGGCCAAAAATCGGACCCCTGCGCGAGCGTCAGCGGCGCGAGACCGAGCTGCTTCCGTAGCTCGCCGCTCTTCGTCGGCATCACCGGCCAGATCATCCGGCTCACCGCCTCGAGCACGGCGAGCAGCGTTCCGAGGATCGTCCCGATCCGCGCCGTGTCTCCCTTCTTTGCCTCCGCCCACGGCGCCGCGCGATCGACGTACTGGTTCGCGGCGGCGCAGATCTCCCACGTCGCCTCGAGCGCGCGGTGCGGCGCGATCGCCTCCCACGCCTCGGCGGCCTCACGCGCCTTGTCGCGCGTCTTGGCCTCGAGCTCCGCCTCGAGCGGCCCGAGCTCGGCGCGCCCAGGGACCTTGCCTTCCGTCATCTTCGTGCAGAGGCCGAGCGTGCGCGACAGCAAATTGCCTAAATTTTTGCCGAGATCCGCGTTGTACCGCTCGAGCAGCGCCGCGTGCTCGAAGTCGCCGTCCTGCCCGAACGCGATCGCGCGGAGCAGGTGGTAGCGCAAGACGTCGACGCCGAGCTCCTTCGCGAGGCGCAGCGGATCGACCGCGTTGCGCAGGCTCTTGCTCATCTTCTGCCCGTCGACGGTCAGAAATCCGTGCGCGTACACCTGCGTCGGCAGCCCCTCGTCGCCATAGCCCGCCGCGAGCAAAAACGCCGGCCAGTAAATGGCGTGCTGCCGGAGGATGTCCTTGCCGACGAGGTGCACCGCGCGCCCCTTGGGCGGCCAATAACGCGTGAGCTCGCCGTTGCCGAGGATGCTGCGGTAATTCGCGAGCGCGTCGAACCATACGAACATGATGTGCTCGGGACGGTTCGGAACGGGGATGCCCCACGAGAAGCTCGTGCGCGACACGCTCAGATCGCGCAGCCCGCCCTCGACGAAGCTGATGACCTCATTGCGTCGTGTCGCCGGCTCGACGAACGAAGGGCGGCGCGCGTAGAGCTCGAGCAGGGGCTTTTCGTACTTCGAGAGGCGGAAGAAGTAGGTCTTTTCTTTGAGGCGATCGACGGCGCCCTTGTTCGGATGGAGCGGGCAGATGTTGCCAGGCAGGAGCTCTTTCTCCGTCTTGAACGACTCGCAGCCGACGCAGTACCAGTCCTCGTATTCGCCTTCGTAGAGGTCGCCCTTCTTCTCGATCGTCGTCCAGAGCTCCTGCACGAAGGCCTTGTGGCGCGCCTCGGTCGTGCGGACGAAATCGTCGGCCTCGATTCCGAGCAGAGGCCACGCCGCGCGGAACTTGGCGCTCACCTCGTCGACGAGCGCCGTCGGTGTCGTCCCTCGCTCCTTCGCCTCGCGCTCGATTTTGAGGCCGTGCTCGTCGGTGCCCGTGAGCATGCGCGCGTCCTCGCCGCGGAGCGAATGGAAGCGGCGCAGCGCGTCGGCCGCGATCGTCGTGTACGCCGAGCCCAGGTGCGGCACGTCGTTGACGTAGTAGATGGGCGTGGTGACGTAAAAAGGCCTGCTCACGGCCCAACGCTTACCACTTGTGCAGGCGTGCTCCTAGGTCGCGCCGATGCCTGGCGCGGCCAGGTGCGGCGGGACGCTGGTACGCGCGAGGCGCGGGGCGCGGTCGAGGGCGCGGCGCAGCGGGAGCATGAAGAGGCGCTCGATCGCGACGCGCTGATCGCGCGGAGGAGGCGCGTCGGGGACCGAGTGCATGAGGCGCATGTCGCGCACGAGCGCGCGCTGGACGAGCGCGTCGCCGGTGATGGCGCCCACCGGTCGCGGCGCGCGGCCGACCATCCACGACGTCACCTCGCTCGGCAGCGGCGAGACGAGGACGACCTCGGTCGTGGCCTGGCGAAGCCACGTCGCCTGGTAAATCGTGGTCATCTGGCCCATCGACTCGTGGAACATGAAGCCGCGCCACTCGAGCGGCGTGCGGAGATCGACGACGCGATCGCCGAGGTGCAGCGCGTCGCCGTCGAGCGTGACCGCGGCGCCGTGCGCGTCGGTGAGGAAGCAGCGCTCGAGGGCCTGCGGGGCCCGCGCGGCGATGAGCTCGACGAAGCGCGCGGCTTGGACCGCCGAGAGAGCGTCCCCTTCGTCGTCGGCGCCGAGGAGCACGTCGGCCTCGGTCACGGTCGAGGCGCGCGCGAGGAGCTGGCGCGCGCGCGCGGCGTCGTCGGCCCCGCGGATGCGAACGCGGACGTACCTCGTCCGCTCGCGCGAAGTGAACGCGAGGAGCGCGCGCGTGCGACCTTGATTGGCGAGGACGGTGAGGCCGAACGGCGCGTCGAAACTGGCCAGCTCGATCTCGCCGTGCTCGTCCTGGCGCGTCACGCGCCCCGGCTCGATCGTCACCCAACGCTTGGGCTGCCGCTTGGGGCGTGGCCGAAACGCCAATCCCGCGAGCGCGAGCGCGACGATCGTGCCGGCGATGCCGATGCGTACCGGCAGCGAGACCCCGGGCAACGCCGCCGCCGCCGCCGTGGGCAGCGCGATCGCAGTGAGGATGGAGCGCCACGAACCTCGATCGTCCTCTGGACCACCAAGCCTCAGCCGCACGATCTCCTGTCCACGCGCCTTTTGCATTCGCTCGAGTCCTTCGAAAGCAAGCGCGAACCGCGCCGAAATGCGGCCCGAGATTAAGAGCTAGCACCGATGACTCGGCTTGGCTCCCCCCGGCGGAAAGGCGTGGAGGAGGATCTCTTACTTTGCTCTCGCGCACGCTCGCGCGGCTATTTTTTCGAGGGATCGTTGGGGTCGGAGTCGACGTCGTCGGCCGCGCCGTCGTCGTCGGCGTCGCGCACCGGCGGCTTGAATCCGGTGACGACTGGCGCCTTGCCGGCGAACGCGTCGGCGAAGAAGCGCGTCGCCATGCTCTGGAGCTCTCGGTACGGGCAGCTCACGTAGTAACCGTCGGAGAGGCGAGCGAACGGATCCCGGCGGCCGTCGGTGCTGCCGTACGGCACCGCGTAGCCGCGCTTGCCGCGCTTGCGAACGGCGTCGTAGCCGTGCTGACCGGGCGACGCTTGGACGACCACCGCGGTGACGCCGGGGACCGGAGTGTCGTGAATGCCCGTGGCGTCCGGCGCGACGTCGAGGAGCGGGACGCGCTGCGTGTTGTTTGCCATCGTCTTGATGTCGACGATGCCGGCGTTCGAGCCGACGTTCGGAAGGGCGAGCCCCATCCCCGCCGCGCGCGCGAGCGCTTCGCCGCCTTCGTTCGCGACGAGCTCGTCGTAAATGACCTCGGTCACGACGATGTTGCGAGGTGACGTTGGCGCGCCCTTGAGCGGGTGCGGGCGAAGGACGAGGTTCGGCGCGTAGTCGAGTGGATCTCCCGGATCGGCGATCGTCTGCCCGATGACGTTGAGCGGATGCGACTCGTCGAAGCGCTCGGGGCCGAAGCGGAAGTTGAACGTCGCCGCCGCGCCGAGGAGCGCGCCGATGCCGGGGCCGTGCGCGGCGATCTCGGAGAAGAGCCCGCCGCCCGCGACGTTCAAGAACCACGCGCGCACGTGCGGCTCGATCGCGGCGGCCGTCGCGCCGGTGATGCCCCCGAACGAGTCGCCGAAGTAGGCGATCTTGTCGCCGTCGAACTTGGGGACGCCGGCGCCGGTGTCGAGCGGCGAGAGGTCCGGCGCGCTGCGAAGCAGCCGAACGAGCTGCGCGAGGTCGAAGCCCTGCTCGCGAAGCTGATCGCGGAGGGCCCCCATGTTCTTCAGGTTGCCGAAGAAGTCGACGGGGCCGTTCTCGTCGTCGGCGAGCCCGTCGGGGCCGGCGTACGCCGCGCCGTTCTTCCCGGCGTACGCGGTCCCTTTGTCGAGCTGGAATTTGGCCTCGGGCGCGCGCGCGCCGAAGGTCACGCCGTCGATCGCCGCCACCGCCCAGCCCATCTTCGCCCACGTGTTCCCCATGTCGAGGAGGTACGCGCGCGAGCTCGAGAGGCCGTGCCCGACGATGACGACCGGATATCCGGCGGGCGGCATCGGTGCCGTCGGGATCGCGATCGTCACCCAGATTTTCGTCGTCGGCGCGTCGGCGGGGAGCGTGGGCTTGCCGCTCGCGTCGATCGCGATCGTGCCGTGATCCATCGTGTCGTAGCCGCCGGGTCGGGTCTGAAGGTAATTCTGCGCGGCGAAGACGGCGGTGCCGAGTGCCGAGATCTTGTCGTGCGCGCGCACCGGGAGCTCGGCGTCGGGATCGTCGGTACCGTCCGGGAGCTTCGCGCTCGCGGCGACCACGCCGAGCCAATCGTCGAGGGATGCGGTGAAGCCGGCCGGCAGCGCGCCGCTCCCCTTCGCCGCGAAGCGCGCCGCACCCATCGGCGCGACCGTCGCCGCGTCCCACGCGAGGCGTGGCGTCGGCGCGTCCTCGAGCGCGTCACGCATCGCGTAGAGCGGCTCGGTCATCTTCTGCGTCGTGTACGGCGCGATCGCGACGATCTCCGCGTCCCCGAGCGCGCCCGCGAGCGCCGCGCGCGCCTTGGCGATCGCGTCGGCGTACATCCCCCGCGCCGCCGTTCCCCGATCGCCGCCCGCGACCGCGCGAAAGTCCGACGATGCGCCGAGCTTCCGTCCTTTGTCGTCCTTCACGCGGCTGGTCACGACCGCCGCGTACGCGTGCCCCTCCTCCAAGAGCACTCCACGCGCAGGACCCACCGCGAGCACCGGCCGCGACGTCGCCCGCGCCCGATCGTCGTGGAACGCCGCGCGGCACGGTACGCGCGTCTTGGCAGGATCGGCCGCCGCGAGGTCGAGAAAGAACACCGCGCTCCCGTCCGCGACGCAGTCCGCCTCCGTCTTCGGCAGCGTCGCCGCGTCGAGCGTCGCGGGCATCGGATCGCCGTTGTCGTCGGAGCCCGCCGCGAGATCGTCGATCACGAAGAGGGAAAGGGCGACCCGCGAGAACCCGTTCGCCTTGCCGAGCTCATGGGACAAAAAGGGCGCGTTGCTCGTGAACCATTTGTCGAGACCCGGGAGCGGGTCCGCGATTTTTCCGCCCGTGAGGTAAGCGTCCGACGGGAACGGAACGTCGAGGAACGGCGGCATGTCCGCGACGAGCGAGAACCGCGCGACGACACCGGGCGGCGTCGTTTTCGTCGACGAGCACGCTGCTCCGAGCGCCGTGACGAGCACGAGCGAACCGAACGCCGGCGCGCGAAGGGAGGTCCAGCGCATCCACTACCCCTAGCAAATGTTCGCCGCGCCAGCGGGAAAGGCGTGGCTCGCCCCGCGCAGATCAGGTAAGAAGGCCCTGCGATTTGGCTTGGTTTGTCGGGATTTTCTTGAGCCGGTAGGAGGCAGTCATGACACGAGTCGGTCAGTGGATCATGGTGGGATCGATTTCGATGTCGCTGGCGGGCGGGTTCGCCGTCGGCTGCGGCAGCACCACGACGGACAACCCCGTCGTCGACGCGGGTGGGGACACGTCGGCCGACGTGACGCTCGATCAAGGCGCGCAGGACACCGGCGCCGACGTGAAGGACAGCGGCGTCGCCTGCGTCGAGGACTCGAGCATCGCGACCCTCTCGCCGCCCGACGCCGCGATCGCCGACGGCGCGAGCAGCGTCGGCATCTGCCTCGGCTGCATCAAGGGCAACTGCGACACCGAGCTCAACGCATGCGCCGCGGACTGCGTGTGCAACAACGCCGTCGAGGGCATCATCGGCTGCGTCCTCACCGGCACGGCGATCACGACGTGCGGGGCGCCGCTCGCCGGCTTGACCGGCAACTCCCAGCTCCTCGGGCTCTCGCTGGGCCAGTGCCTCATCGGCAACTGCCGCGCAGAGTGCGCGCCGAACATCGACGCTGGCCAGACGGACAGCGCCTCCGACGCGCCGGCCGACGCGCCCGACGCCGGCTGACAGGCTCAGCGCACTCTACGCGGCCGGACGGAGGAACGCGCGGCGCCGCTCGCGCCACGCGTACCCCGCCGGCAGTCCCAGCGCCTCGAGGCCCGGGACGATGACCTCGATCACGGTCGAGTAGAAGAGATCGCGCGCGTCGCGGCCGTTGCAGAGGCCGAGGCACGCGCCTTCCTTCGGCGGCGCGGCCGCCGGGTTCAGGTGGGCGAGCTCGTGCTGCTCGAGGTGCAGGAGCGCAACCTTCAAGTACTCGCCGACACGCGCGAGCGCGGCGCCATCGAGCTGCGATGCGAGCCGACCCGCGAGGCGCCATCCGAAGCGCGCGTGCCCGACCTCGTCGGCGTAGATCGTCGTGAGCAGCTCGCGCAGCGGCCCTTCCGGCATCTCGAGCCGCTCGGCGCCGATGAGCGCAACCGCGACGGTCTCGCTCAAGCACGAGATGCTGAGCAGGTTTCGCAGCGCCGCTTCGATGCGCGAGGCGTCGGAGTGCTCGGGCACTTCTTCGAGCGGGGGCGCCTCGAACGTCGCCTCGCCGCCCAGGGCCTCGACGACTGCGCCGCAGAGGACGCCGTGACGACGCTCCTCGCCCGCGAAGCCGCGGCACTCGGCGACGATCTCCGGCTCGAGGCCGGCGTCCTCGAGCTGGCGCGCCAGCCCTTCGAAGACGCGCGCGGACGTGTGCTCATTGAGCATGCGCCCACGCCACGTCGCCAACGCAGCCTCCGCGAGGTGTGGAAGCACCGGTAGGGAGGGCGCGTGGCGACGGGCCTGGACTCTAAGATCGACAATCATGGCAAGCTCCGACGAAAGAACGTTCAGGCGAGGAGAGCGGGCATGGCCGGCGGAACGGGCGGGCCCCACGGCGTGCACGTCCCCGCCGCGGCCCAGCCGATCGCTTCGCAGCACTGGGTGCGCTCGGGCCACGAGAACGTCTGCGCCTTGTCGGCGTCCTTCGCGAGGACGGTGCAGCAGGCGCGCGTGAGCACGTCGACGCGCGTATCCGGTTTGTCCGACGGATGCGGATCCTTCGGGAACGACGCGCTCGCGACCTCGTCCTCGCAGCACTGCTTCTCGGTCTCGCCAGCGTGGTGCTTCGCGCAATAGCTCGCGACGGTCGTCCTGCGCGCCACGCTCAGATCGTCGGCGCTCGTGTCCGCAGGGGCGGCGTTCGGATCGGCCGGCGTCTCGACGGTCGCGCCGCCGCAGCCCACCAGCACCGCCGAGAACGCCAGCTTGGCGGCCGCACGCAGCGCCGCCCGATGAATCTCCGGAGTCATTTGTCCCGTCCCCTTTTCGCCGCGCACACCGCGACCACCACCCTTCTAGCGCACGGGACCGTACGAACAATCATTATGACGTGGATTGTATTGTATGCCCGAACGATACAATCGTGTCGCGCGCGTCAGCGGAGCGGGTTCTTCGTCATCGTGCGAGCGAAAGCCTCGTAGATGACGCGCCGCGGATCGTCGGCGCGGAAGACGAGGCGGAAGAAGTCGTGCGTGGGGACGACCGACGGGAACACCCTCTTGAAGGCCCCGCCCTTGAGCTCACGCCGAACGAGGTACGCCGGCAGCACCGCCACGCCGACGCCCGCCGCGACGCGCTGGCGGATCGCCTCGATCGTCCCGAAGCGCACGATGCGCCCGAACCGCAGCCGATCGCCGCCCGACGGCGCGTCGCGCCAATACCGGTAGAGGGCGAGATCGGCGTCGATGTCCACGAGCGTGTGCTCCGCGGCGTGCTCGACGCGTGTGAGCGGCCGCTCGCGCAGGAGCTTGGCGGAGCCGACGAAGACGTAGTCCTCGCGGTGCATGCGGATGCTCTCGAGCTTCGGATCGGTGAAGCGCGACGAGGTGACGGCGCAGTCGATCTCCATCGTGCGCACGCGGAGCAGTAGATCGGAGCCCGAGCCGAAGTAGAGGTGCAGCTGCAGCTGCGGCTGCTCGCGCGTGAGGAGGTCGAGCTGCGGGAGGATCCACGAGAGGCCGAGCTCGTGGCGCGTGCCGAGGACGATGTCCATCGAGCCGGGGGCCGTCTCGCCGCCGCCCGCGCGCCCGCACTCTGCCGCGTAATGCAGCGCCTTTTCGGCGGATGGAAGCATCGCGAGCCCCGCCGCCGTCAGCCGAACGCTCCGCGTCGTCCGCGCGAAGAGGACGATGCCGAGCTGACCCTCGAGCTGTTTGATGCGCTGCCCGAACGCGGCGGGCGTCAGCGCAACGTCGCGCGCCGCCGCCCGGAAGCTGAGGAGCTTGGCGGCCGCGACGAAGCAGCGGAGCGACTCGATCGGCGGCAGCATGAAGGAGGCCTCACTTCGCGGCGGTCACCGGCGACGGCGGCTTTACGCCGACGCTTTCCAATACCTCCCTCGCCGGAAACACGACGCCGCCGCGCATCGTGGAGACGACGTTGCGAACGTCCCCGATGCGCGCGAGCGGATCGCCGTCGACGACCACGAGGTCGGCGTCCTTGCCCACCGCGATCGAGCCGCTCTTTTTGTCTCGCCTCATCTCGCGCGCCGGCACGATCGTCGCGCTGCGCAGCGCTTCGGCGGGCGAGAGGCCCGCGTGCACGAAGAGCTCGAGCTCGCGATGGAGCGACAGGCCCGCGAGCGCGTCGGTCCCTGCCACGACCGTCACCTTCGCGTCGCGCAGCGCCTTCACCGTCGCGATGACGTGCTCCCACGACTCCTGGCGCGCTTGCTCCTTGCCCTCGGGGATCGGCAGCCCTCCCATCAAGAAGTAGCGCTGCGTCTGAACCGGCAAGCGCGCGACGAGCCACTCGCTGCCCGGCGTGATCTTGCCGGGCACGCCGCCGAGTGTCGATTCGAAGGCGACGAGCGTCGGGTCGATGACCGTCTTCTTCTCACGGAGGAGCGCGAAGAAGTCCTGCACGGGCTTCCCCTTCAGGTCCACCGTCGTCGCCTTGTCGGCCACGATCGAAAAGCGCGCGGTGGTGCGCGTGTCGGTCTCGTGATCGGCGAGAAAGTTGAGGAACACCATGTTGATGTGCTCGATGCCGTCGTAGCCGGCGCGCACCGCCTCGTTCGCGAGCATGTGGACCGGGATGTGCCCGATGACCTGCATGCTGCGCGCGTGCGCCTCCTTCGCGAGGATCGGGACGAGCTCGGGCTTGATCGAGTTGTAGATCTTGATCCCCTCGTACCCGCGCTTGGAGAAGAACTCGACCGCCGCCTTCGCTTCGGCCTCGGTCTCGGCGGTCACCGTCGACGACGCCGCCTTCTCGCCGCGCCCCTCGATGAAACCGAAGCGGAGGAGGCGCGGCCCCACCGCGGTCCCATCGTCGTAGCGCTTCTTCCAGTCGTCCAGCTTGTCGGGATCGTTGCCGACGTCGCGCGCGGTGGTGACGCCGGAGCCTATGTTCAGCGCGCCATCCGGATCGCCGACGTGCGCATGCATGTCCCAGAGCCCTGGGAGCAGGGCTTTTCCGGCGAGGTCCACGATCTCGGCACCGGCGGGCGGCTTGGCAGCAGCCGAGGGGCCGATCGAAAGGATCGCTCCCCTCGCGACGACGACGGTCTGATCTGTGAGCCACGCGCCCTTCTCGACATCCAAGACGCGCGCGTGGACGTACGCCAGCCCCGCGGCCGGCGGGAGATGGGCCGTCGCCTTCGCGACCTTCACGTCCCGTTCCTTGTCGATCTGGTTTTGGCGCTGCTGGAGCGGCTCGATGACGCTCTCCCATCCCTCGGGAACCAGGGAAAACCAGGGCGATACGACGCCGAACCACGTTCCGTCGTCGTTCATCCAGATGTACTGCGGGATGAGCTCGAGGCCGCGGATCGCGTAGTTGGTGAGGTGCCGCTCCTCGGCGCCGACCTTGACCGTCGCGTCGCCGACCTTCTCGACGCGCGCGGTGCCCGAGGGCAAGACCGGGATCGTGCCGCCGGCCTTGAGGGCGGCCTGGGCAAGCAGGCCGAACGCGGACTGGACCTCCGCGATGGGGACGAAGAAGGCGGGCCCCGTCACCTCGCGGTCGCCGGACTCCTCGTGGCTCTTCCAGCGTGCGCGTGTCCCCTCGCGCGTGAACGTTTCGTCGGCGGCGGTGCCGAACTCGTGGTGCCCATGCGCATCGAGCGACGCGATTGTCCCGTCCGGCGCGAGCTTCAGCGTGGACTCGACGTGCGCGCCCCGGCCGTTCTGCATGACGTCGAAGACTTCGTGGAGCGTGCCGTCCGGGTCGCGCACTGTGGTGCACGTTCCGGACTTGCGCGAGAGCGAGACGACGATGCGCTTGCTCGTGATCGGCGTCGCGGATCCCGCCGCGCTGGCGGTCGGGGACATGCCGGTCCCGCTCGGGATCGTCGTCGGCGTTGGCGTGATCGGAGGCGGGCCCTCACCCCCGCACGACGCCGCGCCGAGCGCGGTGGTGACAGCCAGGACGAGCACGAGCGAGGCGGCCTTGGTGCGCATGCGCGGCAGCATACCCGAGACGCGAGGAGCCGCCGCGCCGCCGCGCGAGACCGTGCGCCCGCGCTACTTCACGAGCGCGTCGTGCATGATCAAGTAAATCGACGGATCGTAAAACGTCTGGAAGTGATCGACGAACCCGTCGCACAGACCGATGTTGGTCGCGCCGGGGACGATCGACGTGCTGACGGGACGGATGTACTCGTCGGTGCACGTGTAGATCGACGTCATGGGCACGCTCTTGGGGAGCGGCACGCCGTTGACCGCCTTCAAGAACGCGCTGCCCGGGGAGAGATCGTAGAGCGCGGGCCACCCGGCGATCACCGCGGCGATGGGCGCCTTCGCGATCCCGTGCTGGGGCGAAACGAAGGTGACGAGGCGCGACACGTTCTTGTCGCCGCCCAGCGACTGGATGTAGTGACGCGCGATGAGGCCGCCCGTGCACTCGGCGAGGATGTCGATCTTGTCCTGCCCACTCTCGGCCTTCACGCGCGCGACGACGTCGCCGAGGTCCTTCGAGTTCTGGAAGAGGCTGCCGCTGAGGAGAGCCGGCGGCTCGTACACGACCGGTCGAAATCCGTCGCGCGTCAGGCGGGCGACGATGGGGTCGAACCACTTGGCCGGGATCGTCACGCCGGTGATGAGGAGGACGGTGCGCGGCTCGGCGAGCGGCGTCGGGCCGGGCTCGAGCGTGCCGACGACGAGCTTGTCGGCGTACGCGTGCAAGACCTTGTCGCCCCAGTAGTACGGCGAGCGGATGTCCTTCGCGCTGGCGTGAAACACCGTCTCGGCCTCGCCGATGGTCTGCGGCCCGTCGGACTCCGACTCCGCGCTCTCCGGTGCGGAGGCGCATCCAACGGCGGCGGCGGCGACGAAAAGAAGGCTCGAACCCAGGTTTTTGAGCATGACGTTTTCCTTGGCGAAGGTCAGCATTGAATTATCGACTGAACGTTCATTCCTAGTACCGAAATGAAGACCGTCAAGCTCAATTTGTGCTGATTGTGCGATTGACTTCACCGTTCATCAAACGAATATTCAATCGAATCAAGATGGTTCGAGCTACACGAGGACGGCCCCCGACGACGCCCGATCGGCGCGAGGAGATCATTGAGGCGGCGCTCCAGTGCTTCGTCGACCGCGGCTTCCACGGGACGGCCATGCCCCAGATCGCCGAGCGCGCCGGCACCGCGTCGGGGACGATTTACCATTACTTCCCCAGCAAGGAGGCGCTGGTGAACGCCCTCTACCGCAAGTGGAAGGGCGAGGTGTCGAAGCGCGTGCTCACGGCGTTCCCGCAAGGCGCGCCGGTGCGCGAGCAGTTCTCGACGATGTGGCGGGAGATGGTCGCGTTCTTCTTGGAGCACCCGGCGGCGTTCGTCTTCTTGGAGCTCCACAGCCACACCTCGTACCTCGACGCGGAGAGCGTGGCGGTGGACCGCGGGCTGAAGGAGTTCGGCGCGATGATGGTGAGGCCGGCGCAGGAGCAAGGGCTCCTGAAGCAGGCGAACCCACTCCTCTTGATGGAGCTCGTCTTCGGCGCGTTCAACGGCATGATGCGCGCGCACTGGGAGCGGCGCATCGAGCTGACACCCGAGGTCATCACGCTGGCCGAGCAAGCGTGCTGGGACACCGTCGCCGTTCACCCATGAGCGCGCCTCGTTCGCTCGTTCGCGTGGGGCTGCGGGCCGCCCTCCTCGTCATGTCGGCCGCCGGCTGCCAACGCTGCACGAGTTCCGCTCCGCCCGGCGCGAGCGGTGAGGCGGGACTCGTTTCGCCGGACTTTCCCGAGCCCGTCGTACTCGCCGACAAGCAGCCGGCGCCATCTGCCGTCGCGGTCGACGAATCATTCGTCTACTGGAACAACGTCGGCGCCGGCGTCGTGAGCAAAGCGCCGAAAGGGGGCGGACCAATTACTAAGCTCTACGAAAGTGCGAGCCCGTTCGGAGGTCGTTCGATCGCGCTCGACCGCGACGCCGTCTACTTCGACGAAGCCTTCATGATCAAGCGAGTGCCGAAGGCGGGAGGGCCGGTCACGAACGTCGGTCACGTGCCGCAAATTCCGGTGTGGATGACGGCAGACGACGATGGAGTCTACGCAGCTTCCGACACCGTGCTGAGGTTCGCGAAGGACGGGAGCTCGAGCACGAGTCTCTCGAGCGTGGAAGAGACGTGGGCTGTCGCGAGCGACGTGACGCATGTCTATTGGGTCGCTCGCGACGGAGTGCGGCGCGCCGCGAAGAACGGTGGCCGCGTCGAGACGCTCGCCCGAGGAACGTTCCGTTTTTGCAAAATGGCGCTCTCGGACACGGAGGTTTTTTGGGGCGATGCCGTGCTCGAAGCCGTCTTCGCGGTCCCCAAGGCGGGCGGTCGCGCGCGTCTCGTGGCGCACGCGTGGGACATCGCTTCGAAGCGCCTGGTGGTGGACGCGCGCGCCGTCTGGGTACTGCAGAGCGGTGGCAGGCTCGAGCGGATCGACGCGATGCGCGGCACCGTCACCGTCGTCGCCGTTTCGCTAGCACGGGGCGGCTCGGCCGATCAGGACTTCGGGCTCGCGCTCTCGGGCGAAGACGCGTTCGTCGCCGCGGGCGGCACCGATGTGGTCGGTGCGGGCCCGGTGCACATCGACCTCACCGGCAGTGGCGATGCCGCATTTCCCACAATGACGCACGGCGGCCAAGTTCTCCGCGTCGCGACCGCGATTCCTCCCGGCGCGATCACCAAGAGCGAGAGCGCGCTCGAGATCGCGCGCGTTTGGTTCCAGGGCACGAGCGCCGTGGCTCAGGACCTCGGAAACGCAACACGCTGGATCGGCAAGCTCGACGCAGCCGTCGTCCCTGACGTGAGAGCGGGACGGCTCGGCGTGACCCTCTTGGCCTTCGTCGGAGACGGCGTCGGTGAGGATGTCGCTCGCGCCCGCGCGAAGATCGTCGAGGACGCCATCGTCGCCCAGCTCGGCGCTCGCGCTCGCGTCGCGACGACCACCCCGCAGGTAAGCGGCTACCGCGGCGACGTGCAGGTCACGCTCGATCAAAACGATCTCGCGACGCTCATGGCCCCGCCACCCGAGCGGCGTGACGCCGGATCGAAATGAGCGATTCGCGAGCTCGCGTCAGCCGCGGAGACGCGCGCGGTGCTGAGCGACCCATGGCGAGAGGCGCGAGCCGGTCTCGCCGGTGGTCGCGTCCTTCGCGCCCGCGGCTCGTTCGAGTCGGGCGGCGGCGAGCGCGACGGCGACCGCGATCTTCTCGCGATCCTCTGCCGGTACCGTGGGGTAGCCGAGGAGCTGCTCTTTGTTCCGCTCGAGGAACCCCGTGTCGTACCGGCCGGCGACGAACTCCGGGTGCTCGAAGAGCTTGGAGTGGAACGCGAGGTTCGTGCGGATGCCAGTGACCACGTACTCGCCGAGCGCGCGGCGCATGCGCTCGACGGCGCGCGCGCGCGTGGGGGCCCACACGCTGAGCTTGGAGATGAGCGGATCGTAGAAGCTCGAGATCGAGCAGCCGGGGTAGGCGCCGCCGTCGTCGCGAACGCCGGGGCCGGCGGGGACGACGAGGCTCTCGATGGTGCCGGGCGAGGGCAAAAATCCGCTCGCCGGGTCCTCCGCGTAGACGCGGCACTCGATGGCGGCGCCGCGCGCGACCAGATCGTCCTGCGCGAACGAGAGCTTCTCGCCCTGCGCGACGAGCACCATCTCGCGCACCAGATCGAGGCCGGTCACGAGCTCGGTGACGGGGTGCTCGACTTGGAGGCGCGTGTTCATCTCGAGGAAATAGAAGCTGCCGTCCTCGGCGAGGAGGAACTCGAACGTCCCGGCGGAGTGGTAGCCGACGGCCTTTGCGCCTTGCACGGCGATCGCGCCCATCTTCGCGACGAGCTCGCGCGAGGCGGCAGGCGACGGCGTCTCCTCGACGACCTTCTGGTTGCGCCGCTGGATGGAGCAGTCGCGCTCGAAGACGTGAACCAAGTTGCCCTCGCGATCGCCGAGGACCTGGATCTCGACGTGGCGCGGCTTCTGGATCGCCTTTTCGAGGTAGACGGTGTCGTCGCCGAAGAACTTCTTCGCCTCGCTGCGCGCGCGTTCCCAGGCGTTGGCCATCTCGCTCGCGGCGTTCACGAGGCGCATGCCCTTGCCGCCGCCGCCGCTCGACGCCTTCAGCATCACCGGGAAGCCGATCTTGGTGGCCGCGGCGATCGCCTCGTCGCTCGTGTCGCACGTCGCGCCGGGCACGATGGGGACGCCGGCGTCGCTCATGCGCGCGCGAGCTGCGGTCTTGCTGCCCATCTGGCGCATCGCGGAGGCGGGCGGGCCGATGAACGCAATGCCGGCCTTCTCGCACGCCTCGGGCAGCGCGGGGTTCTCGCTGAGGAAGCCGTAGCCGGGGTGGATGCCGTCGCAGCCGGCCTTCTTGGCGGCGGCGATGATCTTGTCGACACGGAGGTAGCTCTCGGCGGCGGGCGCGGGTCCGAGCAGGTACGCCTCGTCGCAGACGCGGACATGGAGCGCCGCGCGATCGGCCTCCGAGTAGACCGCGACCGCGCCGAGGCCCATCTCGTGGAGGGTGCGTGCGACGCGCACGGCGATCTCGCCGCGGTTGGCGATGAGGACCTTCTTCCAGGGTCGAGCCATGCCCCCTCGATACCACGAAAGGCCGCCGGATCGCGCGACGGTGCGCGACGGTGTTACCGTGATCTCCGTGCTCCGTTCGCTCGTGATCGCGCTCGTCCTCGTGACCCCGCGGATGGCCGCGGCGCAAGGGGCCCCGCACACGCGCGCGTCGTGCCCTGAGGGCTCGCTCCTCTCGTCGCCGCCGGACGGACGTGAGGTCTGCGCGCCGCTGAACTGCGCGTCCGACGTGGACTGTGGACCAGGTCGCGTCTGCCGCGATCTCTCGCTGTGCGTCGAGACGCCGATGGGCTCGACCACGAAATCCGCGGTGTCTGCCTGCGAATCGAGTGCAAAATGCACGTATCCGGCGGAGTGCGACGAGACGAGCAAGCGATGCGTCCGCGCGGGGCTCGTCGAGCGGTACCGGACCTCGTGCGGGTGCGCAGTGCCGGGGCTCGGTGGAGAAGGCGGGCTCGCGGGGTCGTGCGCGCTGGGGGTGGCCACGTTGCTCGTCCACCGTCGCGCGCGAAGGCGACGTGGAGTATGACCAGGACGTGGCCGATCGGGATCGCGACCGGAACCTGACGCTAGATTTCGCGGCGCCGCCTCCTCCGGAGCCGAAGCCCGTGGTCGCGGAGCCGCGGCCCTTCGTAGCCCCACCTCCGCCGGTCGTCGCGGAGGCACCGGAGCCGAAGGCGCCCGAGCCGAAGCCGGAGCCGCCGCGTGCGCTCACCGTTGCCGAGCTCGATCGCGCGATCAAGGGCTCGCTCGACGAGACGTTCATTCGCGCCGTGTGGGTGTGCGGAGAGGTCACCGGCGCGCGACCGGCGTCGAGCGGCCACCTGTACTTTTCGCTCAAGGACGAGGAGGAGGACGCGTCGATCGACGTCGTCATGTACAAGACGAACGTTTCGCCGCGGGCGCGCACGCTCGTGAAAGACGGCGCGCGCATCCGCGTGCGGGGTCGGCCGACGTTCTGGGCGCCGCGCGGCAAGCTCCAGATGATCTGCGATCGCGCCGACGCGGTGGGGCGCGGCGCGCTGCTCGAGGCGCTCGAGAAGCTGAAGGCCAAGCTCGCGGCCGAGGGGCTCTTCGCCCCCGAGCGAAAGCGGCCGCTGCCCGCCGAGCCGCGCACAGTCGGTGTCGTGTCGAGCGCGACCGGCGCGGTCATCCACGACATCTGCAAGGTCGCGTTCCGGCGCGGCGGCGCGCGCGTGCTGCTGGCGCCCGCGGTCGTTCAGGGCGACGGCGCGCCCGAGTCGATCCGCCGCGCGCTCGCGATGCTCCAGCGTGTGCGCGACGTGGACGTCATCCTCGTCGCGCGTGGCGGTGGGTCGGCCGACGAGCTCATGGCGTTCAACGACGAGGCGCTCGTGCGCGCCGTCGCGTCGTGCCGCGTGCCCGTGGTCAGCGCGGTGGGCCACGAGGTGGACGTCACGCTCTGCGATTTCGCGGCCGATCAGCGCGCCGCCACGCCGTCGCAAGCGGCGGAGATGGCGGTCCCCGATACGAGGGCGCGCCGAACGCTGCTGGGCGAGCGCAAAAATAGGCTCCTCAGGGCCATGCGCGCGCAGATCGCCGACGACCAGCAGACGAAAGACGATCGCGCGACGCGCCTCGCTGCCGCCGTGCACCGCACGCTTGCGCGAAGGAAGGAGAGCGGCCACGCGGTCACCGTGCGCCTCGCCGCGCTCCACCCCCGCGCAGTCATCTCGCGCGAGCGCGCCGACGTGGTGCGGATGGAGCACCGCATCGCCAGCGCCGCGCGCGCGCTCCTCGCCCGTCGCGCGTCGTCGAACGGCTCGCTCGCCGCGCGCCTCGACGCCATGAGCCCGCTCAAGGTGCTGGGCCGCGGCTACGCCATCGCCACGCGCGCGGACGGTCGGGCAATCCGCTCGCCGGCCGACGTGGACGACGGCGCGCGCATCGCGGTTCGGGTCGACGGCGGAGAGATCGTGGCGGACGTGGTGAAGTCGTGAAATTCGCGGTCGTGGGCGACAAGGTCGCCCACTCCAAGAGCCCGCGCATGCACGCGGCGGCGTACGCGGCGCTCGGGATGGATCACACGTACGAGGCGATCCGCGCGACGGCCGCCGAGCTGCCCGCGGTCGTCGCGCGGTTGCGGGCGGGTGAGCTCGGGGGGATGAACGTGACGGTGCCCCACAAGGTCCGCGTCCTCGATCTCGTCGACGTCGTCGCGCCCAGCGCCGCCGCGGTCGGCGCCGCGAATACGCTGGTGCGCGACGCCGGCGGGCGCATCACCGCGCACAACACCGACGTCCCCGCGCTCGCCGCCGAGCTCGCGCTCCTCGGTCCTCCTGCGGGCGCAGCGCTGGTCCTCGGCACCGGCGGAGCGAGCCGCGCAGCGGTGACGGCGCTTCGTGACCACCTTCGCGTCGCGCGCGTCACCGTCCGAGGTCGTCCCCTCGTTTCTGACTCCGCGATCGAGAGGGACGTCGCCATCGTCGTCCAAACGACCAGCTGCGGAATGACCGGCGCCGATCCCGGCGAGATCGTCCGTGACGCCGTCGCATGGGACGCGTTGGCTGCCGGGGCCGTCGTCCTCGACGTGGTGTACGCGCCCGAGGAGACGCCGCTCCTCGCCGAAGCGCGCCGCCGTGGCCACCCCGCCGCGAACGGCCTCGGCATGCTCGCGCGCCAAGGAGCGCTCGCCTTCGAGCTCTGGCTCGGCGTCCCCGCTCCGCTCGCCGCGATGGCCGCGTCCCTGGGCGCGTAGTTCGGAGTGGTGTACCTGGGACCATGCGTCTTCGCGCCATCGACTGGGTCCGCGGCCTCGTCATGCTCCTCATGACGGTCGATCACGCGGGCAACATCTTCGACGCCGCCCACATGCACGGAGACGCCGCGCACGATTGGATCGTCGGCTCACCCTTGCCGGCGGGCGAATTTCTCACGCGCTGGATCACGCACCTCTGCGCGCCCACCTTCGTTCTGCTCGCCGGCGCGTCGCTGGCGCTCTCGGCGGAGAAGCGACGCGGCCAGCCCGGGCAGACGCGCTTCATCGTCACCCGCGGCCTCTTCATCGCGGCGCTCGACCCGTTGTGGATGACGTTCGCGTTCGTCCAGTACCGCTTCTTCGTCTTCCAGGTGCTCTACGCCATCGGAATCTCGATGGTCTGCATGGCGGGACTGCGCCGCCTCTCCTCCCGCGCGCTCCTCGGCGGCGCGTTCGCGATCCAGGTTTTTGGCGAGCTCTCGGCGCACGTTCACCCGGGCGCGCAGCCTTTACGCGCTGTGTGGAGCCTCCTCTTCGTGGGCGGTTGGGTGACCGATCAGGTGGTGTGCGCGTACCCGCTCGTGCCGTGGCTCTCGATCATGATGATGGGTTGGGTGCTTGGCCGCTGGCTCCTCGAGCCGCGCGCGGCGTTGTCGCGAGCACGGGCGCTCGCGCTCGTGGGCGTCCTCTCGCTCGGCATCTTCGGCGTCGTTCGCGGCATCGACGGGTACGGCAACTGGAACCTCCACCGCGACTCGCTCGACGTCCTCCAGTGGCTCCACGTCGCGAAGTACCCGCCGTCGATCGCGTTCACGACGCTCGAGCTCGGGATTTCGCTCCTCTTGCTCGCGGGCTTCACCACGCTCGAGGACTCGGCGCGGGCACGACGGCCCCTCGCGCTCCTGTCTCTGCTCGGCGCGACGGCGTTCTTCTTCTACCTGCTGCACGCCCATCTCATGTGGGGAGCGCAGGCGCTGCTCCACCTCGATCGCGATCACGGCGGCCTCGCCAAGACGTGGCTGGCCGCGGCGCTCGCCGTCGCCGTCCTGGTCGGTCCGTGCTGGCTGTACCGCCGCTACAAGGCGGCGCACCCCGACGGGTGGACGCGCTACGTTTGAGGGCGGGCGTGGTAGACCGGGAACCGTGGCGCCGCGCACCCGTCGACGCATCCTGCTGGCGCTCGGTGTCGTTCTCGTCGCCGCGATCGGCGTCATCGCGTGGCGCGTGCTGGCGCGCCGTACGAAGGTCGAGCCGCGCGTGGTCGAGATCGTCGCGCTCGGCCAAGTCCTTGGCGCGCTCGAGCTGGAGCGGAGCGTCACGGTGCCCATCGAGATTGCGGTGAGCGGCGCGTCGAGCGTCGCGCGCGTCTCCAGCGTGACCTCGCAGGACAGGTCCGTCGTGCGTGCGCTTCTGTCTCCCAAGGCAGACGAGGCCTCCGCCCGCATGGAGATCCTGGAGCGCCTCCGGAGCGCGGCCCTCCCCGAGCGGGTGAGCCCCGCGCTCGCGCCTGCGGGCGGCGGTGTCACGCTCACGTACGCGCTCGTGCCGGCGCCGACGACCGATCCGATCGCGCTGCGAACGCTCCAGGACTGGGACGTCGAGCGCGCGCTGCTCACGGTCTCCGGGGTCGCTGCGGTGAGCGCGTGTGGTGGACGCGCGAAGCGGATCGAGGTCGTGATCGACCCGGCGCGCCTACGGGCGTTCGGCATCGCTCCGACCGCAGTGGTCGACGCGATCGCTGGCGCGCCACGGCTCCGCATGGACGACCTCGCTGTCCTCGTGGTCGCGTCGAAAAACGGCGCGCCGGTCAAAGTGGCAGACGTCGCCGCGGTCACCGTGGGAAGCGCGTCCCCGGACTGCGGTGCGTTCCGCGACGGCAAGGAGCTGATCGTGGGAGAGGTCGTGCTTCGACCTGGCGCAGACGCCGCGGCGATCGCGGCAATCGTCGCGCGCCTTCAGGCGCTTTCGGCGCGGTGGCCCGGCGCGCGCCTAGAGCCCCTGGAGACCGACGCGCGCGCCCATTGGATCCATGCGCGTGTCGCCTCCCCTGGCGACGCGACGGACGCGCTCGTCGCTGCCGCGCGGGCCTCTGGCGACGTCACGGACGTGCTCACGCGACGTCGCGACGACGAGATGGAGATCCTGGCGCACGTGCGCACCGGCGCGGCGATCGGCGACGCGGCGCGCGCGATGGCCCGCGCGATCGAGAAGGTCCCAGGCGCCCGCTACGACATCACCTCGCCCGCCGCCCCGCTCGCGCGCGAGCTGCGCGTCGTGCGCGCGCGACTGCAAGGCGAAGATCTCGAAGCGCTACGCGGTGCGGCGGACGCGGCGGTTGGGGTGCTCGCCGACGTCCCCGGCGTCCACGGCGTCGCCGCGCCCGACGCGCGCAGGTCCCCGCGCGCCACAGTCGTCCCCGACCGCTCCGCGCTCGCGCGCTTTGGCGTCTCACTCGGGAGCTTCGCAGAGCTCGTCGAGGTCGCGCTCGGCGGCCGGGTGGCAGGCACGCTCTACGAGGGGGAGCGGCGCTTCGACGTCGTGGTGCGCTTGCCCCGCATCGGCGACGCCAAGGACCTCGCCGATCTCACGATCGCGACCCCGAGCGGCGCGTCGGTCCCTCTCACCTCGTGCGCGCAAGTGAAGCTCGAGGACGAGCCGGCGCGGATCACGCGCGACGGCGGACGTCGCGCCCTCGATGTCCTCTTCGACGCCCCCGATCCGCGCGTCCTCGAGGCCGCGCGGGCGCGCCTCGCCACGACCCTGAAGCTTCCCGTCGGCGTCGAGCTCACGTTCACGCGCGCGGGCGAGGAGTGACGCCGCGGCCGCAGAGCCCTCCGGGTCGGGCGCGCCGTCGGTCAGGAGGCCGTCACTTGCCTCGTCGAGGGCCTGAAGTAGAAATATTCCGAGAAACCGATTCTGCCTCTGCGCGTCCGACGGCGAAGTGTGGCAAGAATTGGCGGTGGCGCAGAAGAACCGGCAACGCCTCGGATACCGCAGGATCGTCCAGCTCCTCGTCTACCTGATCATCATCCCGACGGTCCTCCTCCTCAGCCTGGGCATCGTCCTGATGTTCATCGGCGAGGCGCGCGTGAACATCGTCCTCGGCATCCTCACGGTGAGCTTCGTCTCCGTCATGGTGACGGGCGGAATCCTCGTCCTCGTCTTCGTGCGCCGCGAGGCCAACCTCTCCGAGCTGCAAGCCGACTTCGTTTCGAAAGTGAGCCACGAGCTGCGCACGCCGCTCACCGCCATTCGCCTCTTCGCCGAGACGCTCGCAAAGACGCAAGACGAAGAGACGAAGGCCAAGTGCCTCGCCGTCATGACGACCGAGGTCGAGCGCCTCTCGCGCCGCATCGAGCGCCTCCTCGACTGGGGCCGCATGGAGGCGGGACGTAAGGCGTACGATCTCCACGAGGAGAGCGTGCAGCAGATCGTGGACGACGCGATCGCCGCCTTTCCTGCGGTGCGCTTCGATCAGGTGCGCTTCGAGAGCGAGGTCCCCGAGGGCACGCCGATGGTCATCGCCGATCGTCCGGCGCTCGTGGACGCGCTCGTGAACCTGCTCTCCAACGCGCACAAATACGGCGGCTCGCCGCCCATCATCACCCTGCGCGTGCACACGTCGCCCAAGGGGGAGGTCTCGTTCGAGGTCAGCGACAACGGTGACGGCATCGCGCACCCCGAGCATCGCCGCATCTTCGACAAGTTCTACCGCATCGACGATCGCCTCTCGCGCACGCGCGAAGGGAGCGGGCTCGGGCTCGCCATCGTCAAGCACACCGTGCGCGCGCACGACGGGCGCATCGCGGTCGAGAGCGCGAAAGGCAAAGGGTCGACGTTCCGCATCACGCTGCCGCCGCGCAAGAAGGCTATCGAGCAGCTCAAAATCGCGGTAAAACCGGTCGCCCAATGAACGAGCGGTCCAAGCGTCGCGTGCTCGTCGTGGAGGACGACGCCTCGATCGCGCTCGGCCTACGGATCAACCTCGAGGGCGAGGGGTACACGGTGGAGGTCGCGGAGGACGGCGAGCGCGGCCTCGAGCTGGTTCGCGCCGAGCAGCCCGACATCGTGATCCTCGACGTGATGCTCCCGCGCATGAACGGCTTCGAGGTGCTCCAGACCTTGCGTCGCGAAGGCCGGCAGATGCCGATCATCATCCTGTCGGCGAGGAACGCAGAAATGGACAAGGTGACCGGCCTCGAGCTCGGGGCCGAGGACTACGTCGCGAAGCCCTTCAGCCTCGCCGAGCTGCTCGCCCGCGTGCGCGCCGCGCTCCGTCGTGGGCCTATGGCCATCGCGCCCAAGCGCATCGTCTTCGGCGACGTCGCAATCGACATCGAAGCCCGCAGCGTGCGCCGCGCCGGGGAGCTCGTCGACATGACGGCGACCGAGTTCGACGTCCTCATGTGCATGGTGGACCTGCGCGGCCGCGCGCTCACGCGTGAAGAGATCTTCAAAAAGGTGTGGGGCGAGAACCATCACGGGACACCGCGCACCATCGACAACTTCATGCAGCAGCTGCGCGCGAAGCTGGAGGCCGACCCGCAGGAGCCGCGCTTCTTCCAGACGGTGCGCGGCGTCGGGTATCGCTTCGACGGCTGACGACGTGACCGCGGCGCGGTTCTGCGCTAGATCCCGCGTCCCCATGGAAACGTCGCTCCTCCGCTCGTACCTGGCGACGGTCTACGAGCTCCCGACCGCGAACGGCCCGATCCGCGCCTCGCTCGACGGTGACGTCGTGACCGATCCGTCGACGTTGCCCGAGCTCCTCACGCGCCCGTTCACGGTGCTCACCGCCTACAACCCGCGATCGATGCTCCTGCCGCGCAAGGTCAACGAGTCGCGGCACGTCGTCCTCCGCGATCTGCTCATCCTGGGCTGCTACCGCGTCGAGTCGTGCGTCGGCTACGAGGAGGACCCCGAGGGGACCTGGCGCGAGCCGTCGTGGCTCGTGCATGGGATGGATCGCGACGAGGCGATCGCCTTCGGGCGCGTCTTCCGGCAGAACAGCATCCTCCTCTGCAAGAGCGGGCGGCCGGAGCTCATCGTCACCGATCCGACGTGCGACGACTTGGGTCGCACGATCGTCGGCAACTGGCGCGTGCGCAATTAGTGCAGAAGTCGTTTGCGCGGCGGGCAAACGACTGGAGCGACCCACAAGACGCGCAGCTTCACTCGGCGTCCTTCGCGCAGCGGAAGCCGGTCATCACCAGTCGGAAGCGTCCGGGATGGTGGACGCGGTTCATGCTTCGGAGGCCGGGGCCGTCGTAGTTGTACGCGCCGCCGCGCAGAACGTGCTCGCACTCGGTCGGGATCGGGTTCGAGCCGGTGAAGCCTTGCTTGCCGTCCGCGCGGAGCTGCTGCAGCGATTTCATGATCTCCGGGCACGTGCCGGGAACTCCCTTCGCGGCGCCGGCGCGGGTGTAGGCGATCGGATCGTACTCGTCCTCGATCCACTCCCACACATTGCCCGCGAGATCGTCGTGACCGTAGGGGCCGCGACCGGTCGGGTGCGATCCGACGTCGTCCGTACCCTCGGCGCCGTACGCGCGACCGAAGACGGTTCGCTCGCGCGTCGCGGGCTCGTTGCCCCACGGGAATCTGCGCCCGTCGTCGCTGCGGCACGCCTTTTCGAACTCGGCCTCGCGGGGCAGGCGCTTGCCCTTCCACGCGCAGAACGTGCGTCCGTCGTTCCACGTGACGCCGTTGACCGGCTGCTTCGGGCGCGAGAAGAGCGTGTCGGGCCCCGCGTGCGTCGAGCTCGCGATGTGCGTGTTCGACGGGCCGCACGCCTTCGCGGCGACGCACGCGGCGTACGCCTCGTTCGTGACCTCGGTGCGATCGAGCCAAAATGCCCCCAAGGTGACCTGGTGCGCGGGCCGCTCGTCGTCCTCGCCGCCGCTGTCGCCGCCCATCGTGAAGGATCCGGCGGGCACGAAGAGCATGCCCTCGGGCGCCGGCGCGCTCGCGTCGACCGTCGCAGCTTCGTCAGCCCCGGATGGGGACGCGTCGAAGGACGCGTCGACGCCGGCATCGACGGCATCGGGGACCACAGGGTGGTCGCTCGAGCTGCCGGTCCCGGCGGGGGGGATCGGCGTGGACGTGGGCGTGCTCGCCGAGGGACAGCCGCTCAGGAGCGCTACGATAAGGACGATTGCCGTTCGCACCCACGCGCCTCCGCATGCTAGGAGATAACCGTATCGTGGCGACGCGTCGCGGACATTCGAATCGGAAGGCGCGCGGTTGAGCGCGTCGCCGCTCCTCATCCTGGTCGTGGACGACGATCGCCTCGTCCGCGCGGCGATGGTGCGCACGCTGAAGCGCGTGCCCGCGGCCACCGTTCACGACTTTCCCGACGGCCCCGCCGCCCTCGAGGCGCTCGAAGGCAAGGCGTACGACGTCGCGGTCCTCGACCTCAAGATGCCGGGGATGGATGGCGTCGAGCTCGGGACGGCGTTGCGCGCGAAGCTCCCCACGCTTCGACTGGTGTTCGTGACCGCGGATCCTCACGGCGATCTCGCCCAGCGCGCGCGGCTGCTCAATCCCGCGGGCGTCCTCGCGAAGCCGTGGACGCCCGACGAGCTGGTCGCGCTGCTTCGTCCGTAGAGGAGAAACGGCGCGAGTCGTGGTATTCGCTGCCTGGCACGCGCATGATTTCGGTCCAGAACCTCGTGAAGCGCTACGACGGCCGCCTCGCCGTCGACGGCGTCTCGTTCGAGGTCGAAAAGGGTGAGGTCGTCGGGTTCCTCGGCCCCAACGGCGCCGGCAAGAGCACCACGCTGCGCATCCTCGCCGGCTTCCTCGGAATGACGAGCGGCAAGGTGGAGGTGTGCGGCCACGACATCCAGGACGCGCCGCACGAGGCGAAGAAGCTCCTCGGGTACATGCCGGAGGCGGTCCCGCTCTACCCCGAGATGCGCGTCGCCGAGTACCTCACGTTCCGCGCCGAGCTGAAAGGCGTCCCGCGCGGGAAGCGCACATCGTTCGTCGACGACGCGATGCAGAAGGCGAACGTGCACGACGTCGCCAACCTCACCGTCGGCAAGCTCTCCAAGGGATACCGCCAGCGCGTCGGGCTCGCGGACGCGCTGGTCGCCAAGCCGCCGCTCCTCATCCTCGACGAACCCACGGCGGGCCTCGACCCGAACCAGATCCGCGAGGTGCGCGACGTCATCCGCGCGCTCGGCAAGGAGCACACCGTCCTCCTGTCGACGCACATCCTCCACGAGGTCGAGCAGAGCTGCAGCAAGGTCGTCGTCATCGCCAAGGGCAAGCTCGTCGCGGCGGGGACGCTCGACGAGGTGCAGAAGAAGCGCCGTCCGCGCGGCGTCGAGATCGTGGTGCGTGGCGATGGCGCCCGTGCGCGTTCGGCCATCGAGGGCGTCGACGGCGCGACCAAGGTGAAGGTGGATGCGGCGGGCGACGTGCTCCACGCCTCGGCGACCTGGGGAAAGAAGCTCGACGCCGACGCGATCGGCGTCGCCATCGAGAAGACCGTCGCTGCGCTCGTCGGCGCCGGGCTGAGCGTTCGCGAGGTCCGTCCCATCGGCAGCTCGCTCGAGGAGGTCTTCGTCGAGCTCACCCGCGGCGCGCGGCCGGACGACGCGGAGGAGCCGTCGTGAGGGGCTTCTGGCCGATCTACAAGCGCGAGCTCTTCGCGTTCTTCGTGACCCCGCTCGCGTGGGTGCTCATCACGGTCTTCTTGCTCGTCCAGGGCATGCATTTCTTCCTGCTCGTCGATCACTTCGCGAGTCAGGCGCAGGTGACGAGCGATCAGACGCCGCTGCAGTCGTTCTTCGGCAACACGGTCCTCCTCTACTTGGTCATCTTTCTCCTCGTGCCGCCCATGACGATGCGTCTCTTCGCAGAGGAGCGTCGCAGCGGCACGATCGAGTCGCTCCTCACCACGCCGGTCTCCACCGTCGCCGTCGTCCTGTCGAAGTACCTCGCCGCGCTGACGACGTACCTCGCGATGTGGGCGCCGACGCTCCTCTACCTCGTCATCCTGAAGCGCACCGGCACGCTCGACTGGCACGCGGCGATGGCGAGCTACCTCGGCGTCTCGCTCGTCGGCGCGGGGTACCTGTCGCTCGGGCTCCTGATGAGCGCGCTCACGAAGAGCCAGTTTCTCGCGCTCGTGATGACCGCGCTGGTGGTGCTGGTCCTCTTCATCCTCGGCATCGGCGAGTTCGTCGCGCGGGAGGGCACGCTCGCGCATTCCATCTGCCAGCACGTCTCGATCTGGGCGCACATGAACGACTTCGCAAACGGCGTCGTCGACTCCCGGCGCCTCGTGTTCTACGGCACGCTCATCGTCCTGCCGCTCTTCCTGACGACGCGCGCCGTCGACGCGTGGAGGTGGGGATGAGCGCGAAGAAGAAGCTCCTCGGCCTCGACCCCGCGCAGCTCACGGCGGTCATCGGCGTCGTCGCGGCGTTCGTGATCGCCGTCTTCGCCAACGTGCTCGCCGCGCGCCGCTACACGCGCTGGGACTGGACGACGGCGCAGCGCTACTCGCTCTCGGCGGCGACGAAGACGACGCTCCATGGCCTCGGCGAGCCGGTCGATCTGTGGGTGCTCATGGGCGGCGCCGATCCACTGGAGCAGAGCGTGAAGCAGCTCCTCGTCTCGTACGAGGCGGAGACCAGCCAGCTTCACGTCCACTACGTCGATCCCGATCGTGACACCGCCGAGCTCGAGGACGTCCGCAAGCGCTTCAACATCCAGGCTGGCGTGACGCAGGACGGGCACGTCGCGACCGACGCGATCCTCGTCGTCGCCAAGGGCGACAAGCACTGGTTCCTCGGCGCGTCCGACATGGTGGAGGTCACCAGCGCCGAGGACACGCGCGCGAGGCCTCGCGAAGAGCAGGCGATCACCTCGGCGATCCGCAACGTCTCGCGCGACGAAGAACGGCCCCGCCTCTGCTTCACCTCCGGGCACGGAGAGCTCGCGCTCGGCGAAGGGGGACCGCGCGGTCTCTCGTTTCTCCAGGACATCCTCGCCAAGGACAACTACGAGCCGGTCGTCGTCGACACGACCGATCCGAACCTCCACGAGCCGTTCAAGGGGTGCGCGGTCGTCGTCATCGCGGGGCCGCGCGGCGATTTCCCGAAGGACGAGGAGGCGCGCCTCCGGACCTACCTGCTCGAAGGCGGGAGCCTGCTCGCGGCGCTGTCGCCGATCAACGCATCGAACGAGACGGGGATGGTTCCTCCCGGAATCGGCGACGCGCTCGCGCCGTTCGGGATCGGCGTCGACGACGATCTGGTGTTCGAGACGGATCCGGCGCTCGTCCTCCCGAGCTCGCGCAACATCCGATTCTACGCGAACGCAAAGCCGCACCCGGTCACCGCGGGGCTCGTCCGCAGCGACGAGGTGCACGATCCGCCTCGCGTTTCGCTGCATTTTTCGCGATCTCTGAAGCACGTCGCGCCGCCCGGGGCGGTCCCCGCGGTCGATCTCTTGGCGACCAGCGACAAGGCGTTCGCGGTCACCAGCATCGTCGGCGCCGCCGACTGGAAGGAGATGCCGACCCCGAAGGACACCGAGCCGAAGGGCTCGCTCGTCCTCGCGATGGCCAGCGAGCGCGCGAAGACGTCGAAGGACGCGCCGCACGGCCCGCGCGTGGTCGTCATCGGGACCGCCAGCGTCCTCATCCGCCAGAACTGGGAGGAGCCGATGCCGCTCCGTGGCTCGGTCTTCCTCGTCGAGAGCGCGATCTCGTGGCTGGCGTCCAAGCCGGAGATCCTCGACGTCCCCGCCAAGCCCGAGGTGTCGGCCGGCATCCGCATCAATGAGGAGTCGCGGAGCGAGGTTCGGCGGTACGTCCTCATCTTCATGCCGCTCGCGGCCGCGCTGCTCGGCATCGCGGTGGCCTTGCGCCGGCGCTCGACCGAAGGGACGCCGCGGAAGAAGCCGGCCGCGTGAGCCTCCGGCAGCACGCGACCTCGCTCCTCCTCGTGCTCGCGGCGTGCGGGCTCGGCGCCTACGCGTGGATCGATCGCGGCAGCGTCTCGGTGGGTGAAAAGTCCCGGCGCGATCGCAACGTGTTCGTCGCGTGGCGGCGCGAAGACCTCACGCGCATCACGCTCGCGCACGGAAAAGACGAGGTCGTGCTGCTGCGCGCGACGAAGGGTGACGGGATGTGGCGAATGACGGCGCCACGCGACGGCGAGGTGGACGCGGCGCTCGTCGATCGCTTCCTCTCGACGCTCGAATTCGCGACGGTCGTTCGCAAGGCGTCGGGACCGGTGCCGGGCTTCGACACGCCGCGTGCGCGCGGGACGATCGAGATGGGCGCGGTGAGGTACGAGTTCGCGCTTGGACCCGAAGCGCCGACGCCGCCGGGCGCTGCGTATTTTCGGATGAACGGCGGCGATCCGGTTGTCGTCGGCAAAGAGCTGGCGGTCGATCTCATGAAGGGCGTCGACGCGTTTCGAACGCGGACGCTGGTGCCGTACCTCTCGCTCGATCTGGCGCGCCTGGAGGTCCACGGGCGCGCGAGCTCACTCGTGCTGGAGCGAAAAGGGAACGAGCGCGCGTTCGTCCTGCCGGAGCGTGGCCTCCGCGCGTCACGCGAGCGGCTCGACAAGCTGTGGCGCGCGTTCGCGGAGATGCGCGCGGAGGCGTTCGTGTCCGACGACGTCGCCGAGGCCGCCGCGAAGGAGCCGGTGCTGCGCATCACGATGACGCCGAAGGACGGGCGTCCGGCCGGCGAGCTGCTCGTGGGCGGTCCGTGCCCGGGGCAGCCGAACGACGTCGTCGTCATCCAGCGCGCGCCGAACAAGAGCGCGGCGTGCGCGCCGAAAGGGATCCTCGAAGGCCTGTCGGTCACGGCGGGGTGGCTCGTCGATACGCGTCTCTTCTCTCTGCACGAGGACGAGATCGAAGAGGCCCGCCTCGAGTCGTCGCCGACGGGGGCCGCCCTCGACGTGGCGCGCAAAGGAAGCGGCTTCCGCGAGCTCGCGCCCGAGACGCGCGACTTGAACGAAGGCGAGGCCGACGCGGCGAAGGTCCTCGTGAAGGATCTGGCGCGTTTGGAAGGCGAGATCGTCGGCCGCGACGAGGCGAACGCGCTGCGCCGCGGCCTCACCGGTCGCGTGACCGTCACCCACGCCGAGGCCGGCGAAGAAGAGCTCGTCGAGCTGGGATGGGAGGCGGACGAAGGAAGCCTCTTCGTTCGTCGTCGCGCCGACGGCGCCGTCCTTCGCGTCTCCGCCGAGACCGCGCGCAAGCTCCTTCCGCGGGCGACCGCGCTTCGATCACGCGCGCTCTGGCCAGAGCCTCTTGCGGGAAAGCCGGTCGCGACGATCGATTCGCGCTGCGGAGGCCTCGTTCAGCATGTCTCGCGTGAAGGTGACGCATTTCGCCTCGCGGTCGACGGCGTACCGGTCACGCCGGACACGGGGATGATCCTGGACGCGATCGACGCGCTCTCCCGCGCGCGCGCCGAGGCGTGGGTGGCCGACGCGGACGACGGGAGCTTCGGTTTGTCGCCGAGCTCGTGCACGTTCCGCGTGACCTTCGCCGGCGACGCCGGATCGAACGCCGCGGGCCTCACGTTCGGCGCGGACGGGGAGGGCGGGACGTATGCGCGCCTCGACGGCGATCGCGCGGTGCTCGTCGCATCGCCGGGTCTGCGCGCCACGCTGACCGCGCCGTTTCTCGATCGCCATCGCCTCGTCGTCGACCCGTACGCGCTCCGCGCGATCGAGATCGTGCGAGCGGGAGGTAAGGGAGCGCGCCGAATGCTCGACCCGCACGGGAAGGACGACGCCGGCATCCTCCTCGGCGACGACGCGGCGACCATCGTGACCGAGACCGTTCACATGGGCCCCGCTCGTCCCAGCGAGGGCTTCGATGCGTCGATCGAGATCGTCCTTCACCTCGCCCCCGACGGGGGAAAGCCCGACGTCCGGCTCACCGTCGGCGCCTTCGTCGATCGCGGCGGTCGCAAGATGCGCTTCGTCCGCGTACCCGGCGTCGAGGCCACGCTCGCCGCGCCCGCCGGCCCCGACGACGCGCTCGGCCGCCTCCTCGCGGGGTTTTGAGGAGCCTCAGCGCTGCAGTGAGGGAGCCTGCTTACCCCAGAGAAATGCGGCGGGAATCGCGACGGCGTCGAACGGTTCCGCGCATACCGCGTCGTCGCCGCCAAATGTTCCCACGAGGGCGTAAAGAGCGCCGCCGTGACGGAACACCTCCACAGTCCGCTCGCGCGGATCGACGAGCCACACGTGACCGACGTTCTCGCGGGCGTAGATGGGCATCTTCTTCATTCTGTCGATGCGTTCGGTTCCAGGCGACAAGACTTCGCACGCCCAGTCGGGGGGGACCGTGATGAACGGCTCGTCCACATCGTCCCGATCGACGAGCCTTCCCGCCCGCCACCCGCCGATGTCGGGAACGACGATGTCGGGCTCGGCTCCGAGGTGCAGCTCTGGCTCGACGAGGATGGTCCATCCGCCTGGGCCGCCCGCACCCACGTGGAACGCGCCGAAAAGAAAGGAACCAAGCCCGGATGCGCTCCGAAGGTGAGAGCGCCGTGGCCGCGGCATCAGGTGGAGGTCCCCATCGAGGACCTCCGCCGTGACGGTCTCCGGGGCGGCGAGAACATCCTCGTACGTCGCGCGCCTCCGGAGCGGGTTGCCGGCCATCGCGAGAAAGTCTAGCACCGGGCCATGGCCCCGTCTTTGGCACGCCGAGGGTAGAGCTCGTGCGCGAAATCGGGTACCTGGAATGCGTGGCGAAGCCGATCGTGAAGTGGGCCGGGGGGAAGACCCGGCTCCTCAAGCACCTCGTCCCCTTCGCCACCGAGCGCAAGATGCGCGTGTACGCCGAGCCGTTCGCGGGCGGCGCTGCGCTCTTCTTCAAGCTGGCGTCGATGCCGGAGCGGCGCTTCGAGACCGCCATCCTCGCCGATCAGAACCCCGAGCTCGTCGCCGCGTACGTCGCCGTGAAGAAGCACGTCGACCGCGTCCTCGCTGCGTTGCAGAAGTACGCCGACCGCGAAGATCGCCGCGAGCTCTACTACGAGACGCGCGATCAGCAGACGCAGAAGCTGAGTGACGTCGAGCGCGCCGCGCGCCTCATCTTCCTGAACCGCACCGGCTACAACGGCCTCTGGCGCGTCAACTCGAAGGGCAAGTTCAACGTCCCCTACGGGCGCTACAAGAACCCCAAGATCGTCGACCCCGAGCGCCTCCACGCCGCCTCCGAAGCGCTGGCGTTCGCGCAGATCCGTCACGCCGATTTTTCGGAGGTGTCGAAGGATCGCGAAGAGGGGGACTTCGTGTACTTCGATCCGCCGTACGTACCGCTCTCCAAGACGGCGACGTTCACGGCGTACGCGTCGCAGGGCTTCGGGCCCGCCGATCAGGAGCGCCTCGCGAAGGAGCTGCGCCGCCTCCAGGGCCGCGGCGTGCGCGCGATGCTCTCCAACGCATGGAACGCCGAGACGCGCCGCCTCTACGAGGGCCTCGAGGTCGAGGTGGTCTACGCCCCGCGCGCGATCAACTCCGACCCCACCAAGCGCGGCGAGATCGCCGAGGCGCTCGTCCGCAACTGGAAGGCCGGGGGTCGCTGACGTGGACGCGCCGCCGCGGCACTCGCACAAGCTCGCGCCCGACGATCACATTCGCCGCAAGGTGAAGGCCGAGCTCCGCAAGCGCTTGCGAGGCCTCCGCGCCACGACGCCGGCCGATGCCTGCGCCGTGCGATCGGCAAAGCTGGTCCTCCGCCTCGAAGCGCTGCCGCAGATCGTCGCGGCGCGCGCGGTCGCCCTCTTCTGGCCCATCCTCGACAAGCACGAGGTGGATCTCCGCCCCCTCGACGCGTCTCTGCGTGCGCGCGGCGTCCGCGTCGCGTACCCGTCGATCGATCCCGCGACGAAGGACATGTCGTTCCGATTCGTCGAGAGCGTCGACGATCTCGACGAGCGCGGCTTCGGCTTCCGCGAGCCGCCGCACACCGCCCCTTCGTGCGCGCGCGGAGATCTCGACGTCGTCGTCGTACCCGCGATCGCGATCTCGCCCGATGGTCACCGCATCGGGTACGGCGCCGGATTTTACGACCGCACGCTCCCCACGGTCGCGCCGCCTGCCGTCATGGTCGGGGTCGCGTTCGACTTTCAGCTCCTCGCCGAGGTCCCGGCCACCGAGGGGGACGTCGCCGTGGACGTGGTCGTCACCGACGCCCGCGACGTGGTCGTGCGGCCGTAGTAGGAAAGAAGTCACAGATGCCCGAATTCATTTTCACGATGCGCGCGGTCACCAAGGTGCACCCGCCGGACAAGAAGGTCCTCGACAACATCCACCTCGCGTTCTACCCGGGCGCCAAGATCGGCGTCATCGGCGCGAACGGGTCGGGCAAGAGCTCGCTCATGCGCATCATGGCGGGGCTCGACACGACGCACGGTGGCGACGCGAAGCCCTTCCCGGGCACGCGCATCGGCTACTTCGCGCAGGAGCCGGACCTGGGCACCGCGAAGACGGTGTGGGACGCCGTCAGCGAGGGCGTCGCCGATACGCAGGCGCTCCTCACGCGCTTCGAGGAGGTCGGGAACAAGCTCGGCGAGCCGATGGACGGCGACGCGATGCAGACGCTCCTCGACGAGCAGGCAGCGCTCCAGGACAAGATCGACGCCGTCGACGCGTGGAGCCTCGATCGTCACGTCGAGCTCGCGATGGACGCGCTGCGCGTCCCGCCGAAGGACGCGGAGATACAGCACCTCTCCGGCGGTGAGCGTCGCCGCGTCGCGCTCTGCCGGCTCCTCCTCTCGCGCCCCGACATGCTCCTCCTCGACGAGCCGACCAACCACCTCGACGCCGAGTCGGTGGCGTGGCTCGAGCGATTCCTCCACGAGTACCCGGGCACCGTCGTCGCGGTCACCCACGATCGCTACTTCCTCGACAACGTCGCAGGCTGGATCCTCGAGCTCGATCGCGGCCGCGGCCTCCCGTTCGAGGGGAACTACTCGGGCTGGCTCGAGCAGAAGGCCGCTCGCCTCGCCCAAGAAGAAAAGACCGAGTCCGCGCGCCGCCGCAAGCTCCGCCAAGAGCTCGAGTGGGTCCGCTCGTCGCCGCGCGCACGCCAGGCCAAGAGCAAGGCGCGCCTCCAGGCGTACGACCAGCTCATGGCCGAGGCGCAGAATACGTCGAGCGACTCGGTCGACATCACCATCCCGCCAGGCCCGCGCCTCGGCGATCTCGTCATCGAGGCCAACGCGCTCAAGAAGGGCTACGGCGATCGCGTCCTCTTGAACGGTCTGTCGTTCCTTCTCCCGAGGAGCGGCATCGTCGGCGTCATCGGACCCAATGGCGCGGGCAAGACTACGCTCTTCCGGATGCTCGTCGGCCAAGATAAGCCCGACTCCGTCACGCTCAAGATCGGCGAGACGGTCAAGATCTCGTACGTCGACCAGTCGCGCGATTCGCTCGAAGGCGACAAGAGCGTGTGGGACGTCATCACCGGCGGCGCGCAGACGATCGCGCTCGGCAAGCGCGAGGTGAACAGCCGCGCGTATTGCACGACGTTCAACTTCAAGGGCAGCGACCAGCAGAAGAAGGTCAAAGACCTCTCCGGCGGCGAGCGAAACCGCGTCCACCTCGCGAAGCTCCTGAAGGACGGCGGCAACCTCATCCTCCTCGACGAGCCGACCAACGATCTCGACGTCGAGACGCTCCAGTCGCTCGAGGACGCGCTGCTGGCCTTCCCGGGCTGCGCCCTCGTCATCAGCCACGATCGCTGGTTCTTGAACCGGATCGCGACGCACATCCTCGCCTTCGAGGGAGACGGCAAGGTCACCTTCTTCGTCGGCAACTACGAGGACTACGAAGAGGACCGCAAGAAGCGCCTCGGCGACGACTCGGACAAGCCGAAAAAATTCCGGAAGATCTGAGCGGCGCGGCCCGATCGGCGGGTCAGTTCTTCTTCCGCTTCTTCTTCTGGCAGTCGGGGCACACGCCGTACATCTCGTGCTTGTGGCTGCGGAGCTCGAAGCCGTACTTCGCGGCGATCGACTCTTGGAGGACCTCGATCTGCGGCTCCTCGAACTCGGTGATCGAGCCGCACTCGACGCAGATGAGGTGGTCGTGGTGCGACGTATCGTCGGCGAGCTCGTACCGCGTGAGGCCGTCGCCGAAGCGGCGCTCGAAGGCGACGCCGCACTCGGCGAGGAGCTTCAGCGTGCGGTACACCGTCGCGTACCCGACGCGCGGATCCTTGTCGCGCACGACGGCGAGGAGCTCCTCGATGCTGACGTGGTTCGGCGCCTCGAAAAACGTCTCGATGATGAGGCGGCGCTGATCGGTCGAGCGGAGGCCCTTCTTCGCCATGTACTGCTGGAGGAGATCCCGAAAGTGCTCGAAATTGGGCACTTCGCCGCCGGCGTGCGCGCCGTGACCGCCCGAGCGCGCGTCGGCGCGCCTCCCCCTCGGAATGTTCTCGCCCACGTGTGAAGGAGTCCCCTTGTTCGGCCGCCTCGTCAAGCCTCACGTCACGTAGAGGTGTATAAGCGCGTTTCGATGCGTGGACGACGGGCGCGGGGTCTCGGGGGATGGCGGCTCGTCGCGGCGGGCGCCGCCTGGGCGATCGCGTGCGGGGCGCCGGCGCCGGCGCAGGCTCCGTCGCGTGTCGCACCTTCACCCTCGCAGCCCAGCCCATCGGGCGCGCCAACCCAGTCGGTCGGTGCGGTCGAGCGTCTTCGCGCCGACGCGCGAAAGCTCGAGCCGCTCGTCGGCGCGCCGTTCACCCGACAGTTCCTCGGCGCGACGTCGGCGCTGCCCCACGTCGCGCCGCGCACGCTCTACCGCGACGAAGAAAAGACCCGCTATTTCACCGCGCGCGAGCACGCCGCACTCGGCGAGGACGCGCGACGTGGCCTCGTGCGCGACGTCGCCGGAGAGGGCGTCTACTACGAGACGAAGTACGGCTCGCCGCTGTCCTACGCGCGCGCGCTCGACGTGCTCGCGGAGAACGGCGTCACGCTGCGCGCGGGGGCGCGGCTCATGGACTTCGGGTTCGGCTACGTCGGGCACTTGCGCCTGATGGCGTCGCTCGGGATGGATACGGTCGGGGTCGACGTCGATCCTATGCTGCGGGCGCTGTACGCGGAGCCAGGCGACCAGGGGACCATCGCGGGGACACAAGGTGCGTCGGGCGGGCGCGTGCGGCTCGTCATTGGAAAATTTCCGGCCTCGCGAGACGTACGCACGGTGGTCGGGGGCGGCTTCGACGTCGTCCTCTCCAAGAACACGCTCAAGCGCGGGTACATCCACCCCGAGCGCCCGGCCGATCCGAAGAAGCTCATCGACCTCGGCGCGACCGACGCGGACGTCCTCGCCGCGTTTCACGACGCGCTGGTCCCGGGCGGCACGATGCTCGTCTACAACATTTGCCCGGCGCCGACGCCGCCCGACAAGCCGTTCGTCCCGTGGTCGGACGGGCGCTCGCCGTTCTCGAAGGAGCAGTGGAAGGCCGCGGGGTTCGACGTCCTGATCTTCGATCGCGACGACACCGCGACGCTCCGCACGTTCGCGCGCGCGCTGGGCTGGGGCGACGATCCCGAGGAGCCCTGGGATCTCGATCGCGATTTGAGTGTAATCTACACGCTTGCGCGGCGTGCCCGCTGAGGGTCGCGCGCTACGGGCGCTCGATCGGGAGACCTTCGGCCTCCCACGCGAGGAGACCTCCTTCGAGGAACGCCACCGGCACCCCGGCCTCCGCGAGGGTCGTCGCGAGGACCTTGGTCTTGTCGCCGGAGCGGCAGTAGACGACCGGCTGCGCGGCCAGCATGGCGAGTTCGGCGAGGCGCCCCTCGATCTCCTCGAGGGGGATGTTCACGGCGCTCGGCAGATGCGCCCGGCCGAACGCGGCGGCGTCGCGCGTGTCGACGGGGATCACCGATTTCTCCTTCAAGAGCTGCGCGACCTCGCCCGCCTTCAGCGCGCCCGCGGCGCGAGGGATGAACGGATCGACCATCTCGTGGAGGCGCTTCTTGCTCAGAGCACCGAACTGCGCGTCGGCGATGCGCTGCTCCGCGAAGACCATGAACGCCGGGAGCTGCTGGATGCGCAGCTGATTGACGAGGGAAGGAGACTTGTCGACGTCGACGCGGACGACCTTGACCCGTCCGCGAACCTCCGCGGCGAAGGCGTCGACCTCCTGCGCGAGGCGCGCCGACACCGACGTACGCGGAGACGAGAACTCGAGGAGGACCGGCAGCTCGCTGCGGAGCACCTCCGCTTCGAACTCGCGATCGGTGATCGTGACGACGTCCGAACTGCCCTTCTTGCCCGCGCCTGCGCCTGCGCCCGCTCCGCCGCGGGGTGGCACGCCGCCTCCCAGGATCGACATTTGACCTACCGAGCTCCTTCTCTTCGAGATGGCTCGATATCACGCGTGCGTCGTGCCGTCGAACGCCGTGCTGGAGGGGGCGATGGTCGGGCGGTCGCCGTCCCCCGCGGCGTGCGCGGCGCCGCTGCCGCCGACGGCCGCGTGGAGCCTGGGGTCGAGCGCGTCGCGCAGCGCCTCACCGACGAGGTTCAGGGAGACCACCGACAGGAACAGCGAGAGCCCCGGGAACACGAGCAGCCACCACGCCGCCAGGTGATCGCGCGACTCGCTCAACATCTCGCCCCACGACGGGACCGGTCCCGGGAGACCGACGCGCAAGAAATCCAGCGCCGCCTCGATGAGCACGACCGACGCGAGCCCGAACGTCGCCGACACGAGCACCGGCGCGCGCGCGTTCGGCGCCACGTGCCGCCACAAGACGCGCGCCGGCGACGCCCCCAGAGCGCGCGCCGCGAGGACGTAATCCTGCGACGTGATGAGGATGACCTCCGCTCTGACGAGCCGCGCCACTTCGGTCCAGCGCGTGAGCGCCAGCGTGATGAGCAGTGTAGCGGTGGTGGGGTGCGGGACGAGCGCCTGCACGACGAGGACGAGGATCAGCGTGGGAAACGCGGTCAGCGTCTCGACGATGCGCGAGACGAGGCCATCGAACGGACCGCCGAAGAAGCCAGCGAGCGCGCCGAGCAACGTCCCGAGCGACACGAACGCGAGAACGGCGAGCAGTGCGATCGACATCGCGGTGCGGGCGCCGTGGACGAGGCGGGCGAAGACGTCGCGACCGAACGCGTCGGTCCCCAGCGGGTGCGCGCGCGACAGAGACGGCGCGACCAGCGGCGCGACGTCGGCGCCGGACGCGGTCTGCCTCGGCCCATACGGCACGAGCGGCGCGAGCGAGAACCCTCCGGGCCCGGCCTCCGCGGTGACGCGCGCGTTGTCCCACCCCGCGAGCGCCGCCGGGTGGGTCACCGCCGGGAGCACGTACGTCGTTCCTTGCACTCTGCATAGAATTGGGAGATCGCTCGCCAGCAGATCCGCGAACACACTGAGGAGGAACAGCCCGCAGATCGCGACGAGCCCCAGCATCGCGTGCCGGCTCCTCCGCATCCGCGCGAGGACTTGGCGCATCGTCCCTTCGGGCGCCGGGACGAGCGCCGGCGGCGGCATGCTCGGGGGAACCCGCTCGCTCGGCGGAGGCGCGACGCTTCTCTTGCGCGTCTGGAGCGGCATCGCCCCGTCGAACGGCTCTTCGCCCGGCGGCGTCGTTCGCTCGGTCACGCCGCCACCTCTCGTCGCCCGCGCCGGCCGAAGCTCTCCCGCATGCGCGGATCGAGGACGCCGTACGCGACGTCGCTCGCGAGGATCGCCAGCGTCGTGACGACGGCGGTGACGAGCACGATGACGACGAGCCACGGCGCGTCGTGGGTCTCCACCGCGCGGAGAGTCTCCCACCCGAGCCCCGGCAGCGCGAAGACCTCTTCCACGACGAACGCTCCGCCGAGGAGCGCAGGGAACTGGAGCCCGGCGAGCGTCACGGTCGGCAGCATCGCGTTGCGGAGAGCGTGCACGACGACGACGCGGAACGCGCTGAGCCCCTTCGCGCGCGCGGTGCGGACATAGTCCTGCCCGATGACGTCGAGCATCGACGCGCGCTGGTACCGCGAGAGCGTCGCGAGCGAGCCGACCGTGAGCGCGACGACCGGCGCCGTCAGCGACCAAGATCCCGGCGTGCGCGCCAGCACCTGCGCCACCAGGAACGTGGGCATCGAGTAGAGGCCGAAGAGCACGAACGCCAGCGTGGTGTCGATCGCCGTCCCGCGCCGCCACGCCGCGAGGACGCCGAGCGGGATGGCGAGCGCGTACGAGAGGAGCATCGCGAGCGCCGTGAGGCCCAACGTGAGCGGCGCGCGCGCGAAGAGCTTGCGGGTGATCGGCTCGCCGTCGCGGGTCGACAGGCCGAGCTCGCCCTTCGCCGCGCCGAGCATCCATCGTCCGTACCGCGTCTCGGTGAGGCTGCCGGCCACGCGCTCCGCGCCGTCGAGCTGCTCGTAGTCACCCTTGTGGATGAACCACCACGCGCGCCAATCGGAGATCGCGCGCTCCACGTCGGCGTCGCTGGAGGCTGGCGTGATGCGATGACCGCGCCTCGTCGCGTGAACGGCGAGGCTCGTCAGGCGATGGAGCGCCTCGCGATCGGTGGTCGTCTGCATCGCCGCGATCGTCTCGGTCAGCGCGAACGTGTCGACGAGGACGAGGTCCTTTTCGCGGATGTCGGTGCCGTGGAGGACGAGGCGGTGGACGGCGCGGCGCACGGCCGGCGACGTGAAATCGAGCGCGCGATCCTCCCAGAAGCGCTGCCAGAAGAGCGCCGCTTGCTCGGGATCGGAGAGCACCTTCGCGTCGCCGAGCCCCATTCGCTCGGCGATCGGCGCGAGGACGACGGCGACGCGACCGCGCTGCGTCGGAGGCAAGTTGTCGAGCTTCGGCAGGACGAACGGCAGCGCGGCGCCTCCCATGCGCACCAGCCGATGCGCCGCCAGGGTGGACGTCGCGTCTGCTGCGACGACGCGCGCGAGCGCCTCCTCCGCGCGCGTCCGCACGTCGGCGGGGCGCGCGTTGAAGAAGCGCGGCAGGTCGAGGAAATGCTGCCGGCGCTTCTCGTCGAGCTCGTCGAAACGAAACGGATCGAGCTCGAGCAGGCTCAGCGTGGCGTCCGCGTCCTCTCCCGCCGGATCCGGCAGGAGCGTCGTCACGAAGAAGACGACGAGGCTCACCCCGAAGAGCGTCGGGATGGCCCAGAGGACGCGCCGGAGCACGTGGCGGAGCATGATCCCGATGGATCATCGCACGAATCACTTCAGGATCACGTTGTCGAGCTTTCCGATCCGGGCGAAATCGGAGTCGAAGGTGACGAGCTGCGCTCCGACGTCGATCGCCGCCGCTGCGATCCAGATATCGTTCACGGGGATCGACGTCCCCGCTTCGCGAAGGGCGACGAAGATCTCGCCGTACCGTCGCGCCACACTCGGCGTCACGGGGAGCACTCCGACGAAATCCTCGCGCAGAAACTCCCCGCCCGCCGCATCCGGGGTTTCAGCGCGCCGCGCTTTGCGCTACCCCAACCCGTAATGAACGCCTCCTCCGACGATCTCCGTGCGCGCGCGCTGGCTTGGGCCGAAGCCGATCCCGATCCCGGGACAAAGGCCGAGCTCCTGGGTCTCCTCGCGGCGCCCGATCTCGCGAAGACGGATCTCGCGGATCGCTTCGCCGGCGCGCTCGAGTTCGGAACCGCGGGCCTGCGCGGCGTGCTCGGCGCTGGACCTAACCGGATGAACCGCGCGGTCGTGTTGCGGACCACGTGGGGCCTCGCGGCGTACCTGAAGGAGAAGGTCCCCGACGTGGCGTCGCGGGGTGTCGTCATCGGCTTCGACGGCCGCCACATGAGCCGCGAGTTCGCCGCCGACACGGCGGGCGTGCTCGCTTCGGCGGGCATCAAGGTGCACCTCTTCACGGACTACGCGCCGACGCCGCTCACCGCGTACGCGATCGGCAAGGTCGGCGCGCGCGCCGGCGTCATGGTGACGGCGAGCCACAACCCGCCCGAGTACAACGGGTACAAGGCGTACTGGGGCAACGGCGCGCAGATCGTCCCGCCGGTGGACCAAGGCATCGCCGCCGCGATCGATCGCGCCCCCGCCGCGCGCGACGTCCCACGCCTCTCGCTCGACGAAGCGCGGGCGAAGGGGCTCGTCGTCGATCTCGGCGAGGCGACCGAGCGCGCGTACCTCGACGCGATCCTCGCGCTCGGCGTCCCCGGTCGCGGCGATCGCTCGCTCTCGGTCGTGTATACGCCGATGCACGGCGTCGGCGGCAAGCTGGCGGGCCGCGTCTTCGCCGAGGCCGGGTATGCGCGTTTCGTGCAGGTCCCAGAGCAGGCCGCTCCGGACGGCGCGTTCCCGACCGTGGCGTTCCCTAACCCCGAGGAAAAGGGCGCGATGGATCTCTCCTTCGCCCTCGCGAAAAAGGAGAAGGCCGATCTGGTCCTCGCCAACGATCCCGATGCCGATCGCTTGGCCGTCGCGCTCCCGCTCGCCAGCGCGCCTTCGGGTTACCTCCAGCTGACCGGCAACCAGGTCGGCGTCCTACTCGGGCACTACCTCTTGACCGAGCGCCCGCCGCCGTCCGGCAAGCCGCTCGTCATCGCGTCGCTCGTCTCGTCGCCGATGCTCGGTCACATCGCGGCGAAGCTCGGCGTTCGCTACGAAGAGACGCTCACCGGCTTCAAGTGGATCGCCAACCGCGCCATGGAACTCGAGAAGGAGGGGTACTCCTTCGTCTACGGCTACGAGGAAGCGCTCGGCTACACCGTCGGCGACGTGGTCCGCGACAAGGACGGCATCAGCGCCGCGCTCATCTTCGCAGAGCTGACGGCGGCGCTGCGCGAGAAGGGACAGACCGTGCTCGCCGCGCTCGAGGCCGTCTACCGCCAGTACGGCCTCTTCGTGAGCTCGCAGGTGAACATCACGAAGAAGGGGGCCGACGGCGCCGCGCAGATCAAGGGGATGATGCAGAAGCTCCGCGCGAGCCGGCCCTCGACGGTCGGGGACACGAAGATCGTCGCGGTCAGCGACTACGACGCCCAGACGCGCCGCGCGGCAGACGGCAAGACGACCGCGTTGTCACTCCCGAAGTCGAACGTCCTCGCGTACGAGCTCGAGGGGGGCAGCCGCATCATTGCCCGCCCGAGCGGCACCGAGCCCAAGATCAAGTTCTACTTCGACGTCCGCGAAGAGATGCGCGCGGGCGAGGGCCTCCTCGACGCCGAGGCTCGCGCTGGCGCGTCGATGGAGAAGCTCGCCGCTGCGTGGACCACGCAGCTCGGGGCCTGAAAGTTGTATGACCAATTTGTATTACAACTTTGAGGGGTATTCCCGTCCCGCAAAAGCGCCCGCCGCGGCATCTCTTGACAAGAGCCCGACATTCCACCATAAACCCGCTCCCCGCATCAGGCAGGCCTCGCAACGCCAATTTACCCAATGGTTTTGGGATTGGCGGCCTCACCGGAGCGGCAGTTAGGAAGGCACCCATGCCCAAGATGAAGACGAAGAAGACCGCCGCGAAGCGGTTCAAGGTGAGCGGCAGCGGCCGCGTTCGCCGCCCGAAGGGTGGCGGAAACCACGGGATGCAGGAGAAGTCGCGCAAGCGCCTCCGCCGCCTTCGCAACAACGACATGGTCCACAAGTCGCTGCAGAAGCACATCAAGCGGATGCTGCCGTACGGCTGATCTGAAGGAGAATTAGATATGCCGCGCGCAAAACGTGGATTCAAGGCTCGTCGCCGTCGTAACCGCCTGCTCAAGCACGCCTCGGGCTTTCACAGTGCCCGCTCGCGCCTCTTCGCCTACGCGCAAGAGGTCGTTCGCAAGTCGTGGGTGTACGCGTACGCCCATCGCAAGCTGAAGAAGCGCGATTTCCGTCGCCTGTGGATCGCGCGCATCAACGCTGCGGCCCGCGCGAACGGGACGTCGTACTCCCGCCTCATGCACGGCCTGAAGACGGCCAAGATCGCGCTCGACCGCAAGGTGCTCAGCGATCTGGCGATCGTCGACGCGACCGCCTTCACCAAGATCGTCAAGACCGCCGCCGCCGCGAAGTGACCTTCGCCGGGGGAGGCATCGATCATCCTGCGCTGCCGTACGAGCGCTCCGTCAGGGAGCTTCGTACGCGCGCGCGCATCGCCGTCGGCGCGCTCGGCGTGACGATGCTCGCGCGCGCGTGGGACATCGGCGGACGTGCGTGGTCGATCGCGCTGCTGAAGTCGTTTGTCGCCGCGGACGAGGTGGGACAGGCATCGATCATGGGCGACCTGGAGAGTGCCGACCGGCTCGTGAACTTCGGCGCGATCGTCATCAACTCGATGCTCTTGGTGACCGCCATCGCGTTTCTCTTCTGGGTACACCGCCTGGTGACACTGACGCGGGCGCTAGGCGGGCAAGGCTTGCGATGGACGCCGGGCCAGGCGGTCTGGGGATTCTTAATTCCCATCCTCAGCCTCGTACGCCCGTTCCAGGTGCTCCGCGACGTGCAGCAGGCGCTGGAGCCCGAGGAGATCGAGTCGCCCGCGCCGCGCGTCGATCCTAGCGCACTTACGGATTACCGCAGCGTGGCGCTCGTGATGCCGCCCGCCGCGAAGGAGCTGCCGCGCTTCTTCATCGGAGCGTGGTGGGGGTCGTTCGTGATGACGAACCTGGTCAGCCGACTGGCGACGATCGGAACGTTTTCGAAGGGCGCGGAGGGCGTGATCTGGCGGTACGACTGGGCGATCGTCGCCGGCGTGCTCGCGGTGGTCGCCGCCGGGCTCGCGATTCGCGTCGTGCGCGGTTTGACGGCGCGCCTCGACGAGCGCTTTCGTCGGATCCGCCACTCGACGCCCGAAGCGTTGGCCGCCCAGCAAATCGAGATCGAGCCGCATCGTTAGGCTTCGCTCAGGGCCTGACCAGAAAAGCCGGTCAGGCATTCCCGTCAGGAGCGTTTCGCTCCGCTGCGCTTCGCTCCACTCAGCGCGCGGCTTCGGCGGCCGCGCGGACGTCGAATGCCAGCGCGCACGCGTCGAGGCCGCTCGCGAACTCGGTTCGTGAGGTCTGCGACCATGGCGTTGGGTCGACGCGACGACGCATGCGCAGGAGCACCTTGCCGGCGGCGAGGTCGATGAGCGCCACGCGGACGTCGTGCGCGCGCTCGCCGTCGAGCTCGGTGAGGCCTCCGGGCGTGCCCGGCTCGTCGACGGCGACGAGCAGAACCTCTGCGCGCGCCGCCTGTCGTGCGCGCGCGAGCGGGGCGCGTTCGAGCTCCGTGCGAAGCGCTGCGAGCTCTTTCGGTTCCTTGGCCGCGACGACGCGCGCAGACCACGGCGGCGAAAGGAGCGGCATCCCGACCTCGGCCTCGTGGAGGCGCCGTACGTTTGGCGTCCTCGTCTCCACCGACGCGACGCTCCCGTACGCGGCGCGAACCTTCGGGAGCAGCGCCTTCTCCGTTCGTGCGGCCGGAGGGTCGGCCAAGCAGACGACCAGCGCGTCCTTGAGCGACGCGGCCGCCGCGCGGCGTGATCTCTCGATCGAGCCGAAATCCTCGAGCGGCCCGCGCACGTACACGATCGGTCGCATCACGAGCGCCCCGAGCGCCCCGGGCGCGCGCAGCTCCGGGACGACGAGATCGCCTTCGAACGCGCCGCCCGCGCGCGGGAGCCACGCCTCAATGCGCGCCACCGCGCCGTCGTCCGCCGCCGTCAGCTGCGCGCGCTCCTTCTGCACTGCCGCGAGCAGCGACGCGCGATCGCGCTCGAACGCTTGCTGCTCGCCCCGTCTCACCATCACGACCGCCACAACGACCGAGACGACGGTGAGCACGATCACGAGGCGTACGATCGACATCAGCCGCGGCGTCGTGAAGCGATGCGTGCTCGGGCGCCCGCGTCTCCCCGAGACGCTCGCCTCCACGCGCGCCGCGAGGGCGGGCGACATCTTCGACGTGACGAGGAGCGTCGGCATCCGCGCTCAGCCCGTCGGCGCCTGCCGCGCTGCAGCGGCGATGTTCCGCTCGATGAGCGCCATCAGCTGATCGCCGGTGACGCCGAGGCGCGCCGCCGCGTGCCCTGCGAGCGACGTCTTCGCGACGCCCGGCACGAACTGGTACGTCGGCTCGTGGCTCGGACCGAGCTGCACTTGCAAAAAGCGCAGATCCTCGATCTTCCGCTCCTGCTCGAGCCGCGCCGCGAACGCGAGAAAGTGCGTCGTGATGAACGCCTGCGGGCGGAGGCGCGTCAGCATGCGGATGACGAGCTCGAAGATCTCCTCGCCCTCCGACGGGTTCGTGCCGGAGCAGAGCTCGTCGAGGAGCACCATCGCGCCCGGAGGAAGACGCTCGAAGAGCGCGCGGATGCGAATGAGCTCCATCCCGAGGCGCCCCTCCGCCTGATCGGCGGTCGTGTCCTGGATGAGCGACACGACGAGGGACGGCGCCGGCGCGAGACGAGCGACGCGCGCAGGAACGAAGAGCCCCCCCTGCGCGAGGAGCTGCGCGAGGCCCAGCGATTGGAGGAGGCGCGTCTTGCCGCCGGAGTTCGGCCCGGTGAGGAGCAGCGTCGTGTCGGGCCGATCGGTGCGCACGTCGCAGGGCACCGGCGCCGTGCCGTGCGCGAGGAGGAGCGGGTTCCACAGCCCCTCGAGCACGCGCGGCGAGCCGGCGGTCGCGAGCTCGGGCAGGCACACGTCCAGCCCTGCCGCCTGCGCGCGCTCCCGAAATCCGAGCGCGCCGAGGTAGAGCTCGAGATCGCCAGTGAGCTGGACGATTCGAACGAGCTCGTCCTCGATGCCGTCGTAGACCGCGTCGATGAGGCGCGCCATCACCTCGCCGTCGCTGAACCCGTAGCCGCGCACGAAGAGCTCGAGCTTCGCGAGCCACCGCCGCGCCGCCCCCGCGACGAACGGGTTCTCGGTGTGCTCCTGGATTCCCATGAGCTGAAATCCGCGAATTTTCCCGTCGGCGCCGACGCTCACCTTGAGGTTCAGGGTCGCGAGCTGCTCGTCGTACCGAAGCAGATCGGCGAGCGAGCGGTACGGCTCGCTGGCCTGGACGCGCGCGCCGAACTCCGCGAGGCGGGACAGCCCGGACCGCGCGCCCGCGAAGCCCTTCGCCATCGCATCGATCATCTCTTTGACGAGCGCGAGGATGTCGAGCTGACGTCGGTTCGAGTCCCACTTGCCGACGCCGGTGGCGCCCTCGAGGAGCGTCCGAAACCGGCACACGAGGCCGTACAGCTTGCCGAGCTCCTCTGCGAGCGCAGGCGACTCGACGAGCTCCTTCGCGACTCCGCGTCGATGCGCGACGATCGCCGGATCCGACGGCGGGCGCGTGAGCAGCTTCACGAGGTGGGTCGTCGCGAGCAGCGCGTCGCCGCCCCCGAGCTTCACCTTGAACGACAGCGCGACGAAATTCTGAACGAACAGATCGTGCTCGAAGAGCTCCGGCTGCCACGTCGACGGCGCGAAGGTCGCGCGCTCCAGCGCCTCCGCGAAGAGGCCGCCCGACACGCCGCTCGCGAACGCCAGCGCCATCGCCAGCCGCGTATGCTCGACGTCGACGCGGCTCTGGGGGACGGGGTGCAGCAGATCCGGAATCAGGACAGGCTCGTGCACGACGCTTCCTCCTCTAACACCCAGAGACCCGGCTGTCTTTGGTCGCCGCGTCGGCAGGTGTGGTAGACGTTCTGGCCCATGGATTCGCCCATCGACGAAGCGCTCGCGCGCCTGCGGGGAGAGTTCCCCGCCCGGTTCGAGCAGGCGCAGACCGAGCAGGCGCTCCGCGACGAGAACGCCAAGATCCTCGGCAAAAAGGGCGAGCTGACCGCCATCCTGAAGGACATGGGCAAGCTCGCGCCCGACGCCCGCAAGGCCATTGGCGAGAAGGTGAACGTCGTCAAGCAGGAGGTCGAGAAGAAGTTCCACGCGTGCCTCCTCGCGCTCGCGAAGGCGAAGCGCGCCGCGGATCTCGACGCGCGCCCGTTCGATCTCTCGCTCCCCGGCCGCGTGCCGGTGCCGCTCGGCCACAAGCACCCGATCTCGATCGTCCGCGAAGAGGTCGTCGAGATCTTCCGCGGCATGGGCTTCGCGGTGCACGACGGACCGGACGTCGATCTCGAAGAGAACAACTTCACCAAGCTCGGCTTCCCGCCCGATCACCCGGCGACCGACATGCAGGACAGCTTCTGGACGACGTCCGGGCACCTGCTCCGCACTCACACGAGCAACATCCAGGTCCGCGCGATGACGACGCACGCGCCGCCGATGGCGTTCATTGCGCCCGGCAGCGTCTTCCGCCGCGACGACGACGCGACCCACTCGCCGATGTTCCACCAGCTCGAGGCGTTCCTCATCGACGAGAACGTGTCCCTCGCACACCTCAAGGGCGTCCTCGCGGAGTTCGCCGAGCGCATGTACGGCCCCGGCACGCCGGTGCGCCTGCGCCCCAGCTACTTCCCGTTCGTCGAGCCTGGCGCCGAGGTCGACGTGGCGTGTGTATTCTGCAAGCAACCCGACGGCACCCGCAAGGGCTGCAACATGTGCAAGCACACCGGCTGGATCGAGATCCTGGGCTGCGGGATGATCCACCCCGTCGTCTTCGAGGCGTGCGGCATCGATCCCGAGAAGTGGACCGGCTTCGCGCTCGGCATGGGCCTCGAGCGCATCGCGATCCTCCGGTACGGCATCCCCAACATCAAGCTCATGTTCGAGAGCGATCCGCGCTTCCTCGCGCAGTTCTGAGGCTCGTTCGGCGCTCGTGCACGGCTGTCGCTTTCGAGGTCCGCGCGTGCGATATTTGTCGGTCTAGGAAATGTCGTTCAAGCTCGTCTTCGGCGCGGTGCGACGCGACGACTCGGAGGTCGGCAAGAAGCCCCTCGAGCGCTTCGCGCGCGCCCTCGGTGAGCTCGCGAATCTCGACGTGCAGGTGTACGAGGCGCCAACGTACGAGGACCTCGCGGCAGCGATCGCGCGCGGGGACGTCGACGCCGCGTGGCTCCCGCCCATCCCGTTCATCGCGCTCGAACGAAAAGGCGTGGCCGAGGGGCTCGTGAGCCAGCGCCGCGCGGGCCGCGCCGAGTTCCACGCCGTCTTGATCGTCAACGCCGCGTCGTCGATCAAGGCCATCGAGGACGTACAGGGGACCCGCGCGGCGTGGGTCGATCCGTACAGCGCGAGCGGCTACGTCGTTCCGCGCATCGAGCTCGACGCGCGAGGGATCGATCCGCGCGCCGCGTTCTCGGCCGAGCGCTTCTTCCGCTCGCACGCCGAGGTCGCGCGCGCGGTCATCGAAGGTCGCGCCGACGTGGGGGCGACGTACGGCGGCGTCGACAGCGGAGTGGTGAGCCGCGGCGCATGGCTCGAGCTCTCGCGCGGCGCCGAGTCGATCCGCGTCCTCTCCGTGCTCGCGGCGATCCCCGGCGACGTGATCGCCGCGCGCAACGATCTCCCCAAGCGCACGCGCGAGACGCTCACGCGCGCCCTCGTCGCCATCGCGCGCGATCGCGTGCAGCGCGTCTTCGTGCGTGATCTGTTCGGCAGCGAGGATTTCCGCCGATGGATGCCCGCGGGCTACGACGAGCTCCGCGAGCAGACCGCGGCGGCCTCCGCGAAAGGAATGCTCGAGGCCGAAGAGCACGGGTACAAGTGACCCGCCTTCCGCTCTTTCCGCTCTTCCGGTCGTTCCGCTGACAACGGAAAATCACGGGTCACGCTCTTGCAGAACTCCTCTCCGGAGGACAACGAATGCGCTTTGGCTGGCTCGCCTTGCTCCCCCTCGTCGCGGCCTTCGCGTGCGGCGGCACCAAGAAACACGCGGAAGATCCGTCGTCTACGACGACCACCGGCGAGGCCTCTCACGACGGCCCGGCCGAGGTCGGGAAGCCGGCCCCGGATCTCGCGATCCAGCCGCTGAACGCCGGCCAAGCCGTCAAGCTCGACGCGCTGGCGGGTAAGGTCGTCGTCGTCGACTTCTGGGCGACGTGGTGCGGCCCCTGCCGCCAGTCGTTCCCGGGTCTCCAGGCGCTCTCGAAGCGGTACGAGGGACAGGTCGCGGTCGTCGGCGTGTCGGTCAACGACGAGCAAGACGGCATCACCGATTTCGCGAAGGAGCTCGGCACGACGTTCCCGATCGGATGGGACAAGGGGCACACGATCGCCGATCGCTGGAAGGTCGCGTCGATGCCCTCGTCGTACGTCGTCGACGGCACGGGGACGGTCCGCTTCGTCCACTCCGGCTACCACGACGGCGACGAGGCCGAGATCGAGAAGGAGGTCGCGTCGCTCCTCGGCAAGGCGCCTGCGCCGACGTCGGGCGACAAAGCCGACAAGAAGCCCGAGCCCGAGGCCGCAGCGTCGACGCCTGCGAACGACGACACGAAGGCGACCATCGACACCCCCAAGTCGACCACGCAGCGCGCGCGCCCCACCAGGAAGACGACCAAGAAGAAGAGCAAGAAGAAGAAGCCGACCGCGACGCCCGACACGTGACGCCGCGGGATCCGGGATAGTCGTCTCCACCGATGACGCCAGGTCGTTGCCCAATCGGCCGGGCGCAACTAGGTTGTCAGCCGAGATGGGTGCCTACGAGGAGACGGTGGAGGCGTGGCGCAGTGCCCGCTACAAGCGCCTCACCGCCCCCGACGGCTGGCTGGCGCTCGTCGGGAAGTATCCGCTCGAAAAGGGGACCTCCAGGGTCGCAGTGGAGCGTGACGGGGGCGCGCCGCTCGATCTCGGCGTCGCGTTCGACGGTGCGCGCGTGATGCTCGAGCTTTCGCCGGGCGACGTGCGTGAGCTCGGCCCGAGCGGCATCGCGCTCGGGAGCATCACGCTGGAGCTCCTCCAGCGCGGCGAGGAGGCGTACTTGCGCGTGAAGGACGCCGCGTCGCGCGCCCGCACCGAATTCGCTGGAGTGCCGTATTTCCCCGTCGATCCGCGCTTGCGCGTCGTCGCGAAGCTCGAGCCGTTCCCCTCGCCGCGGGAGATCACGCTCGACTACGAAGGCGGCGCGTCGACGACGTACGTGACCGCCGGCGTCGCTCGCTTCGAGGTGGATGGGAAGCCGCAACGCCTCACGCTGCTCGTCGATCCCGACAAGCCGCGCCTCTACGTGCTCTTCAAGGATCTCACGAGCCGCGACGCGACGTACGGCGCCGGTCGCTTCATGTACACGCCGCTCCCCGAGGGCGGAGAGGTCGTCGTCGACTTCAACCAGGCCTTCAACCCGCCCTGCGCGCTCACGCCGTGGGCGAGCTGCCCGCTGGTGCCTCGCGAGAACTGGCTCGACGTCCGCGTCGAGGCAGGCGAGAAGCGGCCCGAGGAACACTGACTCATGTACGCGCGCGCCGAGTCGCGCGTGCCGCGCCGCGTCCTCGTCGTCGCGTGGGCGGCGCTGATCCTCTCGCTCGCGGTTCGCGAGACGTGGATCTTCGCGGTTCAGTCGCCGTTCGACACGATCTACTCCGACATGGGCGGTTACATCGATCGCGCCCGCGAGCTGGTAGACGGCGTCGGACGCGTGTACCCGCGCCTTCGGGCGTTCTATCCGTACGGCACCCACTACGTCTTCGCGGCGCTGTTCAAGATCATCGGGGAGCAGCATACCGTCGCCGTGCGCGTCGTGTACGCCGCGATGGCGTCGTTTCCAGCGTTTCACTTCGTTCTGCTCGCGTCGCGCATGTTCCGCTCGACGTGGGTGCTCGCGCTTCTCGGGCTGCTCTTCGCGGTGTGGCAGCCGCTCGTGTGGATCGTCGGATTTTTCATCTCCGAGGTCCCGTTCACGTGGCTCCTCTTCTACAACGCCTGGCTGGCGGTGAAGTTTTCGGAGACGCGGCGGGGCGGCCTGCGTTTGGGCCTCACGTCGGCGGTGCTCTTCGCGGTGCGGCCGCAGTTCATCCTCACCTTCGCGCTCATGGGGTTCTTGTACGCGCTCCAGCGCGGGCCGCTCCTCGTCCGGAAATACGCGTGGGGTCCGTACGCGCGGGTCCTCGCGCCGTGGCTCGTCGTGCTCGCCTTCAGCGCGGTGCGCCTCCACTCGCTGAGCGGTCGGTGGGGCCTCATCTCCGAGAACAGCGGCCTCAACCGCCTCTTGTCGGACACGACGTACTCGCGCATCGAAGCCAACTGGGACACGGAGGAGAACGGACACTTCTGGTTCTGGATCGACGCGCCGGCGAAGTCGTTCGTGAACGAGCGGGCGACCGTGAACATCAACGGCTACATCGGCGACGTCGCGTTGCTGGATGTGGAGCGCCGGCGCTTCCTCGCCGACAAGACGTTCGCGTGGCGGGTGCGCCGGGCGCTCCGCAACGTCCAGCTCCTCTACCGGTGGAACGATCCCTGGCCGGAGGAGGAGATCAAATCGCCGCCGTGGCGTCACGCGCTCCAGGAGCACTTCAACGAAGCCGTGCGGTGGGTGGTACTACCGCTTGCCGTGCTCGGGCTCTTCTCGGCGAGACGTCGCGCGCTGCTCGGCGTCATCTTCGCGCACGTGGGCACCGCGATCGGGCTTGCGATGTTCTTCTTCCCGGAGGCTCGCTACCGCGTCCCCTACGATCCGATGCTCCTCATCCTCGCGTTCGTGGCGATCGGTGGCTTGTGGGGGGTCGCGCGGAAGGTCGCCGTCGGGTTGGGGGCCGCGCGCGTCACGAAATTCTGGTAGGAACCGTCCCATGAAGGCCTCGTTCCGCTGGCTCCGGGAGCTCGTCCCGAACCTCACCGCCACCGCTGAAGAGCTCGCCGCGCGCCTCACCGGCGCGGGACTCGCGGTCGACGGCGTGACGCGGTTCGGCCAGGGATCGAGCGCGTGCGTCGTCGCGAAGGTCACGTCCGTGCGCCCGCATCCGACGAAGAGCGGTCTGCGCCTCGTCACCGTCGATCGCGGCGGCGCGACGCAGGAGGTCGTGTGCGGAGCTCCCAACGTTCCGGAGCCCGGCGGCCTCGTCGTCCTCGCGCCGCTCGGCACGCACCTCCCGGCGAAGGGAATGACGATCGAGCGCCGCACCATCGCGGGCGTCACCAGCGAGGGAATGCTGTGCAGCGAGTCCGAGCTCGGCCTCACCGAGGAGAGCGACGGAATCATCGTCCTCCCCGCGGGCGCAGGCGCGCCGGGTGACGCGTTCACCAAGGCGAGTCCGTCCGCGGAGGACGTGATCTACGAGCTCGATCTGACCCCGAACCGCGCCGACGCCCTCGGGCACGTCGGCCTCGCGCGCGACGTCGCGGCGATCTTCGGCCTCGCGTGGGAGCCGCCGAAGGTCGCGCCGCCGTCCCGCACCGGCACGCAAGACGTCGCCGCGCTCGCGCAGGTCACCATCGACGATCTCGAGCGCTGCCCCCACTACGGCGCAGCCGCGATCGTCGACGTCACGATCGGACCGTCTCCCCTGTGGGCGCGATACCGCCTCTCCTCGCTCGGGGTGCGGTCGATCTCGAACGTCGTCGACGTCACGAACCTCGTGATGCTCGAGTACGGCCACCCGATGCACGCGTTCGATCTCGATCTGGTGCGCGGCGCCAAGATCGTCGTGCGCCGCGCGAAGGACGGCGAAACGATGAAGACGCTCGACGGTGTGGAGAGGAAGCTCACCGCCGACGATCTCCTCATCTGCGACGGCGAGGGACCGACCGCGCTCGGCGGCGTGATGGGCGGCGCGATCAGCGAAATCAACGGGGCGACCAAGCGCGTCTTGTTCGAGTGCGCGTACTTCGAGCCGCGCGGCGTGCGGCGGACGTCGCGGCGCCATGGGCTCCACACCGAGTCGAGCCACCGCTTCGAGCGCGGCGTCGACCCGGGGGACGTCTCGGCGGTGCTGGCGCGCGCGGTGTCGTTGACGAGCGAGCTCGCGGGCGGGGCGGCGGTAAAGGGAGAGCTCCACGCCGGCGACGCCACACCGAAGCGCCGCGTCGTGAAGCTGCGCGCGGATCGCCTCGATCAGCTCGTCGGCGAGCCGGTCGCGTGGGACGAGGCACGCGCGATCCTGACGCGACTGGGCTGCGTGGTAGAAGACGCTGCGCAGCGTGAGGCTTCGGTGCGCGTGCCGACGCATCGCCCCGACATCCTCCGCGAGTGCGATCTCATCGACGAGGTCGCCCGCATCCGAGGCATCGATCGCGTGAAACCGGTGCTGCCGGCGATCCGCTCCACGCGCGACGAGGGGCCGCGCGAGGAGGCCGCGCGTCAGGCCCGCGCCGCCGCCGTCGAGATGGGCTTGTCGGAGGCGATCACGTTCGCGTTCGTCGCGCCCGGCGATCTCGCGAAGGTTGGCGCGCCGGCGGCGACCGTGATCCTGAAGAACCCACTCAACGAGCTGCAGACGGTCATGCGCACGAGCCTCCTCCCGGGCCTCCTGGAGGCGCTCCGGCGCTCTCGACGTCACGGTGTGCGCGACGTCCGCCTCTTCACGATTGGCGCACGCTACCTCGCGGGCAAAGATCTCCCCGAGGAACGCCTCTCGTTCGCGGCGATCGTGGCCGGCGATCGACCGAGCTACCTCACCAAGCCCGTTCCCGTCGACGTGTGGGACGGCAAAGGCCTCGCGGAGGGGCTCGTCGCGCGCCTCGTTCGACGCTCGGCGGTCATCCGCGCGCTGGCGGCGTCGGACCGGCCCGCGCACCTCCACCCGCGCGGCGCCGCTGGAATTTACGTGCAAAATGCATGCGTTGGTACGGTCGGTCCTCTGCACCCCGACGTCGTGGAGTCGTTCGATCTCGGCGAAGGCTGCGTCGTCGTCGAGCTCGATCTCGCGCGTCTCGGTGAAATCGGCCGCGCGCCGCCTGCGTTCGTCGACATCCCGCGCTTCCCCGCGAGCACGCGCGATCTCGCGATCGTCGTGCACGACGACGTCGCGGCGGGAGACGTCCTCGGCGCGGTGCGCGAGGCAGCAGGCGCCCTCGCGTGCGACGTGGACCTGTTCGATCGCTTCGTCGGCGGCGCGATCCCCAAGGACCACGCGAGCCTCGCGATCCACGTCGTCTACCGCGCGCCCGATCGCACGCTGACCGACGCCGAAGTTGACCAGAGTCACGCGAAGGTCGTGGCCGAGGTCGGCCGGCGCTTCGGCGCGCAGCTGCGGGCGTGACGATGCTCACGCGTCCCTTCGGCGCCACGGGCATCATGGTCTCCGCCCTCGGCCTCGGCGCAGGACACATCGGCGACGCGGGCGCGTCAGAGGACGAGGTCGGGCATCTCCTCAACGCGGCCGTCGATCGCGGCGTCACGTTCATCGACACGGCGCGCGGCTACGGCCTCTCGGAAGAGCGCGTCGGGCGCCACCTCGCGCACCGCCGCAAGGACTTCGTGCTCTCGACGAAGGGCGGCTACGGCGCGGACGGCGCGGCGGACTGGACCGCCGAGTCGATCTCGTCCGGGATCGATCAAGCCCTCGCGCGGATGCGGACCGACGTAGTCGACGTGTTCTTCCTCCACTCCTGCCCGCGCGACGTGCTCGCGCGAGGCGACGTCCCGCGCGCGCTCGAGCGGGCGAAGGAGCAGGGCAAGGTGCGCGTCACGGCGTACTCCGGCGAGAACGACGCGCTGGCGTTCGCCGTCGCGTCGTCGTTCGGCGCGATTCAGTGCTCGGTGAACATCTGCGATCAGCGCTCGCTGTCGGCGGAGGTGGCGGCGGCGACGGCGCGGGGGATGGGCGTCGTCGCAAAGCGCCCCATCGCGAACGCGCCCTGGAGGTTCGCGGAGCGGCCGGCCGGTGACTACTGCGAGCCGTATTGGGAGCGCCTCCGGGCGATGGGCGGCGACGCGCTTCGGGCGGGCGGCGACTGGCTCGATCTTGCGCTCCGCTTCTCCGCGTTCGCGCCGGGCGTCTCGACGGCGATCGTCGGCACCCGCAGCCTCGTCAACCTCGAGGCCGCGGCCCGCGCGGTGGAGCGCGGCCCCCTCGACGACGCCACCCTCGCGCGGTTGCGCGACGCGTTCCGCGCCCACGACGCCAACTGGGCTGGCCAAGTCTGAGCACCCTCACGTCGTCGTGAGATCACGTGCGCGTCGCGCCTGCGACGGAGGAACGCCGAAGCGCGCGCGGAAGGCCTCGCTGAACGCGGCGAAGCTCTTGTAGCCGACCTTGGTGGCGATCTCGCCGATCGCGAAGCGTCGTCCGAGCAAGAGGAGGCGCGCCTCGTCGAGCCTGCGTCCGCGGACGTACGCGGAAGGGGTGACGCCGAGCTCTCGCTTGAGCGCGCGCAGGAGCGAGGACTCGCTGGCGCCGCACGTCGCGGGCAGGGACGCGATCACGTCGTCGTCGAAGAGCTTGGCCTCGATCACTGCGAGCGCGCGCGCCAGCAGCGGGCTCTCGTCGCTCGCGACGCTCGGGCGCTCACCCTCCTTCTCGCGTTCGAGCGCCACGAAGTAGACCTCCTTCGGGATCTCCGTCTCGAGGAAGCGCGTCGCGTCGTTGTTGCGCTTTTTGCAGTGTGCGCGCTCGAACAAGTACCGGTGGCAGAGCTCGTTCAGCCAGGTCGTTCGCGGGAGGAGCGTCGTCGTGCGCAGCGTCCGCTCGAAGCGGCGTGCGTCGATGTCGCCGCCGTACGTCTCGCGCGTCTTCTGCGCGAGGGACGGCGAGACGGTCAGCGCGAGCAAGTGACCGACCGGCGTCTTGGGCGTCACGCGCGCCGTCTCGCCCTTCGCCACGACGAGCAGCGTCGCTTTGTCGATCACGTACGCCGCGCGGCCGACGCGCGCTTCCACGATGCCGGCGTCGGTCGTGACCATCAGCGTGGGCTTGGTCGCGTCGATCCGCGCGGTGTCGCCCCCGCGCTGCGGGACGAAGCGGATGCCCATCGGGCCGGTCGGATCGTCGAGCGGTTCCACTCCCGAAGGAGCGTATCACCGGGCCGGAGCGCGGCGCGCGGCGCGTCAGGGTGCGGCGCGGGGACGACGATGTCGTCGTCGGTCCCTTTGCGTTTGTCGGGACCGAAGCTCCGCACGCGCGTTTGCTCTCCCTCGCACGCGATCTCGTAGGGGACGTCCCACGGGTCCGTCATCTTCGAGGCCTCGTCGACCACGCCGGAGGCGACGAGCGCGTCGGCAGTCGGACAATCTTCCGGCACGTGCGAGAGGCGCCATGACTCGGCGGCCTGGCGGAGGCTGAGCGCTTGGGTGCGTGCCGTCGTCAGGCGCGCGCGCGTGAAGTGGCCCATCACGGCGATCGCCACGCCGCCGGCGATGAGGCCGAGGATCGTGACGACGACCATGACCTCGATGAGCGTGAAGCCGCGACGACGGGAGGGTGCGTTGGTTGCCATGTTCCGTCCCTTCGCGAAACACGTGCCGGCGCCTGAGCCACGTCGTCCCGCGCGTTTTCAGGCGCGCCAACGCCCTCACTGCGCCAACGCGGCAGTACGCGCGACCGGCGGCGACAAATCGTCAGCTGGCTTTGCGGGATTGAGCGGCAAACCGTAGGATGCGCGGGATGGTCACCGCGGAGCCTAGGGACCCCAGCCTCGTCGGGGCGGTCCTCTCGCGACGGTTTCGCCTCCTGAAGAAGGTGGGGAGCGGCGGCATGGGATCGGTCTACACGACCGACCAGGTGATCGAGGGCCGCAAGGCCGCGGTGAAGCTGCTCCACCCCGAGTTCGTGCACGAGCCCGAGGTGAAGGCGCGCTTCGAAGAGGAGGCGCGGACCATCCAGCGCCTCATCCACCCGAACATCCTCCGGGTCTTCGAGTGCACCGAGGCCGAGGACGGCACGCCGTACATCGTGATGGAGCTGCTCGAGGGCGTGCCCCTGAGCGCGTACACGGAGAACGGCGGGCGCGTGCCGCTCGCGCAGGCGGTGGTCATTGGGCAAGGCATCCTCGCGGGCCTCGCCGCGGCGCACGCGCAGGGCATCGTCCACCGCGATCTGAAGCCCGAGAACGTGTTTCTCTCGAACGAGGGCGGCGCGCACTTCGTCGTGAAGCTCCTCGACTTCGGCATCGCCAAGGTGATGGACGCCGCCGGCGGCATGGGCACCAAGACGCGCACCGGCATGCTCCTCGGAACCCCGGCGTACATGAGCCCCGAGCAAGTGAAGAACTCGAAGGACGTCGATCCGCGGAGCGATCTGTGGAGCGCCGGCGTCATGCTGTACGAGATGCTCACGGGGCGAACGGCATTCCCGGCGCCGACGGAGTACGCGCGCCTCTTCGCGGTGCTGAACAACACGCCGGAGCCGATCGAGCGCATCGATCCGGACCTCGCGCCCGTCGCCGCGTTCATGCTGCGCGCGATGGACAAGAACCGAGAGACGCGTTTCCAGTCGGCCCTCGAGATGGCGCGCGCGCTCACGCAGCTCGTGGGGCAGGGAGATCCGCTCAGCCGCGCGCAGCCGCTCTCGCGCTTGCCGGAGGTCGGCTCGCTCTACGCGCCGACCGGGATGGCGACGGCGGCGACCTCACCGCAGGCCAACAGCGCGTTCATCCCGCCGCCCACGCACGCCGTGGGTCCGGCGACGGTGCAGACCGGTCCGAGCGGCACGCTCACGAGCCCGGCGCGGCCCGACGTGGTCATCGCCGACGCGGTGCACTCGGTGCCGGTGGTCGTGGTCTCGAGCGGCGGCGGCACGCTGCCCTCCAACGATCTCCCGATGCTCGACGCGGTCACGCACGGCGCACCGCGCCTGCGCCGCGGGATCGACGCGAAGATCCTGGTCCTGCTCGTGGTGATCGCGCTCTTCGCCGGGTTCAGCCTCGGCTTCGCGGTAGGCCGCGGCTTCGGGTGATGCGCGCGCGTCTTGGCGGGCTTGCCCCTCCTTTGCCCCTGGCGGGGTGAGTCCTCGCGCCGGCGACGCCTTGCACTCGGGGAACAGGGGCGCCGGCGCGTGGCGTCCTTACGGGGCAAAGGAGGGGCAAGCCCGCCAAGACGCTTCTTTGGGGGGTGATGTTTGGCCCGAGGGACGCCGATCAGCCGTGCGTGGTCGCGTAACGGAGCTGTCGCTCCGTTACGCGAGCTTTGCGCTGAGGAACGCTTTCAGCTTGATCAGTGTCTTCTTGTCGCGTGTGAAGCTTGGGATTTGGTAGGCGGCTGCCCACGCCTTCACCTCGCCTAGGAACGTGGCGCGGACGCCGTCGTCGCCGACGATGTCGTCTACCGTGCGGCCCCGCGCGGCGCCTTTGCGGAGGTTTTTCACGTAGGCCTCGAGGCGCGCGTAGTCCTCACCCAGGAACTCCTTCACCGCGTGCGCGTCGTCGGCGAGGCGGCCGAGCGCGCCGTCCTTCGTCGAGGGCGCCTCTGCGATCGCGAGCGACGCGGCGACGCGGATGACGAACGCGTCGTCCAAAAATCCGAGATCGTCGATGCCGTCTGGGATGAGGTCGAGCGACTTGAAGATGTAGTTGAGGCCGGCGGTCACGTAGCGCCGCACGCCGTCGGGCGCGTCGGGCCCGACGAAGCCGCCGAGCGCGTTCGCGTCTTCTCCCAGCGAACGGAGCCACGAAGGGAAGACCTCGAGAAATCGTTCGTCGACGTGCGTGTCGGTCATCGGGGAGCTCCTGCCGTGCGAGAGCCGCAAGGCTAACCCGAATCCTCGCGCGAAGCACCCTTCGGCGACCGGGCCGCGGAGGGGCGCACTCTTGACACGGGTACGCGGGCCAGGCCTCCTTCGGGCCCCCGGAGGCCCAAAAATGAAACTCTATCAAAACCCGCTCTCGCCCAACGTCCGCCGCGTCCGGCTCACCGCCGCGGCGCTCGGGATCTCGCTCGACGAGAAGCTCGTCGACTTCGCGAAGGGCGAGCACAAGTCCCCAGAGTACCTCGCCATCAACCCCAACGGCGCCGTCCCCACGCTGGTCGACGGCGAGTTCATCCTGACCGAGTCGCGGTCGATCATGCAGTACCTGGCGTCCACGAAGCCAGAGAGCGGCCTCCTCCCGCGCGACGAGCGCGCGCGCGCCGACGTGACGCGCTGGCAGTTCTGGGACGCCTCGCACTTCTCGCCGCAGATGGGCACGCTCGGCTACGAGCGCATGGTCAAAGGCATGATGGGCCTCGGCGATCCCGATCAGGCCAAGATCCAGGAGGCCATGACGAATCTGCGGAGGTGGTCCGCCGTGCTGGAAAAGCGCCTGAACGGCGCGACGTACATCGTCGGCAAGGCGCTCACGCTGGCAGATCTGACGATCGCCTCGTCGCTCATGTACGCCAAGCAGGTCGAGGCGCCGATCTCCGAGTTCCCGAACCTGCAAGCGTGGTTCGGTCGGATGACCGAGCTCGACGCGTGGCGCAAGGTTAGCGGCTAGGAGTCCACGGCGAGAAGTGGCGTCGGCGAGAGCTGCGGTCGTCTCTACGGACCGCGGCTCTCGGGCCCGCCGGGCTTGGTGAGGTTCGGCGCCTGCGGGGGCGCGTGCATGTTGCTCATGAGATCTTGGAGGAGGTCACGCGCCTCCGGCTTGGCCTTGAGGTGGTTCAAGAGCAGCGTGGACACCTCGCTGAACGCCTTCTCGAAGGCGAGTCCTTCGCGAGTGCGCGCCGCGACCTTCTCGCGGCCGCTCGCGAGATCCTCTTCGAGCGCCTCGGCGTAGCGCGAGAGCTGCGCGCGGAGCTCGTCGATCTGGCGACGCAGGTCGCGTGCGTGCGCGTCCTTCACGCTGGCCTTCTTGTCGCGCTCGATGAGCTGCTCGCGCCGAGCTTCGAGGAGGGCCTGCGCCGCGCCCGCGCGCTCGTACACCTGGCGCAGCTGTGCCGGAATCGACGCCGCGGCGCCCGGCGCGTCCGCCGCCTGCTTCGCCTGCGCCGCGCCGCGCTCGGCCTGCGCGACGAGATCGCGAATGCGCGCGGCTTCTTGCTGCTCGGCGGCGGAGTCGCGGAGCGCGCGCGACTCTTCGTGCGCGAGCTCCTCGACCTTTCGACCGATCTCCGCGCGCAGCGCGCGACCGCGACGCTCGAGCGACTCGAGCTTGCGCGTGTGGCTCGCGACCTCTCCCTCGAGGCGCGTCGCGCGCGACGCCAAGTCCCACGCCTGCGACACCGCGCGCGTGATCTCCGGCGGCGCGTTCCCCTGCGGGTACGCGCGGCTCACCATGCGCGAGAACAGCGCGGCGCGGTTCGCCCACTCGATGACGCCCGGCGACTGCGGAGGCGGCGGCGGCGGCGGCGCGTTGACCTCGCCTGCCGAGTTGACCTCCCACGGCGTCGCGGGGAGCGAGCGCTGCAGCGCCTTCAGCTCCTCGTGCATGTGGTGGGCGTCTTGGAAACGCTTCCGACGATCCTTCTCGAGGAGCTTCAGCACCATCGCCTCGGCCGCCGGGAGCACGTCGGGCTTGATGGCGCGCGGCTTCGGCGGCGGGCTCGTGCGCTGCATCTCGAGCAGCGTCTCGCGATCGTTGGAGCGGAAGGGAAGCTGGCCGGTGAGCATCTCGAAGAAGAGGACGCCGAGCGCGTAGAGATCGCTCTGCGGCGTGGCCTCTTCGCCGCGCGCTTGCTCGGGCGACATGTACTCGGGCGTCCCGAAGACCGCGCCCTTCGGCGCGAGGCGCGGGTCCATCGCCAGGTGCGCGAGCCCGAAGTCGAGGATCTTGACGAAGTCCTTACGGCCGCCGCGCGTCGACAAGAGGATGTTGTCGCTCTTGAGATCGCGGTGCACGACGCCGAGGTCGTGCGCGCGCGCGAGTGCGGCGCACATCTGCTCGAGGATGTCGACGCTGCGCGAGAGCACCATCGGTCCACGCGCGAGCTCCGTCGAGAGCGCCGTGCCGACGAGGTACTCCATGACGAGGTAGAGCTCGCCCTCTTCCGTCTCGCCGATGTCGTGGATGTCGATGATGTGCGCGTGGTCGACGCGGTTCGCCGCGCGCGCCTCGCGCAACATCCACGCGCGCAGGTGCGTCTCGCCGCGCAGGTCGGGCCGAATGAGCTTCAGCGCGACGACGCGATCGATGAGCACGTGGCGTGCGCGATACACGACCCCCATGCCGCCTTCCCCTGCGCGCGCTTCCAACCGGTAACGTCCGGCGACGACGCGCCCGAGCATGGGATCTTGCGGCTTACCGGGACCAGAGGTCCTCTGGCTCGTCTGGTTCATTTACCGTTGTCTCTCCGAGGCGATAAGTTCACGTCGCGAGTGAGGGTACCGCAACGACAAGGCTACATGGCCCAGGGCGCGCAAGGGAACTCCTACTCGTTCCGTCTACGAACGGCGCGGGCGCATGTAAGATAAAGGGGCCAACGGCCACCCGACGCGTTTCGGCGCTCCTCAGAACGCGACGCTGAGAACCGGCATGCGGACCATCGTCTGCTGCGGCACGCCCAGCTCCTTCAGCTCGCGTGCAGAGTACACGGGTTTCACGTCCGGCACGGGGACGCCCATACGGAACGCGCCGCCGTGCAAATCGAACAGCGACTGCGGGGGCGGGGCGGGCGTGGGGGCCGGTGTCGGTGCCGGCGGGGTCGTCGCGCCGCCGCCTGCGGGCGGAGAGGCAGGGGAAGGCTCGGCGCCGAGCACCGAGCTGCCGCCGATCTTGCCGGGATCCGCGGCGGGGCCGACCGGAGCCTTGTCCTCGGTCGCGTCTTCGCTCGGCTTGTAGCGCGTCGCGTTCAGCATGAGGACGACGGCCGGGATGACGAGCCCGAGCCCGCCAGCCAGCATGTACATGGGCACGCGCCCGTCGGTGGAGGCGTTTTCGATCGCCCAGCCGCCGAGGCCGCCGCCGATCGCGCCGGCGCCGGCGCCGACCGCGTACATCCAGCCTTCTTTCAGACCGATGAGCGACTCGGTGATCGTCACCACCTCGGCGCCGAGCAGGGAGCCGCCGACGATTCCCTTCCCGCGGGGGTTCACTTCTTCGGCGTGCGCTTCGGGCGCGAACGCAATGAGGGACGTCCCCGCGAGGATTGTGGCCGTCGCGGCGGCGGTGAAGCGCTTCAAGGTCTTGGTGGTGCGCATGAATCCTCTAGAGCGGAGCCTTTGGCGGAACGATGGCCTAACAAGAGCCTGATGCGTTAGGTGGCGTGAACCTATCACGGCGTTCAACCGCGCGTCACGATGGAGCCGCACGCCAAGGATTCGGGCGAAGACCGCAGCCGTGGGGGTGTGGTAGCACCGCGAAATGCTTCGACGAACCGCGCTGCGCGCTTCGGCGTCCGTGACGGGGCTCGTCCTCGTCGCGGCGGGGCTCGCGGCCGCGGTTCGCCTCCTTCCGTGGCTGCTCGACGCGCGCGTGCCGGTGCATGTGGCGTTGCCGTTCGCGCGTGGGCTGCTCGCGATCGCGCTCGAGGCCGCGCTCCTCGTGGGGTGGCCGATCGGCTGGGCGCTCGCGACGCACAGGCTCGTCGAGCGAGGCGAGGCGCTGGTCCTGCAGTCCCTGGGGGAGGCGCCGCCCGTGACGCTCCGGCGGCTCGCTCCACAAGGGCTCGCGTTCGCGGCGCTGCTCGCGGCGGCGTCGCTCGTAGGTGGCCGCGACGCGCGTGAGCCCGGTCGCGTCGTCACCGAGCTTCTCGAGGAGGGTCGCGTTGCTTGCCAGCGCGCGCACCATCCCTCGTCGTTCGCGGTGCCGTTCTCCGGCACCACGTGGCTCTGCCGTCCCGACGCCTCGCCGCGCCTCGTCGGCCGCGCGCCCGGAGCTCTCACGGGCGTCTTCTTCAGCGCCCGCGCGGCGCGCGTCAGCGGCGACCTTCGTCAAATCGAGCTCGAGGACGCGCGCCTCGCGCTCGGAGGAGGTGGCGGCAGCGAGGCCGGGCACGCCGGCATCGTGCACGTCGGCACGCTCGCGCTTCGTGGCCTCCCGCCGTGGGCTCAAGCGTCGACCCTCCCTTCATGGCTCCGCGCCGCGCTCCTCGCGATCTCGGGCGCGCTCGCCGCGGTGCTCGCCGCGCTCGCCGCCCTTCGCCGTCGTCCTGCTCCGCGCGGGAGGATCCACGCGATCCTCGTGGGCGCGGCCGGCCCTCTCGCCGCCCTCGCGTTCCTTCGCGTGCTTGAGCGCACCGAGGCCGTCGCGGCCGTCTACCTCGCCGTCCCGCTGGCGTGCGCAGCGGTGGTCCTCGGCGCCGCGTACCTGGTGGAGCGCTCGCTTCGCTTGCTAGACGAGCGGGCCGCTGCTACCAAGTAGAGGAAATCCGGGCACATCCCCGTCTTCGTCGTCGCCCCATCCTCGCCCACGCCAACGAACAAGAAGAGGCCACCATGGGTAGCATCGGAGCCCCCGAGCTGATCGTCATCGCGCTGATCGCGCTTCTCCTCTTTGGAGCCGGCCGCATCGCGGACATCGGCAAGGGCCTCGGGCAGGGCATCAAGAACTTCAAGCAGGGCTTGAAGGAAGCGGACGACGTCGGCAAGGACGGCAAGAAGGCCGACAAGGCCGATGCTCCGAAGGACGAGAAGGTCGACGCGAAGGCCGACAAGGCCGACAAAGAGGACAAGGTCGAGAAGACCGACGCGAAGGCGAAAGAGGCCTGACGTGGTCACCGGGGTCGTTCTCTTTTTCATCGTCGTCGCGGGCGCGGTGATCTGGTTTCGGATCGTCAAGGCGCGCAACTAGCCTCGCCCAGGCGTCATCGGACGATGTCGACGCGCACGTCGTCGATGTAGATCACGTAGTCGGCGCTGGAGTCGGGCAAAACGTACGTGACGCCGACACGAGCCGATGGCGCGATGCGCCCGTACGGGAAGCTCGCTTTTTTGCTCTCGATGAGAACGTCGTCGACCTTCAACGTGACGTTGGCCACACCCTCGAGCACGACGTCGATCTCGATGTGCACGAAGGCATTCTGTGACAGCGGCGTCCTGGCGAAGGAGACGAGAGTCGACGCGTCGACCCTGAGCTCCTCCTCGGAGAGCTGCATGACTCCGTCCGCGATCGTGAGGAACAAAGTCTCCGTGCGATCGAGGTAGCTGAAGACCAGCTCGGTGAGGTTTGCCGGTCGAATGACCGGCGGCACGAAGAGGAAGAAGGAGAGCTTTATCTCGCGCGCGAGGTCGAAGGTCTTCGAGATCGCGCCGCGCGTCAGCGGGGACACCGTCGCGCGGACCGAGCGCTCGCCGAAATGGTGCTGCGCGGAGGTAATCGCCATGGAATCCGCTCCGAAGAGGCCGGCCGGTGGGTTCCAGGCGTCGCCCGTGAGATCAGCCCGCTCGAAGCCGTCGCAGAACGTCGCTCCAGTGCAGTAGCCGTCGGGCTCCGCGTCGCCGGTCTGGTTCATGAGCGCGTCGCTTGCGCCGTCCGCGGCGGCGTACCCGACATCGTCCAGGGCGAGGAGCTTCCCGCAGGCGATCGACGCCCACGCCGCGACTGCGACGAGCACGAGTCGGCGCGCGGACGTCATTGGGTGAGTGTAGCCGAGCCGGGCGCGAGAGCCGCGGCCCATCGAGCTGTGATAGATCCGTTGGGGTGTCCCTCGCCCTCGCCAAGCGCCTCGAGGCTGTCCAACCGAGCGTGACCCTCGCCATGAACGCGCGCGCCGCGGCGCTCCGTGCGACGGGCGTCGACGTCTTCGCGTTCGGTGTCGGCGAGCCCGATTTCGAGCCGCCGCCGTTCGTCATCGACGCGGTGAAGCGCGCGCTCGAAAAGGGCGGCATCTCTAAGTACACCGCCGTCACCGGCATCGCGCCGCTCAAGCAGGCGATCTGCGATCGCGTCGAGCGGACGCGCGGGTTCCGGCCGACGCCCGACATGGTGACCGTCTCGGTCGGCGCCAAGCACGCGCTCTTCAACCTCGCGATCGCGCTGTTCGAGCCAGGGGACGAGGTCGTCTTGCCCGCGCCGTGCTGGGTCAGCTACCCCGAGCAAGTGCGAATGATGGGGGCCACGCCGGTCCTCGTGCCGAGCGACGAGGCGAGCGGATGGCGAATCACGGCCGCTCAGCTCGAGGCGGCGATCACACCGAAGACGAAGGCCGTGCTCCTCTGCACGCCATCCAACCCGACCGGCGCCGCGTACGGCGAGACGGAGATGCGGGAGATCTGCGCCGTGATGCGCAAGCACGACGTCTGGCTCATCGTCGACGAGATCTACTCGGAGCTCGTGTACGACGGCCAGTCGCACGCGTCGCCCGCCGCGCTCGCGCCGGATCTGTTGCCGCGCACGATCCTCGTCGACGGCGTCTCCAAGACGTACGCGATGACCGGCTGGCGCATCGGTTGGTCAATCGCGCCGAGCTCGCTCGCGAAGGCGCTCGACACGGTGCAGGGGCAGAGCACGACGAACCCGACGGCCATCGCCCAGTACGCGGCGCTCGCGGCGCTGACCGGCTCGCAAGAGGAGGTCGCGCAGATGCGCGCGACGTTCGAGAAGCGCCGCAACGCGATGATCGCCGGGCTCAACCACTTGCCGGGCGTCTCGTGCCGCACGCCGGAGGGCGCGTTCTACGCCTTCGCCGACTGCCGCGGCCTCTACGGCATCGACTACGGCGGCAAGCCCATCGCGAACGACGAGGACGTCGCGTTTTGGCTCCTCGAGAAGGCGCACGTCGCCAGCGTCCCCGGCGGCGCGTTCGGGGCGCCGGGGCACGTGAGGTTCAGCTACGCCACGAGCGAAGAGCGGATCGGCGCAGGCATCGCCGCCATGGCGCGCGCGATCGCCGGCGCCTCACGCATCGCGAAAAAGGGCTGATCCGTGCGCATCCGACGGCTCGCGATCGTCGCAGCCCTCGTCGTCCTCGTGCTCGCCGCGGGCGGAATTTTTCTGTGGCTGCGACTGCGCGCGACGGAGCCGCGCGAGCGCACCGTCACGACGTACTGGGAGGCCGACGGGCCGAGCGTCAGGCCTCGACGCGAATCGTGCACGACGTGCCACAAGGCGCACCCGAAGGCCGAAGCGCTCGTCGCGAAGCATCCGACGCTCACCTTCGGTTGCACCTCCTGCCACGGCGGCGAGGGCGGGACGATGACGCTGCCGCACCCGCGCGTCGTGCTGAAGGAGGCCAAGAAGGGGAGCAAGGACAGCAAGGCGACCCTCGAGTGGGCGAGCGAAGGCCTCGAGCCCGGCGATCGACGCGAGCCGCTCCTTCGCGTCGGCGCGCCCGCACCCGATTTTCCGGCCGGCGTCGCGCCGTGGACGATCGCCGAGTCCTCGCGCGACGCGTTCCTCCTCGCGGTGCCCGAAGTGCAGGGAGGATGCTTCAAGTGCCACGCCGCCGATGTCGAGCTCGCGGGCGCGCCCGAGCTCGCGCGCGGCCGCACGCTCTTTCGCGATCTGGGCTGTCAGGTCTGTCACGCGGTCGCGCGTCTTCCGCCGGTGACCAAGCCCGGGCTCCCGGTGTCGGACGTCTCGCAGCGCCTGATTCCGTCGCGCGTCCTCGCGTACCTGCGCGATCCGCGCGCGGTCGATCACGGCGCGCGGATGCCGACCGCGTGGCCGGCCGGCACCGACGACGCGGCGCGGCGCGACGAGACGATCGCGATCGCGGCGTTCCTCTTCGAGCGAAGCGAGAGGCGTGAGCGTGAGCACGCCGGTCCGAACGTCGCACGCGCCGCGGTGGTCGCGGGCGCTTCGGCGGAGGAAGGGAAGCTCTTCTACGACGCGTTCGGGTGCAAAGGCTGCCACGACGACGCGCCTCCCGCGCGCGCGCTCGCGCCGAGCCTCGCCGCCGCGGGTGACGCGTGGACCGAGGACTGGCTGGCGGCCTGGTCGCGCGATCCGAAGGGAATTTACCCGAGCGCGAGGATGCCGAGCGAGCGCCTCTCGGCGCGCGAGGCGGCCAGCGTGGCGAAGTACCTCGCCTCTCGCCATGGCCTCGGGCGCGCGTCCGACGAGGACGTCGCGAAGGTGATGGATCCGACGCGGCGCGCGGAGCGGATGCGATGCGCGCCCGCGGGCGGTGGCGGCGAGATGTCACGTACGCAATGCGGCGAGCTCCTCGTCGTGCGCTACGCGTGCGTCGCGTGCCACGATCTCGAAGGTGCCGAGCCGGCGCGCGCGCCTGGGCCACCTCTCGACGGGTTCGCCGGTCGCGCCCGGCTGAGCCCGCGCGCGACCCTCGCGAAGCTCGACGCGCCGCGCGCAGCAGACCCGAACGCGCGGATGCCCGACCACGATCTCTCGAGCGACGAGCTGCGTGCGGTGATGGTCTTCCTCGCGGGTCTCGGCGACGTGACGCCGGCGCCTCCCGCCGACGCGTCCGAGCGCCCGGATCGTCGCGCGCGCGAGGCGGGCCGTGCCCTCTCGCGTGAGCTTCAATGCGGCGGATGCCACGACGCGGGGAGAATGCGCGGGGTCCCGTCGCTCGCGGGCGAGGCCGCGCGGGCACGCCCCGAATGGCTCTTTTCGATGCTCGATCGCCCCGAGCGGCACGGCGTTCGCCCCGAGCTTCATCCCGAGTGGGTCTACGGCGACCTCGTTCCGCGGTCGAAGCTCGCCGCGCGCATGCCGAGCTTCGCGCTGCCCACCGAAGGCGCGACGGCGATCGTGCGCGCCCTCGCCGCCGAGAGCAACGCGAGCTTCCCCTTCGCGCCCGCGCGCCCCAAAGCGCTGTCGCCGGACGAGCGCGCCGCGTCGGCCGCCGCCCTCAACGTCCAGTGCATGACGTGCCACTACCTCGGTGAGCTCCCGCGCGAGCGCGCAAAGTCCGACGCGCCGCTCGCGCCGAGCCTGTCGCGCGCAAACGAGCGCCTGCGCGAAGAGTGGGTCCGCGCCTTTTTGCCCGGCCACGTGAAGGCGACGCTGCCCGCGAGGCTCGTCGACTTCGTCTTCTGGCTCCGCGAAGGCACGGTCCTGCCGCGCCCCGGCGAAGAGGCGCGCGCACCGGTGCTCGGGTTGGGGGATTGACGGCTACTGGCAGTTGCCCGACACGCAGGTCGTGTTGCCGGGACACTGCGCGTCGTGATGGCACCCCGGAACGCACGCGCCGCTTTGGCAAATCATGCCGGAGCCGTCGTTGCCCGGGTTGCAGTCGCCGTCCGACGCGCAGCTCGCGCCGCCGCTGCTCGATGTCGAGGAGCCGCTGCTCGACGACGACGATCCACCGCTCGACGATCCGCCGCTCGACGACGAAGAACCGCCGCTTGAGGAACCTCCGCTCGACGACGACGACGACGACGACGATCCGCCGCCACTGCCGTCGCACGGGCCGACCGGCAAGCTCGTCACCTCGACGTGCACGACGTACTTGCCGGGATGCGAGTGGATGTCGCTCCACCCGAGGCTCGACTCGCCGAAGAAGTAGCGTCCCAGCGCAGGGGAGGCGTCGAGGACCGCGATGCCGGCGTTCGACTCGACGAAGCTCGCAGGCCCGGCGTCGGCGGTGCGCGCGACGGCGCACTTTCCGTTCGCCGTGATCATGAGGCGCTTGTTGCAGCCGTAGCGCTGGCTCGAGGCGACGTACCAGTCGCCGGCGTTGCGCGAGTTGCCGCCGCACGCGAGGGGCTGGAAGTCGCCGGGGCCGCCGAACGTGGTCATGCCGTAGGAGGTGTGGATGCTCTTGCTCATCGCCTCCTCGCTCGCGGTGCCGGCGGTGCCCTCCAGAGGAGCGCCGCTGCAGTGGACCGACAGAACGGCGACGGCGGCGAGGGCGACCGGCGACAAGGCGCGAACGAAACGGCTGGAAACGTGCAATTTTACCATGATCAAAGAGCCTCCACGGGGACGAGCTAGTCCAAGTTCCGTGCCTTCCGGTGCCGCTGTACAATGATGGTGGCGCGGCCCGAAATGGCGACGAACCTGGCGAAACGTGCGACCCGCGCGTCCGGGCAGGCGGATCCTTTTTGCACCGGGTGGTCACCCGCGCGCGACACGATCGGGCTCGGAGACGCGCCTCCGCGGACGATTCCAGTGGCACGCGCACGCCCGGGCCTCGCGGTTGGAAGATTCCTCAGCGCGCTCCGGTGTCGCTCCGGCATCGCGCTTGCTGAGGAGGTGGGAGATGTCCGTCACAGGCCAGGGCGCCCACTCCGACTCGTGTCTCCTCGCGCATCCGCTGCGACCGGCGCGCGCGCGCGTCGTCGACTCCATCGGCGACCGCGCCGAGTCGCACGAGGACGCGCCCGTCTCCGCGACGACGCCGATGCAGCCGATCACGCAGCGGAGCCCCGCCCTCGCCGAGCCCGCGCGCTTCGGTGCCGCGCTCGGCGTGGCGGAGTCCACGCGTCAGCTCTTCGCGACGCTCGCGCGCGTCGCCGGTGAGGACTTGAGCGTGCTCCTCGAAGGAGAGAGCGGCGTCGGAAAAGATCTCCTCGCGCGCGCCATCCACGCGCAGTCGCCGCGCGCGCAGGGTCCGTTCGTCGTCGTCGACTGCGGAGCGATCGCCCCCAACTTGATCGAGAGCGAGCTCTTCGGCCACGAGCGCGGCGCGTTCACCGGCGCGGAAGCCGCACGACGCGGCGTCTTCGAGGAGGCGACGGGCGGCACGATCTTCCTCGACGAGATCGGCGAGCTCCCGCTCGATCTCCAGCCCAAGCTCCTCCGCGCCCTCGAGCAACGCGAGGTGAAGCCCGTCGGCGGACGCGCGACGCGCCCCATCGACGTGCGCGTCATCGCCGCCACCAACCGCAAGCTCACCGCGCTCGCGCAGAGCGGGGAGTTCCGCAGCGACCTCTACTACCGCCTCGCCGTCATCCGCGCGACCGTCCCCCCGCTCCGCGAGCGACGCGAGGACGTCCTCCCCATCGCGCGCGCGATCCTCCGCGGCATCCGCAAGGACGCTACCGTCGAGCTCCCGTCCGACGTCGAGGCCCGCCTCCTCTCCTATCCGTGGCCCGGCAACGTGCGCGAGCTCCGCAACGTCGTCGAGCGCTTCGCCGTCTTCGGGAGCGACGCCGGTCTCTTCGAGCCGTGCGAGGACCTGCCGCCCGCCGACGAGGACCTCGCGACAATGACCTATCACGACGCGAAGAAGCGCGTCCTCGACCGCTTCGAAGAGTCGTACTTCCCGCGCGTCCTCGCCCGCGCGGGCGGCGTCGTCACGCGCGCCGCGGAGCTCGCCGGCGTCGCGCGGCCCAGCTTCTACAGGATGATGGAGCGCCTCCGAAGCGCCGACTCCGCCGACCGCGCCAAGACCGCCGATTTGTAAAAAATCTGGTCGGTCGATCGTCCACCACCGCGACGGGTCGCCCGGATGTCGACGGGATGTGGCGAAATTCCCCGCGTCTCCCGGTCTCGCGCGCGTCGCGGAAGGTGTCGCGAAATCGGCCCGCGTACCGGGCTACCCATGACAGCGGTGCCACCCTCTGCAGGCCTCCGTGCGATTTTTCCCGCGGGCTTTTGTCGTGGCCGAGAAATTGTGTACCCTCGGCCGCTGGTTCAAACTCAAATCGGGAAATGAAAAGACCGGAAGAATGGTTGGATGCTTTCCAGCCCTCCTCCGTCGATCAAAGGTCGGGCCGCCTCGATGGGGAGAGCGTCGATCAGCCCACAAACGAGAAGGAGAGCTTCGCATGACGTCCAAGAGCTTTATCGGTCTGGCCCTCGCGGCCATGGCACTGTCACCCGTGGCCCTCGAGGGCTGTAGCAGCAGCGGCAGCAATCCTCTGTGCTGCAACGAGTTCAAGGTCGGCGCCCAGGTGGACGTCAACATCGGCGGCACCGCCGCCAGCCAGGTCGCCGTCCAGGCCCTCGCAGACGTCGCCGGCATCGCCTCGGCGGCGATCGACAACCTCACGACGGCCTGCCGCGGAATCGCGACGGACCTCGGCGCGGCGCAGGCCGACCAGGACGCGGCCAACGCGTCGGGCGACAAGAACAAGATCATGAACGCGTGGTGCGGCCTCGCGGTCAAGTCGATCAACGGCGCCCTCGCGGGCGGCGCGAAGGTCACGATCGACTTCCAGGCTCCGGTTTGCCAGGCGTCGGTCAGCGCGAAGCTCGACTGCCAGGCGAAGTGCTCCGGCACCGCAAAGTGTGATTTCAAGGCCAACCCCCCGATGTGTACCGGTGGCAGCCTGGAAGTCGACTGCAAGGGCAGCTGCACGGCGAACGCCGGCGCGACCCTGAACTGCGAGGGCTCGTGCGACGCAGAGTGTACCGGTTCGTGTACCGCGCAGGGCGGTATCAAGTGCGCCGGCAAGTGCGAAGGCACCTGCGAGGGTGCTGGCGGCGCCGGCACCAGCGGCGTCGATGCTAGCGGCAATTGCCAGGGCACTTGCAAGGGGACGTGCAGCGTCACGCCCCCCGGCGTCACCTGCACAGGGTCCTGCAAGGGCGGCTGCAAAGGGAGCTGCAAAGGCTCCGCGACTGCATCCGTCAAGTGCGACGGCAAGTGCGACGCGGACTTCACCCCGATCTCGTGCTCGGGCGGCAAGCTCGAGGGGGGCTGCAAAGTCGACGCGAAGTGCGACGCGAACTGCAACGGCAGCGTCCAGGCGAAGGCCGAGTGCACGCCGGCGAAGCTCGCGATCAAGGCGAGCGCCGACGGCCTCGTCAAGCTCGTCGCTACGCTCGAGGCGAACCTCCCGCTCATCTTCGACATCAAGTTGCGCTTCCAGGCGATCGCAAAGCTCGCGGGCAACATCGACGTGTCGGCGGCGACCGACATCAAGGCCGCCTGCATCCCGCCGGTCATCGCCGCGGCCGCCCAGGCGGTCTCGGACCTCGGCGACGCGACCAGCGCGTCGGTCAGCGTGACCGCCAGCGTCGGTCAGTGATCGGCTAACGCCGAAAGCGCCCGCGCGAGCGGACGTGACCGGCGAGACGAGGCGACGGGCTTCTTCGTAGGAAGGGGCCCGTCGTTTCCTTTTTGGGGGTAGAGAATCAAGAAGGTCCCCATGCGCTTCGCCCGTACGGCTTCGCTTTCGCTCGCGCTCGGTCTGTCGTGCCTCGCTGGCGCGCCTGCATGCAGCAGCGCGTCGTCGTCTTCCACGATGACGCCCACCACCAACGGCGTGAACGACGTCCTCAAGGCCTGCCAGATCCGCGCGACCTGGACGAACGCGTCGTCGACCCCTTGCACCAACTGCATCGGCAATTCGCTGGCGCCGCGCTGCCCCTGCTCGGACCACGACTACGCAGGCGCGTGCAGCGACCAGAACACGGCGAGGAACAAAGAGCCGACGTGCGACGGCACCGCCGACTGCGTCACCAAGTGCGCCCATGGCGACTGCGCGTGCGTCGACGCGTGCTACGCAAGCAAGGCCGCCTGCCGCACGCTGGCCTCCGCGGCAGACGGCTGCGTCGCGGAGATTTGCGTGCAGTACTGCAAGTGAGCGGGTGACGGCCCCGCGGCCGCCCCTCTGCTACGATCCTCCCATGGTCGCCGCGTCCACCCTGCCCGAGCCCGAGCCGTCGGAGAGCTCCGACCAGCGCGTTTTTCTGCATGGGCGCACGTGGTCGGAGTTCGAGATCCTGCTCGCGGTCCGGGGCGACCAGGCGGGCGTGCGGATGTTCTACGCGGACGGGGAAATCGAGCTCATGAGCCCTTCGGAGAGCCACGAAGCGATCAAGAAGACCATCGCGCGTCTGGTCGAAGCATATGCGGACGAGCGAGGGCTGGAGTTCAACGGCTTCGGCTCGTGGACGCTGAAGAGCGCACCGAAGGAACGCGGCGCCGAGCCCGACGAGTGCTACGTGGTCGGGGCGACGAACAAGGCGAAACCCGATCTCGTCATCGAGGTCGTGTGGTCGCGGGGCGGGCTCGACAAGCGGTCGCTCTACGCGGGGCTCGGCATCGGCGAGCTGTGGATCTGGACGCGTCCCGGGAAAATTTCCGTCTACGTTCTTCGCGGCAATGCTTACGAGGAAGTCGCGAAGAGTGAGGCTCTCCCGGGCATCGAGCTCGACGTGCTCGCAGGGTTCGTCGGGATGCCGAGCCAGAGCCAGGCCGTTCGCGCCTACCGCGCCGCGCTTCGAGCGCGCGTGTAGCATCGTCTCGCACGCGGCGGCGCAGCACCGTGTGCAGACCGCTCCCTGACGAGCGTGCACGTCGCGTGCACCGGCTGCACTCGGGCGCGGCCAGCTCGTTGATCCCACAATCGGTCCAGGCCTTGCTGTAGCAGCCGTTCATGACCCGCGTGGCACGCGCTCGGATCGGCATCGTGAAGGGCTCCGAGCGGACGCTCGCGCGCTACGCGAGCGACGCCGCGGCGCTTGGTGGGCTCGTCGTGCCGGCGTCGTGTCCCGGTTTGCCCTACGCCGCGGCGCACGCGCTCCTCGCCGCGTTGTGCGAGCGCACCGGGAGCGTCGTGGACGCGCCGACGCCTGGATCGTCGACGATAGGGCGCGCGATGTTGCCGCGCGCAGACGCGACGGACGGCGATCGCGTCGACGCGTGGCAGCAGGCGCTCGCATTCGCGCTCGATGGGGAGAAGGGGCCGGTCATCGTCCACGCGCGGCGGATCGATCTGTCGAGCCTGCGCCTCCTGCGCCCGACGTGGCGACGGGCGTGCGCGCCGCCGCTGCTCGTCGTGCTAGACGCGCCGCTCCCTACGGAGGACGAAGTCGATCCGATCGCGCGCGTGCTCCAAGAGCGGGTGGGGGAGGAGATTGCGCAGCTACGCGCGCTTCCGTGGGCGCGGCGCGAGCTGTTGACCGACACCGACGTCTTCCGGCGCGAGCCGCCGCGCGCGGCCGAGCCCGCGGCCGGCACGGTGGATGACGTGCGCCGTGCGTTCGCCGAGCACGCGTTCGACGCCGCGCTGCTCCTCGGGAGGACCCTCCTCGATCGCGCCGGCGAGCTCGCACCTCGCGATCGCGCCGAGCTCCACGCGATGTGCGCGCTCTCCGCGGCGTCCGTGGGCGCCGCGTCGCTCGAGACCTTCGTCGAGCACCATCTGCGCGCCGCGCTCGGTGGAGGCCTCGGCGCCGCGGACCGCGCGTCGATCCTCTTCGCGCAATGCGCGGCGATGCCCTCGCTCGAGTCCGCGCGTCGTGCGATCGAGGCGGCGCGCCGTGTCCCGCCGGCGACGGGTCGGTACCTGGAGGCATGGGGTCGACGTGCGCGCGCCGAGGAGCTCGCGATCGCAGGGCGCATCGAGGACGCGATCGACGATCTCGAGGAGGGCGTCGCGCTCCTCTCGTCGGCGGCGCTCGACCTGCCGGAGCCGGAGATTCACCGCACGCAGCACCTCCTCGCGCTCGACTTGTCGCGCGCGAACGCCGCGCGTGGAGACGCCGACGGGGCCGCGGGGTGGCGCGCACAGGCCTCCGCGTGCGCCGCGCTCCTGCCCGTGGGGTGGACGCTCCCGCGCGTCCCCTTGGATCTGAAGTTGGAACGGTCGCGGCTCGGCGACGCGATCGCCGAGCGCGAGGCATGCGCCGCCCGCGCGCGCTCGGAATGGGATCCGGTCGCCGAGTCGGCGTACCTGCGCGAGCTCTCGGCGCTTCATGCGTGCCGCGGCGAGGCGACACGATCCCACGCGTGCGCGCGTCTCGCGAAGCGCATCGCCGAGGCCTCGCGCGCCTGCCCCGCGGCGCTCCTGATCGCCGAGCTGACGTGCGCGCAGGCCGCGTTTCGTGCGGGAAAGCTCGAGTCGGCGGCGGCCGCGGTGGAGTCGGCGCTGGGAGCCGTCGCGACGAGCGCGGACGAGGCGGACCTGCACGGGATGCTCGCGTGCATCGCCGCCAAGCGCGGCCAGACGTCGCGCGCGGAGGACTCGAGCCTCGAAGCGCTGGCCCGCCTCGACGCGAACGCGCCGGCCGACGTCGCCGCGAGCGTGCTCGTGCGGGTGGGTGAGGCGTACCTCCTCCTCGGCCGCGCCGACGCCGCGCGCCGGGTCTTCGCGCTGGCGCTCGGATGGTCGGACGCGCTGACGCACGATCTCATCGGCCCGGCCGATCGCCTCTCGCTCCTGCTCGGCATGTGGGCGACCGGCGCGCGCGACCGCGAGCTCATCGACGACGCGCTCGGCTGCGCGAGCGAAGCGCTGCTCGATCCGGACGCGTGGTGGCAGCTGCCGCGCCTCCTCGAGATGATCGAAGGGGTCTACCTCGACGTCGACGACGCGCTGCTCGAGGTGGTCGTCGAGATCCGCCACCTGGCAGCGCAGCGTCGCACTAGCGATTGGCCACCGTCAGAGCGTCTGCACTCCGAGCAGCCACAAAAGAAGGCCCTTCTGTACGTGTAGACGGTTCTCGGCCTGGTCCCAGACGCGCGAGCGCGGTCCTTCGAGCGTCGCCTCGGCGATCTCCTCGCCGCGGTGCGCGGGCAAACAATGGAGCACGATGGCGCCCGCCGTCGCGCGCGCGAGCATCGCGTCGTCCACCATCCAGCCCGATAGCGCGGTAAGGCGCGCGTGCGCCTCTTCTTCTTGGCCCATGCTCGTCCACACGTCGGTGTTCACGATGTCGACGCCGTCGAGCGCCGTCTTCGGATCGTGGCGCTTCGTGACGCGTGCGCCGGCGCGCGCGAGCTCCTCCTTCGGCGGCATGAACTCTTCGGGGCCTGCGAGGACCAGCTTGAAATCGAACAGCTCCGCCGCCTCGACCCACGAGCGCGCCATGTTGCTCGAGCAGTCGCCCACGAATCCCACGCATTTGCCGGCGATCGACGCATTGGTGGCCTCCTCGATCGTGAACACGTCGCAGAGGACCTGCACGGGGTGACCGTCGTCGGAGAGCGCGTTGATGACCGGGCCGCTCGAGTACGTCGCCATCTCGCGGAGGCGCGACGTTGCGTACGTGCGGTAGACGATCGCGTCGCAATAGCGCGAGAGGACGCGGGCTGTGTCTTTGAGCGGCTCGCCGCGTCCGAGCTGGCTGCCCTGGATGCCGAGCACCACCGGCGCTCCGCCGAGCTGCGCCACGCCGACTTCGAACGAGACGCGTGTCCGCGTGCTGGCCTTCTCGAGGAGGATCGCCACCGAACGGCCGCGCAGGAGCTCCGTGCGGCGCCCCTTGGGCTCGTGCTTCATCGTCGTCGTGAGCGCGTAGATCTCGCGCGCCTCGGCGTGGGACAGATCGAGCAGCGAAAGGAAATCTCGTTTTCGGGGTGCCGTCATCACAATGCCTCGTCCTCGATGCCGCGGGCCAGCGCTGCCGCGGAGAATCCGCCTGCCTCGCCGGCCTTCGTGAGCGCCTCCGCGCGCGCGCGCAGATGAGTGAGCTGCGCGGCGACCGAGCGGGGTCCGGTGCCGCCAGGGCTCTCCTTTGCCGCGACCGCGCGCGCCGGATCCAAGACGGCCAACGCCGCGGCGTCGAGCTCCGGATGGATCGCCATCGCGCGATCGCCCATCGCCGTCAGCGGCTCGCTGGCCTCCAGCGCCGCACGCACGAGCGCGCCGACCGCCTTGTACGCCTCCCGAAACGGCACGCCTCGAAGCACGAGCGCCTCGGCGAGATCGGTCGCCTGCGTGAAGCCGTCGGCCAGCGCCGCACGACCGCGCGCGCCGTCGAACGAAACGTGGGGCAAGCACAACGTCAGCGCACGCAGCGCCCCCCGCGCGCGGGGACCGGCCTCGAGGAGCGCGCGGCGATCTTCCTGCTGGTCGCGGTTGTAGCCGCTGGCCAGCCCCTTCACGAGCGTCAGCATGTGCACGACGTCGGCGACAGCCGCCGCGGACTTTCCGCGCGCGAGCTCGAAGATGTCCGGGTTCTTCTTCTGCGGCATCATCGACGAGCCCGCCGCGATCTCGCCGCCGAGGCGCACGAGGCCGAACTCGCTCGTCGACATGTCCACGACGTCCGCCGCGAGCTTCCCTACGGCGAGGACCACGCGCGCGGCGCCCCACACCAAATCAAGGGCAAATCCCCGGTCGCCAACGGTGTCGAGCGCGTTCACGCTGAGGCGATCGAACCGCAGCAGGCGCCGCACCAACTCGCGATCGATCGGGAGGCTCGTCCCCGAGCACGCGCCCGATCCGAGCGGCAGCTCGTTCGTTCGTTCCAGCGCGAACGCGACCGTCTCCGCCGCGCGCACCAGATCGCTCGCCCACGCCGCCATCAGGAACGCGCCGCTGATCGGCTGCGCGCGCTGCCGGTGGGTGTACGCCGGAAGAAGCACGTCGATCTCACGCGTCGCGCGCTCGGTCAGATCGCTGGCGAGCCGCCCCGCCGCCGCCAGCGTCGCCGCCGCCTCCTCGCGCGCGAACAGCCGAAGATCGAGCGCCACCTGATCGTTGCGCGACCGCGCCGTGTGCAACCGACCCGCGACGGCCGGTCCGAGGCGACGCGTCAGCTCCGCCTCCACCGCCATGTGCACGTCCTCTTCGTGCCCCTCCGCGACGCCTTGCCCCGCCGCCATCGCGAGCAGCTCTCGTCGCAGCGCCCGCGCGTCGTCCAGCGGTACGAGGCCGGTCTTGCCGAGCATCGTCACGTGCGCTGCGCTCCCGACCACGTCGTGCGCGAAAAACGCTCGATCCTCGGCGAACGACGACGACCAGTCGACCAGCTCCGGCAGCATGGCAGTCCCGGTGGCGTCGGTGCGCGCGATGCCCATGGCCCCTCACGTATCCCAAGGCGACCGCCGAATCCAGCGCCAGCGCCGCGCTTGCGCCGTCGCCGGCAGTGCTAGAAGACGTGCTAGGACGTGCTAGGACGTCGGCATGTCGCGCATCTTATTGGGTGCATCGGTCACGGTCCTCGCCATCGCCGCCTGCAGCAGCTCGTCGAAGAGCGGATTCGGCGGCGACGCGGGCGGCGGCGACGGCGGCGGCTTGCCTCCGATCGACGGCTCGGGCCCGGTTCCGATCGACGCGTCCGGCGACGGGCCTGCACCCACCGCACGCGGCGCGGTGGATGCGCGTCTCACCGGCGCCAGCTGCCTCGACCGACTCGCCCTCAAGCTCGGTTCGCTCTCCCCGCAAGCGCTCCTCGCGAACGGCGATCCCAACGGCGGCGACGCGGTCACCGTCGCCTGCACGGTCACGACCGCCACCGGCGCATACACGGTGTCGTTCGGCACGGCGAGCAGTGTCAGCTTCGGCGTGCGCGCGACCGACAAGTCCGCCGCGCTCTTGTCCAACGAGGTGACGCAGTACGCCGCCGATACATGCACCGTCGTCACGCTGGACGTCGGCGCCGATCACGTCATCGGCTCACTCAAGTGCCCCACCACCACCGTCGGCGGCGGCAGCTCGGGAAACCCGGCGCCGAGCCCGTGCGAGCTCGACGCCGATTTCACCGTCTACGGGTGCGTTACGCGGTAAACGAGGGGTGTGCTACGACGCGGCGCATGAGCAGGATTCACCGTTCGCTTCCGCCCAAGGGGACTCGCATCGGCATCGCGTTTTCGGGAGGGCTCGACACCCGCACCGCGGTCGCGTGGCTCACGCGCAACGGCCTCGAGGTGCACGGCTACACCGCCGATCTCGCGCAGCCCGACGAGAAGAACGTCGCCGACATCCCGCCGATCGCGCTGTCTCACGGCGCGGTCAAGGCGCGCACGATCGACTGCCGCGAGGCCATCGCGCGCGAGGGCGTCGTCGCCATCCAGTGCGGCGCGTTCCACCTGTCGACCGCCGGGCGCAAGTACTTCAACACGACGCCGCTCGGCCGCGCGGTCACCACGACCGCGATCGTCCGCGCGATGCGCGAGGACGGCGTGAACGTCTTCGGCGACGGCTCGACGCACAAGGGCAACGACATCCAGCGCTTCTATCGCTACGGCGTCCTCGTGAACCCGGAGCTCGCGATCTACAAGCCGTGGCTCGACGAGCGCTTCGTCTCCGAGCTCGGCGGCCGCACCGAGATGTGCCAGTACCTCGAGACGATCGGGATGCCGTACCCGATGGGCACCGAGAAGGCGTACAGCACCGACGCCAACGTCCTCGGCGCCACGCACGAGGCCAAGGATCTGGAGCGCCTCGATCGCGGCGTCTCGATCGTCTCGCCGATCATGGGGGTCGCGTTTTACAAGCGCGACGTGAAGATCGAGCCGGAGGAGATCACCGTCGAGTTCGCGCGCGGCGTCCCCGTCGCGGTGGGCGGCAAGCGCTACGAGGCGATGATCGATCTGATGCTCGCCGCGAACGCGATCGGCGGCCGGCACGGGCTCGGGATGAGCGACCAGATCGAGAACCGCGTCATCGACGCGAAGAGCCGCGGTATTTACGAGGCGCCGGGCATGGCGCTCCTCCACGTCGCGTACGAACGTCTCCTCAGCGCGACGCACAACGAGGCGACGATCGATCTCTACGCGCAGCTCGGGCGACGGCTCGGGCGTCTCCTCTACGAGGGCAAGTGGTTCGAGCCCGAGGCCGTGATGCTGAAGGACGCGCTCGTTCGCGGCGTCTCGAGCGTCATCACCGGGAAGGTGACGTTGGAGCTGCGGCGCGGCGAGGACTACTCGATCGTCGCCACCGAAGCCGCGAACGCGACGTATGCGCCGGACAGGCTCTCGATGGAGAAGACGCGCGCGGCGTTCACGCCCGAGGATCGCATCGGCGCGCTCGAGGTGCAGAGCCTCTCGGTGGAGGACAGCCGCAGCCTGCTCCTCGCCGGAAAAGGCGACACGCGAGAGCTCGGCGCGCGCGCGCTCGACGTCCTTAAATAGCCGCGCGCCACATCTCGACCTGACTCGGGAGATCCACCCCCTGGGCCATTTGAGAGGTTGTTCGTCTGCGCCTGCACGCGAATCCGGTGGGAGGCGACCCCACCTTCGAACGCTGGGAGGCTCTCCTTTCCACTGGAGCTGCTCGTGCGCGCGCTCGCTCGACGTGGCCCGCACCTTGCGATGCATGGGAATCGGAGGATGCAGATGAAGACCCCGAAGTTCCAGGTGATCGAGCTCGATGCGCTTGAGCGCGTCTCTGGTGGCATGAACCTGGATGGGCTCCCCTTGAGCGACAACATCGAGGACCGGCGCCCGCAATCGGACGGAGGCCCGGTCCCCGACGCCGAGTGGCAAGCCGAGCAGAACGGCTACAACAACTCGTGCTTCACCGGCGCCGACGGGCAGGAGTACTCCGGCGATCCGAGCGGCGGCCCCGCGCAACCGATGGATGTCGGTGGCGATGGCGGCGGCGGTGACGGCGGCAGTGGCGGAGACGGCGGCGGTGGCGGAGATGGCGGCGGTGGCGACGGGGGCGGCGAATGAGCACCGTGACCTTGCCCGGTCAGTTCGGCTACGTCGATCTCGACGATCTCGACTTGGTCAGCGACGACGATGCGGACGAGCTCCACTCCTTCGAGAGCGCGCTCGCCGACATGCCCCGCTCCGAGCCACCGCGCTCGTGTCCTCCGGAGGGCTAGGCTCTACGAGAAGCTTCGCCGCCTCGCGGAGAAAGAAGCGCGCTCGCCGTGGTCAATCCCGCGCGATGAGCGTGCCGACGCCGCGGTCGGTGAAGAGCTCGGCGATGATCGAGTGCGGAGTGCGGCCGTCCAAGATGTGGACGCTGTCGACGCCGCCGTCGAGGGCAGCGAGCGCGGCGGTGGCCTTGGCGACCATGCCGCCCTTGATGGCGCCGCTCGCGATCTTCGCGCGGAGCTGGCTCGCGCGGATCTCGCTGATCAGCTCGCCGTTCTCGAGGATGCCGGCGACGTCGGTGAGGTAGATGAGCTTGCCGGCCTTGAGCGCGACGGCGATCGCAGCGGCGGCGGTGTCGGCGTTGATGTTGTAGGCCTGCCCGTCCTCGCCCATGCCGATGGGGGAGATGACCGGGACGTACGCCTTGCCGAGGAGCGTCTCGAGGAGCTCGGCGTCGACCGACTCGACCTCGCCGACCATGCCGAGATCGCGGCCCTCGCGCGAGAGGAGCTTCTTCGCGCGGAGGAGACCGGCGTCTTTTCCGGAGAGCCCGACCGCCTTCGCGGTGCGCTGGTTCAAGAGCTGGACGAGCTCGGTGTTCACCTTGCCGGTGAGCACCATCTCGACGACCTTCACGTCTTCTGGACCGGTGATTCGCTGGCCGTCGACGAACTCGCTGCGGCCGCTGCCGAGCTTCTCGAGCGTGTGTGTGATCTCAGGGCCGCCGCCGTGGACGACGATGGGGAGGAGGCCGGCCGAGCGGAGCAGGTTGATGTCGTTGGCGAAGGCGACCTTGAGCGAGTCCTTCACCATCGCCGCGCCGCCGTATTTGACGACCGCGCGCGTGCCTGCGAACTTCGAGATGTAGCTCAGCGCCTCGACGAGGAGCGCGCGCTTGAAGCCGGGGCTGTAGTTGGTGAGCCGGTCGTCCTTGGTGACGGTGCCGTCGGGCGCGGCGCTGGTGAGACTCGTGTAGTCTGCATTGATCTTGACGTAGTCGTACGAGAGATCGCAGCCCCACGCGCGCGCGAGCGTCTTCGGATCCCCGGGGAACGCGACGTCGATGAGGATCGTCGGCTCGCGCATCTTCGCGCGGAGGGCCGCCGAGTCCATTCCGGTGGGCGCGCCGTTCGCGAAGACCTCGGAGCCTTGGATGGAGACGGTGGCGCGCATCGGCTCGGCGCCGAACTTCTGTGAGCCGTCCCGCGCGCCGACGGTGGCGAGGACGCGGCCCCAGTTGGGGTCGGCGCCGAACATCGCCGCCTTGACGAGGCTCGAGCCGGCGATGGCGCGCGCAAAATCGCGGCCGATCTCCTCGCTCGTCGCGCCGCGTACGGTCACCTCGAGGAGCTTCGTCGCGCCTTCGCCGTCCTCGGCGATCGCACGCGCGAGATCGGTGCAAACGTCATGGATCGCGGCTTCGAAGAGCGCGAAGTCGGGGGTGCCTTCGAGGAGCTCGGGGTTCTGCGCGAGGCCGTTGGCGAGGGCGAAGACCGCGTCGTTGGTGCTCATGTCGTTGTCGACGGTGAGCATGTTGAACGAGCCGCCCATCGCGCGCACGAGCGCGGCCTGCAGCGCCGCGGGGCCGATGGCGGCGTCGGTCGTGATGAAACCGAGCATCGTCGCGAGCTCGGGGGCGATCATGCCGGAGCCCTTCGCGAACGCGGCGATGGTCACGTCCTTGCCGCCGAGGCGGAGCGAGCGACCCGAGAGCTTCACGCGGGTGTCGGTCGTGAGGATCGCCTCGGCGGCGAGCTCGATCGCCGCGCCGCGCGCCGAGACGAGCAGGGCAGCGCCATCCTCGAGCTTCTTGGTGGGCAGCCGCACGCCGATGACGCCCGTGGACGCGCACAAGACGCTGTCGCCGGGGACGCCGAGCGCTTTGCCCGCGGCGTCGGCCACCGCGCGCACGTCGCGCTCGCCCTCCGGTCCGACGAGCGCGTTCGCGTTGCCGCTGTTCACGACGATGGCGCGGATGGTGGTGCTCGGCACGCGCGCGCGCGCGTCGACGATGGGGGCGGCGCACGCGGTGTTGACGGTGAAGCAGCCAGCGGTGGTGCACGGCGCCTCGCTGAACACGAGCGCCATGTCCTTGCGCGCCGCCTTGATGCCGCAGTTGATGCCGGCGTACGCGAAACCGAGGGGCGTCTTCATGGCATGATCCGCATCAGGTGATCGAGGCCGAGGGTCTCGGGGAGATCGAAGAGGAGGTTCAGGTTCTGCACCGCCTGACCGGCGGCTCCCTTGAGCAGGTTGTCGATCGCCGCGACGCTGACGACGACGTCGGCGTTGGCGGTCGCGCCGACGCGCGCGTGGTTGGTGCCGGTGACGCTCTTCAGCGTGGCCTCGGCTGGCGCGCACGCGTGGACGAACGGCGTCTTCGCGTACGCGTCGGCCAGGCATTCGGCGACGCGCGCGGCCGTGGTGCCCGGCCGCGGGCGCGCGTAGCACGTCGTAAGGAGGCCGCGCTTCAACGGAAGAAGGTGCGCCGTGAACGTCACCGCGTTCGGCCGCGCGCCGACGCGCCCGAGCGCGCGCGCGATCTCCGGCGTGTGCTGGTGCGTGAGGATCTTGTAAGCGCGCGCGTCCTCGTCGACCTCCGAGAACGAGTACTCCTCTTTTGCCTGCCGCCCAGCGCCGGTGACGCCGGACTTGCCGTCGACGACCAGCCCCGCCGGCTCCACGAGGCCCGCCTTCACGAGCGGCGCGAGCGCGAGGATCGCCGCCGTCGCGAAGCACCCGGGGTTGGCGACGAGCGCGCCCTTCGGCGGCGCACCGAAGATCTCCGGCAACCCGTAGTGCGCTTTCGCCAGCCATCCCGGCGCAGGGTGCTCGAGGCCGTACCAATGGGTGTAGTCTGCACCCGTCTCCAAGCGGAACGCGCCAGAGAGATCGACCACCGCGGTCCCTCGCTCGCCGAACGCCGGTCCGAGCACGGCGCTCACCTCGGCGCTCGTCGCCAGGAGCACCGCGTCGCACGATTCACGCAGCTCGAGGGCCGCGCCGTTCGACGCGAACGCTCCGGCCACCGGGAGGAGCAGGTGATCGGCGATTGGCTTGCCGGCGAGCTTGTCGCTCGTCACCCACGCGAGCGAGAGCCCCGGGTGCGCAGCGACGAGGCGCGCCGCGACGCCCCCCGTGTACCCGGTCCCTCCGACGACTCCGACCCGCACCATCGGCGGCGCTTATAGCCCAGGCGGAAGGGCGGGGAAGCGATATTAGAAGACCACTTCGGGGCGATCGAAGACGCTCCGGAGTAGGCCTTCGAGCAGGTCCGCCTCGGCGCGCGAGAAGGCGGCGACGTGCGGCGAGTCCAGGTCGAGAACGGCGCGGAGGAGGCCGCCCGCCACGACCGGCACGACGAGCTCGGAGCGGCTCCGCGCATCGCAGGCGATGTGGTCGGCGACCGCGTGCACGTCATCGACGAGCTGCACCTCGCGGGTGCTCGCGGCCTTGCCGCAGACTCCTCGCGCGAAGTCGATGCGGAGGCACCCCATCGATCCCTGATACGGCCCCACCGCGAGCGTCGTCTCGGCGATGCGCCGGTAGAAGCCGCAGAAGTTGGCGTGGGCGAACGTCTCCCAAAGCAGGCACGCGAGCGTCGCTTCGATCGCGACCGCGTCGGTCTCTCCCTCCACGGCCGCCGCGATGTAGCCGATCGCCTCCGAGAGACGCGCCACGCGCGCCGCCTCCGGCAACAAGACTTCGCGCTCCAGAGGAGGGAGGGGAATACCTTCGGCCATCGCGCCCACGCTGGCGCGAACAATGGTCGCTGTAAAGACCTCGGCCCCTCTCCGCTGGGTCATGCGATCCCGGGACGTGCTTTGCGTAGCGGGCGAAGTGCCGCGGCCATGGCCAAATTCGGCCGAAAACGCGCGATGTAAGGTCACGTCGCACGCTGGCCCGTCGGTTGCTCTACGGCGATCATGCTCGAACGCATCTCTCTCGCCGTCGCCGCCGCGCTGGTGCTCTCTCCCATTCTCGCCTGCGGAGGCCGCGAGGTCACCGACGGGCCTCCGAGCCCGGGCGCGCCCGAGATCGCGCTCGTTCCCGCGGCGTGCGAAGGAGCGCTGGAGACCATCGCCGAGCTCGATGGCATGGCCCTCGGCGGGCTCGCCGCGGCGCCGGATGGAACCTTGTTCTACTCCATCGCCAAGCCGACGGATGCCGCCGGCATCTACACCGTCCGCGCCGGCGGCGCCCCTTCGCGGATCTCGACCGAGATAGCGATCCTCCAGATTTTCGTCGATGGGCCGAGCCTCTTTCTCGTTGGCCCTCACGGGATCCGGAAGCTTCCGATCTCCGGCGGCGAGTCGACTCCCATCGCTACCCCCGCGCCGTCGACGTTCGTCAGGGCGGCTCGACTCGACGCGACCTCCGCGTTCTACGTCACTCAACCCCTCATCACCGGACCGAGCCTGGGAGTGCCGTTTACCGTGAACCGGGTCTTGCTTCAGGGAGGCGAGCCCTCTGTGGTCTTCGCCTCCGACGAAGGGAAGCTCCGACCCGGCTCGCTCGTCTTGAACGGCGATGAGATCTTGATCGGCGGCAACGACTCGGGGATCTACCACGCGCCAAAATCCGGTGGCTCGCCGGTGCTCCTCCACGAGAACGCGACGATGTCGTTGCTCGTCGCGTCGGGCGGAACCATCTTCTCGGATCGGTGGGAATCCGGGCTCCTCATCAGCACGAGCGACCCAAGCGCTCCGCCGACGTCCATCGGTTGGCCGCTCGGCAGCGCGCTCTCGTCCGGAGGGCCAGCGCTGAACGTGGTCGCCGACGACGCATGGGCGTACATCGGATTCCAAATTTTCCAAAACGGTACGGCGCGCACGGCGATCGCACGCCTTCCCCGTGGCCACGAGTCGGTGAACGTCGGCGGATGCACGGTGCCGGGCACACAGGACCTCGAGCTCGATGAAGGAATGGCGCTCGACGCGTCCTACGTCAACATCATGCTGACCGATCCCATTCGGCCGCACTCGCGCATCGTGCGGATGGTGCGCTGAAACGGACCCTCGACGAAACCTCGCTTACTCGCCGGACTCGATCGGCGGCGGCGGGAAGCTCGATTGCAGCCGTGCGCGAAGGCGCTCGGTGGAGGCGCGCAGGCGCTGGACGCTCTGGCGCAGCTCGTTGGTTCGCCCGCTGAGCCGACGCCGTCGCCGCTCCAGCCGATCCGTCGTCGCCTGGAGCTCCGCCGTAAGCTCGGCGTTGTCCTTGTCGGCGGGGATCATGGCTCCCCCCATAGTGCAACTGGCGCTCCATCCGCCGGCCTCGCGTCCGCCAAGGGCAGAATCCTGTAGTTTCAACCTTCCCTCGCACCTTTGGCGCGCCCGAACTTGGCCTTGGTCCGGATCGCCGCTAGTCCATGGGGAGGGCTCCACGCCTCACCATGTTGCTTCCCGACCCCCGCCTTTTCGTGGCCTCGACGTCGCACGAAGGGGGACCTTTCCTCGACGTTCACGACCCTTGGTCAGGGGAGCGGCTCGCGCAGGTGACGATGGCCGATCGCGCCCGCGCCGAAGAGGCGACGAGCGCGGCAGTTCGTGCGTTCGAGCGGACGCGCGCGATGAGCAGCCACGCCCGTCGTGAGCTTCTTCGACGGGTCGCGCGCGGGCTCGAGGCGCGCAAGGACGGGCTCGCGGATCTCATCGCGCGGGAGGCGGGCAAGCCGCTGCCCCTCGCGCGTAGTGAGGTCGCGCGCGCGATCGCGACGTTCGAGCTCGGCGCGGAAGAAGCGACGCGCGTGGGCGGCGAGGTCATGCCGCTCGACGTGACCGCGCCTTCGCAGGGCTACCGCGGCGAGTGGACGCGCGTCCCCGCGGGGCCCGTCATCGCGCTGTCGCCGTTCAATTTTCCGCTCAACCTCGTCGCGCACAAGATCGCGCCGGCGCTCGCGTGCGGTTGTTCGATCGTGCTGAAGCCCGCGCCGCAAGCGCCGCTGACCGCGCTCGCGCTCGGCGAGATCTTGCGCGAGGCCGACATGCCGGACGACGCGGTGCAAATCGTGCCGTGCCCGGTCGACGTCGCCGAGGCGATGGTCAAAGACGATCGCTTCGCCACGCTGTCGTTCACGGGAAGCGCCAAGGTCGGCTGGTACCTCAAGTCGATCGCCGGCAAGAAGCGGGTGCTCCTCGAGCTCGGCGGCAACGCAGCGGCGATCGTGCACGAAGACGCTCCGGAGCGCGCCGCCGCCGCCGTCGTCGCCAGCGCGTTCGGCTACGCGGGGCAGGTGTGCATCAAGACGCAACGCCTCTACCTCCATCGCCCGATCGCCGACGCGTTCTTGGCCGACCTCGTCCACCGCGCGCGCAGCCTCCATCCAGAGGAGCCGCGCCTCGCGAAGGGCATCCTCGGGCCGCTCATCGACGAAGCAAACGCGCGGCGCGTCGAGTCGTGGGTGCAAGAGGCGCGCGACGCCGGCGCCGACGTCCTCATCGGCGGTACTCGCGACGGCGCGCGCCACGCCGCGACGGTGATCGGGATCGAGGGCGACGGTCGCGGCCTCGACGTCGTCGACGAAGAGGTGTTCGGCCCGGTCCTCACCGTTCACGTCTACGACACCTGGGACGACGCGCTCGCGATGGCGGACGGCACGCGCTACGGCCTCCAAGCGGGCGTCTTCACCGACTCGCACGCGCGCATCCGCGAGGCCTTCGAGCGCCTGCACGTCGGTGGCCTCATCGTGAACGACACGGCGACGTTCCGCGTCGACGCGATGCCCTACGGCGGAACGCGCGACTCCGGTCTCGGCCGCGAGGGCGTGCGCTTCGCGATCGAGGAGATGACCGAGCGAAAGATGCTGGTCTCGTACGGCGCGCCGCGCGGCGGCTGATCGCGGCGACTACGGGGTCGCGACCTCGACGGCACGGCCCTCGACGACGTCGACGTTCGGGAGCTTCACGATGCGCGTCGTCTCGTCCACGCCGCTGGCGATCTCGATCTCCTTGCCGGTGTCGCGCTCGATGGTGACCGAAACGAAGTGCACCGTCCCCTCCGCGGTGACGGTCGCGACGCGAAGGCCCTTGGCGTCGTCGATCAGCGCGGTGCCGGGGATCCCGTAGACCTTGTGCGGGACCGAGAGGGACAGCGCGACTTGCGCGTACATGCCGGAGAGCAGCTCGCCCTTCGGGTTGGGGACGCGTACCTCCGTCGTCATCGTGCGAGTCGTGGCGTCGAGCGAGCCGGCGGAGCGCGTGACCTTGCCTTCGAAGTTGCGACCGCCGAACTCGCGGATCGTGACCTGTGCGGGAACGTCGAGCTTCACGGCGTTCGCGACGTCCTGCGGGATCTGAACGTAGACGCGCACCGTGTCGGTGTTCGCGACCTTGAAGAGCGGGCTCGTGTTGCCAGCCGTGACGAGCGCGCCCCGCTCGACGCTGCGGAGGGTCACCCGACCGGAGAACGGCGCGACGACGTGCGCGAACGACTTGAGCCGCATGAGTCGCTGGATGTTCGCGCGCTGCGCGTCTGCGTTCGCTCGCGCGACGGCGATGTTCGCCTCGTCGACCTTCGCCTGCGCGCCCTTCTGCTCGAGGTCCTGTTCGCTGGCGAGGCCCGCCGGCGTGAGGCGCTTGTAGCGCTCGAGGTTCTGCTGCGAGAAGACGGCGTTCGCTTGCGCCTGCAGGATCATCGCTTCGGTCTGCGCGAGCTGCGCCTTGGCCTGGACGAGCTCCTGCTCGAGCTCGGGGGTGTCGATCTCGGCGAGGACGTCTCCCTCCTTCACCTTGTCGCCCAGGTCGAACGCCCAGCTGCGCACGTAGCCGCTCGCGCGCGGGTACAGCACCGTCTCCTCGAGCGGCTGCACGCTGCCGGGCAGGCTGATGGAGCGATCGCTCGTGCTCGCCTTGGGCTGCACGATGACGACGCGCAGCTGCGCGCCCAGGCTGGACTGCGACTCGCTCTCCAGGGCCGCGCGCGCCTGACGCTTGGGGAGCCACCCGACGAAGAACGCGCCACCGATGACCACCGCGGCCACCAGCATCAAGGCCATCGCGCGCGCGGGCGTGAACGTGGCGGGCGCGGGCAGCTCGAAGCCGAGGTCGTCGCCTCCACCGCCTCTGGCCGGTGCCTTCTCCTTGGGCTCGTTCGTTTCGCTCGTCATGTCGCGATCGCCTCCAGCTCCGGGTCCTCTGCGGGCGCCTTGCGCCTGAGGATGCCGTACATCACCGGCACGAAAAACAGGGTCATGAACGTCGCCAGCGCGAGGCCGCCGATGACGGCGCGGCCGAGCGGTGCATTTTGCTCGCCGCCCTCGCCGAGCCCGAGCGACATGGGCAGCATACCGATCATCATCGCGAGCGCGGTCATGATCACCGGGCGGAGGCGCGTCATGCCCGCGGCGAGCGCGGCCTCGCGCGCATCGCGGCCGTACGCGCGCTGCTCGTTGGCGAACGTGACGACGAGGATGCTGTTGCTGGTCGCGACGCCGACGCACATGATCGAGCCCATCAGCGCCGGCACGCTCAGGGTGGTCCCCGTGAGGAACAGCATCCACGCGATGCCGGCGATCGCGCCGGGCAGCGCCATCAGGATGATGAAGGGGTCGAGCCACGACTGGAAGTTCACGACCATGAGCAGGTAGACGAGGAGCACCGCGAAGAAGAGGCCGATGAGCAGGCCGCGGAACGACGACTCCATGCTCTCGACCTGCCCCTTCACGCGCAGGGTCGTGCCGCGCGGGAGCTCGGGCCCCATGGCGTCGACGATCTTGTGGACGGCGGTCGCCACGGAGCCGAGGTCCGTGCCGTCGACGTTGGCTTGCACGTCGAAGGTACGCGCCGCGTTGTAGTGCGTGATGTTCACCGGCCCGGTGATGCGGGAGATCGTCGCGACGTTCGCCAAGAGCGCCGGAACGCCGAGCTCACCGCGCGACAGCGGCGTGTTCTGCAGCGCCGCCATCGTGCCGTTGTCGTACTGCGGGGTCTGGATCGCGATCGGGTACTGCACGCCGAACTTGCCATCGAGCCAGTACGATGGCGACACCTGCGCGCTCGACGACAGCGAGGTGAGCAGATCGCTCGCGACGTCGCGCTGCGAGAGGCCCGCTTGCTGCGCCATCGTGCGGTCCACGTCGATGCGCAGCTCGGGCTGGGCGGAGACCTGGGCGAGGTGCACGTCGGCCGCGCCGGGGATGCGCTTAACCCGCGCCGCGATCGTGCGTGCGACTTCGAGCGTCTTGTCTTCGTTGCCGGGCGCGCCGGTGACCATCACGTCGATCGGCGCAGCGATTCCGAAGTTGAGCACCTGGGTCGAGATGTCCGGCGCGAGGAAGAAGAAGGTGGTGTCGGGGTATTTCGCGTTCAGCGTCTTTCGCAGCGCGCGCACGTAGTCGGCGGTCGGCGCGTGCTCGGGCTTGAGGGAGATGAAGATCTGCCCGTCGGACGCCGAGATCTGCGCGCCTTCGCTGAGCGAGAGGTTGATGCCGCTGTAGGGGATGCCGATGTTGTCGAGCATCGTCCCGATCTCGCCCTTGGGGATGACCGTGCGGATCGTCTTCTCGATGTCGGCGAAGCGCTTCTCGGTCTCCTCGATGCGGACGCCGGGGGCGCCGCGTACGTGCAGCTTGATGAGACCGGCATCGACCGTCGGGAAGAAGTCGCGCCCGAGCATCGGCCCGAGCCCGAGGGAGAGGACCGCAAAGCCGAACAACGTGCTCGCCGCGCGCCGCGGCCGCGACAGGGCCCACGCGAGGAGGCTGCCGTACGCGATGCGGAGCCCGTTGAAGCCGCGCTCAAACGCCGCGTTGAAACGCCCGAAGAAGCCCTTGGACGGCGCCGCCTGGCCGTCGTGCCCGTGCACCTCCTTCGCGAGCAGGAAGCGCACCATCGTCGGCACCAGCGTGCGCGACAGGAGGTACGACGTGATCATCGCGAAGACGACTGCCAACGCGAGCGGGATGAAGAGGGACTTCGCCGCGCCGGTGATGAACGCGACCGGCACGAAGACGATGCAGATGCACAGCGTCGACACGAACGCCGGCACCGCGATCTGCTGTGCGCCGTCGAGGATGGCGTTCACCAGCGTCTTTTTCTGCGCGAGGTTGCGGTGGATGTTCTCGATCTCGACCGTCGCGTCGTCGACGAGGATGCCGACAGCCAGCGCCATGCCTCCGAGCGTCATGACGTTGAGCGTCTGCCCCAGCGCGTAGAGCACGACGATCGAGACGAGGATCGACAGCGGGATCGACACGATCACTACGAGCGTCGCGCGCCAGCTGCGGAGGAAGAGGAGGATCATGAGCGCGGTGAGGCCGGCAGCGATGAGCGCCTCCTTCACGACGCCATCGATCGCGGCGCGCACGAAGAGCGATTGGTCGAAGAGCGTGCTGAGCTTGAGCTCCTTGGGAAGCCGGGCGGCCGTCGCCGAGAGCAGGGCCTTGATACCGGCGACGACGTCGAGCGTGCTCGCGCTGCCGTTCTTCATGACCGACAGGAGCACGCTGCGGCGGCCCTCGACGTGGACCATGTTCGTTTGCGGCGCGTAGCCGTCGCGCACGCTGGCGACGTCGCGGATGTAGACCGTCGTGCCCTTTACGGTTTTTATCGGTAAATTCGCGAGATCCGCGAGGGCGGTGGGGCTCGAGTTCGTGAGCACCGGGTACTCGTTTACCCCCATCTTGGCGGTGCCGGTCGGCATGATCACGTTCTCGGCGAGGACCGCGGCGGTGACGTCGCGCGGCGACAGACCCCACGCGAAGAGGCGCGACGGGTCGATGTCGACCATGACCTGCCGCATCTTGCCGCCGTACGGCCACGGGATCTGCGTCCCCGAGACCGTCGCCGCGTCGGCGCGTACGTAGTTGGTCGCGTAGTCGAAGAGCTGCTGCTCGCTGAGCGAGTCGCTCTCCAGCGCCATCTGCAGGATGGGCACGTTCGACGCGCTGTACCGGATGATGAACGGCGGCGTCGCGCCGGGGGGCATCAGCTTCACGACCGATTGGGAGATCGCGGTGACCTGCGCCGTGGCCGCCTCGATGCGCGCGCCGGGGTGGAAGTAGATCTTCACGATCGCCAGCCCGGTCAACGACTGACTGTCGATGTGCTCGATGTCGTTGACCGTCGTCGTGAGCGCGCGCTCGTAGTTCGTGATGAGCCGCTTCTCCATCTCTTCGGGCGGGAGGCCGCCGTAGAACCAGATCGCGGAGATGACGGGGATGTCGACGTCGGGAAAGATGTCCTTCGGCATGCGAAGGGTAGTCCCCACCCCCAAGATGACGATGAGCATCGCCATCACGACGAAGGTGTAGGGGCGCTTGAGCGCGATGCGTACGAGCCACATGCCGACGGCTCCGATGCCGTGACCAAGAGTCCGGCTTCGCGCGGCGCCTGTCCAATAGCTCCAGCGACGGCTGTGATACCTTTTGGGTATCACCATGGACGTCGAGCTGCGTCACCTGAGGTACTTCGTCGCGGTGGCCGAGGAGCGCCATTTCGGCCGCGCGGCGCGCCGGCTCGGGATCGCGCAGCCGCCGCTCAGCCGGCAAATCCAGGCGCTCGAGGGGGAGCTGGGGCTGCTCTTGTTCGAGCGCACGCGCCGAATGGTCGAGCTCACGCAGGCCGGCGAGGCCCTCCTCCAACGGGCACGAACGGTGTTCGAGGCCGTCGACGTCGCGATCCACGAGGCGCAGCGCGCCGCGCACGGCCAGGCGGGGCGCATCGCGATTGGGTACCCGTCGTCGGTCGCCTACAGCGGCCTCGTCGAGCTCCTCCGCGCGTTCCGGCAGCGCGCGCCCGACGTGCAGATCGCCCTGAGCGAGCTACCGCCCCAAGATCAGATCGACGCGCTCAAGGATCGCCGCCTCGACGTCGGGTTCGTCCGCAGCGCGCTCGACGATCCACAGATCGCCGTCGAGCACGTGCGGAGCGAGCCGTTCGTCGTTGCGCTGCCCGCCGATCATCCGCTCGCGTCGCGCCGTCGCATCCCCCTCGAGCTGCTCCGCGACGAGCCGTTCGTGTCGATCCAGCGCCACCGCGCGCCGGCGTTCTTCGATCACATCATGCGCCTCTGCCACGCCGCCGGCTTCGTCCCTCGGATCGCGCAGGAGGCGTCGCAGCTCGATCTGGTGAGCCTCGTCGCCGCGGGGTTCGGCGTTGCCATCGTCCCGAGCTCGCTGCGCGACGTCCGGCGCGGCGGCATCGTGATGCGCCCCATCCCCGGCGCCCCACGCACCGAGCTGCTCCTCGCGTGGCGACCCGACAACTCGTCGCCGGCGCTTCGTGGTTTCCTGGAGTTGGTGCGCAACGTCGGCGTCCGCCGGGCGAAGCGCTCCCGCCGCGCCCGCGTTGCCTGACTCCGGGCCGCCGGCAATTTTGCCGTCTCCGCCGACCCACCTACGATGACTCGGGCTGGGAGGCGACCATGAAGCAGCGAATCGCAGCTGAATTCTTCGGGACGATGTGGCTGGTCCTCGGCGGCTGCGGCAGCGCGGTCCTCGCCGCGGCGTTTCCGCAGCTCGGGATCGCCTTCCACGGCGTCGCGCTGGCCTTCGGCCTCACGGTCCTCTCGGGCGCCTACGCGTTCGGGACCATCTCGGGGGGTCACTTCAACCCCGCGGTCACGCTGGGCCTCACCGTCGCCGGCCGCTTCCAGTCGAAGGACCTCCCCGCGTACTGGGCGGCGCAGGTCGCGGGCGGCATCGCGGGGGCCGGCGTCCTCTTCTTCATCGCGAGCGGCAAACCCGGGTTCGCGCCGGGCGGCTTCGCGTCGAACGGCTTCGGCGAGCACAGCCCGGGCGGCTACTCCATGACCTCCGCGCTCGTCTGCGAGGTCGTGATGACCTTCTTTTTCCTCCTCGTGATCCTGGGCGTCACCGCGAAGAAGGCGGCGCTCGACCTGGCGCCTGTCGCGATCGGCCTCTGCCTCACGCTGATCCATCTCATCAGCATCCCGGTGACCAATACGTCGGTGAACCCCGCGCGCAGCACGGCGGTCGCGCTCTTCGCCGAGGGAGGGTGGGCGATGCCGCAGCTGTGGCTCTTCTGGGTCGCGCCGCTCATCGGCGCCGCGATCGCCGGCTTCGTCTTCCCGAAGGCCTTCAGCGCGGAGTAGTTGCCGTCGGCGGCGCCGGGTAGCAGCCCGCCTCGAGCAGCTCGGGGCGGTACTCGAAGTGCATCGTGTCGTAGTGGAACCACCGTCCGCCCCAGATGAAGCCCTCGGCCTCGAAGGCGTCGACGATGACCTGCGGCACGCGGTTTTTACACACGCGCTGCTTCTCGGGGACGTTGCGCCAGTAGTGGGCGACCGACGGATCGAGATCGATCGCAATCCCCCACGAGTGCATGCTCAGCTCCTTCGTGCCGGCGATGACGCGCCAGTTGAAGGTGCCGCCGGGATTCACGAAGAAGCGATCCATCCCGCGCCCTTCTTTGGTTCGCGCGGCGGCGTCGAGGCGCGCGGCGACGCGACGAAACGGCTCGGCGATGCGCTTGTGCACGTGGAACGTCTGTCCGCGCATGCGCACGCCGACGAGCTGTGATTGCACGGCGGTCGCGGTCGCACCGAAGGCGGCGCGCATCACCGCGTCGATGCGCACGCGACCCGGATCGTAGTCGGGATCGGTGATCGGCGTGATCTCGCCGGTCTTGTAGACGAGCTCGTAGACGTCCTGGACCTCCGCCATCGAGACGCTCTCGCCGCTCGGCAGCTCGAGAGACCACTCCGCGGCTTGGAGCCGCGGAGTGCCGCCGTAGTGCTTCGCGATGCAGGCCATCGTCGTCGGAGTCGGAGTCGGAGTCGGAGTCGGAGTCGCGTTCGGAGTCGGAGTCGGAGTCGGAGTTTTCGGAGTCGGAGTCGCCGCCGTGGCCGCCGCAAAGAGCAGCACGAACGGCGTCACGACGTTGCCCGCGGGTGCGCGAGGAGCCAATTCATGATCGCCGCGCCGTGCGAGGGGAGGGCGGCCCACTCGCCGCCGTGATCCGCGCCGCGAACGAGATCCCACGTGAGGTCCGCCCCGCACGCGGCGTCGTGATCGCGCAAGCGAACGGACAGGTAGTGGAGCGGGTTCTTGTCGCCCACCAGGAAATACACGGGCGTCTTCGGCGCCTCGCATGCCGTGTCGGCAGGCGGAACGCCGCCCCCGTGAACGACCATGGCCGCGAAGTCGCGCGCGAACGTCTGCGCGTTCATCCCCATCCACGTCGCGCCGCCCGACCACCCGACGAGCCAGAGCCGATCGCGATCGACCGCGCGTGTCCCTTCCACCTTCGCGACCTGCGCCTTCACCCACGCCGGATCGCCCGCCCACTGCCAGTAGCTGCCTTTGCAGCCGAGGTCCTTCGGGCACGCGAGCGTGAGCACGCCGACGCCGCGCTTCGTCGCGAGGCGCGTCCACGCGTCGTGCGGCGTTTGCGTGGGTTGATGATCGCCGTGGAGGACGACGAGGAGCGGCGCGGGTGCGTCGCCCGCAGGAAGCGAGAGGCGGCACCCGGCGCACGGCGGCTCCGCGTGGGCTGCCGTCGCGAACGCGAACGACGCGGCGAACGACGCGAGCGCGGCGGCGATGGCGACGGCGCGCGTCATGGCATACGCCGCAGCGTGCGCATCGGGAACGGGGCCCAGAACGGTGTCTTCACCTCGGTCGCGCCTGGCTCCACGACGAACCAGGTCGCGTCGCGCGCCGGGCGCAGCAGCTGGAAGCTCTGCGCGGGCATGTAGCTCTGGCCGAGCAGCAGCGCGGTCCTCCCGCTCACGTCCTTCGCGACGTCGAGGACGAGCACCGCGTGGCCGAACGGCGAGCCGGTCATGACGAAGAAATCGCCCGGCCGCACCTCGGCGAACGGGACCTGCGTCCCTTCCTTCGTGAGCGACGACGTGTTGGCCCACGTGAAGACCTCGTCGAGCCACGCACGGAATGCCGCGTGATCGTCGCGCCGCGGGCTCGCGACGTCGCGCAGCGAGGCTTTCCCGCCCTCGCCGGCGACCATGCGCGCGCCGCCGAGCCACCTCTTGTACGAGAGCAGCGTGCCCGACGCCGCGTGGTACGCCTGATCGCGATCGCCCCGGCCGTAGTGCCACTCCGCGTGCATACGAATCACCGCATCCGCGCACTGCTGGAGATCGCGCGCGCCGACGTCGATGTCGATCACGCCGGCGATGCCCGGGTGCCGCCCGTCCTCATAGAGAGGCGCGCCTCGGAAGTCTTTCACCTTCGCATCGGACTGCGCGATCGGCACGGTGCGGAGGAACGCGCCGAAGCTCCCATCGTCCACCGAGGTTCGCGTGAAGCCTGCCAACGCGGGCACGCGCGTGTCGAGCGTCTCCGCCGAGGTGAACGACCACGGATGCGTCGTCGCGTCGGGGACGCTCAGGAAGGTGATCGTCATCCACAGAACGCCGGCCGCTCGGATCATCTCGCAAGGTTGGACCCACGGGCCGGCTGGCTATTGGGTGAGCCGGCAGGACGTTATCTCATAGGCAGGTAGGCGTAACCACGTAGACCCCATGCTCGCCGACGATCACGAGCTCCGGAGCGGCATCGCCGAAGAGGTTCGCGGCGAGGACGAGCGTACCTCGGTCGGCGGCGACCGTGGCCGCCCGCGGAGCCTCGAAGCGCCGCCCGCCAAGTCCGCGCCAGGTCACGACGACGCCGGCGTCCGCGTCCGAACCGAGGATGTCGGGGGTGCCGTCACCATCGAGGTCCGCGACCACGAGCGCGCGTACCCGGAAAGCGGAAGTCGGGAGGTTCATGATGTCGGTCGCGCTCGGTCCGAACGCCACATGGACCGTCGGGGTCGACAGCGAATCAGACGGGCCGAGGTCCGAGAAGACGACGTCGTCCTTGCCGTCGCCGTCGACGTCGCCGAAGCGCGCGGTCGTCGCGCGTCGATGGCCGAAGATCGTCAAGGTGCCGCCTCCGGAGGAGACCACGCGGGTCCCGTCGAGCACCTCGATCATGCCGTCTCCGTCGATATCGCCGACGCCTGCGCTAGCGCGCCGCGCGGTCACTTTCCACGGCGCGTCAACGCCCGCGGCGAAGCCGGTGGAGGTGGCCGTCCAGAGCTTCGGTTTCAAGCTGGCGTCGATCCCGATGACATCCAATCGGCCGTCTCCGTCGACGTCGACCGCGCCCGCCGCGTCGAACCTCCCGGTCGCTTGGGCGGCGACGGACGACAGCGAGCCGTCGCCGCCCCCCCGCAGTCGGTGAAGCGCAAGCCCGTCGGCGACGACAACGTCTGCCTTGCCGTCGCCGTCGAAGTCTCCGGCGAAGAGGCGCGCGCTCGCCCAAGCCACCGCGGCCGACGTGGGAACGCCGGCCGCGCGCGTCTCGAAGGTGCCATCGCCTCGATTCGCCAGCACCACGACGTCCTCGCCGGCGAGGGTCACGACATCGAGCCGCCCGTCACCGTTCATGTCCGCGAGCGCCGCGGTCACGTGCACGTTGGGGTCGTCGAGGCTCTCGGTAATCGGCGCGGTCAAGAGTGGTGGCTGCGAGCTGCACGTCGCCGCCACCGCCGCGGGGCGGCACACGGCCGTGTCCGGCCGAAGCGAGGCGCACGAGGCGCACGCGTCGCGGACGATCTCGTTGTGCTCGGCGCCGTGGTAGCAGGAGAGTCGCGTCTGCCCCTCGCAGTGCTCGACGAAGTCGTTGCCACACTGATCGCTGCCGATGAACCCGCACGCGGCTTGAAACGCCAGGAGCGCGCCACCGAGGAGGAGCGCTGAGAAGAGCTTCGTGATCCTCATGGGGCGCGAAACAGCAAGCGACATGCCATGGTCGTGTGCGCGGAGAAGCCCTTCGCGCCTGGCCGGCGTGGAGAGACGTTGGTATGGGCCGCGACACTCATGTCGGCCGATACTTTCCGACACCGCGAATCGCCCAGCCCCGTTCCTCCTCGTCTCGAGGATGGCCCGCAACGAGAACATCTCGGTCGGCCTCGTCGTGCCATGCATTCACTTCCCGCTTGTTTTTCCCATCGATTGACGTAGTTCGGTGGGGATGGATCTCACCAAAGACCTGGTCCTCGGAGCTCTCACCAAGGTCAAAGGCCCCGCCGCGCTGGGAGAAATCGCGATCGCCGGCGGCGCCGTCACCGTGACCGCGTCCCCCGAAGGCGGCTCCCGCGAGGAGCTCGGCCGTGCGATGCGCAAGGCGGTTACCGCGCTCGACGGCGTTTCGAGCGTCGAGGTGCGATGGACCGGCGAGATGCCCGGCCGCACCATCTCGGACACCGATCCGATCCCCGGCGTGAAAAACATCGTCCTCGTGATGAGCGGCAAGGGCGGCGTCGGCAAGAGCACGTGCGCGACGAACCTCACGATGGCGCTCCACCGCGCCGGCTTCCGCGTCGGCCTGCTCGACGCCGACATCTACGGCCCGTCGATCCCGACGATGCTCGGCGTCACCGGCCGCCCGGTGTCGATGGACGGAAAATCGATCGAGCCCCTCTCTCGCTTCGGCGTGAAGCTGATGAGCATCGGCTTCCTCCTCGAGGATCCGAAGGCCGCGGTCATCTGGCGCGGGCCGATGCTTCACGGCGCGCTCCAGCAGTTCTTGAACGACGTCGCGTGGGGCGAGCTCGATTTCCTGGTCCTCGATCTGCCGCCCGGCACCGGCGACGTGGCGCTCACGCTCTCGCAGAAGGTGAAGGTCACCGGCGCGGTCGTCATCACGACGCCGCAGCCCGTCGCGACCGACGACGTCTTCAAGAGCGTGTCGATGTGCCAAAAAGTGAACATCCCCATCCTCGGCGTCGTCGAGAACATGAGCTTCTTCATCGATTCGGCCGGCGTGAAGCACGAGCTCTTCGGCAAGGGCGGCGGGCAAGCGGTCGCCGAGTTCGCGCACGCGCCGCTGCTCGGGCAGGTGCCGATCGATCAGACCGTCCGCGAATGGGGCGACAAGGGAACGCCCGTCGTCCAGGCCGCCCCGCCAGCTCCATCGCGCGCGCGTTCGTCGAGATCGGCGAGCGCCTCGTCGACGTCATCGCCGCGCGCCGCGACGCCGGCGAAGGCAACGTGGCTCCTCCGACGATCGATCGCAGCGGCGGCCAAGGCGGCCGAAGGCGCCTCCCCGTCACGAAGGGCTGATCGCGCTCCGCCGTGCGCGGGTACGCGAATTCTTCACCTTCCCGCGATTTTTCCGCTGGTCCGGAAACTGCTTCGTTCGAGCCTTCATGCGGCTCTCCATCCTCTTGTTCGTCCTGTGCGTGGGAATCCTCGCGGCATGCGGCGCGAACAACTCCAGCACGTTCGGGGATGGAAACCCCGACGGGAGCGTCGGAGGCGGAGACGACGCGAGCTTCGATCTCGACGCCGGTCCCGACGTGGATCCCTACAAAAATGATCCACCCCCCAAGTGGTGCGGCGCAGACGGTGGTCCTCCGGCGCCCCCCCCAGTCGGCGGCACGCCCGACTGCCCGAGCGACAAGAACAAAGAGGGATGCGACTGCGCCTCCGCGGGCATCGGCGCGACGGCGCCGTGCTGGATGGGCCTCCGCGCGAACCGCAACCTCGGCATCTGCAAAGACGGCACGACGACGTGCATCCACAAGAGCGAGACGACGAACCAGTGGGGTCCGTGCGTCGGCGAGGTGCTGCCGCAGCCTGGTGGCAAGGGCAAGGCCGCGTGCAAGTGCTTCAGCGCAGGGCAGTGGAAGCTCTCCAATTTGATCCCCTGCTTCTTCACGTACTCGCCGAGCAACGCGGTGTACGGGATCTCGACGGTGCTCGACACCGCGGGCACCGCGAAGTGCGAGGACCCAGTCCCCCCGGAGCCGCCGCCGGCGCCGCCGACGAAGTGGTCCGACGACACGCTCAACGTCGACTGCGCGGGTCACTTCCGTCTCTGCTACGAGCTCAAGGCCGGCGACTTCGCCAACCCGAAGGCGACCGACTGCGCCGTCACGCCGCGCGACGCGAGCGGCAAGCCCGCGCTCTGCGTCGAAGGCGACTACTTGAAGGAAGGCGTCGAGCAAGCCTTCCCGTCGATCGGCCCATGGGTGAGCGCGAACACCGCGTGCTCCGCGCAGTTCAAGAACAGCGGCGGTTACGGCGAGATGACGGTCATCGGCCTCAGCGTCCAATGCGACAAGGTCGACGACGGCGCCGGCAATCCCGAGGTCTTCCACCGCATCCAGTATTGCCCCTTCTCGTGCGGCCAAAACCCCAACGGCCCCGGCTGCACGAACTGCCAACAGGGCGGGAGTGGTCAGTTCTGAAAACGCGCTACGCGGCGACACCCTCGCCGTGCGCTTACTTGACGAGGATCGCGCTGCCGCACGGAACGTCGACGTCGACGGTGTCCCCGTGGCTGCCGACTTTGATCGCGTGCTTGCCGCAGCGGACGTCGATCAGGCCGTCGGACTCGCCGAGGACGACGCCGTCGACGTAGACGCGATGGCCGTGCGCCTGCGTGGAGAAGGTGAGCGTGCCGCGCGTCGAGGGCACGATCGGCAGCGTGTCGACGCGGACGCTCGGTACGTCGCCCGATGCAGACTGCGGGGGCTTTGCGGGTGAGGCGGCAGCGGGGGTCGCCGTCGATGCGGAGCGGCCCGCGGCCTGAACGACGTCGACGTGCGTGCGCGGGTACGGCGTGCGCGTGTCGACGACGCGCGCGAGCACCGCGACGGACAGGCTCACGAGCACGCCGATCGCGACGCCGCCGGCGATCCATGGCCCGATGCTCCGCGGCCGTGATGTCATCGGCGCTGACGAACCCATGGTGCGACGCGGCGGCGTCACCGGCGGAGGGAGCACGCTCGCGACCGTCGGCGCCACCACCAGCTCCTCGAGGATGTCGTCGACGAGGATCTCCTCCGTCGCGTACGGCACCGGAACCACGGGCACTTCCAGCGTGCGAATGGACTCCTGCTCGTCCACCGCACGAAATTCCCCGACCAACGTAGCCGCACGCGGCGCGTTCTTGGGGGGGAGCGGAATCCTCATACGCGGCAGAAGCTATTTCTCGGCGGAGCCCCGGGCGCAAGTCGGACTCGACCTCACGCGCGCCAGCCACCTTTTTTGCTTGCCTGGTAGTTCTCCACGTCCTGCTCCTTCTTGAGCAGCACGCCGAGGAACGGCAGCTCCTTCACGAACCGCTCCTTCCCCAGTCCCGCGCGCTTCAAGACCGCGATCCAGTCGACCAGCTCGCTCGTCGACGGCCGCTTACGGAGGCGCGGCAGCTGGCGCAGCTCGTAGAACGCCACCACCGCCTGATCGATCATCGCGTCGTCGATGTGCGGGTGGTGCACCTTCACGATGCGCTTCATCAGCTCTTGATCGGGAAAATCGATGAAGTGGAACACGCACCGCCGCAAGAACGCGTCGGGCAGCTCCTTCTCGTTGTTCGACGTGATGATGACGACGGGGCGCTGCTTCGCCACGACCTCGTCTCCCGTCTCGTTCACGATGAAGCGCATGCGATCGAGCTCGTGGAGCAGATCGTTCGGGAACTCGAGGTCCGCCTTGTCGACCTCGTCGATCAAGATGACGCACCGCTCGGGGCTCGCGAACGCGCGGCCCATCGGGCCCATCTTGATGTAGTGGCGGATGTTCTTGACGTCGCCGTCGCCGAAACGTGCATCATACAAGCGTTGCACGGTGTCGTAGATGTAGAGGCCGTCCTGCGCGCGCGTCGTCGACTTCACCGGCCAGAAGATGAGCTCCATCCCCAGCGCGGCGGCGACCGCCTCGGCGAGGAGCGTCTTCCCGGTGCCCGGCTCGCCCTTCACGAGCAGCGGCCGCTCCAGCGCGAGCGCGGAGTTGACGGCCGCCTCGAGCGACTCGTTCGTCAGGTAGGTGATGGTGCCGGTGAAGCGGACGAACGGGTCTTTGGTGACGCTCATGGACACCAGATGGTTAGCACACGAACTAGCTGCCGAAAAACGGCTTAGAGATCGAAAAAAGCCCCGACGCCGCCCAGCACCGCGAACTGGAAGATGCTCGCGTTGGCGGTGAACGTGGTGCCGTTGCGCGACAGCGAGTGCGACGCGCCGAGCGTCGTCGACAGCTCGGGGCCGAGGTGGAAAAAGACGGCCTCCACGGGGCGGTAGAGGAAGCCCACGTCTACGTCGAGCAAGAACCCGTACGTGGTGGTCTTCCCCTGCGCGGCGGGATCGGCGTCGGCGGTCAAGCTCTGGCGTGACGCGTACCCGATGCCCGCGCGCGGCCAGATCCCGAACTTGTCGCTGAGCGCGAACAGGTAGCCGACGCGCGGGATGAAGGCGAAGCCGGTGGTCGTGGGCAGCTCCACCGTCTGCGTCGCGTTCTGGTTGGTCGGGCGCTGGATGGACTGCGACTGCGTGGTCAGCTCGATGAGGCCGCCGATCGACAGGTGATCGATGATGAAGAAATCCGCGGACGGCGCGAACCAGAACGTCGTCGTCTTCACCGTGGTGTCGCCGGCGTTGTTGAAGCCGGTCTCGGTGACGCTCTGCGTCGCGAAGCCGATGGGACCCGCGTACGAGAGGCCTCCGCTGTTGACGCGGAAGCCGGCCACTTGATCGATCGAGAGCGTGTGCTTCGCGCCCATCGTATTGAGGAGCTCGCGCTGGGCGAGGGCCCCGCGGGCGGACGTGAAAACCAGGGCAAATGCCAGGAGGCGGACCATCGTTCGCAGCATGGTGGTGCTACGGTATCACGGTGCTGATCGCTGCTTCCCCGGTGCCGCTTCCGTCCGCGAGCGCGGTCGAGCGCGTCAAGATCGCGCTGGACCGACGTCTGGGGAGCTCGAAGGTGGACGTGTCGGAGGCGCGGTGCCTCGCCTACGCGCGCGACGAGAGCGAGGCGATCGGCCGGCCGCCCGACGTCGTCGTGATCGCCGAGCGCGCGGAGGACGTCGCGCTCACCCTCGCCATCGCGGAGGAGCACGGCGTCCCGGTCACCCCGCGCGCCGGAGGCACCGGAAGAACCGGCGGCGCAGTGCCGGTCGCCGGCGGCATCGTCCTTCGAACGGATCTCCTCGCGCAGATCAAGGAGATCGATCGCAACGATCTCGTCGCCGTCGTGCAGCCGGGCGTCGTCACCGGAGATCTGCACGCGGCGTGCGAAAAGGAGGGGCTCTTTTATCCGCCCGATCCCAACTCCCTCAAGACATGCATGATCGGCGGCAACGTCGCCGAGAACGCGGGCGGACCGCGCGCGTTCAAGTACGGCGTCACGCGCGAGTACGTGCTCGGGCTCGAGGTGTGCCTCATGGGCGGGCGCGTGCTTCGGCCTGGGCGGCGCACCGTGAAGGGCGTGACCGGCTACGACGTCACCGCGCTCCTCGTCGGGAGCGAAGGGACGCTCGGCGTCTTCACCGAAGCCACGCTGCGCCTCGTCCCCAAGCCGCCGGAGGTGGTGACGGTGCTGGCCCTCTTCGACGACGTGCAGGCGTGCGGTGACGCCGTGAGCGCGATCGTTGCCGCCGGTCTCGTTCCGCGATGCCTGGAGCTCCTCGATCGGGCGACGCTCGACGCGGTGCGCGCGAGCGGCGTGTCGGTCGACACGCGCGCCGGCGCGATGCTCCTCGTCGAGATGGACGGCGAAGCGGCCGCGCTCGAGCCGCAGATCGAGCGTCTCGGAGAGGTCGTGTCGAAGGGGCGCGGCGTCGTCGATCTCCTCGTCGCGCAGGATGCGGCGCAGCGCGGGCGACTGTGGGAGGCGCGGCGGCAGCTGTCCTCGGCGACGCGGAAGCTTGCAAAATACAAGCTCTCGGAGGACATCGTCGTGCCGCGCTCGCGCGTGTCGGAGCTGCTCGCTCGCGTCGACGCGATCGGCGTGGCGACCGGCGTCCGGCACCTCACCTACGGGCACGCCGGCGACGGGAACCTGCACGTGAACTTTCTCTGGAACGACGACGGCGAGAGGCCGGCGGTGGATCGCGCCATCGAGGCGCTGATGCGCACGACCGTGGAGCTGCGCGGCACCCTTACCGGCGAGCACGGCATTGGTGTCACGAAGGCGGCGTACTTGCCCCTCGAGCAGTCCGAGGACCTCATCGCCCTACAGCGCGACCTGAAGCGCGTCTTCGACCCGCGCGATCTCCTGAATCCTGGGAAAATCTTCCCCGCCGTCGGCCACGCCGCCTGCTGAGCGGACGCATAGAAGATGTGGGGCGCGCGTAGCACGGCGTGGGATGGCCACCTCCGGCATTGACCGAGACGCGTTGACTTTCGTCCTGGTGAGCCGTTCTCTCACGATTGGAGAATCGTATGCGCATCGCACAATCTCGCTGGACCGGCTCGGCATGGATAGACGACGGAGCTGTCCTCGTGGACGCGGATCTCGTCCTCGCGTTCGGTACGCGCGCGGTCCTCACGGCGGCGGTCGTCGAAGATCTTCGCGGTCGTCATCCGTCGGCGCGCGTGCTCGGCTGCTCGACCGCGGGCGAGATCGCCGGGACGCGCGTCCACGAAGGGCAGGTCGTGACCACCGCCGTGAAGTTCACGACGACGCGCGTCGAGGCCGCGCGCGAGCACATCGCGACGCGCGCAGACAGCCAGCGCACGGGAGCTCGCCTCGCTGCGGCCCTCGCAAAGGACGATCTCGTCCACGTCTTCGTGCTCTCCGACGGGCTGCTCGTGAACGGGAGTGAGCTCACACGCGGGCTCGCCGAGGGTCTCCCGCGCGGCGTCGCGGTGACCGGTGGGCTCTCCGGCGACGGCGCGCGGTTCGAAACGACGGAGGTGTTTTTGGACGGCGCGCCGACGAGCCACGAGGTCGTCGCGCTCGGCTTCTATGGCAAGGAGCTCCGCGTCGGCTACGGCTCGCTGGGCGGTTGGGACCCGTTCGGTCCCGATCGCCTCGTGACGCGCTCGGAGGGCAGCGTCGTGTACGAGCTCGACGGCCGCCCCGCGCTCGACCTCTACCGCGAATACCTCGGCGAGCACGCCGCCGGCCTCCCGGCCAGTGGCCTCCTCTTTCCGCTCTCGATCCGCAACGAGCACGCGGGCCTCGTGAGGACGATCCTCGACGTCGATCTGGAGGCGCGGAGCCTGACCTTCGCCGGCGACGTGCCGCAAGGCGCGTACGCCCGCTTGATGCGCGCGAACTTCGATCGGCTCATCGACGGCGCGACCGGTGCCGCGAAGGACGGCGCGCTCGCGCTCGCGGGAGCGCGCACCGAGCTCGCGATCCTCATCAGCTGCGTGGGACGAAAGCTCGTGTTGAAGCAGCGCGTGGAGGAGGAGCTGGAGAGCGTTCGCGACGTCCTCGGCGAGGGCGCGGTCCTCACCGGCTTCTACTCCTACGGCGAGCTCTGTCCCGGCGCGACCGGTGCGTGCGCGGATTTGCACAACCAGACGATGACCGTCACGACGCTCTCGGAGGGCACTTGCACAAGCTCCTCGCCCGCCAGCTGAAGCGCGCGGGTCTAAACGAGCCCGCGATCCCGGCGGAGGTTCGCGCGTTGCTCGATCTCGTCGACGCCGCATACCAAGAAGCGGACGCCGAGCGCGGCCTGGTGGAGCGGTCGCTCGAGCTCATGTCCCACGAGCTGACGGAGCGGAACAAGACCCTGCGCGAGGAGCTCAACGCGCGGCGCCGCGGCGAGCAGGAGGTCTATCGAATCGTCGAGAACCTGCCGCAGGCGATCGTGGTGCGGCGCGGCGATACGATCGTGTACGTGAACGGGACGACCGTTCGCCTCCTCAGGTACGACAGCACCACCGAGCTGATCGGCCGTCCGGCGCTGGACATCGTCGCGCCCGACGATCGCGCCGTCGTGGCCGACGACATTGCGCGGATGGACGCAGGTAAGGGCGTCCTGCGCCGCGAGCACCGCCTCCTGGCGAAGGACGGGACGACGGTGCTCGTCGAGCGCAGCACGGTCGAGCGCGTCGAGTTCGCGGGAGACGCCGCCGTGCTCGTGGCGTACACCAACGTATCGGAGCTCCGCGAGCTCCAGTCTCGAATGCAGATCGCCGACCGAATGGCCTCGCTCGGCACGATGGCGGCTGGCGTCGCCCACGAGATCAACAACCCGCTCGCGTACGTGCTCGCGAACCTCGACTTCGCGTCAGAGCTCGTCGACACGGCGCGCGGCGGGGGCGCCGTCTCGTTCGAAGACTGCCTCTCCGCCCTCGCCGACGCCATGAACGGCGCTACGCGGGTCCAGCGGATCGTCGCGTCGCTGAAGACGTTCTCGCGGGTGGACGAGGAGGTGCGCGCGCCGGTCTCGTTGAACGACGTCCTCGAGACTGCGATTCAGCTCTCGATGAACCAGATCCGTCACAGCGCGCGGCTGGTGCGCCGCCTCGAGTCTTCGCCCACCGTCTACGCGAACGAGGGGCGGCTCGCGCAGGTCTTCGTGAACCTCCTCGTCAACGCCGCGCAGGCGATCCCTGAGAGCAAGCGCACGATGGCGACGATCACCGTTCGCACGCGCGTGAGCACGAAGGATCGCGCGATCGTCGAGATCTCGGACAACGGCGATGGCATCCCCGCCAACGTGCTCCCGCGCATCTTCGAGCCCTTCTTCACGACGAAGCCGCAGGGGATGGGCACCGGGCTCGGCCTCAGCATCTGCCACGGCATCGTGCAGGCGCTCGATGGCACCCTGGAGGTCGACAGCGTCGTGGGGCAGGGAACGACGTTTCGCGTCACCTTGCCGCGCCGGAACCGCAAGAGCCTGCCGCCCAGTGCGCCGCCCGTGGAGGCCACGCGCGCGACGCAAACGAGAGCGCGCATCTTGATCGTCGACGACGAGGAGGCCATTGGCATGGCGATCCGCCGCTTGCTCGTCGATCACGAGGTGGTGCCCGTCGTCGACGCACGCGCCGCGCTCCGCGTCTTGCGGGAAGGAAAGCCGTTCGATGTGGTCCTATGCGATCTCATGATGCCCGAGGTGAGTGGCGCCGAGCTGTTCGAGGCGGTGAGCGTCACCGATCCGGCGCAAGCGTCGCGCTTCGTGTTCTTGACCGGCGGCGCCTTCACGGCCCAAACGCACGATTTTCTCGAGAAGTGCGATCGCCCGAAGATCCTGAAGCCGTTTACCGCGGCGGACTTGCGCCGGGCGGTCGCCACCGTCCTCGCCGCGCGGTAGCCGCTACTCGAGTGGCAACACCCACACTTCGTCGCCCGCCTTGACGCCGAGGTGCTCCGCCGCGTCCTCGCCCAGGCGCCCGACCCCGTCGTCCTCCGACCACGCCGCGAGCGTCGCGCGGAAATACGGGGCCAGCGGGAGCGTGATCGCCACGACGGCGCGCTGATCGGCCATCTCGTCTTTTCCTAGCGCCGCGCCGAGCGTGACCTTGTGCGTGCGCTGAACGAGCGAGACCTCGTCGGTCATCGCCGTGAAATGCGGGCCGCCGTCGAACGGATCGACGCGCTCGGCGTACCGGAAGCCGACCCGCCGCAGCATCTTCTCGACGCCGCGCGTCTGGTGGCCGACCTTGCCGATCACGTCCTGCGCCTGCTTCGGCAGGAGCGACGCGTAAATCGGGTGCTCGGGAAAGAGCGCCTTGATGAACTCTTTGTTCTGCTTGCTCAGCCGATCGGCCTCCGCGTACGTCAGGCCGGTGAAGTGACGGCCGACCGCGTCCCACAAATGCGACGTGCCGTCCGGCTCGAGCGGGGGCAAGAGCTCGGCGAGGATCTCGTCGCGGAACAGCTCGCGGTTCATCTTGATGAAGAGGAAGCGCACGTACGACAAGAACTGCCCCAAGCGCTCGGGCACGCGGCGGTAGTCCGGCAGGAGGATGAGGCCGCCGATCTCCGTCGGGCCGTTGTACGAGTAGCCGATGTTGAGCGTGCGGTGGTTGAAGTGCCGATCGATCGTCGCCGAGTAGCGCTCCTCGTCGATGACGTCGACGTAGATGTACGGCGCGTCGCGGCGCCCGAGCTGCGCGATGATCATCGACGTGCCGATCAGCTGCTGCTTCTCGACGTCGACGAGGACGAAGACGTACTCGCGGCGCTTCGGATCTTTGATCGCGCCGGTCCAGCTCTTCAGCGCCTGCTCGAGGATCGTGTGGATCGCCTCGCGGTCCTCCGGCAGGTTGACGGTGTTCAGGTGATGCGCGACCCGGAGGAGCTGATCCTCGTCGCTGGGCAGCGCGCCTCTGATTTCGTAAGGGAGCATGGAGAGGGAGGTCACACGCGCGACGAGCGGGCCGCCGCGAGGGGGAACCTTTCTACCACGAGCCGCTATTTGATGGGGATTCGGCGCAAGCTCGGGGCGTGCGCCTGGCAGAGGCCGCGCGCGCGTGTGTGCGGGTCGAACGTGATCTTCTCGCAGACCTTGCAGACCGTGAGGAGCGCGAGGTAGTCGCTTGGCCGCATCAGGTAGTCGACCGCCGCGAGCGACAGGACGCGATCGCTGAGGCGCATGCGTTCGTGATCGACGGGGGCGTACCCGGCGCGGCCGCTGGCGTCGCGCGTGCGGCGTACGTAACCGGCGTGGAGCGACGATCGCGCGAAGCTCCCGTTCTCGGGCGCGAGGCGGAGCGTCGTGAGCACCTCCTGGCGTGCGCCGGCGACGATGCCTTCGACGCTCTGCGAGGCGAGCTGCGTGCGTACGGACGCGGGGACGACGTCGCTCCTGCGCGGCGGTCCCTCGACACGGGGCGTGTGGCGCACGAGGAGGCGGTAGGGCCCGCCGAGCCACACCGCGAGCCCCGACTTGCCCCAGCTCGTCGCGCTACCGACGACGAACGACACGATCGCGTCCCGACACGCGTCGGCGATCGAGATCGCGGTCACTCCGTCGGCGAGGGCGACGGGAGGGCGCGGATCGAGGAGGGGAGCCTGCATGGCCATTCGAAGGAATCTTGAATGCACCGAAGGGGCCAACTCCCTCGGTGGATCATTGGTCCCCCGAATCGAGGGATTAGGGGGTGTCGGAAGGGGCGCGCGTGGATCGCTGGATCCACCGTGCGGTCCCGAGACCGCACGTTTTTGATAGCCTCGCGGCGTGCGCACATTCCCTTCTACGTTGGCGGCGGTCACATTGCTCCTCCTGGCGGCGCCCCTGGTCGGCGTGTCCGGCTGCTCGAGCTGCAGAAAAGAGGAGAGCGGGCGCACCAAGGTCGTCGTCTCCATTTTCCCGATCTACGATCTCACCCGAACGGTTGCGGGGCCCGACGCCGACGTCGTCCTCCTGCTTCCCCCCGGCAAGAGCGAGCACCATTTCGACCCGACCCCCAAGCAGGTCGAGGACGTCGCGAGCGCCAAGCTCGGGATCATGGTCGGGTTGGGCCTCGATCCGTGGATGGAGAAGATCCTGAAAGACGCCGCCCCCAAGGCGCGCGCGCTCAAGGTCGGCGAGCGTGTCCCGACGCTCACGGTGAAGGACGACATGCTCGGCGACGAGGAGGCCCACGCCGGCGCGAAGGACGACGACGATCACGATCACGAGAAGGGCGCGACCGATCCCCACTGCTGGCTCGATCCCAAGCGCGCGCAAAAGATGGTCGACGCGATCAAGGAGGAGCTCGCCGCCACCGATCCTCCGCACGCTGCCGGGTACCGCGCGCGCGCTGCGGAGCTGACGACGAAGCTCGGCGAGCTGGACGCCGAGATTGAGAAACGCGCGGCCGCCTGGTCACGCCGCGACTTCGTCACGTTCCACGGCAGCTTCGGGTACTTCGCCGATCGCTATCACCTCCAGATCGTCGCGGTGATCGAGCCGTTCCCGGGCTCGACGCCGACCGGCAAGTACATCGAGGCGGTGCGCGCGGTCGTCGAGAAGAAGAAGGTGCCGGGCCTCTTCAGCGAGCCGCAGCTCGATCCGAGGCCGGCGAAGATCCTCGCCGACGAGCTCAAGGTCCCACTCGGCGTCCTTGATCCCGTCGGCGGCTCGCCGGCCACCGACTCGTACGCCAAGCTCCTTCGCTTCGACGCCGACGCGCTCGAAAAGGTCCTCAAGTGACGGGTCGGCGGACGCTGCCGCCCGACGACGCCGAGAAGGTGCTCGACGTGCGCGGCGTCACCGTCCGCTTCGGCGCGAAGGTCGCGCTCGAGGACGTGTCGTTTTTCGTGCCGCGCGGGGAATTCTTGTGTCTGTGCGGCCCGAATGGGGCGGGAAAGTCGACGCTCCTGAAGGCGATCCTCGGCCTCGTGACCCCCTCGAGCGGCTCGCTCGAAATATGTGGGCTTTCGCCCGACAAAGCGCGGGCCAAGGTGGGCTATGTGCCCCAACGGAAGAGCTTCGATCGGGACTTTCCGGCGTCTCCGTTGGAGGTCGTCGCGGCCAACCTCCGAGGTCGCTGGCCGCTCCGCATCACCGCCGATGAGCGTGCCCGCGCGATGGAAATGCTCGAGCGGACCGGGGCCGCGACGCTGGCGAACGCGCAAATGCGTGATCTGTCGGGCGGCGAGACGCAGCGCGTGTTCCTGGCGCGCGCGCTCGTCACGAAGCCCGAGCTCCTCGTATTGGACGAGCCCACCGCGGGCGTCGACGTGACGGGGCGCGCGGCCATCATCGATTTGATGGCGGAAATCAGCGCGTCAGAGACGATCACGGCGGTGCTCGTGACCCACAACATGCAAGCGATCGCGCGCTGCGCCGAGCGCGTCGTCTACCTGGAACGCACGTTAAAAGCCTGGGGCCTGTGGAACGAGCTGTCCTCGGACCGCGAGCTCAGCGCCATCCAGATCACCGCCGGCGATCATCGAGCGTCTTCTGCCGAAATGGACGGCGATTAGAGCGAACGTCGTTTAAACGGCGCGGGAGAACGAACGGCGGCGACCCACCAGAAGCGCCGCGCGCGTGATCGGTCGCGCTCGCTTTTGTCCACAGGGGAAGGCGCCAGCAGAATCGCTACGGGGCGGCGCGGCACTTGCGTCCAGGGACGCAGGCCGCACGTTGTTTTTGGCAGGGGCGCGCGTGTGGCGGGCACTGGGTTTGCGATGTAGCCTCTACAGGTCGGGTTTCCCGAAAGGTTTCAAATCGGTCGATGGCGCGAGAGACAAATACGCCCCTGATCCTCTGGATCTGTGCGGCCGTTTGCACGCACTACGCCTTCGCCGACGTTGGTGGTGTCGTCGCGCAAATTCACGAGGACAAGAGCTTCATGGCCGTCCTCGGCCGCAACGTGCGTGAGCGCGTCCGCGCGAGCGAGCAGACATTCGAGCTCGCCCTGGGAGACACGCCGAACGCGGAGAAAGAAGCCGAGCCTCCGCCTCCTCCTCCTCCGCCCCCCAAGCCGACCGCCGCGCCGAAGCCCGAGAAGACGCCGCCTCCGCCCGAGAAGCCCAAGCCGAAGAAGGAAGAGCCGAAGAAACCCGAGCCGAAGACCATCGTCCTCAAGCACGAGGAGCCGAAGCCGCAGGACCTCGCGGCGCCGCTCGCCGACAAGCGCATCGCGGTGCGCCAGCACGCGAAGGCCAACCAGGCCGACAACCCCAACGCGCACTTCATCGGCGACGAGGGAAACCACGTCGAGAAGGAGACCGTCGCGACCCAGACGGTCCACGACAAGGACGACGAGAACCCCACGCCCGGCGGCAACCACGCCGGTCCGCCCGATCGCGTCGGCGACAGCGACCGCACCAAGATCGCCGACAGCGAAGAGCACGAAGGCGAGAAGAACAAAGGGCCTGGCGAGCGAGGGACCGAGTTCGACATCCAGAAGGATCCGACGCCGCTTAAGAACCCGCAGCAGGTCGCCATCCTCGCGCCCAAGGCGCCCGAGCCTCCGAAGGCGGGCGGCGACGGGCGGACCTCGCAGCAGCCGACGCCGTCGACCGCGCCGCAGCTCGCGCCCGGCGGAGCCGCACCCGCTGCGCCCGACGTGAATCAAGCGCCGAACGGCAACTGGACGTTCAATCCGATGCGCCCGTCCGGTGGAAGCGGCGCCGCGGCCGATCAAGGCGCGGGCGCGTCGACGAACAAGCCCGACGTGCAGAAGCAGGGGAACACGGCGTGGCTCGGCCTCGGAGGTCAGCCCGGCCCCGGCCAGGTGAACCTGAATTTGACCCACAACGGCGTCGTCGCGGTCGTCGGCGCGGACCAGCTCCGCAAAGAGCGCGAGGCCGACGGCGAGCGTCGCCGCAGCGAGCACCGCGGCGCGTGGACCGCGTCGAACTTCGAACGCTGGCGCAGCGCGATCGAGAACTACGTTTCCAGCGTGAAGCCCGGCAACCAGACCGCGCTCAACACCGCGGCGGTGCCGTTCGCGTCGTACCTGAACGGGATGCACAACCGCATCCACCCCATCTTCGCGGACAACTTCCTCGGGTCGCTCGACAGCCTGCCGAAGACGCACCCCATGAACGATCCGAAGGTGATGACGCGCCTCGAGATCGTCATCACCAAGGACGGGCACCTCGTCAAGATGGGCATCATCAAGACGAGCGGCATCACCGCGTTCGACATCGCGGCGCTCGACTCGGTGAACCGCGCGCAGCCGTTCGGACCCGCGCCGGGCGCGATCGTGTCGCCGGACGGGAACGTGTACCTACACTGGGAGTTCCACCGCGACGAGGTCTTCGCGTGCTCGACGATGAACGCGCGGCCGTACCTGCTGACGACGCCGCCGAAGAGCACCGATCCGCCGCCGCCCGCGCCGGGCACGCCCAAGACGCCATCGCACGAGCCGGGCGCGCCGCCGCCGGTGAACATCAACGAGACGCGCGAGGGGCTCTTGCCCGCGAAGCCCCGCGACTGGACGCCGACGTAAGCGCGTAAGCACGCCGCTCCGTGCTAGATTCGCCGCTCCCCATGCAGGAGAGCTCGACCCCCGAGGGCGTGCCGGAGGACGCCGCCCCGAGCGCGCCGGCCGAAGCGCCGCGCGCGACCGACAGCGCGCCGGGTGATGACCGCGGGACGGCCGCGCCGATGTCGCCGACGCTGCGCGCCGCGTGGATCCTCCGGGCGACCACGATCGTCGCGGTCGTGGGGAGCGTCTTCGGAGTGCTCGTCGCGCCGGGGATTCCGGGCAACGCGACGGGGCGAATCGTCGAGGCGTGCCAGGACGTGTCGGACGTGTTCGCCTACGCGACGGCGGGGCTGCTGATGGTGCTCGTGTTCATGGGGTCGTACGAGCTGGCGCGCGCGCCGCGGATCGCCCTCGCGCCGCGCGTGCTCGCCGTGGGCGCGGCGGGGCTCGTCATCGCGCTCGCGGCGCCGGCGATGCGCGACAAGCTCCACCCGGTCGCGGCGATCTTCCTCGCGCTCGCGTCGAGCGTGGTGGCGTTGACGACCGCGTGGCAAGGCATGCGCGCCGCGCACACGCGCGCGGTGTCGGTCATCGTCCTCGCGATGACGGTGGCCTCGGTGTTCCGCGTGGGCGCGTGGGAGCTCGCGGGCGCCGCCGGCGAGCGTGTCAGCACGACCCTCTACGACGTGGCGTCTGGGCTCGCGACGGCGGGCGTCGTGCTCGAAGGCCTCGGTCAGCTCGCCGCCGCGGCGTGGCTGGGCACGCGCGGGGGCGTCGCCGGGCGCGTCATGTCGAACCTCGCGATCGCGGGCGCGTTCGTCGTCACGTGGGGCGCCGCGCGCGGAGTGCACCCGGGCGCGCCGACCTGGCAGGCCGTCCTGCACACCGCCCTCGCCGACGCTCCGGGTACGCCGCCGCCGTTCGGCCTCTCGGCGGTCGCGACGTTCCTCGCATGCTGCGCGATCTTCCTCGCGCTCGTGGCCATCAGCCTCCGCGGCCAGATGATCGCCGTCCTCGCCGCGCTGAGCCTCGCGCTGCTCTCACGCGGCACCTTCGACGTCCCGATCCGCGCGCTCGCGATCGTCGCGGCCGGGCACTGGCTGCTCCTCTGCACGGTCGACGATCGCTCGATGTGGCAAACGCTCGTCGCCTCCCGCGCGCCGCGGTCTCCCCCGCCGCGTCCGACCGACGCGACCCTCTCGTGATCGACGCTTGGACGCTCGCCTCGCCTAACGCGGCTTGGTCCAGCAACCCGGGACGTAGTTCTTGTCGAGCAGCACCTGCCCGAAGCAGAAGTTGTTCGGGATGTTGGGCCACGAGTTCGCGCTGCCCCCCACGGGGTTGCCGTTCGAGTCGACCAGGCTGCAGGTGTTCTGCTTCCCGCTGAACGTGCAGCTCGTCTTCGATCCCGCGACCGGGTTCGTCGGGCACTTCGCGTTCAGCTTGCACGTGCCGGCGGAGTCCGCGTACGTGCACCCTCCGTCGCTCGGCGTCGTGCAGAAGTGCTCGGTGGAGTAGGAGCTCGATACGCAGGCGCCGCCGGTGCAATCGGCGTCCGAGCGGCACGGCGAGCAGAAGGAGCCGTCGCCTACGCACGCGCCGGCATTGGGCGTGCACACCTGGGCGCCCGCCTCCGCGCTGTCGGCGCACTTCGCCTCTTGGTTGCACTGCGAATCCGAGCCGCACTCCGGCGCGCAGTACTTGCCGCCCGCGGCGTCGCTCACGCAGTGCTGGCGCGCGCCGTCCACCGACACGCAGTCGACGTCGCTCGCGCACGGAGCGCAGTACGTCCGCGGCAAGCACGCCGTACGGGTCTGACCCACGGTGCGCGCGGCGGTCCGAACCTCCGGAGCCGCGTTGATGGTCGCGCAGTACCAACCTCCGCGGCACTCGGCGTCGGTCGCGCAGTCGTACTGCGTGCAGAAGGCTGCGCCGTCGGTAGGCGACTGGCCGTAGCACCAGAAGTTCTGATCGGAGTCGCACGCGGGGTTCGCGTCGAATCCGCCGGTCGGCGAGCAGGGCGCGCCCCAAAGGCCCTTGCCGGTCTTGGTGTACTTCACCTGATCTGGCGCGCAGTAAGGGATCTTCCCTCCTGCGCAGTGGTAGTTGATCGGGCAGGTCTGCTGGCCCCCGGTCCCGTCCGCCTTGAGCGCGCAGACGAGACGGCACTCGGTGCCCTTCCCGTTGTCCACGCACTTGTTCCCCGTCGCGCACTGCGAGTCTTCGCAGCCGCTCGACGAGGAGCACCCGTACGCCGCGAACAGCGCGACCGTGACCGAGGCAAGCGCGGCAAAATGAAGCTTCATTTCAAAAACCCTCGAAGCAGGCTGTCCGTGTCCGTATTTCTCCCACGGCCGCCGCCGGGGAAACAGCAAGATCGACGACAACCGTGACACGGGTCCGCTCGACAGGCCCGAGCGTACACTTCATCATAAGTTGTCTCCCGTTCCGGCGGGGTCGGGACCCGCTTGACCATTTCGAGCGCCCCGATACCCTCGCGTTAGGGTTTCCGCGTTCGTATCGTCTGCCTTCGTGCCTTCTGGTGTTCCGCAGTTTCGTGAGAGGTGTTCCATGAGGTCTCCCCCCCGGTTTGCGGTGCGCTCGCTCGGTCTCGGTCTGGGCCTCGCTGGAGTGCTCGGCCTCGTGTCGTGCTCCAGCTCGAAGCCGTCGAACCAGGGCCTGGCCGCAGGTGACGGCGATCCGGTCGGCACGGAGGTGAACCCGTACGGCGTCGCCTATCCGACGAGCGGAATCGGCTTCAAAGCCCGCGGGGATGTCACCTCCGCCGCCCCTGGCGACAAGGTGAAGAACTTCAAGTTCCTCGGCTACGTCAACAGCGACAAGAACTCCGGCCTCACCACCGTCTCCCTCGCTGACTTCTACGATCCGGAGATGCGGACCTTCAAGCTCCTGCACATCAGCGTCGCGGGCGTGTGGTGCTACTGGTGCAAAGAGGAGACGAAGGCGCTCGTCCCGCTCGTCCCCCAGCTCCGCGACAAGAAGGTCATCTACATCACGGCCCTCTCCGAGAACAACAACCACGGCCCGGCCGCCCAGTCCGATCTCGATTTCTGGGTCAACTCCTGGCACACGAACTACACGCAGGTGCTCGATCCGGGCAACCGCGACCTCGGGCCGTTCTTCACGTCGGCCGGCATCCCGTGGAACGGCAACTTCGACGCGCGCACGATGGAGATCCTTAGCTCCACGACCAGCGCGCCCGCCGATCAGAGCGGGCAGATCGACATTCTGGGGGACGTGAATCCGTGGCTCGATTGGATCGACAAAAACCCCATTCAGAAATGACGAAAAGACACCTCCTGCTCCTCCTCGTATCCGGGGCCATCCTCCTTGCGGGATGCGCCGGCACGAACGGTACGGGCACCCCCACTCGGTCAGGACGCGGCGCGGTGAGCGCAGGCGCGATGGCGACCGATTTCGCCGCGCGCGATCTCGAGGGCAAGACGGTGAAGCTGACCGACTACCTCGGCAAGCAGGTCATCCTCATCGACTTCTGGGCGACGTACTGCGAGCCCTGCCTCGCGGAGATGCCGCACCTCCGGAGTCTGTACGAGAAGAACCGCACGAAGGGCTTCGTGGTCCTCGCGGTGTCGGTCGACGGGCCCGAGACGGTCGCCGACGTGCCGAGCTTCGTGAAGCGCAACGGCCTCGTGTTCCCCGTCCTCTTCGACGAGGACTCGCGCATCACGAGCGTCTACAACCCCAAAAAATCCGCTCCGCTCTCGATCTTGATCGACCGGAACGGAAAGGTGATGCGCGTCCACGAGGGGTTCAACCCCGGCGACGAGGCCGACACCGACATGGCCGTCGCGAACGTGCTCGACCAGGCGACCGCCGCGAAATAGCATCGACGCACGCGCGATGCGCTCTCGTGCGGCAAAGACCACGCTCCTCTTCGGCCTCGCCGCGACGATCGGCGCGTGGCCCCGGGACGCCTCCGCCGTGGACTTGCCGGACGTGGCGGGTCAGCCGCTCACCCTCGACGTCACCGAGACGAGCGTGGTCGCGCAGCATTTCGACGCGCGGACCGCCGAGGGCGAGAGGACGATCGATCAAGGGTACGGAGCGTGGGTGAACCGGCTCAACGTGGCGCTGAAGAGCGGGCGGTGGACGCTCGGCATGCGCCTCGACTCGTCGCTCTATTGGCGGCGCCCCGAGGATCGCGCCGATCTCGATCCGCGCGACGTGCCCACCGTGAAGGCCGACGGCGCGTCTCGATTCCGCGACGCGATCTACCCGGCCAAGATCTGGATCAACTACACCGCGCCGGGGCTCGAGGTGACGGCGGGCGACGCGTACGTGCAGTTCGGCCGCGGGCTCGTCCTCAGCATGCGCAAGATCGACGAGCTCGGCGTCGACACGACGCTCCGCGGCATCAAGGTCGCGTGGCAGCAAGATCCGTTCGCCGCCACCGTCGTCGCCGGCATCGCCAACCCCACGCGCGTCGACGAGGCGACCGGCCGCGCGCTCTTCCTGCCGAAGACCACCGCCACCGACACGCGCGGACCCCAGCCGCTGTTCGGCTCCGATCGCGTGATCGGCGCGTCGATCCAAGCAGGGCGCGGCCTGCCGATCGCGCTCATGACCCACGCGGTGCGCATCACCCGCTGCGCGCCGTACCACTACAACGCGAACGGGAGCATCGACGACGGCACCTTCGCGACGCCGCTCGGCTCGTGTGACGCGCAAGACACGCGGACATGGCTCGCCACGTTGCCGACGAGCGACGGCACCACCACGGCGAGCGAGATCGAGATGGTGGGGCAGGGCGTCGAAATCCCGAACGTCTTCGGTCACGGCAAAATTTACATCGAGGGCGCCGTCCAGCACCGCTTCCACGACGCGCAGCCCGACGAGCCGCATGCCAACGGAAACGCGCTCTACGCCGCGATCAACGCCGACGTCGGCCCGCTCACGAACACGTTGGAGCTCAAGAGCTACCGAAACTTTTGGCCGGCCACCGGCTCGGTGCGCGCGACCGAGCTCGACAACACGCGCTACACGACGCCTCCGACCGCCGAGCTCGTCACGCAGGACGCGGAGTTCGGCAACTTCAACGTGTGCGTCAACGGCGGGCGCCTCCGCTCGAACGTGCGTTTGAACGACGGTCTCCTCGTGTACGGCGCGACCGGCTATTTCCGCTCGCAGAGCGAGGTCGCCGGCGGATCGTGCGATCGCGATGGCAAGACGCTCAGCTCCGGCAAGAGCGCGAACGAGGTGGTCACGCACGTCTTCGACGGCCTCTCCGGCATCGAGTGGAGCTTCGAGCACGCGCGATCGCACCTCTACGCGTCCGGCGGTGTGCGCAACGACGTGCGCGCCGACGACGCGTTCTACTACCGAGAGCTGCACGCCGAGTACGCGTTCACGAAGTCCCTATCGGGTCCGTTTTCGTTGGAGCTCACCGGCCGGCACCGCATGCGCAAGCAAGACTCCGAGAACGTGCGCGTGTCCGACGCGACGGGTCGCTACGCCGAGGCGCCGTGGCACGAGGGGGAGCACTACACGGCGATCAAGGTCGCGCCGAAGTGGGTCTTCAGCCAGGGGTTCGAGTACACGACGCTCGTCGGGTTCCCGACGTACTACTTCAACGGCAGCGTGCTCTACCGCCTGTCGATGGGCTCGAACGTGAAGCTGCTGGTCGGCCAGCAGCGCGGCGGGCTGAAGTGCGTGAGCGGCGTGTGCAAGGTCTTCCCCGCGTTCGAAGGCGTCCGCGCCGAGCTCACCCTGAGGTTCTAACCTTTCGTCACGGATCGACGGCGCCGTCGAGGGCCATGAGAAACGGCAGGAGCGCGTCCTTCGCGTTGTGATCGAACGTGACGAGCCACGGCGGCGCGTTCCCGATCGCGCGCGGATCGCCGGGAGGCAAACCTCCTTGCGAGTAGAGCGTGACGACGGCGTCGAGCGTCGCCAGTTTGCCGCCGTGGCCGTACGGCGCGGTCCCGGCGACGCCGCGCAAGGTCGGCGTCTTGAACGCGCCGACGGCGAGCGGATCGATGTCGATGCGGAGCGAGTGCCCGGTGAAACGATCGTCGCTGAACGGGCCGACCGAGAGGAACGGGCTCTGGATGAGGAGCGCTTGCCCGTCTTGTCGCCCGACGTCGGCGAGCCCGTCGAGACGCCCGGTCGGAAAGCGCGTCGCGTGGAACGCATCATCGGTGAGGCGGGGCCCCCAGTGGCACTGCGCGCAGCCGAGCCGGAAGAAGACCGTGAGCCCGCCCTTCTCGGCAGGCGTGAGCGCGCCCGTGTCGCCTCCGATGTACGCGTCGAGCCGGTTCGGCTTCACGCGCAAGGTGCGCTCGTACGCGGCGATCGACTTGCCGACGTTGACGAAGACGCGCGAGACGAGCGTCTGATCGGCGCCGACCATCTTGTCGTACGCGGCCACCCCCGGCTGTCCAGACGGCGGAAATCGCGCGGTGTCGCCAAGCGGAGGGAGCGTGCTCCACACCGCCTGGTAGTCGGCGGCGTACGCGTCGAACACGCGGTGCGCGACGAACAAGCGCGACGAGCCGAACTCCTTCGCGTTCTCGATCGGTTGGAGCGCCTGCATCCACAGCGTGTCGGCGCGCCCGTCCCAGAACTGCCAGCGCTGGTGCGCCGCGAGGCCGAGCGACGGCGCGTTGCGATCGGTGTGATCGAGCCCCTCGGAGACCCCCAGGCCGTCGGTGAAGAGCTTCGCGGGGACGTGGCACGTCGCGCACGAGACGGTGCCGCTCGGCGACAGCGTCGAATCCGAGAAGAGGCGCTTGCCGAGCGCGGCGGCGGCGGCATCATCGGCCTTAGCGTTCGTCGTGTCGGGCGGCGGCACCGGCGCGAGCTTCATGCCCTGGAGCTGGTCCCACTCGTTCGGGAAGAAGTGCCCGTCGACCTTGATTTCCTGCGGGATCGTCGGTGCGGGCGCGCCGTCGAGCGCGGCGAGCGTTTGGCGAATGCGCAGCTCGAGGTACGCCGGGTCGGGGTTCGTCGCGAGATCGACGGCGATCATCGTTCGCGTGTCGACGAAGACGTAGAGCGGCAGCGGCGCGGACGTCGGGTTGATCTTGCCGAGGCGAAACGTGGGGTCGGCGCCGACGCGATCGGGCGCGTCGATGAGCTTGGTGAGCTTGTTGACGTCGAACGGCCGCGGGGAAAAGCCGTCCTCGTTGGCGAGCTCGAGATCGAGGAAGCGAAGGCGCGCGCCGACGTCGAGTGCCTTGATCGCGCCGGTGTGCGCGTAGTGCCAGAGGCACGTCCCGCACCATGCGGCGCCGACGCGCAGGACGAGGAGCCGCGACTGCGGCGCGCACGGCTCGAAGTATTCGTGGAGCGAGACCTTCGCCGCGGCGCCTTCTGGCGTCACCACGTCGAAGACGAGGTCCGGCAGGGTTGCGTTCAAGGCCACCTGCGTCGGGCGATTCGGGTATGCGCCGTCGACGCTCCGTCCATCCTTGCAGAGCGAAGGGAGCGCCGCGTCGACGCCCGCGTCGAGAGGCGTGGCCACGGCGCTGGGGCTCGTGTAGACGCCGCTCCCCTCGCACGCGCCGAGGGCCGCGATACCGAGCAGGACGAAGGGGGCGGCCGCGCGGGCGACCTTCATCGGGGAAACGCCGCGGCGTTGCCGCCGTCCACGGTCACGACGCACCCGGTTGTCGCGCGCGCGCCGGCCAGCCACGCAAACGCGTCGGCCACGTCGGCGGCGAGGACCTCGCGCTCCAGCAAATTGGCGCGAAAATACGCGTCCACGGGGAGCCCTCGCGCCTTCGCGCGCGACTCGAGCACGCCGCCGGCGAAGAGCTGCGTGCGCACGCGATCGGCGTTGACGGCATTGGCGCGAATGCCCGACTTTCCGAGATCGATCGCGTACTGCTTCATCAGCGCGACCAGCGCGCTCTTCGCGACCGCGTACGGGCCGAAGCCAGGCCCCGGGTTGAACGCCGCCTTGCTCGCGTTGAAGAGGAGGCACCCGCCGCGCCCTTGCGCGAGCATGACGTCGCTCGCGAGGCGCGCCACCGTCGCGTGCGACAGGAGGTTCGCCTCCAGCGAGCCGCGCAGCGCGTCCTGGCCGCCCTTGGTGTGGAGCGCCCCTTCGGGCGCGTCGCCGGCGTTCGAGACGACGACGTCGAGCCCGCCGAACGCGCGAACGCATTCACCGATCGCTGCCGCCACCTCCACCTCGCGCGTCACGTCGGCCTTGGCGAACACCACTTGGCTCCTCTTCTTCGGATCGACCACGATTTCCGTGCGATCGACGAGCATGACGTGCGCGCCGAGCTCGACGAGACGCGCCGCGGTGGCCTGTCCGATCCCGCTCGCCGCGCCGGTGACGAGCGCGATGGCGCGACCGAGCGGCGCCTCGACGGTCTTTTTGATCTTCGCTTGCTCGAGGCCCCAGTACTCGACGTCGAAGAGATCCGCCCGATCGACGGGGGCGTATTTGCCGACGTACGTGGCATCGAGGACGACGTCGATCGTGTGCTCGTAGACGTCGGCAGCGATGTCGGCCTCGGCGCGCGTCTTGCCGACGGTGACGATGCCGACCTTGGGGACCAAGAGCACGCGCGGCCACGGATCGAGCTTCGTCCGCGTCACTTCTTTCGCGCGCGTCATCTGATCGAAGTACGCGTCGTAGAGCGCGGCATAGTCGAGGATCTTGGCCTCGAGATCCTCGTCGTCGCGCACGAAGAGGGGCACGGGTTTGGTGCGGAGGACGTGGTCGGGCGTGACGCAGCCGATCTGCGAGAGCAGCTTGGCGTGCGGCAAATCGAGGAAGGAGAGCGCGCTGTCGGTGGCGCGGACGGTGAGGATCGGGCCGCGCTCGGGCGGCAATCCTGCGGCCTTCGCGAGCGCGCCGCGGAGGCGCGGGAGGAGGCGTGTTTCGCGTGCCGGATCGCGCGACACGCTTGGCATCACGACGGTCGCGCGCCGATCGGCGACGAACCGCTCGGCGCGCGTCACCGCCTCGATCATCCGCTCGTAGCTCTCCTTCGCGGTCTCTCCGTACGTGAAGACGCCGTGGCGCTCGAGCACGATGACGCCCGGCTTCGTGCGCGCGGCCACCGCGTCGAAGGCCTCGGCGCAGCGCTTCGCGAGCGTGAAACCTGGCATCACGTACGGGACCCACACGAGGCCGTCGCCGAAGAGCTCGCGGCAGAGATCGTGCGCGTTCGGCTGGTCGGCGACGCTGAGGACTGCGTCGGCGTGCGTGTGATCGATGAACCGCGCCGGCAAGAACGCGTGGAGCAGCGCCTCGACGCTTGGGGTGGGCGCGCCGGCGTCGAGAAGCGCGAGGCGCAGCGCGTTCACCATGTCTTCGTCGCGCAGCGCGCCGAGCTCGCGGAGAGCGCGGAGGGGCGCGAGGCGGACGGCAGGGTGCCCTGGCGGCTCGATCGTCGCGAGATCCCAGCCCGAGCCCTTGATCCACATCACCTCGACGTCCTCGCCGAGCAGCGTCGTCGCGCGCCCCTTCGCCGACGTGTTGCCGCCGCCGTGAAGGACGAGCGACGCGTCGGCGCCGAGGAGGCGCGCGGTGTAGGTCCTGAGGGCGACCGCCTCGGGGACGCCCGGGAAGGTCGTCGCGACGGCGGCGGCCTCGCGATCGTCGTAGCGGCTCTGCATGAGCCGAAAGCTAGCGGGTTTTTGCCTACTCCGCCGCGTGCGAAGCGACGCTCGCGTCCGAGGCGAGGCACCGGGCCAAAAAGGGCCGCGCGTGGGCCGCGAACGCTGCCGGGTATTCCTCGTGCGCGAAGAGCTTGGCGCCGGGAAGAACGACGAGCTCCGCGCCGCCCGCGAACTGCGGGAGCATCTCGCGCGCCTTGCCGACCGGGAAGAAGGGATCGTTCTCGCCCCAGACGCAGAGCGTCGGCGCGGTGATCTTGGCGTGCACGTCAACCATGCGATCGAGCAGCGCGAAGTCGAGCGCGCGCACGAGGCCCATCTGCCCTTCGACGACGGCCGGGCGCTCGAGCGGCGCGACGAAGAGATCGAAGAACTCGCCGTCGGCGAGCCGCGGATCCCGGAAGCAGGTCCCGAACGCGAGCGGCGAGCGTCGCAGCACGCCGACCTGGAGGCTCGCCCAGAAGGCGCGCGTGAGGGCGGGCGACTTGGCGGCGAGCACGTACATCTTGAGGAGGAGCGGGTGGTGCCCGGGGATCTCGGTGCCAGAGAGCACGAGCCCCTTCACGCGACGATCGCCGGCCGCGACGTGCCGCGCGATGGCCCCGCCGCTGTCGTGCGCGAGGAGCGCGTACTGCTCGAGGCCGATGGCGTCGATCGCCTCGCGCAGCGCCGCGGCGTTCTCCAGGAAGCCGATCGCCGCGTTCCAAAGCGTGTTGCCGGTTCCCGGCATGTCGAACAGGTGCACCGTGAAGGAGCGCGTGAGATACGGAAGCAGCCCGCGAAACGTCGCCGAGTGCAGTGGCCAGCCGTGCACGAGCACGAGATCGGGCCCGCTGCCGAAGCGGTAATACGCGAGCGCGCCGCCTGTCACGGCAACGAGCTGGCGCGGGGCGGCGAAGCGGGCAGAAAAGTCGGTCGTGTCGAAGAGGGAATCGTTGGTCGTCATCGTGGGCTCCTTCATGGTGCCCGGAGGGTGGGCGCGCGCCGGCGATCCGGCAATTACCTCCCCCGGTAGGCGACAACGAATCGCCGCGCGCTAGAGTCCGTTCATGTCCGTGACCCGCGCCGACGCCGGCCTATTTCCAGCGCTTCTCCGTCACTGGCGCTCGCGCCGCGGCATGAGCCAGCTCGATCTCGCGGTCGCCGCCGACGTGTCGTCGCGCCACGTGAGCTTTCTCGAGACCGCGCGTGCCAAGCCGAGCCGCGAGATGGTCCTGCGCCTCGGCGCGACGATGGACGTGCCGCTCCGCGATCAGAACGAGATGCTGCGCGCCGCCGGCTTCGACGCCGAGTTCGCGGAGCCGAGCGTCGACGGCGAGCTCCCGGGCCCGATCGCGCAGGCCATCGATCGGATGCTCGCGCACCACGAGCCGTTTCCGCTCACGGTGCTCGATCGCGCGTACAACGTGCTCCGTACGAACACCGCCGCGATGCGTATCGTCGGCCACTTCATCGCCGAGCCCGCCCGGCTACCCGCGCGCCCCAACGCGTTCCATCTGCTCTTCGATCCACGCCTCTGCCGCCCGTTCATCCTCGACTGGGAACGCATCGCGCGGGCGATGGTCGCACGCCTTCATCGCGAGGTCCTCGCGAGCGCCGGCGACGCCGCGCTGGCCGGCCTCCTCCACTCGCTCTTCGAGTACCCCGGCGTCACCGAGGCGTGGCGTCAGCCCGATTTTTCTCTTCCGAGCGAGCCCGTCGCCGCGTTTCGACTGAAGCGCGACGCCCTCGAGATGGCGTTCCTCACGACGATCACCGGCTTCAGCGCGCCCGGCAACGTCACGCTCGAGGAGCTGCGTTTCGAGAGCTACCTGCCGCTCGACGACGCGACCGAGCGCGCGTGCAGGCGCCTCGCGCAGGGCGACGCGTGACGGCTACTGCACGGCCTGCGCGGTGACCTCGGCCTCGATCGTCGCCACGGTGATGCCATCGGCGAGGAACATCACGGTCGTCTTGCCGACCTTCTGCCCGAGGAACGCGTAGTTCTTGTCGCCGTACGCGCGGAGCGCCACGAGCGTGTTCGGATCGCCCGACTGAACGTCGCCGACCATGGGCTTTTGATCGCTGTTGAACGGCGCGATGTGCGCCGTCACGATCGACCCTTGCGTGACGGCGATGTGAAGCGCGGTCACCGTCGACGGAAGATCGTTGGACGACACCGTGCTGATGTCGGTGTGCGAATAGCTGGCGGTGCACGCCGAGAGCGACGCCGCGAGGAAGAGGCCAGCGAGCGAGAGGATGTTCTTCATCACTGCACCGTCACGTCGAAGGACGCCTTGATGGTCTTGGTGTCGTCGGCATACGCGGAGATCGTCGCCTTGCCGACGGCCGCCGCGGTGATCTGGATCGACGCCGAGTGCGCATCGGTGGCAAGAGTTACGATCGTCGGATCGCTCGTCTCCCACAAAAACGAGTCGACCGCGCCCGCGAGCGATTGCCCGTTCTGATCTTGCGCGAGGAGCTTGTATTGCGCAGTCGCGAGCTTCGTCATCGTGACGGTCGCGCCGACGCCGCGCTTGCCGGTGACGTCCTGGATTTGGACCTTCTTGATCGCACTGATTTTGAGGAGCGTGTAGTCGACGAGCGTGCTGTCGACGGTGCTCTGCGTGTAGATGCCCACGGTGCCGGGCCTGTTCGCACGGAATTGCCCGTCGCCGAGCCCGTTCATGAAGTCCTGCGACACGACCTTGAGCACCGGGTTGCCGACGTTGGTGTTCGTGTTCGGGGAGTACTGCAGCCGGAACCGCCCGCCCACCGCGACCTCCGACGGGAAGCACTGCGTTCCGGTCGGAATGCTCACCGGATTCACTTCGCAGCCGGGCAGCGTCTTGCTTCCCGCCGCGCATGCAGGATCTTGATCTGTGTCGCACTGGTAGAGGAAGACGCCGTGCCCGAGGTTGCCCTCGCGTCCGCTCGACGACGCGGACGAGCACGCCGCGATCGCCCCGAGCACCAACGCCGCAGTCCCCGCGTGCGTCCATCCGAAGTTGTGCGCCGTCACACGCATCGAGCTCACCATGGGTTGGAGGTGGAAGAGAAGGTGATGCGAAGCTGTGAAGGAAGGGGAGGCGCGAGAGCTGCGCGAAGGAAGAAGAGGAGGAGGAAGAAGAAGGAAGAAGAGGAGGAGGAAGAAGAGGAGGAGGAAGAAGAGGAAGAAGAGGCTGCGAAGGAAGGAGAAGCGAAAGCTGCGCGAGAAGGAAGAGGAAGCGAGAGCTCCAAGCGAAGGAAGAAAGCGCGGGTCCCTCGGGTTGAGCGACCCCGTTACGGGAGAGCTCTTGAGCAAGGCGCGTGCCCCGCGGATTTCAGCGGAAATTGCCGGGTTTCACGCGCAGCCGCCCGCTCGACCGTGTTCCTCCGGGGAGGGCGGCCCTGACACGCCTGCCAGGGTCGGGCGGCTGTCCGAATCCCCGCCCGCGCGATTGCTTGACAGCGCGTGCCCACGAGCGGTATCCGTCGCCTCCCCTTAGGCGCGTAGCTCAGTGGTAGAGCACTACCTTGACACGGTAGGGGTCGTTGGTTCAATCCCAATCGCGCCTACAAGAAAACCTCGAAAAAAACGGCCATTCGCAGGCGCAATGCGGTGGCCGTTTTTGCGTTAAGGGCGATGCATACCCCGATGCATACCCCGACCGGCTTCGAGGGCTTCACGCACCCCCGCGAGGTCGATCACCTTGGCGATGGCGCGCTGCTTCTCGTCCGCCGCCACGGTTGAATAGTGGTGCTGCATGGTCTCCGTCGCGTGACCTGAGATGGCTCGCGTCACGAGGTCCTTCACCTCGGCGGCGCGGGCAAGATCCTGAAACGTGCGCCGCATGGCCCGCGGGCTGATGTGCTGCTTCAGCTCGAGGGCCTTCGCGACCGTTGCGAACGGCTTCTTCAGGGCCGACCGACTCCGGAAACGACCATCCTCCGCCGGGAAGAGCAACTCCGACGAGCGCATCTCGTCGGTCGAGAGCTGCGTCTCGACGTGCCATTGGAGGATCTCGACCAAGGTCGGCGGCAGCGTGATGCGCTGCCGGATCTTGGTCTTGGTGGTTTCTCTCCCACCCCAAGGACTTGATCGCGTACCCCAACTCGATGAGCACGTTCGGGTTGGGCCAGGGCCGCTCGCCGTCGTCGCCCGCAATGATGGAGATGTCGGCCACGAAAACATCGGCCGAATCGATCTTTCCGTGCGCCCGTCTTGGGGGCTTCCTCGTCACCTCCACGCTCGCCGCTTTCACTGCCCGTCTTGGTCGTGTTCTCGCAACGGCGATCGGTGCGCGAAGGTACTACTGCAGCGCGGTCGAAGTCGAACGCTTGTGCGTGCGCTTTTTCGCGGCGATCCGCTACTCGTCGCGCAGCTGCATACCCGCCTGGATCCCCTCGCTCAACGCGGGAGGATCGGCGTCGGAACGCGGCTAGTCTCACGGGCGGTGAAGAAGACCCCGAACCCCTACGTCCCGCCCAACGCACCGTCGGAGACACCGCCGATCACCGCGCCGCGCGCGAGCGGCGCGCTCTTGCTCGCCTTTGCGCTCGGGGTTCTTGGGGGTGGCGTTCTCGTCGCCCAGTTCTCGTTCGGGCTGCGCAGGTTTGGAGGTCTCGAGTACGTGCCGCGCGTCGTCGTGCTCGCCGCGACGCGCGCCCTGGCGGGCGGTCCCGCGGCGCTTGCCGCAGGACTCGTTGCCGTTCGTGCACTTCACCGCGCTGGGCCGCGAAACGAGCGCGCCCTGCCGGGGGCATGGGCATTCGTCGCGACGCTCACCGCAGCGATCCCCTCCTACGTTGGGCTCCTCACCGGCGCCATCGGCACGTCAGTCGCCTTCGGGATCGCCGTCGCGCTTTACCCAGAGGCGATGCGGACGGGGGTGGAGCTCGGGGACGCGCTCGTCGGGGTTGCGCACGTGCTCGTCGACGCGTGCGTCGTCGCCGGCGTCGTCCACTTCGGCCGCCGCGCGTGGCGCTCCCCCGCCTGGAGCCTCACCGGCAAGTGGGTCGTGGCGTTCCTCGTCCTCCGAATCGCGTCCACTCTCGCCTCGACGCTCGCTTCGCTCGCGATACCAGGCGCCGACGCCGATCCGACGCCGACTCAACTACGGGACCCTACTGGCAACCGGTTGGGGTCTCGCGGACCGATTTTTGACCCTCGATGTCCGCGATGCATACCCCCCGACCGCATCGATTAACTGCGCGAAACCGCGTTGGCGTCGCGTTGACACGGTAGGGGTCGTTGGTTCAACCCCAATCGCGCCTACAAATACGGCACTTTAGAACAAGCGGGTTGAGCGTTTCGGCGCTCAACCCGTTTTCGTTTCCTCTCCCGGCGGAGCACCGCCCTCCCCCCGATACAGATTCCGCTCGCCGCGGGCGCGGACTCGTCAACGGCGATCTTCCTCAGAGGGTGGGACGTCCACGAGAACAAGTCCCCGGACACCGCCCGCATGCTCGTCTTCATGTACCCGATCGAAGGAACCCAACCTGTCGTGTGAACCGGAGCGACCTGAAGCGCGCGCCAGTTCTCGATGGCGACCGAGGCGGAGACTAAGGCGCGCGCCGCTTGCCAAAGAAGGTCTCGAGCTCGTCGAGCTCGAAGCCGAGCTCCGGATCCGTCAGGGCCGTCGTGAAGCGCTCGGCGCTCGCCCGGAGGCGATCGCGCTCCGTCGTGTCGCCGAGGAGGCGCGCGACCTCGCGGCGATCGGAGAGGTCGCCGAGGAAGCTGGACGCTCCGCACGTCAAGCACGCCGCCGGGAACGAGTCGGATCGGAACCAGCGCTCGAGCGGGCCGCGATCGGGTCCGAGCTGCGGCAGCGCGCGCGGGAGCGTCGTCCGTCCCGTCGAGCGTTGTTCGGTGAGCACGCGCACGACCTCGGCCGCATCTCGGCTGCGTGCCGCGTCGAAGACCGCCTTGCTCTCGGGCCAGATTCGATCGACGACCGGCTCCTCCCACGTTGCTCCCGGCAGGACCAGCCGGGCCATCTGCCGGGCCGCCTGCGAGGTGTACGGCTCGCCGATCGCCGTGTAGCGCTTCATTCGCGCGGGATCGTCCGCGTAGAGGGCCGCGGCGCCTGCGACCGCCAGGGTGATCGTGAGGAGGGCGCGTTCGTCCTCGACGGCCTTCGTCTCGAGCTCGCTCTTGGACGTGGAATGGTGGAAGGTTCGCCCCTCTTCGACCATCGCCGCGACTCGATCGAGAAAGGGGCGGTACGGCGCCGCCCGCTCGGGAAAGCCGGCGTAGGCGTAGAAGAGCGTGAGCTCCGCGGCGAAGGTCGCAAGAAGCGGCTGGAGCTGGTCGACGTCGATGGTGAAGTACCGTTCGACGCCGTCGGCGACGACGAAGCGATCCAGGAGGTCGCGCTCGAGGGCGACGGGTCGCGACGCCAGGCGCGAGCGCGTCGCGACGACGGAGGTGAAGGTCTCGCCGACGGCGTCGTAGCGAGCGTCGCGGAGGAACGTCGGCCGCGGCCAGTCGTCTTCCCCGAGGTACTGGCCGTTCGAGTCGAGCTCGCGCGCCGCCTTGGCGAAGGGGCGCGTCGAGCAGACCTTCACGAAGCGCGGACCGCCAGCGCGGGGCGTCCGCGCCCGCGTCTCGAGGATCTCCAGAATGCACTGGAGGTGCCGCTTCTCCGGTGTGCTCGGGCCGGGATAGAACTGGGCCTCCATCCGCCGGACGGTGCTTGCCGCGCGATCGAACGCGTGGGCGAGGAGGTGCGTCTCCACCTCGGCGAGCGAAGGGAGGGGCGCAGAGTCCATCGTCGCGACCGGCGCGGCCTCCGCGAACGCGGCGCTCGCAAGCGCGAATTCCCCCGCCGCGTAATGCGCCATCGCGCGCGCGTAGGCGTCGTCGCAGCCCAAGGGCGCGGGGATCTCGTAGCGCGAGAGCCTCTCGAGCACGGGGGCGCGACACGCCGGCTCGTTGGCGCTCGCATCGACGGTCCCCTGCGGGCCGCGCGCCCGCGCCGGACGGTCGACGCGGGCGGCTGCCCCCGCGAGGGCGGCTCCGACGACGACCGAGGCGACGGCCGCGGGCAAGACGACGCGCCTCGACGATGCCCGCCGTCGCGAGGTCGTCGAGGCGACCGCGATCATCGCCTCACCGAGGCCGGCGGAGACGGGGCCGGGCTTCATGCTCAGCACCTTCGAGCGCCCGCGGTAGAGCGCATCGTCGTCCGGCGCGGGCTCGACCGAACCGCGCGCCCGAACGCGATCGCCGTCCTGCACGACGCGAAATTGCCCGACGCGCTTCTTCACCTTCGCGTGGGCGAGCGGCGCGGCCCCGAGCGCCGGCGCGCGGTCGAGCGACGCGGTGTGCTCGGTCTCGATCGCGCCGCGTAGCACCTGCGCCGGCCCGTCGAGGAGCGCGCGCCCGGCTCCGCCGTCGAGCTCGATCGCGAACCCCTGGGGTGCCGTCGAACAGCTCACCGCGTACGCGTTCACCTCATCGAGGAACGACGTCCCGTACGGATGGAACGACGCGAGGTGCGCCGTGGCGGCAGCCCCTCCGTCGCCGAGCGAGACCAACTTCCCTTCGACGGTGATCACCTCGCTCCGCGCAGCCCCAAACGCATTCGCGGGCGAAGTTGGAGGTCCGAGCTCCGCCAGGATGTGCGCATGTCGCCTGCTTTCGCGCACCCGCTCCAGCCAGGTGACGACGCCGCCAACGAGCGCCATGAGCGCCACCGGAGCGAGCCCAACGAAGACGATCAGCCACACCCAGCAGATCCTACGCGCGATCGGTGCGTGGCCTCCCCGGGCGCGGGCGAACGCGACGTCTTGGCGGATGGGTACGCGCCGACTCCATACGCATACCCCGGTGCCTAGGCCGGTCGCATAGCGCGTGCTAAATTTCCTCGGATGGACGGAGCGTACGGATTCGGCCATCGGGACAGAGGAGGCACTCAATGCGCACGCGTCCATTGAAGCGGGTCGTGGGCATCGCGGGCGTCGTTGCCATCTCCATCGCCGCATGCGGCGGAGGCAGCAGCTCAACGTTCAACGACGGCCAGAGCAGCAGCAGCAGCGGGTCCTCGGGAGGGACCTCCGGCGATATCCTGGGCGGAGACGGCGGCAGCAGCAGTGGCAGCAGCGGGAGCAGCGGGAGCAGCGGGAGCAGCAGCGGCGGCCCCGGACCTGGGGTCGTGGCGACCTGCATCGTCGGCAGCCAGGGTTGCCTTTGCGATTCGCGCGGGCAGTGCGCGCCACCGTTGACGTGCGTGCCGCAGCCAGGTGGTGGGCCCCCCCTCTGCTGCAGCGGCTCGAACTGCGCGGGCACGGGTGGGGGTGGCGGCATCGGTACCGTCTGCCCGCCGGGCACGGGCGGTGGAGCGGCCTGCACGCCGGGCTCCGTCACCATTCCGCCCGTGACCGCCGGCAACGACAGCTGCGGCTACTCCACCGGGACATTCAACGAGAACATCATCTTCTGTGGGATGACGGCCGCCGGCGGCGGCGCCGCACCGGCCACCATCAATGTCTTTTACAACGACGAACATGCCATACCGCTCGGTTGCGCAAATGCGACGAATCCGGTCTCGGCGTACCCCGGCACCCCGACCGCGCTCTACTATCCACAGACGGGCGACCCGGCGTGCACAGATACCGTCAAGCGGCCCATGCGCCCGGTGCTCTACATCACCGACATCACGGCGGACCCAAACTGCACCACCGGCGATCAGCAAAAGGGCGGGACTCCGTACTATCCAGTTGCCATATTCGGCTCTTGGAAGACCGCTTCGGAGAACGGCACCATTGGCCAGCCCACCGGAGGCGATCCCGCTTCGAACGGTTGGAACCTCGGAGCGGGCGCTGACCCGGTGCCCGCCGCCGTGAAGGCGGTCTGCAGCGGCAGCGGGTTCGGCACGGAAATACAGTTCGCGGCTGGCCTCATCCCGGGCCATTCGTACCGCCTTCAGACCATCCTCCACGATGGCGATCAGACGCGAGGCGCCGACTCCGGCGAAGGTTGCGCGGTTTTCTGCGCATCGGCAGGCGTAGCGTGCCAGCCCGCGTGCGGTGCATGCACCGGCAACGCTGGCTGCTGCTCGGGCCTGACGTGTAGCAACGGCGTGTGTGGGCCCTGTACCGACGGCGGCATCATAAGATGATTCGCCAAAACCACCCGCACTTGCGCATGTAGTCCAGCCGTTCAGTTCCCCAGGCTGTGCCCTCCTCTTCCTCGCGCTCGGGCTCTACGGTTTCTTCTACCTCGTCCTCCACTTCACCGAGATCGTGACGCGTCGCTACCTCCAGATCGGCACGGCGGCGCTCGTGCTCTTTACGCCGCTCGCGATCACGTCGACCGACGCGATGATCTCGCGCCTCGGGCCGCGCCGGTGGAAGCGTCTGCACCGGATCACGTACCTGGCGACCTCGCTGGGATGCATCCACTACATCCTCCTCGTCAAATCCGACGTCCGCCAGCCGGTCGCGTTCGCCGCCGTCGTCGGAGCGCTGCTGCTATTTCGCGTCGGCGATTACTATCTGACGCTGCGCCGGCACCAGGCGAGGCCGGTCGCCGTGAGCACGCCGGCGCGGATGAAGTTTTGGTCAGGCAAGCTCGTCGTCGCACGAACGTTCGACGAGACCCACGACGTCCGCACCTTTCGTCTCGCGCCGGTCGGCGGCGTCTTGCCTTTCTCCTAAGGCCGAGGACGGCTACGCGTCGCACCATTTGCACGACCACTTCAAGGATGGCTCCCTGCTCGAGGTGTCGGTGCCCGCAGGCCGCTTCGTCTTCGACGGACAAGGGCACGACAAGGTCCTCCTCATCGGCGGGGGCGTGGGGATCACGCCGGTGATGTCGATGCTGCGCGCGCTCACCGATCGCTCGTGGCCAGGGCGGATCGAACTGGTCTTCGCCGCGCGGACTGCCGCGGACATCATCTTTCGCGAGGAGCTCGACTACCTCGTCAAGCGCTTCCCGAACTTGCGCGTCACCGTCACGCTGTCGCGCGAGCCGAAGGACAGCGCGTGGTCCGGCGAGCGCGGGCAGATCGGCCGTGAGCTGCTCGCGCGCGTCCTGCCGGAGCCAAGGGCGACGCCGGTGTACCTCTGCGGCCCGGGCCCCCTGATGACCGCCGTGCGGGCGGTCCTCACGGAGGTGGGCGTCCCCGAGATGAACATCCATGTGGAGGCGTTCGTTTCTCCGCCGCGCGCTCCGGACATGGAAGACGGCGCCGCCGAGGAGCAGGCGCGCGACGACGCCGAGACGCCGGCGCGCGACGCGGGCACGATGGTCTCCGTGCGCTTCGCAAAGTCTGGCGTCAGCGCCGATCTCGGCGATGGGAAGACGCTGCTCGAGGCGGCAGAGGAGGTGGGCGTCGACATTCCCTTCGACTGCCGGTCGGGCATCTGCGGCCAGTGCAAGACCCAGCTGCTCGACGGGCGCGTCGTCATGGCCGTGCAAGACGCGCTGACCGCAGGCGACCGCAAGCGAAGGCTCGTCCTCGCGTGCCAGGCGCGCGCCGTCAGCGACGTCGCCGTAGACGCGTGACCCGCAACCACAGCGCGAGCCCAAAGCCCGAACGCCCGCTAACATGGACGTTCTCGTTACGCGGAGCTGGCCGCGTCGAAGGGGGAGATCATCCATGTACCGCGATGCACTCGCCGACCAACTCGCGCACGCGCGCATGCGAAGCGAAGAGACGACGACGCGCGGGCGCCGAGCGCTGGAGAAGGAGTTCGGCGCCCAGGCAAGAGAGGTGCTCGGGAGCGAGCTCGAGCGCGCACGGGAGCTCGATTTTTCGACCGCTTCGCTCGAAGCGATCGCAGCCATCGACGCGAGCTCCGCGGCCCTCGAGGGCGCCATCGCGCGCGTCGAAGACGAATCGGCCAAAGAGGCCACGCGCGCGGCGGCGTTCGCGCCGGTGGGGGCGCCGTCTCCCGAGGCGGTCGTCTACAGCCCCGAGTTCGAGGGGTTCACGTCTTCCTTCAAGGGGCTCTTCGGGGCCGTCAAGGCCGTCGAGGTTTGCGACGCGCTGCGGGCCGCCGCCCTTCACTGGGCCGCGCAGGCATCGGGCGTCGTCCTCGTGGAGGCGTCTCCCGACGCGGCGTCGCTCCACTTCATGCATCGCGAGCTCCCGTTCCGTCTCGGCCTGGTCGCGAAGTACCACACCGAGAACGCGTCGGTGAGCGCGGTCCTGACCTCTCAGGCAAGACCGACCACGTCGTGGATTTCGATCCGCGCGCAGCACATGGGTGACGATCTGGCGTCCCTCTTCGGCGCTCGCGAGTTCACGTTCGGGGACGACGAGTTCGACGGGCTCTACTTCGTCTCCGGCGATCCGGCGGTGTTGCGCGCCGTCCTCGGAGTGCCCGCGCGGCGGTCGCTCGTGAGTTTCGCCCGCCGGCACGTCCCTACGGTGCGGGTGGGGGAGGGCAAGGCTTCGCTCCTCCTGCCGGCCGACGTCGACCTGGCCGGCGCCTGCGAGCTGCTCGCGTCGTGCTTCGCCGGGTTGTAGGCGCTCGGCATGCCGATGGCGCTGCCGAACACGCGACGCGAGCTACGGGACGTCGACCTTGGCAGTGGCACCGTGTTCGTGGTTCGAGCAGGCGCACGCATCCCCAAACTCTGACCCTCGTGGCGATCGCCTACCGCGGCAAGCTCGTTCTGGACGAGTACTTCTACGGCTTCGATCGCGACGGGACCCCGTAGGACCCGCCCGCCACGTCGCCGCGACCGCCCCGGCGGGTCGCGTCTAGTCTTGCGGCTCGAGAACCGCGCGCAACGAGACGCCGAACGAGCTCTGCTCTCGCGTCGCACCGATCGACGTTGGGAACGCCATCCCGAAGCGCACGCTCTTCCCGAAGACCGGCGTGACGACAAGCGCCTCGGGCGCGACGAGGAACGGTCTCGGCTGCGCCCAATCGGCGACGGCCTCGGAGCCGAGATGGACAACGAACGAACCGAGAGGAATGCCATAGAGGGCTGCCCAGCTCGCGCGGACGGGTGCATGCGAGCTCGCGCCCCCGCCTTCGAAGAACGCGGCAGCGCGCAACGTCAGGGAGTGAAAGAGTAGCGCGCCGCGTAGCCCTGCGGTGTACGGCAACGCGGGCTCGGTGAGATCGAGCAGGGCGGACGAGGAGCTCGTCGGGTACTGCGCCGAGGTCTCCCCCTGGAGGAAGATCATCCGCGCGAAGTCTTGCGTGAAGACATACGACAGCGTGCCGCGGCTCGCGATCGCGGGGTCCTTCAATGAAGCACCCTCCATCGTTCCCCCGAGGCCGAGCTCCGCGCCGATCCCAGCTCGCGCGAACGGTCGCCACTCCGCCTCGATGGCGTCGCGCCATACGCCGTTGGGGTTGTGGCGCGCATGCACCACCGTGTGCGTCGTGTCCAGTTCGAGCGTGCCGGTCTCCATCGAGTCGACGTCCGTGATGTTCTCCTCGATCACCGGCTCGGCAAGCGGCGCCTCCGCACGCACGCGTCGCGCGGGCAGGGACACGGTAGAGACGAGCGCGACGACGGTGCCGACGCGCGCGCGGGCGAGCGCGAGGAAACGAGCCCGTCGTGGAGCGAGCCCATCGAGCACGCGCGCCGCGTCCACGGTCATTGCCCGCTCACTTGCCTCGTCGCGCTGCGCAGCTGCGCGAGAACGGACAGGCGCAACTCGGACCGCAGGTGCAAGTCGGTCCACCGCCAAAACATTACATTCCTCCTCCCGCGCCGTCGAACGACGACCTCACCATCCGAAGGCGAGCCGCGGGGCCGCGAGCGCGCTCTTACCGCAGCTTTTCTTCGCTCCCGGCGCGTTCCTCGCTCGCCGCTTCGATTCGCGGGGGCCGCGGGAGTGGGGGCGGCGGGGGGACAGGGCCCATGCACGCGAGGCCCATGAGCGCGACACGGGCAACACGCCAGACGGCGCGCGCGAGTCGATTCGGCCATGAGCGCGCGCGCGTCGGGCCGCGCGTTGGCTTCGACATGAGAGCTCCTTCTTCGTGAGGTGAGCGCCTGGGGAAGGCGCGCGCTCAGCGAAGAAGGGCGCAGTCGAGGAGGAACAGCGGGGCGAGTCGTGGGATGGGTGCGTTGCGGCCGACCTTGGCGGTCGGTAGCGCGCGTGTGTTCGCTTTGGCGGGGAACGTGGGCTCGCCTGCCGCAGCGCGCTGCGCGGGACGCTGCGAAGGGGAGGGCACGTTGGGTCGTGCCGCGGTGGCGCGGAAGGAAGCGACGAGCTCGATCGCGTCGACGACGACTGCGTCGGAGGCGGCAGCCGGCGCCGGGACGAGCGCCAGACCCAGCGCGACCACAATTCCACGAAGGACGCGGAGCCAGGTCGCGCAGCGCGTTATCCGCCGTGTCCCTTCCATCGCATCAGGGTAGCCACCCGGCTCGGGCCTCGCAACCGACCGCGCGTCGGCCTCCGACCCTCGGCGGTGGGCCGAGCCGCCGGCCAGCGGATCTGGTAGAGACGCGAGGCGTGATCCCGCGCCTCACCGAGCTCCAGCCTGCGACGGCGCAGACGCGCGCGTTCCTCGCCGAAATGAAGCGCGCGGGCTTCACCGGCGATCTCGCCGACGATCTTGCGACCCGCGTGGTCGGGGCGACGGACAACTCGATCTACCAGATCCTGCCGCAGGCGATCCTCTACCCGAAGACGAAGGGCGACGTCGTCACGCTGATGCGCACCGCCGCGACCGCGCCGTTTCGCACGCTCACGCTGACCGCGCGCGGCGGAGGGACCGGCACCAACGGGCAGTCGCTGACGTCGGGGCTGATCGTCGACGTCGGGCGTCACATGACGCGCATCCTGGGCCGCGACGGGGATCGCGTCGAGGTCGAGCCCGGCGTCGTCCTCGATCAGCTGAACGCTCATCTCGCGCCGGACGGCGTGTTCTTTGCGCCGAACCTCTCGCCGAGCTCACGCGCCACGCTCGGCGGGATGATCTCGACGGACGCGAGCGGTCAGGGATCGCGCGTCTACGGGAAGACCTCCCAGCACGTGGCGACGCTCGAGGTCGTGCTGATCGACGGCTCGGTCCTCGTGACGCGTCCGATGCGTCGCGACGAAGTCCTGGCGATGCCGGCGTGGGACACAGATGCGCCGCTCGCCGAGCGTTTGCCTCGCGCCGTCCTCGCGCTGGCCGAGAGGGTGCGGCCGGAGTTCGTCGCCAAGCTGCCGAGGCTCACGCGCTTCTTGACGGGCTACAACCTGGAGCGCGTGTGGGACCCGGAAGAAGGCACGCTCGATCTCAAGTGGCTCATCACCGGCGCCGAGGGCACGCTCGGCATCGTGACGAAAGCGTGGCTCGGCGTGGTGCCGATCCCCACCGCGCGACGTCTCGCCGTCCTCGAGTTCGGGAGCTTCGACGCGGCGCTCGCCTCGGCGGAAATCGTCCTCGCCCAGAACCCCTCGTCGATCGAGACCGTCGACGAGCGCGTCATGGATCTCGCGCGCGAGGACATCATCTTCCCCAGCGTCGCGGCTTATCTCCCGACGCGGCCGGCGCCTGCGCCGAAGACCGCGGCGATCAACCTGGTCGAGTTCGAGGGAATGGACACGGCCGACGTCGAGGGGAAGATGGCGTCGCTCGTTCGCGCATGCGACGCGCACCGTGGCGAACCGGGCTGGCCCCTCGCCGTTTCGGTCGCCGCGAACGACGCGGATCGCAACGCGCTCTGGCAGCTTCGGGCGAAGGGCGTCGGGCTCTTGGGGAACACGAAGGGCCGGCGCAAACCGGTGCCTTTCGTCGAGGACACCGTCGTCCCTCCCGAGAAGCTCTCGAAGTACGTGGCGGAGTTCCGCGCCCTCCTCGACGCCGAGGGCTTGGTGTACGGGATGTTCGGTCACGTCGACGTCGGCTGCCTGCACGTGCGGCCCGCGCTCGATCTGCGCGATCCGGAAGACGAGGCGCGCGTGCGGCGGATCTCCGATCAGGTCGCGGCGCTGTGCACGAAGTACGGCGGCGTCATCTGGGGCGAGCACGGCAAGGGCTTTCGCTCCGAATACAGCCCACTCCACTTCGGCGATCTGTTCGTGCACATCGAGGCGACCAAGACGCTCTTCGATCCCGACCATCGGCTCAACCCCGGGAAGGTCGCGACGCCCACCGGCCAACGCCGGCACTTGGCGACGATCGAGCAGCCCACGCGTGGCCAACAGGATCGCCAGATCGAGCGGCGCGCCCAAGACACGTTCGCGCTCGCGATCGACTGCAACGGCAACGGGCAGTGCTTCCACTGGGACCCCGACCACGTGATGTGCCCGTCGTCGAAGATCACGCGCGATCGGATCCACACCCCGAAGGGTCGCGCGGGCGTGATGCGCGAGTGGCTTCGCCAGCTCTCCAACGCGGGTGCTGGCCTCCCGCAGCGGCCGAGCGTGCTCGGGGCGCCGCTCCGGATCGTCCACACGCTCGGCAAGGTTTTCGGCACGTTCGACTATTCGCACGAGGTCCACAGGGCGATGGAAGGGTGCCTGGCGTGCAAGGCGTGCGCGACGCAGTGCCCGGTGAAGGTCGACGTCCCTGCGTTCCGCAGCGAGTTCCTCGAGAGCTACCACTCGCGCTACCTCCGGCCTCTGCGCGATCACCTCGTGGCCGGCCTCGAAGGAGCCCTCGCCGCGATGTCACGCGCGCCGTGGTTCTTCAACTTTTTTCTCGGTTCGAAGATCTTCCAGCGCGTCTTCGGTGCGCTCACCGGCCTCGTCGACACGCCGCTCCTCGCCCGTCGCGCCCTCACGAAAGAGCTCGAGGACCGGAAGATACCGATGCTCGGCCCCGCGTCACCACCGCCGTCGCCCGACAAACCGCGCGTCGTCCTCGTGCAAGACGCGTTCACGAGCTTCTACGAACCGGACCTCGTGCTCAAGGTGCGGGAGCTCCTCGATCGCCTCGGGTGCGACGTGCAGATCGCGCCCTACGTGCCGAACGGCAAAGGGCTCCACGTGAAAGGCTTCCTCCGCCGCTTCGAGAAGCAAGCGAGGCGCACCGCGGAGACCCTCAAGCAGCTCGCGGCCTCCGGCGCGACGCTCGTGTCGATCGAGCCGGCCGTCGGCCTGACGTACCGCGACGAGTACCGGCACGCGCTCGGCAAGGATCTCGGCTTCGAGGTCGTGCTCCTCCAAGAGCTCCTCGCGCGGATCGTCCCGAAGAAGGAGACGGCCGCGCCGACGGGCGAGCCATACCGTCTCTTCGGCCATTGCACCGAGAAGACCCTGGCTCCGGCGTCGCAGCGACAGTGGGTCGAGGTCTTCGGTCGCGTTGGCCTACGCCTCGATCCGGTCGCGACGGGCTGCTGCGGAATGAGCGGTGCCTTCGGCCACGAGAGGATTCACCGCGAGGAGTCGAAGGGGATCTGGGATCTCTCGTGGGGGCGCTGGACCCGCGACGATCCCTCGCGCGTGCTCGCGACAGGGTACTCGTGCCGCAGCCAAGCTCACCGCTTCGGCGCCTTCTCGCCGCGCCACCCGGCCGAGGTCCTCCTCGAGAGATTGGTCGAGATCCCGATCCCGTGACTCGCGCTACGTCACGACGAGCGGGCTCCGCCGAGCACCGAGGCGCGTCGAATCGAGCAGCGAATCGAGCGTGTCCACGCGGTGAGGGTACCAGGTGACGTGACGCCACGTGCCCTCACGCCGATGGCGGAGCAGCGACGACGCGGCTAGAATCGGCTCGATCGATGGGGAAGCTGGAGGACGGTCTGCCCGAGCCCTTGCGCGCGCGCGTCGCGTCGGAGCCGGGGGCAGCGGAGAAGCTCGCCGCGGCGATCGAGCGGGCGAGCGCAGAGGTCCCGGAGATCCGCGTCGAGCCGGCAGCCCTCGCCGAGTACGTCCTCGCGCGCGCGCCGGAAGAGGGGTCGCTCGGCGCGCACCTCGACGGCGTTCGCGCGGGGGACCTCCTCCTCGCGGCGGCGTGCACGCGCGGCGATCCGGCGGCGTTCGCGCTGTTCGAGCAGCGCTACTTCGACGAGGTGCCGATCGCCTACTCGCGGTTTCGCACGACGACGACGCTCGATGAGCTCCGCCAGGCGCTACGCGACAAGCTGTTCGTGGCGGACGCGGGCGCGGCGCCCAAGATCGCGCTCTACACCGGCGCCGGCGAGCTGCGGCCGTGGTTCCGGGTCACCGTCGTTCGAATGCTCCTGAACCTCGTGACGCGCGCGCCGAAGGAGGTCGAGCTCAAGGACGCGATGGTCGAGGCCCTCCCCGGTACCTTCGACGACGCGGAGCTCGCGCACACACGCGCGCTCTATGGAGGCGCGCTCACCGAGGCATTCGGTGAGGCGATCAAGAAGCTGGATCGGCGCGAGCGGTCGCTCCTTCGCTTTGCGGTATGCGACGGCCTGACGGTCGACGCGATCGGGAAGATCCACGGCGTTCATCGCGCGACCGCCGCCCGGTGGGTGCAGGCTGCCCGCGAGCGGCTCGAGCACGAGGTCCTGGACGCGGTGCGCGCGCGCATTCCCGCCGGCGACGACAGCCTCGCCAGCATCATGCGCCTGCTCGCCGGCGAGGTCGACGTCTCGCTCCGCGTTCACCTCGCCACGGGAAGCTCGAGCGCCGCCGGGACGCCGACCGGAGGCTGAGCGTACGATTCCCATGCGACGAAGGGAATTTTGCGTGTCCGTCAGGAGAGGAGCCACGTGAGCGCGTGTCCGAACGACGAGATCCTCTCGGCCTACGTCGAGCAGAAGGCGACCGATCGCGCCGCGATCGAGGAGCACCTCGACGGGTGCAAGGCGTGCCGCGTCGTCGTCGGGCACCTCGCGGCCGTTGGCGTGATGGTGGACGAGCTGAAGGTCGATCCGGATCGCACGCACCAGACCGGGCCGACGGAGGACCTCGCCGCGACCGAGGCCGACGCGGCGCTGCTCTTCGGGCCGCCGCTTGCGCGTGGGACTCGCGTGGATCGCTACGTCGTCGATGGAGAGCTCGGTCGTGGCGGCATGGGCGTCGTCCTCCTCGCGCACGATCCTCAGCTCGCGCGGACGGTTGCGTTGAAGATCGTTCGCCCAGGGACCAGCGACGAGTCAGCGCGCGCGGGGCTACTGCGCGAGGCGCGGGCGATGGCGCGCTTGTCTCATCCCAACGTGGTGGCGATCCACGACGTCGGCGAGCTCGACGACGGGCGCGTCTTCCTCGCGATGGAGCACGTACGCGGGACGACGCTGCGACGCGCTCTCGCGGGCGAGGAGAGATCCAGCGCGCGGACGATCGATCTCTTCCTCCAGGCGGGCAAGGGCCTCGCGGCCGCGCACGCGGTGGGGCTGATCCATCGAGATTTCAAGCCCGAAAACGTGCTCGTGGGCGACGACGGGCGCGTGCGGGTGACGGACTTCGGCTTGGCCCGTGGCACGAGCGGGCCGGGTGTGCCGGCGTCGCTGCGCGGGGGCCACGACGCCGCCGTACCGCCGTCGGGCCTCACGCGCACGGGCGCGATTGTAGGGACACCGGCCTACATGGCGCCGGAGCAGACGCTCGGGCTCGCCGCCACACCCGCGACCGATCAGTTCGCGTTCGCCGTCGCGCTGTTCGAGGCGCTCACGGGCATGCGCCCCTTCGCGGGGACCACGTTCGAGGAGATCGCAAAGGCGAAGGTCGGCGGCGACCGGCGCGCGTGGCCGCCGAGTCCGATCGTCTCCCCGGAGCTCATGGCCATCGTCGACCGCGGTCTGGCGCGAGCGCCCGAGGAAAGGCACGCGTCGATGAACGCGCTCCTCGAGCTCCTCGAGCGCGCGCGTGAGAGCGCCCCGCGGTCAGGGCGGTCACGCGCCGTCGTCTCGCTCTTGGTCGTCGCCGTCGTCGCCGTCGTCGCCGTGATTGGCGCGGCGACGGTGCGCGCGCGCAGCGGTACGGCCGTCGTCGCTCCGAACGCGAGCGTCGCGTGCGTCGATGGTGCGCGCGCGATGACCGCGATCTGGGGTGACGTGAAGAGGAACGAGGTGCGCGCCGCGCTCTCGACGAAGACCGCCGCGCCGATCGCCGTCGACGAGACGCTCGCGACGCTCGATCGGCAAGCCCGCGAGTGGACGACGATGCACGACGCCTCGTGCGCCGCGACCCGTGACTCCACACAACCGGAGCCGGCCTTTCGTCTGCGCGCCGCGTGCCTCCGCCGCAGGTGGAACGAGCTGGTCGAGATGATCGACGTCCTCGCCCACGAGCCGCCCGATCCCGACGACGCGTTCGCGGGCGATCCGCTGGGCTCCGTGCGGGCATGCGCGGACCTACGAACGCTCGCCGCCACCGAGCCTCCGCCGCCAGACCCTGCCGAGCTCGCGCGCGTGGAGGACTTCTACGCGCGCATCGCACGGGCTCGGGCCATGTCGAAGGGAACGTGGGCGTCGATGAACGCGCTCGCCGCGGACGTCGCGCGCGTCAAGTGGTCGCCGGTGGTGGCCGAGCATGCCCTCCTCGGCGCCGAGCTCGCTGCGACGATCCCCATGGAGGAGGCGATCCGTTTGGCGGAGACGAGTCGCGACGACGAGCTGGTCGCGCGCGCGCGGCGGGCGTACGCGCGGAAGCAAATCGTCGCCGGCACCGGGGCCTTCGTCGAGCTCTCCGGCGCGCTTGCTGCCGCGACGAAGCTGGAACGCCCCGATCTCCGCGCGGACGTGCTGGAGCAGCGCGCCGTCGCCGAGAAGGATTTTGGACGCTTCGCCGCGGCGCTCGTGACGGCGACCGAAGCGCTCGCCCTTCGCGAAGGAGGCGCGGAGTCGCCGCGGAGGCCGCGTGCGCTCTGGATCGTCGACCTAACGCTCGTGCGAGCAGAGGCGGCGATCGAGCAGGGGGAGATCGGGACCGCGCGCGACGCGCTCCGCGTGCTCGAGCCGGTTCCGGACGACGCGGTGAAGGCGGCGCGGCTGGTCCTGGCAGGCCGTGTGGCCATCGCGGAGGGGCACGCCGACGCCGCGCGACCGCTGCTCGCCGAGGCGCGCACGCTCGCCGCGAACGTGGCGCACGCGGACCTCGTGAAGAGCAGCACCCGCGAGCGGCGCGCGTGGCGAATCGCCGAAGAGGCGCTCTTCGCGTCGATGTGGGCGATGGGGGTCGCGGAGCACGCGCTCGGCCGGCGCGACGAGGCGGAGCGGGCCCTTGTCGACACGCTCAACGCGCTCACGGAGCGGGGCTTCGGGCTGGCGCCGATCGTCCAGGCGCGCGCGGTGCTCCTCCTGAACCGGATCCAGCGCGGTAAGGTCCCCGCGCCGCGGGCGCTCGCGCGGGCGAAGCGCGCTTTCGAGCTCGTCGAGCCGTTGGAGCCCGCGCCGATCGCGGCGGAGGCGCTGATCGCGCTCGGCGAGGCGCTTGTCGGAACCGGGGACGCGGCGGGCGCGATCGCGCGCCTCACGCACGCTGAGGTCCTCGCGCGCGACGCGCCGGTTTGGCTTCGTGTCGAGTGCGCCACCGCGTTGCTCGGCGCGTCGCGCGCGCGCGGCGCGGATCCGGCGGCGCTCCCGCGCGCGAACGAGATCGCGCGACGTGCGCTCGCCGACGCGAACGCCGATACGCCCGGCCGCGCCGCCCTCGAGGCTCTCCTCACGAGGCCGCCGTGAGCGCGTGCGCTCGAGCGACGCTCGCCGTCGCGATCGCCCTCGTGCCGGCCGGATGCGCGCGAAGGACGCCCCTCGGAGCTGGCGCTGCCCTCGACGCGGGCGCAGATCCCGCGATCGGCCATTTTTCTCCCGTCGGACCCGCGAGCGCGTTCGCCCCGGCGCCTCCTCCGCCGTCGCTCGACGAGGAGGCGGCCTCACCGACGGCGGAAGAAGCCGCGCAGACACCGATGCCTCGCTTCGCGCCGATCGTCCCAAATCCGTCGATGCGGTCGAAGCTGCCATGCCCGCCGGGGACCACGCTCTCGGTCCTCGAGACGTCCATCGAGTGCCGGCTCATTCGCCCCAAAAACTTGTTCTTCGCGAGTGAGGGCCCCGCGCTCGCCTTTTACCCGAGCGGCAAGCTCGCCTCCCAGGGGCACCACTCCGCCGGCAAACCGGCGGGGCACTGGTGGTACTTCCGCGAGGACGGCACGCTCGACTACGAGGTGGACTTCGTGGACGGCGAATGGGACGGCGTCTACGTGCAGTACTGGCCGAGCGGCGCGCGTCACGAGGAGCACCACGAGAAGGCCGGAGTCCACGAAGGGCCCGCCAAGATCTGGGACGAGCGCGGCCGGCTCCTCTCGTGGTCCCTGTACGCCGGCGATCACGTCGTGCGCACGAAGTCGTTTCGGTGAAGTGGAGCGAAGCGCAGCGGAGCAAAGCGCTCCTTGAGCGCGCGCGTCGAAATCAGAAGCGCATGCCGCCGGTCGCGAACAGGCCGAAGGACGGATCGCCGCCCTTCGTCGCGATGACCAGCTTGGTGTCTCCGCCGACGTAGAAGCTCGATCGCGGGATCGCGTACGTGACGGTGCATCCCGGCCAGAACGCGAGCGACGTCGACGAGTCGCTCTGGCTCTGGTCGCCTTGGGAGAGCGTGATCATCGAGAGGATCAGCCCGACGCCCCCGTAGGGCCGGATCACGACGGGCCCGAGCGGGAGCTCGTAGCCGACCTCGGCGCCGGTGTAGAGGAAGCGCGCGCTCGATCCGCTCTTGCCGCCGGGGCCGTCGCTCTCGTCGGACGTCCCGAGGTGGAAGACGAACGCCGCGCCGACGTAGAGGTGATTCTCGAACGTGTATCCGCCGCGCGCCCCCATGCCGAGCTTCAACGCGGCCGACGCGTAGCCGAGGACCGGCGCTACGCTGATCGGCTTCGGCGTCGCGTGCTCCGCGTCTTCGGTGGCGGGAGCGTCGGTCGCAGGGGCGCGCGCCGACGTCACGCTCGTCGACGCGGCCTTCGTCTCCGGCTCGCGCTGCGCCTCTGCTTCACGCTCGGTCCGCGCGTCCGTGACGACGACGTCCGACTTCTTCGGCTTCGCCTCCGCCGCTGGCCGCTTCGAGCTCTTCTTCCCCGCGGCGTGCGCCGTCGGAGCCAAGAGCGCCAGGATCGCCACCACCAAGATGCCCGTCGTCGTGCTTTTCATGTCGTCCTCCGCCGACACGACACGGCGCCGCGCGTTCGTCGCGCGTCTGCGCGCCTCCGCGAGGTCGATTTATTTTTGCGACGCCCGGCGACGCCCGTGTCTTGTCGCCGGCCCCGCGAGAACCGCGAGCGGCCAGGAGGAGCTTCCCATGAAAAAGTTTGGTCTTTTGGGCGTTGCGGTCGCGGGCGTGATGGCCGTGGGTGGGTGCAGCAGCACCAGCAGCAACGGCGGTGGCGTGGGCGGGACGAGCGTGCAGACGAGCGCGGCACGCGCGCGCTTCGCGGGAGGACCCACGGCGTCGTTCACCGCGGCGAACGGCTCACGCGCGCTCTCGGAGACGAAGCGGCAGCAGACGAGCGGCGCCGACGCGATGAAGAGCAACCCGATCGGCGGTGGGAGCGGCACCACGACGACCCGAGGCCTCGCGTTTCGTTCGCTCGGGATCCTCGACGTCGACGCCGGCGGCGGCGGCTCCAGCTCGCCGTCCTCGTGCGCGGACATCGCGGCAGGCAAAGACAAGGGCACCTGCGCGTGCACGGGCGGAGGCAGCCTCGCCTACGACGTCCCCAACCTGAAGGCGCTCACGTCGCAGGCGCAGGGCGGCGTGATGCCCGACGAGATCAGCATCTCGCTCACGTACCAGGCGTGCTCGATGGACGGGAAGGCGTACGGCGGCGCGATGTCGATGCTCATGAGCAAGAAGAGCGTCGTCAACGTCGGGACGCCCGTCCCGAGCGGCGTGCCGAGCGGCGCGGGCGGCGCGGGCGGGCTCAATATGCTCATCGTCGCCAACGATCTCACCATCGACAGCCAGAAGCTCGACTTCGCCTTCGCGATGGAGGGCGGCGTCTTCTACTACGCGCCGAGCGTGGACGACAAAGGCGCCTTCGTCCTCAGCGAGCTCTCGTTCACCGGCGGCACGAAGATCCACGCGAAGAACGGCACGTTCGACTGCGCCACCGACGGCAGCGGCGCGCAGCAATGCACGAGCGACACCGGCGAGACGATCCCCGTCGACCCCGGCACCGGCGGGGGCACCGTCCCCGCGGACGACGCCGGCCTCGGCGGAGACTGACCGCAGAGGCGCCACCTCGCGCGCGCCGAAGAGAGAGCGAGAAACACGCCGACTGCGACGAGCCGTACCCACCCGCGAAGAGGAGTCGTTCCATGCGCTTCATGATCCCCGTCCTCGCTGTCTTCCCGGTGTTCGCGCTGGCGGCGCCGGGTTGCAGCACCGGCATCGTCGACGATCCCACCGGCCAGGTCGCGGCCACCGTCGACGCGACCTCGCCGTTCGAACGCAAAGTCATGCTCCTCGTCGTCGATCCGGTCCTCTCGTCGCAGGGCGGACAGCGGCTCACCCAGTACAAGCGGTGGGACAGCCCCACGCCTGCCGCGCGCGCGCAGCAGCTCGTCGATTGGCTCCGCACGGCGAGCCGGGGGCGCGTCAATTACAAGGTCGTGGAGTCGAACACGAGCGACGCGCTCCCGCCGAAGGTCGGCGGCTTCATGTACGACGAGGCGACGTACCTCGCGGTGCTCGACGGTCGGGCGCAACACCACGAGCCGGACTGGGCCGACTACATGCCGCTCGTCACCGCGTTCGACGTCTGCGGCAAAGCGAACCGCGGAGACATCGACGAGGTCTGGATGTTCGGTGGCCCGTGGATGGGGTTCTACGAGTCGCGCCTCGCGGGGCCGGGCGCCTTCGACATGAACGGCGCCGTTCTCCTCGGCACGACGTGCCGCCGCATCGTGCCCTTCATGGGGTTCTCGTACGAGGTCGGCCTCGCGAACATGGTCCACGACTTCGGCCATCGCACCGAGAGGACGATGATGCACCTCTACGGCAGCTGGGACGAGGACAGCGTCGGCCACGCCTGGGACCGCTTCGGGCTCGACGTCGCGGAGTCACCGGGGATCGGCCTGAGCGGGTGCGGGCGGATCCATCGCCCCCCGAACTCCGGCGCGGCCGAGGGCATCTACGACAGCGCCGACGTCGCGCGATCCTTCTGCGACGATTTTCTCCACTACCCGAACCTGCGCGCGCCCGCCGACGCGGCGGTCCCGATCACGTGCAGCGCATGGGGCTGCAGCGAGCTCGGCTACTACGCGTACTGGTTCGCGCACCTTCCGCACTTTTCGGGGATGGGGCCGGATGGAAAGGCGAACGATTGGTGGCCCTACATCGCAGACTCCAGCACGGCGACCACCGCCGCGCCGCCCGCAGGCTGTCGAACCTTCGACGGCGACGAGCGCACGTGCAGCGCGCGCGCGGGGTGCGCGTTCTACCAATGCTCACAGGCCTGCTACCCGCGCGGGACGTCGAACAACCTCGCGTGCGGCGCGCCGCCGCCCCCGTCGCCACCGAATCCTCAGCCCTCGCCGTCTCCAACCCCTCCCGCTCCTCCATCGCCGCCGCCACCGCCGCCTCCGCCGGTGAGGTGCCGCGCTCACGACGGGAACGTGGGCGGCTGCGACGCGCAGTCCGGTTGCGCGTACTACGCGTGCTCGAGCCAGTGCTGGCCGACGGGCACACCGAACGCCACGGCGTGCCCCCCGGCCTGCCGCGCGAACGACGGCAACCTCGCCGCGTGCGACGCGCAGACGGGTTGCGCCTTCTACCTCTGCTCCAACACATGCTGGCCGAACGGCACGCCGAACGGCGTCGCCTGCCCGTGAGTCGGGTAACGCGGCGAGGCCCTTGCGCTCCGAGCACGAGGAGAGCCAGGAGCGATACGTCAGGACGTTTCGCGCCCGCGGACCTCGGTGGCCTCGACGGCCAGCACGGCGCGGTAGATCGCACTGAAGATCTCTTCCTGCCGCCGCCGCCTCCGCGTCCCGACGCTCGGCGGCCCGCTCGGCGGGGGCGGCGTGATCGCGAGCGCCATCTTCACGACGAGGACGCTTCCGCAGAGGGCCGTCCCCGCGCCGAGGACGGTGCTCGCCACGATGCCGACGTACTCGAGGAGATAGAGGGTGTTGCTCACGATGCCTGCCTTTCCGGGTTGTCCCCCCATCGGCACGACACGGCGACGGTTGCGTACATTCGGACGCGCGCCGCGCTGGACGCGACCCCTCTGCCGTGGCACCAGGAAGGCGGGGCATGCCGGGCCCCGGCGTTTTCCGTTCCACGGGTGTCCGCATGCGAGCTCCTCTTCTTCTCTCCGCCGCCGCGGTCGTCGCGCTCGTCGCGTGGCTGATGCCGGCGTGCGGGATCGTCGCGACGATCCCCGGTGACGGCGCCGACGCGGCCAGCTCCGTCGATGGCGCGGCGCGTGTCGATGCGGGCGGCGACGCGACCGCGGAGGTGGACGGGTCGTCGACGACGCCTGACAGTGGCTGCACGGGAACCGGCCCATGTGCGTGCGCCGGACCGCAACCTTCCTGCTACTGCGGCGCGGTGTGCCTGAACGGCGCGTGGCACTGCAACGGGTGCCCGACGATGTGTGCCGGCGACAAGCCGCGCCTCGTCGTGAACGGCACCGACGTCCCGATCCTCCAGACCGCTGGCAAATCGATCGTGATGAACTGCTGCGACTCGGCGGAGCTGAGCGTGGCGAGCTCCGGCTTCCAGGCGCTCCTGAACCTGCTTTGGCGCGCGCCGGCGGGGGCCGCTGGAACCGCGACGCTGGATCTGTCGAACCTGCCGCCCTCCGCGAGCGTGGAGCTCGATCTCGGGTGCGATCCGTCCAAGGGCCCGTGCGGCGCCGGGACCGAGGACAGGTACACCAGCGGATTTCAGGGGACGATCACGCACTCGATCGATCCTTCGGGCCCGGTCGTTACGTATTGCGTGTCGGTCGCCGAGACGGCGGGCAGCCCTCATCCCGTGCTCCACTCCGTCCAGCTCTACGCGCCGAAGGTCCCGTCGCCCTGAGCGCGCTCCACCGATGAAAGAATGGCGCTCCAAGCTCTTCGTGTCGTTGACGCTCGGCGTGGCCGCCGCTGCGCTCCTCGTGCGCGCCGCGCATCGTTCCGGTGACGTCCTGCCGCCGGCTCCGTCCGCCTCCGCCGTCCCGGCGACCGTCATCGATGCGAACGCGTACGCCGCGCCGCTCGACGCGAGGAGCGCGGACGCGGACTGGGAAGAAGCATCGGCAGCCGACGCGGCCGACCTGTGCGCGCGCTTTGCCGAACGCAGCGCCGCCGCGCTCTCCGGCGTGCGCGGACGGCTCCACGAAGCCAACAAGAAGCTACCGGAGCTCTGCGTGACCACGCCACGCGCGACGTGGGCGCTCGTCGTGGAGCACGCGGCCGAGGGGTCGCCGTCGAGCGAGCCGGACGGCACCGGTGTCGGCATCGCCGTCGCGCTCCTGCACATCGACGCCAACGCCAGAGAGACCCGCGTGCTCCCGTCCGAAGCGCTTCACGACACGTGGAGCGTCGCGAGCGGCTCGTTCATCGGCAACGTGTCTTTGGCGCCGTCGTGGGGGTCGGTCGACCTGACCTTGCTGACCGCCTACGACTACGACGGCGACGGCGATCCGGAGATCGTCCTCGAAGGAACCGGCGCCGACGAAGGACCCGATCGCAACACCACCGAGGCGTGGACGTTCCGCGACGGAAAGATCATCCCGTTCGCGCCGCTCGCGGCCGTCACGATCCTCCGCGTCGAGGATCTTGATCACGACGCGCGTCCGGATCTGATCACCCGCGGCCCCTACGCAGGCGTCCGCGCCGTGAGCGGCGTCGGGGGAGACTATCCCATCGCCCCGCCGTTCTTCGCAATGCACTCGCTCCCCGGTGGTGTGTTCTCGCGGGACGACGCCGTCGCACGCGCGTTCGGAGCTTCCCACTGCGCGGCCAAGCCGACGCTCGATCTCACGGGCCCCAACGTCTCGAGGCAGTTCACCGAAGACGTCGCCGAGCGCGTCGTGTGCGCGAAGCTTTGGGGCGCCACGGCTGCGGAGATCCGACGCGCGTGGGACAAGGTCTGCGCCGGCGTCGATGCGGGCAACGACTACGAGTGCCAAACGTGGCCGAAGGAGCTCGGCGCGATCGCGCCTCCGTTCGTCCTCAAGTAGGCAGGCCCGCGTCCCTCGGCTACTTGCGGTACGCCTCGGGGTCGAGCCCGAAGCGCCGCATCCAGCGGTGGACCTGCATCCGCGTCTTGCCCATCGAGCGCGCCACTTCGCTCACGTTTCCGTGGGTCGCCGCGAGGGTCTCCTCGACCTTCGTCTTGAGGAGATTCTCCTCTTCCGTCAGGGGTCTCGTCGACACGCCCTCGGTCGACGACGACTCCGCCACGCGCGCGGGCCGGCTGTTTCGGATTGGCTCGGGGAGGTGCTTGACGTCGAGCGGGCCTTCCTCCGCGAACACGGCGGCGGCCTTGAGCGCGTGAAGGAGCTCCCGGACGTTCAGCGGCCAGTCGAAGTGGTAGAGCGCGCGCCCGAACGCCGGCGTCACGCGGACGTCGCGGCTCGGCGCGAGGCGCTCGAGGAGATCGGCGATCAGCATCCCGAGGTCCTCTTTGCGGTCGCGGAGCGGCGCCAGGTGATGCGTGTATCCTGCAACTCGCGCGTAGAGGTCGCTACGGAACGCGTCCGACGCGCCGAGGTCGACGCGCCGGTGGGTGGCGGAGACGACGCGCAGGTCCACCTTGGTCGCCTTCGTGCTGCCGACCGGAGTGACCTCGCGCTCTTGCAAAACGCGGAGGAGCGCGGCCTGGCTGGTCCGCGGAAGATCGCCGATCTCGTCGAGGAAGAGCGTGCCCTTGTCGCTCGCGCGGACGAAGCCCGGCTCGTCGCGCAGCGCGCCCGAGAAGGCCCCCTTGATGTGTCCGAAGAGCTGTCCCTCGACGAGGTTCTCGGGGATGCCTCCGCAGTTCACCGCGACGAGATCGCCTTTGCGCCCGCTCACGGCGTGGATGCCCGCCGCGAGGACCTCTTTGCCGGAGCCGCTCTCGCCGAGGAGGAGGATCGGCATCTCGGTGATCGCCATTTGGAGCAGCGCGCGCATCAGGCGCGAGTACGAAGGCAGGAGCGTCGCGAAGCCGTGCGCGCGGCCGCCGAGCGAGTGGCTCTCGACGTTCGGCGTGGCATCGGCGGGCGTGGGCAGCTCGTGGCGGACCACGAAGAGCGTGCTCCCGAGCTCGAAGAGCTCCGCGTCGTCGACATCGGCGCGCGGGACCTTCGCGCCGCTCACGTAGGTGCCGTTCGTCGAGCCGAGATCGACGACCTCCCATCCGTCGTTCGTGCGCGCGAGGCGAGCGTGCGTCCCCGACATGAGCGGGTCCGGAAAGCGGAGCATCAGGCGCGTCGTGCCCCCCTCCTTCTCGCGCGTCGCCGAGCGCGTCGCGCCGCGTCCGACCACGACCTCGTCGACGCCGTCGAGCGCGTACCGGGCGCCGCCGCTGCGAGGGCGCTGGCACTCGAGGATCACGAAGAGGTGTGGCCGGGCCGGCTCGTCGTCGCCCGGCATCGCCGTGGGATCGCGCTTCAGCGTCTTCTCCGCGACCATCGCTCCGAGAAAACTATCACAGGCGCACACGTCCGTGCCTTCAGGGCAGGACGCGCAGGACGCCGCCGACGCCGAGGCCGATGCTGGTGCACGCCGGGGAGCCGCCGCGCGCGGCGATGAAGCCGGCGTCGTGCCACGCGAGCGTGTAGTCGCCGGGCGGGGTGCCGGGCGCGATTTTCACCTTCACCGTGTCGACCTTGCCGACCGGCAGCGCGTTGGGGCAACCGGCGGCGGAGCCGTCGCCGAACGCGTTCCACTGCAAATCGTCCGGTCCGGAGATGCCAGGGCCGACGTGGCGCGTGCGGCAGTCGATCAATTCGAGCTGGTTTTCGATCGTGAAGTGCACCAGATCGAAGGCGATGTGACCGTTGGCCTCGCCCGCCTGGCTGCAGTTCGCGGTTCCGAGCAGGACGATGTCGATGTCGACGATGTCGCCCGGGTGGCCCTGACCGTTCTCGATGCACACGTCCGGCTCGATGGGCGTGACGTTGCAGTGCTTGGCCATCGGAGTGTCCACGTTCGCGTCGGGCGCGCCGGCGTCGGCGACCGGAGTCGAGCCGCCGTCCGCTGCAGGAGCGGGCGCGCCGGCGTCGGCGTTCGGAGACGGCGGAGCGGGCGGCGGCGCCGGCGGAGCAGACGACACGGCGGACGGCACGGGCGCGTTTCCGTCGACAGACGGCGCGCTGCCGCTGCACGCGGCGGTGAGGAGGAGGAGCGACGAGAGCGAGAGGGCGAGCCCTTTGGAGGTGTTCATGATGCAGACCCTTAGAGCAGCCCGCGTGCCACGCGCCTGTCGCGCGAATTCCTCGGAAAAATGGCGCGATTGTCACCCGGCCGGGTGACGTCCGCGGAGGCGATACAGGCGATACAGGGGATACACTTCACCCGCTCTTCGCGCGCACCACCCCGTCCCCGTCCTCGAGCGCTACCAGCCTGCCGGCAGTCCGGGGCGAAGGCAGTGCAGCGTACGCGGCGCGCGCATCGACGACACGTCGGCACCGAGAGGCGAACCGTCCGTGCCGCGGAGAACCCCCTCTTCGGGATCCCACGCGGCGGGCTCGCCGGGGGCGACCGAGCGGGTCCCGCTCTGCCACAGGCCGATGATGTACGTGTGACCTGCGACGCGCGCGCCGAGTCGCTCGGCGGTGGCGGTCGCGAAGTGCTGGCCGGCCGCGGTGCCGAACGCGCTGCAGCATCGAAACCACACGAGCGCTCCGGGCGCGAGGACGCGTGCGAGACCGGTCACTTCTTCGTCGAGGTCTCCCGCCGCCGTCGCCACGTCGAGGCGCTCGTCGCCCATCCCCATGTAGCCCCATCCGCCGTGCCCCCAGAGCTGGAGCTCTTGCACCTTCGCGTCCTCGCGCGCCGCGACGTCGGCGGTCCAGCGAAGTGCTTCGCGCCAACTGCGCGCGCCGAGCGACGCCGACGCGCGCCCGATGCCGCGGTGCAGCCCCGCCCCCATCCGCCAAAATCGCGTGAGGCCACCGGTGCCCTCCGCGGCTCCGTCGGCGCGACGGGTGATGCGCGGCACTGCGACCGGCGCGGTGTCGGTGGCGTCGTAGATGACGAGGCGAAGCATGGCGGGCCCGTCAATCGTGCGGGCGAGAGGGGGAGCTTCGCAAGACGCCGCGAGGGCTTCGTTCGCGCTCGCGATCCAGGGGTGGAGGCGGTCCACTCGAAGCTACCGAAACCACATGTATGCCTCGTCGGCACACCGCGTGCTTTGCCCTCGGGGTTCCCATGAAACGACTCGTACTTCTCTGGGCGGCGGTGATCGGGCTCTCGGCGTGCGGAGCGAGCGATCCGCAAGAGGCCGTCGGCGACAACGGCGCGGCCAACGAGGAAGCGGATCAGGCCCTCACGGCGTCGGCGGTGCCGCAGAACCTGTACCGCGTCTCGCCGTGCGCCGACCCCTGCCCGTCGAGCATGGCGCAGCCGGTCGCGCGCGGCGGCACCGTGTACCGCGGCGCGCGGCCCGGCCTGGATGCGATCCGGTACCTGCGCGACGAGCTCGGCGTCCGCACGATCATCGATCTCGAGGTCATGCCGTACAACACGCACCCCGAGGACGGCCACGTCGCCACGGCGAACCGCGATCAAGGCGCGCCGCACATGAGCATCGTGCACTACCACATGGAGGCGGTCACCCCGCCGCACGACGACGACATCAACCCGCTCCTCGCCGTCCTCAAGAAGGCCTCCGCGAAGAACGGGGCCGCCTACGTGCACTGCGCGCTCGGGCGTGATCGCACCGGGCTCGTCATCGCGCTGCACCGCGTGATCAACGACGGATGGAAGGCGCAGGACGCGTACGAAGAGTGGCACCAGCACGGCTTCGACCAGAGCTGGTTCACGAAATTCGAGTTCACCGCCCTCTTCGACTACTTCGAAGATCGCGTCGGATCCGTGAAGCGCCACTGAGGTCGCCCGCTCGGCACGTGCCCTGCAACTCATGGGGGCATGCGCACGTTGCCGCTCGCGGTTCTCGCTGTTTTTCCGCTTCTTTCGTCGTGCGGGGCTGGGGATGGCGCGGACGGCGCGACACGAGGCGTGTCCGGCGAAACGCAGCTCGTTCCTCCTACGGCGACTCCCGAAGCGACGCCCGAAGGCGCGCTCGGAGACGATGCGCGCACCTCACCTCCGGTCTTCGATGGCTTCGTCGGCGCACGCTTTGCCATCCTCGAGGCGGAGGGGCACACGCGCATCGTCGATCTGGTCACGCGTCGCGTCGTCGTCGTCGCGGGTCACCCGATCGTCGACGAGCAGTATGGGGGTGACCTCACGCAGTTCTCGATCCCGCCCAGCGTTCCTACGCGCACGCCTCGCGCGACGAAGGACGGACGCCGTCTCGCGATCGTCGACGGAGACGGCGCGTACGCGGTCGACACCACGACCGGCGCGCGCGTTGCGTCGCTCATGGGCACGGCCGAGGGCGCGGCGCTTGGCGACGACGGCTCCGTGCTCGTCTCGTGGGGCGGCGGCGCGATGCGCTTCGGCGACGTCGACGGCACGTGGACCGCGAACGTGACGCTCACCTCCGATCGCGAGCCAGTCTTCTTCTGGCATGGGCGGCTCGTCGTGGTGCACACCGTGAGCGGCGAGCACGTCGTCGATCGCTCGACGTGGACGGAGTGGCGTGTCCCCGAAGGAGAGCTCGTTCGCGTTACCGAGGATGGCGTCGCGATCACGCGCGCCGACGATACGATCGCCTTGTGGCGCGTCGGGGAGGACGCGCCGCCCGAGCGATTCACGGGTGTGCCCGCGTCGGTGTACGTGCACGTCGACGCCGCGCACGTCGCGTGGGGCGAGCGCACGGCTGCGACCGAGACCGACGAGCGCCTCACGTTCCACGTCGTCTCCCGTACGACGCGCGCGCGCACGACGTTCCGCGGCGAGGGGACCTGCCCGATTCAGCCGGAATCCGTGCAGTCGATCGCCGACGGCGAGATCACCACCGACGTCACGTGCAACCCCGGCTGCGCGTCGATCGAGTACCAGACGCATCACGTCGTCTACGACGCGGCGACCGGCGCGCTCAAGCGGCGCGAGCACGGCGAGCTGAGCCCGGCGCTCACGCTCACGTGGGGCGCGACGCTCGAGCGACTCGAAGTCCAGGCCCATCGCCTCGGCGCGACCCGCGAGTCGGCCGTCGAGAGCCCCGGCGCGCCCGGCGTGTTCGCGTTCACGACGGAGACCGAGCTGCTCCTCGGCGACGGCGTGCGCGGCCGCGTCCTTCGCGCGATGAAACGCTCGGAAGGTGCGGCGCACCCGGTCTTCACGAAGGATGGGCGCTTCGTTGCCGCAACGACCGAGGGCGGCGCTTTTACCGCATGGGACGCGCGAACGGGCGAGCCGGTCTTCTCGACCGACACGCCCGAATGATCGCGCGCCGCGCTCGCCGTTACGGCGTGGGCGCCGTGACGGTAGAGCCCGCGACGTTGACCGCGGTCTGTGCCATCAGCCGACCGTTGATCGACGCGCCGGTTCCGAGGGTGATCGCCGTCTTCGACAGCACGACTCCCTCCGCGTGGGACGTCGTTCCGAGCGTCACCGCGCCCGCGACCTGCCACACGATGTTCTTCGCCTGCGCGCCGCCGCTGAGCGTCATCTTCTTCGCCGCGCTCATCGAGAGATCGCCGGTGACCTGGAAGATCCACACGTCGTTCGGCGCGCCTGCGATCGTGATGTCGGTGGGGATGGTCACCGCCGAATTCCACTTGTAGAGGCCCGGCACCAGCGTGAGCCCGCCGATCGTTCCGGCGCCGAGATCGAGAAACTGCGGGGTCGGGCGCCCGGCCGCGTCGGTGTATGCAGTCTGCATGTTGGTCACCGCCGTCGTGAGGTTGATCGGCGTCGGCGGATCGTTGTCCGCCGCGAAGATCGAGCCGACGACCTGGGGCGACGTCCAGTACGTGCCGACCCTCGTCAGGGAGAAACCCGTGATGGAGCTCGCGGCCGCCGGGCTGATCCCAATGTTGCCGGTGATCGCCGACGTCGGCACGTTCGAGACCGCGCTCTTCGCGAGGATGGCGTACTTGCCGGCCGCGCCGAGCAGCACTGGCGGAGGGCCGAGCGGCGCGGTGGCGTCGGTGGTGAAGCTCCACACGTAGCTGGCGGCCAGCGCGTTGCCGGCGAGATCCTTCGCGTCCGTCGAGATCGTCGCCGTATATTTCGTCGCGAGCGCGAGCGCGCTGGTCGGTACGAAGCTGACCGTATCGCTGGTGTACGTGACCGCGCCGGGGACGGCGGTGGTGCCTTGCGCGAGGGAGAACGTGGCGCCGGCGAGCGACGCGGGCGCCATCGCCTCGCTGAAATCCGCTCGGATCTCACCCGCGAGCGCCACACCTGTGGCGTTTGCGCTCGGAGAGCTCGACAGCACCGTTGGCGGCGTGGTGTCCGTCCCGACCGCGCCGTCGGAGGCCGATCCGTCGCCGCCCGTGCCTCCGTCGCCGCTCGCCCCGCCGTCACTGGTGGCGCCCGACGTCGAGTCCGAGCAAGCGGCGAGAAGCAAGAGGGAAAGGGGAAGGCCGAGCTTCGAGAGGTCGCGTCGAAATGAGATCAAATGAAGCATTTGGAAGTTCTCCTTGAAGTGCGCGGACGGATGACGCGAGGGCGGTGGGCGGGTTCGCACATCGCTCCGTGTCACTGCTGCACGCAAGGAGTCACCCCACAGGGACCGCGAGCGCCAGCGACCTCACCGCTGCAGTTCGCGGACCAGAAGGCCACGGTCGCGCTCCGCCCATCCCCCTCGGACCGACGTCTACCGACCCTTCACCGCCGCGACCAAGCCGTCGATGCTCTTCTTCGCGTCGCCGAAGAGCATGCGCGTGTTCGCAAGGTAAAAGAGCGGGTTCTCGACGCCGGCGTAGCCTGCGGCCATTCCGCGCTTGAGCACGACGACGGTCTTCGCCTTCCAGACCTCGAGGACCGGCATGCCGTAGATCGCGCTCGACGGATCTTCGAGCGCGCCGGGGTTGACGATGTCGTTCGCGCCGATGACCAGCACCGCGTCGGTCTTTGCGAAGTCGCGGTTGATCTCGTCCATCTCGAGGACGAGATTGTAAGGGACACCGGCTTCGGCGAGCAGCACGTTCATGTGGCCGGGGAGGCGACCGGCGACCGGATGGATCGCGAAGTGGACCTCGCTGCCGCGCTTGCGGAGCGCCTGGGTGAGCTCGAACACGGCGGCCTGCGCGCGCGCGACCGCCATGCCGTAGCCGGGGACGACGATGATCTTCTTCGCGTCGCAGAGCAGGGTGGCGACGCCGTCGAGCTTCATCTCGTGCACGTCGCCGGTGGGCGCCGCGGCCGCTTCCTTCGTATCCCCCGTGCCGAAGCCTCCGAAGACGACGCTCAGGATCGAGCGGTTCATCGCGCGGCACATGATGATGGAGAGGATCGCGCCGCTCGAGCCGACGAGCGCTCCGGTGACGATGAGGAGATCGTTGGCGAGGACGAAGCCGGACGCGGCGGCAGCCCAGCCCGAGTAGCTGTTGAGGAGCGAGACGACGACCGGCATGTCCGCGCCGCCGATCGCCATGACGAGGTGGATGCCGAGCAGCCCCGCGAGGATCGCGATGCCGACGAGGTACGGCATGCCCGCGGTTCCCTGCGCCATCGCGATGGGGACGCAGAGGAGGACCACCGCCGACGCGGCCGTTCCGTTCAAGATGTGGCGCGTGCCGAGGAGCAGCGGCTTGCCCGAGATCGTCCCGCGGAGCTTGCCCCACGCGATGATCGAACCGGTGAACGTGAGCGCGCCGACCGCGATGCCCACGGCGACCTCGACGAGGTGCACGGTGCGCTCCGCGCCGACAAGCTCGGCCGACGCGACGGCGGGGGCGAGGTACGACGCGAAGCCGACGAGCACGGCGGCGAGGCCGACGAAGCTGTGGAGGATGGCGACGAGCTCCGGCATGCTCGTCATCTCGACGCGGCGTGCGAGGGAAGCGCCGAACGCGCCGCCCACCACGAGCGCCGCGACGAGGACGCTCGGCGTGACCCAGTTGTCCACCCCCCGCGCCGCCCACGCCGCCGCGGTGATGGCGACGGCGACCGCCATGCCGACCGCGCCGAACGCGCTGCCGCGTCGCGCGGTGTCTTGCTTCGAGAGGCTCCCGAGGCTGCGAATGAAGAGGACGCCCGCGACGAGGTAGGCGACCGTGGTGACGCCCTCTTTCACTCGCGACCTCGGTGGAACATGCGCAGCATGCGCGCGGTGACCAAGAATCCACCTGCGATGTTGATCGCGGCGAAGAGGGCGGCCGATGCGCCGAGGACCGACGACGCGTCGAGGCGCGAGCCGACCTCCAGCATGCCGCCGATGATGATGATGCCGCTGATCGCGTTGGTGACGCTCATGAGCGGCGTGTGCAACGCCGGCGTGACGCTCCAGATGACCTGCCAGCCGACGAAGCACGCCAGGATGAACACCGTCGAGTGCTGCAAGAAATCCCGCGGAGCGAAGCGGCCGGCGACGAAGAGGACCAGGATGAGGACGATGCCGCCGACGGTGGTGCCCCACGCGAGGCGCGTCGGCGAGCGGATGTTCTGCTGCGCCGGCTTCAGGTGCTCCGCGGGCGGAGGGCGGAGCGAGCCCTTCGACGCGGGCGCGGGCGGGACGTCCACTTTGGCGGCGGGCTTGGGAGCGGCGGGCGCACCGGCTTTGGGCGGGGGAGGCCGTGGGAGCACCTCGCCGTCGTGAACGACGAGGGCGGGTCGAACGACGTCGCTCTCGCGATCGATGCGGAACGCCGCGCCGCCGCCGAGCTCTTGGAGGAGGTGCACCACGTTCGTCGCGAAGAGTCGGCTCGCCGAGCTCGCCATGCGGCTCGGGAGATCGGTGAGGCCGACGATCGTGACGCCGCCCTTGACGACGACCTCCCCGGGAACGCACGCCGAGCAGTTGCCGCCCTGCTCGGCGGCGAGATCGACGATGACGGAGCCCGGCTTGAGCGCCTGGACGACCTCGTCGGGGAGGAGGATGGGGGCGCGCTTCCCTGGAACGAGCGCGGTCGTGACGATGATGTCGACCTCTGCGGCCTGCGCGCGGAAGAGCGCGACCTCTGCAGCGAGGAACGCGGCGCTCATCTCTTTCGCGTAGCCGCCGCCACCGTCCGCGTCCTCTTTCACCTCGACGTTGAGGTACGCCGCGCCGAGGCTCTCGATCTGCTCTTTGGTGGCGGGGCGCGTGTCGAACGCGCGGACCTCTGCGCCGAGGGCGCGCGCTGCCGCCACCGCGGCCAGACCGGCGACGCCCGCGCCGATGACGAGGACGCGCGCGGGCGGGATCGTCCCTGCGGCGGTCACCTGCGCGCCGAACGTTCGCTGGAAGTGCTGCGTCGCCTCGATGACGGCGCGGTACCCCGCGAGGTTCGCCATCGACGAGAGGACGTCCATCTTCTGCGCGCGCGAGATGCGCGGGATGCGCTCGAGGGCGATCGCCGAGGCGCGCCGCGCCGCGATGAGCCCCGGCAGGGCCTCGTCGCGCTCGGGCTGAAGGAGCGAGACGAGGAGCGTCCCCGCCCGGAGCGTAGCCACCTCACCATGGGAGGGCGGCCGCACCTTGACGACGACGTCCGACCCGCCCCAGACCGCGGCCGCGTCACCCAAGGTCGCGCCGGCGGCCTCATAGGCGGCGTCCTCGATCCCCGAGCCCACGCCGGCCCCGCGCTCGACCGTCACCGAAAACCCGAGCGCCACGAGCTTCTTGACGGAGTCCGGCGTGGCGGCCACCCGCCTCTCGCCCGCCGCGCTCTCTTTTGGTGCTCCTACACGAACCGACCCTGACACGCGCCCAGGCTACTCCAGAAGAGGCGCGCGTAGGGCAGCAACGAGCGAACGCTGAACGGTGGGACGAACGGTCGCAAAGTCGCAGAAACGCGATTCGTGGCTTACTATTGACAGAGTGGCCGGGGATTCGGCGTACGGCAAATATCGACTCCTCGCCGAGCTCGGACGCGGCGGCATGGCGGACGTGTTCCTTGCGATGGTCACCGGTCCCGAGGGCTCGGGGTTCTCCAAGCTAGAAGTCGTCAAGAGGCTCCGGCAAAACCTCGCCGAAGATCCCGACTTCGTCAGCATGCTCCTCGACGAGGCGCGCATCTCCGCGCGGCTCAACCACCCGAACGTCGTCCAGCTCTTCGAGGTTGGGGTCGTGGGCGAGTCCTACTACCTCGCGATGGAGTACCTGGAGGGGCAGCCGCTCTATCGCGTACAGCAGCGCGCGCGCGTCGCCAGCGCAGAGTGGCCGCTCGGCTCGCAGCTGCGGATCGTCGCCGACGTGCTCGCGGGGCTCCATCACGCGCACGAGCTCGCCGACTACGACGGCTCGCCGCTGAACGTCGTGCACCGCGACATCAACCCGCAAAACGTCTTTTTGACGTACGGCGGCCACGTGAAGGTCGTCGACTTCGGCATCGCGAAGGCGGCGGGGCGCGCGAACGAGACGCGGCAGGGGATCGTGAAGGGCAAGCTCCGGTACATGGCGCCCGAGCAGGCCATGGGCGCGGCCATCGATCGGCGCGCGGACGTCTTCGCGGCGGGGCTGCTCCTCTGGGAGGCGATCATCGGGACCCGCTACTGGGGGAACAAGCCGGAGAACGAGATCGCGACGGCGCTCATCGCCGGACGGTTCGTGGCCTCGCCGCGCGCCGTGAAGCCCGACGTCCCGGAGGACCTCGACCGCATCTGCGTGACCGCCCTCGCGCACGCCCCGCACGGCCGGTACCCGACGGCGGACGCCTTCAAGGGGGATCTCGACGCGTACATCGCGGCCGCGGAGATCTCGGGCGAGCGGACCGAGTTGGGCGCGTTCGTGGGGCGGCTCTTCGCCAAGGAGCGCGCGCTCCTCAAAGCCATCGTCGAGCGCGCAGGCCGCCACGCCGCGCCGGTGAACATCGAGACGCTCCAGTCGTCGCGCTCGTCCTCGAGCGAGCACGCGGGCCTCGGGTTCTCGATTCGCCCGACACGCATCGACGACGATGACGAAGATCTCGCGGAGGTGGCGCCGCTCCCGGTGCTCTCGACGTCGCCGGTCCCCGCGGCTCCGCGTCGGAAAAAATCTTGGATCGTCGGTGTCGCGGTCGCCGCGGCGGCGGTCCTCGCGGTCGCTGCAACTACGCGGGTCGTCGTTGGAAGCGGCGTCGGCGGCGTAGAGGTGTCGTTCGAGCCGCGCACCAAGGCGATCGAGGCGCGCGCCACAATGGCTCAGAACCGCGACGTGCTCCAGGGCGCCATCGGCTCGCCTGCGCAGGACGCGCCGCCGCCCGCTGCCGCCGCGCCGTCCCCTCCGGTCGCGCCGCCGCCCGCCGCCGCCGCGCCTTCCCCTCCGGTCGCGCCGGTCGCCGCCGACACGAGCCCTCGCCCTACGCGCGATCCGAACGAGCTCCCGCAGCGCGGCAAGCGACGCAAGACCGCGCTCGACGACGCGGATCCTTGGAAGGATTTGCCCCCGGAGCCCGCACCGACCCGTCTCCCCTGGTGAGGCAATGCGCGATCTGACGTCGAAGCGGCCCAGGGTCGAGCTCGGGAGGTTGCCGTCCGAGTAGGCGTCGTCGCGACCGACGCGGGTGGCTGAAACTTCGCTACAGTGCGGCGCATGAGCATGCGCGTCTCCCTGCCGTTCGCCTCTCTCGTCCTCGCCCACGTCGCGTGCGGCGGTGCGCCCACGTCACCCACGTCGCCGGGCGGACCGCGTGCGCCGGAGACCGACGTAGCGCCGGGGACTGCCGCCGTGGCGCCGCTGCCTGCGATGGACCCGACGGCGATGCCGAAGAAGAAGGCGATCCTCCTCAAGGCGGCGCGCATGTTCGACGGTCGTGGCGACAAGGTGACCGACGGCGGCGTCGCGATCCTGGTGGAAAATGGGCTCCTCACGAAGGTCGGCAAGGCGGGGGCGTTCTCGCCGCCGGCCGACGCGGAGGTCATCGATCTCGGCGACGCAACGCTCCTCCCCGGCTTCATCGATGCGCACACGCACCTGACCCACGAGCTCGCGCCGAATTTCTACAAGGAGCATTACGACGAGGAGCTGCGGTTCCCCGCCGAGCAAGCGCTCTACGGGGCGGCCTACGCGCGCCGCACGCTCGACGCGGGGTTCACGACGGTGCGCGATCTCGGCTCGGACGAGGGCCTCGATCTCGGCCTCCGCAACGCGATCGCGAAGGACATCGCGGTGGGACCGCGCATGCTCGTGGCCGTTCACGCGCTCGGCGCCACCGGTGGCCACGTCGACGCGCCGCCGCTCGTGCGCGACTATAAATCGGAGAAGCCCGCGCGTGATGGCGTGTGCGACGGCGCGGCGGCGTGCGCGGCCGCCACGCGCAAGCAGATCAAATACGGCGCCGACGTCATCAAGATCTCCGCGTCGGGCGGCGTGCTCTCGCTCGCCGACGCCGTCGACACGCCGCAGATGACGCTCGCGGAGATGCAGGCGATCGTCCTCGAGGCGCACCGGCTAGGCCGCAAGGTCGCCGCGCACTGCCACGGCGACACCGCCGCGAAGGTGGCGATCGAAGCGGGCGTCGATTCGATCGAGCACGGCTCCTTCCTGAAGCCCGACACGCTGGCGCTCATGAAGCGAAAGGGCACGGTGCTCATTCCCACGTTGATGGCGAGTCACTGGACCGGCGACGAGGAGCGCTCCAAGACGTTCCCGCCCGCCATCGGCGCCAAGGCCCGCGCCGCGCGCGCCGCCCACACCGCGACGTTCCGGGAGGCGGTGAAGAGCGGCGTGATCATCGGGTTCGGAACCGACTCCGGCGTCTCGCCGCACGGCCAGAACGCGCACGAGTTCGTCCTCATGACGACCAACGGGCTCTCGCCGGCCGCGGCGCTCCGTGCGGCGACGAGCATCGACGCCGAGCTCCTCGGGATCGCGGCGCAGACCGGCACTTTGGAGCCCGGAAAGCTCGCCGACGTCGTCGCCGTGCCCGGCAATCCGCTCGTCGACATCAAGCAGACCGAGCACGTGAGCCTGGTGATGCGGGCGGGGACGATCAGCAAGCGCCCCGACGCCGCGCGGTAGCGTGACCTCCGAAGTTACTAAACGGCATTGAGACGCACGGGAAATCGTGCGGCGGCGCGACAAAGGGTGAAGTTTGCGAGGAGAAGGACCGTCCTACGAGACCATGCACAAGCGATCCACCGCCAAATTCATGGGTGTCCTCGCGGCCGTCGGTTGCCTCGTCGCGTCGCTGAGCGCGACGCAGCCCGCCGACGGCAAGCCCAAGAAGCCCCCGACGGCCGCCAAGCCCCCGCCCGACCTTCGCGGCCCTCGCGGCACCTGCGCCACGAGCGCCGACTGCAACTCGGACAGCAAAGAAGAGTGCGTGGACAAGAAGTGCATTTGCGATCCCGGCAAGGGCAACGCGCGGTGCAACGCGAAGGACGATTTTTGCACGTGGCTCGGCGTCAACGCGAACCACTGCGGCGCGTGCGGCCACAACTGCGGTCCGCGCGCCTCGTGCGACGAGAGCAAATGCGTGCCGTGCAAGGCCGGGGAGACGATGTGCCCGGGCGACGCGTCGGGCAGCGTGACCGGCTGGGACCGTGAGTGCCACAACCTCCAGAACGAGGACGACAACTGCGGGAAGTGCGGCCGCGAGTGTCCGTCGAGCTTCTTCTGCAAGAACGGCCACTGCGTCCTCTAGAGCAACCGTCCGGCGAACGACATGACCAAGCGAAGACTCGAGGCCTTCAGCGACGGCGTGCTCGCCATCGAGGCGCAGCTGGACGCGGAGCACGCGTGAAATGAGCGCATCGCCTGATGCCCTGGTCGCCCTCGCGCGCACGTGGCTCGCCGCCTTCAACGGCCGCGATCTCGAGGGCCTCTTGGCGCTGTATGAGCCGGACGCCGTCCACACGAGCCCCAAGCTCCGCGCCAAGGATTCCGCGACGAACGGCGAAATCCGTGGGACCTCGGCCCTTCGTGCCTGGTGGGCCGACGCGATGCAGCGATTGCCACGGCTGCGCTATGAAGAGCGCCACCTCACGGCGATGGGCGATCGCGTCTTCATGGAATACCTGCGGACCAATCCCGGCGAGCCCGAGTACATGGTGGCCGAGGTCTTGGTCGTCGCAGCGAGTGGAAAAATCCGCGCCTCGCACGTCTATCACGGCTGAAATCGGCGTCGTGCGCCCGGGCGCGAACCGGCGTAGGCTTGCGCGTGATGGCTCCCAAGAAGAAGAAGCTCGCCAAGAAGGCCCCCGTGAAGAAGACCTCCTCCGCCGCGAAGAGGAAGAAGCCGGCGGCGAAAAAGAAGACGAAGAAGAAGGCGAGCATCACCCGCCGGGCGGCCCCGAAGCCCGCCGCCAAACGGGTGGCGAAGACGAAGAGGAAAGCCCCCGCGAAGGCGAAGGCCAAGGCGAAGCCGGCGAAAGCGAAAGCCAAGGCGAAGCCGGCGAAAGCGAAAGCCAAGGCGAAGCCGGCAAAGGCGAAGGCGAAGCCGGCGGCAAATGCGAAAGCGAAGCCGGTGGCCAAGGCGAAAGCGAAGCCGGTGGCCAAGGCGAAAGCGAAGCCGGTGGCCCCTGCGCCGAAGAAGAAGGCGCCGATCTCGCGCCGTGATGGCGCCGGGCACCTCGACCCCGAGTACGCGGCGAGCTTGATGGCGCTCTCGCACAAGAGTGAGCGCACCGTACCGCTCGATCGCGCGTTCATCGGCGGCAAGCACCCCGACGATCTCGCGACGTCGATGGGCGAGCAGGTCGTGGAGCAGGCGACGACCGGTGAGTACGACGGCGAGGACGTCCTCGACCAGGAGGTGCCCGAGGAGAGCGGCGGGCCGTTCGTGGAGTCGACGGGCGCACGCGAATACGGCCACGACATCGACGCGTCGAACCCCAAAGGGGCCGACCGCGAGCCGTTCCCCAAGACTTGAGGAGCAGCAGCGCTGCGCTTCGCTCCACTCGCTCAGAGGCCGAGCGACGACAGATCGAGCGCGGCGCCGCGGACGGGCGGGCAGAAGTAGTATCCACCGGTCTTCGCGCGGCTGAAGCGCAGCAGCCCGTCGGTGATCCCGTCGTCGAGGCCCGCCATGCGGCGTAGCACGCGCTCGTAGCGATCGAGCGTCTCACCGTACGCGACGAAGTAGATGCCGTGGAGCTGCGTGTCGCCCCACGGCATCGAGCGGCGCACCATGAATGCGGGCGGATCGAAATCCTCCTGCGCGGCGCGCTTCACGTGGGCGGAGGCCGGCGCCTCCTCGATCTCTTCGTTGTCGAGAATGCGACGGCCGAACGTGTTGTCGCGATCGCCGTCGGGCAACTTGGCGAACGCGGCGAGATCGTGCACCCACGTCTGCGCGGCGACGAAGCTCCCGCCGTCGAGACCTGCGCCGGCGCCGCGGAGGATCGCCGCGTCGACGGCGAGATCGCCTTTCGGATTTTCCGTGCCGTCCTCGTAGCCGGAAAGATCGTGGCCGGTCTTGTACATGAAGGTGCCCACGTCCTCGCGGACGACGAACGCTGCGCTCGCGCGCCCGACGAACGCGCGCGCGCGATCGAGCACGTCGCCCGGATCGTCGCCCGCGAAGAACGCCCAAAGCGCGCCCTGCGTCGAGGGAAAGGCGACCCCCGCGCCGGTGACCGACGGGAACGAGCGGAGGCCCGGGATCTTCTTGCCGAGCGCGAGGGCGAGCGGTTGGCCGATGCCGATGCCCGTGCGCTCCATCGACGTGCCGCCGGCGAGCGCGCGGAGCGTGGCGGCGGCACGCGATGCGTCGGTGAGATCGAGGGTGACGAAGCGTCCGAAGCGAGGAACCGGCGCGAGAACGACGGGTTGGAAGGGGAGGGGCGCGACCATGCCAGAGACTCTATAGTGCAGCCCTGCGCGAGCCCAGATCGTCTGGCGCGGTCGTGCGTAAGAGTAGGCACCATGAGACTTCGAACCTTTTTGACTCCCTTGTGTTTTTCACTTCTTGGCGTGGCCTGCAACGTGGCGAGCGTCCCCGCCCAAGCCGCGCCGACCCCCACGTCGGCCAGCGCGTCGACCCCGACGTCCGCCAGCGGGCGCCTCGCGGCCGATCCGGCCGGCAACGAGCTGACGATGGGCGCGCTGCACGTGCTCTCGAACGACGCCGGCAACGTCTTCTTCTCGGGCACGAGCCTGCGCGGCGCGCTCGGCATGACCGCGCTCGGCGCCGATGGCCAGACGCTCGCGGAGATGGTGGCTGCGCTGCACCTCGACGCCGATCCCTCCGGTAACGTCACGCACGCGCAGACCGAGGCGCTCCTCTGGAAGCGCGCGGCGGGGAGCGCGGAGCTCGCCATCGCCAACCGCCTTTGGATCGAGGACCGCTTCACGATCGACTCGACCTTCGCGCAGCGCGCCGCAGACGGCTACGGCGCTTCGGCGGCGCGCCTCGACTTCCAAGAGCACGCCGAGCCCGCGCGCCTCACGATCAACGACTGGGTCAAGGTCGCCACGCACGACAAGATCCCCGAGCTACTTCCGCCGCGATCGGTGGACTCGTCGACGCGCCTCGTCCTCACGAACGCGGTCTACTTCAAGGGGACCTGGACCGACGGCTTCTCCAAGTCCGCGACGTTCGACGCGCCGTTCCACGCCGCCTCCGGAGATGTGCGCGTCCCCACGATGCACCGCACCGGCGCGATGTCCGTGGGCGAGAACGACTCCGCCACGCTCGTCGAGCTTCCGTACAAGGACAGCGGGCTCTCCATGCTGGTCGTGCTCCCGAAGAACGGCGGGCTCCACGCGCTGGAGTCCACCCTCACGGCGAACGAGCTCGGCCGCTGGGTCTCCGGCATGCAGAAGGAAGAGATCGGTCTCGCGATGCCGAAGTTCACCTTCTCGTGGGGGCGCTCCGTGAAGGCCGATCTCGAGCAGATGGGCATCCACCGCCTCTTCACCGGCGCCGCCGAGCTCACCAAGATGGCGGCGCCCGGTGTTCGTGACGAGCGCCTCTACGTGAGTGACGTCGTTCACAAGTCGTTCGTGCTCGTCGACGAGACCGGCACCGAGGCGGCGGCGGCCACGGGCGTCACCGTCGCAAAATCGAGCGCCATCGCGTTTCATCGTCAGGTGAACCTCGACGTCCCGTTCCTCTTTTTCGTGCGCGACCGCGCGACCGGCAACGTCCTCTTCGCGGGTCGGCTCGCCAACCCGAAAGCGTGAACGGTCACACGTCGACGGAGCCCGCCGAAGTGTGCTCCCAGTACGTGAGCCCGCCGTCCGCCAGCGACGTGACGAAGCGCACCGCGCCGTCTTGCGACACGACCACCGCGACGGCCTCGGGGATGGCGGTGCAGAGCCGATAGGCCGAGCGGTGCCGCGTCCCAACGCCGTCGATCGACTCCCTCTCGCGCTGGACGCCCTCCAGATCGAGCGCGCGGGCGACGTCGTGGACCTCGGGCAAACGTCCGGCGATCTCGGCGCCGAAACCGAAGAGCTCGAACCGCTTCGTCAGGACGACCGCGCCGTCGACGTCGGCGAGCGCGGCGATCAGGTGCCCCAGCTCGAACACCGCCTCGTCGAGCGCGGCGAGACCCGACGCTTCCTCCGCGCCGGCGAGGCCGCGCAGAACCGCGAGGATGAGGGTGCGGTAGCGCCGCCGCGGCTCCTCGTCGCAGAACGCATACTTCAGCGCGAGGTACGGCGTGCTCGACGCGATGTCCTCCGGGAGAAACAGGACGGTGCCGCCGTGGTGCGCGTCGCGCATCGTCGTGATCACGCGCTTGATCATCTGCTGCGACACGCGTTTCACGACGGCGGCGTCGAGGGGGCGCCACGGCGTGGTGGCGTCGCGCTGCGCCTGCTCGTGCGCGTCGAAGATCTCTTTGCGGACGACGGCGAAGCGGGCAGGGAGCCACTTGGACTCGAAGACGTCGAGACCAGGCCCCGTCACTACGCCGCGCCGTAGCTCCGCGAGCGTGACGTCACCCTTTGCGATCGCGAGCCGCCCGGGTCCATGCACGCGGATGACGAGCGCGTCCTCCGGCACGTCGGGGCCGCCGCCCGGTGCTCCGCGCGCGCTCTGGAGCCAGCGCGTCCCCGATTGCATCACACCCCAGAGCTGGAGCCGCCCGCCACGCGACTCGACGCCGATCAGCGCGCGGTGGAACTTGGTCGCGGGGGAGAGCCGCCGTAGCTCATCGGCGGTGCACGGCCGCGGTTCTGCGAAGCGGAGGCGATGCAGGCCGGTCGGCGGGTGCCCGTTCTCGGGGAGCCGGCTGGGCGGGCCGTACAAGAGGCGGAATGAGACCGGGCGCAGCTCGTCGAAGAGGAGGCTCGCCTGGTACGCCGTGGAAATCAGCGCCTCCAGCGCGGCCGGCGAGGGGAGGCAGGAGGTGTCCTCGCCCCATACGTTCCGCACATAGCTCGCGAGCTGCGTCGGGTACGCGTGGAGCATTCCCCGACTATACAGGCCCGCGCCTTGACCCGGGCCGGAGCCGACGCTAAGGAAGTTTCAGTAGTTTTTGAAGCTTTCGTGAGATGTGACGACGCACGGCGTCATGGCGCCGAACGCCCGAGGGGAGAGGTTCATGGTGTCCAGCTCGATCGAAGTGCGCAGCGACGCGCGGGAGCCCGCGCACGACGACGTGCTCGCCCGTCTGGCCGACGTCTGCAGGGTCCGCGGCGTGGACGGCACGCCCTCGCGCCTCGGCTCCTTGCTGGGCTGCGTCGAGGACGACATGCGCGTCATCGACGCCGCGCTGGAGGTCGTGAGCGAAGGCGGAACACGCGAGCTGCCGGTCGAGAAGAGCGTGCGTCACCTGCTGCGCCTCAAGGGCAAGCGCCTCCGCCCGATGTGCGTCGCGCTCGCCGCCCGCGTCGGCACCGGCTTCAGCGACGCCGCGCGCGAGATCGCCGTCTCGGCCGAGCTCGTCCACGCCGCGACGCTCCTCCACGACGACGTCGTCGATCTCGGCGACAAGCGCCGCGGTGAGCCGACGGCGCGAATGGTCTACGGCAACGCCGCGTCGATCTTCGGCGGCGACTGGCTCCTCGTGGAGGCGCTGCGCAGGATCCACCGCGCAGGTGTGCCGGGCGTCATGGACGGCGTGCTCGCGGTCCTCACCGAGATGCTCGGCGCCGAGTCGCTTCAGCTCGCGTGCCGTGGACGCTTCGATCCGAGCATGGGCGTGTACATGCGCATCGTCGAGGGCAAGACGGCCTCGCTCTTCCGCTGGGCGCTCGCCGCTGGTGGTCGCGCCGGTGGGCTCGACGACGACGCGTGTCGCGCGCTCTCGACGTACGGCGACAAGCTCGGGGTCGCGTTCCAGATCGTCGACGATCTCCTCGACGTCGCGGGCGATGCCGGCGCGCTCGGAAAGAGCGTGTACTCGGACCTGCGCGAAGGGAAGACGACGTATCCGCTCCTCATCGCCCTCGAGCGTGAACCGCAGCTGATGCCGATCGTCCGCGCCGCGTGCGAGGCCGAGGACGACGCGCACCTGGCGTCGGCCGGCGCCGCGGTGGCCGAGGCGCTGGCGAGGACGGGCGCGATCGACGAAGCCCGCGCGTTCGCGGCGCGCCTCTCGACGCAGGCGGTCGGCAGCTTGTCCGGCCTGCGGCGGTGCATCGCGCGGGAAGCGCTCGAGCACACCGCGATCGAGCTCGTCGGGAGGGGCAAGTGAACGCGCCGCAGGCCAAGGGCGGGAGCGGCGAGATGTTCGACGCGATCGCGGACAAGTACGATCTCGTCAACCGCGTCATCTCGCTCGGCATCGACCAGAGCTGGCGGCGCAAGGCCGTGCGCGCCATGAACCTTGCGGACGCCGCCCGCGCGATCGATCTGGCCACCGGCACCGGGGATCTCGCGATCTTGACCGCGAAGACGCATCCTCAGGTCCACGTCCTCGGCCTCGATCCGTCGACCAAGATGCTCGCGGTCGGCGAGGTCAAGGTGAAGGCGGCGGAGCTCGAGGGGCGCGTCGTCCTGAAGGTCGGCGACGCGCAGGCGATCGACGCGCCGGACGCGAGCGTCGACGCGACGAGCATCTCGTTCGGGATCCGTAACGTGCCCGATCGCGCCAAGGCCCTCCGCGAGATGGCGCGCGTCGTGCGGCCGGGCGGCCGCGTCGTGATCCTCGAGCTCGCCGAGCCGACGACGCCGGTCCTCGGGTCGCTCGCGCGCTGGCACATCCACACGCTCGTCCCCGCGATCGGCGCCGCGCTATCCGGCGCCCGCGAGTACCGGTACCTGGAGAAGTCGATCGCCGCGTTCCCGCCGCGCGAGGAGTTCGCGGCGCTGATGGAGAGCTCTGGCCTTCGCGTCCTCGCGGCCGAGCCGCTCACGTTCGGGGTCGCGACGCTCTACGTTGCGACCCCGGCGACGGAGGAGCCCGATGCTCGCAGCTGACGCCATCTGCGTGCTCACCCGGCCCGCGCCGCGCGTGCGGCCGGAGGCGTTCCTGGGCCTGCCGCTCGAAGGCGAGCGCATGCTTTGGGACGCCGGCGAGGGGTGGTCGTTCGCGGGTCGCGGCGCGGCCGCGCGCGTGGAGGCGTGGGGCGAGCGGCGCTTCGAGCAGACGCGTGACGCCGCGGCGCGCGTGTTCGCGTCGCTCCTCGACCTCGACCAAGGGGTCGCGCCGAAGATGCGCATGTTCGGCGGACTCTCGTTCCAGCCGCAAGGCGTCGCGCCGCCGCCGTGGACCGGCTTCGCCGACGCGAGCTTCGTGCTCCCGCGCTGGACGTACTGCGTGTCGAAGGACGCGGCGTTCGTGCGCGTCGCCGTGCCCGCCGGGGAGCTGCGCGGCGCCGAGGACCGGCTCGCGACGGTGCTCCATGCGCTCGAAAAGGCGCCGGAGCGCGTCACGATGCCGGCCCCGAACGGCGCGCGCCTCGTCGAGATGGAGCGCACGGTCTGGGATGAGCTCGTCGAGGGCGCGCTGCGATCGATCCGTAGCCGCGAGCTCGAGAAGGTCGTCACGGCGCGTCGGAGCGCGGTCACGCTGAGCACGCCGATTGATCTTCCCGCGGCGCTCGGCCGCATGCGCCGCCTCGAGCCGACGTGCACGCGCTTCGCCGTCGAGCGCGAGGGCGGAGTCTTCCTCGGCGCGACGCCGGAGCGCCTCGCCGTCTTGCGCGGCCTGCGCGTGGAGGTCGACGCGCTCGCCGGCTCCATCCCGCGTCGCGACGAAGGAGAGGAGCGCGAGCTCATCGCCAGCGACAAAGATCAACGCGAGCACGCGCTCGTCGTCGACGGGATCCGCGCGGCGCTGGCGTCGTTCTGCGATCACGTCGACACGCCGTACCCGCCGGGCGTCCGCACGCTGCGCGCGGTCCACCACCTGTGGACGCCGATCACCGCATCGCTGCGCGCGCCGACGCACGTGCTCGATCTCGTCGCCGCCGTGCACCCGACCCCCGCGGTATGTGGCCTCCCGCGCGAGCGCGCGCGCGGATGGATCGCGGAGCACGAGCCGACGCCGCGCGGATGGTACGCGTCGCCGGTCGGCTGGTTCGACGACGCGGGCGAGGGGCAGTTTTCGGTCGCCATTCGCTCGGCGCTCGTGAAGGGGACCGACGCGTGGCTCTTCGCCGGAGCCGGCATCGTCGAGGGCTCCGATCCCGGCCTCGAGTACAAGGAGACAGGGGTCAAGCAGACGACGATGCTCGCGACCTTGGGGGTCGCGCCGTGACCTCGAACCTCCACGTCGCGTGGGGGCGCCTCTTCATGCGCGCACTCGCGACGTCGGGGGTGAAGCACCTCGTCGTGAGCCCCGGCTCGCGTTCGACGCCGCTCGTCCTCGCCGCCGCGCGCGAGGAGCGGCTCGTCTGCCACGTGATCGTCGACGAGCGCAGCGCCGCGTTCTTCGCGCTCGGGCAAGCGCGCGCGACCGGAGAGCCGAGCGCGCTCCTCTGCACGTCGGGCACCGCGGCGGCCCATTATTTCCCGGCGATCATCGAAGCGAGCGCGAGCTTCACGCCGCTCGTCGTCGTGACCGCCGATCGCCCTTGGGAGGCGTACGACGCCGCGTCGCCGCAGACGATCGATCAGATCAAGCTGTATGGCGGGTACGTTCGGCAGTTCGCGGAGCTCGGACTTCCGGATCCCTCGGCGGCGGCGCTGCGGGCCGTCGTGCGCGTCGCCGCGCAGGCGGTCGAGAAGGCACGCGGTCCGACACCCGGCCCCGTCCACGTGAACGCGCGCTTTCGAAAGCCGCTCGAGCCGGTCACCGGCCTCGCGCGTGAGGCGTGGGAGGACGAGTGGGAGCGCCTCATGGCCGCAGGCGCCCCGCGTACGGCAACGCCGCGCCTCTCTCCGGACACCGACCTCGTCGCCGAGGTGACGGCGGCGTGCAAGCGCTCGACGCGCGGGCTCATCGTGTGCGGGCCATCTGGCCTCTCGCCGTCGAGCTCCCCGCGGAGCGGCAACGTCGCCGCGCTCCAACGTGCCACCGGCTTCCCGATCCTCGCCGAGGCCACGAGCCAACACCTCTTCGGCGTCGAGAGCCGGAGCGTCCGCGTTTTCGGCGCGTTCGACGCGATCCTGCGGGATCCCGCGTGGCGCGCGCGCTTGGCGGCTGACGTCATCCTCGAGATCGGCGCGCCGCCCACCTCGAGCGCGTACGCGACGTTCCTCACCGAGCACCCGCCCACGGTCCGCGCCGTGATCGCCGCGCACGGGTGGAACGATCCGACGGGGGGCGCAACGCACATCCTTCGCGGCGACGAGAACGAACTGTGCAACGCAATCGACCCGCACCTGGGGTGGGCCGAGGCGAAGTCGAAGAACGAACTCTTGGCGCCGCTCGCGCAGGCGAGCCAGGCCGTATACGCGCTCGTTCAGGAGGAGCTCGATTCGGGCGTGCTGACGGAGGGTCGCGTCGCACACGATCTCGTCGACGCGCTCGATGACGGCGGGACGCTCATCGTCTCGAACAGCAATCCCGTGCGCGACGTGGACCTGTATGCGCCTCCGCGATCCACGTCGCCCGCCCGGTTGCGCGTGCTCCATCAGCGCGGCGCCAGCGGGATCGACGGCCTCCTCTCCGGTGCCGCGGGCACGCGCAGCGTCGCGACCGGCCGCCTCGCGCTCCTCACCGGTGACCTCGCGTTCCTGCACGACGTCGGCGGCCTCGCTGCGGTGCGCGGCGTGAAGGGGCCGCTGGCGATCGTGGTCGTGCAGAACGGCGGTGGCCGGATCTTCGAGCAGCTCCCCATCGCGCGCGCCACTGACGCCGCGACGCTCGAGCGCTTCTTCGTTACCCCCGAACCCCTCGCCCTTGAACACGCCACCGCCGCGTTCGGGATCGCGCACCGCGCCGCGCGCACGCCCGACGAGCTCTCCGCCGCGCTCGCCGAAGCCATGGCCGGAGAGGCGCCGCTCGTGATCGAGGCGATCGTCGAGCCCAACGGAGCCGCCCGGCGTGCGCGCGTGTGGAACGGTTGGCAAGCGAGGGTCTCGTGATCCCGACCATCCTCCTCCACGGATTTCTCGGCGCGCCGGCGGCGTGGGACGAGGTCGTGCGCTTCCTCGAGCCGCGCGGCGAGGCGCTGGCCGTCGCGTTGCCTGGCCACGGTGTGCGCCCGTGGATCCCTGGAGTCGGAGAGATCGCGAACGGCGACCGCTCGCTCCGCGGCCGCGCATCGTGCACGTCCTTCGAGGAGGCCGTCGACGCCTTCGCGGCCCGCTTGCCCGAGCGTGCCCATGTGGTCGGTTACTCGATGGGTGCGCGCGTGGCGCTCGGCATCGCCGCGAGGCATCCCGCGCGGGTCGCGTCGCTCGTCGCGGTCGGCCTGCACCCGGGCCTCGCGGACGACACCGAACGGCGCGCGCGCCGCGCATGGGACGAGCAGCTGGCGCGCGATCTGGAGACGAAGGACCTCGCATCCTTCGTGGACGCGTGGGAGAAGCTGCCGATCTGGGACACGCAGCGCGCGCTCCCCGAGGCCGTGCGGGCGCGTCGTCGTGACGAGCGGCTCGCGCAAGTCCCCGCCGCGCTCGCGTGGGCGCAGCGGACCCTCGGCCTCGGCGCGATGCCGGATCTCTGGAACGCGCTCGCCGCGTCGGAGGTGCCGGTTCACCTCGTGACCGGCGCGCGCGACGACAAGTTCACCGCCCTCGCTCGGCTGGCGCTCTCACGCGCCCCGTCGTGCCTGCACACCGCCGTGGGCGGCGCCGGTCATGACGTCGGCCTCGAAGCGCCACGCGCGCTGGCCTCGATCCTTCGCACGGTACAAACAGGAGCACGCGAGCCATGAAGAGCACGAAGATGGAGTGGAGCAAGGCCAAGGGCTACGAGGACATCGTCTACGAGAAGGTGCTCCTCCCCCGCGACGACGATCCGGCGACGCCCCTCGGCGGCATCGCGAAGATCACGATCAACCGCCCCGAGGTCCGGAACGCCTTCCGCCCGCGCACGGTGGTGGAGATGAGCCGCGCGATGAACGACGCGCGCGACGACTCCGACGTCGGCGTCGTCATCCTGACCGGCGCCGGCGACAAGGCCTTTTGCTCCGGCGGCGATCAGCGGGTCCGCGGCGAGGGCGGCTACGTCGGCGAGGACGGCGTCGCGCGCCTCAACGTGCTCGATCTCCAGCGCCAGATTCGCACACTCCCCAAGCCGGTCGTCGCGATGGTCGCCGGCTACGCGATCGGCGGCGGCCACGTCCTCCACATGATGTGCGATCTCACGATCGCCGCCGACAACGCGCGCTTCGGCCAGACCGGTCCCAAGGTCGGCAGCTTCGACGGCGGCTACGGCGCCTCCTACATGGCGCGCATCGTCGGCCAGAAAAAGGCGCGCGAGATCTGGTTTTTGTGCCGCCAGTACGACGCCAAGCAAGCGCTCGACATGGGGCTCGTGAACCACGTCGTACCGCTCGCCGATCTCGAGGACGAGACGGTGAAGTGGTGCAAAGAGATGCTCTACAACAGCCCCCTCGCGCTCCGCTGCATCAAAGCGTCGCTCAACGCCGACTGCGACGGTCAGGCCGGCCTCCAGGAGCTCGCCGGCAACGCGACGCTCCTCTACTACATGACCGAGGAGGGCAAAGAGGGGAAGAAGGCGTTCCTCGAGAAGCGGAAGCCCAATTTCGGCCGGTTCAAGCGGCTGCCGTGAGCGCGCGCCCCGCGGCGAGCATGGAGGCGTCGCCGCGCGCGGCGCCTGGATCGCTGCGTGCGTGGATCCTCGCGATCCGGCCGGCGACGCTCACCGTGGGCCTCTCGCCGGTGCTCGTCGGGGCCGCGGTCGCGTCGCGCGAAGGTGCGACGCGCGTAGGGGCGATCGTCGCGGCGCTGCTCGGGGCGATTTTTCTCCAAATCGGATCGAACCTCGCGAACGACGTCTTCGATCACGAGAAGGGGGCGGACGGGCCCGATCGTCTTGGGCCGCTCCGCGTCACGCAGGCGGGGCTCCTCTCGCCGTCGGCGGTGCGCGCCGGGATGGTCGTGGCCTTCGCGCTCGCGATGGTGGTGGGCGTCTACCTCACGAACGTCGCCGGGTGGCCGATCGTCGCGATCGGCCTCGCCTCGATCGCGTCGGCGATCGCGTACACCGGCGGGCCGTTTCCGCTCGGCTATCACGGGCTCGGTGACGTGTTCGTGTTCGTGTTCTTCGGGCTCGTCGCGGTGTGTGGGACCGCCTTCGTGGCGACCGGGGGCGTGCCGCTCTTGGCGTGGCTCGCGGCGGTACCGGTCGGGTGCCTCGCGACGTGCGTGCTCGTCGTGAACAACGTCCGCGATCGCGAGACCGATGTCCGCGTCGGCAAGCGCACGCTCGCAGTGAGGTTCGGGCGCGGCTTCGGCGTGGGCGAGTACGTCGTCCTCGCGGTCGCCGCGTACGCCGTCCCGATCGCGCTCGTCGTGGCGGGGATGGGTGGGCCGTTCGTGCTTTTGCCGCTCCTCACGGCGCCGATCGCGGTGGGCCTCGCGCGCACGGTCGCGCGGTCGACCGATGGACCGACGTTGAACCGCGCGCTCGCCTCGACGGCACGACTCCTCCTCTTCCATAGCGTCCTCTTCGCCGCCGGCCTCGCGATGCGATGAACGCCGCGTTCGAGCTCGTCTACGGCGAGATCGCGCTCGCGTCGCCGATCACGACGTCGCGCGGTACCTGGACGCATCGGCGCGGCGTGATCCTTCGACTTCGCGACGCGGAAGGTCGGGTCGGCCACGGCGAGGCCACGCCGCTCCCCGGCTACTCGCCCGACGGCGTCGACGATTGCGCGCGTGCGCTCGAACGGGTGGCGCGGGAGGTCGATCCGAACGCGCTTCATGTCGCGTCGCGCTTCGACGAGGCCCTCGCGGGAGTGCCGTGCGCGCGGTTCGCGCTCGAGACCGCGCTCGTCGATCTCGCATCGCAGCGCGCGGGCGTCAGCGTCGCGTCGGTGCTCGCGGGCCTCGCGGGAGGTCGCGCGCTGGACGAGGTGGCGCTGTCCGCGCTGGTCGATCTCGCGTCGCCCGAGATGGAGACGCGCGCAATGGACCTGATTCAGCGCGGCGTGACGACGGTGAAGGCAAAGATCGGCACGCGGGCGCGCGACATCGAGCTCGCGGCCCTCGCGCGCCTGCGCCACGCGGTCGGTCCGGCCGTGCGCCTGCGCCTCGACGCGAACGGCGCCTTCGACGTGCACGGCGCGGCCACGCTTCTTCGGGACGTCGCGCCCTTCGCGCCCGAGCTCGTGGAAGAGCCGACGTCGGGCGAAGCCCTGCTCGCCCTCGCCGCGAGCCCGGTGCCGTGGGGCGCCGACGAATCTTTGCAAGATGCACGCATCGCCGATCGGCTTCTTTCGTCGGCGTGCGCGGCGTTCGTCGTCAAGCCGCAGCTCTACGGTCTCCACGCCGGGCGCGATCTTGCGATGCGCGCGCTCGCGGCGGGGAAGGGTGTGGTGGTCACGCACCTCTTCGACGGACCGGTCGCCCTCGCGGCCGCGTGCGAGCTCGCGCTCTCCCTCGCCCTCCCCCTCGCGCGCCCGCCGCTCGCATGCGGCCTCGACCACCACGCGTCGCTGGGACTCTTCGGCGAAGCCGATGTGCCCCAGCTCGTCCATGCGGACCGCGGACGCGTCGTCTCGCACGCGCCGGGGCTCGGCGTCGCGCTCTGCAAGTAGCTCGACCTCGCCGAGCCTTCGGGCTATTTGAGCGGTGATGCGCCTCCGCGCCCTCGCCGCCGCGCGCGACGCCGACGCCCGCACTGCCCTTGTCCTTCCCGGCGGCGAACGCGTTTCGTACGCGAAGCTCGGCGAGCGGGTCGGGCGCGTCACCGAGGTCCTCCGTCAGAGCGGCGTGGTCCCGCGCGCGCGCGTGGCGATGTGGGGGACGACGCGTGAGCCGACGCTCCTCGCGATCCTCGCGACGCTGGAGCTCGGCGCCACGCTGGTGCCGGTCCATCCGCGCCTCGTCGCGACCGAAGCCGAGACGCTCATCCGCGCGTCGACGCCGGTGCGCACGTTCCTCGAGGACGATCTCGACGAGCTCGCCGATCGCGCGTCCCACGGCCCCATCGCGCCCGCGCAGCCCCCGCCCTCGCCGAACGATCCGCTCGCCGTCCTCTTCACGTCGGGCTCCACCGGGCGCCCCAAGGGGGCCATCCTCTCGCGCGCGGCGTTCCTCGCCAGCGCCGACGCGAGCGCGAAGAACCTCGGGTGGCGCGACGACGACGCCTGGCTCCTCGCGATGCCGCTCTGCCACGTCGGCGGCCTGTCGATCGTCACGCGTTGCCTCGCCGCGCGCCGCACGATCGTCCTGCACGAGCGCTTCGACGCGGACGCCACCCTCGCGGCGATCGAGGACGGCGTCACGCTCGTCTCGGTCGTGCCCACGATGTTGAAACGCCTCCTCGAGGCCGACACGAAGAACGTCCTCGCACGAACGCGCGCGCTCCTCGTCGGCGGCGCGGCGTGCCCACCTTCGCTTCTCACGGAGTGCGCGTCGCGCGGCGTCCTCGCGCTCACGACGTACGGGCTCACCGAGGCGTGTTCCCAGGTTTCGTCGCAGGCGCCGCGCGATCCCCGGAGCGCCGAGCCGGGAAGCGGCAGACCGCTCGACGGGACCGAGCTAGCGATCGTCGACGGCCATATCCACGTGCGCGGCGCGACGATGATGGACGGGTACCTCGGCGAAGCGCCGCTCGCGCCGGGCGCATGGTTCGACACCGGCGATCTCGGCGAGCTCGACGACGAGGGGCGTCTCCACGTGCACACGCGCCGGGTCGATCTCGTGGTGACCGGTGGCGAGAACGTCTACCCCGCCGAGATTGAAGCCGCGCTCGAGTGCTGTCCAGGCGTGCGGCGCGCGTTCGTGTTCGGCGTCCCCAACGCCGAGTGGGGCGAGCTCGTGGCGTGCGCGATCGAGCGCGATCCAGCCCGCGATGTGGCCGAGTCGGAAATTTACACGTCGATGACGCGCGTCTTGGCGACCCACAAGAGGCCGCGCCGCGTCGCGTTCGTCGATGCGCTGCCCACCCTCGGCGAGAAGCTCGATCGCGCGCGCGGCAAGGAAAATTACGCGGGATCCGTGCGCCCGTGGACAAAGGCGTGATTGCCGAAGCCGACGCGACGCGGTGGCGCGCGCGACAATCTGCCCGGGCGATCGCCTCACGAAACGCACTCGCCCGATATCCAGGCGCGTGCGGACGGGCACGGATCTGGCACCATGGGAGCACATGAGCGCCGCCTTTGCCGACTGGCCGAAACCGGGGCCCATCGACCTGACGCTTCACGATCCCCCGCACGGGTCGTCGTCCACCGAGTGGTGGTACGTCAACACGCACTTCGAAGCCGAGGACGGACGGCCCTTCTCGCTCTTCGCGGCGTTCTTCCGGATCCGCAAGCCGAACGGCGCGCCCGGCGCGAAGCCCGAGTACGCGTACTCGGTGACGTGGGCGCTCACCGACGTGACGACGAGCGCGTACTACCCCGACTCGCGCGTCGACAAGAGCGCGCCCAAGATGGGCATCGAGCGCATCAAGAGCGGCAAAGGCTCGCGCGACCCGCGTCTCAACCGCGCCATGACCGAGGTGCTCGAGCGGGGCAAGATACCGGGCCCCGACCGCGTCTTCGACGGCGACATCTTCGTCGCGGAGGGCCGGCTCGAGCTCGACTACGCGGGTGCGCGCTTCGAGAAGCAGGCCGACGGCACCTACCGCCTCCAGGTCGCGAACGATCGCGTGCGCGCGGCGGCCGACATCACGTTCACCCTGAAAAAGACGCCGATCCGCCACGGCGACGACGGCGTCGTGAAGGGCCACGCCGGCGAGGACATGTTCTACTACTTCGTGCCGCGCTGCGACGTCGCAGGCACAGTGACGGTCCGCGGCGAGACGCTGCGCGTCGCGAAGGGCAACGGCTGGTACGACCACGAGTTCGGCGGCCCGACGAAGGAGCAAGCCGAGCGCGCGAAGAAGGAGAAGCCGGTCGACGTCGCGTGGAACTGGATCGGCGCGCAGCTCGAGGGCGGCACCGAGGTCAGCGCCTACTCGCTCGTGCGCGCGGAGGACGGCAAGGTGCTGTGGCAGTGGGCGGTCGTCATCGATCCGTCCGGCGCGGCGCGCTCGCACCACGGCGTCATGCTCACGCCCGGCCGCACGTGGCGGAGCACGCGCACGTTCCACGACTACCCGACGGCGTGGAAGCTCGACGTCCCCGAGGCGGAGCTCTCCCTCGAGGTGTCGGCCGCGTTCGATGACCAGGAGCTCATCACCGTCATCTCGAAGCCCGCGTTCTGGGAAGGACGCGTCGCGGTGACCGGCACGCTCGGCGGCAAGGCGGTCACCGGCCTCGGCTACCTCGAGCGCAGCGGCTTCGAGCCGATCAAAGATCTCGACGACTACTTCGGCGCCGTCGGCGAAGAGGTGCGAAAGTCCGTCCGCGCGGTCCTGCCGCTCGAGCCGACCCACGACGAGGCCCGCGCCCTCATCGCGTCCAAGGATCGCGAGCACTACATGGATGGCGTGAGCCTCCCCCAGATCTCGCGCGCCCTCCTCGCGCCGATTCGCGAGATCACCGATCGCGGCGGGAAGTCCTGGCGATCGTACGCAGCGCTCGCGTGCTGCGACGTCGTCAACGGCGACTCGCGAAAATTCGTCCAGTGGCTGGCGATGCCGGAGCTGCTCCACGTCGGCTCGCTCATCGTCGACGACGTGCAGGATCACTCGACGGTGCGGCGTGGCAAGCCGACGTGCCACGTCATCTACGGCGAGCCGATCGCCATCAACGCCGGCACCGCCGCGTATTTTCTCGCGCAGAAGCTCCTCTTTTCGAACGAGATCTCGGACGCCAAGAAGCTGAAGCTCTACGATCTCTACTTCGAGAGCATGCGCGCCGGGCACGCCGGTCAGGCCATGGACCTCGACGGACCCGGTGATCTCCTCCCCGACGTGGTCGCGAGCGGCGACGCGCGGGCGCTCGAATCCCGCATCCTCGCGACGCACCGCCTGAAGACCGCAGCGCCCGCCGGATCGCTTGCGCGCATGGGCGCGATCGCAGGCGGTGGGACCGACGAGCAGGTCGAGGCAGTCGGGCGCTTCTTCGAGGCGCTGGGCCTCGCGTTCCAGATCGTGGACGACGTCTTGAACCTCCGTGGCTTCAAGGGGAACCTGAAGTCGGCGGGCGAGGACATCGCGAATGGCACGATCACGCTGCCGGTCGCGAAGGCGCTCGGACGCCTCGGCGAGGCCGATCGCGCCTGGGTGTGGAAGACGATGCAGGGCAAACCCAAGGAGCCGGCGGTCGTCGCGTCGGTGATCGCGAAGCTCGAGGCGTGCGGCGCGATCGAGGCCTGCGCCGACGAAGCGCGCGCGCTGGTGGAGGACGCGTGGGCCAAGGCGGCGCCGCTCCTCGACGACTCGATCTCGAAGGTCATGCTGCGCGCGTTCGGCTGGTACGTCCTCGAACGCCACTACTGACCGCGACCACGACGTCACGGTCGCCAAAACGGCTCATTTTTCCCCGGCGGGAGCGCTCAGGGGCGGGAGCATGCCCGGGATGTCGGCGTCGGGATCGTCGGCGTGGGACGACCAGCCGCCGATCACGCTCGCGCCGACGAGGCCCACGAATGCGACGGGGAACCAGCGTCGCATGCGCTGGTCGAGGCGGAGGGCGGCCTCGGCGCGGCCGTGCGTCACCGCGTGAGACTCCCACAAGACCATGCCGAGCGCCGCCGCCGTCGCGAGGTAGCAGACGATGTACACACGGTCGGCGAGCGTGAGGTACGCGACGCGCGGAAGCGTGTCGGCTTGCGTCAGCTGGAACGCGATGATGGCGAGCATGCACGTGATGCCCACCGACGCGGCGCTGCCCAGATCGTCGGGCTTGATCCAGAAGAGGCCGTACGCGAGCGCGACGATGAGGAACAGCGGGAGGAAGTAGCGCGTGAGATAGAACTGCCAGAGGCGCGCGACGGGGAAGGTGACGACGAGGAGGCGCGGCCCCTTCTTGCCGGGAAACGCGCTGAACGTGGAGCGTTTGATCTCGGCGGAAGGGTAGTCGAGGACGCGCCACCCGCCGAGCTCGCGGTAGGCGTCGATCGCGACGACGTTCGGCCAGAGCGTGGGCTGCCACGTCGCTTGTTCGTCGGAGAGCGCGCGCTCTTCGAGGAGGAGCCTCAAGCCCTGGGTGTCGAACGGGAAGCGCCGGAGGCGGAACCAGTTGGAGTAGGTGGCGCTGAAGCGGCGCTCGCGGTAGCAGTCGTCGCCCACGCGGACCGTCTCGTCCACCGCGGCGGACGTGTCCCCGGAGGCGTTGCGGACGTTGAGCTCCGGCCGCAGCCCGCCGGCCGGCCATCGCGTCACGAGCGACACCTCGCCGCTCCACGACGCGCTGCGCTCGCTCACTTCGCGGATGTGCGTGATGCGCAGGCCCGCGCGTATGAGCTCGGGGAGCTTCACGGTGACCTTCGCCGGGTCGGTGTTGCAACACTCCTCGGGGCCGGCGCAATCGCCGGCGCGCGCCTCGCGGCCTGCCACCAACAGCGAGAGGAGCGCGACGAGGACGGCGAGGACGGCCTTCATGGAGCCGAGCGTACGCGCCTTTTCGCCGGTCAGAGAGCCCTGGTCGCGCCGCTCGGGAGCACTTCTTCGAACGCCTCGCCCAAGGCGCCCGGCTTGGTCACGTGGAGCCACGCGCCGCCCGTGGCGTCCGCGCCGACGCTGAGGCCGGTGTCGACGAGGAAGAGGAGGCCGCCGTATTTCTGGAACATCTGATCGGACGCGCGGGTCGTCGCGTCCGCGAAGCCGACGTTCCCCGGCTGGTGCCCCATGACGAGGTGCTTCACACCGAGCGACTGCGTCCACGTCGTGAGCAGCGTGGTCGCGTTGCCCGTCGCGTCCCACCACTGCGGCCCGGATCCCGAGAGGCGCGCCTCGAGCATCGAGTCGACCGCGGAGAGCACCGGCGCACCGAAGCCGGCGCCGTCGATGCCGATTCGCAGATCGGACGACATCTGCGCGACCGTCTTGCCGCCGGTCTTGCCACCATGGACGAAGAACCAACCGGCCACCTTCGCGGCCATCGGCAAGCCTCGAATGAACGCGCCGACGTCGTTGAGGCCGGCAGCGGTCGCCTGCGGAGTGAAGCCGAGGCTCGCGAGCTGCGGATCGATCCCATCCGTGCCGGAGGCCTTGCTGTTGAGCGGATCAGCGAGGAACTCTGCCTCGTGGTTCCCCATCGTGACGACCACGCCGCCGCCCGCCGACGCCGCCGCCGACGCGAGCGCGTTCGAGAGGCGTACGACATCCACCGCGTCGGGCCCCTTGTCGATGAGATCGCCGACGATGACGACGTACGCCGTGCCTCCCGTCCACGTCACCGTAGTGGGCGCCGCGGGGACGGCTGCGATGAGCTTCGCGGCGACGAGGAGCTTGGTGAACGCGGCGTAGTCGCCGTGCACGTCGGAGAGCACCCAGAGCTCGCTCGCGGAGGCGACCTCCACGACGGGCGGGAATTTGCTCCAGTCGCGCGCGCAGCCGCTGCACGGCGCGGCGTCGGACGTCGCGTCGCCCGTGCCGCCTTCGAACCCTCCGCTGCTCGCGCCGCTGCTGCTGGCCCCGCTGCTGCTGGCCCCGCTGCTTCCGCTGCCGCTCGCGCCGCTGCTGCCGCTGCTGCCGCTGGCTCCGCTGCTCGCGCCGCTGCTGGTGGCGCCGCTGCTGCTGCTCGTCCCAGCGGCGTCGCTGCCTCCACCGCCACACGCGCCGATGAGCGCGATGGCCATGAGGAGGGAGAGAACTCGCGGAGCGTGGAACGAGCGCATTGGCCGCGGAACATGACCCACCCAACGTGGTCGCGCAAGCCCGCGCGCCGTCGGGCGGTCTCAGCGTCGTCTCATGCGGTCGTTGCCCGGCGGCTCACTCGGCGCGCTTGGCACTTCGCGTCGGCGCCGTCGAGCCCGCCGAGGGTCGCGGGGTAGAGCGCGCTCGAGAAGAAGACGATGCGCGCGGGTCCCGCGTCGAAGCGCGGCGTCGCATCTCGCGTGTGGGGCGTCGCGTCGGCGATCGCGTCGTCCGGCACGGCGGCGTCCACGCCAGCGTCGAGCGAGGGGGCTGTGTCCGTCGTCGCGTCCACGGTGGCCGCGTCGACGCCGCCGTCCTTCGGTGTCGCCTCGTCGGTCGAGCCGCAGCCCCACGCCATCGACGCCGCGGACAGCGACGCCGCCGCGCACGCCTGGGCCACGCGCGACGTCTTCACTTCATCATCTTCGAGAATTTTTCGGTCAAGACGGGATCGGCGGCCATCTTCGCGCCCCACGCCTGCGCGACCTGCCCGTACGACATCATGTCGAGGCCGTACTGCGCGAGCGCGCCCATCATGTTGCCGGTCTGCATGCCCTTGAGGATGCGCACGTAGTCGCTCAGCTTTGCCACGCGCTGATTCGGGAAGACGACCGGATCGGGATCGCCGGAGTCGCCGCCCCCTTGCGCGACCACCCGCTGCGCCTCCTGCGCCTGCGCCATCCGCAGGTGCATGTCCATGTTCCCGTCGCGGATCTCGTCGAGCGCGTCCTTCTCGGCGCCGGTGATCCCCATCGCCCCGAGCTCGATGCTCCTCTTCGCCTCGATGAACTCGTCCATCAGGTCGGAGCTCGCGTTGAGCGCCTGCTGCCACTCGTCGACGAACGGCTTGCCGGGGTTCGGCACGTTGAACTTGCGACAGAGCTCCACCATCTGCGGCGAAGGGGTGAACGCCGCCGCCATCGCCGCGCCGACCCCGCCATACGCGAGGCCGCCCTGGAGCTTGTCGCGCTCCACCGAGAACTGCGCGTACTCCTCGATCGTGAGGCCGCCGTAGCGCCGCAGCGTGCGCACCACGTTCTTCTGCGACAACGTCTCCTCGTAGCGATCGCTCCACGCCTGCAAATCGGCGCGCACGTGCTCGGGGTGGTTGCCCAGCGCGAGCCATGCGTCGACCAGCGCCCCTTCCCACGGCGTGAAGCCTTCGGCCGGAATCAAGCTGCGCAGCCAGCCGAACGCCCCCTCGACCTCGACGCGAACGTTCGGCGCGTCCTGCGCGCGCCACGCCAGGGCGGTGATCCCGGCGATCGTGAGCCAGTCCGACGGGCCCGACACGAGCGAGTAGAGCGCGGCGCGCCCCGGCCCGGTCTCCCACGGCCCGAGGTGCGAGAGGATGACCGCGGTGGCGAGCTGGCACCGGTACGTCCAGATCACCCCGCCGAAATCCTGGGGAGGCGGCGGCGGGTTGGTGAGCACCGACAAGAACGCGCGCGCCGATTGCGGCCCGGCGGCTTGCGCGATCGCGCGCGCTGCGGGATCCCACACGTCCTTGCGGAACAGCTGGTACGCGATCCCGCCGACGGCGTTCTGCGCGTTGGGCTCGCCTTGCGTGAAGATGGGGCGAATCTCGCCGTTTTGGAACGTGAACGCAGGGAAGTCGACGCGCCCCTTGTCTGCGCGCGGGTCCGGCGTCTGCACCTGCTGAATCTCGACGCCCATTCGCGCGTTGCCGGCACCGACCGCGCGCATGCCGACGTCGAACGCGATGAGGGCGCTCGGCGACTCCGGGTACTTCGACTGGATCGTGACGCCGATGCTCGCCCCCTGTCCGCAGCAGTGGAGGACCTCGGCGAGCTCGGAGATCATCATGCGGGCGTACCGCGCCGACGCGTCGGCCGGCCCCGGGAGCGCCGTAAAGTACCAGACCGGCGGATCGATCTCGTTGGCCATCCGCGCCACCGCGTCGTCCCAGTAGCGCCGCTCGCGCAGCATGAGGAGCGCGTGCCGGTCCTGCTCGCTCCCGTACGCGCGAAAACGTGTATAATGCACGCAGGCGTCGATCGTCGGATAATTGGGGGAGCGCTGCGCGACGTCCTGGAAGACGTTGGCGGCGACGTCCAGGCGCCCGGCGTCCGCGAAGCCCCACGCCGCGTCGTGCAGCGGCGAGAAGTCCTGTGGATCGATCTGCATCGCGATCTGCGCCTGTTGCATGGCCTCGTCGGGGCGCTTCGCGTCGCGCAGCGCGTTGAGGAGCGCGGTGCGCAGACTCCAGTCTTGAGGAAAGCGGCGCACCCCCTCCTCGGCGATCGCGAGCGTCGCCGCCGTGTCGCCCAAGCGCCGGCGCACGATCGCCGCGCCGCCGAACAAGATCTTTTCGTTCGGGAAGGCGGGGATGAGCACATCGAAGATCGGCGCGGCCGAGCGTAGGTTCGGCAAGCGCGGATCGTCGGCGGCCGGCGGCACCGGCACGTCGATCGCCATGTTGAGGATCGGCTTCACGATCGACTCGAGGATCCGCTCCCACGTCAGCTGCGGGACGAACTGCGGCGTCAGCCAGCGGCGGATCCAGTCGACGTACTCGAGCTCGGGCGCCACGTCGATCACGAGCCCGATGAGCTCGACGGCGTCGGCCATACGCCGCTGCAAGTAGAGCGCCCGCGCTCGCGCTGCCGCGGTGGCCACGTGGATGGCGCCGGTCGCGACTGGAAAGAGCCCCAGCGGATCCTGCGCGCCGAGGACCAGCCGATCGATCACGTCGAGCAGCTCACGTTCGTTCGGAAAGAGCATCAGCGCGTCGGCGATGCAGAGCGACGCGACCAGCGGCTCGTTGCGCTGCATTGCGGCGAGGGCGTCGTCCTTGAGCTGGCTCGCGACGCGACGCCGTTCGGACACGAGGGGGAGAGCTTTGGGGTCGAGCGGCGTGTGCGGCATGGAACCGTCATCATTCCTGAGGATCGCGGGGTGGGGAAGAGAAGATCCGCTGCCGAGAGGCCACAGTCTGGGCCGCACTCGGCCAGAACGCCGGTGTTGTCAGCGTGTGGGTTCTACCGTGACCAGCGCGCGCATTCGGCCGTAAATCACGCCAGATCGGCGGTGGGGTGGTCACTCGCCCGTCGCGATCCCCGTTCGCGCCGGCATCGCGGGTGCACTGCAGGAGGTCGAGGAGACACACCACCATGCGCTCTAGCCTTCACATCTTCTGGATTGCCGCCGTCGCAGCGGGCGCGTTCGCGTGCTCGAAGAACACGGACGACAAGAGCGATCAGTGGTCGTGCTCGATGCTCCCGGTCCCCGGCGGTGGAGAGCGCGTCACGTGCGTCTCGACGAGCCAGGCCAGCACGGCACCGGCGATGGCTCGGGCGGTACGACGAGTGGCGGCACGACGAGCGGCGGCACGACGAGCGGCGGCACGACGAGCGGCGGCACGAGCGACGGTCCCCCCGGCGGCATCTGCGATTACTGTCCCGAGTGCACCGGCTGCGGCGGGAGCACCGGCGACGGCGGTGGCAGTTCGAGTGGCGGCACCAGCGGCGGTACGACGAGCGGTGGCACCAGCGGCGGCACGACGAGCGGCGGTACGAGCTCCAGTGGCAACGCGTCCTCGGGCGGCGCCTCGAGCGGCAATGCATCGTCGAGCGGCGGCGCGAGTGGCAACGCATCGTCGAGCAGCGGCGCGAGCGGCAACGCGTCGTCGAGCGGAAGCACAGGCAGCAGCGGGAGCACCGGCGACGGCGGCGGTTACACGGGTCACGGACCTCCCCCCGGCGGCAGCAGCGGAAACGGCGGCGGCGCCAGCAGCGGCCACGGCGGCGGCGCGAGCAGCGGCGGAGCGAGCGGCAACGGCGGCGGCTCTTCTGGCAACAGCAGCTCCGGCGGCACCGACCACAGCGGCGGCGGCTGGCAGTGCGAGACCGACGAGAGCGGCAAGGTCACGTGCACCAAACCCCCGGTTTGCCTCCCCGGCACCCACCCGTCGGCGTGCGGCGCGTGCGTCCCCGACGCGAGCACCGAGAGCGACTGCAAGCCCCCGGCGGAGGGCGGCTGCTGGATCACCGGCGGCGGCTTCGTCGTCGACGCCGACGGCAAGGACAGCTTCGGCGGCAACGGGATGCCGATGAAGAGCGGCGCGATCCGCGGCGAGTGGGAGCACCAGGACCACGGCACGAAGTCGAAGGCGCACGGCAAGGTGAGCTACCTCGTCTGCCGCGTCGCGCCGGGCCCCGGTCCCGGCAATCCCGGCGGCAAGAATAAGGGGTTTGCGATCAACCAGGTCTACTTCGGCGGCGACGCGCGCTTCTTCACGAACGGCGCGTGGGCCGACGGCTACTGGTTCGACGTCGTCGCCGAGGACCACGGCGAGCCCGGCAACCTCTCGGCGCACAAGGGCGTCGCCGACCACTACCACTTCACGCTCCGCAAGGTCGCAGGCGCGAACCAGTCGGGCACCGTCGTCTACGAGACGAAGGGCGATCTCGTCGGCGGCAACATCCAAATCCATCCGGCCAACGCCGGTCACCCCTACACGCCTTCGGCGCTCCCGGCCTGGGTCTCGGTGGAACCGTGAGCACGAAGGAGATCGCCATGAAAAACCATCTTCGCATTGCCGCTTCGCTCTCTCTCGGCCTGCCGCTCCTCGCCGCCGCGTGCGGCGGGAGCAGCACCTCGACGTTCCCCGAGGGGACCGATCCGAACGCAAATCCGCCGACCGGTAGCGGCGGCGGCAACACGCCCGGCTTCTCGACCGATCCTGTCGGAACCGGCGCCGCGTGCGTCACATCGACCGCCAACGCGCAGCTCGCGGCGGTCGATCTCGTCTTCATGTACGACAAGTCCGGGAGCATGGGCGATCCCGCCGAGGGCGGCGACCCGACCGTGAAGTGGAACCCGCTCAGCGTCGGCATGACGTCGTTCTGGGCCGATCCGCAGTCCAAGGGGATCAACGCGTCGCTCCAGTTCTTCCCCGCCGACGGGGACCTCACCGCGACGTGCGCGGCGCCGTACGCCACGCCGAAGGTCGCGCTCACACCGGACTCGGCGCAGATCTTGGGTGCCATCACGTCGACCAAACCCCAGGGCGGTACGCCGACGCTCCCCGCGCTCGGTGGTGCGATCGCCTACGCGCAGCAAGCCGCGACGCAGCGGGTTGGCGAAAAGGCGGCCGTCGTCCTCGTCACCGACGGCCTGCCCGGCTTCTACGTCAGCGGGTCGATCGTCCCTGGCTGCGCGGAGAACGACGTCACCCACGTCGCGGCGGCGGCGAAGGCGGCGTTCACGGGGACGCCTTCCATTCCCACGTACGTCATCGGCGTCGGTCCGGCGCTCTCGAACCTCGACGCCATCGCCGCCGCCGGCGGGACGAGCAAGGCGTACATGATCTCGGTCGGTAACCCCGCGGCGACGCAGGCGGCGTTCCTCGCGGCGCTCACACAGGTCCGCTCGCAGACGGTGACGTGCGACTTCGCGATCCCGCCCGCGCCGGCCGGTCAGGTCATCGACAAGGATCGCGTCAACGTCGCGTACACCGCGAACGGCAAGGAGACCGTCCTCTCGTACAGCGCCGACTGCGCGGCGGGCGCCGGCTGGCGTTACGACGATCCGAACGCGCCGACGCGCATCACGCTCTGCCCGTCGTCGTGCGCGGCAGCGCAGGCCGATCGCACCAGCGGCAAGCTGACGATCGCGTTCGGCTGCCAGACGAAGCAGACGACGAGGTAGACGCCTCGGGCTCTCTCTACATCGACTCGGCGGCCGCGCGGAGCTGCTCCGCGGTCATCACGTCCTCGTGCTGCACGAGCACGCGCTTCAGGTTCGGCGTCGCCGCCAGCCGGAGAAGGCTCTCCTTGAACGCCTTCTTGTCCTTCACGACGAAGAGCTTGAAAATTCCCGTGATGCGCGGTCCGCCGGTGCTCCCGAAGAGCTTCAAGAAAAAGCCCTGCGCGCCGGGGCGGTGCTGCATGTTGAACGCCGCGTCGCACAGCAGCAGCGACACGCCGTCGGCCGACGTGACCTTCACCGCCGCCTCCATCTCGCCGACGCCGTCGATGCGCTCGATCGTGACGTCGTCACCGCCGGCGAGATCGTCGTACGTCCCGTCGACCGCCACTTTCTCGGCGACCTTCTTCTTCGCCCCCTTCGGCGCGTAGACCTTGATCGCGGGGTAGCGCTCCTTGAAGCGCGCCGGATCGATCCGGTGATATCCGCTCGGCACGAGGAGCACGGTCGGCGTGCCCCACGCCTCGATCTCCTTCATCGCGGCGTCGTCGAGGGCGACCGCGTTGTGAATCCAGAGCGCGCCATCGGGCCGCTTCACGATGTCCATCGCGCGCCGCATCGGCGGGCGCTCCATCTCCGACTCGACGCGCCACAGGTTGTCGGTGAGCTTCTGGATCGGCGAGTGAGGGAAGGACTTCCACATGGCCGAGACAGTAGGGATCCCGCCGCCACGCTTCAAGGTCGGAGTCGGCGTCGGAGTCGGAGTCGGCGTCGGAGTCGGAGTCGGAGTCGGAGTCGGAGTCGGAACTCTAAGGGGTCTCCAGCGAGATCCTCCCCAGCGCGCCTGCTCGGAAGTCGTGGACCAGCGCGTCGCCGGCTTTGTGCATGTCGATGACCCCGCCGCTCTTCAGGCATCCGCGGCGCCTGCCGATCTCTTCGAGCAGCGCCGAAGGGGACTCCGGGAGCGCGCTCAGCTTGTACCGCGCGAGGAGGCGCTCCGGGTACTTCGCGAGGAAGAAGCGCGCGCCGAAGAGCGCCACGCTCTCGTAGTCGATCGCGTTGTCGGGAATGGCGCCGCCTAGAGCGAGCCGGTACGCGCCCTGCTCGTCCTCCATCTTCGGCCACATCATTCCGGGGTTGTCGTAGATCGTCATGCCGTTCTTCAGCGTGACGAGCTGCTGCGACTTGGTGACGGCGGGCTCGTCGCCGACGTTCGCGACCCTGCGCTCCATCAGCGTGTTGATCAGCGTCGATTTGCCGACGTTGGGGATGCCCACGATCATGGCGCGCACCGTCTTGCCGGGCCCGCTCGGGTGCTTCGCCAGGCGCTTGCACAGCTCCGGAATCTTCTGCCGCACGTCCTGGGGTCGATCGGTCGTGATCGCGATCGCGAGCACCACCTCGCTCGTCTCGAGGCGCGCGAGCCATGCTTTCGTGATCTCGGGATCGGCGAGATCGCTCTTGCTGAGGACCTTGATGCAAGGCTTGTTTCCCCGCAGCTCCGTCACGAGCGGGTTCTCGCTCGCGCGCGGCATGCGGGCGTCCAAGACCTCGACGATGACGTCCTGCTTCGGCATCGTCTCGGCGAGGACGCGCCTCGCCTTGGTCATATGGCCGGGGTACCACTGGATCGCCATCGCGCGTGGTTCTTAGCACGCGACCCGTGCCACGTTTTGGCGTAAATTCCCCGGTCCAATGGCCGACCGAAAGACCGCGCGAGAGATCCTCGCGCCCGCAACACCCTCTGGAACGCCCTCTGGTTCTGCAGCAAAGCTCGACAAGGACATCATCGCCGTCAAATGGAACGGCAAGGTCGTCGATCTGCACACGCCGATCGCCGCCGAGGCCTCCGAGCTCACGCCGATTCGCGCCACCGATCCCGGTGGCCTCGCCGTCATCCGCCACTCGACCGCGCACGTCATGGCCGACGCGGTGCAGCGCCTCTTCCCCGGCACGAAGGTCACCATCGGCCCCGCGATCGACGACGGCTTTTATTACGACTTCGACAAGCCGGGCAGCAGCTTCACGGAAGAGGACCTCGCGACGATCGAGAAGGCGATGTTCGGGGTCATCAACAAGAACACCCCGTTCCGCCGCGAGGTCGTGACGCGTGAGCAGGCCCTCGCCATTTTCGAGAAGATGGGCGAGACGTTCAAGCTCGAGATCATCCGTTCGATCCCCGAAGGCGAAGAGGTCAGCCTCTACAAGCACGGCGCGCCGAACGAAGAGTGGATGGACGTCTGCGAAGGCCCCCATGTTCCGCAAACCGGGTTCCTCAAGGCGATCAAGCTGACCAGCGTGGCCGGCGCGTATTGGCGTGGCAACGAGAAGAACCCGATGCTCCAGCGCATCTACGGCACGGCGTTCTCGAGCAAGGAGGCCCTGCACGAGCACCTGCGCCTCATCGAGGAAGCGAAGAACCGAGACCATCGCAAGCTCGGCAAGGAGCTCGAGCTCTTCATGTTCGACGACGTCGCCCCCGCGATGCCGTTCTTCCTGCCGAAGGGCGCCTTCGTCTACAACCGGCTCGTCCAGTACGTGCGCGATCTCTACGAGGGACAGGGCTACGACGAGGTCATCACGCCGCAGGCGTTCGATCCCAAGCTCTTTCGCGCGAGCGGGCACCTCGGCCACTACAACGAGAACATGTACCGCCTGTGGACGGAGGACCTCGTCGAAGGCGACGCGTCGAAGCTGAAGGACGAGCTCCAGGCCGGCGCGTTCGCGCTGAAGCCGATGAACTGCCCGAGCCACTGCGTCATCTTCCGCCACAAGAAGCGGAGCTACCGCGATCTGCCGTGGCGCGTGGCGGACTTCGGGCGCCTGCACCGCTACGAGCGCGGCGGCGTCGTGCACGGACTCGCGCGCGTGCGCTCCTTCGCGCAGGACGACGCGCACATCTTCTGCACGCCCGACCAAGTGCCGTCCGAGATCGCGAAGTTCATCACGTTCCTCGCGGAGATCTACGCGGCGCTGCGCTTCGACAAATTCGACGTGAAGCTCGCCACGCGCCCCGAGAACCGCTTCGGCACCGACGCGGAGTGGGACGTCGCCGAGGGCGCGCTCGCGACGGGGCTCACCGCCGCCGGCCTGCCGTTCGAGTACCTGCCGAACGAGGGCGCGTTCTACGGCCCCAAGGTCGAATTTCATGTGCAGGATGCACTGAAACGAAGCTGGCAGCTCGGCACCATCCAATACGATTGGAACCTGCCGCTCCGCTTCGAGCTCGGCTACGTCGGCTCCGACGGCAAAGAGCACCAGCCGGTCATGCTCCACCGCGCGATCCTCGGATCGCTCGAGCGCTTCTTCGCCGTGTACCTCGAGCACTGCGGCGGGAACTTCCCGGTGTGGATCGCGCCGCGTCAGGCGATCGTCATCACCGTGCACGAGGACCTCACGCCCTTCGCCAAGAAGGTGCAGGAGTCCCTCGTCGCGCGCGGCCTTCGCGTCGACGCGGATCTGTCGAACGACAAGCTCGGCGCGAAGATCCGCAACGCGCGACTCGCGCGCTACCCGTACATCGCGGTCGTCGGTCAAAAGGAGGCCGAGGCGAACACGGTCGGCGTGCGTTCGCGCGAGAAGGGCGAGCTCGGCGCCATCGCGGTGGAGAAATTCACCGAGATGCTGCTCGAAGAGGCCCGCCCTCCGCGCGGACGCGCCACGACGGCGCCCTGACGCGAACCTGAAACGCTCGACGAGCGACTCTCGACGAGCGGCTAGGGAAGGACCTCGGTGACATCGATCTCGACGTCCGCGAACTGCTGCAGCCGAACGCGCTCCCCCCTCTTGAAGGGCACGACGCGCGTGTAGACACCACGAACGATGCTGGTGTGGACCTCGATCTGCCCATCGACGAGGTTCACCACCCAGTACTCCGGCACGCCGCACTCTGCGTAGAGCCGCGCCTTCATGCCCCGATCGGTCGAAAGCGACGATTCGGCGACCTCGATGAGGAGCCACGCCTGCGACGGGTGCGCGTCGCTGTAGCGGCCCGGGGGCACGATGGCCACGTCGGGCTCGGGCTCGGAGTCGTCGCTCGCTGCGAGCGGGGACTGGATGCGGACGACCGCGCGGCCATGCAGCGCGAGGACGAAAAGCTCGGTCAGGCGCTGGAGCGCGCTGCTGTGGGGCGCGCCGATCGGGCTCATGCGCGCGATCGAACCGTACAAAAGCTCGAGCCGCTCGTCACCAAACACGCCAAGCTCGGTGAGCTTGTCGTACTCCGAGCGCTTCAGCGGTCGCCGCTGCTCGAAGGGAACGTCGGAGCGATCGGCGGGTACGGACGCGGCCATGGCCCTGCACGAAGGCTAGCACGCCGGCCGACGGCGCCCAGGGTGATGGCCGGCGGCACACGAATGCGCCGCCGCGCCGAGGGCGCCGTCGTAGGCGACGAAGACTACTTCTTGAACTTCGAGTCGCAGGTCGAGAGGCACGCCGTCTTCGGCGGGATGCACTTGCTGCCGGCCGGGGCCTTGTCGTCGAGCTTGGCGCAGCTGGTCTTGCAGCTCGCCATGTCCTTCGCGGTGACTTCCTTCGCCGCGACGCACGGCTCGGGCTTCGCGTCGGTCGCCGGGGTAGCGGCGGGCGTGGCGGGCATCGCCGGGGTGGTCGGCGCCGCGACGGCGGGCGTCGCCGGGGTGGTCGGCGCTGCGACGGCCGGGGTCGCCGGCATGGCGGGCGTGGCCGGGGTCGCGGGCGTGGCCGACTCGGGGGTCGACGTCACGGTGGTCTGCGACGCCGGATCGGTCGCGGCCGGGGTGGCGCCGCCGCAGGCGACGATGGAGAACGAGGCAACCAACAGAGCGATGTTCTTGTTCATGGGCGGCGGCATAACGCCAAAATGCCACAGCGCGCAATCATTAGAGCAATTGCACTAGGCCTTGCCGGAGGGCGCAGCCGCGGGCATAAGAAGGGCCATGCGCGCCCGAACGTCGCTATTTACTTGGATTTGCTCGGTTCTGGTCGTCGCGGCGGCGCCCGCGTGCGGGAGCGACGGAGGCAGTGGCGGCGCGGCCGACGACGCGGGCGGACGCGGCACCGGGGACGGCGCGACCGGATCGGACGGCGGCGGCGGGGGCGGCGATGGCGGGGGCAGCGGCAATGAAGGCGGCGCATCGGGCGACGCGGGCGACGGCGCAACGCAGGTCACCGGTCCACTCATGGGCGTCTGGCAGCTCTCGGGCACTGACGCGCGCGGCGCGTACACCGGTCAGGTCGAGCTCCGCGACGGTGGCGGCGGCAAGGTCGACGTGATCCGCGTCGCGCAGTACGCCGGCGTCACCGTCGAGGACGCGCGCGAGCTCTGGACCGCGTGGACGGGGAGCGCCACGGTCAGCGGCACGACCGCGACGCTCGACGTGAAGCTCCAGCGCGCCGATTGGGTGAAGAGCCGCGGCGGCGTCGCGCGCACGCTCGCCGATCAAACGCCCCTCGCGGTGAGCGGCGCCGTCACTGCGCAAGGCAGCGGCGCGAAGGTCCATTGGACCGCGGACGCCGTCACGTTCGATGACACGCTCACGGGCCACACGGCGAACGGCCCCGCGCCGATCTTCGCGACGGCAGTGACGCGCACGCCCGCGTACGCGGCCCCCAGCGCCTCGACGCTCGCGTCGATGAACTCGCTCTACGCGAGCTTTCAAGCGCTCCCCGACGTCGCGCCGTACAAGAACGATCCGGCGTTCCAGGCCGGCGTCGCGTACCTCGACGTCGACACGACCGACTTCGACTTCTACCGCGCGCACCCGACGGCGCTCCGCGTCGTGAACAAGGTCGTCGACGCGCCGAGCCTCGGCGAGACGCTCGCCCGCGCGAACGCGTACCGTAAGACGCTCGCCGACAAGGCCGCGTTCTTCGATCAAGAGACGCCGGCGGTGTTCCTCGAGGCGGCCACCGGTCAGCTCGTCGACGACGTCGCGGGCGGCACGCAGAACGCGAGCGGCGACGGCGCGCTGTGGAGCGCCGCGTACCTCGCCAGCCAGGCCTACCGCTACTTCGTCACGCACGACGACATCGCGCTCGCGAACGTCGCGAAGGTCGCCGGCGGCATCCAGCTCCTCATGGAGATTACGCCGGATCAAACGACCTTCGCGCGCACCGTCCGCGCCGCCACGGCGTCGCCCGCGCCGGGATGGCACACCGGCACCGGCGCCTTCACCGCGTACGAGTGGCTCGAGGGCGGCAACAACGACATGTTCAAAGGGCTCTTCTACGGCATGCTCCTGGCGTACGCGACGCTGTGCGATCCGGTCGTCAGCGGCCAAGACGCGCTCTGCGCGCGCATGCGCACCAACGCCGCGCACATCATCAAGGACCTGACCGTCGCGCAGGGCGGATCGACGAGCGGCAACAACCTCCTCGCCGCGTGGCTCGACTACTACGTGAACGGCGGCTCGCTCACGACGGCGATCAGCGACTGGACCGCGCAGGCGACGATCCTCGAGAACGCAGGCTTCCAGACCAAGCAGATGGCCACCGCCGACTGGAGCGGCACGCACCTCACGTTCGTCGAGTTCGCCGGGCTCACGATGCTGAACGCGCGAAAGCCGCTCCCCACCGTGAACGCCGCGACGTCGCTCCGCAAGGGCATCGAGAAGATGCAGAGTGACTTCACCACGTTCCGGATGGGCCTCTGGAGCGTCCTCTTCGCGACGAAGGTGACGACGCCCGCGCAGGCCGACATCGACAACGCGCGCGGCCGCATGCGCGAGATTCCCGCGCCGCGCATGGCGCTCGACATCGACCACCGCGTCGGCCCGGGCTTCGTGATGTTCCCGTACCCCAGCGTTCCCTGGAAGAACGACTGGACGACGCACGATCGCACCGATTCCCTCTACGGCTACCCGCTCTTCACGCTGCCGCTCGACGTGTACGTCTGGCGCTCGGGCCCGCTCGACTATTCGGGCAACCACGAGAACGTGCAGAGCCCGAGCGCCGACTACCTGCACGCGTACTGGCTGGGCCGCTACCTCGGTCTGTTCACCGCGACCGACTAAACTCTGACCGCACCGAAGCGCGCGCCCGGTGCACCGGTGGGGCGCGGATGCGTGCAGGATGCATGGGCTCCGCGACCGGGTTCTCGCGACATAGGCGTCGTTGGGATGGCACGAAATCGGAGTCAGCTTCGAGAATGCTCCGCCCGATCCTCTTCGATCAGGACGGAACGCCCGTCCGCACCAACGAAATTCACGTCGACGCGTTGGTGCGAGGCGCTGTGCTCGTTCGGATACCGCGTCGGGCGCGAGCGCGTGCGAGTCGTCGTCTTGATGGAGGTCACGCGCGCTCTCCTTTTCGTCGGCCTAGCTCACGGCGTGTGGTAGCGGAGTGGGATGCGTTGGGGATGGATCGCGGTTCGGGCGGGCTTCGGCCTGTGCGCGTACGCGCTGCTGGGGTGCGGAGGCCCGCACGACGGCGAACGAGGTCAGACCGCGCTCGACGATGCCGGTCCGTCGAACGCTGCCGACGGAAACGCTACACACCCCGCCGACGACGCCGCGACCGACGCGGCGCTCAACGAGGTCTCGTGCGTCGATTCACCCACCATCTGTGATCCCGTCATTGCCGAAGAGTGGCAAAACACGTGGCGCCGCGTCGGCGGCACAGTCGGTCCCGCATGCGGCTCGATGACGATCTCGTTCGACGCGAACGGCTGCGTCGCCAACGTGCGCGTCGACGGTGCCGATGCGCAGGATCCGAACGCGCTCCGCCTGAAGAACGCGATTCGGGTTTGGAAGCGCGTGTGCGGAGACATCACGGTCTCCGGCATTTGCCCTTAGTCGAAGTCTACGTCTAGAGAGACATGGCGCCGGGCAGCGTCGTCGTGCTCGGAGTCGGCGTCGACAGATCGTGCGGCGCGGGGGCCGTCGTCGACGGAGCGTTCGTGGGCGGCAACGCGGCCCCGTCCGTGGGGATAGGCACCGCGTCAGGCTCGGGCGCCGTCGCAGCCGCCTCCGGCTCTGACTCTGCGGACTTCGCGGCGGCGGCGCCTCGGGCGACACGCGCGAGGAGCCCCTCTTCGAACCGCACGAGCTCGAAGACCGGCATCGCGACGGTCGTGCCGGGCGCGCAGCTCGACGTCTTCGATGCCGCCACGAACACGTCTGCGGTCGCTTGCCCGCTCGGGACCGGCGAGGACGTCCGGACGAGATCGGCCGGCGTGAGGTTGCACGCCGCGCCGCTCCCGCGATCGACGACGGCGACCGGCTGCGACACGACGAACACGTGGTGCGGCGCCGCGAGCGCGCGCGCGACGCGGGGATCGTTCACGACGAGCGTGTTCCCCGCCGACGGCGTGGCCGCGCCGCCCTGCGTCTCCGGCATCGAGAGGATCTCGGCGATCTGGGCGCGCAGCTCCTCGCGCACGCCGCCGTCGATCGGCGTGGTCTGGACGGGCACCACGACAGCGCCGCCGTACGCGCGCAACCGCGCCTCTTCCGAGGCGATGTAGTCGAGCATGATCCAGTCCGTCACCCAGTAACCGACGCCCCAGTACGCGGGGTACGGGCGGTAGTAGCCACCCCAATAGAGCGGGACCCGCCAGCCGTACCGAGGCCCGTACCAGAGCCCGCCGCGATGCCCGTAGAACGCGGGAACGCGGCCGCCAACCACGTACGCGCCGCGCCCGCCGGCGATGTACCCATGTCCGTAGCCGACGCCGGGCGCGCGCAGTGGAGCCGCGCCGTGAAAGCCGCCGACCGGGCCGCGGTACGACGGCGCGGAGTAATGAGGAGCAGAATAGTGAGGAGCGGAGTAGTGGCCCGCCGGCGCAGAGTAGTGCGGCGTGCTGACGTGGCCTCCGCCACCGAAGTGCGCCCCGCCGCTGCTGTGACCTCCGCCGCCGTGACCGCCGCGCGCGAACGCGGGCGTGATCACGAGCGAAAGCGCCGCCGCCGTCAGGATTGCCGTGCTCTTCGTAGGTGCTGCCATGACCGGACCTCTCTACTTTACCCTACAAATATAGGGCGTCGTCGGCGTGTGCGCTGGTCCAATCGCACGCGCGAAAGGATGAGCCCACACACGGACGTGCTCGCGTCGGGAACGGTCGTTGCTTCACAAAAGAGCATGAACCCGCAAAAAATGACCCTCGCGGTGACGGCCGCGGTCGTCGGCCTCGTGGCCACCGCCTGCGCCCGCCCCTACCTCGTCGCAGACGTCGCGCGCTCGCGGGCGCGCGTCGACCTGCATTGCCCGAGCGAGCAGCTCACCATCGCGCGAACCACGGACACCGGCTCCGAGTACCTCGCGACGGGGTGCGGAAAGCATGCGCTCTACAAATGCGCCGAGCACGGCCGGATGGTCGGCATCGGCAACGGCGGCACCGAGTACGAGATGGAGTGCTTCCAAGAGTAACGCGACGCGCGAAGCGACCGCATCGGCGATCGCGCGGGGCTCAGGCTTGGGCGGGTGCTCCGTCGGCGCGCGCGACGGCGCCGACCTCGCCCTTGGCGATCGCCTCTTTGGTGAGCGCCTCGCCGCCGAGCAGCGTCCCGTCGACGAACACCTGCGGGAACGTCGGCCAGCCGCTCCACAGCTTGATGGCGAGCCGCTTCTTCCACTCGGAGAAGTAGCTCCCGTACTCGAGGTACGTGAACTTTACGTTCGCCGCCTCGAGCGCTTTTCGCACGTTCTTCACGTGCGGATTCTGCGCCATCCCGACCACGACGACGCGATCGCGAGCGACCGCTTCTTGGACCTGGCGGACCGTCTCGGCGTGAAACTCGGCCAGCTTCAGCGCGGCGGCGGGGGCGATTTTGGGGGCGTTCGGCTGTGTCATGCGGCCCTTCGATGCCCCCAAGGGCGCGCAGGTGTCCCAAAGAAAAGCGGAAAATTGGCCTCATTTGTGCATTGACGGGCGCAAGGACACGCGACGATGATGCGCTCCTCACCCTTTTGGAGGTCATCAAACCCGCATGTCCATGGGTCGTCCCCGCTTTGATCCGCGCCAGCAACAGCGCCAGTTCCAGATTCGCGTCAACCACCGCATCCGCGTCCCCGAGGTCCGCGTCATCGACGCCGACGGGTCGATGCTGGGGGTCCTCCAGACGCACGAAGCTCTAAGGAAGGCGCAGGAGCAGGGACTCGACCTCGTCGAGGTGAACCCCAAGAGCGATCCGCCGGTCTGCAAGATCCTCGATTTTGGCAAATTCAAATACGAGGAAAAGAAGAAGGCCGGCGAGGCGAAGCGCAAGCAGACCGTCGTCGAGATCAAAGAGATCAAGCTCCGTCCCAAGACGGACGATCACGATCTCGCGTTCAAGGTGAAGGCGGCGCGCCGCTTCCTCGAGGCCGGCCACAAGGTGAAGTTCACCGTCCGCTTTCGCGGACGCGAGATCACGCACCCCGAGAAGGCGCAGGAGCAGCTCACGTTCGTCATCCACGAGACCGAGGATCTGTCGAACGTCGAGACCCGCGCGATGATGGAAGCGCGCACGATGACGGTCATGATCGCGCCGAAGCCGGCCATCATGCAGAAGGTGGCGCAGGCGAAGGCCCAGCGCGAGAAGGAGCGCCAGCAGGCCGAGAAGGAAGGCCGCATCCTCCCGACCGAGGCCGAGTCGATGAGCGACGTCGAGGCGCAAGCGCGCTCCGGCGACGACAAGGACGACGACGACGACGACGACGACGAGAAGGACGAGAAGGACGAGAAGGCCGGCGAGAAGGCCGAGAAGGCCGAGAAGGCCGGCGAGAAGACCGAGAAGGCCGGCGAGAAGACCGAGAAGGCCGGCGAGAAGGCCGAGAAGGCCGGCGAGAAGGCCGAGAAGGCCGGCGAGAAGGCCGAGAAGGGCGCCGAGTAGGCTGGAGCTGCTCGTGCTCGAGGGGGGAGGGGAGCGCGCGTGAAGGGCACCTTCTGCATCGCCGTGGCGGTCGCCACACTGGCCGCCACGACGACGGCGAACGCCTCGCTCACCCCGAGCGAGCAGGCCCAGCTGCGCACCTTCGTCGCGGGTGGGCAGGTCCAAAACGCGCCGCGCGTCCGCGCGATGGCGGCGCGCACGGATCTCACCGCCGACGAGTCGGCGCAGTCTCTCAAAGAGGCGATGGCCCCCGTCACGTTCGACGAGGCCCACGTGGTCTTCGTCCGCGACATGCTGTTCGGCGGCGCGTCGGCGGCGTCGCGACCGGTCCTCGTCCCGGCGGTCACGCGCGCGCTCGTCGCCCGCGCCGACGCCGTGCTGTCGAAGTTCGCGAGCGACCTCGATCAGAACACGAAGGCCATCGACGAGCTCATGCGCATCTACCGGTTCCTCGCCGCAGACGTCGCGGGCGCCGGGCAGCCGAAGGGGAACGCGCACGATCCGCAGATGGGCATTCCCAACGCGGCGTACGACGAGTGCACCAAAGCGCTCGCGCGGCACATCGAGCAGAATCCGCGATGGCTGAAGGGGGACGCGCAGATCCCTGGCGGCGTCGTGCGGGTACGCGCGCAGCTCCAACTCGCGCTCGCCCGCATGATGAACGACACGCTCACGCGCAAAGTCGACGCCGCGGATCGGCTGGCGCTCGTCGGCGCACGGAGGAAGTTCTTCGTCGAGACAGGCACCCTGCTCGTCGACTCCGGTCGCGCGGACGACGGGCGCGTCTTGCGCGCGCGCGGCCTCGTCGATCGGCTCCTGTTCGCCAAATCGGGCGTCGCCGCGATCGTCTTCGGCGACGACGCACCGCGCCTCGAAGCGCGCGGCGCCGTGCTCGGCGTGAAGACCCCACTCGAAGGCACCGGCACCGCCGCGCCGTGGCCCTTCTCCGAAGAGGTCGAGCCTGGCCCCGCCGACGCACCGACCCTCGAGATCGCGCGCGATCTGGGGACGATCGCCGCGCGCCGCGCCCTCGAGAACCGGCCGGATCTCCGCGTCGTCGCCGAGCGCGATCTGAAGGCGACCGCATCGCAGCCGTACGGTCGCCCCGACGGGACCACGACGGAAGCCGGGCTCGCCGCTGCGCTCGAAATGCTCCTCACCGACGCGCCGCGCGCGTTGGATCTCGCGTTCGTGCGCTTCCTCGCGAACAAGCCGGAGTCGGCGGCGGTGATGAGCGACGCGCTCGGCGTCCTCGCGACGTTCGCGACGCCCGATCCCGAGAAGAAGACGCTGGCGCTCACGCTGGGTCGCCCGCGCGGCGTGGACGGGACGCTCGCGCCGGTGGAGCTGACGAGCGTGCGCCTCGCGCCGAGCGGCGCAGTCATCGGCTTCACGCTCGACGGTCGCGCGTGGACCATCGCGCGCGACGCAGGACCGGTCACCGCGATCCGCCGCGACCTCATCCCCCTCAACATGAGCTTCCTCGGGCAGGCGCGCGTGCCCACGCTGGAGGCGACGAGCTGGACGATCCCCGGCCTCGTGCTCGCGCGCATGCACGGCACTCCAAAGGCCGGCCTCGCGCCAGGCCCCAAGCTCCGCATGGTCGGCGCCGGTGAGCTCGGGTACGACGCGATCGCGACGCTCGCTCCCGCCGACAACGTCGTCGCCGAGGGCGACTTGACCGTGACCGGACAGGTCGGCGGCGTCGCGCTTCGGGCGGCCGGCAACAAGGACGGCTTCCGCGGCGCCGCGCTGATGATCACCCCGTGGCCGTCGCCGCGCATCGCGCTCGTCCTCCGCGAAGAAGATGGCTTCGAGTCCTTCCTCGCCGCCCCGCGCGACGTGCCGGAGGTCGGGACCGTTCACTTTCGGCTCTCGGTGAAGGGCACCAAGGTGGAAGCAAAGGTTGGCGACACGATCCTCAAGGGAACGATCCCCGCGTCGATCGCGCATGGCGACGTCGCGGTCTTCGCGCGAAAGGGCGCAATCGTCGATGTCGCCGGCCTCCGCGTCACCCGGCTGTAGAGCAACCGTCCGTTGAAGAGAACGGTTGCTCTACCCTTCTTGCGGGTCGCGCGGGTTTGCAATTGCCGAGGATCTTTGCCAAGAACATGAGCGTGGATCCCGAAACCGCCCAGAAAGTCCGAATCCTCGTCGCCAAGCCTGGTCTCGACGGCCACGATCGCGGCGCGAAGGTCGTCGCGCGTGCCCTCCGCGACGCAGGGTTCGAGGTCGTCTACACGGGGCTCCACCAGACGCCGGAGATGATCGCGAACGCCGCGGTCCAGGAGGACGTCGACGGCGTGGGCCTCTCGATCATGAGCGGCGCGCACAATACGCTCTTCCCCGCCGTCATCGAGGCGCTGCGCGCGAAGGGCGCGACCGACGTTGTCATCTTCGGCGGCGGCATCATCCCCGAGTCCGATCTCGAGCGCCTGCGCGCGAGCGGCGTCCAGGGCGTGTTCACGCCGGGCACGACGCTCGAGACGATCATCGACTGGGTGAAGACGAACGTGAAGCCGCGGGCCTGAGCTCGGCCCCCGCGGCGATCGAGGGACCGTGCTCTACCGCCTCGACGACCTCGCCGCAAAACGCCGCGCGCGTGTGGTGGCGGCGATCGGGACGGCGCAGGCCCTCTCGCCGGCGGTGCTCGTCGTCGTCCTCGTTCACAAGCTCGGCTACGTGACCGGCGCGCTCGCCACCGCCGGCAGCGCGGCCCTCGTCGCGCTCGCGCTCGTGCGCGGCGTGGCCGAGTACATGCGGGTCGCGCCTCGCCTCGCGCGCTTCGTGGCGGAGGCCGACGACACGGGTCTGCGCGTCACGTTCTCCGGCGGAGATGTCGACCTAGGTTGGCCGGAGATCGCGCGGGTCACCGAGATCCCCGGCCGCCTTGGCGGGCTCCGCGTCGAGACCACCGACCGCGGGCGCTTCGATCTGCCGCGGGGCGGCGACGCGTTCGGCGAGCTCCGCGCCGCCATCGACGCGCGCGTGAAGGTGGCGCCCGCCCCGCGCCGCAGCCGCCGTGTCCGCGTAGCGCTGGGAGTCCTCGTCGTCCTCGCGATCTTCTTCGTCCCCTTCGCGCTCGACGATGTCATGGGCCGCTCGCGCGTGGCGGCGATCGCGATCGTCGGCGCGGTGTGGCTCGGGCTGCTGGTGCTCCGCCGCCGCTGAGACGCCGACACGGCCGTACACGTCTCGCCGTCCTCTAGTAAGAACGAGCTTCGTCGCGCATCGGGGCTGCGGCACACTGGTGGACCGATGCTCGACTGGATGAAGGACAAGCTGGGGCGCAAGCAGTCGCCGCTCCAAGCGCTCGTTGCGGGTGCGTTCAAGGACGATGAAGAGAAGCGCGCGCTGCTCGAGCTGCTCGGCGCGCAAGACAAGCTCAAGGCCGAGGAGCTCGTCCCGCTCCTGGGGCACGCCGATCCGCAGATCCAAGCGCGCGCGTCGTCGCTTTTCCTCGCGCGCGCGACGGCGGCCGGAGTCACGGAGGTCCTCGGCGTCGCCGTCGCCGATCCCAACGCGCGCCCGGCGTTGATTCGGTCGCTCGCGCGCGTGAAGGCGGAGCTCGTTCGCGGGGGCGTCGACGCGCTCCTCCACGACGCGAAGGCAGAGCGCCTCCAGGCCGCGTGGGAGCTGGCAATGGATCTGCCGCCCGAGGTCGCCGATCCGTACGCTGACCGTGCGTTCAAGGAGGGCTCGCCCAAGGCGCGCCACGACGCGCTCCGTTGGATTCTCGCGCGGAATGGACCACCCGAAGGTGTCCGCGCGGCGCTCAGGATCGCGGTCGACGATCGTGATCGCCGCGTTCGTCGCCTCGCCGTCGACGCGCTCGTGAAGCTCGAGGGCAAGGAAGTCTTCGAGGCGCTCCTCGATCGCATGCGCGACGACGACGCCGAGATTCGAAGCATCGCGTCGGCGTACCTGCAGAAGTCCGTCACCACCGCGCCGCCCGAGCTCCGCCCGATGATCATCGGCCGTCTGCTCCTCTCGGGAGACGCCGAGCTCCGCGCCAAGCTCGTGCGCGCGATGTTCGTCGGCGACGCGGCGGGAGCGCTCCTCCTCGAGGTCCTCACCTTCGCGAAGACGGTCCTCGGCGCCCAGCACACCGCGCTCCTCGACGCGCTGAAGTCGCTCGGGGACGAGATCGCTCCGCACGCGCTCCGCCTCATCGAGCACGCCGACGCCGACGTCCGGGTTCAGGCGATTCAGCTGCTCGAGCGCCTCGGCAACGCGAAGGCCGCCGCCGCCGGCGTGAAGCTCCTCGGCGATCCCGACTGGTGGGTGCGCATCATGGCGTGCGAGACGCTGGGACGCCTCAAGGACCCGCGGACGCTGCCGAACCTGGAGAAGCTCCTGGGCGATCCCGACTGCAAGTGGGCCGCCATCGAGGCGCTCGGCACGATCGGAGGCGAGAGCGCGTTCGCGTCGCTCCTCGGCCTGCAGCGCGACGCGCAAGCGGAGGTGCGCCTCGCCGCGATGACCGCCCTCGTGGGAATCGACGATCGGCGCGTCGAGGGGTACCTGGAGCAGATCTCGAAGACCGACGCCTCGGTGGACGTCCGCGTCCGCGCCGTGGATCTCCTCCGTTCGCGGCGCGGCGGCATCGGCGGCGGGAACGCGGTCGTCTCTCACGACCAGCTCTCACGCCCAATGGAGAAGCTCCTCGCGTTCGCGCGCGAGGCGGGCGCCAGCGATCTGCACGTGACGCCCAACGAGCCGCCGTTCCTTCGCGTCCACGGCGTCCTCTCGCGCGTCGAGATGAAGCCACTCTCGCGGGCGCAGGTCGACGATCTCGTCGAGGAGCTGCTCGATCCGGCGCGCAAGCCGATCCTCGAGGCGCGCGGCGCGGTCGACTTCTGCTACGCGATCGCGGGCGTCGGTCGGTACCGCGTCAACGTGTTCCGCCAGCTGCGCGGCACCTCGGCGGCGGTGCGCGTGATCCCCAACGCGACACCGACCATCGCCTCGCTCGGGCTGCCGAAGTCGCTCGAGGAGATCGGCACGTACCACCAGGGCCTCGTGCTCATCGCCGGCGCGGCCGGCTGCGGCAAATCGACGACGCTCACGGCGCTCGTCAACATCCTGAACGAGACGCGCCAGACCCACGTCCTCACGCTCGAGGATCCCATCGAGTTCCTCCACACGCCCAAGAAGGCGCTCGTCAACCAGCGCCAGGTCGGGCGCGACACCAAGACCTTCGCTGCCGCCATGCGAGGCGCGCTGCGCGAGGATCCCGATGTCATCGTGATCGGCGAGCTGCGCGATCGCGAGACGGTGCGCCTGGCGATGGTCGCCGCCGAGACCGGCCACCTCGTCATCGCCACGATGCAGACGACGAGCGCCGTCGCGACCGTCGACAAGATCGTGGAGAGCTTCCCGACCGACGAGCAGCAGCAGATCCGCGTGCAGCTGGCGGGCAGCTTGAAGCTCGTGATCTCGCAGATGCTCGTGCCGCGCGCGAGCGGGAAGGGCAGGGTCGGCGTCTACGAGGTGCTGAAGGGGACGTCGCCCGTGCGCGCGCTGATCCGCGAGGGAAAGAGCTTCCAGATCGGGAGCGCGATGCAGATGAGCCGCGGGCACGACATGATCACGCTCGATGGGGCTCTCGAGACGCTGCTCGCGCAAGGGCAGATCTCCCACGAGACCGCGGTCTTGTTCGCGCAGCGAAAGGACGCGTTCGCGAAGAAACCTGCGGGCGCTGCGCCTGCGCCGATCGTGGCACAAGCGGCCGCTGCAGCCCCACCGCCGCCCGCGACGCCGGCGATGTCGCCTCCGAAGGGACCGCCCGCGTTCGCCCTCCCGCCCGTGACCCCTTCGCCGATGATCGTGACGGCGCCCGAGCCGAAGCCGACGGCGCGCCGCTCGGAGCGCCCGCGCGCGTCGACCTCCTCGGCGGACAAGCGCCCGGCCGCGTCGCCGCGGAACTCACGTCCCCCTGGTCGCCCCTCACGCCGCATGGCCGCGCAGAACGCGCCAAAGATCGACGTGCCCCCTCCGCCGCGGTTGCCGGGCGCCGCCGCCGCCGCCGCCGCCGCCGCCGCTCAGGTTCCCGCGCCGCCACCGGCGGCCCGAGCTCCGGAGCCAACGCCCGAGGCCGCGCCTGCGGGGCCGCCGAAGAAGCGCATCATCCCGCGTGAGGATTGAGCCCGCACATGACCCAGCCCGAGACCACGACCGAGAGCCCGATCGCCCGCTTTTTCCGGATGATGAAGGAGTGGGGCGCCAGCGACATGCACTTGTCGGTGGGTCGCCCGCCGATGTTCCGCGTCAACGGCAAGCTCGACGCGATCCGCTACCGCACGCTCAGTGACGGCGATTTCCGCGCGCTGGTCGAGCCCATCACCCCGCCGCACGTGTGGTCGCTCTTCGAGCAGACCGGCGACGTCGACTTCGCCTTCGAGCAGCCCGGCGTGGCGCGCTTCAGGGTGAACCTGTTCCGGCAGGAGCGCGGCATGGGCGGCGTCTTCCGCAACCTCGCCAACAACCTGGTGTCGCTCACGAAGCTGAACCTCCCCGAGTCGATCGAGAAGGTCGTGAACATGCGCTCGGGGCTCGTCGTCGTCACCGGGCCGACCGGCTCCGGAAAGTCGACCACGCTCGCGGCCATCGTCGCCGAGATCAATGCGCGCCGGGCGATGCACATCATCACCGTCGAGGATCCGATCGAGTTCGTGCACGCCAACAAGAAGTCGCTGATCTCGCAGCGAGAGTTGTCGGCGCACACGGAGTCTTTCGCGTCTGCGCTCATGGCGGCCGCGCGCGAGAACCCCGACGCCATCCTGGTCGGCGAGATGCGCGATCTCGAGACGATCCGTCTGGCGCTCAACGCCGCGGAGACCGGCGTGCTCGTCTTCGGCACACTCCACACGAACTCTGCGGCAAAGTCCGTCGATCGCCTCATCGGCGTTTTCCCCACCGACGAGCAGGCCGGCGTCCGCATCTCGCTCGCCAACGTGCTCCGCGCCATCGTCGCGCAGCAGCTGGTTCCCAAGAAGACCGGCGGTCGCGTCGCCGCCGTGGAGGTGCTGTTCGCGAACCAGGCGTTGGTCTCGATGATCCGCGAGGGCAAGACGTTCCAGATCCCCGGCGTCATCGCCGGCGGCAAGGCCGAAGGGATGATCGGCATGGACGAGACGCTCCGGTCGCTCGTGGAGCAGGACGTCGTCGACGGGCTCGACGCGCTGGAGAAGGCGATCGAGAAGGACGCATTCCGTGATTGGCTGAGGGGGAAGGGCGCGGCCCTGCCCGAAGATGCATGAGCCGCGGCCGATCAAGATCGCAAACGTACGTCGCGAGCCATCGCGCGGGCGCCGCCAAATAGACCTCGCCTCGCGACGCGCACACTAGAGGAGGAGTTGGACCGTCCCGGGACACCCCGAGATCGTCCCGGACGCCCTCACCAACGACGAAAGCCCATAAAATAAGCGACTTCGTGACGGCACGGCCTTCGCTCTAGCGCGCGGCAGGAGGTGCATCATGAAGGTCGTACAACCCAAGCTCGCCCTGTCGCTCGTCGCCGTCGTCGCGGTCACCGTCGCTGCCTGTGGCTCGCAGTCACCCGATCACTCGTCCTCGCCATCCGGCGCCCAGGGCCCGAGCCCGGTCACCGCCGACGAGGTGGAGATCGTGCAGGGCATCCCCGATCGCGATCGAGACCCCGCGGTCGTCGCCATCGACATCGCGGACAGCGCGCTTTGCACGGGATCGCTCGTCGCGCCGAACGTCGTCCTCACGGCGCGCCACTGCGTCGCGCGCACCGTCGAGCGGATCGAATGCCCCGCGTCCTCGCCGCAGGTCGGCGAGCAGCGGCGCGCCGACTCGCTCCATATCCTCGTGGGCGACGACGCCCAAGTCGCGCGCGAGGTGGCGCGGGGCAAGGCCATCGTGACGCCCAAGGGCTGGTCGCTCTGCGACGCGGACATCGCGTTCATCGTCCTCGATCGGGACGTCGCGGGTATCGATCCGTTGCCCATCCGCCGTCACGGTGTCGCCGCCGGCGATCACGTCCGCGCGATCGGCTACGGCCGCGCTGGAGATGGCCAGACCGCGGGCGCGAAGCTCTTGCGTGACCACGTGAAGGTCCTCGACACGTCGGCCGACGAGTTCATCGTCGGCGAGGCGACGTGCCAAGGCGACTCCGGAGGACCGGCGATCGACGAGTCGACCGACGAAATCGTCGGCGTCGTCTCGCGCGGCGGACCGACGTGTGACGGCGCCGGCGTGCACAACGTCTACACGCGCGCGGACGTCTACCTCTCGCTGTTCCAGGAGGCGTTGCGCGAAGCCGCGGCCGGTGGCGATCCCGGCGGCGGCGACGACGGCGACGCGGGGACCCACGTGAAGGACGCCGGGCACAAGGCGAAGGACGCCGGGGGCCACCCCAAGACGCCGCCGAGTGACATGGGCGGCGCATGCACGGGCGGCCGCGATTGCTCGACGGGCATCTGCGTCAAGGACGGGCAAAAAGAGTACTGCTCGCGCGCGTGCGGCAACGGCGATCGCTGCCCGACCCACTACGGCTGTCAGAAGGCCTCGAGCGGTGCGATGGTGTGCGTCGAAAAATAGGGCCGCGAAAAAATAGGCCATAAGTGTCGGTTGACCCTCCCGGCCATGGGGGCCTAGAAACTCAGGGCCCCCATGGACTTCTCCCACTCCGAGCACCACGACCTCCTCCGCAAATCCGTCCGCGATTTCGCGCGCGCGGAGGTCGCCCCCCACGCCCGCAAGTGGGACGAAGAGGAGCGCTTTCCGAAGGAGCTCGTCCCTAAGCTGGCCGCGCTCGGCCTCCTCGGGATCCGCATCCCCGAGGAGTACGGCGGCTCGGGGATGGACACGACGAGCTACGCGATCTGCGTGGAAGAGATCGCGAAGATCGACGGCTCCCTTGCGCTGACCGTCGCCTCCCACAACGGCCTTGGCACCGGTCACATCCTGAGCTTCGGCAGCGACGCGCAGAAGAAGAAGTACTTGCCGAAGGCCGCGACGGGGGAGTGGCTCGCCGCGTGGGCGCTGACCGAGCCGGGCAGCGGCAGCGATGCGGCCGGTCTCCTCACGACGGCGCGCCGCGACGGCGACGACTGGATCATCAACGGCACGAAGATGTTCATCACACAGGGGAGCGTGGGCGGTTTCTGCGTCGTCCTCGCGCGCACGAACCCCGACGTCGCCAAGCAAAGGGGCATCACCGCCTTCGTCGTCGAGCACGGAACGAAAGGGTTCTCCGCGTCCAAACACCTCGAGAAGCTTGGCTGCCGTTCGAGCGACACGTGCGAGCTCACGTTCGACGAGGTGAGGGTCTCCGACGCGCAGCGCATCGGCGAGGTCGATCGCGGCTTCATCGACACGATGCAGATCCTCGATCGCGGGCGCATCTCGATCGCCGCGATGGCCCTCGGCCTGGGCAACGGCGCGCTCGACATGGCGGTCACCTACGCGAAGGACCGGAAGCAGTTCGGCAAGCCGATCGCCGAATTCCAAGCCATCCAGTGGATGCTCGCCGACTCGAAGACCGAGCTCGACGCAGCGTCCCTGCTCACGTACCGCGCGGCGTGGCTTGCTGATGAGGGGCGCCGGTACGGGCAAGAGGCGTCGATGGCGAAGCTCTACGCGAGCGAGGCGGCGTCGCGCGCGATCAACCGGTCGCTGCAGGTGCACGGCGGCTATGGCTACACGCGCGAGTTCGCAGTGGAGCGCCACCTCCGGGACGCGAAGATCTGCGAGATCGGCGAAGGGACGAGCGAGGTTCAGCGGATCGTCATCGCGAAGGGCCTCCTTCACGCGACGTGAAATCATGAAGAGCGTCCAAGAGGCCCTCGATCTCATGATGCCGGCGTTCGCACCGCTGGGGACCGAGCGACTCGCGCTCGCCGACGCGCTGGGGCGCCACCTCGGGGAGGACGCGGCGGCGCGGCATGATCTGCCACCGTTCGCGAACAGCAGCATGGACGGCTACGCGGTGCGCGCGCGCGACACGGATGGCGCCACCGAAGCCACGCCGCGCACGCTCGCCGTCATCGGCGAGTCGCGCACCGGAGGCCCGCCGCCTCCCCCGCTCGCCGAGGGAGCCGCGATGCGCATCTTCACGGGCGCCGTCTTGCCGGAGGGTGCGGACGCGATCGTCATCCAGGAGAACACGACCAGAGAGGGCGCGAGCATCGCGATTCGAAAGGCCGCGATGCCCGCCGACTGGGTACGCCCGCGCGCCGGCGATCTCGCGCTCGGCGCCACGATGCTCGCGCGCGGCGCGCACCTCGGGCCCGGCGAGATCGGCATCCTCGCGGCGCAAGGCATCGCCGCCGTCAGCGCGTACTGCCGGCCGCGCGTCGCGATCCTCTCCACCGGCGACGAGCTCCGCGATCTTCACGACCCGGTCGTACCCGGGTCGATCGTGAACTCCAACGCCTACGCTCTGGCCGCGCAGGTCCGCGACGCCGGGTGCGAGCCCATCGTGCTCCCCAACGTTCCCGACGATATGGACGCGACGCTCGCGGCGCTCCGCGCGGGGCTGACGGCCGATGTCCTCCTCACGATCGGCGGCGTGTCGGTCGGCGACTACGATCTCGTCAAGGATGCCTTCGCGACCCTAGGGATCGAGGCCGGGTTCTGGAAGGTGCGCATCAAGCCTGGCAAGCCGCTCATCTTCGGACGCCGCGGCGCGACGCCGGTGGTCGGGTTGCCGGGCAATCCGATGAGCGCGATGGTGACGTTCGAGGCGCTCGTCCGACCTGGGCTCCGGGCGATGCTCGGGGATCCGCGCCCGTTTCGCGTCCGGCACGCGCTGCCGCTCGCCGCGGCGTACCGCCACCACGCAGGCCGCCTCGAGCTGGTCCGCGCGAAGGTCACCGTCGACGGCGGCCGCCTCGTCGCCGCGCCGCTGCGCCATCAGGACTCCGGCTCCCTCCCGTCGTGGGTGGGCGTCGACGCGTTGCTCCTCCTCGCCGAGGATCGGACGACGTACGACGCGGGCGAGCTCGTCCCCGCACTGTTCGTTCGCGATGGCACCGGGAGCGCCGTCTCTCCGTTCGCCTGAGAGGGCCTTCGGATCAGCGACGTCGCGGCGCGTTCGCCAACATCTCCGGTGTGTCGACGTCGAGGTGGACCGCAGCGTCGTCAACGGTCACGGTTCGCACTGCGCCGGCGTGGCTCTCCAGGAGCTCGCGCGCGCCTACGTCGCCGCCGAGCTTGCGCATCTCACCGAAATGGCGCGAGGACCAGAGCACGGGGTGGCCGCGCTTGCGCTCATGGACCGGCACGCAGATCGTGTACGGGCCCGCCGGATCGAACGCGTCGATCAGCGCGTCCACGTGCTCGGCGCGGATCCAGGGCATGTCACCGAGGGCGACGAGCACGCCGTCGACGTCGCCTTCGAGAGCCGTGACGCCCGCGCGGAGCGACGTGCCGAGGCCCTCCTCGTACGCCGCGTTCTCGACGAAGCGCACGGCGAGTCCTTCGAGCGCCGCGCGGACGAGCTCCGCTTGGTGCCCCACGACCACGAAGATCGGACCCGCCTTGGACGCGAGGAACGTCTCCACGACCTGGCGTACGATCGGTGCGCCGTCGAGCTCGGCGAGCAGCTTGTTGGGCCCGCCCATGCGGCGCGACATGCCGGCGGCGAGGACGAGCGCCGCGACACGCGACGACCGTGGAAGGCTCTCCGCGCGACGTGGCGACGGACGACCGGAGACCTCGGCGAGCAAACCTCCCGCGCCGAGCCGCGTCAGGTCGCCGCGCGTGACGGTGAGGCTCGCCGCCAGCCGTCGGAGGATCCAATCGAACCCCGAGTGCTGAAGCGAGCGCGCGCATCCGGGGACGCCGACGATGGGCGTCGCCCCTTTGCGCCCGAGGAGCAGGAGATTTCCGGGATCGACCGGCATGCCGAGGTGCTCGACGACGCCGCCGATTCGCTCGATCGCGGCGGGCACCACGTCTCTCCTATCCACGATCGCGGAGGCTCCGAGGACCAGGACGAGGTCGAGCCCCTCGGCCACGAGAGCGTCGATGGCGCTGGCCACCGCACCTGCCTCGTGTGGCACCCGGATCTCTCGCGCGAGCTCGCCGTCGAGGTACGCCATCCGGAGCCGCTGGTTCTCTGCGGCGCGGGCGAGTGGTGCTTCGTGGGTGCCTGGCAGCATCGTGAGCACCAGGCCCGCGCGCTTCTTGGCGAACGGCGCGGTCGCGAGGAGCTGCGTTTCGCCGCCTGCAGCTGCGCACGCGCGCGCGACGATCTCTCCGGGAACGGCGAACGGGATGATCTTCACGGTGGCGACCATCGCGCCGATCTCGACGACGTCGTACGGCGCCACAGTCGCCACGGTGATCGCTTCGTCCACGCCGTTCAGCGCGTCGAGCCGATCACGCGACACGACGAAGACGCCGCGCGTCGTCGCGAAGACGTTCGCGCGACCGGTCGTCGCGGGCGCGACCGTGAGGTGCGGCCCCGCGATCACTTCTGCGACGCGCCGCGCGGCCTCGTCCTCGCCCAGATCTCCCGCGTCGAGGCGTACGCCGGCGACGCGCGTGATCCCGGCGGCGACCAGCGCACGCGTGTCCTCTTCGGTCACGACGTGGCCCTTCTTGAGGACGAGACCTCCACCGACGCGATGGCTGTGCGCGAGAATGGCGCCGGTCGCGTCCGGTGCCGCGAGCTCCTCGAACCTCATGAGGCCGCGGAGCTCGGTCCGCGCCGCAGCGCCTCCGTCATCTGCGCCATGATCGAGACCGCGATCTCGGCGGGCGATCGCGCGCCGATCGCGAGCCCGACCGGGCCGCGGATCCGGGCGAGCGCATCTGGAGCGAAGCCGCGCGCGGCGAGCCGGTGGAGGCGAGCGGCGTGCGTCTTGGTGCTGCCCAGCGCGCCGACGTAGAACGCCTCGCTGCGGAGCGCGGCCTCGAGCGCCGGATCGTCGATCTTCGGATCGTGCGTAAGCGCGACGATCGCGGTCCGTCGGCCGATCGTCATCCCCCCGAGCACCTCGTCCGGCCAATCGGTGGCGACTGTGACGCCTGGCCAGCGCTCCTTGCGCGCGAACGCTTCGCGGGGGTCGATGAGTGTGACGGCGTAGCCGAGCAGCGATGCGATTCGGGAGAGCGGCTCGGCGATGTGCACGGCGCCGACGATCACGAGCGCGAGCTTCGGGTTCACGGCGCGGACGAAGACGGTGCCTGCGGCCGTCTCCACGCTCATGGCGTCATCCGTCAGCAGCGCGCGCTCTGCGGCGGCGTGAAGCGAGGCGTCGAGAGAGGCGGCGCCGGGGCTCCACGTCGAAGAGGCGCGGCCGTCGAGCGGGGTCAGCACGGCGATCGCGCGCTGCGCCTCCTTCGCGGCGCGGATCGCTTCGAGCACGGCGCGATCGAGCACCGGCTCCACGAAGATGCGCACCGTGCCCCCGCACGCGAGTCCCACCTCCCAGGCCTGCTCGTTCGACACGCCGAACTCGAGCAGACGATGCGCGCGGGCGTCCATCGCCGCGTGGGCCGCCTCGACGACCTTCGCTTCGACGCAGCCGCCCGACACCGAGCCGAAGAAGAGGCCATCGTCCCTCACCACGAGCTGCGCGCCACGCGGCCTTGGCGACGATCCCCACGTGTCCACCACGGTAGCCACTGCGACGCGCCGACCTTCGTCGAGCCACTCGAGCGCCTTGTCGATCGGGTCGTCGTCTCCCACGGCCATCGTGCGGGAAAGGTAAGGCACCGCGTGACCCTTGCAAAGCGCGTACACTGTCGGCGCCGTGGCCGCCTCCGCCCTCCTTCATCAGGACGTGCTCGAGCTTCGTCGGGAATTTCCCGCGTTTTCGAAGCCGGTTCACGGCACGCCGCTCGTGTACCTCGACAGCGCGAGCACCTCGCAGAAGCCGCGCGCCGTGATCGACACCCTTACCCGCGCGACCGAGTCGAGCGCGAACATCCACCGCGGCGTGCACGTCCTCAGCGTCGAGGCCACCGCGGCGTACGAAGGGGTCCGCACGAAGGCCGCCGCGCTCCTGGGGGCCGCGCGCCCGCAGGAGATCGTCTTCGTCCGCGGGACCACCGAGGCCATCAACCTCGTCGCGCAGACATACGGCCGGAAGAACGTCGGCCTCGGCGACGAGATCGTGGTCACCGAGCTCGAGCACCATTCCAACATCGTTCCCTGGCAGATGCTCTGTCACGAGAGGGGCGCGCACCTTCGCGTCTTGCCGATCGACGCGCGCGGCGAGGTCGCCCTCGATCGCTTGGACGAGCTCCTCGGCGCGCGCACGCGCATCGTCGCGATCGCGCACGTCTCCAACAGCCTCGGCACCGTCCTTCCCGTGGCCGAGATCGCTCGTCGAGCGAGGGCGGCGGGGGCCGTTACGGTCGTCGACGGGGCGCAGGCCGTCGCTCACCTCCCGGTCGACGTCGGCGCGCTGGGCTGCGACTTTTACGCGTTCTCCGGCCACAAGCTCTACGGCCCGACGGGCAGCGGCGTCTTGTGGGGGCGCGGCGCGCTGCTCGAGGCGATGCCGCCGTGGCAAGGCGGAGGGGACATGATCCGCTCGGTGACCTTCGCCGAAACGACGTACGCCGACGTCCCGCACCGCTTCGAGGCAGGCACACCGGACATCGCGGCCGTGATCGGCCTGGGCGCCGCGATCGATTGGATCCGCGCGATCGGCATCGATCGGATCGCCGCTCGTGAAGCGGAGATGCTTGCGTACGTTACGCGCGTCGTGTTGGGCGTGGCGGACGTCCGACTCGTCGGCACCGCGCGCGACAAGCGCGCGATCGTCTCGTTCAACGTGGGGGACCTCCACCCGCACGACGTCGGCAGCGCGCTCGATCTCGACGGCATCGCCGTTCGCACGGGGCACCACTGCACGCAGCCGGTGATGGACCACTTCGGCATCGACGCCACGGTCCGCGCCTCGCTGGGGATTTACACGACCGAGGAGGAGCTCGACGCTCTCGGCGCCGGACTGGTCCGTGCGCGCGCGCTCCTGGGGTCGAGGTGACCGGGTGACGGCGCGGGACGACAAGGCGCGGCACCTCGAGACCCTCGCGCGGCACGCCAACGCGTCGGGAAACGAAGGGCCGCTCCCTGGAGCGACGCACGAATCGACAGAGAAGAACCCCCTGTGTGGCGATCGCGTCACCGTGCGCCTGCGTGTGGAGGGCGGCGTCATTCGCGAAGCGCGCTTCGAGGCGCGCGGATGCATGATCGCGCGTGCGTCGTCTTCGCTCATGACGGCGAACATCGTCGGGCGTGGGATCGACGAGGCGCTCCTGCTCGTCGGCACGCTCGACGCGCTCGTCGGCGACGATCCGCCCCCCGTCGATGTCGGAGCTCTCGAGCCACTCCGGGGTGCGCGGGATTTCCAGGCTCGGCGCGGTTGTGTGACGCTGCCATGGCGCGCGCTCGAGGCCGCGCTCGGACGGCCGAGCGGACCTGGCAAGGGTGAAGCTCTGCGGTATAGATAGGTCTGTGGGCGAGCCCGAAGAGGAAGCAAACGCACACGCGCTGTACCACAAGGGAGCGGCGGCGTGGCCGGAGCTCTCGCTCACGGAATCGGCGTTCGTTTCGCATCTTCGCGCGCTCTCGGGCGCACGCAATCCCGGGTTGCGCGTGCCGCGTCACCCGGGCGACCTCTATCTCGCGTGTGCGTGCGCGCAGGGCATGGTTCCCGCGCTGCGCGCATTCGAAGCGTGCGTCGGACCCGAGATCGACGCGAGCCTTCGCCGTTTCGCCTCGGATCCCGACACACGCGGGGAGCTGCGCCAACGCGTGCGCGCCTTGCTGTTCGCACATCCCGGCGGCGGCAAGATCGCGAAGTATGCGGGTACGAGCCCACTCGCATACTGGGCGAGGCTCGTCGCGATTCGGACGGCGCGAAACTATTTCCGCAGCGGAGGCGACCGAGGACCGATCTCCGATCGCATGGTAGAGGCCGATGCGATCGCCGCGCGCGACGTGGAGGGAGCGGTGATGAAGGCCGAGCTGCTCCCCCTCTTCAAGTCCGCCTTCGCGACAGCGTGGGGGGCGCTCGAGCCGCGCGAGCGGACGCTTCTCCGCTGGTCGATCGTCGACGGCCTCTCGATCGACGCCCTCGCGCAGCTCCTTCACGTGCATCGCGCGACGGCGGCGCGGCGTGTCGCCATCGTTCGCGAACGCCTGTCGACGCTCACGCGCGAACAAATCCGGATGTGCGCCGGATTCTCGCAAGAAGAATACGAGAGCGCGCTCCATCTGATCGAGAGTCAACTGGAGGTCAGCGTGAGTCGAATCTTCGGCGGCGGCGAAGCCGATGCCGGCTGAAGGAGACGCGCGAGAGGACTGCCCGAGCGAAAACGCGCTTACCGCGATCGTGAGCTCGCGCGCATCGGCCGCCGACGCGGAACGAGTCTTCGCGCACCTCGACGTATGCTCCGATTGCCGCCGGCTCGCCGCGGACATGGCGCGCCTCTCGCGGATCGGTGACGCGTCGGGTGCGGTCGCCGGCGCCGTCGGAGCGACCACCCCTGCGCTTCACGCCGGCGACGTCGTTGGGCGCTACGTCGTCCTCCAGCGCGTGGGGGAAGGAGGCATGGGCGTCGTGTACGCGGCGTACGATCCTGAGCTCGATCGCAAGGTCGCACTGAAGATCGTGCGACCCGGGAAGAAACTGCCGAAGGAGCTCGACCCGGCACGCGAAGCGCGGACGCTGGCGCGTGTGTCGCACCCGAACGTCGTCGCAGTTTACGACGTTGGCCTCTACGACGACAGACTCTACGTCGTGATGCAGTTCGTTGCAGGCGTCACGCTCCGACGGTGGTTGGAAGATCAGCCGCGCGCGACGAGCGAGGTCCTCGGGGTGCTGCGCGACGCAGGTACGGGGCTCGCTGCGGCTCATCGCGCGCAAATCGTTCACCGCGACGTGAAGCCGGAGAACGTCATGATCGACGCCGATGGGCGGGCGCGCGTCGCGGATTTTGGATTGGCGCAAGACGTCGCTCCCGAAGGCGATGCCACGCCGAGCGCGATCGCCGGCACGCGGCGCTACATGTCTCCGGAGCAGCGCAAAGGCGACGCGCTCGATGCGCGCACCGATCAGTTCTCGTTCGCCGTGATGGCGCGCGAAGTGCTCGGCGAGCGCGTGCTCCCGCGGACGCTCGCTGCCGCGCTTTACCGCGCCGCCGCGCAGGACCCCGACCAACGCTTCGAATCGATGGAGGCGCTGCTTGCCGCGATCACCCCACCGGCGCCGCGCGTCACCCCGCGAGCCGCCGCTCTCGTCGTCGCGGTCGTCGTGATCGCCTCGGTCGTCGTCGCGCTCTTCGAGCAACGGCGCTCCGCGGCGCTCGCCGTTTGCAGCGGCGCGGACGCGAAGCTCACCGGGACCTGGAGCGCCGAGCGGCGCGACGCCGTTGCCCGTGCATTCGCGGCAGCCAACGTCGCCTACGGCGAGGATTCCTGGCGAACGGTTCAGGGCATGCTCGACGCGCAGGCCGCGGCGTGGACGCAGGCGTACACGGCGTCATGCAAGGCGACGCGCATTCAAAAAGTGCAGTCCGAGACGGTGATGGACCAGCAGATGGCGTGCCTCGAGAGCCGCCGCCTGGAGCTCGCGGCCCTGGTGAGCGAGCTCGCGCATCCTACCGAGGCGACCATCGCGGGGTCCGTGAGCGCGGCAGGGGCGCTGGCGACCGTCGCGAGCTGCAGCGATCCACGCACGATGCGCGCCCGTCGTCGCTACCTCGACCCCGACGTCGACGCCAAGGCCGGTGCCCTCGAGGCGCAGGTCATGACGGCCAAGGTCAAGCAGGCCGTCGGCGACTTCGCGGGAGCGCTCATGGTCGCGAACGCAGCGACGGCGACCGCGCGAGAGCTCGGGGAGCGGCGGCTGGCGGCGCAGTCGATCCTCGTCACGGCGGAGGTCGAGTTTCGCCGCGGCAGCCTCGCCGTCGCCAAGGCATCCGCGCAGGAGGCGGTGTGGATCGCCGAGGCAAACGCCGACGACGATCTCGTCGCCGAAGCGTGGTTGAGCCTCTATGGCATCGCGCTGCACGGTTCTTCCGCCGCCGAGGTAGCGGCCAGCGAGCGGCACTCCAAGGCAACGCTCGAGCGCCTCGGTGCGCCGCCCAAAGAGCGCGCGTACCTCTCGTGCTTGAGAGGCCAGCAGGCCTTCCTGACCGCCGACTATGGGCTCGCGACGACGAGTGCACACGACGGACTGCAAATCTTGACGGCGCTGGCCGACGACACACGCAGGGAAACGGCGCTCTGCGAGTCCGTCCTCGGCTGGACGACGTCGAGGCAAGAGTTGCCCGAGGACGCGCGCCGCCACTTCAGCGCTGCGCTCGCCGCCATCGAGTCGCTCAACGGGCCCAAGCACCCTGTCTTTGGGGACCTCGTGTATGCCCTCGCCACCGTCGACGCGGATCTGGGCGACCTCCCCGCTGCGCGCGCCGGTGCGAGACGCGCGGCAGCGGTCTACCAGGCGGCCGGCGCATACAAGGGAAACAAGGTCCTCTGCGTCGAGAACCTCCGCGCGTTCGTCGAGTCACGCGCCGGCGACGTCGACGAGGCCGTGGTTCACGCGTCGGCGGCGCTCGAGCGCACGCGCGCAGACCTCGGCGATTCCAACGATACGGTCGTGGCCTACTGGAATTTCGGTGACCTCCTCGTGCGAGGGCGGCGCCGTTACACGGAGGCGCGTGACGCCTTCAACTCCGGGCTCGCGATGATGGACCGCATGGGCATGGACAATCCCGAGTACCGGGTGGGGATGCAAGCGGGTCTGGGCCGAATCGACGTCGAGACGGCACGACCGGCGCAGGCGCTTGCGCGGCTGGAGGCCGCGGTTGCGCGCTACGAAAAAGGAGACCTACTCCCGAGCCGTCGCGCGCTGGCGCGCCTCGCGCTGGCACGCGCGCTCGCGGCATTGCACGAGAACGCGCGCGTGCATGGGCTCGTGAGTGGAGTCCGTGAAACGCTCGAGAAGGGCCAGGAGATGTACCGTGCCGATCTCGACGCGCTCGACGCGATCCTCGCCGGCTCCAAGTAGCGAACCGGCGAGGCCACCTCCACCCCGCATCAGCAGGAGTTGCAGCTCGTGGGCAGCGCGGGGGCTCCACCGAGCACGAGCCCCACGCAATTGACCGTCTTCATGTCGTTCAGGCACGTGTTGACTTGAGCCTGCGAGCACGCGCTGACTTTGCCGTTGGCGGACGCCGGCGCGGGGTTCGCCGTGACGCACTGGCTCACCCCGTTCGGGAACGCGGTCGAGAAGGCGCCGGCGCCGCCGGTGCCGGCGTCCGGATCGCCGGCATCGCTGCTGCCCGTGTCGGGGAAGCACGCCTGCAAGCGTGAGCAATACGCGTTCATGAACTGATTCCACGTGTCCGTCGCGCTCGGATTGGAGGAGCAGCCGACTGCGATCGTGACGGCGGCTGCGACGAGAGATGTCGTGAAGACAGTGCGAGAGACTCTGGTCTTCGATGCGCGGCTAGGAAGCTGAAAATTCATGGGAGAAGTCCTTGTCAGAAGGGCACCCACGGCGTCAGGCCGTGAGTGCCGGAAGGTGGGGTCTGGTTTTTCTCGCGACGCCCGTGCAGGCGAACCGCCGCCGGAGAGCTCGCGCGCCGAAGCGCGCTCCGCGTGGCCAGGCGAATGCGCCCTCACGAGGAAGCCACGCGAAGCCGGCGACCGAGCCTCCGGCGGCGGCCCGCCGGCGCGCGCAGCAGCTAGCGGTACACTACGCAGGTCGCGCGGTAGCCTTTCAGTGTGTCGGTGCTTCCGTTTCCGTCGTAAGTCGATCCCACGACGGCGTTGTTCTGACCGTTCACGATGAGGGCGTCGCAGCCACGATCTCCCGCCTCCTTTCGGAGCTTGGTCATGATCGCGTTCGTGTTGTCGACGCTGTAGACGCTCGATTGCTGCGCTTCGAGCACCGCCACCTCTACGAAGGCCTTGGTCGGCTTGCTGGCGTTGAACACTTCGACCTGCTCGGGGGCGCGCGCCACCATCGGGCGAGGCGGCGTGTTCGTCGGCGAATAGTCGACCTTCGTACCGCACGCTGCAGCGAGCAAGGTCAAAAAGAAGATGGGGGATCTCTGTAGAACGGGGTTCATGGGGTCCTCGCGGCTGGATGGGGCCGTGCGGCCCTTCGAGACCACTCGAAATGGGCGAGCTCACGGCCAAGACGATGGAACGCGCGCTCCGCGATGCCACCGTCCACGCCGACAAACACGGCGTGCGCGCCGATGTCGCGCCACGCGTCGTCTTTTTTATCGCCCGCCAGGGCTAGAGCGGCGCCACGCGATCAGCTCCGCAGCAATCGACGCGGCGATTTCGTCCGGGAGGCGCGCGCCGATGTCGACGCCGATCGGCATCCGAACACGCGCGACGTCGGCCTCCGCGAAGCCCTTTGCCGTGAGGCGATCGCGGGTGCGCTGCGCCTTCGCGCGACTGCCGACGCCGCCGACGTACGCGAATCCCCGGCGGATGCCCCACTCGATCGCGCGCTGATCGAGCGCGTGGTCGTGTGTCATGACGAGGAAGACCGAGGCCTTCGGGAACGCGGCGCCGACCTCGTCGTACTCGCCGATCTCGCACCTGACCCCGTCGATTCGCCCTTCTTTTCCCCACGCGTCGCGTGCGTCGACGACGGTGACGGCGAAGCCGACGCGCGCGAGGAGGGGTGCCGCCGCCGTCGCGACGTGACCGCCGCCGACGATCAAGCACGGCACGAGCCCCGCGATCGGCTCGAGCAGGGCCACGACGCGACCGCCGCAGCACATGCCGAGCTCGGCCCCGAGCTTGAACGTGCGAAGCTCGTGCGCGCCCTCGCCGGTCGCGGCCATCTTGGACAGCGCTTCGAGGATCTCGCGCTCGACCGCGCCGCCGCCGACGGTGCCGACGCACGATCCGTCGGCGCCGATCCAGATCTTCTGACCTGGCGTCGACGGCGCGGAGCCGTGACGTTCGAGGATCGTGGCCATCGCGCCGGCGATCCCGCGGACCGTGCGATCTGCCGCGACCGCGAGCACGCGCGCCGGAAGCGCCGGCTCTGGAACGAGCAGAGCGGGTTCCCCTCGCGCGCTCTCCAGGAGCGGGGCGACGTGGAGGTTGACGATCTTCGCCATTGCCGGACCCTCGGGGTTACCCGCCGATGCCGCGCATCGAGACGTCGGCGGCGCTGGTCTCGGTACAGCCCTTGAACGACTCGCCGTCGGGCTTGAGCGTCCACGCGTCGGCGATCGCGCTGCTGACTCCGGCCGCGTCGCCCGCGCGGGCGAGCTGGGCGGCCGAGACGCCGTCGTTGGTGGCGAGGCAAGGGCGGAGCATTCCGTCGCTCGCGACGCGGAGCCGATCGCAGCCCTTGCAATAGGTGTCGCTCGTGCCGGTGATGAAGCCGACCCTCTTCGTCGCGTCGGCGCGTGCGACGAGGTAGCGCGCGGGGCCGCGGTCCTTCTCGCGCGCGGGATCGCCCGGTACGAGCAGGTGATCGACGCGCGCTCGCATCTCGGTCGCCGTGACGACGCGATCCTGAAGGTGCGCCCCTTCGCCGACCGCCATCACCTCGAGGAGCCGCGGGACGATGCCGCGGGCCCACGACCACGTCACGAGCGACTCGAGCTCGTCGTCGTTCTCGCCGCGCACGATGACCGCGTTCAGCTTCATCTCGTCGAACCCGACCGCGATCGCCGCGTCGATCCCTTCGAGCACCTTGTCGAGACGACCGCCGCGGGTCATCCGCGCGAAGCGCAGCGCGTCGAGGCTGTCGAGCGAGACGTTGACGCGCCGCAGCCCCGCGTCGCGCAGCGGCTTCGCGAGCTTCGCAAGGCGCGTGGCGTTCGTGGTAACCGCGAGATCGTCGAGACCGAGCGTGTTCAAGTACGCGATGACCCGCACGACGTCGCGATGCAGGAGCGGCTCGCCGCCGGTCAGGCGAACCCGACGGACGCCGGCGCCGACGAGTCCGTCCACCATCGTCTTCCACGCTTCAAAGTCGAGACGCTCGTCCACGTCCACGTACGCGGCGTCCTTCTGCGGGCGGCAATAAATGCACGCGAGATCGCAGCGATCCGTGAGCGACAGGCGCACTGAGCGCGGCGGCGTCGCGGGGACGGGCCGGCTCGTCGGCTCCGGCGGGAGGACCTTCAGCGCATACATTGGGGTCAGAATCCTAGCGGACGGGGGTCCCATTCACTACTCGCCGCAGCCTCAATGGTTTCGTTGCTGCCCTGCGTCAAGGTTCGACGAGAGAGGCCTACCGAGATCCAAGGACTTGGCCACTCGCCTCTCACCGAACATAGTGAAGGTCGAGATCCAACTTATCGAAGTGAGACGCTTTCGCACCGCTCGTCGGTGCACGCCTGCGCGCGCGCTCAGCGTAAGAAAACTCGCGCACGTCCACGTGATTTATTGACACGCGATCCCCGGCTCCGTACCGTGGCCATCGTACGTGGGAGAAAGTGGCGGAAAGTGCCAATTCATGGCAACGCCGCCCAACCCCACTCTGACGGCACGGGTTTCACGAGGGCGCGTCGATGTTCCGCGGTCGCTACGAGCACACGATCGACGCGAAGGGCAGGACGAGCCTGCCTGCGCGGTATCGTGACGTGCTCTCGGCGATCAACGAGCGCCGCATCGTCGTGACGAGCGCGCTCGATGCGTGCCTCGTCGCGTACGCGATGCCGGAGTGGACGGCGTTCGAGGCGAAGCTGGCGACGCTCCCGCAGTTCGATCGCAGCGTGCAGAAGCTGAAGCGGATCTACGTGTCCGGCGCGGTGGAGTGCGAGGTCGACGACTCCGGTCGCATCCTGATCCCGCCGACGCTCCGCGACTACGCGGGGCTCACCAAGGACGTGCTGTGGGCCGGCAACGGTAAGTACGCCGAGCTCTGGGACAAGGGTGCTTGGAAGGCCACGTTCGACACGACCGAGGACGAGCGCCGCGACATCAGCGCGCGCCTCGCGGAGCTCGGACTATGAGAAACGCCCAGCTCGCGCTCCCCGGCGTCCTCGCCGAGCCGCTCATCGAGTGGGTCTTCTTCGAGCAAGGCGAGGAGGAGAACGACGTGCAAGGCTTCGCCCACGCGACGGTCATGAGGGCGGAGATCTCCGCCGCGCTGGTCCCCGATCCGACGGCGGCGGGCATCTATGTCGATGCCACGCTCGGCGGCGGCGGGCACACCGAGGCGCTCTGCGAGCTGGCCCCGGGCGTTCGCGTCATCGCGATCGATCGCGATCTCGTCGCGATCGAAGCCGCGCGCGCTCGCCTCGCTCCTTTCGGCGACCGGGTCACGTTCGTGCATTCGAGCTTCGGCGAGATCGCGCGGGTCCTCGCGGATCTCGGCGTCGCGCGCGTCGACGGAGTGTGCGCCGACCTCGGCGTCAGCTCGCCGCAGCTCGACGACGCCGAGCGCGGGATGAGCTTCCGCCACGAAGGCCCCATCGACATGCGCATGGATCAGAGCGACGGCGAGACCGCGTTCGAGCTCATCGCGCGGATGACCGACGACGATCTCGCAAACGTCATCTTCCAGTATGGCGACGAGCGACGCTCGCGCCGCATCGCGCGCAGCATCAAGCGCGCGTACGGCGACAACGAGCTCAAGACGACGCTCGATCTGCGGCGCGCGATCGTGCGCGCGGTGGGGCCGGTGCGCATCGGCGGCGTCGATCCGGCGACGCGAACGTTCCAGGCGCTCCGCATCGCCGTCAACCGGGAGCTGGACGAGCTGAGCCAGCTCCTCGCCGCGCTCCCGGAGATTCTTGCGGACGGTGGCGTCGCTGCGCTTCTCAGCTTCCATTCGCTGGAAGATCGCGCGGTGAAGCACGCGTTCCAGGATCGCGACACATGGGCCCCGTGCACCAAGAAGCCGCAGGTGGCGACCGAGGACGAGCGAAACCTGAACCCGCGCTCCCGAAGCGCCAAGATGCGCGCCGCCCGGCGAAATCCGAGGGATCCGTGAGCAAGCGCGGCTCCCACATCTTCATCGCGCTCTGGACCCTCGCGGTCACGGCGAGCGTTTGCGCGTTCGTTCTCCACCTCGCGATGCGCGGTCGTACGGTCGCGCTCGGCTACGAGCTCGGCCGCGCGCGCGCGGAGCAAGCGCGCCTCCGCGAGGTGAAGCGCGTCCTCCAGGTCGAGTCGGCGAGTTACAAAACGCCCGAGCGCGTCGAGATCGTGGCGCGCACACTCCTGGGCATGGAGCCGCCGGCGCCCGACCGCATCATCCCGCTCGCGTCCGGTCCGTCGTCGCCGTCCGAGAAGAAGGACTCCGTCGCGGAGAAGGACTAGGCAAAGGCGCCGTGAGAAACCTGGACCCCAAGCGCGCCAAGTGGATTCGCCTCCGCATGGGGGTGCTCTGCGGCGTCATGGGGTTGGGGCTAGGCGGGCTCGTCTCGAGCGCCTACCGCGTGCAGGTCGAGGACGGTCCGAAGTGGCGCGAGACCGCGGAGCGCCAGCGTCAACGGCGTCTCCACATCGAGCCGAAGCGCGGGACGATCCTCGATCGCAACGGGACACCGCTCGCCGTCAGCGTCGAAGTGCCGAGCGTGAGCGCCGACGTCGTGGAGATGCTCCGCGGCACCGAGCCCGCCGCGCACGAGGCTACCCTCCGTGACGCTGCCACGCGCATGGCGTCCGCGCTCAACCTCGACGCGACGGAGCTGTACGGCCGCCTGGCCACGAAGCACCGCTTCGTGTGGGTCAAGCGCCGCATCTCCGGCGAAGAGGCGGGCGCGATCCGCGATCTCGGCGACCCGAAGAAGCAGCCGCATCCGGTAAAAGGTCTCGCGATCGAGGGCGAGGGGCATCGGTACTATCCAGGCCGCGAGCTCGCCGGTCCGGTCCTCGGCTTCGTCGCGCCGGATGGCTTCGGAAAGGACGGCCTCGAGCTCGCGATGGACGACGAGCTGCGCGGCCACGTCGAAGAGGTGAAGGGCCTGCGCGATCGCGCGGGTCGCCTGATCTTCTCGGAGGGCGTCACCGACGAAGGTGCGCTCGCCGGGCACGACGTCTACCTGACGATCGACGAAGGCATCCAGCACGTCGCGGAGCGCGAGCTCGACGCCGCGCACGGAACCTACGAGACGAAGGGCGCGTCGATCGCCGTCCTCGATCCGAACACCGGCGAGATCCTCGCGATGGCGTCGAGCCCCGGTTACAACCCCAACGACTACGGCGAGAGCGAGCCGGACGCGCGGCGCCTGCGCGCGGTCACCGATCGCTTCGAGCCGGGCAGCGTCATGAAGGTGTTCACCGTCGCCGCGGCGCTCGCCGCCGGCACGTTGAAGCCGACCGAGCAGATTTACTGCGAGCACGGCAACTACCAGATCGGCAGCGTGACCATCCACGACAGCCACATCAACGACTGGCTCACGCCTACGCAGGTCCTCGCGAAGAGCTCGAACATCGGCGCGCTCAAGATCGGGCTCGGACTCGGTGAGCCGGGGCTCTACTCGGCGTTCCGTCGCTTTGGATTCGGCGAGCCGACGGGGCTTCCCCTCCCCGGGGAGGCCGCGGGCGTGCTTCGTCCGCGCGGGCGGCCGTGGTTCGATGTCGAGACCGCGAACGCCTCCTACGGACAAGGCATCAGCACGACGACCGTGCAGCTCGCGATGGCGTTCGGTGCGATCGCCAACGGAGGCCGCCTCCTCGAGCCGGTGCTCGTTCGCAAAGTGACCGACGGACGCGGACAGCTCGTGCGCGAAGGCGTGCCGCGCGTACGACGAGAGGTCGTGCCTCCGTACGTCGCCAAGATGGTGACCGAGATGCTCACCGCCGTCGTCGAGGGCGAGGGCACCGGCAAAGAGGCGGCGATGACCGGCTTTCGCGTCGCCGGCAAGACCGCGACCGGACAGAAGGTCGACACCGCAACCGGCAAGATGTCGATGGAGAAATTCACCGCATCGTTCGTCGGCTTCGTGCCGGCGGAGCGGCCGCGCCTCGTTATCGCCGTCGTCCTCGACGAGCCGATGATCGGCCATTACGGGGGCGATCTCGCCGGCCCGGTCTTCCGTCGCGTCGCCGAGGCGAGCCTCCGGTACCTCGGCGTGACGCCGCCGCCCGGCGCCAAGGTCGCCAAGGTCACGCGCGACAATGATCCCGCCGACGTCACGCTCACCGTGATGCGCCCGAAGGATGCGCCGGAGCCCGCGCCGGCCACGCCCGCCGTCGCGCCGCCTCCCGGATCCGTGAAGGTCCCCGATCTCACCGGGCTCGCCGCGCGCGAGGCGGTGAAGGTGATCGCGCAAGCCGGACTCTTGCCTCAAGTCGAGGGCTCGGGGCGCCTCGTGCGTCAGAATCCCGCCGCCGGTGCGGCCGCGCCGAAGGGGAGCACGGTGCGCCTCGTGCTCGAGCCGGCGTCATGACCGGCGGCCTCTCGCTCGCGCAAATCGCCCGAGAAATACCGGGTGAAACGCGGATCGTCGGAGACGCGTCGGTGCGCACCTTTGGCGTGCATCACGACTCGCGCGCCGTCGCGCCCGGCGATCTCTTCGTCGTTCGCAAGGGTCGAACGAGCGACGGCGCGCAGTTCCTCGCCGACGCGAAGGCGCGCGGCGCCGTGGCGGTGCTCGCGGCCAAGGGTACGATCGACCCCTCCGAGGTGGGCCTGCCGGTCCTCTTCACCGCCGACGCGGTCGACGGGCTCGCCTACGCCTCCGCTGCCGTGTACGGCCACCCCGCGTTCAGCCTCGACATCGTCGGCATCACCGGCACGAACGGCAAGACGACGACCTCGTACCTCGTACGCGCCGCGATCGACGCCGCCGTTGGGCGGCCGTCGTGCGGAACCATCGGCACCATCGGACACGTCTTCGCGGGCAACGTCACCCACGCGTCCCACACGACGCCCGAAGCCGACGAGCTCGCGCGCGTCCTCGCCTCCATGCGCAAGGCCGGCGCGACGCACGTGGCGATGGAGGTCTCGTCGATCGCGCTCGACCTCGGACGCGTCCGCGCTGTGCGGTTCCGCGTCGCGGCGCTCACGAACCTGACGCAAGATCACCTGGATTTTCACGGCACGATGGACGACTACGCGGCGGCCAAGCGCGCACTCTTCACCGCGTGCGCGCCGGGCTCCGCCGTGCTCAACGTCGGCGACGCGTTCGGCCTTTCCCTCGTGCCGCTCGTAAAGGCGCCGCTCGTCCGCGTGAGCGCAGCAATCGGCGCCGACGCCGACATCGTGCCCAAGAGCGTGCGAATGGACGCGGGCGGAATGGACATCGTCGTCGCCACGCCGCGCGGCGACGTTCGCCTGGTCACGCGCCTCGTTGGCGCGCACAACCTGGAGAACATCGTCGTCGCCCTGGGCATCGCGCACGCGCTCGACCTGGATCTCGCGCGCGCCGCCGCGGGGATCGCCGGCGAGGCGGGCGCGCCCGGACGGCTCGAGCGCTGCGACGTCCCCGGCGACGACGTCACGGTCCTCGTCGACTATGCCCACACCCCCGACGCGCTCGCGCGGGTGCTCGACAGCGTGAAGACGGTCGCCGCGGCGTCGCGCCTCTGGTGCATCTTCGGCTGCGGCGGCGATCGCGACGCGACCAAGCGCGGTCCCATGGGCGAGGCCGCCGCGTCGCGTGCCGACGCCGTCGTGATCACCAGCGACAACCCGCGCACCGAAGATCCGGCCGCGATCGCCGCGCCCATCGAGGCGGCGGTCGCCTCCTTGGGGCTGCCCCACGTGGACTTCGCCGCGCTCGGAGCCGGCGAAAAGGGCTACGTCGTCGAGCTCGATCGCGCGCGCGCGATCGACGAGGCGATCCGCGGCGCGCGTAAGGGCGACGTCGTCGTCGTCGCCGGCAAGGGACACGAGGACTATCAAATCATCGGCGCTACCAAGCGGCACTTCGACGATCGCGAAGAGGCGCGTAGAGCGCTCGCGGCGCGACGTACACGCGCCGAAGGCAGGGCGAGCTGATGGCGACGCCGATCCCCAAAAACCTCGCGACGTTCAGCGCGCGCGCGATCGCCGGCGCCGTCCACGCGATTCATTCGACCTTCCGGGGCGTCGATCACACCGTCGTAGGCGTCACCACCGACAGCCGCGCCGTCACGCCCGGCTGCGCGTTCGTGGCTCTGCGCGGCGAGAATCACGACGGCCACGCGTTCCTCGCCGACGCGGTCCGTGGCGGCGCACGGCTCGTCGTCGTCGAGGAGGGCCGCGCGCCAGAGCTCGATGCCGACATCGTCGAAGTGGCGGACACCCTCGCCGCGTGGGGTTCTCTCGCGCGTGCGCACCTCCACGCGTGGCGTCACGCGTCGCGCGGAGGCCGAATCGTCGCGATCACCGGCAGCGCCGGCAAGACGACGACGAAGGAGCTCACCCACGCGCTCCTCGGGACGTGGGGCGAGTGCCACTCCACCGCCGGCAACCTGAACAACCGCATCGGCCTCCCCGCCGTGGCGCTCGGGATGGAGACGAAGCATCGCTTCGGCGTCTTCGAGCTCGGCATGAGCGTGCTCGGCGAGATCCACGCGATGGCGGCGATCGCGGAGCCCGACATCGGCGTGATCACGAACGTCGGCGTCGCGCACGCGGAAGGCGTCGGCGGCACACGTGACGCCGTCGGTCGCGAGAAAGGGGCGCTCCTCGAAGCCTTGCGCCCGCAGGGCGTGGCCGTCGTGAACGCCGACGACGACGTCGCGATGGCGCAGGTCGATCGGACGCTCGCGACGACCGCTCTCACGTTCGGCCGCTCCGCCACCGCGACCTACCGAATCCTCGAGCGCGTCCCCCGCGGCGCGTACGGCTCGCGAGTGCGCGTCGCGCGCCGCGACGGCGACACGATCGAGCTCGATTTCCCGCTGATCGGCGAGGCGGCCGCCCTCGATCTCGTCGCCGCGCTGGCCGCCACCGAGGCCGCGACCGGCGGTCCGATCGACATCGATCGGGCCACACGTGCGCTCGAGTCACTCGCCTCGCGCCCCGCGCTCGCGAGCCGTGGCTGCGTTCGTTCCCTCGCGGACGGCACCCAGATCATCGACGACACCTACAACGCGAACCCCGCCAGCATGCGCGCCGCGCTCGCGTCGCTCCAGGAGGTCGCCATCCCCGATCGCCGTCGCATGGTCGTCGTGCTCGGCGAAATGAAGGAGCTCGGACCGCTCGCCGAGGCGGAGCACGTGGCGCTCGGCGACGTCCTCGCGAAGAGCGGCGTGGGGCTCGCGATCTCGTGCGGTGGCCTCATGGACCTCGCGATGGATCGCGCTGCCGAGGCGGGGATCGCGACGATCAAGGCGGAGTCGACCACCCACGCCGCCGAGGCCGCCGTCCGCGAAGTCGTCGCCGGCGACGTCGTCCTCGTGAAGGGCTCGCGATCGGTCGGCACCGAGCGTGTCGTGTCGGCCCTCGCCGAGCGGAGGCCCACGTGATCTACGAGCTCCTCTACGCGATGCGCCACGAGGCGGCGTGGCTCGGATGGCTGAACGTCCTCCGCTACGTCCCGTTTCGCATCATCGCCGCGACGATCACCGCGATGCTCATCTCCTTCTTCGTGTCGCCGTGGTTCATCCGCGAGCTACAAAAGAAGCAGATCGGCCAGGTCGTGCGCGAGGACGGCCCCGAGGGTCACAAGACCAAGGCCGGCACGCCGACGATGGGTGGCGCGCTCATCCTCCTCTCCGTCCTCGTCCCCACCATCATGTGGTGCGATCCGCGAAACGTCTTCGTGTGGGCGACGACCGCGGTCACCGCCGGCTACGGCGTCATCGGGTACCTGGACGACTACCTCAAGATCAAGTTCAAGAACTCCAAGGGCCTGCCCGGTCGCTACAAGATGATCGGGCAGATCCTGATCGGCACCGCCGTCCTCTCGTATGTCTTCCTCGCGCACGACGCCGTGCCGAGCGACTGGTGGGACATTCGCTTCCGCCTCTCGCTCCCGTTCGTTTCGTTCGCGAAGCACCCGATGACGCTGCCGATGTGGCTCTACATCCCGTTCGCGGTGATGGTCGTCGTCGCGATGTCGAACGCGGTCAACCTGACCGACGGCCTCGACGGCCTCGCGATCGGCCCGGTCATCTTCAACGGTGGCACGTACCTCGTGTGGGCGTACCTCTCGGGCGCGACCTTCGGAATCGCCAACGTGGCGCAGCGCTTCGTCGTCGCGAAGTACCTCGACATCCCCTACATCACGAGCGTCGGCGAGCTGTCCATCTATTGCGGGGCCCTCGTCGGCGCCGGCATCGGCTTCCTTTGGTACAACACCTACCCCGCGCAGCTCTTCATGGGCGACGTCGGCGCGCTGGCCCTCGGCGGCGGCCTTGGCTGCTGCGCCGTGTTCACCAAGAACGAGTTCTTGAGCATCATCCTCGGGGGCGTCTTCTTCCTCGAGGCGGTCAGCGTCATCGCCCAGGTGACGAGCTTCAAGCTCACCGGCAAGCGCGTCTTCTTGATGGCGCCGATCCACCACCACTACGAAAAGAAGGGGTGGCCCGAGCCAAAAATCATCGTTCGTTTCTGGATCATTTCGATCCTTCTCGCTCTCGTCAGCTTGAGCAGCCTGAAGGTCCGATGACTCCGATGCCGAATTTGCAGGGAAAACGCGCAGTGATCGTGGGCCTCGGCACCAGCGGTGTCGCCGCGGCGCGCCTTTGCGTGCGTCGTGGCGCGGAGGTCATCGGGACCGACGCGAAGAAGGAGCCGCAGGTCGGCGCGGTCGCGTTGGCGCTTCGGAAAGAGGGCGTGACGCTTGCGCTCGGCGGACACGACGGCGTCGATTTCGCCGGAGCCGACCTGATTGTGATGTCGCCGGGCGTGCCGAGCTTTCCCGCGCTCGAGGCTGCCGAGCGGGCGGGCGTTGAGGTCATCGGTGAGGTCGAACTGTCGGTGCGCGAGCTCGCGTCGCCGGCGCCGGTCGTCGCGGTCGGCGGCACGAACGGCAAGAGCACCGTGACGTCGCTCGTCGGCGCGATCTTCGAGGGAGCGCAGAAGCGCACCTTCACCGGCGGCAACCTCGGCGAGCCGCTCGCCGATCACGTCGACGAGCCGTGGGACGTCGTCGTCCTGGAGGTCTCGAGCTTCCAGATGGAACGCGTCCGCGAGTTTCGCCCGCGCGCGTCGATCCTCCTCAACGTCACGCCCGATCACCTCGACCGGTATGCGAGCTTCGAGGCGTACGCGCACGCGAAGGGCAACGCCTTCGCGCGGCAGACGGCGGGCGACGTCGCGATCGCGCCGGTGGGCGACGCGCTGTGCATCGCCGAGGTGCGGCGTGGCGCGGGGCGGCTCGTTACGTTCGGTCCCGGAGGCGACGTCGACGTGACCGACGCCGAGGTGAAGGACAACGTCTCCGCGACGCGTGCGCGCTACCCGCGTGCGCTCTTCGGCATTCAGGGCGGGCACAACGCGCTCAACGTCGCCGCGTCCGTCGCCGCGTGCGCCGACATGGGGGTCCCGTCCGACGTGATCGCGCGCGTCGTCCGTGATTTTCGCGGCCTCCCGCACCGAATGACCCTCGTCGCCGACGTGCGCGGCGTTCGGTACTATGACGACTCGAAGGGCACCAACGTCGGCGCGAGCGTCACCGCGCTCCTCGGCGTCGCCGAAAAGAAGGCAGTCCTCATCGCCGGTGGTCGCGACAAGGGGGGCAGCTACGCGCCGCTCGCCCTTGCGCTCGCGAAGCGCGGACGCGCCGCGGTGCTCATCGGGGAAGCGGCCGAGGCGATCGAAGAGGCGATCGCCGGCGCCGTTCCGGTCCGCCGCGCGTCGTCCCTCGAAGAAGCCGTGCGCGTCTCCGCTTCGCTCGCGCAGTCGGGCGACGCGGTGCTCCTCTCGCCGGCCTGCTCCAGTTTCGACATGTTCCGCGACTACAAGCACCGCGGAGAAGAGTTCGTTCGCGCCGTTGGCGAGCTCGCCAAAGGGGTCCCGGGATGAAGCTCGTTCCCGCCAACGTGAAGCGGCGCGCGCCGATCGCCCTCGGCATCACGGCGCCGCTCGACGCCAAGCCGATTGCGAAGCTCGCGTCCCTCCCCGTCGACCACGTGCTCGCCGCCGTGGTGATCGCGCTCATCGGCTTCGGCGTCGTCATGGTCTACAGCGCGTCGGCCGTGCAGGCCACGGTGCAGAACCACGACCCGCAGTATTACCTGAAGCGTCAGGCGATCTACGCGGCGCTGTCGCTCCTCGTCGTCCTCGGCCTCAGCCGCATCGACTACCACCGGCTCTACAAGCTGACCTACCCGGTGCTCATCGGCGTCGCGCTGCTGTCGATCGCGTGCGTCGCGGGCTTCGGTCACGCGGCCGGCGGCGCGACGCGTTGGATCGCGATCGGCCCGATCCACGTCCAGCCCGCCGAGATGTCGAAGATCGCGCTCGTCGCCTGGCTCGCCTATTCGCTCGCGAAGAAGGCGGAGCGCGTGAAGACGTTCACCGTCGGCTTCCTGCCGCACCTCCTCGTGGCCAGCGCCTTCATGTTCCTCTGCATGAAGCAGACGGATCTAGGCAGCGCCGTCATCCTGTTGCTCCTCACGTTCACGCTGCTTTTCGTCGCAGGCGCGAAGGTCGGGTACATCCTCGGCGCGTCGATCCTCGGCGCTGGCTTCGGCGTGGCGGCGATCATGGCGAAGAGCTTCCGCTACCAGCGGTACCTCGCGTGGCTGGACATGGACGCGCACAAGCAAGACATCGCGTACCAGCCGTTTCAGTCGGTCATGAGCTTCGGCTCGGGCGGACCGGTCGGCGTCGGCCTCGGGCATGGCCTCCAGACGTTGTACCTGCCGGAGGCGCACACCGACTTCGTCGCCGCGATCGTCGGCGAGGAGCTGGGATTTCTAGGGATCCTGGCGTTGTGTGGAACCTACATGCTTCTCGTCACGCGCGGAGTTCGTGCGGCGCTGCGGGCGCCCGACGACTACGGGAGCTACCTCGCGTTCGGCATCTCGACGATGTTCGGCGTGCAAGCGCTCGTAAATCTCGCCGTCGCGCTCGCCATCCTACCGACCAAGGGCCTCACGCTGCCGTTCCTCAGCTACGGCGGCTCGTCGCTCCTCGTGAACGCCGCGGCGGCGGGGTTGCTGCTCAACGTGTCGCGCCAAGCGCCGCGCGACGCCGCGTCCGAGCTCGTGACGCCCGAGGCGCCGCCGGTGGAAGAGAAACGACGTCATGCCGCGACGCAGCCCGACGTGACCGAGGGGCTCGACGAGCCAGAGGTGGCGCCGTGACGACCAGCACGATCCTCATCGCCGGCGGCGGGACGGGCGGGCACGTCTTTCCGGGGCTCGCGGTGGCCGACGCGTTACGCGCGCTCGCCGACGTCGAGGTGGTCTTTTGCGGGACCGCGCGCGGGATCGAGGCGCGCGTCATTCCGGCGCGGGGGTACCGCCTCGAGATCATGGCGGCCGAGCCGATCAAGGGCGGCGGGCCGGCGCGCGCGGTGAAGGGCGCCGCGATCGCCGCGCGTGAGACGGCGAAGGCGGTGGCGCTCGTTCGGCGCGTGAAGCCGCGCGCGGTGCTGTCGACCGGCGGGTACGCGGCGGGGCCGGTGTCATTGGCCTCGGCGGCGCTGCGTGTGCCCCTCGCGCTGCTCGAGCCGAACAGCACGATCGGCTTCGCGAACAAGGTCCTCGCGCCCCTCGCGGCGCGGGCGTACGTCGCGTGGCCGGAGGTCGGCGCCACCTTCCGCGCGGGTCGCGCGCGAACGTATGGCGTGCCGCTCCGCGCCGGGTTCACGCCGCAGCCCTATTCCCCCGGCGCGTCGCGTCGCCTCCTCGTCATGGGCGGTAGCCAGGGCGCGTTGGCGTTGAACGAACGCATGCCGTGGGCGGTGAAGACGGCGCTTGCGGCGATCCCCTCACTGGAGGTGCTCCACCAGTCCGGGCGCGATCGCGACGGCGCGGTGCGCGACGCGTACGCACACCACGGCGTCGCAGGCGCGACCGTCGTCCCGTTCCTCGACGACATCGCTGCCGAGCTCGCGCGCGCAGACCTCGTCGTGGCGCGCGCGGGCGCGGTCACGGTCGCCGAGATCGCCGCGATCGGCCGGCCCGCGGTCTTCGTCCCGTTCCCGCACGCCGCCGACGATCACCAGTTCAAGAACGCGCGAGCCCTCGCCGACGTGGGCGGCGCGGTGTGCATCCGCCAGGAGGCCGCCGACGACGCGCGCCTCGCCCGCGAGATCATGCATCTGTTCGGAGACGACACGGCGCGTACGCGCATGGCCGACGCCTCGCGCGCGCATGGCAAGCCCACCGCGTCGTATGACATCGCGCGCGATCTCCTCGAGCTCGCCGGCATCCCCGCGCGCCCCACCAACGGCGGCGGCGGTCGGCACAAGAACGGCGCCTCGGGCACCTCGCGCGATCGCCACTCCGCGGAGGCCCGCTGATGTTCCGCGGACGCGTTCGTCACATCCACTTCGTCGGCGTCGGCGGCATCGGAATGAGCGGCCTCGCCGAGATCCTCCGTACGCTCGAGTTCGACGTTTCCGGCTCCGATTTGAAGCCGAACGACATCACGCGCCGCCTCGAGACGATGGGCGTGCGCGTCGACGTCGGGCATCGCGCCGAGAACGTCACCGGCTCCGACGTCGTCGTCTACTCGAGCGCCATCGCCAAGAACAACCCGGAGATGGTCCGCGCCCGCGCGCTCGAAATCCCCATTATTTCCCGCGCAGAAATGCTCGCTGAGCTAATGCGTGTAAAATACACGGTCGCGATCGCTGGCTCTCACGGCAAGACGACGACGACCTCGATCGTCTCCACCGTGCTCCGCGCCGCCGGCCTCGACCCGACCGTGGTCGTGGGCGGCAAGGTCAACGCGCTCGGCTCCAACGCGCGCCTCGGCGCCGGCGATCTGTTCGTCGCGGAGGCCGACGAGAGCGACGGCTCGTTCTTGAAGCTCACGCCGACGATCGCCGTCATCACGAACATCGACGCCGAGCACCTGGATTTTTACGGCACGCACGACGCCGTGAAGGACGCGTTCGTGCAGTTCGCCAACAAGATTCCGTTCTACGGCCTCGGCGTCCTCTGCCTCGATCACCCGCACGTGCAAGAGATCCTGCCGAAGCTCGAGCGACGCCACGTCACCTACGGCGTGTCGCGCCAGGCCGACTACCGCGCGAAGAACCCGCGCTACGAAGGTCTCGAGACGCGCTTCGATGCGTTCCGGCGGAGCGAGCCGCTCGGCGAGTTCGTCGTGAAGATGCCCGGCGACCACAACGTCCTCAACGCGCTCGCGGTCATCGCCGTCGCCGACGAGCTCGAGATCCCGCTCAACGTGACGCGCGACGCGATCGGATCCTTCCATGGGGTGCAGCGGCGCTTCACCGTCGTCGGTCAGCCGACCTTCACGAAGAACGGCAAGACCGGCGACGTGATGATCATCGACGACTACGGTCACCACCCCGCCGAGGTCGAGGCGACGCTCGACGCGGCGCAACGCGGCTTCGATCGGCGCGTCGTCGTCGCGTTCCAGCCGCACCGCTACACGCGCACGCAGTCGCTCTTCCCCGAGTTTTTGCGCGCCTTCAACAAAGCCGACGTCCTCGTCGTGACCGAGGTGTATCCGGCCGGCGAAGCGCCGATCCCGGGCGCCACTGGCGAGGCGCTCGCGCAAGGGATCCGCGCGCACGGCCACCACGCGGTGACCTACGTGCAGGACAAGAAGAATGTCATCGACGCGCTGCTCGAGATCGTCGAGCCGGGCGACATCGTCATCGCGCTCGGCGCCGGCGACATCAATGCGAGCGCGCGCGAGCTCGCCGCCGCGCTCGCAAAGAAAGCAGGAGCGCCGTGAGGCCGGTCCCGTCGAACCGAAAGCGCGCGAAGGACGCGCCGCTCCCCGACGTCCTCGACCTCGGCGAGTCGTGCGTCGGCAACGACCCCGAGGCGCCGCCGTCGCCCGTCGCGCCCGCGAAGGCCGCGCGTGCGTCGCGCGTGATGAACGTCGTGCGCACGGTCATGGGCGTCGTCCTCGTGGTCGCCGTCAGCGGCACGGTCGCGTGGGGCGCGCGCAAATACGTGAAGACGAGCCCGCGCTTCGCGGTGAACGAGATCGTCGTAAGCGGCGGCCATTTCCGCAGCGCCGATCAGATCATGGACACGGCCAACGTGCGTCGCGGCGCCAATGTCTTCGGGCTCGACCTCGAGGCGTCGCGCCAGCGCCTCCTCCAGGACCCGTGGATCCACGAAGCCGAGCTCGGACGAAGGCTGCCGGGGACGATCTCGATCCAGATCAAAGAGCGCGAGGCGGCCGCGATCGCCGCGCTCGGAGACAGCTACCTCGTCGCGCGGGACGGCGAGATCTTCAAGCGCCTCGAGGGCGGCGATCCGGTCGATCTCCCCGTCATCACCGGCCTCACGTCGGAGGGCATCGCCGAGGATCGCGAGGGCGTGAAGCACACGCTCCGCCGCGCGATCGATCTCGCCGAGGACTACGATCGTGGACCGCTCGGCGCCAAGCAGCAGCTCCAGGAGGTCCACGTCGCCGCCGACGGCGCGATCACGCTGATCGTCGGAAAAAACGGCCTCCAGCTCGCGCTCGGCGAGCCGCCATACCGCAAGAAAATCGACCAGGCGGCGCGCGTCGTCGCCGAGCTCGAGCGTCGCGGCTCCAAGGCGGACGCCATCCTTCTCGACAACGAAGCGCGCCCCGAGCGCGTGGTCGTGAGGGTGCGATGAGCGACGAGAATTTGGCCCGAAACCAACCAGCATGCGATGCGGGAGAGGGATGACTACCGCATCTACTCACGGGGAAATCGTCGTTGGTCTCGACATCGGGACCACCAAGGTGTGCGCCGTCGTCGGCGAGATCGCCGAGGACGGGATCACCATCCTCGGGGTGGGCACGGTGCCGTGCCGCGGCCTCCGCAAAGGCATCGTTTCGAACATCGACTGGACCGTCCGGGCGATCAAGGAAGCCATCGAGAGCGCGCAGACGATGGCGGGCGTCGAGATTCGCACCGTGTACGCCGGCGTCGCAGGCAGCCACATCCGCTCGCAAGGGTCCGACGGCGTCGCCGCGATCGCGGGCGGCGAGGTCACCCGCGCCGACGTCGAGCGCGTCCTCGAGGGGGCCCGCGCCATCCCGGTCGACGCCGATCGCCAGATCCTCCACGTGCTCCCCCGCGAGTACGTCGTCGACGCGCAGGACGGCATCCGCGACCCCATCGGGATGAGCGGCGTCCGCCTCGGCACGAAGGTCAACCTTGTCACCGCCGCCACGAGCTGCGTGCAGAACGTCATCCGCTGCGCCGAGCGCTGCGGCCTCACCGTCGCCGACGTCGTGCTCGAGCCGCTCGCGAGCGCCGAGGCGGTCCTCTCCGACGACGAGAAAGAGATCGGCGCCGCGGTCATCGACATCGGCGGCGGCACGACCGACATCATCCTCTACGTCGACGGCGGCATCGCGCACACCAGCGTCATCCCGGTCGGCGGCAACAACATCACGAACGACATCGCCGCCGGCCTCCGCACCCCGATGGCCGAGGCCGATCGCCTGAAGCGCCTGTCGGGCTGCGCGCTCGGCCGCATGATCGGCGACGAGGAAGAGATCGAGGTCCCCGGCGTCGGTGGCCACCAGCCCCGCCGCTGTCCGCGCCGCGTCCTCTCCGACATCATCGAGCCGCGCGCCGAGGAGATCTTCGCGGTCATCCGCAAGCGCATCGAGGACACGGGCCTGCTCGAGCAGCTCTCGGCCGGCGCGATCCTCACGGGCGGCGCGGTCCTCCTCGAAGGCATGCCGGAGTTCGCCGAGGAGATCCTCGGGATGCCGGTGCGCATCGGCTTCCCGACCGGCGTGAGGGGCATCACTCAGCTCGTTCACGGCCCCCAGTACGCCACCGGCGTCGGGCTCGTGAAATACGGCGCCCAGGCGATGGCCGAGGCCGCAGCGAAGGCTGCTGCCCCGCCCGCCCAGTCGCTCACCCGCCAGCGCGTCCACGGCGCGGCCGAACCGACTAGCCCTGGTACCGGAGCGAGCGCCGACCCCAAGCGGCAGTCTGGTTTCTGGGAATGGATCAAGCAGGCATTTTGAACTGGTACTTGTTACTTAACTTGCATTAAGATCGTCACAATTTCGCGGCTCAAGAAGGCACGGTTCACTGGGAGAGGCGCCCAAGAATCGTGTTTGAGCAAAGGCAGCTCGGTCAACAGCTGCCCCTAGAGATGCGTAGGGGATCACGAGGTCCCCGGCCCGGGAGGCACCATGAGTTTTTCCATCGAGTTCGCGGACGAGCAGCAGGAGTACCAGGCGAGGATCAAGGTCATCGGCTGTGGAGGCTCCGGCGGTAACGCCGTCAACACGATGATCAACTTCGGCCTCGAAGGGGTCGAGTTCATCGTCGTGAACACCGACGCGCAGGCCCTGAACAGCAACTGCGCGCCGACCAAGCTTCCCATCGGCTCCACCGTCACGAAGGGCCTCGGCGCAGGCGCCGATCCCGAGCGCGGTCGCAAGGCGGCGCTCGAAGACGTGCAGCGCATCAAGGAGCTCATCCACGGCGCCGACATGGTCTTCGTGACCGCCGGCATGGGCGGTGGCACCGGCACCGGGGCGGCCCCGATCATCGCGCAGATCGCGCGTGAAGAGGGTGCGCTGACCGTCGGCGTCGTGACCAAGCCCTTCCTCTTCGAGGGTCGCCAGCGCGCCCGCCGCGCGGAGATCGGCCTCGCCCAGCTGGCCGAGCAGGTCGACACGTTGATCACGATTCCGAACCAGAAGCTCCTCCTCCTCGGCGACGAAGACCTGAGCTTTATCGATGCCTTTCGTAAGGCAGATGAAGTGCTGTATCAAGCAGTGAAAGGCATCAGCGATCTGATCACGCAAAACGGCATCGTCAATGTCGATTTCGCCGATGTGAAGACGGTGATGAGCAACATGGGCCGGGCGCTCATGGGCACCGGCATCGCCAAGGGAGCGAGCCGCGCGCGCATGGCCGCCGAGATGGCGGTCGCGTCGCCGCTGCTCGACGAGATCTCGGTCGAGGGGGCCACGGGCGTCCTCATCAACATCGTCGGCGGTCCCGACCTCAAGATGCGCGAAATCCAGGAGGCGGCCAGCCTCGTCCAGGAGCAGGCGCACGAGGACGCGAACATCATCTTCGGCGCGAGCATCGACGAGACGCTCGGCGAGAACATCAAGGTCACCGTCATCGCGACCGGCTTCGACTCGGTCGAGAAGATGATCCCGATCGAGCACGCCCGCGCGGTGTCCTCGTCGATGGCGTCGCAGACGGTGCCGTCGCAGTCGGTGCCGCAGCAGTCGGGCTACATGCGCCCGGCGGTCCGCGAGTCGATGGTGCCGCAGGTCAACACCCGTCGCGCGCAGCACGTCCATGACGCGCGCACCCAGGCGGCCCCGCCGTCGCAGGGGCGTCTTCCGATCGGCAGCTCGCGCGGAGAGGAGCGCGCTGCCACCTCGACGCGCTCCGGCATGGTCGATCGTACGTCGCAGTCGGGGTTCCCGAACGACGTCGACTGGGACGTGCCCGCGTTCCAGCGCAAAGGGCAGTAAGCACCCGACCGGCATGCGCGCGGCCTTCGCCTCCACGGTCGCCGCGGCCTGCCTCTCTTCGTGCCTCGCCTTCTGTCTTGCCTCGTGTCACCCGCCCGATCCGATGCCTCCGAAACCCCCGCATGCCGGCGACACGCGCGCCGCGGCGGGGGTTTTGCTCGTCGATCTCTCGTGGCAAGAAGCGGAGCGCGTCCTCGGCCCCGACACGGTCGTCGTCATCCCCATCGGCGCCGCGTCGAAGGAGCACGGGCCGCACCTCAAGCTGTCGAACGACTTCGTGATGGCGGAGTACTTGAAGGGCCGCGTGGCGCGTGACGCGAAGGTCGTCGTGGCGCCGACGGTGCCGTACCACTTCTATCCCGCGTTCGTGAACTACCCGGGCTCGACGACGCTGCGCCTCGAGACGGCGCGCGATCTGATGATCGACGTGGTGAGGAGCCTCGCGAAACACGGCCCTCGTCGCTTCTACGCGCTCAATACGGGCGTCTCCACCGTTCGCGCCCTGGCGCCCACGCAGGAAGCCCTGGCGAAGGAGGGGATCCTGTTTCGCTATACGAACCTCCTCGACGCGCTGGGGCCGCTGGAGAAGCAGGTCAGCCAGCAAGCGCGGGGAACGCACGCCGACGAGATCGAGACGTCGATGATGCTCTACATCGCGCCCGAGACGGTCGACATGACGAAGGCGGTCAAAGACGACAGTCCCGATTCGCCGGAGCGTAAAGGGCCGCTCGTGCGCAGACCCGACGAGCAAGGCTTGTATTCGCCGACGGGGACCTGGGGCGATCCGACGCTCGCGACGCGCGCGAAAGGAGAGAAGGTGACCGAGGGTCTCGTCGCAGCGCTCCTCCGCGACGTCGAGCTCACGCGCACGCTGCCATTGCCGGCGCCAGCGTCTCCCACGCCGTGAGCTCCGTCAGAGCTCGGCGGCGGCTTTTCGTAGCTGCTCTTGGATCGCGCTGGGCGCGGGCATCTTCGCGTCACGGAATGCGCGCGCCATCGCGTCGGAGCTCCCGTAGCCGACCACGCGCGCGATCTCGCCGACCGTCGCCCCTTCGGCGCTCAACAGGATCACCGAGAGCTTGAGGCGCAGGTGACGCGTCGCCGGTCGCCATCCGGCACCGACGAGGCCGAACGCGGTCACGAAGTCGCGCACGTGGCGGTCGATCTGGCGCCCCGAGACGCCGGTAGCGTCGCTCACCTCCTGGATGGTGGGCGCGAGGTAGAGACGCTCGACCATCGGGCGGAGCGCGGACCACAGGCGCGCGAACGTCGGTGACGTGGGCTTGAGCGCGACGTCGACCGCCTCGCTCGTGATCACCCCTGCGCTCGCGAGGCCATGGAGGAGATCCGTCATCGGCGTCACCAGATCGTCGTCGCCGGCATGGGCGGACAACGCGGCGATGCGCTCGGCGGCGGCCCAGGTCGCCGCGTCGAGCACGAGGGGAGTCGACGGCACGCGGACGTCGCGCTGCGCGACGTGGAGCTCGATCGCGCGATATGGCGCGCCGCTCGCGCGAAGCGGCATCGACCGAACGCCGCGCTCGCCGTCGAGCTGCTCCTCAGTGAGCACGAACGCGCAGGGCCCCTCGCGGACGGTGGCCTCCGCGCCGAACGTGCGGAAGGTGCCGCTCAAGAGGAGGTAGACGCATGCGTTCGGCTTGGCCTCGCCCTCGATCGGCGGGACGAAGCGCGTGTCGAGCGTCAGGCCGTCGCGCTCGACCATGACCGACCAGATCCGACCGCCGAAGGTCACGGCCCAGCCGATCCGACCCTTTCCGATCGTGGAGGAGCCCCGCGCGACGAGCATCGCCCGAGCCTAGCAGGTGGGCACAAACCCCTTGCAAACAGGGGTTTGACAATATTCCGACTGGTCGTAATATATCCCGTGGAACCGAAAACGGCAAAGGCGCGCGCGACGCACCTCCGGATCTTGCGAGAGGCGGCGCAGCTCTTCAGCGTCCGCGGGTATTTCCACACGACGGTGGACGACGTGATGGCGCGCGCCGGGCTCACCAAGGGCGGCTTCTACGCCCACTTCGCGTCGAAGGACGCGCTCGTCCGCGCCGTCATCGATCACGCGACGGGCCTTTGGATGAGCAAGGTCGCCGTCCACGTCTCGCGCTACGGCGATCCGCGCGAGCAGCTCCGGCAGGTGCTGGAGGGCTACCGCCTCTACGCGATCGAGCGGACGTTCGAAGGAGGCTGCCTCTTCGTCAATCTCGCGATCGAGCTCGACGATCAAGACGAGGAGCTGCGGGCCCTCGTCGAAGAGCGCTTCGCGCAGTTCCGCGCGATGGTGGCGACGATCGTGGAGCTGGGGAAGGCGCAGAGCCTGTTCCGCCCAGACACGCCGTCGGAGGAGCTCGCGGGCGTCGTCGTCGCGCACCTCACCGGCACGATGATGCAGGCCAAAGTGAGCCGCGACTTCGGGCTCTTCGATCGAGGCAACGCGATCATCGTTCGGCTCCTCGCCTCGTACGAGACCTCCGCACGCAAAGGCCACTCATGATCCGTACGCTCCGCCTCCTTCGCCGCTTCGCCCTCCTAACGTCGGGGGCGACGTTCGCCGTCATCGGCGTCCTCGCGGTCTTCGCGCCCGCGGCGGTCGCGCGCGCGTACGGTCTGGCGCTTGTCGGCGTCGATGGGCTCGCCGAGTTTCGCGCGGTATTTACGGGGTTCTGGCTCTCGCTGGCGTACGCGATGGTCACCGCCGCGACGCGAAGGCGCGACGTGCCGCTCCTCGGCAACGTGTGCGGTGTGATGATCCTCTGCCAGTCGCTCGCGCGGCTCGCGAGCCTCGGCCTCGACGGACGCCCGAGCTGGCCGTTCGTCAGCGCGCTCGTCATGGAGCTCGGCACCGCGTGCGCGATCCTCGCTCCCACCGTGCTCGAAGCGCGCGTCGTCGCGGCGGCGCGATGAGCCACCTCGAACTCCCCGACACCGCGGCGCAGGGGTAGACGGCAGCGTCCACTCCCTGACACGATGGGCGTGCGCGATGCCGACCGTGAACGACATCTTCGAGTGGCTCGTCGACGGCGCGCCGGGTGCGGCCGGGCCCGCGGAGATCGTCCAGCGCATGTGCGACGACCTCATCGAGGCAGGAATTCCCCTCGATCGCGCGGTCGCGTTCGTGCGCACGCTCCACCCGCACATCATGGGTCGCGCGTTTCGGTACGAGCGCGGCGCGAAGGTGCGGACCACCGAGGCGTCGTACGCGCAGCTCAATGCACCGGGATTTCTGCAGAGCCCGGTCGCCGCGGTCTACAAATCGCGCGCGCCCCACCGGAGGCGGCTCATGGACCCGTCGTGCCCGCGCGATCACGCGATGATCGAGGAGCTCGCGAAGGAGGGCTTCACCGACTACGTCGCCTTGCCGCTTCTTTTCCTGGGCGGCGAGGTCCACGTCATCACGCTCGCGACGAAGGCGCCCGCCGGCTTCACCGACGCGCACATCGCCGATCTGCAGCACGTGGCGCGTCCGCTCGCGCGCGTCGCCGAGATCCTCGGTCTCCGTCGCACCGCGGTGAACCTGCTCAATACCTACGTTGGGCGCGACGCGGGCGAGCGGATCCTCGCCGGCAAGATCCAGCGCGGCGACACCGACACGATGCGCGCGATCATCTGGTTCTCGGATCTGCGCGGGTTCACGCAGCTGGCGTCGCAGATCACGCCGAGCACGCTCATCGGCGTGCTGAACGACCTCTTCGAGTGCCAGGTCCCCGCGATCCTCGCGCACGGCGGCGAGGTCCTGAAATTCATCGGCGATGGGCTCCTCGCGATCTTCCCGCTCGAAGGAGTGGAGGCGACGCCCACGCGGGTGTGCGACGCGGCCTTCGCGGCGGCGGAGGGAGCGTTCGGCGCCCTCGCGACGCTGAACACGGCGCGCGTCGGGCGAGGGGAGGCGCCGATCAAATTCGGCCTCGCGCTCCACACCGGCGAGATCGCATACGGCAACATCGGCGGCGCGGGGCGCCTCGATTTCACGTGTATCGGCCCTGCCGTCAACGTCGCGTCGCGCCTCGAGGGGCTCACCGGCAACGCCAACCGCCCCGTCGTCGCGAGCGCGGAGATTGCGGCGCTCACCACGCGCCGCCTCGATGTGCTCGGCTCCTTCACGCTCAAGGGCGTGCCCGAACCGCAGCAAGTCTTCGCACCCGCCGACGGCGTGCTCGCGTCGTTCTGACGCCCGTGTCGATGTCCGAGCGGCAGCGCACGGCGAACATCGACAACGAACCGAAGCCGGAGCGCCGCGTCGCCGCTCTCCGCGCGCTCGGTGCGCTGCGCTCGTTCTTGCCCTGATTCAGCGGCCGCCGTGCTGCCCGATCCGTGCCGTCGCGTTGCAGCTGCACTCCTCGTCGAGGCAGCGGAACCGCACGCGCTCGCATCGGTGGCACACGGTCAGCGTTTCGTAGTCCTCCGGCCGCGCGAGCGCGTCCGCCGCGAAGAGCGAGAGGACACGGTACGCGAGGCGCATGCGCGGCGAGGCGAGCGGGATCCACCCGATCGCCCGCGTCTCTCCCACGACGCGATGAAGCGCGTGCTCCGCCTCGAGCCGCTGCGCGAAGGCCGTCTTCGTCCGAGAGATCGCCACGTTCTCGAGCACCGTGAGGACACGGACGTGGGCGTCCGCGAGAAGATCGTCGACGGCGGCGGGCTCAATCGACCGCCGCGGCACGTTCCCCGCGCCCGCGGGAGGCGGCAACGAGCCCGACCGCGTCGCCTCACGGTACGGACCAACGAGCCACGCCGCGAGATCGGCCTTGGTCCATCGCTCCGCGCCGTTGGTGAACGCAAGACCCGCCGTACGGCAGCGCTCGGCCAGATCTTCGACGCGACCGCCATGCGGGGGCAGACTCGAAGGTCGACCGTGGGGGGACGCGTCCATGGTCGGTAGTTGTGCAAGCCTGAAGCCACCCAAAATCCCCTGTAAATGGCGTGCGCCGTGCGGCATTTGTGCACCCGGAGTGCACGCCACGCATCATTTGTGCACCAGTTGAGTGCCAGCGCCCCGCGGTGTAAACGGCTGCCATGGCGTCGCCCGATCTGCCCGTCCCGCCGCGGGGCACCCGCCCTCGTACCGTGGAGCGCATGCCCGTGCGCACGCCGCGTGGCGCGAGGGAGCCGGACTTCATCGAGATCCGCGGCGCGCGCGAGCACAACCTCGACATCGCGCACCTGTCCATTCCGAAGCGGCAGCTCGTGGTCTTCACCGGCCCCAGCGGCTCCGGAAAGTCGAGCCTGGCGTTCGACACGCTCTACGCCGAAGGTCAGCGCCGCTACGTCGAGACCCTGAGCGCGTACGCTCGGCAATTCCTCGGACAGCTCGAGCGCCCGAAGGTGGACCATCTGCGCGGCCTCTCGCCGACCATCGCCATCGAGCAGAAGAGCGCGTCGAGCAACCCGCGTTCGACTGTCGGAACCATCACCGAAATTTACGACTACTTGCGTGTCCTCTACGCAAAGGCGGGTGAGCAGCGCTGCCCGACGTGCGGCAAGAGGGTCAAGGAGCAAGGGCCGCAGTCGATCGCGCGCGAGCTCATGGCGCTCCCCTCCGGCACCAAAGCGACCCTCCTCGCGCCGCTCGTCACCCACCGAAAGGGGGAATTTCGCGAGATCTTCGAGGGTCTCCGCGCCCAGGGCTTCGCGCGGGTCGTGATCGACGGCAAATCCGCGAAGCTCGACGAGCTCGGCCCCCTCGACAAGAAGAAGAAGCACACCATTCTCCTCGTCGTCGATCGCGTGGTGGTGCGCGATCAGGACCGCGCGCGCGTCGGCGAGGCGGTCGAGCTCGGTCTGCGCGAAGGAAAGGGCGAGCTCCACGTCGAGATCGACGGCGCCGCGACGCGCACCTACAGCCAGTCGCGCTCGTGCTGCGGCGCCGCGTTCCCGGAGCTGTCGCCGCAGAGCTTCTCGTTCAATTCACCGCTCGGCATGTGCCCCGCGTGCACCGGCCTCGGAAAGCGCGACGAGGTCGATCCCGATCTGGTCATCCCCGATTCGTCGCTCTCGATCAGACAGGGCGCGATCGCGCCGTGGGCGTCGGCGATGGCGAAGGGAGAGGGGTGGACCGCGCGGATCGTCGACGGCGTTGCGAAGGCGTTCAAAATCGATCTCGACGTTCCGTGGAAGAAGATCCCGAAGGCGAAGCAGAAGCTCGTCCTCTTCGGCGCGCAAGGAGAGCGCATCGCGATCAAGTGGGGGCACGAGGGCTCGCTGTCGAGCGGCACATGGGCGATGCGCTACCAGGGCGTCGTCCCCAACCTCGAGCGAAAATTCCGGGAGACCTCCTCGGAGGCGGCGCGCGAGCTCTACCGGCGCTACCTCCGCGAGCGACCGTGCGACGCGTGCGGCGGCAAGCGCCTTCGCCCCGAGAGCCTCGCGGTGGCCGTCAGCGGCAAGTCCATCCACGACGTGACGCGCATGACGATCGTCGACGCCGCCGCACACACGCGAAGCCTCACGCTCACGCCGAGCGCGCGCACCATCAGCGAAGGCGCGCTCCGCGAGATCGACAGCCGCCTGCGCTTCCTCCTCGACGTCGGGCTCGACTACCTCACGCTCGACCGCGCCGGCCCGAGCCTGAGCGGCGGCGAGGCGCAGCGGATCCGTCTCGCGAGCCAGCTCGGGAGCGAGCTCTCCGGCGTCATGTACGTGTTGGACGAGCCGAGCATCGGCCTCCACCCCCGCGACAACGCGCACCTCATCGCGACGCTCCAGCGCCTGCGCGACCTCGGCAACAGCGTCATCGTGGTCGAGCACGACGAAGAGACGATCCGCGCCGCCGACTACGTCGTCGATTTCGGGCCGGGCGCCGGACATCTGGGCGGCAAGGTCACCTTTGGCGGCACGCCGGAGGCGCTCGAGCAGAGCGACAGCCTCACCGGCGAGTACCTCTCGGGCAAGAAGCGCATCGAGGTTCCCAAGACGCGCCGCGCCCCTCGTGGTTGGCTCGGCATCCACGGCGCGCGCGAGCACAACCTCCGGGGGATCGACGTAAAAATCCCGCTCGGCGTCCTCACCGCAGTCACCGGCGTGAGCGGCGCCGGCAAGAGCTCGCTGGTCAACGGGATCCTCCTCCCCGCGCTCGGCCGCGCGCTGCACGACAGCGTCGATCCGGTCGGCGCGCACGCGAAGATCACCGGCCTCGACGCACTCGACAAGGTGATCGCGATCGATCAGAAACCGATCGGCCGCACCCCGCGATCGAATCCAGGCACGTACACCAAGGCCTTCGATGCGATCCGCGAGGTCTTCGCCCAGCTCCCCGACGCGCGCGCGCGCGGCTGGGGCGCAGGTCGCTTCAGCTTCAACGTGAAGGGCGGGCGCTGCGAGGCGTGCAGCGGCGACGGTACCGTCAAGGTCGAGATGCACTTCCTCGCCGACGTGTACGTGCCCTGCGATGCATGCGGCACCAAGCGGTACAACGCAGAGACGCTGGAGGTCAGGTTCAAGGGCAAATCGATCCACGACGTCCTCGAGACGAGCGTGGAAGAATGCCGCGCCCTCTTCCATGCATTCCCGCAGCTCTCACGCATCCTGGGAACGCTCGGCGAGGTCGGGCTCGGCTACATGAAGGTCGGCCAACCCGCGCCGACGTTGAGCGGCGGCGAGGCGCAGCGCGTGAAGCTCAGTCGCGAGCTCGGCAAGGTTCAGACGGGGCGCACCCTCTACGTGCTCGACGAGCCCACGACGGGCCTCCACTTCGAGGACATCCAGAAGCTCCTCGGCGTCCTGCATCGCCTCGTCCTTGCCGGCAACACGGTCGTCGTCATCGAGCACAACCTCGACGTCATCAAGTGCGCGGACTGGATCGTCGACCTCGGACCGGAGGGCGGCGCCCGCGGCGGCCTGCTCATCGCCGAGGGAACGCCCGAGCGCGTCGCTGCAACGGACGCATCGTTCACGGGCCAGCACCTCGCGAAGCTCCTCGCGCGCCGCTCGCTCCGCTGAGCCGTCCGCCGCGGTCTATTTTTTGACGAACGCGAGGGGCGTTCCGAGGTTCTTGCCCTTCTGGTTCGCCTTGGAGATCCCGCAGAGATCCAGCGCCGTAGCGTAGACGCTTCCGGCGTCGGACACGAAGCTGCTCGCGCTCTTCGTCCCCTTCAGCGCGCCGGTCGTCGCGTCGTACGCCGGGTCGAGCGTGCCATCCGGCATCGTGGGGATGGCGTCGAGCGACGTCGTACCCACTGCGCCGAACTGCGTTCCGCCCTTCACCGCGCCGCCCATGAACGCGACCGAGCTCGGGTTCCAGTGCTGGCACACGTCGTCGTCGCCGCCCCCCATCGAGCGCCCCATCTCCGACGCGAGCACGATCGTCGTGTAGTCGAAGTAGCTCTTGCCAGTCGCCGCGTACTGCGTGCTCTTGAGGCGCGCCACGAGCGCCTTCAGCGGCGTCCACATGTTGACGTCGATCTGGTTCTTCTGGTCGTACTGCCCCTTGTTCGAAAGCACGTTGGCGCGGCTGCGGTGGCTGTCGAAGCCGCGCACGTCGCGTGACTCGATCCAGAACGCGATCGACGCGCCCTTCGTCATGAGCTCGTAGGTCATGAGCGCCTGGACGTTCGTATTGGGCGAGTTCTTCGAGCGCGCGGGGTTGCCGTTGACCGCCGTGGACGTCGTCTGCTCGTCGGCGGTCTTCACGTTGAACTCGGTCCGCAACGTCGCGTCCGTGAACATCGTCGACGGATTCAACGTCGCGCCGCCCGACACCAGCGCCGCGTGCGCCTGGACGGCCGCCGCGAACGCCTGGGTCGTCGTGCCGTGCTTGTCCTTGAGGAAGTTCGTATTCAGGTTCTCCACGAACTTGTGGATCTCCTTGTCGCGGCCCGCGCCCGAGGCCGCGGCCACCGACGCGATGCGCTGCCGCATGACCGTCGGGGTGCTCCCGTAGATCGTGTTCGCGTACGCCGGTCCGAGCTTCTCGTAGTAGCCGGTGCCTTCGGGGTAGTCCGCTGAGCTGAGCTCACCGTCGGCGAGCCAGTTGTGCCAGCTGATGTGCGGCATGAAATACGCCGATCCGTACGCTTCGCAGAACGCCTGCATGACCGAGCGCTCGTCGGGCCCGCGCTTGGCCGAGAACGTCATGTCGTATTTGCCCATGTGGTACTGGAGGCGGCTGCCGGAGTGGAACGTGCCGCCGTGGTGGCTCGACACGACCGCCATGTCGGGGAAGAGCGACGTTCCGCTCCCGGCGAGGTGCCCGTACTTGATGTTGCCCGACGTGCTCACCGGATAGAGACCGTTCACGAGCGCGATGTTGGGGCGGTAGATCTGATCGAGGGGCGCAGCAGTGGCGCCGCCGAGCGCGTCGTTGCGCGTGGCGACGGGGTTCAGCATCGAATAGCCGTCCCAGCCTCCCTCGTTGAACCAGTAGATGAGGAAGCGCGGCTGGCCGACGACCTGCGCCGCCGCCTCCGCGAGCCCGAGCGAGCGCGCGGTGCCGGGCACGCCGTTTTGGCGGAAGTACCGCATCCAGTCGAGCATGCCGATCGCATACGAGCCGCTGACCGCCGCGAGGAATTCTCTACGTTTCATGGTCTCTCCTCAGTTCCCCAGGTAGCCGGGGACACCGGCGGCGATGACTTTGACGATTTCGCGCAGGTCGCCCTGCTTGCTCCACGCGGCGTTCCAGAGCGCGAGGTAGAGAACGCGCTCGTCCTCGCTGTAACGCATCTGCCGGCCGAGGAAGAAGAGGAACTGCGCCTGGAACGTCTGCCGGAAGAACTTCTCCTTGCGGACGGCGACGGTGGAGAAAGCCTCCATCCCGGCTCCCTTGAACGGATAATCCGGCACCACGCCCTTGTCGGAGTCGTCGATGGTGGCGCCGGTCAAATCGGTCGTGCGGTACGTGCCGTCGTCGGCCCATTTCAGGCGCTGGAACTCGAGCGGCGTCAGGATGCCGTGGCACGTGACGCACAGGCTGCCCGGCTCGACGGTCGATCCCGCCGTCGCCGAGATGCGTCCCGCGAGGATGGCCGGCGTGATCTCGAAGAGCTGCCCCATGTAGTCGGTCATGACGCGCGCCGCGTAGTTGTAGTGCGGCAGACCCGGCTTCGTCTTGATGAAGCCCGGCATCGTGAGCACACCGCTCTTTCCGTGCTCGGGGCCGCGCGTGATCTTGTTCCATTGCGCGTCGACCGAGTAGTCCGCGGTGAGGACGTCCTGCATCGGCGCGCCGTTGATCATCAGGTAGGTCCAGAGGCGGGCGGGCTCGCTCGACTCCGGCGTCCTGACGCTCTCGGTGCGCACCTGCGCGCGGTGGTAATAGAAATCGCGGAACTCCGGCGTCCCGATGTAGTGCGTGACCTTCTCGACGACGCTCTTGCCCGCGAGGCTCGTGATCTCGGCGTCGCTCGGCAAGCGCCCCGACAAATCGAGGGCGAGCTTTACGAGCTGCATCCGCTCTTTGTCGGCGCCGGTGACGACGGCGACGCTCGGCGGCAGCGTGAAGAGGAAGTCGGGATGACGCACGAGGCCTTCGCAGAGACCCGCCCACGCGCTCGCCGCGTCGGGGCTGATCGGCTTCAGCGTCGTGACGAGCGCGACGGCGTCGGTGACCTCTTGCGCGAGTGGCGCGCGGAGGAGGAGCTTCTGATAAAGCGTCGTCGCGAGCGCCGTGTCGCCGCCGGCGGGATTCGCCGGATCGCTTCCGGCGAACGGCCCGGTCTTGTTCGTCGCCGCGCGCGCGCACGAGTCCTTCGCCACGCCGTCGAGCGCGACGAGGAAGTCCGGCGACGCGACGCGCGCCTCGCTGAACGTGGTCTTGAAATCCGCGCCGCCGAGCAGTGCGATCTTGGTCGCGAAGTACGCCTCGGTGCCGCCGCCGATGCCGGTGTCGGCGAAGAGCTGCGTCACGCGCGCCTTCAGCTGGAGGTAGCTGACGAACGTGTTCTCGTAGTCGGTGTTCGGCGGTCCGGTGTACGGACCGAGGAGCTCCGGCGGAAATTGTTCGTCGGCGAGGGTCCCGCCGGGGATCGGCGTCGGCCCGCCCTCGGCCGTCGTCCCTCCGTCGTCACCCGTGCCGGGCGGCGTCGGTGGCGTCGCGCCGGACGTTCCGCCGGCGTTCAACGCGTCGGGATTTCCACTCGAGCAGGCGGCCGCCACGGCGACGCCGAGCACGAGGCCCAGGAGATTTCGATGAGGGCTCATTCGGCGTCCAGCAACGCAAGAGATGTGCACACTCATTGAACGCCGAAATAGCGGAGTCATTCTCCGCCTGGATCTGCGACGCGCGGCGGACCAGGCGCGTCCATGAAGGAGGCCCGATCCATGTGCGCGGTCGGTGCTGATGAGCACCAACATGCGCCTGGATCGGCGTGGGCCCAGACGCTTTGCCCGACTCTTCTACGGCGAGGTCCAGACCACGTGATCCTCGGCCGCCGCGATCACGTCGGCGCGCGCGAAGGGAATCGGGCGATTCTGGTTTCGACGCCAGCGCTCCGCCTCGTCACGGAAGTGCGGGCTCGCGTTGTCCCAGATTTCTCCACCCGGAAGCGCGTTGCGTGCGACGGGACCGGAGGGCGTCATCTCGACCACGAAGCGCTGCGTCGGCCCGTGGCTGTAGTGGAACGTCGTCGTCGCGAGTGCGTCGCCCAGGCCATAGCCGCCGACGTCGATGTTGTAGCCGTCGCCGTGCCGCGGGAACCCGTCCGGGAACACCGGATCGGTGTCCGGCGGGATCGACAGGCCGGGCCACAGCGACACGAGGGACGAGAAGCGCAGCCGATGGAGCTTGCCCCAGCGCCAGCCGTTCGTGTCGGCGCCGAGCTTGGACTTCAGGTAGTCGAGGCCGTCGAGGAGCGACAGGAGCGCCCGCTGGTCGCGCGTCTCGACCACCGCGGCGGTGGAGAGATCGTCGAAGAGGATGCTGTCCTTGAGCGTCGCGTCGTAGGTCTTGAGCGTGGACGGCGGCGGCAGCATCACGTTGACGAGGCCTCGGACCAGATCGTAGCCGTCGCGCGTGCCGAGCGCGGTCGTCTCGTCGCCGAAGACGTTGAACACCATCGCGACGAGCCACGTGTTGAAGATGGCGGTCGCCTTGCTTGCCGTCGCCTCCTTCGCGTCGGTGACCAAGCCGTCGTCGTCGGGGGAGACGCCGGACGCTGCGTCGTAGTCGCTGTCGGCCGCCCATTTGGTGAGCGCGTCCTTCGCCTCCGCGATCAGCGCGGGGGAGTAGCGCGCGCCTGCGACGAGGGCGGCGATGTCGGGGTGCGAGCCCGGCGTGGCCTTCTCTGCCTGAGCGCTGGCGATCGCGGCGAGGAGCTTGGGTGCGAGCATGTTCCCGATCGACGACTTGGCGTCGGCTTGGATGCTCGCCATGTCATCGAGCGTGATCGGGTGGCCGGTGTTCTCGATGCGCTGGTGCACCCGCCCGACGCGGAAGCCCGGATCGTGGAAGCAGGCGGTGTAGACGGGATCGCCGCTCGGCAGCACGTCGTTGGAGGGATCGTTGTCGAGCGTGCCGCCCACTTGGTCGCCGTTGGCGGTCCCGATGTACTCCTTCTTGGGGTTCTTGATGTGCGGGACGAAGCCCTCGTCGAGGAACTTGTCGGTCCACTCGGCGCTTCCGTCGCCCGGCAGCACCAAGCAAGGCAGCGTTCCGGAGTAGGTGGCGGGCGACCACGTGTATGCGGCCTTCACGCGCAACGGGATCTGCGACTGCGTCGTGTAGAAGATGTCCCCGTGGCTGTCGGCGACGACCCAGTTCTGTGCGCCGACCTCGAAGCTGCGAAAGGCGGTCCGCGCGTCCTCGACGTTCTTGGCCTGGACGAGCTTGGCGACGGTGTCGAGCTCGTGGGTGGGCTGATGGCCGGTCCAGCGAACGCTGAGCGAGCTCGGGAGAGGCGGGTGAACCTGATGATCGGCGCCGATGTTGGGGACCAGCGGCCCGTGGTGTGGAACGATGAGCACGTCGAACTCGTACGAGCCGCCGCCTGCGATGGGGATGATCTCGTGCACCTTCTGGAAGGTCACGGGCTGCCCCTTGTAAACGACGCCGCTGAGATCGGCGGTCAGCGTCTCCTTGTAGACATCGGTCACGTCGTAGTCGGCGGTGGTCGCGCCCCACGCGATGTTCTCGTTCATGCCGAGGATGATCGCGGGGATGCCGGGGAAGGAGAGGCCCGCGAAATCGAGCGGCGCCTGCGGATCGGAGACGTTCACGTGCACCATCCAGAACACGCTCGGGGCGCTCAGCGACAAGTGCGGATCGCTCGCGAGCATCGCGTGGCCAGTGGCGGTGAGCTGGGGGCCGACGATCCAGTTGTTCGAGCCGGTGAACGCCTTGTCGCCGAGCAGATGGCGGATCGTCTTCAGCGCGTCGGTGAACGGCTTGGCCGCGGCGAGGGTCCCCTCCGACACGCGCGGCGTGCGGACCTTCGCCGCGGGCGATGCCCCGTGGACCGGCATGCCGGTCTTGCCCGGATCGTTGGGGAAGCCGTCCATCGCCAGCGTGGGATCAATCGGCGCGAAGCGCGCCACGTCGTTCAAGAAGCCGGCGCGCTTGGCCAGGTTCGGGTCGACGGCGCCCGGCGCGAACTTGGTGCGCGACGCCTCGACGAGCTGCGTGAACGAAATTTCGTCGTCGGCCTGGTAGCCGAGGTTGAACGCCTGGAACCGCGCGACCGCGAGCACGTCTGTGCCGGTCCACGGCGCGAACGCCGTCTTTTTCAGCCCGAACATGTAATCCGGGTAGTGCTCCTGCCCGGCGTTCACGCGCGTGTTGAACTGGTTGATCCCATCGACGTACGCGTCGACCCATTTCTTGAGATCGCCGCCCGCCGGCAGCGCGTCGTACATCTGCTTGGCGACCCGCGCGAGGCCGACGGTGCGGATGGCGATGTCGGTGTCGACGAGTCCTGGCGCCTGATCGCCGAAGAGCTCGGCGAGACGACCGGTGGCCGAGCGCCGCAGCACTTCGAGCTGCGCGGTGCGATCCTTCGACACTTGGTAGCCCTGCACGCGGAACGCATCTTCGGCGTTCGTCGCGTAGATGTGGATCATGCCGTACTTGTCCCGAAGGACGTCGACCGGTCCGTGAAGGTTCCCGATCGAGACCTTGCCGGTGACCGGCGGGAGATCGCCCCCATCGGGCCCTGCGTCGACCCCCGGCGGGACCGTCACGTCGAACGCGCCGCCGCCGCCGCCGTCCTTGGGCGCGAAGGTCACGTCGTCTCCACCGCAGGAGGACGCGAGCGAAGCAAGGGCGAGGCACGAAAGGACGAGGAACTGGCGCTTCATTGGGCGCGAGTATGCCATTTTTCACGGCGCATCCGGGCGCTCACGGACCGAGCGCGTCGAGCACCGCGCGCGCCTCGGCCTTTCGATACCCCTTGAAATCCCCGCGTGCGAACGGCTCGAGCGCGTCGCGCGCCTCGTCGTTGCGTCCGAGACGGACGAGGTCGAGGCCCCTGTTGTACCGCGCCTCCAGCGCATACCGCCCGCGCGGGAACGCCGCGAGGTACGCGTCCCATCCCGCGACGGCCCGGGCGGGATCCTTGTCGACGAAATGGGCGCGATGGGCAACGGAGTAGAGGCGGTCCTCCACGTCGGAGGCCGCGGCGGGAGGGGGGAGGGGGCCAGCGGAGGTCGCGGTCGAGGTTTGAGTCGGCGCCGGAGTCGGGGTCGGGGTCGGAGTCGTGGTCGGGGTCGGAGTCGGGGTCGGAGTCGGGGTCGGGGTCGGAGTCGGGGTCGGGGTCGGAATCAGGGTCGGGGTCGGCGCTGAGGTCCGCGTGTTCGTCAGCGCGTCGATGGCGCGTGAGAGGCGGCCCGTCGCTGCGGCCCATGCCGTGGCCGCGAAGAAGGTCGCCGCGAGGGCGATGGCGACGTAGCCCCAGCGCGCTCGGCGTCGCCGGGTGGCGGACGCCGCGAGGAGGATGCGGGCGCGCGTGCGGGGCGCCAGGCTCGGCGCGCGCACGTCCGCGGTCGTTTCGCGCAGGGCTGTGAACGCTTCGCGGAGGTGCGCGTCGTCGTCCTGCTCGTCGTGGAGCGGCGTCATTCGATTCCCCTCTTCGTGAGCGCGGCGCGCAGCTTCTTTTTGCCGTGAAACACGCGCGTCCGAATCGTTGCCTCCGGCGCGCCCGTGATCTGCGCCGCCTCGCCGGCCGTTCGCTCCTCGACCTCGCAGAGGACGATCGCGATGCGCTGCTCCAACGGCAGCTCGTCGAGCGCGGCGCGCAGCGCGTCGGCGAGCTCCTGACGGCGGGCCTTCGACTCCGGGCCGCTCGGCGGGGTCGACTCGTCGCCTGCCACCGCGCTCATCGCGGCGGCGCGGCGCGCGGTGCTCCTGGCGTGGTGCCGCGCGTGGTTGGCAGCGACGCCGATCACGAAGGATCGCAGCGGCGCGTCGCCGCGATACCGCCGTGCCGCGCTCGGCAACGCGAGGAACGTCTCCTGCACCAAGTCTTCGGCCGCCGTTGCGTCGCCGACGAGCCGCCTCGCGAAGCGCCTCACTTGCTCGTGGAAGGCGTCGTAGGCCTCCCCGAGCGCCTCGACCTCGCCATGCGCGAGCCGCGCCGCGAGCCGGCCGTCGGGACCCGCCTCGACGTCGCCTTCCACAGCCTCGTGACTAACACGTACCGCCGCGTTCACGCCAAGCGGTTCCCGCGCGCGCGCATTCCATTCAAGAGAATCTTTTCAAAGGAACGTTTCTTTCAAAAGACGCCGCCGAGCCCGACCATCGCGCCGCCCGCGATGGGGGAGACGGAGAAGCGCGGGCCGGCCGTGGCGCTGGAGGGCCTTACGGCGCGCCCGCTCGTCTTCTCGAACACGCGCAGGGACGTCTCCAGGGGACCGTCGGTCGCCGCGTAGATCACGCCTGCCAGCGCACCGAACGCGCCATAGGCGAGGAGAAACCCGGCATCGGTTTTTCGGTTCGCCCCCCACGTTCGTTCGTCGACGAGCGCCCAGGTCCCGAGGCCGGCGCCGACGCCCGCGACGGCGAACCCCAAGATCGCAGAGAAGCGTCGGGCGCGCATCTCGTCGGCCGCGGCATTAGCCCATGCCTCGTCGAGCTCTATCGGCTGGAGAGCCGCCTTCCCGAGGAGCTCTTCGAACGGCGAATCGGGCGCGAGCGCGAATCCGAGGGCGGCGTACAACGCGCCGCCCGCGCTGAAAAAGAGGATGGTGGGGCCGGTCGTACGATCGCCGCTAGCATACACCGCGGTCCCCACGCCTATGCCGGTCGCCGCGACGCCCAGCACGCCGAAGAGAACGGCCCTGCGGAACCGGCGGTCCTGAGCGGCGTAGTATTCGAGGATTTCCCGTACGTTCACCCGACTGGGGCGCGGCGCGTCGTCACGCGTCGGGGACGGAGCTGCAGCTTCTCTCTTTCTCCGGAGATCGCGCGCGAGCTCCGCGCCCTCGTCGCGCGCAAGGTTGCCGGCGACCAGCACCGCTTCGCGACGTGCGGTGTCCGGGTCGGCGGGGAGCGCCACCGTCCGAACCGTCGGCGCCGCTTTGGCGAGGTAGGTGATGCGCATCGCGTGCTTGGCGCCGTAGACCTCGACGCGGAGCGTCCCCTTGGCGCCCGGCGCACGCGGATCGTCGGGGGCGACCGCCGTGGCGTGCAGCTCCTCGCTGAGGGCTGCGCGCAGCTTCTCGACATCCAGGATCGCGCTGCCATCGTCGACCTCGACGACGACGGTCTCGGGTTCGGCCGCCCGCGCGTCCGACTCCCCCAGAATCCCCACGAGGGCGAGAACACCCAAGAGCAACACAAGCGCACGAAAAAACGGCATCCAAGCACTCCTTCTGATCAAGGGTGCCCGCGGCGCGCCGTTTCGTTCAATCGCTCCACGGGCACGCCGAGCAGCTCGGCCTCGCGGACGACGGTGGAGAGACCCTCTTCATCGGACGCGTGGAAGAGCGCGTCGGCTGCGCCGATCCACGCGAGCGCGTCGTCGCGAGAGACCTTCCCGACGAAGCGCGCGTCGACCCCACGGCGGCGCGCGTGCTCCAGGAGACGCGCGCGCTCGGGGCCGTCGCCGACGAGGACCAGGCGCGCGCCGCGCTCGTGAGCGGCGATGTATTCGATCGCGCGATCGAAGCGCTTGCTTCGCACGAGACGCCCCACAGCGACGAAGAGCGGCGCGCCGATCTCGAGACGCCGCTGGCGAGCGCGGTCGGCCACGTCGGGGATCTCGATCGGGCTCGGGGCCACGATGGCGACCGCACGCACGAGGTCGCGTGTCGCGTCGGTCAGCCCGTCGGTGAGGCGGGCGAGCAGCGCCTCCGACACGAAGCGCCAGAGCGCGACGCGCGCGACGATCGCACGAACCATGCGCGCCCGTATCGGCGCCGGCAACGCGAGGAGCAGTCGCACGTCAGCCCCGTGTGAGACCCCTTCGACGCGCGCTCGCCCACCGAGCGCGATCGGGAATACCGAGGGCACGACCCAGTGGCACACGATGCGCTCCGCGTTCGCCGACGCGAGCTCTCGTCGCGCGTGGACGATCCAACGCGCGGCGCCGAACGCCCTCCACGGCGCGGCGCGCAGGCGTGCGGCCACGCCAGGCCAGCCGAACGCCCCCGTAGGGTGCGGCGCGATGACCTGGACCTCGTGCCCTTCGCGCTCCATCGCCCGGACCTCGGCGCGAACGAAATGGCCGGCCGGATCCCCTTCGCTCGCGGGGTAGCTGGTGGTGACGACGGCGACGCGCACGCCGGGAGGGTAGCCTGCTCCGCAGGCGCGGGACGGTGCTACCTTCTCCCGGCCGTGACCGAGTCGCTCAAGGATGGCCGCTACGTCGTCACCCGCGCCCTCGGCGAGGGATCGCAGGGCACGACGCTCGAGGCCGTCGACAAGCGTGAAGGGCGCCTCGTCGCGATCAAGCGCTTCGAACTCAAGAGCGCGCGCAAGTGGAAGGACGTCGAGCTCGCCGAGCGCGAAGCGCGTGTCCTCGCGTCACTCTCCCACCCGCAGCTTCCAGCGTATGTCGAGCACTTCGAGGAGAACGGGACCCTCTACCTCGTGATGGAGCGCATCGAGGGGTCGAGCCTCGCCGAGTTCCGCAAGAGCGGAGGATCGTTTGGCACCGACGACGCGATCGCGCTGCTCGAGCAGGCCTCGATCATCCTCGATTATCTCCACGGGCGGGCGCCGCCCATCATTCACCGCGATTTGAAGCCCGGAAACGTGATCCGACGGCCCGACAAGAGCTTCGCGTTCGTCGATTTCGGCGCGGTGCGCGACAAGCTGCGGCTCGAGGGGGGCAGCACGATCATCGGGACGTTCGGGTACATGGCGCCCGAGCAATTCCAAGGGCGCGCGGCGCCGGCGTCGGACGTCTATGCCATCGGTGCGACCGTGCTGTGGATGCTCACCGGCGTCGAGCCGGAGGATCTTCCGCACAAGGGCCTCGCGGTCGACGTGGCGGCGTCACTCGGCGCCCAGGCGAGCCCCGACATCGTCCGTGTGCTCTCGGCGATGCTCGAGCCCGATCCGGAGAAGCGTCCGCGCCGCATCGGACCGCTCCTCGTTGGCCTGCACGCGGCGCCGGCGGCCGCGCGCCCACGGGTCACGTCGCGGCCCGCGCCCCCGCCGCCCCCGCCTGCCGCGCTGCGGCCCTCGTCTCATGAAGACGAGTTTCCCGGCAATCTCGTGCGGATCCTGAGGCGCTTCATGCCCGCGCTCTGGGTGATGAGCGCGCTCGCGTGGTGGTGGCTGCCGTTTCGCACGTCGATGAGCTTCACGATCGGCCTCGTCGTCCTCTCCATCGTCACGCGCGCGTCGCGGCCTCGGTCGCCGCGAAACAAGGAGGCGCGCCGCAATGAACGTGGCGCCCGCACGCGGGTCGCCGACCCACGCGTCCGGGTCTCCGAGCCCGATCCGCACGAGGTCGAGGCCGAAGCGGAGCGCGCCTGGCGCGAAGAAGAAGCTCGCCGCCGCGGCCCTTGATGCGATGAGGTGTCACGCAGCTACCGGCAGAGTGAAGTGGAACGCCGCGCCTTTTCCGAGCTCGCTCTCTGCCCAGATTCGACCGCCGTGCGCCTGCACCGTCTTCTCGCAGATGTAGAGCCCCAGACCGAGCCCGCGCGGCGCCTCCGTGTCGAGTTGCCAGAAGCGCTCGAACAAATGGGGCAGCGCATCGGACGAAATGCCCGGCCCGTTGTCGCGAACGGTGAACTCGACTTCGTCCGCCCGCTCCACGACGTGCACGTCGACGGTCCCCTTCGCCGGGGTGAACTTCAACGCGTTGCCGAGCAGGTTCGAGAACACCTGGACGATGCGGTCGTGGTCGAATGACGCGACGAGGGGCGACGGACGGCCTTCGACGAGTAGGGACATTTTGCGATCCAAGAAAAGCGGCCCATACGCGCGCTGCACCTCGTGGAGGAGCTCGCCGACGTTGTGTGGCCGTTTGACGATGCGAAACGTGCCCGCGTCGATCCGGGTTACATCGAGCATGTCCGTCAGGAGGCGCTCCATGCGCCCTGCGGCTTGCGTGATCTCCTCGGCAGCTTGACGCGTGGACTCCTCCTTCGTCTCGTCGACGATCATCCGCGCGCAGATCACGACGACGGTCAGCGCGCCGCGGAGGTCGTGCGCCACCATTCCCGTCACGTCGTCCCGGCGGTTCCCGTCCGCCTCGGCACGGGCGAGCGCGGCCCCTGCGAGATCGAACGCCATCGCTTGCGCCACCTCCTCGCCAGCCCTCTCCGTGGCCAGGCGGGCGTCGGTGTCGTGGCGACGTGCCTCCACGCCCGCGCTCAGGTTCTCCTCCTGTCGCCTTCCCGCAGCTACAGCAGCGTCTGCGTGCTGGCGCTCACGTTGAACGAGCGCGTCCGCATCTTCGCGCTCGGCAATGGCAGAGGAGTTCGGTGACGGCGCGTCCGCGCGATCGCGCGGCAGCGAACGATCCGACGCTTCCCGAGACGCCCGCAACCGCCGGTCCGCCGCGAAGCGATCGAGCTCGATGATGTCGTCGAGCGTTCGCCGCAGCGTCGAGCGAATTCGATCGGAGTCAGCTCGCTCCTCGCCGAGTCCCGCATCGGTGCTCGCGCGTCGCGCCAGCAAGTCGCGAAGTCGATTCATGACCACCCCCCCACCGACGTTACAGGATCGGCCGGAAGAGGGGAGGGCCGCAAGGGTCTTTCGTCGGTCTCAGGGTTTGACTCGTGCGCCGACCGCTGCCCTTGTACGCATGGCGGTTCGCGGTTTCGTGCGCCCTATGGAAGGGCGAGCGCCGAAGCCAAGGAAGTGAGCCGCCGCCGACCGTTACTGTCGAAGCATCTTCGCGGCGAGCTCCGCGCGCTGGGCCGGCGTGAGCACCGGCACCGTCGCGTCGAGGCGGTCGACCATCCGAGCGGCGCCGCGATCGCCCGCGGGCTCCTGCGCCATCCGGTCGTGAATCTGCTTCTTCTGCTCCGGCGTGAGGTTCAGCCCGTGGCCGCCGTGGTGGCGACCCTCGCCCTTCGCCTCGCCGTCTTTGCCGCCCTTGCCGTTGGCGTCCTTCTTGGCCTGATGGGCGGCGTGCTTCGCTTCGCGGATCTTGGCGAGCTCCGCCTTCTGCGCGGCGGTCAGCGTGTCCTCTTGGACCTTCTTCGCGTTCGCCTCGGCGACCTTCGCCGCGTCGAGCTGCGGCTTGACGGCGGCGCGATCGATGATGCCTCGCTCGACCTGCGCGGCGAGCGCGACCCTCAGATCGGCGTGCGCCTTGTGCTCGGCCGCCTCCGCGGCGTCGAGCTTGGCTTTTTGATCCTGCGTGAGCGACGGCAGCGCGCGTGCGCCACCGCCGTGACCGCCGTGACCGCCACCGGCGAGCGCGGCGCCGCCGAGGGCGAGCGACGCGAGGACGAGGGACGCGGACACGAGCGTGCGGATGTTCTTGGACATGTTGGTTTCGATGGCCTCCGCACGGATCGACGTACGGCCCGCCCGATCGAATCCTGCGCGCGCGGTAAAGAACCGTGAACCCGAAAACCCGTCACGTTGCGCGGAGAACGGCCCGCGGCAGCGTGCGTAACGGCGTACGCTTTGGCCACGGAAGACCTCCGGCGACCACGTGAACGGCCGCCCTCCGCGTGGTAAGACGCAAGACATGGACGTGACGATCGCCGGGAGAATCCTCTACATCACCGAGGACCCGAAGCTCCTCGAGGCGCAGCTGATCGGGCAAGACCTCCCGCACGCGCCGTACGCCGCGGGCGCCGGGCTCGTCTCGAACATCTCCACCGACGAGCTCACCCCCGGCTGGGTTTGTTACTACTACGACGAGACGCTCGCGCGGTATTGCCTCGTCGGCCTGCGCGGCGGCGTCGTGAAGCAGGACGCCATCAAGAACGGCGGCTTCGGCGTCATCGTGAGCGGCATCTCCAAGGGCTGCGGCAGCTCGCGCGAGACCGCGCCGTACAGCGAGCTGAAGAGCGGCGTCCAGCTCGTCATCGCCAAGAGCATCGAGAAGATCTACCGCCAGAACTCGCAGAACATCGGCCTCCTCACGAGCACCGACTTCGGTCTCATCCCGCGCATCGCGCGCGGCGAGGCGATCCCGATGAGCGAGTTCACCAAGGGGCTCGATCCGATCAGCGCGTCCATCGTCGAGCACGGCGGCCTCTTCGCGTACAACCGCGCGCGCGTCGCCGGGAAGATCAGCCCGCCGCAGATCACGACGGCGGCGCGGCCGATGACCCTGTGCGAGAAAATCCTCGCGCGTCACGTCATCACCGACGCCAAGAGCGGCGCGCTCGGCGTGACCGCCGTGAAGCCGGGCGACGCGTTCTTCGCGCGCACCGACGTCCGCTTCAGCCACGAGTACGTGACGCCGATGGCCGAGTCGCTCTTCGTCGCCGAGATGGGCAAAGACGCCACGGTCACCGATCCCGCGAGCGTCTTCGCGTTTCGCGACCACCTCACGTTCCTCGATCTCGTGATGCCCAAGGCCCACAAGGACATGGGCCTGAAGGAGCAGGCCGGCTCGCTCGCGACGGTGCAAGAGAGCTTCACCAAGCGCCACTCCATCAAGCTCTACGGCGAGGTGCACCGCGACGGAAAGCTCGTGGGCAGCGAAGCCATCTGCCACAACAAGGTCATCGAAGAGCTCGCGCTTCCCGGGCAGCTCGTCGCCGGCACCGACTCGCACACCTGCATGGCCGGCGCCCTCGGCTGCTTCGCATTCGGCGTCGGCTCGACCGACATGGCCAACGCCTGGTACACGAAGGACGTCCGCGTCACGGTGCCCGAGACCGCCAAATTCGTGCTCCGCGGGAAGCTCCGCCCCGGCGTCTGCGCGAAGGACGTCATGCTCCACATCTTGAGCCAGCCGTTCTTCAAGACCGGGCAGGGCATCGGCAAGGTGCTCGAGTTCACCGGTGACGGCGTTCGTGGCCTCTCGCTCGACGAGCGCGCCACGCTGACGAACATGGCGGTCGAGGCCGGCAGCTTCACCGGCATCATCGAGGCCGACGACGTCATCGTGGACTACCTCGTCGCGCAGCGCGGCCTCCGCGCCGACGACGTTCGCGCGCGCATCGTCAAAGCAGATCCCGACGCCACGTACGCGGCGACGTTCGAGATCGATCTCGCGTCCTTGGCCCCGATGGTGGCCACGCCCGGCGATCCTCGCAACGGCGTCCTCCTGAGCGAGCTCGGCGCCGAGGTGAAGATCGACATCGCGTACGGCGGCTCGTGCACCGGCGGCAAGAAGGCGGACATGGACATGTACGCCGAGGTCCTGCGCGCGGCCGTCGCGAAGGGCCGCAGGGTGGCGCCCGGCGTGCACCTCTACATCCAGTTCGGCTCGCAGGACATCCGCCGCTACGCGGAGGCGAAGGGGTACCTCGAGGTCTTCGCGAAGGCGGGGGCCGAGCTCGTCGACCCGTCGTGCGGCGCGTGCATCAAGGCGGGACCCGGCGTGAGCGACCGCGCCGAGCAGGTCACCGTCAGCGCGATCAACCGCAATTTCCCGGGCAGAAGCGGCCCGGGAAAGGTGTATCTTGCAAGTCCGCTGGTCGTCGCCGCCAGCGCGATCTGCGGCAAGATCGCCGGCCCCGAAGCGATCTAGAGCAGACCGAGCCTCACAGCGGACCGAACAGCTCGTGGTATTTCGCTGCCGCGACGGGTACGGCGTCGGCGCCGTCGTGGAAGGGGCCGTTCTGGCTGCCTGTGGACTGCTTGGTCATGGGGTAGACGACGGACTTGGCCGCCGGTCCCACGTCGCTGCCGTCGAGGCCCTCGGCGAGCACGTCATAGGCGACGTTGTTCGCGGGGTCGGCGAAGAAGTCGTACATCAGCTGGACGAATGCGTCGTCGTCGTTGCCGCCGTGGCCATCCATGCGCAGCGGCGGCGCCCACTCGCTGACGGCCAAGGGCTTGTGCTTCTCCCTGCCGAACGCCGCGAACGCGGCGAGGCTCGCCCGATGACCCGTGACCGCATCGTCGAACGCAGCGGTCGGCCATGCGTCGAAGAGGTTGACCATGACGCCGGTGACGGCGCGCGCGGCCGGCACGTTGAGTGTGGCGCTCGGCGGGCTGGCGGAGAGATCGACGGAGTCGACCTTGGCAAACAGCGGGTAGCTCGTCGGCGCTCCTCCGCTCGTCCCTGCCGTGTACACCTGGATGGAGCGTCCACGGTCGGTCGCCGCGAAGTGACGGCCGCTCGGTGTGGACCATCCCGTGACGACCATGCTGGCCGCCGCCATCGACCCCGTGCCTTGCACGATCGTCGGCGTGCCCGCGGCATAACTCTGATCGAACAGAGTGAGACCGACGTAGTCGACGTAGTCGGCGCCGGCGCCGTCGGGGCCGCCCGGGTACGCCGCCGCGACGACCGACGCCGGAACGTGCACGCCGCCCGCCTCCGCGTCCACGTACGTCGCGTTCCACTCGAATCTGAATTTCTGCCCGGGGACGCCGCGCGCGATGTCGACGACGCGCCGATATGCCGATTTGTACGCGGTGGCCGCGTCGGTCAGCGACGCGTACCCGGTCGTCGCGTCCAGGTTGATCGGCGCCGCGATGCTCCACGCGAAGCCCGATCCTCCCATCGCCCATCCGAGTCGAACGATCGCATCACCCTGCCCGTACTGTACGAGCCTGTTGAACCACGTCTTGAAGCTCGCGTCGGCGTTGCCGGCGTTCGTGTCTTTCAGGCCCACGTCGTTGCCGCGCGTGAGCGGCGTCGACCACAGCGCCTGGAGACCGACGAGCGACGGCGTCATCCTCGCCGGCAAACCCCACGTCGATCCGTTGCGCGTTCCGAACGCGTAATCGAGGACGGTCTGCGCTTGCCCGGGATCCGGATAGGCAATCGCGTTGAAGATTTTGCAATTGTTGCGACTGGTGCCCGTGCGCCAGGTGCCGATGTTCTTGTACCAGGTCATCGCGTCGTCGACGCTCTGCGTGCGGTAGGTGTCGTCGACGACGTTGCGCATGAGGAAGCCGGACATCCAGGTCCTGCCGACGCCGGCCTCGGCGTCCGCGCCAGCGTCGATGGCGCTGCCGCTCGCCGGATCGATCTCTCTCAGTCCGAGCACAGTGCTGCACGCGCAGAGCCACGCCAATCCGGCCGCGAGCGGAAGGGAGAGGCGGGGACGCCAGAGACGGCCGATCACCCTCCGACTATAACGCACGCGGCAGCGGGCGAGTTGGCGACCCATGTAGATGCCCTGCCCTCAGGGGTCGTCGATGCGCAGCATGCTTCCGAGGGTCATGTCGAAGCGGCTCTGGATCATGTTCACGATGCTGTCGACCTCCGCGTCGGTCGCCCCGAGACGCGCCATCATCGCGCGACGCGTCTCGTCCACGAGCGCTTGGCGCGCTTTGACGATCCAGCGGGCCGCCGTCGCGCGATGCACGCCGTAGATGGCTCCCACCCGATCGACGTCGAGCTTCTGCGCGAACGCATACGACAAAAGATTCCGATTCTTCGGGTCGAGGGCGAGGAGGGCGTCGGTGACCGCCGCCTTGAAGTCGGCGCGGTACACCCGCTTCAGATGCTCCAGCTCGAAGTCTCCTTCGCCTGCTGCGAGGTCGGCGAGCACCTCCGCGTCGGTCGGCGTGTCGCGCTCGGGCTTGGCGACGAGTCCCAGGACCACGCGTGACGCGACGACGCGCAACCACGCGCGGACCGAGCCGAGCCCGCGGTACTCTGCGATGCGCGGCGGCGCGCCCTCACGCGCGACGAAGATGCGCTCGCGCACCAACTGCGCCACGTCGTCGTCGGACGATTGGAGTCGCGTGGATCGGCGCACGGCGTGGAAGACCTCGCCGAAGTAGCGCCGCTCGAACGCCGCGATCGCCCGCGCGTCGCCCTCCGCGCACGCGCTGGCCACGTAGAGATCGGCGAGACGCAACGACGAGAGCGCCGCCGCGAGAGGCAGGTCCGCCGGCAACCGAAGCGCGATCCAGCGGGCGAACGCGACCTCCGCGACCGCGAGCCCTGGCCACTCGGCGCACGCATGCGCGAACGCGTCGTCGGCGGCGCGACGCCCGGCGGCATCGAGGTCCTCACGGCGCCCCGCGGCTGCCGTCGCTTCGGTCAACGCAGACGAGAAGAGCACTCAGAATCTCCCCGTGACATCGAGCGAAGCGCCGGCGGGGCCGACGTTGGGCGCGAAGACGAGACCCGTCCGAGAGGGGCGAGCCGGCGACACGACGAGGAGCGTCACGCCGCCGGCTGCGAGCACGAGGCCGGCGACGAAGGCGACCGTCGATACGCGCGCAGCCTGATGCGCTGTGTCGTTTGCGGAGAGGCCGTCGGCGTTCGCGCAAGGACTGCGGGGGCAGGCGCGGTCGACGTCCGCCTTCTTCGCCCATGCGAACGCGCCCGCCGCGATCCCGACGCCGACGCCCGTCGCACCTGCCGCCAGGCCGACGATGCCGAGCGTGTGCATCGTCGTCGACGGGCGCGCGGGCGGCGAGGACGCAGCTCTCTCCGGCGCGGCCTCTCTCACGGCCACCGGCTCCTCGGTCGCCTGCGCGAGCTCGGGTACGGTCACGCGCGTGGAGGCATGGGCGCCCTCGACGCGTGTTCGGCTCGTCCACGCGACCCTTCCGGGCGCTCGCGCGACCACGACGTGCTCACCGGGGTCGACGGGGATCTCGACGCCCCACTCGGCGGGACCGACCTCGAGGCCGTCTCTCGTGATCGTGAGCCCGGCGACGGCGTTGTCCGCGGGAACCTCGACGACGAGGTGCAGGAGCTGGCGCTCGAGCGCCTGCGCGCGTTCGAGCGCAGTGGCGCGCCAGTCGGCGCGATGTCGCTCGTTGGCCGCCTTCGCAGCGTCCGTGAAAGTCACCCACGCGCTCGCGGTGCGTCCCGTTCGCTCGTAGCAATCCGCGAGGTTCAGCAGCGTGCCCGCGGCAGGGTCCAGCCGTTGGCTCTCTGCGAGCTTCGGGCATGCCTCCGCGTAGCGTCCTTCGACCATCAGCTTCCGCGCTGCCTTGAACAGCGATTCCGCCGCGGCTTGCGCCTCGGCGTCGGTCGCGCGCGCCGCGGGGGCGACCGCGAGGACGGCGACGACGGCGAACGAGGCTGCCCTATTCGCGAGCGATCGTCGGCTCATCGTTCGTCCGGAATTTTGCCGCCGCCCGACGGGCCGCGGGGCAGGGTGCCGGGCGCCACGCGCCGCGGCGGACGGCGCGGATCCATCGCGGGCGCGATCATGCTCGCGTGTGGTGGCGCGAGCGTCGGCGCAGGCGGGTCGGGGGCGGCAACCTGCGGCGCCGCTGCCGCGATGGGCGGCGTCGGGGCGATCGCCGACGCCGGCGCGTCGACGACCGACGGCTCGTGGCGGGTCGACCTGTTTCGCGCGAGGGAGACGCTCAGCGCGAGGGCGAGCACGAGCGCCACTATAACCGCCGACACGAGCCGCACGTTCGGAGCGCGCTTCGGGCCTGCGTCCGCAGGCGGCTGACGAAGCGAAGACGTCGGCGACGGTTGGTCCATGACCGCGGTCACGGACGTCGCCGACGACGTCACGTGGGTCGCGGTGACGTCTCGGGGCAGTGGCGCGGGCGCCGCTGCGCCCACCCGCGCTCGGCACGCCGAGCACGACGCTGCGTGTCGCTCGACGCGCGCCAGCGCCTCACTTCCTAACGCGCCTTCCTGCATCTCGGCGAGCACGTTGTCGTCGAGGCACGGCGTCGCCGCGTCGGAGGCCGGCGATGAGGTCACACGAAACGGCGCGAGCGCCTCCGCGAGCGCTTCGACACTGGAGAAGCGTTCGTCCGGCACCTTCGCGAGGCACTTCGCGACGACGTCGGAGAGCCCGCGAGGAACGTCCGGCCGTACGTGGTGCAGGGCCTGCGGATCGTCGCGAAGGATACGCGCGCCAATCTCGATCAGCCCCGTCCCCTGGAAGGGCGGCCGTCCTGCGAGGACCGCGTAGAGGCAAGCGCCGAGCGCCCAAACGTCGGCCCGCGCGTCGATCTCGGCTCCTCCGCGGAGCTGCTCGGGGGCCATGTAGTGGGGTGTCCCGACGAGCTCGCTCGTCTGTGTCAGCATGGGATCGCTCGCGTCCGTGGTGCGCGCGATCCCGAAGTCGAGCACCTTCACCAGCCCGTGCCCCCGCCGCTCGCGAACGATGAACAGGTTCTGCGGTTTGAGGTCGCGGTGAATGATCCCGAGGGCGTGCGCTTCGGCGACGCCCTCGCACGCCTGCGCGATGTAGTCGACCAGGACCGCAGTGGGCTTGTCCTTCGACTCGCGGGTCAGCCTCTGAAGATCCTTGCCCTCCAGCAGCTCGAGCACCAAGAACGGCGTCCCTTCGTGCTCTCCGGCGTCGAAGATGCGCGCGACGTGAGCGCTCTTCAGACGCGCGAGCGCCCGAGCCTCCCGCATCAAGCGCGCAGCCCCCGTGGCGCTCGCGAGCGACTCGTCGCGAAGGAGCTTCAGGGCGACGTTCTCGCCGAGGGTCAAGTGACGCGCAGCGACGACGATCCCCATCCCGCCGGAGCCGAGGATCTTCTCGACCCGGTACTTGCCGGCGACGACGCATCCCGGGCGAATTCCCGACGTGATGGCGTCGCTCTCGGGTTGCGTCACGCTATCACCCACGCGCGCACAGCGTATCACGCGTCGCCGGGCGCGCATGTGCGGCGGGCACTTGAGACCGTCCCGCGTGAAAAAGAAAATGAATTTCTCCATCGCGATGCGACGGCGGTCCGCGAGTCCTGTCTCTGGAAAACGTGGGCATCGGTCGCCCATGCGGAGATAGACCATGAAGATCCCTCGCCACGGCTTTCGATTGGGTACCTCCCTGACCCTCCTCGGCACGCTCGCGGCCCCGGTGGGCGGTACCGGCTCGTGCAATTTCTCCGTCGATGGCACGATCAACGAGGAGGACGGAGGCGTCGCGCTCGACGGGTCCGTCCTGGCAACGGACGGCGAGGCGCCCCGCGACGCGGCGGTCGACGCCGGCGGCGAGCTGGATGCCGGGTCCTCCACGGACGCGCCCCTGTCCCCCGACGCCGGATCCGTGCACACGTGGATGTCGGGCTTTCTCATGAGCGCGATCGTGGACGACGACTACGTCGCGCCGAGCGTCGACAATGCGAAGGACTGGTACCAAAACATCGGCACCTGGCGTACCGGCTCGGGCCGAAACAACTGCACCGTGTTCAACGCGAACTCGTACCCCGACCCCGGCCAGGCACAGACGATCCTCGACTACAATTTCGGAACCCACACCGCCAGCGGCTGGGGGCCGCCCGCGCGCTTCGTGCCTTCGTCCGTCGGGCTTCAACCCGTGTGGTCCACCTCGCTGACGCGCGGCGACAACTACGGCCTCAAGGACACGAACTCGGGCAACGCCGATCCGAATTTCCGGACCTGGTTCACGAAGCTCGTGAGCTACGGCCAGGGGGACGCCATCATTCGCCTCGGCTGGGAAATGAACGGCACGTGGTTCGTATGGGGGATCGGCGCGCCGATCAATACGGACAAGACCACCGGCTACGGCTCGGTCGACGGCGCCGCCGCCGCGTACAAATCGGCGTTCCGTCACGTCGTCGATATCGCGAGGAGCGTGCCGGGGCAGAACTTTCGATTCGAGTGGAACTCCTACTTCCTCGACTCGAACTACGGTGGCGTCAGAATTCCCGCGTCGTCCGTGGCCGCCGCGTACCCGGGGGGACCCGACGCGCATGGGCGCGACTACGTCGACTTCGTCGGGACGGATTCGTACGACGAGAGCTACACGAGCGGAACGCCCACGGTGGTCCAGGGCAACGGGTCGATGGCATCAGGGAGCAAGGTCGTCACCGGTTGGACGGGCCCGAGCGGTCGCCACTTCACGGGCGCCGACGTGGGTAAGTCCATTCAGGTCTACACCGGCGGCACCAACGGCGGCGCCGCCACCAACTACCCGCTCTACGCCAAGATCGTGTCGGTCGACGCGTCTTCGAGCCCACCGACCGCGACCCTCAACGCCCCCGCACGGCGCGCGGTCTCGGGCGCGGCGATCAATCTCTTCGACGCGTGGCCGAGCGCGGTGTTCACGAACCCGACAAACGGCATCTCGCCGAGCCTCGCCGCGTTCGCCGCGTTCGGGCGATCCAAAGGCAAGCCGCTCGGCATCAGCGAATGGGGGCCGATGCTGCGGATGGACGGGCACGGAGGCAACGACGATCCCGCATTCATCCAAGTGATGTACGACTTCTTCGCCGACCCGGCGAACGACGTCGCCTACGAGACGCTGTTCCAGGGGATCGACGGAAAGGCCGTAGGACCGAGCGCGCAGTCGATCGTGTACCCGCTCCTGATGCAGAACGCGGGGAGCAGGAACGGCCCCTTCCACGACGGGACCGAGCCCCTGCCACTGTCCGTCGCCAAGTACCGACAGCTGTTCGGACGGCTCTAGCTGCGAGGTCGTGCCGCTGCGCGAGCTCGAAGGGTGCCGTTCGTGCGTGCCGAACCTCGGGTGGCGTCAGTGGTGCGTCGCGCCGCCCGGCATCGCGCTCGGTGCGGGGGCGCCGCTCGGCATGCCGGGGGGCCGCTTCGGTCCTTTGCCGCGCGGCTTGGTGCCGGCGAGGCCGCTCACGACGTCGCCCGGCTCGATCTCGAATGGGAAGGGCCAGTCTTTGATGCGTCCGCTCGGCGATCCGGTGCCCAGGCGCAGCCGCTCGCCCTCGAGCCGCCCCGCGAGCGCCTCGCGCTGCTCCGGCGTGAGGATCGATACGAGCTGCGCGAGGAAGAGGACCTCGCGATCCATCGGCACGCGCGCCTTCGCGGCGGGCGGACCGAACGCGTCGAGCTTCTTGGCGTCGAACTTCGGCGAGTCGAAGGCCGCGACGAGCGTGTCGAATCGTTTGCGTGCGTCGGCGCGCCCGTCCGACTCGGGCGGCAGCTTCGCGAGGATGGGATCGAGCTTCGCGGCCTGCGCCGCGTCGAGATCGAGCTCCCTCTTGAGGCGATCGGGTCGGCCCTTGGCGCGCTCGGTGATGGCTTCGCTGCCCGCGTCGCCGGCGGCGCGCACGAAATCCTGCTCGCGCTCGCGCGCCTTCTTCTGCGCGGCGGCGCCGAGCGCCTTGCGGTTCTCGGGCGTCAGCGCGGTGAAGAGAGCGTTCATCGCGACGACCTCCTTGTCGAGCCGCGTCTGCATGCTCCGCTGGAGGGCGACGACGCGTGGAGTGAGCTTCTTGTCGTCGACGGCGCCGGCGCGAACGGCCGCCACGATGTCGTCGTGGAGCTCCTTGATCTCGCCGCGCGGCGCGTCGTCTTCGTCAGCGTCGAGCTGATCGGCGAGCTTCTCCACGATCGCCTTGTGCGCTTCGTCGAGCTCCAGCCCTTGCGCTTCGTCGAGGAAGAGCGCGGCTGGTCCCGCGCGGAAATGGAGCGACATCGGCGCCGGCGGCGTCGAGCCGGACCCCATCGCGCTCGCGGCGGCGCTGCCCATGTCCGCGAGGGAGGAAGGCGCGGCGCTCACCGTCGCGCTCGGGGCCGCGCTGACGACCGGTGCGGGGCCGCTGCTCTTCTTGTCGTCACAGCCGGCGATGAGCGCCGGGAGGGCGGGGAGAGCAGCGAGGGCGAAGGCGAGCGAGATCAGGCGTCGCGATTTCATCGCGCACGACGGTCCCACAGGATCGCGCGCTCCGAAAGGGTGAAGATTTGCGGGCCGCGTCAGTGCTCACACGCCGCGATCGGCCCCCGGTGGGGCCACTTCCAGCTGCAGTGCGAGGCCGGTCCCACCGGCGACGTCCGAACGGGCTCGAACGTGCTGTGATCGTTGGTGCATCCCCAATGTCCGTTGAAGGCGAGGGTGAGCCGCGCGTCGTCGGTGAGCGGCCGATCGACCTCGCCGAGGTTCAGCGGGCGGCTCTTCACGTCGGGCACGAGGTAGCTGGTCCCCTGGCCGTTGTGGGGGTTCAGGTGGATCGTGATCGGCCCCGCGTCGATTTGCGCGTGCCCCCACGCGCCGGGCCAGAACTCGTGCGCGCCGCGCTCGACGTACACGACGACGTGCTTGTACCCCGCGGCGTCGAGCCAGAACTCTGCCTGGTTGTCGTCGTACGCCGGCCGCGCCGCGTCGTCGAAGAAGTTCCCCAGCGACGCGGTCCCGTTGTGGCTGCCCTTCACCGTGACCATGCAGCTCTTGCACGACGCCGGCGCCGCGGCGGGCACGTGGAACGTGATCGACTTTCCGTGGATCAAGTAGAGGAGCTGGGCGACGCGCTGCTCGGTTCGGTCGAACCAGACCTGCACGCTCGTCCAATCCCCCTCGTGATCGCCGTACGAGCCGAGGCCGAGCACCGTGATGTCCTGGTTGTTGAACGCGAAGAACTGCCAGTACTCGATCTTGTACGCGGGGTGGCCGTTCACGGTGTCCGTCGCGACGTGGGCGGAGAGGCCCGTCGCGTTGGACTTGGCCTCCGCGAACGAGACCCCGGCGTAGCGATCGTTCTCGACGTTCAGGCAGAGGGTGCTCTTCGCCATCGAGACGGCGAAGCTCGCGTCCTTCTCGCACGTGTAGAGCGACTCCGGCGGGTCGAGGTGGCGATCGGCCGTGCGCCCGCAGCCGGCGATCGGATCGCCCGCGCCGTTGCCTGGGCTGGCGAGCCGTTTCAGCTGCGCGTGGCGGAGCTCGTCGACGGGATCGGCGGGGCGGCGATCCTCGTCGTGGCCGTTGTCGCTCGAGAACTTGTAGTAGGGGCGGTAGCGACGAATCAGATCTTCTTCGAGCGCGTCGTCGATCCCGTCGCCGTCGCGGTCGGCGGTGGTGGCGTCGCCCGAGGCGGCCGCGACGAGGCGCGCGAGGTCGGCGCGTCGGTTGGCGGGCTCGGGATCGGCCTCGCGATCGCGCGCGTCGCCGCCGCTGCTCAGATCCGACTCGACGGGCGCGGGAGCCGTGGGCGCGCTGCCGCACGCCGTCGCGAGGCCGAGGCCCAGGGCGGGGACCAAGAAGGAGAGGACGGAGCGCGCATTCATCGACGTGGAGAGAGCACGGCGCGTGCCGGCCCACATTCACCACAACCCCGCGATTGTGCTGAGAGGCGACCCGTCCATGGTCCGCCCGTCGATCCGGATCCCATACGCTCCAGCTCGCGACGGATCGCGAGGGGGGTCGCGATGTGCCGCGCGCTGCTCCATAATGGCAGCGGATGAAGGCGCGCGCCGAGATCGGCCCCACCGACAAGACCTTCGCGTCCGGTCTCCTCGTCGAGCTCATCGCTGCCCTGCGCGGCGTTGCGCCGGGAGAGACGATCGCGCTCACCTGCACGGGCGCATCGGTCTCCGAAGATCTGGAGCTCTGGTCTCGCCTTACGGGAAACGCGCTCGTCGACGTGGCGCCCGCCTCGGGGGGCGCGGTTCGCTTCGTGATCCGGTCCGGCGAGGCGCCGCAGATGGGAGACGGCGATCGCCCTGTCGGCTCGCGCCTCTGGCTCTACACGAACTTCGACTGCAACCTCGCGTGCGACTATTGCTGCGTGCGCTCGTCTCCGCAGGCGCCGCGCCGCGCCCTCGGTATAAGCGCGATACGCCGCATCGCGGCCGAGGCGCCGGCGCTCGGCGTGAAGGACATCTTCGTGACGGGCGGCGAGCCGATGCTCCTCCCCGACATCGTCGACGTCCTCGCGGTGTGCTCCTCCGCCGCGCCCACCACCCTCCTCACGAACGGTCTCCTCTTCAAGGGCGCGACGCTCGAGGCGATGCGTGGCCTCTCGCGTGAGCGCGTCGTGCTTCAGATCAGCCTCGATAGCCCGACGCCGCCGCTCCACGATCTTCACCGCGGCGCGGGGACCTGGACACGCGCGTGGCGTGGCGCGCGGGCGGCGATGGACGAAGGGTTTCGCGTGCGCCTCGCCGCGACGGTGTCGACCGCCGAAGACGAAGCGGCCTTCCACGCCTTCCTCGAGCGCGAAGGCATCGCGATCGAGAACCGCGTAGTGCGTCGCGTTGCGCTGCGCGGCGTGGCAGGCGACGGCATCCCCCTCGCGCGCGCCGATCTCGTCCCCGAGATCACGATCACCGATCGCGGCGTCTACTGGCACCCGGTCGGCGCCGACGACGAGGACTTCTTCGTCACGAAGGACGTCTTCCCCCTCGCCGACGCGTTCGAAGCGACGCGCGCCGCACTAGGCCGCGAGCGCGCGACGAGCGAGACGATGGCCAGCATCTTTCACTGCGCGTGAGTCGCGCCGCTTACGGTCGCTTGAAGTGCCCTTGCGCTTCGCACGCCGCCTCGAGCGAGGCGTAGCCGTCCGTCGCGGCGGGCAGCCATTTCTTGAGCCCCTCGGCCTCGAGCACCGGTCGGTGCGCGGGGTTCTCCCACTTCATCGCGTAGAGGGCCGCCGCGAAGCGCGCGCGTCGAGCTTCGTCGAAGCCAGGCCGCGCCGTGAACATGCAGTGCGAATACCCCGGCGACGTCCACACTTCGCTCACCGCGCCCGCCGGCGCGAGCTTCTTCTCGAGGACGCCGGCCCAGAACGGGCTCCCCACCGTGCCTGCGTCGGCGCGCCCATCGAGGATGGCCTTGAGGACGTCGACCTCGCTCGTCCCGGTGTCGCCGTGCTTGCCGACGTCGGTGTCGAAGCGGAGGACTTTGTAGTCCTTGCCCTCGACGAGGCCTTCCTTCGCGAGGAAGTGCACCGGGAGGATGGCGGCGTGACCGCTGTCTTTGCTGCCGATGGCGATGGTCTTGCCACGCAGATCGGCGATCGTCTTGATGCCGCCGCCGGCCGGCGCGAGGATCTTGGTCTCCCAGCCCAGATCCGTGTCGCGCATCGCGATGGGCGTGCACTTGCCCTGGCTCCAGCGCATCGACTGGAGGTACGCGAGGTTCGTGTTCCAGCCGATGTCGATGCGCGGCGCCGACGCGCCGTCCGAGAGGAGCGCCTCGACCTGCGCCTCGTAGCTGAGGAAGAGGAGCACCTCCACGGGAAGCTTCGCCTCCTCGTGGAAATAGCGGCGCATGCCCTCCCAGATCGTGACCACCTTCGGGTCGTACGCGACGGCGCCGAGCCAGATCGTATCGCTCATGTGCGTGGTCCTTCTTCTCAGAACAGCGGGATGCCGAGGAGCGCTTTGCCGACGAACTCGCGGAGGACGTCGCCGGTCGGGGCCATTACGGCGCACGCGTGCGCGTCGCGGAAGAGGCGCTCGATGCCGAGGTGCTTCGAGAACGCGGCGCCGCCGCACACCTGCATGGCGTCGGACGTCACCTTGATGGCGGTGTCGCCGGCGGCGGCCTTCGACTCGAGGACGCGCAGGACGGTGAGGTCGCCGGGCTGCTCCAGGTGCTTAAGGAGATCGTCGAGGCGCGCGCCGAGGCCGTCGGTGTCGATCTGCATCTGCGCGAGGCGCGCGCGCAGCGTCGGCAGCGCTTCACCCAGCGACACGCCGAGGTGCTCGAAGCGGGCGGACTTCAGGTGCCCGACCGCCGCGCCGACGACGCCGCGGCAAATGCCCAGCGAGACCGCCGTCTGCCCCGCGTTGAAGAGCGGCAGGACGACCTCGAGCATCACCTTGAAGCCGGCGCCCTCGTCGGAGACGCGGTCCTCGTCCTTGACGTCGCACGCCTCGAGCGCCATCGGCGTCGACGCGTTCGCGCGCATGCCCATGCCGTTCCAGCCGCCGGCCGTCGTGAGACCGGTCGCGCCGCCGCGCACCATGTAGAGAGTGGTATCGGTCGGGCCTTTTCCGTCGGCCGACAGCGTCGACACGATGTAGCTCTGCGCGAAGCCCGCGCTCGTCACCCAGGATTTTTTCGCGTTCAAGCGGACGCCGGCCGGCGTCTTCTGGGCCTTGGAGATGGGCGCCCAGAAGTGGCTCCGCGAGCCGGCCTCGCTGAAGGCGAGCGTCGACAGGTGCTTTCCCTGCGCGATTTCTTTCAAGGTGGCGTCGGCGCGTGGAGACTTCGACGCCGCGATGCACGCGACGCCGGCCTGGTGCATGAGAAACACCATGGCGGCCGACGGATCGACCTCCGCGAACGCTGCGATCGCCTCGCACACGGCGCGCGGTCCGAGCCCGGCGCCGCCCTTGTCCTTCGGAACGAGGAGCCCGAGGAGCCCCGCTTCGCCGAACGCCGCGACCGCCTCGGTCGAAAATCGCGCGTCCGCGTCGTTCTTCGACGCAGCGGGAGCGAGAACCTTCGTGGCGAGATCCTTGGCGAGAGCGGCAACGGTCGTCGAGTCCATCAGCAGTACCTCCGGGCGCGGTCATACCTGCACCGCCGCCCGGAGAGAAGCCACAGCCTGGCGAAATGCTAGTTGGACGCGACCGTCTTCGGACGCGCGGGACCGGCGCCGCGCGGCCCGAAGTAGTTGTCCAGCACGAAATCGGCGACCTGATTGCCCATGGTCACGCCCGAGTCTGCATCCTCTTGCCAGTGGACGCCGAGGTAGATGCGGCTGCGTGCGTTCTCCGCTTCCGCCTTCGTGAAGCTCGAGAACTTCCGCGGAAGGCGAGGCCGCGGCTTTCCGTCGTGGCCCGTGGTCGTCCCGTTGTATTCGTCCGAAACGAACGTGAACGACCCGTCGCCCACGAGGCGGCGGAGCACTTGGAAGAGCGCGCCGCCGAAGGTCGCGTGACCCGACGGATACGCGGGGAACGGCGGCGTGAAGTCCGGGGAGGTCGTGTTGCTCTCCATCGCGCCGAGCGCGGTCCAGTCCTCGTCCGGCGAGCCGGCCTTCGCGCCCGCGCGGATCGCGTTCGTCGGGCGCCAGAGGTTGTAGAAATACTTGCTGTCCCACGCCGCCATGCCGGCGTCGGCCATCGCCACGTTGACCGCCGCGAGGACGCGGCTCAGCTCGCTCGGCTTCGTGAGGAGTCCCCGATCCTTTGCGACCTGCATCGTGATCATGTTGTAGAGGCGCGGGGGCGTGCCGATTTGCGGCGCGCCGTCGTACCCAAAGTAGATGCCGATCCGGGTCTCGTCCTCGGTCCGAAGCGTCGGCGTCGAGACGCCATCGCCGCCGAAGTCCTTCGTGTCTTGAACCTGCGCCCGGAACGCCGCCGAGTCGAGGGCGAGCGGCGGCGCCGCGCGGAACTGGTTGGTCGCGTTGAGCGCGAACGGCTCGACGTTCATCCAGTACCCCCCGAGGGCCACGGGCGCCTTGGAGAGGACGTCCGGCGCCCACTGGCCGCGGCCGGTCGGGAGCTTCATGTCCGTGTACTTCGGCTCCGGCACGTCCGAGCCGTCCGTCTGGCGCAACGCGAGGATGTTCGCCGCAGCCAACGCGCCGCGGGCGATGCCTGCCTTCTTCGTCGACGCAGTGTTCGCCGACAAGTCATGCTTTAACGCGAGGTCGAAGTCCGCCTTCTGGGACGGAAAGAGCTGCGCGAGCGTGTCGTGGGCCGCCACCGCGATCGCGGCGCCCATGCTTGCGTGGCTGTCGTTCGGCATGGCGGTGTACGGCTCGTACACGCCGGCGATGGACTGCACGGCGTCGTAGATCGCGATGTGGACGATGGCGAGCGCGCGCGAGGCGCGCGTCGGTCCCCCTTGCTCGCCTGTGACACGCTTCTCGCCCGGCGCGGGAGGCGTCGCGTCGCGCCAGACCGCGTCGAGGGCGATCTGGTTCCACGAGGTGAGCTCGACCGAAGCGGAGCTCGAAGAGAGCTCGTCGGTGCTCGTCGTCGAGTCACCTTCGGTGGGCGCGCTACCGCACGCGGTCATCGCAAACGCCGCCGAGACGGCAAGCGGAAAGGAAAAAGAGCGGATCATGGAGACCTCTCGCGAAATCAAAGGGAGAAAGCGTCCGACGGGCCGTGATACGCGGTGCCCCGGAGAACCTTCCTTCCTCCGACCCAGCCGGTCGCGTCGCCTTCACTCGGGCGCGCGTCGCACCGTGGTAGAAGGCCCCGACATGAGGTCCTGGCCGCCTGCGCTCGCCCACGCGGTACGCGCCGCGTGGGCCTTGATCGCGCTATGGGGCCCGTGGGAGCAGGTGCGGCAGTGCGTGGGGATGCTGCGCGCGCGCCTCGCCTTCCCGATGGATCTCGAGTGGATGGAGGGGGCGCAACTCTATCACGCGTAGCGCATCCTCCACGGCTTGCCGCTCTACGGAGATCCGGCGCGCGGGTTCGCCACGTTCCCGTATCCGCCGCTCTACTGGGCGATCCTCGCCGGCGCGGGCGCGACGTTCGGGCTCGACTACGCCGTCGCGCGGGCCGTGTCGCTCGCGTGCATGGGACGAGCCGCGCTTCTTCTTTGTCACGCGATCGTCAGGCACGCACCGTCCCGTGCGACGGGAATCGCGCTCTCGGCGGCCGCGCTGGGGATGATCGCGGCGGCGTAACCGCTGACGGGGACGGCGTTCGATCTCGCGCGCTCGGACGCGATGGCGCTCTTTTTCCCTGTCCTCGCGGCGACGCTCGCGCGCGACGGGCGCGGCTCGGCGGCCCTCGCCTCCTCGCGGTCGCGACGGCGCTGACGTGTGCAATCGACACTAAACAAACGAACATCTTCTACGTCCTGTGGCTCCTCGCGTTCGTCGCGATGCGTGATCGGAGGGTCGGGCTTCGCCTCGCCGTCGCGACCTTGGTGCCGTGCGGCGCGCTGTTGGCGGTGCTGACCGCGCGAACCGGCGGGTGGTTCTGGACGTGGCTCTTCGATCAGTCGCAGCACGGCTTCCGGCCGTTCACAGAGTGGGTGACGGCCCTCCCCGAGCTCGTCCGGCACGATCCGATGCTCCTCGGCCTGCCTTGGATGGCCATGCTGCTGCATCGCCGCGGTCGCCTCGGCGCCGACTCGGTGAAATGGATCGGCATGCTCGCGGCGGCGTTCGCGGCGGCGTTCGCGGCGGCGATGCTGCCGTACGCCAAGATCGGCGGCTGGCTCAACGTTCTTCTCCCAGTCTTCGTCCTGTCGTGGCCGGTCGCGTTCGTGCTCCTCGGCGATCTTGCTCGCGCGCGCGACACGCTCCGCGGCGCGCCTGCGTTCGGCCTCGCGGTCGCCGCGATCGCGTCCCTGCAACTGAAATACGATCCGGCGCCGCACGTGCCGAACCCGGCCCGGGAAGAAGGGGCGCGAAAGGTCCACGCGCTCGTCCGCGATTTGCCCGGAAAGGTCGTCTTCACGACGAGCCCGTTCGTCGGCGTCCTCGAGGGCAAGACGAACCCGCAGCCCGCCTACCAGGGCTACATCGACGCCGAGCTCGCCGGCATCTCGCTCGACTATGCGGACGCGCTCGACGCGTCGGGCGCCGATTGGCTCGTCGTCATCGCGCAGCCCGGCCCCCACGACTACCGCGCCAAGCTCGCCGCGAAATTCGAGCGCGTCCGCGACGTGGACTTTTGGTTCGAGCCGCTCCCGTGGGCGCCCGCGTCGGTGTGGAAGCGACGCTGACGCGGGCTCGATTCTTCAGGGGCCGTGAATCGGTGACGTGACGCCGCCCGCGCGATGGCACGAGTTGCAGTTGCCGTCCGGCGCGTCCGCCCGCATCGCGATGGACCCGCCGTCGGGGCCGTAGGCGACGGCCCTGAGCGGCGACGTCAACGCAAAATGGGCGAAGAAATTCGCGAACACGTTCGGCGCCATCGTCCGCGTCTCGCCGCGCGCGTCGGTGACGACGATCTTCGCGACCGGCGCAGCTCCCACATCGACCGACCCGCCGATGCTGAACTCGTCGGAGTGGCAGCAGAGGCACGTCGATCCATGGCGCTCTTGATCGGGATCGGCCGTCGTGCAGCCGGCGTCCACGGCCGGAGCCGGAGGCGGAGTCGGGGTCGGGGTCGGAGTCGGGGTCGGAGTCGGCGTCGGCGTCGGCGTTGGGGTCGGAGTCGGCGCGGCGCCGTTGCTGCACGCCGCGGCGAGGAGCAGGCACCCCATTCGCATCGCCGCCGGCGCGTCCATCTTTGCTAGCATAGCCGTCATGAGGCATGTGCGGTGGCTCCTCGCGGGCGCGTTCTCGGCGTTGCCGGTCGTAGGCTTCGCGTGCAACGGCGGAGAGGTCGCGCGTCCCCTCGGGCCGCCGGTGCCTGGGTCGCCCGACGCTGGCGGGGCCGGTGACGCCGAAGACGCGGCGGTGGACGTGCCGTGCACCCAGATCCCGATGCCCGACGGCGCTCCGATCACCGTGACCGGGACGGTCGTCGAGCTGGCGTCCGATGGCGGCGTCGCCAAGACGATCGCCGACGCCATGGTCGCCGCCGAGTACGGAGGCCTCTACGTCCCCTGGTGCGATCTCGCGCACGCAAGCCCCTATTACATTTACGGCGCGACCACCGACGCGAAGGGAAAGTTCTCGATCGACGTGCGCGAAGGGTTTCTCGGCTTCCACTCGTTCGCCACGGGCTACCTCTACACGCGCGCGCCGCTCCACACCGGCGACGGCGGCACCGTCACGCTGCAAATGGAGCAGATCAAGGCGGGGCAGCAGAAGCCAGTGGTGAGCGGTGCCGCGTTCGACAAGACGACGGTCGCCCCCGGCGAAGCGCTCACGTTCACTGCGACGGTGAAGGCCGCGGTGTCGACCGATCCCCTCTCCGACGAGCTCATGCTCGTCGAGCCGTCGCGCTCGTGGGCGACCGAGCTCGACGCGCCGAGCGTGGGCATCAAGGACGACTTCCCCGACGGCCTCTGGACGAAGACATTCGCCGCGCCGATGACGAAGGGAACCTACACGTATTATTTTTCGGCCACGACCTCGCAGTGCCTGACGAGCGATGTCCAGCCATTCAAGATCACGGTGCAATGACGGTGGGCGACGCACGCGAGGGGAAGGTCACGATCGGCGTGATGGCGCGCGCGCCAGTGCTCGGTCGCTGCAAGACCCGGCTCGCGGCGACGCTCGGCGACGAGGCCGCGACGCGTCTTTATGAGGCGATGCTCGGCGATTCGCTCGATCTCTTCGCGCGCGTCGGCGCGACGCGCCTCGTGATCATGACGGCGCCTGAAGACGACGGGGTGGCGATCATGACGCAGCTCGCGCCTCCGGGTTGGGAGGTCGTGGCGCAAGAGGGAGCCGCGCTCGGCGAGCGCCTCGCCCACGCGTTTCGCACGCTCGGTAGAGAGGGAGACGCCGTGCTCCTCGTCGACAGCGACTCGCCGACGGTTCGCCCCGAGCCGATCGCAGAAGCCGTGCTGCGCTTTCACGGACCGCGTAGGGCCTTGATGGGGCCGTGCGACGACGGCGGCTATTACCTGATCGGCCTCACGTCGCTGGAGCTCGGCATCCTCGACGGCATCGCGTGGAGCACGCCGCAGGTCGCCGCGCAGACGCGCGCGCGATGCAAGGTCCTCGGTCTCGCGCTGGAGGAGCTGCCGGGCGCGTTCGACGTCGATCGCGCCACGGATCTCGCGCGCCTCCGCGACGAGCTGACGGCGCATCCGTCGCGCGCGCCACGGACCGCGCGGGCGCTCGGGCTCGAGGGCGCGTGATCGTCGCCGTCATTCCCGCGCTCGACGAAGAGGGAAGCATCGGCGAGGTCGTCACCGGCATCGGACGCCACGTCGCGCGCGTCGTCGTCGTCGACAACGGGAGCCGCGACCGGACGCCGGAGGTCGCGCGCGCGGCCGGCGCCGAGGTGGTCCGCGAGCCGCGCCGCGGGTACGGATCCGCGTGCCTCGCCGGCGTCGCGAGGGCGCGCGCGCTCGGCGCCACCGTCGTGGTCTTCATGGACGCCGACGGGAGCGACGATCCCGACGACGCCCCGCGCCTGCTCGGGCCACTCGCCGTTGACGAAGCGGATCTCGTGCTGGGCATGCGCACCCGCGCGTCGACCGAGCGCGGAGCGATGCGTCCGGTTCAAGCGTTCGGCAACTGGCTCGCGCCGCTCCTCATGCGGCTCGCGGTCGGCGCGCGCTACCACGATATGCCTCCCTTCAAGGCCGTCCGGATGGCGACGCTCGACGCCCTCGATCTTCGTGACGCCGGCATGGGCTACATCATCGAGATGCTCCTCGCCGCACACGCGCGAGGCGTTCGCGTCGTCGAGGTCGAGGTGAGGTGCCGCGCGCGCCGCGCCGGAGTGTCGAAGATCTCCGGCACGCTCGTCGGCACCCTCCGCGCGAGCGTGAAGATCACGACGTCGATCGCCTGGCACGCGGTCGCGCAGCGCTTCCGGAGGTCGTAATCGCCGCGGGTTCGTCGCTCCGCGCTACGGAGGGATCATCTCCAGGACGACGTGGCACATCTCGTTCTCGGTCGTCAGGCCGAGCGTCATGTCGTAAGGCACGCGGTGACGCTGGCGGAGGACCTCCGCGAGCCGCGCATTTCCCAGCGTATCGTCATATGTGCATGTTACACGTATGCGATCTCCCGGCGCGATCACAGGGAGCGCGGCGAGCGGAGCGTCGAACGCGTAGATGCGCTGCCAGTGAAAGTCCCACGCGTCGTGGAGGAGGCACCCATCCCCGCCGCTCGCCTTCTCGACGTGGACCTCGACGCCGACGCCCGCGACGTGCTGATGCGCGAGGACGCCATAGACCTTGCCGAGCAGCGCGCTCGAGGCCGCGGGGACCGTGTAGCGCATCGTCTCGGTGTGCCCCGACACGCCGGCGGGGATGAGGACCGCCGGCCCGTCGGCCGGATCGTCGGGCCCCGGCTGGAGGCCGTCGCCGTCGGGGAGCATCGATGCGTAGTTCCCGACCGCCGGAAATGCGAGGCCGTGCGCAGGCGGCGCGTCGTGGAAGGCTAGGTGAACGCGCGTGCGTTCGACGATCCCGTCGAGGGCAGCCGCGTGTCGCGCTCGTCCGCTGCGGATCGGCGAGCAGCGTCGCGTGGTATACGACGCGCGCGTCGCCAGGGATCACCTCGCTCGCCCGGATCCATCGATCGACGGACAGCGCGGGATCGAACACGAAGCAGCGCAACGCGTCGGCGTCGCTCGGCGCCGCGAACGGCTCGGTCTCGAGCGCGAGGTCGACCCGATCGAGGCCGCTCGGCGGCTCCTCGCGCGGCGGCCTCATCGGGAAAGGCGAGCCCTCCTTCGCGCCCGCCTGCGCCCACGCCTGGAGGACGGCGATCTCCAGATCGTCGAGGCGCGCGGAGTCGCGGTAGCGGAGGATCGGCGCGCACGTGTCCGTCGTCATCGCGCGCCACGGCGGCATCGTTCGCGACGCGACGGCGCGCGCAATGTCGTTCGCGCGGGCGTGCGCGTTGGCGAACGACACCAGCGAGAACGGCGCGAGCTTCCCCGGCGCGTGGCACGACTGGCAGCGCGCCTCCAGGATCGGCGCGACGTCGGCGTGGAACATCGGTCCCGGTTCAGTCGCCGGCGCAGAAGCGCTGCATCCGGTCGACGTCGCCGCCGCCGCGAGCGCGATGCCGGCGGCGAGCTCGCAGGCGATGACGGAGCGCCGCAGATGGCTTCCGGGCTACCATGGGGCAGGCGTGTGTCCGGCGGGTGTGTCTCCTCGCCCACGCGCGCCGCACGGCGACCCTGGATTTCTCGGTGAAATGGCTTGGTCGAGAGCTTGCTCAAGGGAGGGCATGCGCCGCTTCCCGCTCGTCCTCGCCGCCCTCGTCCTCGGTTTCGCCGCCACTGGATGCACCCGCGCCGAATCGCCCGCCGACGCCGTCGTCCGCCTCTCCGATGGCCCGGCCCCCGCCATTGCTCTCGCCGCCACCGCCTCCGCCGCCTCCGCCGCCTTCCATGCGCCGCCGTCCCGCGCGTGGGTCGAAGCCATCCATCACGAGACGCACGACACGGCGGACGTCGAGGTCTCGTACTACCGCGTCCACCTCCCGAGCGCGGTCGCCGGCGAGGCGATCTCCACGCACCTCCACGACTGGGCGATGGCCAACGTCGCCTCCATCACCCGCGACGCCGAAGACGCGGCGTCCGAGGACGACGTCGCCACGCCGGAGCGCCCGCGCTTCTCGCTGCGCATCACGTGCGAGCCCCATGTCGTCGCCGAGTCGCTGGTGAGCGTTCGCTGCTTCGTCGCCTCGTACTTGGGCGGCGCGCACGAGTCGCTCGTTGCCGAGGCGTTCAACTTCGCGATAGACGGCGACACCGCGCGCCCGATCGGCATCGACGATCTGTTCTTGGATCCGAAGGTCGGCCGCGCCGCGCTGGGTGACGCGTGCCTCACGGAGCTCCGCGCGCAGGAGGCCCTCTGGGTCACCGCGGGCAACGTCACCGATTTGCACGAGATGGTCGACACGTTTCACCTCGAGCCGGGCAAGCTCGTCGTCACGTTCGCGCCCTACGAAGTCGGCCCTTTCGCCGAAGGCGAGCACGTCGTCGAGGTCCCTTTGACGTCGCTCCGCGGCCTCCGTCCGGTGTGGGCGCGCCGCCTCGCGCAGCTCCCCTGACAGAGGCGCCGAACCGTGTTACGCCACCGCCCGTGACCGCAGAAATCCAGTCCAACACGTTCGTCACGCTCGACTACACCCTCAAGGACGACGCAGGGGGCACCCTCGACGAGAGCGAGAGCGAAGGCGGCGAGCCCATCAAGTACGTCCACGGCTACGGGATGCTCGTCCCGGGCCTCGAGGCCGGCCTCCTCGGTCTGAAGCCGGGCGACAAGAAGGACATCGTCGTCCCCGCCGACGCCGGCTTCGGCGAGCGCGACGAGGAGCTGATCCTCGAGATCGATCGCAGCGAGTTCCCCGATCCCGAGAAGATCACGCCGGGCGACGAGTTCGTCGCCGAGTCGCCGGACGGGGACGAGGTCGTCATGCGCGTCGTCGAGATCCGCAAAGACGCGGTCGTCGTCGACGCCAACCACCCGCTCGCCGGCGAGACGCTCCACTACTCCGTCATCGTCCGCGAGGTGCGCGACGCCACGGACGAGGAAATCGAGACCGCGGCCGCCGCCTTCGAGGAGGCGCACGACCACGTTCACGGGGAAAACTGCGACCACGACCACCCGCACCCGGCCCCGCCGGGCGGCCAGGGCGACGGCCAGGTGGTTCAGCTCGGCAAAAAGAAGAAAGATCTCGAGAATTAACGGCTCTTTCGCCCGAGCGTCGGTTTCCCGCGCACGGGCGCGCCGTTGATGGCATATTCCGCGCCCCTTCCGGGTTGCGCCTCTCGAGGCGGGCCTAATGCAACCTAGGGGACACACAACTAGAGGACACGATGAGCACCAAAACCGTCATCAACAGCTGGGACTGGGACATCCGCGTTCGCGAGCGCAACCTGAAGAGCGGCGCGCTCACGGACAAGGACGTCGAGAAGCACATCGCGGCCCTCCCGGATCTCGAAGGGCAGACCGATCCGGTCACCCTCGCGCAGCCCGCCATCGCCGGCCGCGAGGATTCGTCGTCCTAGCCACGCGCGTTCCACCCCCCTTGGCGGAGGTCCCCGTGTCCGACGAAGTAGAAACCCCGGTCGATTTCGCCACCTTCATCATCTCGATGAACCACTCCGCGCTCATCGAGCTCGGCGTCGCGCCGCATCCGGAGACCGACAAGGTCGAGGTGAACGTCGCGCACGCCCGCAACACCATCGATCTGCTCGCCATGCTGGAAGAGAAGACGAAGGGCAACCTCACCGGCGACGAAGAGCGCCTTCTCCATCAAGTCCTCTACGACCTGCGCATGCAGTGCGTGGAGCTGGAGAAACGGCTGGCCGGAGCGAAGGCAGGGAAGTAGCCATGGCGTCACGCGCGCTTGCCGGGGCCTTCATGGTGGCCCTCGCGGTTTTTCCGCTGATTTCTGCGTGTGGCAAAGGGAAGGGGAGCGGTGGTCCGGGTGGGCTGCCGAGCGGCGCCGTGCCGGTCGCCAGCGCGAACCCTCCGCCCGGAACGCCGCTCACGTCGCCGCCGCCCTCGCCCGTCCCCGAGGTGAAGCTCGCGGCGGGTGGTCCGGTCGGCGCCCCGATGTCGTTCGCGCCGATCGCGAAGCACGCCGATCCGAGCGTCGTCACGATCAACACGGTCGTCGAGGAGACCGAGCCCGACATGTTCGGCCGCGCGCGCCGCCGCGTCGCCAAGGGCCTCGGCACCGGCTTCGTGGTCGACAAGGACGGCGTCATCCTCACGAACAACCACGTCATCGACGAGGCCAAGTCGATCCTCGTGAAGACGTCCGACGATCGCGAGTTCCCGGGAACGCTAGTGGGCCGCGACTCCCGCACCGACGTCGCCGTGCTCCGCATCGACATGAAAGACCCGAAGGGCGGTCCGCCGCTCGTTCCCCTCGCGCTCGGCGACTCGGACACGCTCGACGTCGGCGATTGGGTCGTCGCGATCGGCAACCCGTTCGGCCTCTCGCACACCGTCAGCGCCGGCATCGTCAGCGCGAAGGGCCGCGGCAAAGAGGAGGTCGAGCTCGATCCGAGCGGCTACTACAACTTCCTCCAGACCGACGCGTCGATCAACCCGGGCAACTCCGGCGGGCCGCTCCTCAACTTGAAGGGCGAGGTCGTCGGCATCAACACGGCGATCCGAGGCGGCGGCGCGCAAGGCATCGGCTTCGCGATCCCGGTCAACATGGTGAAGCAGCTCCTCCCCATGCTGCTCCGCGACGGTCACATCACCCGCAGCGCCCTCGGCGTCAGCGTCCGCGATTTGCGCGAGCTCTCTCCAGAGGACAAGGCGCAGCTGAAACGGACGGACGACAAGGGCACGCTGGTGATGGCGGTATCGCGTGGAGGTCCGGCCGAGAAGGTTGGCCTCGCGCCGCTCGACGTCATCCTCACGTTCGACGGCGAGCCGGTCGATCGCGCCAGCCAGCTCCAGTGGCTCGCGAGCATGGCCGGCGTCGGAAAAACCGTGACGTTGCGGGTATCTCGCGAGGGCAAGCCGTTCGACATCAAGGTGACGCTCGGCGAGCTCAAGGACGGCCCGGCCCCCGCCGGTCATCGCCCAGGCCCCCCACGCGGCCGTGGCGGGGATCCGCCCTGAACACCCGTACCCCCCGACTCCTCTGGACACGGGACCCACTGTCCGTACTACGGTAGGCGGAGATGTGCCCTCGGGAAGACAAGCTCGACGACGCTCCGGAGTCGGAAGCGGCGGCAGAGTCCGAGGACGAGCAACGTCCCCACGCAAGGGATCGGGGCGCGAATGCACCCTCGCGCGCGCCCGCCGTACCAATAGTGAATCAGCGTGAAATCCCCGCGTCCAACAGCAAGCAGGTAAGGGCTCGGGAGGCGGAAGAAGATCGTGGTCTCATCGCGCGCGCACAATCCGGCGACATGGCGGCTTTTCGGAAGCTCGTCGAACGCCACCAGCGTCGCGCCTTCGCGATCGCGCTCTCTCTCGTGCGCGACGAGAACGACGCCCGTGAGCTCGTTCAGGAGGCCTTCCTGCGCGTCTACCGTGGGCTCGCTTCGTTCCAGGGCGGCTCGAGCTTCTTCACTTGGCTCTACCGGATCATCACGAACCTCAGCATCGACCTCATTCGAAAGCCCGGCCGTCAGCTCGGCGACCTGGACGACTCGCGCCTCGAGGCGGATGAATCCCAAGAAGCAGACTTTCCTTTCCTCAGCCGCGTCGACGGTGGCGATCCTGCCGACGTCGTTCGACGGCGAGAAATCGCGGCGCGGCTGCAAACAGCCCTCGACGCGCTCCCCAGCTACCACCGCGGCGTAATCGTCATGCGCGAGATCGAAGGGCTCAGTTACGAGGAAATGGCGCAGGCCATGGGGGTCTCCAAGGGGACCATCATGAGCCGGCTGTTCCACGCCCGCCAGAAGCTCCAGAAGGCGCTGGTCGACTGCTACACCGAGCAGATCGGCCACAAGCCGGACACCGATCGCGATCGCGATGGCGCGGAGTCGGAGCACGACGCGGCCGAGGAAGAGAGGCCCGCGTGACCTCCGCCAAGCTGACCAAAGACGTGATGCTCGAGCTCATGGCCTACGCCGACGGCGAGCTCGACGCCGAGGAGATGGCCCGCGTGGAGCGGCTCATCGCCAAGGATCCGGACGCCAAGCGCCTCGTTTCGTCGATCGGCGTCCTCGGCGCCTACGTCGAGGACATGCACGAGCCTGCGCACGCCGCGGCGACCGAAGGGCTCGCCGACGACATCATGGCGCGGGTCCAAAAAGAGGGCCCGCCGCGGAAGTCCAGCATGCGCCCGCCGAAGGTCGTCGACCTTCGGGACGCGCGGGAGAAGCGGGTCAAGGTCGCAACCGCGCTCGTGGCCGTCGTCGCGCTCGCCGCCGGCATCGTGCTGACGACCCGCAAGGCGAACGAGGACGGACGCATCCAAGCGTCGCCCGGTACGCAGCACACGACGTCGCCGGCCACGCCGGGGGCTGGTGCCGGCGCTCCGCCCGCGCCTCCCCAGCAGCTCGCCACGGCGGCAGCAGCAGGCGGCGTCGACGTCGATCAGGTCGACTCGAACAACGACGTTCAGGTGTTCTACTTGCCCTCGTCCCTCGGCGTGAACGCGTCGAGCGTGGTCGTTTGGATCGACGACAAGGGGTCCGGCCAGTGAAGGTCCGTCGCCTCGCGCTCGCGCTGTCGGTCGCCGCAGCGGTGGTCTCGTCCGCCGTCGCGTGGGCCGACGCGCCCGCGCAGCCGCCCAAAGCGTCGGCGCCGGTTGCCACGATTGCCACAGCTGCTGCCGCTGCTCAATCCGCGGTGGCCGAGATCGTCGTGATTCACGCGACGAAGGATGACGCCGGCTCCGGCGTGGACCCGCGCATCGGCCGGATGCCGAACGTCGGCAAGAAGCCCTTCAGTGACTACACGACGTTCAAGCTCGTCGAGAAGAAGCTCCTCACCCTCGAGAAAGGGCGCGCCGAGAGCTACGCGATGGTCACCGGCCGCACCCTCAAGGTCGCGCTCCACGGCGTGACCAACGACGGCCGCTACGTCGTCGAGGCGTCGATCGATCAGCCGGGAAAGACCGAGTACCTGAAGCTGCTCGAGGTGACGGCGGCCCCCAACGAGCCGTTCTTCGTGGGTGGTCAGTCGCACAAGGGCGGCACCCTGATCCTCTCGATCACGATGCGCCCGGCGCCGCCCCCCGCGCGTTGATGGGGTGGTTCTGACCCACGGGTCACGGCTGATTGTGCCTGGCGCAAGGTGCGAGCGCTTTACGCAGTGAAGAGAGAGCAGCTGCTTGAAGGTGTAGAGCGCCGCGCTATACGCACCGCATGCGCTCGGGGATGACGCGTCTTCTTCTCTCACTTTCTCTCGTCGCTGCGTGCGGCGGATCCTCCACGCCTGAGGCGACGATCACCGCGCCCGACGCGGCGACCTCGACTCCGCTTCCGCCGATCCCGAGCCCGCCGCCTGCCGGTTCACCCGCGGACGCGGGCGTAGAGTCGGATGGCGGCGTCGATTCCGCGCCCACGCCCTCGCCGGTCGCGATCACCTTCCTCGACTCCGCCGGCCGCGAGATCACCGAACAGATCGTCTTCGAAGCCGCCGAAGTGCGCGTCAGTGGAGCAGCGCCGGGCGCGAAGCTCACGCTGAGCGCGAGGCTCCGGGGCGACACGTACGAGTCGAGCGCGACGTTTCTCGTTCGCGCCGACGGGACGGTCTCGACGCGGCAGCAGGCGCCTGAGGCGGGCGGCTCGTACTCCGGCGTCGACGTCGATGGCTTGTTCTGGAGCATGGCCCCAACCGATCCGGCGCTGACCGGCTTCTCATCGACCGACATCGCGGTGCGCGCAGAGCTCGACGGGAAATCCGTGAGCCTGGCTTGGCTCACGCGCCCGTTCGCGGCCGCAGGGGTCCGCTCGCGGCACGTGTCGGACAACGGCCTCGTCGGGGTCTTCCACACGCCCGCGTCGCCGGGTCCGCACCCTGCGATTTTGGCTTTTGGCGGTTCGGAAGGGGGTCTCCAGGGCGGCGACACCATGGCCAGCTTCTTGGCGTCGATGGGGTATGCCGCGCTGGGCGTGGCGTATTTCGGATCGCCGGGCCTCCCGAAGGATCTCCAGGGGGTGCCGCTCGAATACCTGGGCAAAGCCCTCGCGTGGCTCGCGGCGCAACCCGAGGTCGTTCCCTCGAAGCTCGGCGTGATGGGCGGCTCGCGCGGCGGCGAGCTGGCGTTGCTGCTCGGGGCCGTCTATCCCGAGGTGCACGCCGTGGTCGCGCAAGCCCCGAGCGCGCTCGCGTGGGGCGACGCGTGGACGTACCAAGGAAAGACGATTCCCGGGATCATGCGGTACGGCACCCCGCAGACGGCCGTAGATGCGCAAGGTCGCACCGTCTACCTCGAAACCCCGGCGTTCGAGCAGGCGCTGGCCGAGTCGACCGCCGCGGAGATCGACGCGGCGACCACGCGCGTCGAGAAGACGCGTGGGCCCATCTTGATGATCGCGGGGGCGGCGGACTCGCTGTGGCCGTCGTGCCGTTTCGCCAAGGTCGCGATGGATCGCCTCGACGCGGCGGGTCACACGGCGACGTACGGCGACGAAATGCACTGCTATCCGGGCGCCGGGCACTGGGTGACGCCGTATGGAGCGGGGTTGCCCACGAACGTCCCGCAGGAGTTCTCGGCGGACGGGTTGCTTTACTCGGTCGGCGGAGATGGACCGGGCCTCGGGCATGGCGACCGCGACTCCTACGCGCGACTCCAGGCGTTCCTCGCCCGCGCTCTGAAGTGAGACGTCGTGACGAGGCCGTCGGAACCCGAAAGCTGATCGCTTGTTCCGTCGTTCTCGGGTCATGGAACGCAAGTGCGCCGGGTTTTCGTCCGAATCGCGCCGTTATGGTAACTCTCCTGCGATGGGTGAAGGCAAGGAGCGACCCTTTTCCGTCGACCTTCCGCGCGCGGGTGAGGATCGACCCGCCTGGGTCAAAGTGGGCGTCATTGCCGCGGTTGGCTTCGCCGTGGGCGTCGCGTGGCCGCGCATCGCCGGCGTTCGCCTCGGCCCGTCGGCGCCCGGAGATGCGCCGAGCGCCGCGACCGCGACGACCGCCGCGCCGCGCGCGAGCGAGCCCACCTCCGCCACCGCGCCCGCCGTCCTCGCCACCGCGCCGAGCGCGCCGCCTTCCGCGTCTGCCGCAGCGTCGTCCGGACCGCCGAACGTCGTCGTGTCGCGCGGCGCCATCGTGGCGTGCAAGACCGACGACGGCGAGGCGCTGAAAGGCCAAGCCGCGTGCGGGCACCTCGCGGGGATCGACAACCTCGTGCAGCCGCGCATCCGCCGGCTCAAGGAGTGCTCCGCGGCCGAGGGGGCGACCGGCAAGCTGTCAATCGTCTTCGGCGTGGACTTCGCGAACAACCGGCTGAACGTCGAGGTCGGCAAGGGCTCGAACGTCGCGAACGTCGAGTCGATCGCGGGGTGCGTGAAGCACGAGTTCGGCGGCATCTCGCTTGGCGCGATGGACCACGATCATCCGCGGTACACCGTCGCCTACACTGCGACGTTGACCGCCTCCGATGGGGCGACCGCATCGAACGCGACGCCTGGCGCGTCGACGGCAACGACGGCGACGGGTGGCGGGACTCCCACGCCGGTCGCCATGGACGCGCCGACGTCGTCGGTGGTGTGGGAGGTCGCGATCGTCCGTGACGCGCCGCGCACCGGTCAAGTCGTCGGGCGCCTGCAGCGCGGCACGAAGGTGCGCGTGGGGCAGGGGCAGGAGAACTGGTACCGCGTCCGCTACGGCGGCAACTACGCGAACGAGGGCTGGGTCTACCGCGGCGCGATCGGCCGCTGATCGACGCTCGGTCAGCGATCCGAATACGGCTCGGAGAACGGCACGTCGTCGTCGTCGGCCGTCGTCTGGAAGGGCTTGGTCTTCGCATTCCCTTCCGCGTCGACGGCGAGGAGCTGCTCGACCTTCTTCTGCGCGGCGTCGAGGCGCTCCTGGGAGAGGCGTGAGAGGCGCACTCCCTCCTCGAAGAGCGTGAGCGAGTCCTCCAGCGGCAAGTCACCCTTCTCGAGCTTCTGCACGATCTCGCTCAGGCGCTTGATCGCGTCTTCGAAGGTAGGGGCGGCCGCGTCGGTCATGGGCGCGGATCCTGGCCTCGCGGGAGGCGGGGCGCAAGCACCAGACGGGCCTCGCCGGGAGGCACGCCGAGGACGAGCGCGTAGCCGTCGTCGTCGAACACGATGGGCACGGCCAGTCCGTCGGCGCGGACGAGTGCGCCGATGAAGGGAGACCCGGTCGGCGCGCCGCCGCCGGGCTCGGTGACGCGCACCCACGCGACCTCGTTCGAGGGGGCGGAGCGCAGCGTGGCGGGGCGACCGTCGAGCGCGCGACCGGCCATCCAGCGCACCATCGGATCCGGATCGAGGCGCGCCGCGGTCGCGAGGGCGAGGGCGCGTGAAGGAGCGGGGCCGTCTTGGGTGCGGGCGGCCAGCGCGGATACGATCGCGCGGCGGACGCCGAGGTTGGCTTCGTACATCCACGCCTCGGCGAGCTTGCCGCTCGCGGACGGCGCCTGGCTCGCGCCGAGGCCGAGCGCGGTGTGGGCGCGCAGGAGCGGATCGCGCGAGGCGAGGAGCGCGTCGATCTTCGCGTCGAGCGTCGCGTCGGCGCGGCGCGCGAGGGTCATCGCCGCAAGGGGCGCGCCGGGGGCTCCGGACTCGGCGCGATCGAGGAGCGTCGTGGTCGTGAGGCGCGCGGCCGTGTCTCCCGCGAGGAGCCCGATGTCCATGACGGCGCGCGTCGCCTCGTCGGTCTCGATGGCCCCCTGACGAACGAGCGCGTCGAGGCTGTCGGCGGCCTGGTCCCCGAGGGCGGCCATCGCCGCGGCACGCCGAACGCGAGGCTCGCGATCTGCGAGGAGATCGGTCACCTTCGCCTCGCCGAGGGCCACGCGCGCGAACGCCCCGAGCGCACGGCTCGCCGAATCGGACGACGACGCGACGCTCTGGATGACGCCGTCGAGCGCTCGGCTCCTTTCGCCTCGGACGCGCGCGCGGACGACGTACGCCCGGATCGCGAGCCTTCGCGTCGTCGGCTGCGCGGCCGCAGCCTCGATCGCGGCCATCGCGTCGGGCGCCGGCGATCGTCCCAGCGCGTTCGCGGCGTCGCCGGCGAGATCGGGGTACGCGAGGAGGGCCACAAGTGAGCGCACGGCCTCCGCCGTGCTCCCGCGGCCGAGCGCCGCGACGCCCGCGGTTCGCACGGCTTCGTTTTGCGTCGCGACGATGCGCGCGGCGAGCGCCTTGGCGACGTGCGCGTCCTGTGCGCGCTCCGCCAACCGGGCACCGGCGAGGGCCGTCGCGTCCTCGGCGAGGAGCGCCTCGACGGCGCGAGGTGCGTCCGGCGCGGCGAGGAGCACGAGCGCTTCGGTCGCGGCGGCGCGCACACGGACGTCATGCTCGGCGAGCGCCGCGCGGACTTGCTCGAGCGAGCGCGCGTCGCCGAGCTCGCCGGTCGCGATGAGCGCCGCCGCGCGCACCTGAGGATCGTTCGCCTTGAGCGCCGCGCGTACCGGCTCCAGCATGCGCAAATCGCCGAGCAGCGCCGCGAGGTGTACTGCCTGCGGAGACGTGCTGCCCGCCGCTGCCCCCGCCGTCCGGGGAGGGAACGCCACCAGCGCCGCGGTCGCCGCCGCCTGTCCGGGCCCCACACCGCGCGCCAGCGGCACGAGCGTCTCGCCCGCGCGCGGATCGTCGCTCGACGCCAGCGCGAGCGCCGCGATCTCGCGCGCCAGCTCGATGCGCGGCGGTCCCTCGGGATCGTCCCCCTCGCGCGAGATCGCCCGCGGAGGCACGCCGGTGGTCACGATCTGCAGGAGCCACCCGCGCGGCCCCGCCTGATCTGCCGCGCGCGCGAGCCCACGCGCCACGCACACCAGCGCGCGCGGATCGAGCCGCGCCGCGCCGACGGCCCCCGACTGTGCGTCGAGCGCGGCCCCGAGCAGCGCGAGCGCTTGCGGCGTCCCGATGTCGGCCGCGCGCTCGAGGCCGCGAAGACGCTCGTTCGCATCGCTGGAGTGCACCAGGCGCGCGGCCATGTCGGCGCCGAAATGCGCGCGCAGCTCACGCGTCGTCCCGAGCGGAGTCGCGACCACGATCGGCGGCTGGGCGCGATCCTCGCGCCGCGGAGGCGGCTGCGCGAAGCGTGGCGTAGGACCGACCGGCTGCGCGTCGGCGGCGCCCGCGAGGAGGAGCGCCGCGAGGCACGAGCGCCGCGCTGCCGCCCCGCGCGTCACGGCTTCTTGGACGCGGGCGCCGGCGCGCTCGGCAGCGGCGCCGGCGGTTCCGTCTTCGCCGCCGGTTGCGACGGGGCCACGAGGATCATGAGCCCCAACCCTCCGTCTGTCGGACGCCCCTTCACCGCGTCCCAGCCGACCGTCTCCGCGATCCCGTCGCGGTGCGACAGCGCCGCGAGCGCATGGACGACCGCGAACGCGCGCGCGAGCGACGCCTGCTGCCCCTCCGGCGTCTCCGCGGTCGGCTTGCTCGCGATCGCGAGCGTCCACTCGCGGTGCCGGTGCAGCTCCAGCGCCAGCGCGCGCAGGATCACGGTGCTCGACGCGTCGACCTCCTGCGCGTCGGCCGCGCCACTCAGCTTGATCGGCGCCGCGAGCTTCACGACGAGCTTCGGATCCTTCGGATCGATGACGACGAGCGGCTTTCCGCCTTCGTCGGGGCAGCCGTCGTCGTCCTTCACGCCGTTGAAGACCTCGGCCTCGTTGGGGCACTGGTCCTTGTCGTTGTCGAACGTGTCGCCGTCCTTGTCGAGGTTGGGGCAGCCGTTCTTCGACGGATCGGTGGACGGCTCGCCGGCCTCGTTGGGGCATGCGTCGGTCTTGTCGCCGATGCCGTCGCCGTCGTTGTCGGGATCGGGGCAGCCGTCGCCGTCCTGGAAACCGTCCTTGTCCTCGGGCTGATCGGGGCACTTGTCGAGATCGTCCCAGATCCCGTCTTCGTCGCGATCGTGCGCGGGGCAGCCATTTTTGGCCGGATCGTCGGAGTGCGGGCCCTTCTCGTTCTTGCACGCGTCGACGTCGTCGCCGATGCCGTCGCCGTCGGCGTCCTCGGCGGGGCAGCCGTTCTTCTTCGGATCGGAGCTCTCGACGCCCTTCACGCGCGGGCAGGCGTCTTCCCTGTCGATGATGCCGTCGTCGTCGTCGTCGATCTCCGGGCAGCCGTCGGCGTCCTCGAAGCCGTCTCGGTCCTCCGGGACATCCGGGCATTGGTCGACGTCGTCGGGCACGCCGTCGTGATCGAGATCGTGCTCGCGCGGAGCCCAGCCCAAGCCGACGACCGCGCGGAATGCCGGCACGCCGACCGCGTCCGACAACCCGATGTCGACGCCGCCGAGCGCGTAGAAATCGCGCCCGTGGCCGAGGGCCCACCGATCGCTCACGTTGAGGAGGACCGGCGACTCCTTGGAGCTGCCAGGATCGCCCGCGCCGAAGGGTCCGACCGGTGTGGCCGGAAGCCAGCCGTGAAAAGAGATGTCCCAGCGCTGTCGGTTCTCGCTGTCGATCTTGAGGATGCCGGGCTTGAGCGAGAGGCCCACGCTCCACGGGATGGTGTCCCCGAACGTGAAGCCGCCGACGTTCTTGTCCGGCCAGTCGCGGTTCGCCGTACGCGCGGTGTAGCCGAGGCTCGCCTGCGCCGAGGCGATGACGAGCGTGTATTCTGCAAGGAGTCGCGCGGTGGCGGTGAGCGAGCCCTCGCCGAGGAAGCTCGCCTTGTCGCCCGTCGGCAACGTCACGTTCGCGAGGCCGGCGAGGCCGAAGCCGCCGCCCGCGTTGTCGACGATCGCGACCTTGCCGTGCACGCCGAGATCGCCGATGCCGGTGCTCGGCACCGAGCCGGACGCGTGCACCTGCACGGGGAGGTTCGACGACCCGTCTTGGTAGAGGATGGTCGGGATGGAGAGGCCGACCGCGGCGCGCGACCCGAGGCCGAGCGACGCGATCATGTCGAGGCCGAGCGCCAGCTCCACCGGGCGGTACGCGACGCCGTTGGTCGCCGCGTCGCGCAGCGTGATCGGATGGTGCGTGTAGCTGACGAGCGCGCCGACGTTCCAGTTGCCGGCTCCCGGGGTCGACACCGGCTCGAGCACGAGGCCCGCCATCGGATCGGTCGAAGGCCGCCAGGTGCGCGCGTCGATCGACGGCAGCGATTGAGCGTGAGCGGCGGCGGAAAAGAAGGCCGTCGGGAGGATCAGGGCGAGAAAGGGCCAACCGCGTCGCATGTTTGGCCCCGGAGGGTACCCGATTCGAAGAGGCCTCTGCGTCTCAATTGCTGAGGAGGACCGTGCCGCTGACGGCGGCCTCGGGAGGCACGGGCGTCGCGACCTGCTGCCCATGCCCGCCGTTGCCGTTGCCGCTTCCATTGCCGTTGCCGTTTCCGTGGCCGTTCCCGTTCGCGTCGACCTCGCGGGTCTCGCGGCCGCTCTGGCGCTCGCGCCATCGCTTGATGGAGCCGCTCAGCACGTCGCCGATGAGCGTGCGGTAGGCGATCTTCGCGCCGTTCGCGATGAGGCAGAGATCGCTGTAGTCCGGCGTGAGGCCGGGCAGCGGGTTCACCTCGATGATGTAGATGCGACCTTCGGGCGTGAGCCGCAGATCGATGCGCGCGACGTCGCGGCAGCCGAGCGCCATGAACGTCGTCCGACAGACCTTCTCCATCGCGCGGAGCTCGTCCTTCGTCAGGTTGGCGGGGACCTCGTAGCGGACGTGGCTCTCCCAGTCCTGCTTGCACTCGTAGTCGTAGACCGGGCGCGGCGTGGGCTTGAGGAACACGACTTCCATTGGAGGCAGCACGCGCGGGCGCTTCTCGCCGAGGAGGCCGACGGTGAACTCGCGGCCGAAGATGTACTCCTCGACGAGCGCGGGCTGGCCGTAGCGCTCGATGAGCTCACGCGCGACCTCGCGGACGCGGGCCTCGTCGTCGCACACGCTCTTCTGGGTGATGCCCTTGCTCGTGCCCTCTTGGTTGGGCTTCACGATGACCGGGTACTTGAACGCGCGGAGCTTCTCGCGGCCCGTGACGAGCACCTGAAACTCCGGCGTGTCGACGTCCTGCAGGATTTTCTTCGTGAGCGCCTTGTCGAGGCAGATGCTGAGCGTCGCCGAGTCGCTGCCGGTGTACGGCACGCCGAGGAGCTCGCACAGGTTCGGCACTTGGGCCTCGCGGTTTCTCCCGCTGATGCCCTCGGCGATGTTGAAGACGACGTCCACGTTGCTGCTCATGAGCACGCGCGGAAAATCTTGGTTCGCCTCGAGCGGGACCACGACGTGGCCGAAGCTCTCGATCGCCTTGGAAATGGCCTCGATCGTCTTCGGCGAGTCGTATTCGGCCTCGCGATCGTCGCCGTCGTGTGACTCGATGCGCTTCACGTTGAAGGCGAAGCCGACGGTGAGCTGGGTCTTCTTGGAGCGCGGGCGCGATTTGGTCTCGAGCGCGGCGGTGAGGCCGACGCGCGCGGCGGCGGCGCGGAGGACGGCGAGGACGGTCTGGTCGTAGTCCATGCCGACCGCCGCGGCGCTGGCGAAGAGGGCCGTGTTGGGCTCGAAGCTCGGGATGGCCGTCGCCGAGAGGAACGTCACCTCCCCGTCGGGGCCGACGCGGAAGTCGAGCGCCGCGACGTCATGGAAGCCGAGGGCGGTGAACGCGCGCTCCGAAATCTCGCGCAGGCGCTCGTGGGCGCGCGGGGTGAGCTCCGCAGGCACGCGCGGCTTCATGAGGTGCTGCTTCGGGTGCGAGATCGTGAAATCGAGGACGCTCCAGCGCCGCTCGTACGACGGATCGACGACGATCTCGACGGGCGGCATCGCCGGCGCGCCGTCCACCTTCACCACGCGGACGTCGATGCCGGGGACATAGCGCTCGACGAGGACGCCGTCGGGATAGCGGCCGAGCACGTCCTCGAGGACGCGGGTGAGCTCGTGGGCGTCCTCGGCGACGCTCGCTTGGGAGATGCCCTTGGAGGAGCCCTCGAAGTTCGGCTTCACCAGCACCGGGAAATGAAGCTCGTCGAGGCCGCCGCTCTTGAGGCTCGCCTTGGTGAGGAAGCGGCCGCGCGGGCTCGCGACGCCGAAGCCGGCGAGGATCTTCTTGGTCATCGCTTTGTCGAGCGTGACGCAGAGCGTGTACGGATCGCTGCCGGTGTACGGGAGCCCCAGCTCCTCGAAGAGCGCCGGGTAGAAGCCGCGACGCATCTTGCCGCGCCGCCCCTCCGCCGTGTTGAACACGATGTCGGGCAAGAACGCCTCGAGCCGCGCGACCAGTCGCGACGCCGGACCCGTCACGTCGATCGTCTCGACGTGGTGCCCGACCTTCTCGAGCGCGCGGGCGATGGTGGCGATGGTCTCGGGGGAGTCGAACTCCGCTTCTTCTTCCGAGTCGTTGATGCGGAGGTTGTGCGTCAGTGCGATGCGCATTGAGATCTTGGTTAATACGAGTGCACGCCCAGGGGAAGGAACAAGCGACGCGCGCGCACGCGAAAAGCGCATGAAAAGCCGGGCGCCGCGCGACGTCGGTGGAGAGCCGGTGGAGAGCCGGTGGACAACCGAGGGGCAACCGAGGGGCAACTCGGACGGCAACTCGGGAAGCGCGGATCCCCTCGGGTGCGATCGCTAAACGTGGGCGCGCGCCAGTTGGGGAATGTTCGCGAAGTGAGCGTCCTTCGAGCAAAGGAGAAGGTCGTTCTGGATCGCGAGTGCCGCGATCCAGAGATCGTTCGTCGGAATCGGCGTTCCGGCCTTCCGTAGCGCGGCGTAGATCGCGGCGTAGTGATGGGTGGTTTGCTCGTCGGCGTACGCGATTTCTACGCGCGGCGACTGTAAGAAGAGGACGAGGCCCGCTTCGTTCTTCATTCCGGCCTTGCCTGCCGCAAAACCCGCCCGAAGCTCGGCGACGACGACGAAGGGGAGCCAAATCTCGTCGGCGGCGGTGATGACGCTCCTGACCCGACGATCGTTGCGTGCCGCGTCGCTGTAGGCGTTCGTGTCGAGCGCGATCCTCACTTCCAGAGATCCTCGTCGATGCGGCGCTGCTCGCGCAGTGCGCGATCGACGGCGGGGTCGGCGACCCACGAGCCGAAGAAGGCGTCGAGGTCGTGTCTCGCGTCTGCCGTGACGTTCGCCGCCTTCGTGAGCGCGTCGAGGGCGACGGCATTGAGGCTGCGCCGCGAACGGGCCGCTTTCTTTCGCAGCGCCTGGTCGACCGCGGCGGGGACGTTGCGGATGGTGTACTGGTGTTCGCCTCGACGCATGCCTACATAATAGGCATGGATGCAGGCACACGCTAGGCAAAAGCTCCCGCGAAGGCCGGGGTTGGCGACGCCGGGCGGGTCGCGTATAGCCATCGCGTGGGGCTCGGAATCGATTTCGGAACGACGCGCACCGTGGTCGCTTACGCCGACCGCGGGAACTATCCGGTCGTGAGCTTCGACGGGCCGCACGGCGACGCCGTCGAGTGGTTCCCGTCGGTGGTCGCCGAGCGCGGCGGAGAGCTTCGCTTCGGCTTCGACGCGCTCGCGGTCGCCGACGATCCGAGCTTCTCGCAGGTCCGCTCGTTCAAGCGATTGCTCGGCGGGAGCGACGTCACCGCCACCGGCGAGATCCTCGTCGGCTCGATTCGGCTGCCGATCGCGGAGCTGGTCGCCCGGTTCATCGCCGCTTTCGCCGCGGCGCTTCGCACCACGTCGAATTTGCCGAAGGCGCTGCGCAAGGCCTCGGAGCTCGACGCGGTCGTCGCCGCGCCGGCCAATGCATTCTGCACGCAACGGTTCGTGACGCTCGACGCCTTCCGGCGCGCAGGCTTCGTCGTGCGGGCGATGCTGAACGAGCCGTCGGCCGCCGGCTTCGAGTACGCGCACCGCCACGCGCGCACGATCACGTCGAGGCGCGAGCACGTCATCGTCTATGACCTGGGTGGAGGCACGTTCGACGCGTCGCTCGTGCGGATGAGCGGCACGCACCACGACGTCGTCGCGACCGCGGGGCTCGCCGCGCTCGGAGGGGACGACTTCGATCGCGTGCTCGCGGAGCAAGCCGCGAAGCAGGCGAAGATCGATCTGAACGCGCTCGGCACGCACGCGCTCGCGCGGCTCCTCGATCATTGCCGCGACGCGAAAGAGGCGCTCGGCCCGAGCTCCCGCAAAATCGCGCTGGATCTCGAGGCGTGCCTCGGCGACGCCGCCCCTGTGCGCGAGCTGTCGTTGCCGGTGAGCGACTACTACGACGCGTGTGCGCCGCTCGTCGAACGCACCGTCGAGGTCTTGCGCAGCGTGACCGAGCCCGAGGGGATTGGAGAGGCGGCATCCGACGATCCGCTGGCGGCCGACGTCGCCGGTCTCTACGTGGTCGGCGGAGCGAGCGCGCTTCCCGTGGTCGGGCGCGTCTTGCGCGCGTCGTTCGGGAGGCGCGTGCACCGATCGCCGTACCCCCACGCCGCCGTGTGCATCGGCCTCGCGAACGCGAGCGACGGCGAGACCGGGTTCCTCCTCGACGATCGCTTTTCCCGGAATTTTGGCGTCTTCCGCGAGGCCGAAGGCGGCGACAAGTCCACGTACGATCCCATCTTCACGCGCGAGATGCCGCTTCCGCGCCCCGGCGATCCGCCGATCACCGTGCGTCGCCGTTACCGCGCCGCCCACGATCTCGGGCACTTTCGCTTTTTCGAGTGCGCGGCGTTCGACGGCGAGGGCAACCCGCGCGGCGACATCGCGCCGATCACGGACGTGCTCTTCCCGTTCGACACGAAGCTGCGCCAGGGCGCCGTCGACCTCCGCGGGGTGCCCGTGCATCGCCTCGAGAGCGAAGGCCCGGTCGTCGAGGAGAGCTACGCCGTCGACGCGAACGGGATGGTGCAGGTCACGATCACCGATCTGGACTGCGGCTTCTCGCGCACGCACCCGCTCGGCGCCGCCGGCTGATTTGCCGGATATTGCAACCTTCCGCCCTACGGACGCCTCTCGACGCCGCGGGAAAGCGACCCTCCGGCCTCCGTCCAGACGCGGCCGGTCGCGAAGCCGTTGTTCGGATCACGGATCTCGGCTGCGGGTTTTCGCGAACCCACGTGCTTGGAGCCACCGGCTGAAGAGGAAGGCGGCCGCCATCGCGACCACGCCGGCGCCGACCCACAGCCACGCGGTGGGCGGGAGGTTCTTCATCCAGACGAGCATCTTCTCGCCGAAGTAGCTCACCGCGAGGAGCGGCGGGATGTACCCGAGCAGAGAGCCCCAGAAGTGCGTCGAGAAGCGAACCTTGGAGACGCCGAAGAAGGCGTGCAGGAGCGGTGGCATCCAGAAGACGAGGCGCAGGAGGACGACGGTCTGGAACGCGCGCTGGGCCAGCGCGTCGTCGTACTTGCGGAAGCGCGCGGGGATCTTCGACTCGACGAAGTCGCGGGCGACGAAGCGCGCGAACGAGAAGCCCACGACGCTGGCGGCCATCGTCCCTGCCATCGAGAGGCCGAACGCGGTCGGCCACGGCCAGATGAGCGGCGCCGCGAAGATGAACACGGTGCCGGGGACGCCGAACGGCTGGAGCGCTGCGTACGCCGCGACGAACGCCACGTAGCCCCACGGGCCAAGCTCGACCAGCGTCTGCTTCGCGCGCGCCGGATCGCGGAATTCGTCGATGAGCCCGAAATGCCACGAGAGCGCGAGGATCGTGACCACCAAGACGACGGCGGCGATCTTCGCGTTTCGCATGGACGTGCGAGCGGGCGCGCGTTACTCGGCGTCGCCCGACGCGAGCGGGAGAACCATCGCCAGGCCCTCGGGCAGCGCATGGGCCATGCGCGCGCGCTTGGCTTGCAGGTACCCGATCGAGTGCGGGTTCGCGGGGACGATGACGGGCAGTCGCCCGCTGACGATCACGTCGAGCGCCGCGAGCGCGCGGACCTTCTCGGGGTTGTTCGTCATGAGGCGCACGCTCTTCACGTCGAAGGCGTCGAGCATGTCGCGCGCGACGTCATAGCGGCGTGCGTCGTCGGGGAGCCCGAGGAGGCGGTTCGCGTCGACGGTATCGGCGCCGCGTGACTGGAGATCGTACGCCCGGATTTTGTTCGCGAGGCCGATGCCGCGCCCCTCTTGGCGCAAGTAGAGGACAGCGCCGGCGCCGCGACGCGCGACCTCGCTCATCGCCGCGTCGAGCTGGTCTTTGCAATCGCATTTCAGCGAACCGAAGACCTCGCTCGTGATGCACTCGGAGTGGATGCGGATCGGCACGTCCGACTTTCCGCGGATATCTCCGTAGACGAGGGCGACGTGCTCTTTCACGTCACCGCTCTCGTCCGTGCTCTGGAAGACGTGTGTATCGAACTGGCCGTGTCGCGTGGGGATCTTCGCCGACGCGACCAACTTGGCGTGGTGAGGCCGGATCACCCCGTGGGGGACGTGCATCTCAGGTATCTCCGTTTCTTCTTTTACTGACGCTGCTCTGGCGCGCTCTACCCTTCGGATGCCGGGCGCGCGCCCTTCGTTGTGAATGTAAGGCTTGTTTCGCGAAGGACCATGGCTTCGCATAGCTTCGACCTTGCTGCAAGTCTGCTAGAAAATCCGTATAGTTACGGCGCCAATGGCGGAGAACTCAGGTCGACCGAAGCGAGGGGCTTTGCCGCCGCTCGTGCGCGCGCTGGGCTGGGTGTCGTTCTTCACGGACGCGGCGACGGACCTCATCTATCCGCTCCTGCCTGCGTTCCTGAAGTCGCTGGGCGCGGGTGGCGCGGCGCTCGGGATCGTCGAAGGCGTCGCGGAGAGCGTCGGTGCGTTCGTCAAGTGGCAGGCCGGCACGCGGAGCGACTCGTTCGCGCGGAAGAAGCCGTTCGTCGTCGCCGGGTACACGATCGCGACGTTCGTGCGGCCGCTCCTCGCGCTGGCCACGGCGCCTTGGCACGTCGTCCTCGTGCGGACCGTGGATCGCTTCGGGAAGGGCATCCGCTCGGCGCCGCGCGACGCGCTCATCACCGGCGCCGTGGATCCGTCGGAGAGGGCGGCGGCGTTCGGGTACCAGCAGATGATGGACAACGCGGGGGCCGTATTGGGGCCGCTCGTCGCGTTCACGCTTACGCGGGTCTTCGAGCTGCCGATCCGGACGGTGTTCGCGTGGGCGATCGTGCCGGGGCTGTGCGCGCTGGCGATGTTGATCGTGCGGGTGGAGGAGACACCGGCACCGACTCCGGGTCCGACGCCGACGCCGAGTCTGGGTCCGACTCCGACGCCGACTCTGGGGCCGATTCCGACTCCGGCTCTCACACCGACTCCGCTTCCGAAGCCGCTTCGGGTGTACCTCGGGCTCGTGGGGCTGTTCACGCTCGGGGCGTCGGCGGATTCGTTCTTGCTCCTGCGGATCAACGATCTCGGGCTCGACGCTGCGTGGCTGCCGATCGTGTGGCTGTCGCTCAACCTGACCAAGTCGCTCACGAACATGCCGGGGGGGCGGCTCGCGGATCGGATCGGGCGGGCACGGACGCTGACCTTCGCCTGGCTCGTGTACGCGGCGGCGTATCTGGCGTTTCCGCTCACGCAGTCGGTCACGGTGACGTGGGGGCTCATCCTCTTCTATGGGGTTTATTACGGGCTCGCGGAGGGGGCCGAGAAGGCGATCGTCGCCGACATGGCGCCCAAGGATTCGCGCGGGCGGGCGTTCGGGGCGCTGCACGCGATCACGGGGCTCGCCGTGCTGCCGGCGAACGCGCTCTTCGGGCTGCTCTATGGGATGAAGCTCCAGGGCGTCGCGTTCGGCGCCAGCGCGGCGTGCGCGGGGCTCGCGGCGATTGGGCTCTTCGTCGCGACGCCGCGGCACGCGCCGGGCTGATGAGTGGAGCGGAGCGAAGCGCAGCGGAGCGAAACGCTCAGCGGTCTCCAGAAGGCGCGCCGTCCCAGAAGGGGAAGGCTTCGTCGAGGTACTCCTCGCGCGCGCCGTGGGCGAATGGATGCTCGGCCGCGAGCACCGGCCAGTGCGCGGCGGTGAGGAGCGCGGTGAGGGCGCGCGAGGACGGGCGCGTCTCCTCGTCGTAGGTGCCGTGGCCGACGTAGAATCGCCGCGCCGGCGACGTGAGCGACGCCGCCGCGCGGCCTCCTGCAGAGCCGCCCGAGATGGCGCCGTACGCGTCGACGGAAAATCCGAGGCGCTCGAGATCGCCGCCGAGCGCGAGCGCGGTCAGGAAATAGGCGCCGTTCGACGAGCCCGCGAGGTACGTCCGCGCGAAGGGCGCGCCGGCGAGCGCTTCGAGGCGTCTCTTCGCGCTGGCCCATTTCGCGACGATCGCCGCGGCGTGCTTCGCGTGTGCGCCCGGCTCGGTGGGCCACGCCCACCAGTCGCGCGACGTGCCGGGCCCGATCCCTCGAACGCCGCGAGGAACGAGCGCCGCAGCGTTGGCGCGCGTGGCGGCGTGAAGTACCGCGCTCTGGACCCGCTCCTTTTGCGCGCTCGTCTTCGTCGGCGGCACGATCCCGTGAAGGTAGATGAGGAGCCGTCGCGGACTGGCCGCGGCGTCCGCGCTCTCGGGAAGGAGGTAGCAGGTCTCTTCGTCGAGCGCGGCGAGCCCATCGACGCACCAGTCGGTGACGCTCTGCGGTGGTTCGGGCCCAGGCGCCGGCGGGGCAAGGAAAGCGTGCTGCCCCGGGTCGGGCGCCGATGCGACCAGGGACGGCGAAGCGGACGCGGCGTCTTGCGCTGCATGCTCGCGCGGCTCCGAGCGGCACCCGGCGAGCGTGAGCGCAGCGACGCCGAGCCGCCGCCTCCAGCTCACTCGCCGGGGGCGAGGGCGGAGACCGACTTGAGGCTCGGATCGTGGAGGCGCAGATCGACGCGGCGATCGGCCTGCCAGCCGTCCTCGTCGATGCCCTTCGCGTCGAGCTCACCGCGCGAGGTCGAGTTAAGCTGGTCAGAATCGACGCCGAGGGCGGTCAAGTACTGCTCGACCGCGGCCGAGCGCTCGCCGCCGAGGCCCATGTTGTACTCGGTCTCGCCGCGCGGATCGGCGCGGCCGACGAGATCGACGTGGCGGCCCTTGAGGGGCCCCTCGATGAGGCAGCGCGCGACCTGCGCGAGGACGTCGCGATCGGCGGGCGTGAGATCCGACGAGTCGTAGTCGAACTTCGGGGTTCGCCGCGGCTCCTCGATTTTGCAGGCTCTCCGGATGTCGTCGCCCACATCGACCTCGTGCGCGGGACGTACGGTCCGCGCCGAGGTCATCTCCACGGGGTCCTTGGCGCGCGGCTTGGCGCACCCGGCGAGGGTCAACAAGGCACAGGCGGCAACGGCGGCGGTCGTTCGTAGAGTGCTCATGCGTTTGGGACTACCCAACGCGCACATGTGGGGCCAAGAAAACGGCGAGCCGCCGAGACGACGAAATCAGGGAATCGCGGCGGTCCAGAGCCCGTTGAGGGGCGAGCTTGGCGTCGGATCGGCCTGGTACGTGTAGACGAGCCTCGTCTTGTCGGGCGTCGGGTAGTAGTTCGCGTCCGCCGCCTTCACGAGCTTCTTCGGCGTCACGCCGCCGGTCGCGAAATCGAGCACCTCGAGGTCGGCGCGGAAGTACGCGCCGCTCACGTTCACGGAGTTGTCCGCGTACGTGATCTTGGAACCGGTCAGGGCCCACTCGAGCCAGACGAGATCGGCGATCTTGACGGGGACGCCGGTGGCCACGGGCGCGACCTGCAGCGTGCCGACGAGACCGTTGCCGATCAGCTGCGTGCCGTCGACGTACATGACGCGCGTGCTGTCGGCGGTCCAGACGTCGCCGAAGAGGGAGGCCGTAGGGTTCGCCTGCAGCGTCTTGACGGTCTGGTTCGCCGTGGTCGTGTCGACCATCACGAGATCGGTCGCGTTCGTGGTGTTGTCTTGCTGCGAAAAGAGCAGGACGTGGCTCTGATCCGGCGGGAGGAGTGTGGGGTAGATGCCGATGCCGTTGGCGGGCACGGTCGCGAGGTTCTTGGGGGCCACCGCGCCGGTCGGCGTCGAGCGGAACGACGACCCGGCGATGTAGTACGCGGTGTTGCCCGCGGTGTTGAAGAACGCGACGAGATCGCCGCCTTCCACCGGCGTCTTCGCGCCGTTCGCGGTGGCGACGAGGTTGATCGTCGGGGCGCCGCCGTCGGCGCCGAGGATCACCGTGAGGAGCTTGCTTCCTGCGGCGTCCGACACGAACGAAGCGAACGAGTTCGGGGCCACGTTGGTCGCGACATCGGTCTTCACGTTGCCGGCGCCCTGGTACATCGAGATCGTCTGCGTCGTGCCGGTCGGCGTGCACCACGCGAGCGCGACCTTGTCGGACTTCCCGCCCGCGAACGCGAGCGTGGCGCCACAGCCGGGCTGCTTGGTGTTCGACAGCGTCGCGATGTTCGCCTGGAGCACCTGCTTGCCGGTGCCGTCGACGTTCGCGACGCTCACGTCCCCGACCTTCGCCGTGCCGGTTGCGCTCACGTACGTGACCTTCGTGCCGTCGGCGCTGAGGCCTCCGGCGCCGGCGATGGTGCTGTTGTCGATGAGCGTGACGCCTTTGGCGGCCGTCCACGTGTACATCGTGCCGAGGGGCGGCTTGGCGGCGGGGGACGGCCACATGAGGACCGTGCTGCCGACGACGCTGATGAAGTTGTTCGCGTTGAACGCCCCCACGACGACCGGAGCGCCGCCGTCGCCTGCGAGCGACGCGATCTTCATGTTCTTGTCGCCGTCGTCCAGGTAGACGACGTAGCCGTCGCTCGTGATCGGGTTCTGCGAGGGGAGCTCGTAGAGGCCCGAGATGATCTTGGTGCCGGTCGGCGGGACGCCCGCGTCGAACGGGGGCGGCGGCGGCGGGTGGGTGTCGCCGGTGTTCGCGTCGTCGGGCGGGGGCGCCGAGTCGCCCTGGTTGGCGTCGTTCGGAGGAATCGAGTTGTCCTTGGCGGCGTCGTTCGGGGTCGACGTGTCGGTCGACCCGTCGGCGGTGTCCCCGCCTCCGCCGTTGTCACTCCCGCCGCAACCCGTAGAGATTGCAGTCGATCCACCCATCAGCGAAGAAGCAACGAGTGCGGTAAGGACCCAACGACGCATCACGGACCTCCAAACAAAAAAGGAACCTTGTGCGGGCGCAATAGCAGCTTTTCTCACCGGGCGTGGTCTCAATCGAGGACCCGCTCGGGTGACGCGCTTCGACTACCCTTGGGGCGTGACACTCAGATCCGAGCTTCAGCGCGTCGTCGACATGCTGCTTACGGACGCTCCGGTCGGGACTGGCGTGTCGCTCGACACCATCGGGCAGGCGCTGGGTCTGCTGGCCGTCTCGCAAGACGAGATCGACGCGATCTTCGTCGTGCTCGAGCGCGCGGGGCGTCGCGTCGTCGGGCCGAGCGGAGCAAACAACGAAGCCACGCTGCGCATCGTCCTCGAGACGGCGCGCGTCCTCCGCGGGGAGACCGGAAGGGCTCCGAGCCCCGCCGAGATCGCAGCGCGCGCCGGGCTCGATCCGGAGCGCGTCCGCCATGCGCTCGCCCTCGCGCGGGTCATGCAACGCTGACGCGGGCGGGGCGCGGCGGCGCCGTTCGTTGTGCCCTTTCGTCTCAGCCCGCGCCGTGCACGCGGTTGCGTCCAGCGTTCTTCGCCGCGTAGAGGCGCGCGTCGGCGCGACGCACCAGGGATGCGACGTCGGGCGACTCGCAGCATCGAAGCGACGCGACGCCGAAGCTCGCGGTGACGTGAATCGGAGACCCGTCGGGGAGCGCGATGGCGGCTCTTTCGATCGCGGCGCGGAGGCGTCCGGCCGCCGTCATCGCGCTCTCGAGGGCCACGCCGCGCAAGATCACCAAGAACTCCTCGCCGCCGTAACGTCCGACGAGATCCTCGACGCGCACCGCCCCCGCCATCGTCCGTGCGACGGCGCGCAGGACCGCATCGCCCGCCGGGTGACCATGGGTGTCGTTGACACGCTTGAAGTGATCGATGTCCGCGATGGCGACGGAGAGGGGTACGTCGTGCCGGCGCGCGAAAGCGACCTCGGCAACGATCCGCTCGTCGAGGTGACGGCGGTTGCACAGGCCGGTGAGGCCGTCGCGCGTCGAGGCGTCGTAGACGGCGGTGAGCGCGGCCTCCTCCCCAGGCGTGACGAGTGTGAAGGACAGCGTCATCTCGCCGCCGAGGAGGACTCGATCGCCGTGGCGCAGCGGCACGAGACCCACCGTCCGGGCGTCGTTGACGACAGTGCCGTTCTTCGATCCCGCGTCCTCGAGCGCGAAATTTCCCTGGATCCCGAAGATGCGCGCGTGCAGGCGCGAGAGGCCGGCGTGCGCGAACGCGAAGGTGCAGTCGTCGCCGCGACCGAGCGTCGCTTCACCCGCGTCCGGTAAGCGCAGGACACGCCCGGCGCTCGGACCTGCCGTCACCGTGAGGAGCCCGACGGTGCGCGACGTCGGCGCCGGCGCCTCGGTCATCTGCGTGGTGATGGAACGCGCCGCCACGCCTGGGAGAACGGCCGTGCGCAGCGCTTCTTGAGGGGCTCAGCCCGCGCGGCGGCAAAGCTTGGTGAGCGCGTCCTCGAGGATCGCGTCGGCGGCGCGGCGCGAGCTCTTCAGCGCCACGTCGGTCTCCGCCAGGACGAGGAGCCATCGCTCCAGATCCTTGGGCTTCAGCCCCTTTGCCTTTTGCTCCAGCTCGCGCGCGCGGAACGGCTGGAAGACGCCGGCCTTCTTCGCCGCCTCCTGCGCGGTCGCGCCCGCGCCGAGCGCCGCCTGGAACTTTGCGAGCTGCCGAATCGACCACGCGAGCGCGCCGAGGAGCGGCAACCCGCGATCGCGCGGATCGTAGGCGTCGGCGAGCATTCGCAGCGCCTTGCCGAGATCGCGCGCGCCGACCGCGTCGACGAGCGCCCACGTGTCCGCCGTGCGCACGCGCGCGACGCAATCGTTCACGGCGTTCTCGTCGATCGCCTTGCCGGCGCCGACGAAGAGGCTGAGGCGCTCGACCGCGTCGTTGATGTAGGCGAGCTCGGGGCCGCCGATCTCGGCGAGCAGATCGGCGACGTCCCGATCGATCGCGTGGCCGAGGGTCGCGCAGCGCTCGATGATCCAGCCGGGCAGGGCGTGGCGGTCGAGCACGTTGCACTCGACGAGGAACCCCTTCTTCTTCGCCTGCGCGATGAGCTTGCGACGCCCGTCGACCTTCTCGAACACCAGCACCATGCACGTCGAGTCGATCGCGGCCTCGGCGTACGCGGCGATCATGTCGAGGGGCGAGCCGTCGTCGCCGCTCGCGCCGTCCCATCGCTCCGCGCTCCGCACGAGGACGAACCGGCGCGGCGACATCATCGGCACCGTGCGCGCGGCGGAGACGACCTTGTCGGCGTGCGTCTCGCCGGCGGTGAACTTGTCCTCGTTGAAGCCGGCGATCCCACCGGCAAGCGCCGCCTCGCGGATCGCCGCGACGACCTGATCGCGCAAGAAGCGCTCCTCGCCCGTGACGAGGTACACCGGCAAGAGCTGTCCGCGTTTTGCGGACTCGATCGCGGCGGCAGGGTTCACGCGGTCTTCTAAAGCACAGGCGCCTTGTGGACTCAAAGGGGACGGGGTGAAATGCGCGCGATGAAGGACGTGACGCGTTGCGGATGGTCGACGAGCGAGCCCCTCTACACGCGCTACCACGATGAAGAGTGGGGCGTGCCCGTCCACGACGACCGCCTCTTCTTCGAGATGCTCACCCTCGAGGGCGCGCAGGCGGGGCTCTCGTGGATCACGATCTTGAGGAAGCGCGAGAACTACCGACGCGCGTTCGCGTCGTTCGATCCGAAGAAGGTGGCGCGATTCGACCGCAAGAAGACCGAGGCGCTCATGAAGGACGAGGGCATCGTCCGAAATCGCCTGAAGATCGAGTCGACGGTGACGAACGCGCAAGCGTTCATGGACGTGCAGCGCGAGCACGGATCCTTCGACGCGCTCATCTGGACCTTCGTCGGAGGGAAGCCGATGAAGAACCGCCGCGCGTCGCTGAAAAACGTCCCGCCGCGCACCGCGGAGTCCGACGCGATGAGCAAGGCGCTGAAGAAGCTCGGCTTCCGCTTCGTCGGCTCGACGATCTGCTACGCGTTCATGCAGGCGTGCGGCCTGGTCGACGACCACGTACGGTCGTGCTTTCGCGCGCGCCGCGCGTGACGCGCCTCCAATCGAGGTAGGCTGTCGCGCATGGCCAAGAAGAAGCCCAGGGGAGGTGAGATCGCGCGCAACGCGAAGGAGCGCGCGGCGGTCGAGAAGCAGTGGAAGATTCGCGGCAAGGGAAAGCCGCCGCGTCCCAAGCGAGGCAAGAAGTACAAATACATCGACGAGCTCGCGCGGCTGCAGTTCGAGCTCTTGAAGCTCCAGGAGTCGGTTCGGATCGAAGGGCTGCGCGTCGTGATCGTCTTCGAAGGGCGCGACGCCGCGGGCAAGGGGGGCGTCATCAAGCGCATCGCCGAGTCCCTCAACCCACGCTACTGCCGCGTGGTGGCGCTGGGCACGCCGACCGAGCGCCAGCGAGGCCAGTGGTACTACCAGCGCTACGTCGAGCACCTCCCGGCGCGCGGCGAGATCGTCCTCTTCGATCGCAGCTGGTACAACCGCTCGGGCGTCGAGCACGTGATGGGCTTCTGCACGGAGGACGAGTACCGAGAGTTCCTCCGCTCGTGCCCCCTGTTCGAGGACATGCTCGTCCGGTCGGGGATCTACCTCCTCAAGTACTGGTTCTCGGTCAGCGATGAAGAGCAAGAGAAGCGGTTTTTGGAGCGCATCAAGACGCCCATCAAACGCTGGAAGCTGAGCCCGATGGATCTCGAGTCGCGCGAGCGATGGGTCGAGTACTCGCGCGCGAAGGACGTGATGCAGAAGCACACCGATCGCAAGAGCACGCCTTGGAACATCGTCGACGCGGACAACAAGAAGAGGGCGCGCCTCAACTGCATCGCGCACCTCTTGAAGTCCATCCCGTACAAGAACCTCACGCCCGTCGAGGTGGAGCTGCCGCCGCGCCAGAAGGATCAAGGCTACCGGCGCCCGAAGAAGTCGGCCCAGCGCTGGGTGCCGGAGGTCTATTAGTCGGCAGTGATTGGCGTGGACGCGTCGACGAAGGCCCAGCACGCGGCGCCGAGGGCGGCCACGCCGGCCATCACGCAGAGCGGGATGTCGTAGCTGCCGGTAGCTTTCACGAGGTAACCGAAGACGACGGCGGAGATCGCGCCGCCGATCTGTCCCGCGGTGTTCATGACGCCCGCGACGGTGCCCGAGTGCGCGCGCCCGACGTCGATGCACACGGCGAGGCTCGTCGCCTGCGCGAGGCCCCATCCGCACGTCGCGAGCGTCAGCCACGCCAGCGTCGCGACCTTGCCGGTCACCGTCGCGGCGCACGCGTAGCCGAGGGCGACGATCGCGAGGCCGCTGCCTGCCGCGATCGCGCGACCCAACCTGCGACCGACGCGCGCGACGAGCACGTCGCTGACGACGCCCCCGGCGAAGTTGCAGACGAAGCCTGCGATCCACGTGAGCGCGCCCCAACGAAGCTCGTCCTCGGTGAAGCCGCGCGCCTTCACGAGGAACGTCGGCGCCCAGAAAATCCCGAAGAACACGGCGTAAATCGCGCAGAAGAACGCCACGCTCATCGCCCACAGGCTGGGGCTTCGCAGGGCGACCGACCACGCGAGGCCATGGCTCGCCTGAGGAAGGACAGGGCCGAGCTCGCGCAGCTCCGCAACGCTCGTGCCCGGCTTCTCCGTCGGCGAGTCGCGAAAGAGCAAGAACCACAAGGACGCCCATACGAGCCCTACGACGCCGAACGCGAAGAACGGCACGCGCCACCCGAAGCGCTGCAGGAGCGGGATCATGAGCAGCGGCGACAGCGCGCCGCCGAGCTGGCTCGCGGACAGGAACGCGCCCATCGCCCTGCCGCGCGCGTGGCCGGGGAACCAGCGCGACACCGCGGACGACACGTTCGGCAGCGCGCCCGCCTCGCCGGCGCCGAACGCGAAGCGCGTGACGAGCAGCGAGGTCAGACCGGTGGCCGCGCCGGTAAGCGCCGTGAACGCCGACCACGCAACGACGATTCGCGTGAGCACGCGTCGCGGGCCGCGGCGATCGCCGAGGTGACCGGCCGGCACCTCGAACCCGGCGTACCCGAGCGAGAAGGCCAGACTGATCCACCCCAGCTGCTCCGGGGCGAGCTTCAGGTCTTCCTGGATCCGCGGCAAGGCCACGCCGATGCAGACGCGATCGAGGTAGAGGATGACGCCGAGGGGAAGGAGCAGCGCCATCACGACGTGGCGCTGCTTCATGCGCAGCTCGCGGCGACGCGCGCGGTCAGCGCCGTCGGGTCCTGCGGCGTGCGGCGACGACGAGGCCGATGCCAACGCCGACGAGGGAGAGGGGAGCGAGGGGAGCGCCGTCGCCGTGCGTTCCGGGCACGCTGCAGCCGCATCCCTTGGGGTGGTCCTTGAAGCCCTGCTCCTCCGGCGTCTTGTTGTACGCGTCGGCCGGGATGAACGGCTTTGAGGTGCCGGTCGGCGTGACGTCGCCGGTGTTGACGCCCGCGTGCTCGACGTCGTCGCCGCCCTTCGCGCCCGCGTCGCCCGTGCCGTCGTCGATCTTCTTGATCTTCTGATCCTTGGCGTTGAACGTGATGCTGCGGCGGTCGACGACCGGGTTGTCGCCCTTGAGCGTCATCGTCGCCTTGCCGCCGATGTCGGTGCCGTCGCTCGTGCGGACCTGCACGACGTACTCGCCGGCCTCGTACCCGCGCTGGCGCGTGAGACCGAAGTCGAAGCGCGTCGTCTTGAAGATCTTGCCGCTGCCGTCGGCGAAATCGACGTCCATGCTCTCGATGCTCGGCGTCTGCCCCTGCAGCGCCATGCGGTTGGTGACCGGCTCGGCACGGTTGTCGACGAGCGCGCGCTCGAACACGGCGGTCTTCGTGAAGAGGAACTTGATCGGCGTGTGCGCGATGGTCGGCGCCTTGGGCAGCTCGATGGTCACGAAGACGTGCCAGGCTCCGGACACTTCGTTCGCCTCGGTGCTCTTGAGCTTGAAGTTCCCGGCGGCGCGGGCGTCACGGCCGAGCAGCACCGCGGTCGTGAGGAGGAGGAGGGCGGCGAAAACGTGCGTGAACTTGCGCGTCATGATGGAGGAAAC
>JBBRLQ010000006.1:0-352805 GCA_038231275.1 Polyangiales bacterium
GCCAACGGAGAGCTCGGCGGCGCAGGCCGCCGCGAAGGCGCGCGGATCGACCTCGCGATCACGACGGTCGCGGAGGACGCCGGCTAGCACCTCGATGGCGCGCGCGCTCGCGGACCGTGCGCCGCCGCTGCGGTAGCCCGACGGCGGGAGATCGAGTCGGCTGGTCGCGTCCGCCGAGGAGAGCCAGTCGCGCGCGGCGGCGAGGAGCGGCTCGCACTCGGGCTCGAGAGGCCCTTCCCCAGGACGCGTGCCGTCGAGGTCGAGCGCCGCCACGTGCCCCTGCTCTGCCGAGTACGCGCCGAGGTGCGCGAGGAGCCGATCCAGCGACACCGCGCCGGCCGCGCGTCCCACCAGCGGCTCTCCCTTCTTCGTCTCGACGGTGACGACGCTCCACGACGTCGTCGGCGTCCCTTGATCGCGACCGTGCATCATCTCGACGTGGACCCTCTCGATCGCGGCCCACCGCAAGACGCGCGGCTCGCCGTCGGGCTCGACCAGCACACCCCAAGGGACGATCCCCATCGGCACCGCGCGTGCGTTCCAGCGCCGCGACAGGTGCGGACCACCGACGCGCCGCAACGCCAGCCCTCCCGCGACGGCCGCGATCGCGGTGAGCACGACGCCGCGCAGCGTCACGCCGTGCATGAGGCCTGCGCCGAGCGTCGCGACCCCCAAGGTCGCGCTCGCCCAGAGACCGACGCGCGAGCGCGGCCCTGGCTCGAGGCTCACGTACCGGAAGTCCGGCGCGGGCGCGAGGCCGTCGGCTGCAGCGAGCTCGGTCATTCCCGCTGTAGTGTTAGTCCGTTTAAGGAGAGCGGGCGAGCCCTGGCCACCCTTGCGTGGTGGTACTCTGTGCGCAATGGCGTTCGAAGTCGGAGCGAAGATCGAGCTCGGCTACGGGCGCGTCGTCATCGACCGCCGCATCGGCGAGGGGGCGATGGGCGTCGTGTACCGCGCCTGGCTCTTCTACGCGCCCGGCAGCGCGCGCGCGAGCGAGCCGCCGGTGCCGCTCGCCGTGAAGGAGCTCCTCCCGCACGCGCAGGTGCAGCCGGCCATTCGGCAGCTCTTCCTCCAGGAGGCCGACGCGCTGAAGGTGCTCCTCCACCCCAACATCGTGCGCTTCTACGATCTGTTCGAGTTCCGTGGATCTTTGGCGCTCGCGATGGAGCTCGTCGACGGCAACACGCTCGAAGAGGTCATCGCACGGCACATGGCGCGCGCGCGCCTGGCAGGCAACGGGGTCTTGCCGGGCATCCCGTTTCAGCGTGCTTGGTACTACTTCCAGCAGCTCCTTGGCGCGCTCGGCGCGACGCACGCGCTGGGCGTCGTTCACCGCGACGTGAAGCCGTCGAACGTCCTCATTCGCCGCGACGGCATCGTGAAGCTCACCGACTACGGCATCGCGCGCCTCCACGACCGGCCCGATCCCGCCGCCATGGGGAGCCGCGGGAACAAGTACCTCTCCCCCGGCACCGGCGCGTACATGTCCCCCGAGCAAGTTCTCTCGCAGCCACTGGACGGGCGCAGTGATTTGTATTCTGCAGGTATCGTCCTCTTCGAAATGCTCACCGGTCGCCTCCCCTTCCCCATCGACGGCCGCACCGAGCTGATGGTCCGCCTCGATCAAGTGGAGCGCGCGCCGCCGCCCATTCGCAGCTTCCTCGTCCAGGCGCCGCCCGTCCTCGACGCGCTCTTCTTCCGCGCGCTCTCGAAGGATCCCGAGATGCGCTTCGCCAGCGCGATCGAGATGGGCGAGGCGTTCCGGCGCGCGCTGGGGCTGCCGGACAGCGACTTGTGGCGCGCCCAGGCGGAGATCGCGCGCGTCGCGCCCACGCGACCAGACGTCGACGGCAAGAAGATGCAGACGCTGCGCATGCAGCTGGAGCGCGGGTACGGCGGCACGCAGCAAATGTGGTCGCGCCGCAGCTGACGGGCACGCGGCCTACTTGGCGTGCATGCGGAGCAGGCGAACCTCACTGGCGGCTTCGCGGTGCTTCGCGTTCACCTTCAGGAGCGCCTCGAAGTCCCGGAGCGCGTCCTTCGTCTTGTTCGCGCGCTTGTTCAGCTTGCCGCGATAGAGGAGCGCGCGCTCGCACGTCGGCTCGTTCTGCAGCACGCGCGAGATCGTGTCGATCGCGTCGTTGACCTGGTTGGGGCTCGCCCCCATCGCGCGCACCCAGGCGTAGAGCGAGACGTACTCCGCCTGCTCTGGATCGCCCTCTGCCGCCGAGCGCGCGAGCTTCTCGGCGAGCTGCATGTCTCCGCGCTGGAGCGCCGTTTCCGCGAGCCGGAAGTTCGTCATCGCTTCGAGCGCACGCTCGGCATCGGCCATCTCGGGGCTCAGGTCCGCGTCACGCGCCGCGTGGGGCTCGGGCTCGCGCTCGGCGTATTCAGTGACCTCGCCGTTGTCGAGCCCGTCGTCCATCTTCGGCGGCGCGGCGCTCGCGGCGTTCGCGATGTCGATGTCGATGTCCACGTCCATCGCGTCGCTCGACGGAGGCGCGCTGGGCGCATGCCGCGGTGGCGCGACGGACGCGGGTGGACGCGAAAAGGGGGCGGGGCTGGCGCTGCCGTTCGAGCCCGCGGACGGCGGCCCTGGTCGCGGAACCACGATCGCGGCCGGCGCCCCCGACGTAGCGAGCCGAACCGACGGCATGGCCCCGGTGGCGGGACGCGGCAGCGGCCGCAGCGAGACCGGCGCGCGAGCAGCGACGGGCGCGACCGCGGCAGGTCGGGGCCGCGCGGCCATCGGCGTCTTCTTCTGTCCTTTGAACGAGAACTGCCGCGTGACCGCGAGGGTGTAGACGACAGAGCTCACCGAGTCTTCGTCCGCGACGTTCATCTGCAAGAGCTGGGGCAGCGAGCATTGACGCGTCACGATCGCGTCGAGGACACCTTGCTCGATCTCCGTCGGCCGCAGGCTCTCGAGATCGGCGTCGTCGTGGAACACGAGCGGGTGCTTCCCGATTCGGTTCAGCGTCGCGCGAACGCGCCCCCGGTCGTGCCACACCCGCACGGTGGCGAGGATCGAGTTGAGCGGCCCGGTGATCGTGGGCTCCGGGCTCCCCCACGCCTCCAAGTGGTTCACGTCGCGGTAGTACGCGTAGCCCGTCTCGGGCGGCAGGTTGGCGAGCGACGAGACCTTGCGAACGAGCTGGAGCTCGAGAGCCTTGGTGAGGGCCTGACGCGAGATGTACCCGTGACCGATGCAGTACTCCCCGTAGAGGAGTCCGAGCTCGTGCGCCTCTTCGGCGATCGAATGGATCGGCTCGGGATCGAGCGCGCCCATCTCCGCGAGCTCTTCGCCGAGCAAGCATCCGTCGAACGCGAGGCGCGCCTTCGCGGGGATGCCGTTCAGGAAGTACATGAAGTGATCGCCGTCCGGAGCGTTGAAGACGACGCTGCCCGACAGCGCGTGGTCGAGCATGTAGACGAGGACATGGGCGAGCGGCGTTGCGTCGAGCGAGCCGCGCGCGGTCGGCTCGCCTTCGAGCTGGTGCTGCGCAGGGTCGATGGCCTCGAGCTCTGCGGGCGCCTCCCCCTCTTCGAAAGGCGACTGCTGCACGACGGTGTGCATGTCGTCGGGCGGCTTGCTGCGCAGGGCCACCGGTGGGGACGTGCTCAGCTGCGGGCCGCTCGGCTTCAGCGACTCGTTGATCATCCGCCCCATCGCCTCGGCCACCGCCGACGGGCTCGAGCCGAGGGACGGCACGCTGCCCGCCGACGAGATGCTGCTCATCGAAGGGGAGCTCGTCTCATGGGTCTCGCGGACCTCTCGCGCTCCGGCGAACTGCGCCGAGGGGGTCGACCCACGCGGCGCGGACGGCGCGACCGCAGAGCGCGACGGGGACGACCCATACTCCGGAGCCGCCCGCATCCCCGATCCGCTGTGACCGGAGGGCGGGCTGCTTCCCGTATCGTGATCGTAGTGCTGGGGCTGCTCGCCGTACGTCTTCGCCTCGAGCCCCTTCTTCCACCCGTCGACGCTCATGATGCGCGCGATGCGGCGCTGCGGCTCGCGCGCGAGATCGATCTCGATAGGGCTACCCATCACGCCGCCCTGCGCGTCGAGCGCCACGCGCACACGCGGGCGATCGGGCGGCCCCGGCTCGCCGCGCGGAACGACCTCGCACACCTCACCGGTCGAGAGTTGGAGGACCGTGCCAACGGGGATGAGCCCCAACGCCGAGACGAGCATACGAAGCACGGTCTTGTCGGCCGGCTCCTTCAGCTCCTCGCCCAGGGTGGCGACGGCGAAGTCCGGCGTCGGCGGCTGCAGACCCGGCTCCGGCGTCATCAGGTCGTTGTAGCGACGCGCGACGCTGATGATCTTCGCGTGCAGGGTCGCCTGGCGCGCGCCGCGGTAAACTGGACCGATCCACTGTTGACGACGGAGCCAGAGCGCCTCGAAGGCGACGACGGTACGCGTAATCGACGGCTCGTTGACGCGACCCAGCGCGGTGAGGACCGCGGCGGTGCCCCCCGGGAGCCGGTCCTCCTGATCCTCCGAGAGCGACATGACGCCCGGCATCTGGGGCATGCCCGGGATCGCTCCGACCGCTTGCGCGCGCGGACGACCGACGTCGTGCATCATCGCCGCCATCGCGATCTGCGCGAGCGTGACGCGATCGGCGGAGACTTCTCGCGCCATGGCGACGGAGAGGATCGCGGAGTTGACGGCCTTTCCCGCGTCGTCGTGGTTGGCGTTGCGCGCCTCGGTGACGCCGAGGTACGCGGCGGTCCCGCCCTCCGAGAGGTCGACGAGGCTCTGCGCGATACGCTTGATGCGGCGCGGGAGGATGTATTTGCTCGCCTGCAGCTCGTCGAAGAAGCGGCGCATGATGACGACGGCCGAGGCGTACGTGCGGACGATGCGCTGCTCGGGGGTGAGCGGCTCGATCTCGAGGCCTCGGAGGCGCGCCTTGTCGTCGACGGTGCGGAGGCGGATGCGCGGGCTCGTGGACCGGAAGCGACCCCGCTCGCTCCTCGTCGCCAGCGAGATTTGCTCGGCGAACTGGAGCATCTCCTCTTGGCTCACGTCGCGGAGAATGACGAGCTCGCTGCCGCCGCACCACTCGAGGATGTCGCCGAGCTCGATCGCTTGATCGTAGACCGCGCGTGAGCCCTTCAAGAGCTGGCCGGCGACGAAGACGGCCTTCTGCGCGAAGAGGATGTTCACGTTGCTGCCGGCCCGCTGGCAGTAGTCGTGGACGACGTTGGTGCTCTGCTCTAGCTGCCGCTTGAACGCTTGATTGCCGAGGTCGTGCATCTGCGCGAGCTTGGCGAGGCGGTAGATGCCCACGACGACGCCAGCGCCGAGATCGCGCGCGTGTTCGCGGCGGACCAGATCGCCCGCGTCGTTCGTCACGATGTCGAGGCGCATCGTCACGCGGGCGGCCCTCCGCCTTCACGAATCCGCTGGTTGATGAGGCGCGCCGCGTTCGCCGCCGCCGTACGCGTGTCCTCGCTCGAGCCCCAGCGCGACTGCGAGACCTCGTGCAGCGCCATCGACACGCCGCCAGAGTGCGAGAGCTCACCCAAGATCTCGATGGCGGCCGTGCGGGTGGCCTCTTTCTCCTCTGTGAGGAGGACGCCGCCCTTCTTCGCGAGCTCGAGGACCATCGGCTCGCCGCTCTGGGGGCCGAGGACGACCAGCGCGCGCAGTAGCTCACGGCGCTCGTCGATTCCGAGCTCGTTGAACGCCGGCGCCTTCACGCCGCGGGCAACCGCCGGCCACACGCCCTTCACGCGGTAACGCGCGCTCGTGCGGAGCGCCGCCATTCGGACGAGCGCCGACGCGTTGTCGAGCATCTGTCCGAGCTCGTTGTGCGCGAGGTCGGGGTTGCCCGACGCGAGGACCTTCGCCTCGATGCGCACGTTCACGTCCTCGCTGGTCGCGAGGCTGGCGAGGACGTGACGCGCCTGCTGCGTGCCCGCGCGCGCGAGGACGTTGAGGAGCGCGCTCGCCGCCTCCGGCTCCGCGCCGACCGCCGCCGCCGCGATCTCCCCCTCGCGCCCACCCATCACGCGCTCGATGAACGTGAGGATCTGCACGCGCACTGCCTCGGGCAAGCCGGCCTTCAACCCGCCCAGCATCGTCGGCAGATCGTTGGCGGAGATGCTCGCGAGGATGGGGACGAAGACGTCCATCTTCTCGGGATGATCGCGCAAGAACTTCAGCGTGAGCTCGAGGACCTCGGCTCCGAAGAGCGCGTTGGTGAACGCCCCGGCGAGCTTGATGAGATCGTTGCCGCGAACGCGATGCGCGAGGCGCTCGGTCACGGCCTGCTGGAGCTGAACCACGATCTCCATGCGACCGGCGACGACGAGATCGGCGGCGCTCTTGCGCAGCGACGCGAGGACGAGCGGCGCGTCGCGGTTCACCGCCGAGTCGAGGTAGCCTTCGACCAGCGCGTCGATGTAGCGCTCACTCCACTTGTCGCGGCCGAGATCGAGCTGCTGCGCGAAGACCGCGCGGACCACGTCGTCGAGCGCGAGTGGGCTGACGCCGCGCTGCGCGTTCAACGCGTTGCGATCGGTCGAGACGGCCATCGCCTTCGCCTCGACGCGCGCGGAGTGCATTTGCGCCGCGTTCCCCGCCACCGCTTCGAGCTGATCGGACTCGTTATAGAACGCCTCGCGCTCGGCGGCGTCGCCTTCGGCGAACGCATCCACCGACTCGTGGTGCACGTGCGGCATCCCGCGCTCCCAGAACGCCGCGGCGATGTCGTCCTCCGGCGGAAGATCGCGCCCCGGGTCGACCATGAGGAGCGTGAAGAAATCGCGAAGCTCGTCGAGCGTCAGACCGGGGTCGAGGCGCAGCGTGCGCATTCCGGCGGCGAAGAGGTTGTACGGAACGGAGTCGAACGGCGGTCCCGGCTCCCACACCGGATGGCCCTGCACGTTGAACGAGTACGGTCGCAACGTGACGGTAAGCGCGGCGGCGTCCTTGTTGAGACCCTCGGCGAACGCCTCGAACGCGGTGCGCAGCGTGCGCTCGGTGGCCGGATGCGACCAGCCGAACTGCCGCACGCTCGGCAGCGTGCGATCGACGTGCTTCATCAGATCGCGCGTCGCCTGAACACGCGGGTCGTGGTCGGGGACCAAGGCCTCCCCGGGGAGGGCTTGCGGCTTCTGGCTGTGCAGCGAATGAGGGACGACGCCCGGCGCGTACATCCCCACGGCCGCGGTCGCCGGCAGCGCGGGCTGCGGGGCCGACCTGCGCGCGTCGGGCGGGAGGCTCTGCCCTTGCGGCGGCGACGCGAGGGGCGGGTTCGGGGTCATCGCCGGCGGCATCGCGGGAGGCGAGGCGAGCTGCGGAGCCGTCATCACCGCGGTATGGTTGGGCGCTGCGGCAGGCGGCGGCGGCGCGACGGCGGTTCCACCGACCTTGCGCGGAGAGAGCTGACCGCCGAGCTTGTAGAGCGCCTCGGTCACCGCGGCCTGCATGTCCCGCGCGTCGGCGAAGCGATTTCGACGATCCCACTGGAGCGACTTGTCGACGATTTGGATAAGCTCGATCGGCAAATTGGGCGCGATGCGCGCGACGCTGGGCACCGGCTTCGTCGCGGCCATGACGAGCGCCTCTTGCTCGGTGCGGCCGTTGTTGATGCGGTGCCCGGTGATGAGCGCGTGCATCATCGCGCCCACGCTGAAGATGTCGGCGCGCCCGTCGAGCTGATCGACGAGCCCCATCGCCTGCTCCGGAGACATGTACGCGGGCGTGCCGAGAGCGGTGCCCGTCGCCGTGCGCTCGGCCGTCGCGCTGCGGAACTGGGCGACGCCGAAGTCGAGCACTTTGACGATCCCTTCCTGCGTGAGGAAGATGTTCGCCGGCTTCAAGTCGCGGTGGATGACACCGATCGAGTGGCACGCCGCGAGGCAGTCGAGCACCGCCTCGGAGATCGCGAGCACCTCGGTGGCCTGCATCGCGCGGCCGGCCTTTTTCCAGGCGTCGCGCACCGTTTGCCCCTCGAGCAGCTCCATGACGAGGAACGGCTCGTCCAGATCCGTCACGTCGTCGTCGAGGACCTGGACCGTCGCGGCGTGCCCGACCTTGTTCGAGACGTACGCCTCGCGGAGGAAGCGCTCGCAGATCGTCTTCTCGCGCGCGAAATCGGTGTGGAGGATCTTGAGCGCCGCGCGCTGGTTGTTTCGGTGAGTCGCCGCGTACACCGCGGCCATGCCGCCGACGCCGAGCAAGGCATCGACCGTCCACTTCCCCTTGATGACGCTGCCGACGCGCGCGTTAGGGCCTGCGTCTTCCGACATGTTCACGGGTTCCGCCAAGGGCTCACAGCGTCGTCGCGGACGACTCCTCCCCAGCTCCCTCGTGGCGGGCACCACGCCTCGCGAGAGCGTCGAAAAAGAAAATCGAACTCAGGCCATCTGGGCTCTTCTCAAGGATATCGGCCCGATGGGCGACGGGACAGGAATTTTAAGGTGTGCCGCTTCGGCGCAAGACGTTGCACAGACAGCCAATCGTCCCGTGGAAGCGGTAGGCGTCACGCACACGTATCCCCTGGATCTCCCACCCGAACCTGCGGTACGTCGCGACCGCGGCGGCGTCCATCTTCGCGACGACGGCGTCGTTCGCGTCACGCGCGTATTGCGGCAGGTACGCGATCTTTCGGCCGCCGCGCGTCTCGTAGACACCGTTTGTGTAGGTGACGTAGGTCTTGTCGTCGAACGGGACGACCGGGATGCGTTCGACCCGGAAGCCGGCCGCGGCCAGGTCCTTCGCGGCCCGATCGAAGCGCGCGAGCGTCGTATCGGAGAAATCGGCGACCAGCGGCTCGCCGGTGTCGGGGCTCTCTTCGCCCGGCGTGAACGTCGCACCGACCATCTCGCGCCCCGCGCGCGGATCGCCGACGAGCACCGCGCGGTCCCCGATCGGCGTCATGTACATCGACAGGTGATGCCGCGGGACGTCGCCATCGGCGTCGCCGAGCAGGATGATGTCGCGGTGAAACGTGCTCGCGAGACGCTCGCTCAGCGCCTTGCCGGTCGTCAGGCCGTGCTTTTGGTTCTTCGTGAGGAGGTTCGCGTCGACGATGATCTTGTCCCCCGTGACCGCGAAGTCGCCGGCGTCGTAGTCGAGCGGGACCTCGTTGACGATGTACCGCTCGGGCATCGCCTTCGCGACCGAGGAGAGCGTCGCCCAGTCGTTGAAACGCTCGCGCCACTTCGGATCGGGGCGCATCGGGACGACCAGCTGCGTGCGCGGCGCGGCGAGGACGAGGGCGCGATCCTTCGACCACACCGTGATCGGTCCGCCCGTCTCGACGACGCGCGTGCGCGACGCGAGCGCGCCCGACGGATCGACCTTGGCGAGGAACGCACGGAGCGCCGCTTCGTCCGAGGCGCCTGCGTCGGCGTCACGAGGAACGAGCGCGACGAGCTTGGTCGCCGGATCGAGCGCGCGAAGAAAATCGGTATAGGTCGGCGCGACGACCGACTCTTGCGACGCGACGTACTGGAAGAGCACTTCGTCGAGCGAGCCCTTGTCCTCCACGAGCACGTCGCCCGCGAGGCCGGCCGGCGTCGTGTTGGTCTTGGGCACCGCCGCGCGCGGCGCCATTCGGAGGACGACCACCGCGACGGCGAGGCCGAGCGCGACGCCGATCGCGGCGAGCTTGAGCGTCGGCGATCTGCTCAGTTGCGGACGGCCAGCACGTCCACGGCCACTCGAGGCGACGGCCTCGCGGCGAGGCGGCGGTTCGGCGGGTTCTGAATCGCGTCGTCGGTCCATGGGCCCTTGAAGGCTACCGCGAAGTAGGTCACGGCCTTCGGTTGGACGAACTTCCCCTTCTCGTACGCCTTTTGGAGAGCGGCCTCGGCGTTCTTCGAATTGGTGATCTGCGCGGAGAAGCCGGCGGGCACGTCGTAGCGCTTCGTCACGGTCTGGCCGGCGGCGACGGTGATCGTCTCCTTGCGCTTGAAGATGGCGGTGGGCATCGGGGCCGCGCGCGACATCGGGTTCGACACCTGGCGCGTCAGGTCGGCCTCGAGCTCGGCGGTCTCGTCCTTGTTGCCCGTGTTCTGGGCCTTGAACTCGATGACCCAGCCGGTCTTGGACTTGGGGTCCTTCACGAGATCACCTTCGACCACCACGTTCTGTACCTTGGTCCCGGCGAGGACCAAGTCGCCCTTCTCGTCGTCGCCGTCGGCCATGGTCGTCTTCGGCCAAAAAACCGTGACGGTGGCGAGAGTTGTCAGGGCGGCGATGCCGAGGATCGTAGCGATCGAACGGAGCGGCTTCATGGCGAGGGGTCCCCTTTTCCTGTTTCTACGAACGACCCGCCGAAACGAGCTATTCGCGTAGTTCGCCTGTTCGTCGAACCCGAGGGGCCGAGTGTGACCGATCAGCGGGCGCGCGAGGCGATGACGGTGCCGAGGGCGGCGGCAAGCGGGGCCACGACGAGCGGCGCGAAGCCGAAGCCGACGGCGAGGAGCGCGGCGGCGGGCGGGACGAGACCGCTCACGAGCGCGACGCGGGCCTTCTCGCGCGTCGCGCGTGCGAGCGTGATGGCGAGCGCGGCGTCACGGACGTCGTCGGAAGCGAGCTGCACCGTCCACTCGCCAGGCGTCGAGCCGGCGGCGCTCATGGCGATGGCGACGTCGGCCGCGCCCAGCGCGCCGTCGTCGTTCGCGGGGTGACCGAGGACGGCGACGACATGACCGCCCTCGCCTAGCGCGCGCACCTCGGCGCCTCGCTCGGTCGGAAGCACCTCGGGGCGCACGTGATCGATGTCGAGCGCGCGCGCGATCGTCTCGCACGTCTCGCGCGCTTCGCCGGACAGGAGGACGGGCTCGATGCGCGCGTCGAGGAGGCGTTGGACGGCGGCGCGCGCGCCGGGACGAAGGCCGTCTTGCAGCGCGACGAGTCCGACGAGCTTCCCGGCGAGCGCGACGAGCAGCACGCTTCGACCTTGCGCCTCGAGCTCGGTGACGCGCGCGTCGGCGGCGGCGACGCTCACCTACTCTTGGAGTAGCAGCGCGCGGCTGCCGACGACGAGCCGCTCTCCTTCGGCGGTGAGCGCCGTGACGCCGAGCCCAGCGTGCGCCGCGGCGTTGCGAACGTTCTCGGGGGCCTCGCCGCGGGAGCGCGCACCTCGCAAGATCGCGGAGGCGAACGGATGCGTCGACGCCGTCTCCGCGCCGGCGGCGAGCGAGACCAGGCGCCCGGTCTCCACCGCGCCGAGCGCCTCGAAGGCCACGATCTCCGGCTCGCCCATGAGGACGGTGCCGCGCGAGCAGACCACGGCCACGTCGGTGCGACCGGCCCGATCGAAGCCCGCCGCGTCTTTGAAGACGATGCCGTGGGCGAGCGCCTGCGTGTGTCCCTCGGCGTGCGCGAGGCCGACCATCGCGGCGACGCCGACCGCACCGCACGCGAGCGCCGCTGCGCACGCCGTCGCGACGATCTCCGGAGGCCCGTCTCCGTTCGCGTACGCCGCCACCCCCGCGAGCGCGGCCGCCAGACCGGTGCCTCGCTCGACCGCCGCGCGAGCGAGCTTCGCGATCGGCGCGGTTACGTCGACGCGCAGGGTGGACGACAACGCGAGCCGCGTCCATGCGCGCTCGTTCCCCGACCACGTCACGTTCAGGCGAAGCGCGCCGGAAACCAGCCGCGCTCCGGCGACGATCGCGTCGCCTTCACGCTTCGTCACCTCGATCGCAGCGCCCGGCCACGGCACGACCTGCGCTTCCCCGCCGAGCACGATGCCGTCGACGCCGACCACCGCTCCCGAGTCGACGACGACACGCTCGCCTGGCTTCACCAGCGCCGCCGCGATCTCCTCGACCGCGTCGCCCCGCATGACGCGGACCGTTACGTCGAGATCGCGCGCGATCCCCGCGCGCGTCGCCTCCACGCCGCGCCGCGCGCGAGAGACCCAGAGCTCGGTGAAGAGGACACACGCCGCCGACACCCCCAGCAGCCCTGCGATCGCGGCGGCGCGCGGCTCGCCGGTCGCGCGTGTCCACACCGCCGCGAGCGTCAGCGCCGCGATCGGCAATGCCGTCACGAGCTTCGAACCGTCCGCGGGCTCTCTCGGCCGCATGGCGAGGTGCGCGATCGCGGCGACGGCAGCGATCAACGCGAGCGGCAACCGCGCCTCGTCGGCCCCCGCGACTCCAACGAGCGCCGAGAGCGCCCCCGCGACGAGACCGCCGATCGCGAACGCCTCTCCAGACCCGCTCCGGGCCCGCGACGACGCGGGCGCGAGCGCGGAGGAGGGAGGGGCGACCGAGACGGCAGCCGTGGAGACGGGCGGCTCCGCGGGAACGGCACGGGAGTCGGGATCGGAGTCGGAGTCGGAGTCGGAGTCGGAGTCGGAGTCGCCGTCGGGCTCGGCGTCGCGGTCGCGGTCGGGCTCGGCGTCGCGGTCGCGATCGCGGTCGCGGTCGGGCTCGGCGTCGGCGTCGCGGGCGCGGTCGCGGGCGCGGGCGCGGTCGGCATCACGGTCGGCGTCGGCGGGCCGCTCGACCGACGGCGCGGGGAAGTGCGGAGGCTCCGTCGGTTTCTCCGCGACGCGCGGAGGCTCCGCGGTCGCGACGTCGTCGCTGACGATGCTCGCCGCGACCGCTTGGAGGTGACGCGCCTTGCACTCGCGGTCGCAGTAGTAGCGAAAGCCCCCCTCGAGGATCGCGACATGTCCTGCGCGCAGCGGGTCCACCGATTTGCCGCAGGCCGGGCAAATGGTCTCCGGACCCTCGACGGACGCGCCCATGGGCCACCGTCTTGGCCCCCGGGCGGCGTCGCTGTCAACGGGATGCGCTGAGCCTGAACGTGCGATCAGGCCCGCGGCGAAAGCTCTTTCAGAACGCGGCGGACCACGCCGACGCCTTCCTCGAGCTGGCCCAGCGACACGACAAGAGGAGGGGTGAAGCGGAGGACGCGCTCGCCGGCGGCCGTGAGGAGGATGCCGGCCTCTTGCGTCTTCACGAGGACGTCGCGCGCGACGAAGCCCGGCTTCATGACGAGGCCCCGCAAGAGGCCGTCGCCGCGTGACGTCTCGCACATGTTCGGCAAGTCGCTCACGAGGGTCGCGAGCATCTTGCCGAGCGCCTCGCCCTTCGTGCGCGCGCCGTCGATCAGCTTCTCGTCGTCGAGGATGCCGATGACCGCGAGCGCAGCAGCACATGCGAGGGGGCTGCCACCGAAGGTCGAGCCGTGCGTGCCGGGAGGGAGCGCGCCGCCGAGCGCCTCGGTCGTCAGCATCGCGCCGATCGGAACACCGCCGCCGAGGCCCTTCGCGAGGGAGATCGCGTCGGGCTTGACGCCAGAGCCGTCGCTGCCGAGGAAGCGCCCGCACCGTCCGATTCCAGTCTGCACCTCGTCGATCAGGAGGAGCGCGCCGTGTTCGTCAGCGAGCGCGCGCAGACCGACGAGGAAGCCCTGCGGCGCAGGAAAAACGCCGCCTTCGCCTTGCACGGTCTCGACGATGATCGCCGCGACGTCTTTGCCCATCGCCGCGCGCGTCTCGTTCAGATCGCCGTACGCCACGTGCGTCACGCCGCTGAACTCGCCGAAACCCTCGCGGTACTTCGGCGTGCCGGTCATCGAGAGCGCGCCCATCGTGCGGCCGTGGAAGGCGTTGTGGAACGCGATCACCCGCGTGCGCTTCGCGTCTCCTTTCGCGAAGAAATGACGACGCGCGAGCTTGAGGAGCGCCTCGTTCGCCTCCGCGCCGGAGTTGCAGAAGAACGCGCGCGCGAGGCCAGTCCTCTCGCAGAGCTTCGCGGCGAGCTCGATGTTCGGCTCGTTGAAGAAGTAGTTCGACGCGTGCAAGAGGCGACCGGCCTGCTCCGCGATCGCCTTGGTCAGGACCGGATGCGCGTGCCCGACCGCGCTGACCGCGACGCCGGCGCAGAGGTCGAGGTAGCGGCGCCCATCGACGTCGAAGAGCTCGCACCCGCTGCCGCGCGCGAACACGACGGGGGCCGGGCGGTAGTTCGCGTAGAGGTGCTGCTTGGCGGACTCGAGGAGGGCGGGCGACTTGGGCATGGCGTCTTCTTTCTGTGCCCGTCCAGAATGGACCGCCACTGGTCTACTGAGAAGTGCCAGATCGCGAAAAACGGACGGACCACGCCGGCTCCGGCGCCGTTCGCGCGGCGCGCCGGAACGAGGCTTAGTTAGGCTAGGGCGTGTTCGCTAGGGCGGCATCGGCCTCGGCGGCCTCGAGCTTCTCCTCGACCGCCTTGGCGTGGTCGTCGTCCATGGCGACGCGCATTTCACCGAGCGCGCGCCGCGCTTCCACGACGCTCATCGCGTTCTTGTCGAACTCGAGGCAGATGAGGCACATGGGTTGATCATTGCGGAGCGCGAGGGCTTCCGCAAGCAATGGGGCCAAATGAGCATTTGGCGGCGCGCCGTAGACGGGCTTCAGCGCGCGGAGAGCAAGAACGCGGCGAGCTCGGCGAATCCCTCCCCCATTGCCCCGCGGGTGACGTAGCGCGGCGGGACGGGGAGGTGCGTGACGTAGGGTGCGATGTTCGCGACGCCGACGGTCATGCGGAAGGCGGCGAAGCAGGCGGCGTCGTTGCCGCTGTCGCCGGCGAAGGCGTAGCGGACGAGGGCCGCGCCGGCGTCTTCCCCGAACGCACGGACGAGGTAACCGACGGCGCCGCTCGCTTTGTCGTCGACGTCGAACGTCGCGTGGAGGTGCACGCTCGATTGAGTCGTCCGCGCGCCGGCGTCGAGGATGCGCGCGCGGATCATCGCGACGCGATCGGCGGGCAGGCGCACGCGTTCACCGATGTCCCACGTGACGTCGCTTCGGCGCGCGTCCACGTCGTCGGAGAGGCGCGCTTCAGGGACGACGCTGCGCACTTCTTCGACGAGGCTCGCGAGTCGCATTCGGCGCCTTCGACGCTCGGTCTCATCGCAAGCCTCGCGCCGCGCGATGCCGCGGCCCTCGCGCTCGACGGTGACGGCGCCGTTCTCGGTAATCGCGGCGTCGATCGGCCACTGACGCGCGACGACCTCGCCCCAGCCGCTCGGTCTCCCCGTCACCGCGACGAGACGAAGGCCCGCGTCCTTAAGATCGTAAAGCGCTCCGTACGCGGCGCGCGTGAGGGCGCCGTGCGAGAGGAACGTGTCGTCGAGATCGAACAGCAGCCCTCGGATCGCGCGCGCTTCCGCGGGATCCATCGCCGCGAGCGGCGTCACCGACGCTCCACGCGCGCGATGAGCGCCTTCAGGTAGAGGCCTTCGCCGAACGCCGCCGTCACCGGGTGATCGCTGCCCTGAAAATGCCGCTCCTGCACGATCGCCGTCACGTTCGCGCGCAGCGCCCCCGTCGCCAACGCGCGCGTCAGCGCCGTCAGATCGACCGCCGCCGAGCACGAGCAGATGACGAGCAAGCCGCCCGGGCGCGTCGCGCGGCACGCCACCTCCGCGAGCTTCGCGTACGCAACGAGCGCACCTTCGCGCGCGCTTCGTGACGGCGCGAGGCGCGGCGGATCGACGATGACGAGATCGTAGCCGCCGTCGAGGCCGGCCTTCTGGAGCGTGCTACGCGCGTCCTCGCGGCTGAACGCGATCTTCCCTTCGAGCCCATTGTCCTTGGCGCAGAGCGCGCCGATCTCGACGGCGATCGCGCTGTCGTCGATCGCGAGCACGCTCTTCGCGCCGCCGCGCGCCGCCGCCATCGCGAACGAGCCGACGTAGGTGTACGCGTCGAGGACGCGACGACCGCGCGCGAGCTCTTCGACGCGTCCGCGGAGGCCGCGCTGATCGAAATAGAATCCGGTCTTCTGCCCGAGGTCGAGCGGGAGCTTGTACGTGAGGCCGCGCTCCGAGAACGACAGCTCCTTGATCTCCTCACCGCGGATCACGCCGGTTCCCGGCACGAAGCCCTCGGTCTTCGCCATCCCGGCGGGCGTACGATCGAGGATCGCGCGCGGGCTCAGCGTGTGCATGAGCGCCTCGAGGACGAGGCCTTCGCGCGCCTTCATTCCCGCGGTGAGAAACTGCACGACGAGCACGTCGGCGAAGCGATCCACGATGAGGCCTGGCAGCCCGTCGCCTTCGGCATGGATGACGCGGTAGCCGGTGGTGGCCTCCGTCGCGACACCCATCTCGCGCCGCGCGGCGAGCGCGCGCTGCACGCGCTCGTGGAAGAACGCGCCGTCGATGCGCGTCGTCGCGTCGCGCACGAGGAGCCGGACCGGGATCGCCGATCCCGGCGAATAAAATCCACGGCCGAGCAGGTTGCCGCGCGGGTCGAGGACCGTAACCTCATCCCCCCGCGTGGCCCCTCCCTCGACGCGGTCGATCGCCTGCGCGTAGATCCACGGATGACCTGCCCAGACGGGCTGGACGTGGCCAGGCTTGAGTCGAACGGTGGCCGAAATCTGCGGCATACGGAGCTCGAGAGGCTCGGGAACGAGGTGGGGGGTTCCTACCACACTGAATGCGCTTCTGTACGGTCCCGCGCCTGGCCGACACGACGTCCGTTGCCGTCCGCACGTGAACCCCCGTCAACAGCTCCCGGCCGAGGGGTCATATTTGGCCAAGACCCTGCGCGTTGCCCATGGCATGCGCGGTGCTTTGGAAGCATGCTGACCACCGTCTTCGGAGGCCCTGAAGGTCACATGATTAAGTCGCTCCTTGCAGTCTCGCTGGCCACGGCGCTCGGTTCCTCGCTCCTCCTGGGTGCGTCGGTTGCGTCTGCTCAGCAGCCGCAAAACCCGAACTGTCCGCCTGGCAGCTGGTTTTGTGCCGATACGCAAGCGAAGCCGGCCGCGCCGGCGGGTCAGCCCGTTCAGCCGCTCCAGCAGCTCCCGCCCGCGCAGACGCAGTACGCTCCAGCGCCTCCGCCGGTGGTCGTCTACCAACCGCCGCCGCCCGTGTACGTCTACCCGGCGCATCCCGAGACGCCGCCGCCCGTGTACGTGTACACGCCGCGACCCGCGCTCCCGTATGCCAAGAACGAGTGGGGCCTCGCCGCGCGCATCGAAGGCGCGATGATCGGAAGCAAGGCGAGCTCGAACTCCGGAATGGGCGGCCTCGGCTTCGGCCTCCGTTACAAGCCGGTCCCGCACTTCGGCATCGAAGCCGATCTCGATTTCTTCGGGGGCCGTGACTACAACGGCTTCCGCCGCGGCGAGACCGCGTTCGCGATCAATGGGCTCCTCTACGTCAACCCGAAGTCGAAGCTGCAGCTGTACTTCCTCGCGGGCTTCGGGTGGTCGGCGGCGCGCGTCGTCGACGACACGACCGGCTACAACGAGTCGACGTTCAGCTACGGCTACTTCGGCGGGCAAGGCGGCGTCGGCCTCGAGTGGCGTGTGGCGCGGCACTTCGCGCTCAACGCGGATCTGCGCGGCTTCATCCGCGGTCGCATCGACGACAACACGCACTACCACCCGGAGTTCTTCGACCCGGCGACGGGCAAGAGCACGAACACGTCGGGCGGCGGCCTTCTCACCGCCGGACTCACCTTCTACTTCTGATCGGCGCCGCGCCTCGAAGTCCGGAAATATCGTGGAGCGGTTGCGGGCTATGCTCACGCCATTCTTGCCCGGGTCAAACCTCCGCCGCCGCTCGCGATCGCACTGGCGAGTGGGCTCTTCTTCGCGCTCGCCGCGCCGCCGGCCAACGTGGTTCCGGCGCTGTGGATCGGCCTCTTTGGCCTCGCGTACGCGCTGACGTTCGCGCGTGAAGGTCGGCTCTCCGGGGGACTTCGCGGGCTCGCGTTCGGCTTCGGAGCGAACGTCGTCGCGTTTCGATTCGTGGCGATCACGATCGAGCGGTTCACCAGCTTGCCGGCGGCGGCGGCGTGGCTCGCGGTGGTGCTGCTGTCCTTGGCGCAAGCGCTCCCGTGGGCGGCGTGCGGGATCCTTCACGATCGGCTGACGCGACGCGGGGTGCCGTCGTGGGCGGCGTTCGCGATCGGCGTGTACGCGGCGACGTTCGTTCCTCAGGTATTTCCGTGGGGCCCGGCCGGAGGCGCGACGCCGTGGCCGACCACGGTGCAGCTGGCCGATTACGTCGGTGAGCGTGGGGTGAGCGCGCTCATGGCCCTCGCGGGCGGCCTCGTCGCGTTCGCCGCCGCCGACGCGCGCCGCGGGCGCGGACGCACGGAGTGGCTTCGTTTTGCGGTGATCGGTGGGCTTTTGCCGTTCGCGATCGCCGCGTATGGCGCGTTTCGAATGGCGCGCGTGGACGCGATCCGGCGTGAGGCACCGACCGCGAAAATCGCGCTCGTCCAGCCGGCGATCGCCGCGACCGAGCGCTGGGAAGAGAATCGCGCGCCGGCGATCCTCGCGTCGCTCACGCGCCTCACGCTGAGCGCCGAAGCGCGCGGCGCGGAGCTCACCGTCTGGCCGGAAGCCGCGTTCCCCTACCCCGTCGCGCACGGCATGCGCCTCTCGCCTATCGGCGTGCGCGCGATTTTGCAGCCTGGCGTCCGCGGGCCGGTGCTCGCTGGCCTCTTCATGCGCGCAGGCCATGGCGCGTCCTACAACTCCGCGGCGATCGTCAGCGCGTCGGGGCGCATGACCGAGTCGTACGACAAGCGCCACCTCCTCTGGTTCGGCGAGACCGTGCCGCTCGCCGACCAGATTCCTTGGATCAAGAAGACGTTCGCGCGCGGCACCGGCCTCGCCGCCGGGAGCCACGAGGTCGCGCTGACGAGCGGCCCCATCCGCGCCGCCGTCCTCAACTGCTTCGAAGACACGTTGCCCGAGGCAGGCCGCGAGGCGGCGGAAGTGACGCCGAACCTCTTGGTCAACGTGACGAACGACGCCTGGTTCGAGGGCACCGCCGAGAGCGAGCTCCACCTTCGACTGGCCGTTCTCCGCTCCGTCGAGCTCCGTCGCGACATGGTCCGCGCGGTGAACCTCGGCGTGACCAGCTGGGTCGACGCCGCCGGTCGCGTGCGCGCCAGGTACGACATCGCCCCTGGGGGAACGCTGATGGCCGAGCCTGCCCTCGTGGGCGGCGGCCCGACGATCTACGCCCAGGCCGGCGACGCGCCGTGGCTCCTGGTCCTCGCCGGCGCGCTCTTCGTTCACCTGAAGGCGCGGCGAAGGCGCGCGGCGGCGACGTAGCGACGCGCGTGCCCCTTAAACGCCAAGGGCGCCTCGGCTCTCGCCGAAACGCCCTTCGCACACTCGGACGGCCGAGCTTACTGGATGAGATCCTTCAGCGACTTGAGCGCCGAGGCGCGGATCTTCTTCGAGGCGGGCTTGCCCTTGATGATGATCGGCTGCTTGGTGAACGGGTTGATGCCAGGGCGATCCTTGGTCGCCGGCTTCTTGACGGCCTTGAGCTTCAGGAGGCCCGGAATCACGAACTCGCCGGGTCCACGGCTGCCGAGCTGCTTCTTGATCAGCTCCGTCAGTCCGTCAAACACGCGAGAAACGCTCTTCTTATCGAGCTCAACGAGCTCCGAAATCTCGGCAATCACTTGGGCCTTGGTCAAACGCTTTCCGGACATTTGCGCTTCCTCCTGTCGATTGTATCGACCTAACACTCTGCTCGTCACACCCCCATCGAGAGGGGCAAATCACTCACGCGAGGCGATCGCGAGGTCAGCCTCGGGAGCCGACGAATCAATGGCTAGCACCTCGGGTTTCCATCCCGCAAGCCAAAAATACGGGGTTTGTGACGATTCGTTCCACGGCGCCCCGGGAATTCCTCGGGTTCGGTGTCCCTTGACGAGGTCGGAAGGCTACGCTCTTCTGGCCGGCCGCCCGCGCGAAGATCGAGATCTGGTCGCGACCCCGCTCCTTCCTTTGACCGCGGTCGAGGGTCGAGGGTGCCCCACGCGGCGACGCGCGGGCACCGTGGCGGGCGCGGCAGCGGCGCAGAGCCGATCGGTCTCCGCGCGCATGCGTCGGTCCTTCGACGGCGTGTCGTGATCCCACCCGAGGAGGTGGAGGAGGCCATGCGCGAGGAGCATCGTCAGCTCGTCGAGGACCGGTCGCTTTCGCGCGAGAGCCTGCTTTCTCGCCGTGGGGACGCTGACAATGACATCGCCCAAGAGATCGCCGGCGAGGCGCGCGAAATCCCCCTCGCGCATCGCGAATGCGAGCACGTCCGTCGGACGATCTTTTCCACGATAAGATTTGTTCAACTCTTGGATTTGAAGATCGTCCGTTAGGACGATAGATACTTCGGCTTTTTCCAATTGAAGGCAGCTCAGCATGGCGCGCATGCGACGGGCGATTTCGGGGCGGCGAACGCCCTCGTGGGGGCCGCTCTCGATGCGAAGGCGTACAGGCATTGCGAGGCCGCGATATAGCGCGCAAGCTGTGCGGCGTACATGCTCGAAGTCGGACGGCGTGAGGGCGCGCGGAGCGCCGAGAGACCGGTCGGAATCCGTGAACGCGCGTGCGTCCTCGTACCCGCGTACCAAGCGGACAAGACGCTCGCGATCGTCCTCGCGGATCTCGCGCGCGAGCTGCCGGACATTCCGGTGTTCGTCGTCGACGACGGCTCCACCGATGGCACCGCCGAGGTCGCGCGGGGAGGCGGCGCGACGGTGCTCCGGCACGAACGGAACCGCGGCAAGGGGGCCGCGCTCGTCACCGGCCTAAAGGCCGCGCGGGCGGCGGGATTCGCGGTGGCGCTGACGGTCGACGCCGACGCGCAACATCCCGCCGTCGAGGCGCGCGCCGTCCTCTTCGCGAGCGACGATGCCCGCGCGCTGGTCCTCGGCATCCGCGACCTCCCGGGTGCAGGTGCGCCGCGCGCCAACCAGATCTCCAACCGCATCAGCAACTACTTCCTCTCGCGCTTCGCGAGGAGGCCCCTCGCCGACACGCAGTGCGGGCTGCGTCGCTATCCGGTCGAGGAGACGCTGGCCCTCGAGGGGCGTGCCGACGGCTACGCGTTCGAAGCCGAGGTGCTCCTCCTGGCGGCGCGAACCGGTCTCCCTATCGTCGAGCTCCCGGTGCGCGTCGTCTACCCCGACCCGCGCGAACGGATCACGCACTTTGACAGCGTGAAAGATCCGATGCGCATCATCGCAGTCGTCTTGCGGACGCTCGCGCGCCTGCGGTCGAGGGGGCGATGACGCGGCGGCGGAGAAGGCTCTTGGTCCTCGGCGCGCTCGTCGCGGCGCTGCCGCTGGCGCATGTGGGCGTGTGCTTGGGCACGCGCATTCCGTTGCCGGCGGTGACGGTCCCGGCACCGAGCCCCGCGGCGAGGACCTTCGTGCGCGACGGCGTACGTGAGGTCCACCTGTCGGGGACGCCCGAGCAGCTCGGGGCCGATCACGCGCGCCTGCTCCGCGATCGCATGGTCGTCGACGAGGCGGACGTGTGGGGGAGCTTCGAGCAGCACGTGTCCTTCGCGCCCGCGCGCGCGCTCATCCTCGACATCGGGCGCGTGCGCTACCGCCACGTCGATCAGCAATTTCCAGAGGCGCGTCGTCGCGAGCTCGCCGCGCAGGCCGCTACATTTTCGCCCGATCCGTACGACGGCAAGCTACCCACCTACCAGCGCATGGTCTTCCTCCACGCGCTCTACGACATCGCGCTCGGCTTCGAAGAGGCGCCGCTCGTCGGGTGCACGGCGATGGGCTTCGGGCCGAGCGTCACCGCCGACGGGCACGTCCTCGTCGCGCGGGCCTTCGACTTCGAGGCGAGCGAGATCTTCGATCGCGACAAGGCCGTGTACTTCGTGCACGAGGACGGGAAGATCCCATTCGCGAGCGTGGCGTGGCCGGGGCTCGTCGGCGTGGTGACGGGGATGAACCTCGAGGGAGTCATGATCCTCGTGAACGGCGCGCGCGCAAAGGAGCCACGCGCGGACGGAATTCCCGTCGCGTTTTCGGTGCGCGAGGTCCTGGAGCAAGCGCACGACGCGCGCGAGGCCGTGCGCCTGCTCTCCGCGCAGCAGGTGATGGTCTCGCATCTGCTCCTCGTCGCCGACGCGACCGGGAGCTTCGCGGTCGTCGAGCGCGCCGCCGGTACCGAGGCCACCGTGCGATCGTCGTGGACCGATCCGGATCGCGTCGCGCTCACCAATCACTTCGAAGGACCGCTCGCCGACGATCCGCGCAACCAGCGCATCCGGGCGCAGACGACGACGCTCGATCGCCGGGCAAGGGCCGACGAGCTGCTCGCGGCGCTGCCCGCCCATTCGGCGACGCCGGCGAGCGTCGTCGGGATGATGCGCGACCACGGCTGCTCGGGCGGGCGGACGTGCGAGCTCGGCGATCGTCGATCGCTCGATGCGCTCATCGCCACCCACGGCGTCGTCGCGGACACGACGGCGCGCGTCATGTGGGTCAGCGCGGGGCCGCATCTCTCGGGAAAATTCGTTCGCTTCGATCTCCACGAGGCCTTCGAAGGGCGCGCGCCGGCCGAGGGCGCGACGACGATCCCCGAAGATCCCATCCTCGCCGAGGGTCGCTACGACGGAGGACGCGCGCGAGCGATCGCGGCGAAGCGCCAATGACGTTCGGCCGTCGAGAGCTCCTCGCGTTCGTCGCCGCGACGTCGCTCGCCCGCCACGCGCGCGCCGGTGGACCGCCCGCCGCGTGGAAGACGCTGTCGGGGCCGTTCTCCCAAGAGCGGACGCTGGGGATGTTCAAGTCGACCGTGCGCTCGACGGGAAAGATGACCATCGTGCGGCCCGATCGCCTCCGTTGGGAGCTCTTCGCGCCGGACGAGATCGTGTACTGGGCGACGCCCGAGGTGCTCGCGTATCGAAGTCGCGAGGGCTCGGGCAGGGTGCCGGCGAACGCGGGGCGTCTGGCCGCGTCGATGTCGGATCTGCGCGCAATGCTCACGGGCGACGTGACGTCGCTCCGCGCGCGCTACGAAGTACGGGAGGACGTGCGGGACGACGGCGCGACGATCGAGGCCGTCCCTAAAGAGGGGACCAAGTGCCCCTTCAAGAAGGTCACGCTCGAGCTCGCTGCGGATCGCATTCGTCCTGTCCGCGCCACGCTCGTCGAAGGTCCGAAGGACGAGACGCGAATCCGTTTCGGTGAGCTCGTCGTCGATGGTCCGGTCGATCCGCGGACGATGGATCCGCCGCGTTGATTCGGCCTTAAATAAGCGCTTTCAAAACTTGGCCCTCTTGCCGAGGACGCACCAATGTCGGGGCGGTTTTCGAAGTTGGAGGAGCGAAGATGAGCGAGAGCACCGCACGCGCGCAAGAAGACGTCGGCCCGGGCAGTTATGGGGGACGGGACCGGCGCCGCCACCGCATCTACGTCACCAAGAACACCGAGTACCACTTCCGCGATGGCTTCTGCGTCGCCGTCCGGGATCGACGAACCGGGGATTTCTTGCGCGGTCATCTCGCGCTTCGCCGCCGCATCCACGGCGGCCTGCGCTTCTACCTCAACGGCGCGATCGTCCCCAACCCCGGCGAACCCTCGCCGGGGGAGGCGCTGTATTTTGCGACCGATGGGCGCGACCTCGTGACGAGCCCGCTCGAGAAGGTCGAGCGTCCGCCGCGTGACCTCGTCCTCGCGTACCCGGACGACAAAAAGAAATAAGCACTCGCACCGCCCCGAAAAACTCTCCACAATTGGGGCGTCGATGCTCGCCGTCACTCCCCGTCATGAGCTTCGAGCTCGGCCGCTCGAGACTCACCGCCTGATCCTCGCGCCGATCGACACGTCCGACGCCCGTGATTTGTGGACCGCAGTCGACGGCTCACGGGCGCACCTCGAGCCGTGGCTGCCGTGGGTGCCGTTCAACATCGACGCGGAGGCGAGCTACCGGTACGCGGAGGCGAGCGCCGCCGATTGGGACAGCGCGCGGGCATGCCGCTTCGCGATCCGCGAGCGCGCGGGCAAGCGTCTCGTCGGTGTGGTGGGGCTGGAGGCGTTCGCGCACCTCCACCAGAGCGTCGAGCTCGGGTACTGGCTCCGCAACGACACGACCGGCAAAGGGTTCATGACCGAGGCCGCGCGCGGCGTCGTCGGCTGGGCGTTCGGACCACTCGGCGCCCACCGTGTGCGCGTCGCTGCGGCGACCGACAACCACGCGTCGCTCGCGGTGATTCGCCGCTTGGGCTTTCATTTCGAGGGGATCGCAAGGCAGGCCGAGCGGTGCCACGGACGGTGGCTCGACCACGCAGTCTTTTCCCTCCTCGCTTCCGACCGGCGGGGCCCGTAAGAGCTTAACCCTCGGGCGCGCGCAGCCGTTCGAAGGAGTGTGCGCGTTCGTACCATTTCACTGACCTTTGCGCTGGCGTTGGCCGGCGGCGAAGCCCATGCAGAGGGGCTTCGCGTGCACGGCCTCGGCGGAGGGACGCTGCCAGTTGGGGCGCCGCAGTCGAAGGAGTACGGCATGGGCGGCGGTGGTGCGGTCGCCGTCGAGCTGCCCCTCGTCCCCGTCTTCGGTCTCCAGGCGGAGGGCGGTGCCTTCGCGCAGAGCAAGGCAGGTCGGCCTGCCGATCCGACGCTCGCCGACCACGGCGCGGGCAACTCGATTTTCGGCGCGCTCGGCGGGCGGCTTCGTCCGTTCGGCGGCGGCGGACGCGTCGGCGGTCCCTGGATCGACGCGAACCTCGGCGTCGCGGAGACCGGCGGCGCGAGCCGGATGACGTTCGACGCCCACGTCGGCCACGACTTCCGCGTTGGTGATGGCCGCGTCGATATCGGCCCATTTGTAGGATACACGCAAATCGTCCAGCCCAAGGACACGCTCCGCCCCGACGACGCGCACGTCCTTTGGCTCGGGATTCACGTCGCACTCGGCGCGCCGCTCCCCCCTCCGCCGCCGCCCGCGCAGATGGCCAGGGTCGAGCCGCCCAAGCCTCCGCCTCCTCCGCCCCCGCCCCCGCCTGCCGAGCCGCCGGCACCGAGCGATCGCGACAAGGACGTGATCGCGGACGCCGACGACGCGTGCCCCGACGTGCCCGGCATCCCGACCGGCGATCCGAAGACGAACGGCTGCCCGAAAGAGGGCGAGCACGTCCACGTCGAAGGAATGCAGATCTTGCTCGACGACATCATCCACTTCGAGTCGGACAGCCCGCGCGTCCGCCACGTCAGTTACACGCTCCTCCGCCACGTCGCCGAGTACATCACCAAGAACGACGACGTGCAGGAGGTCGACATCGAGGGTCACGCCGACATCACCGGGTCCGAGGCGCACAACCAGTGGCTGAGCGAGCAGCGCGCGAAGAGCGTGAAGGCGCTCCTCGTCCGGTTCGGGGTCGCCGAGGCCAAGCTGACCACGCGCGGCCACGGCGAGCTCGCCCCGCGCGTCGCGGGCAACACCGAGCTTCAATTCTGGCAAAACCGCCGCGTCGAGTTCGTGATCACGCGCGCTCGCGCTCGCGATGAAGCGGCGCCGCAGGAACCGACCGCACACCACGGGAGCGCACAATGATTCGCCGCTTCGCCGTCGCGTCCGTCCTCGTGATCGCCATCTCCGCGGTCGCCGCCGGGTGCGGTCAGGACGCAGCACTCGTCGGCGGCGAGTGCGCCGCCGGCCTCACCGAGTGCAACCTCCGCTGCGTCGACCTGACGCGAGATACGAGCAACTGCGGCGCCTGCGGGCACGCCTGCGATCCGGGCGTCGCGTGCGTCGCAGGCGCATGCGCAACCGCTCCGTTCAGCGTCGACGCGACGATCAACGGGCCAAGCTCCGACGACGGCGGTGGCAACGTCGACGGCACCACCTCCGACGCACCGACGATCGACGGCGGGACCGGCGACGGCGCGACGAACGACGGCGCGACCACGGACGCTTCGATCGGAGACGCCGACGCTGGCGTCGCACCCGACGGCGCCGCGTGCGTCCCGCCCTACGACACGATTTACCAGTGCGGCACCTGCCAAACGGCGTGCGTGGCACCCGATGACGTGTGCAAGCCCGTCGGCGACGGGACCTACGTGTGCGGCCAGCTTTGTACTGCGCCGCTCGTGAACTGCGGCGGCGCCTGCGTCGACAAAACCAACGATCCTTCCAACTGCGGCGCGTGCGGCAAGGTCTGCCCGTCCAATCTTTGCATCGGCTCGGTCTGCCAAGGCTCGACGCCCGGCGACGTCGTCCTCGTCGGCCACGACTACGCAACGACGGCAGCCGCGACCGCCCAGGGGACGGTCCTCGCAAACGCCGTCTTCATCCCTGCGACCAACCCGCTCCGCGTGCTCTCGTACGAGCGCTACGCCGACGTCACCGCCGTGCAGAACGCGAAGAAGATCGTCGGGGTGCGCGCCGCCTCGCTCAATCGAACGGTGGCGTACACCGTCAGCGTCGCGGACGGAGACGTCCCGAGCAAGCTCTCTCCCTCCGCGTTCGACGTCCTCGTCGTGCATGATCAAAAGGCCGCTGCCGCGGGCGCGCTCGGCGCGCTGGGCGATTCGTGGGCCGCGACGCTGGCCGCGTTCGACAAGGCCGGCGGCGTGATCGTCGTCCTCGATGGCGACGTCGGCGTCGCCGAGATGCCGCAGTTCGTCACGAGCGCCGGCCTCCTCCAAGTGGCGTCGCACGCCCCGCTCGCCTCCGGCTCAGCGGTCACGGTGACCGCGCCGAGCGACGACGTCGGCGTGGGCGTCCTCAGTCCCTACGGCGTCTGGAGCCACTCCGCCACCTTCACGCTCGCCGACCTCACCAACGTCACCGTCGTCGTCCGCGCCGGGAATGGCTCCGGCAGCCCGGTCGTCGCCCACCGCATCGTGCCGTAGTCACGCCGCTCAGCGGCGAAACGACGCGATTGTCGCCCGCACGCGCCCGATGCCTTCGGCGCTGCGGGAGCCGTACCAGCAGAGATCCTTTCCGTCGATCTTCGCGACGGCGCCGCGCATGGCCGCCGGGATCGCGAGCGCTCGGAAGACCTCCGCATCGGCGTCCGTAAAGGGATGCGGCTCGTCGGGAAGAAGGACGAGCTCCGGCGCCCGCGCGGTGACCTCGTCGAGCGTGACGCGTGGGTAGCGGACGTCGCGCCCCTCGACCTTCTCGGGGGGCAGCGCGGTGGCTTTGCCGAGGTCGGCCGCCAGCGGATACCGGCGCTCGCGATCCGCGAAGACGTTCTGGGCGCCGCACAGGTCCAGCATGTCGCTGATGAAGGTGGCGCCGTGGATCGTCATCAGCGGGGACATCCAGATCGGGCAGAACGTGCGGAGGGGAGTCGTCTCCTTGCGCGCCGCTTCGGCCTCGCGCACCGCCTCGTAGGCTTGCTTGCAGAGTGCACGCACCTCCGGATCCTTCTCGACGCGAAAAATGCGCGCGAGGCGCGCCATGTGGGCGACCCCGTCGGCGACCCGCTTGGGGAACGCGATGAAGACGTGCACGTTCGCCTTCACGAGCGCCTCGAGATCGCTGCGCGAGTTCTCTTCCTGGTTCGCGAGGACGAGATCCGGCTCGAGCGCGAGGATGTCGGCCACCCGCGGGTTCTTGGTGCCGCCCACGCTCTTCACGGCGGCGATCTCCTCCGGGAGGACGCAATAGTCCGTGCGGCCCACCAGCGCGGCGCCGGCCCCGAGGGCGGCCACCGTCAGCGTGTCGCTCGGGACGAGGGACACCACGCGCTTGGGCGCCGCGCCGAAGACGAGCTCGCGGCGGCGATCGTCGGTGACCTTGAGGAGCGCCACGTCAGTCGTCCTCGTCGAAATCCTCTTTGCCGGGCGGAGGCGCCGGGGGCCCTCCGTCCGCGTGTACGCCGATGCTCGCCGTGCAGTCGGCCCAGGTGAGCTCGTCGCACTTGCGGTTCTTGGCGCTGGCGACGCAAGAAAGCACGCGGCTCCCCTCTCTCTCGATCATTCGGTCGAGCGAGATGCGACAGCCTCGGCGACACTCGACGTCTGTGCACTTCGCGCTCGCGCGGGTGCCGCACGCCTTCACGCACGTCGCCTCGGGCGTCCCGGGCGGATCTTCGGCGCGGCACCCCGCGGAGCCGAGGAGGACCGCGAGGAACAACGCCTCGATCGCCGCGCGCATCATCGCCCCGGGAAATAGCACGAAAGGAGCCGCGTCAGCGCAGCGCCATGAGGGAGACCACCTTGAAGCCTCCCTTGGGCACGTCGATCTCCTGCTGCCGGTACACCCCGCGCGAGTCGAGGTGCACGCGATGCCGGCCGGCCGCCACCCGCACGCGCGCGACGGCGATGCGCGCGGGGAGCGTCTCCCAGCTGCGCGTGTCGGGCGTGTCGAGCGCGGTCAACGTCGCCTGCGCGGCCAGCGATCCGAGGAAGCCCACCAAGCTCTTGCCGCTGGCCTGGTTGATCCCCTCGCCCACCGCGTACCGCGCGATGAGGCGCGTGATCGCGCTCAGGATGACCTTGCCCTCGATCTTCTTCCACTCCTGCCGCACCTGCGTGTCGACGTCGACGGCCTCCTGGAGCTGCACGAAGCCGTTGTCGAGCCGCACCTCGGGCGTCGCCCATTTTCCCTGCCCTGGCGCGAGCGACGGGAAATTGATCCACGTGACGAGCCCCTGCGCGGCGAGCTTGTTGGCAGCGCGCGCGTTGTCGGGGTGGATGTCGTTGGCGACGAGCGTGAGCGCGAGGCCGATCGGAATTCGGTTCGGCACTTTGTGAGGGACCCGCCCGAAGCCGACGACGAAGAGGATCTCGCCGCTTTCGTCGTCCGGCTCCTCCGCGTCTCCCCCTTCGGCGAGCGCGCGGAGCCGCGGGCTGGTGTACGTGCCGCGCGGCAGGAGTCTGTGCACCGCGCCCCGCAGCCCGAAGAGCGACGAGAAGCGTGCGGCCTCGTCGTAGTAGCGGAGCGCCTCGTCGACGTCGTCGCTCTTCTCGAACGCGAAGCCGGCCAGGAACCCGCCGAGGCCGAGGATCGCGTTGTCCTTCTCGCCCAGCGTGTCGCCGATGTACTTCTGCATCACGGTGAGCCGCCGCGCTTCGATCTTGGCGCCCTGGAGATCGCCGGTCTCCAGGTAATTCAGCATGTTCAGCGTGTTGAGGAGGAGCTTCTCGTACGGCGGCGCGACGTATTTGCCCGACGAGCCGCTGAAGACGTACTCGCCGATGGTGTCGCCGGCGTTGCGGGCGAGATCGAGCATGTCGATCGCTTTGTCGGCCGCCTGAAAATCCTTCTTCGACGGCTCGAACTGCGCGAGCGACTGCTGGATCGTGGCGCGATCGAGGACGAGGAGCGCGTCGTCTCCCTCGACCTTCTTGGGGAGCTCGTCGTCTTTGTCGACGTCCATCTCCTTGTTGAGCGCCCGGATGGCTTCGCGCGGGCGACCCTCGTCGAGGGCCGTGCGCACCGGGAGCGTCCGCTCGGAGTGGCCGCCGCACGCCTGCGTCAGCGCGGCGAAGGCGACGAGACCGAGCGCTGTGGCCGTGGGCCCGAACCTCACGTGCACTGCCCGCGCCTTACTTGACCGCCTTGGTCACGTACGACTTGTGCTGCCACCGAATCACGCCGGTCTCGACCTCGATGACCTGCATGAAGAACGTGTACTGCACGCGGCGCGCGTCGGCGGCGCGCTCGTCGTTCGCGCTCACCTTGCCGGTGAGGAAGTATTTGACGCCCATTTGCTTGGCGTACTGCGCGATGTGCGCGTGGTTGAAGGCGGGGTGCTGCTGCCCCTCGACCTCGGCGATCATCTGGTTCTGACGCTCGCGGCTCACCATCGTGACGATGTTCGCCTCGACGAGCCACGTCTCCGCCTCGCCGAGGATGCCCTGCAGCTGCGGCTCGAGGTGCTCGGTCGTGTCGTTCTGGAAGGGGAAGACCGAGACGGTGTCCTGCGAGCGGTGCGATCGCCAGAGGTCCATCACCGGCGACGTGCGCAGGTGGTTCAGGTTCTCGGAGAGCATCCGCTGGATGTCGTCCTTGTCGAGGCCGGTGCTCATCGCGGCGTTGTCGATCGACGGATCGTTGGAGCCGCGGACGTACGACGGCCCGCAGCCGGTGCTCGCCGCGAAGACGAGCGAGACGATCGAAACGGAAGCCAAGGTTTGCCAAAGACGCATCTGGATTTCTCCTCCGGACTGTTCGACGGCGCAGAGGCTAGCGCCTTCAGCGTGTCGACGACAGAAGCGGCGCTTCTTCTGACCTTTACGCTCGGTCGCCGCGGCGAAGCGCGCCGCTCAGCCGTTGAGAAGTGGAGCCGAGAACTACCTTCACCCAGATAAGCGCATATCTGAATATGTCGTAACATTATGAAATAATTAACACAATTGAGCGTCTCACGAATGTACTGAGGCAAGGGGACAACCCGTCCCAGAGGTCCTTTGCAAACGGGAGGGCCCTTGGGGTTTCGCGCGCGATCTCGACCGGTGCCACGCGCCCCGACGCGTCGGTCACCTGCAAAGCGGTGTAGTGCTCACTCGGTGACGGCAGGTCCGATCGCACAGACGGCGCGACGCGCGCGTTCGACTGCTGCATCACGATCAACCGGCGGCGGCGCCTCGGGCGAGCGCTTCAAGAGCTGCAGGACCTGGTCGGCCTTCACGGCCCAGTTGATTCCTTGCGGCAGACTGCCGGTGGCTTTGAGGAAGGGGAGCGACGATGCGCTCGATGTCACGATGCCGATCGCGAATCCGGTCTCGGTGACGAGCGGACCGCCCGAATTTCCCGGCTGGATGGGCACGGTCATCTGCAGGACCCGCGGTTCCCCTCGGAGACCCGAGAGCGCGCTCACCGCGCCGTCGGTGAACTTGGGCTCGCTCCCCAAGAAGTCGGCGACTGGAAACCCGAACGTGAACACCTTCGTACCTGCGTTTGCGACGGAGGCGGAGGCCACCAGCGGCAAGTAATCCGGGGTCTCCGCGTCGACTTGGAGGATCGCCACGTCGGTCTCGCGGCGGCTCGTGAGGACTGTCGCCGGAAGCGGCGCCTTCCCGGGAAACTGGACCGTTACGGGGCCGGCGTCGCGAATGACGTGCTCCGCCGTCGCGATGTGGCCGCGCGCGCCGATCGCGAAGCACGTACCGAGGATGGTCGGCCGCTTGCCGCCGTGCGTGCCCGGGCGCGGCGGCGCGCCGGCGTACAGGATGGCGATACCGTACACGTCCGTGTCGTTCATGGAGCCGGTGCTCCCGTACCTCTCCCGCTCGACGAGAACGGCATCCGCGCCGAGTTCGCACGCGCGCTTGGAGAGCTCCCCTTCCACCGTCGCGCGGGTCGGCGCGACGAGGCCACCGGGTCCGTGGAATTCGACCCGCCCCAGCTCCGTGTACCCGGTGAGCGGCGGCACGGACCGGACGACCTGCGCGCCGCACGTTTCGGGCTTCGACGCGAGGGAGTGGCGCTGCTGTTCAGGGGTCTGAGAAACCGAGGTCCTCGCGCAGGCGACGAGAGAGAGTGTTGCGACCATGGCCCGCGCCGCGCGCCAAGAAAACACGGGAAAGCAGCGAAATTTCACGGCACCCTCGGGCTCGCGAACCTCAACGGCGACAAACCAGCGAGCTCGCAGAAGATCGCTCGCTATTTAGAGCAAAAGCTCTATCTGTCAAATCATGGCGGCTATCGCCAACGGCTAGGCCTCCGAGACCGGCTCAAGATCCGATCGCGCGCGTGACGGCAGCCTCGAGGGTCGCCTCGTCTTGGCCGCCCTCGAGCTTCTCGCGCTCGATCCAGATCGTCGGCAGGCCATGCCCTTGGGTCGCGCGGAACGCGTCGCTGTCGGACTTGATGCGCGCGTCGGTGGACGGATCCTTAAGGCAGTCCTGGAATCGCACGGGATCGAGGCCCGCTTCCGCGGCGAGCTTTGCGCAGCCTTCGCTCGTGAGCTCTTCGGCGGGCGTCTTCATGAGGAGCTCGGCGAGATCGTCGCCTTTGCCGAGCACCTCTGCGCAGCAGGCGGCGCGCGCGGCCTCCATCGCGTGCGGGTGGATGCGCGACAACGGGACGTGCTTGCGGACGACACGGATCTTGTCCTTGTGGCGGGCCAAGACCGGCGTGAGCTCGGCGTGCGTCTCGCGACAGAACGGGCACTCGAAGTCCACGAAGTCGACGATCGTGATCTTGCCGGGCGCAGTCTTGTCGATCTCGGCGGCGATCACGCGAGGGATCGCGGGCTTCAGCAAGAGCGAGAGGCCCAACGGGATCGCGACCGCGAGGCCGAGCGCTGAGCCCGCGGCGACGCGGAACGGGCGCGCGCTCGGCGGATCCCAGCCCTTGAAGACGCGATGCAGCGCGAGCCCGGCGAGGACGAGCGCGCTCGAGTCGGTGGCGACGCAGTACGGGCAGAATTGGCCGAGGTTCGCCTGGACCGCGAGGAGAAACGCCGCGACGCCGGCGGCGAGCACGGCCGTGGCGAAGAACCCGACGCGCGCGAGCTTGCCGCTCCGCACGACGAAGAACGCGAGGAGCAAGAAGCCCGCGAGGCCCCACGCCGGCGTCGGAACGCCGAGGAACGCCGCGAATTTTGTCTGCCGTACCGCGCCGCAGCCGCCGTCGAGGCCGCAGAAGATCGGCGCCGGCCGCAGGTAGTCGACGAGCATCGACGTGCTCGCCGCGAGCCCGATCACCACCGGCGCGAGAAGGGCGCCCCAGCGAAGCAGACTCCCCGGGTCGGTCTCCGATTTCTTCATGCGAAGCGCTTCCGTGGTTCAACCTGGGCGCCGGGTCAAGTATTCCCTCTGGCATGTCCAAGTCCTTGCCCTCACGCGCGGACGTCTTGAAGCTCCTCGGAAACGGGGACCGCGCGATCCACGCGCGCGAGATCGCGCAGCAGCTGGGGGTCGACGACGGCAAGTACCAAGGGCTCCTCCGCCTCCTCGACAACCTTGTCTTCGACGGCGTGCTCACTGCGCGCGATGGGCACAAGTTCAAGCTCACGACGCGCGGCGGCGGACGACCCGGCGGTGACGATCGCGGCAGCGGGCGACCCGGCAAGGACGATCGCGGCGGCGCGCGAGCCGGCAAGGACGATCGCGGCGGCGCGCGAGACAATGGCGGCGGCGGACGCGAGCGACGGCAAGGCGGACGCGGAGGGGGTGACCGCGAGGAGCGCGAAGGCACCATCAACGTCAACGCGCGCGGCTTCGGTTTCGTGTCGAGCCCCACCGCGTCCGGCGACGACGTGTTCATCCCCGGCGAGTCGCTGCGCGGCGCCATGCACGGCGATCGCGTCAAGATCGCGATCGTCGGACGCGGCCCGCGCGGCGCCGAAGGGCAGATCCTCGAGATCGTCTCGCGCGGCCGCCCTCGCGTCTCTGGCATCCTCCGCCGCCGCGGCAAGAGCGCGTGGCTCGAGCCCGACGACGCGCGCGTCCGCGGCCCCGTGGTCTTGACCGTCGGCATCGACGCCAAGGACGACGAGGGAAACAGCGGGAAAGACGGCGACGCCGCGATTGTGCAGATTACACGCTTCCCGGAGTCGCCCGACGAGAACCCCGAGGGGCGGCTCGAGGTCGTTCTCGGCAAGCCCGGCGAGCTGAACGTCGAGGCGCGCAAGGTCCTCGTGATGGCGCAGATCGACGAGGTGCACTCGCCGGACGCGTTCGCCGAGGCCGAGGCGTACGGCGAGACCGTCCCCGTCGACATGCTCGCCGGCCGCGAGGATCTCACGCGCCTCCCGCTCCCCACGATCGATCCCGAGGACGCGCGCGATCACGACGACGCGGTGTGGGTCGAGCGCACGGAGGGCGGCGGCTACCGCGCGTGGATCGCGATCGCCGACGTCAGCTCCTACGTGCGCCCCGGCACGCGCCTCGACGACGAGGCGAAGAAGCGCGGCTGCAGCGTCTACCTGCCCGATCGCGCGATCCCGATGCTCCCGCGCCCCTTGTCGTCGAACCTCTGCTCGCTCCTCCCCGACGTGATCCGCCTCTGCTTGTGCGCCGACGTGACGCTCGACGCCGGAGGACACGTCGTCGAGAGGCGCCTCGTGCGCGGCTTCATGAAGAGCCAGGCGAAGCTCACCTACGGCGGCGTCGCCCGCGCGCTCGGCCTCTCGGAGGAGCCGCCGCGCGATCCCAAGGCCGACGAGCTCGTGGAGGGTCTGAAGGTTGCGAACGAGCTCTCGCGCATCCTCCGCGCCAAGCGCATCAAGCGCGGCTCGCTCGAGTTCGATCTCCCCGAAGCCAAAATCAAGCTCGGCGAGGACGGCCAGCCCGTCGACATCACGCGTCGCGCGCAAGACCCGGGGATGAAGAAGGCGTACCAGCTCATCGAGGAGCTCATGCTCCTCGGCAACGAGACGGTCGCCGAGTGGCTCGTCGAGAAGCAGCTCCCCGGCATCTTCCGCATCCACGAGGCGCCCGACGACAAGAAGCTCGAGCGCCTCGCGTCGATGTGCGCGCACCTCGGGGTGGAGTTCGACGCCGACGGCGCGAAGGATCCGCTGACGCTCTCCGCGCTCGTCAAATCATGGGCGACGCACCCGCTCGGCAACGTCCTCAACATGCTGCTCCTCCGCTCGATGAAGCAGGCGGCCTACGACGTGCGGAACCTCGGACACTTCGGCCTCGCGTCGAAGGCGTACCTGCACTTCACCTCGCCCATTCGCCGGTACCCCGACCTCGTCGTTCACCGCACGGTGCATCGCGCGCTCCTCGGCGAGAAGATCGACAAGAGCGTGGAGGGGAAGAAGGAGCTCGAGGACGCCGCCATCTCCGCCTCCTCCGCCGAAAGGCGCGCGATGGAGGTCGAGCGTGAGATCGTCGACCTCTACGGCGCGGTGCTGATGCGCGGAAAGATCGGGGAGACATTCGAAGGCGTGGTCACCGGCCTCGTGGGCTCCGGCGTCTTCGTGTCGCTCGACGCGCCGTTCGTGAACGTGCTGATCAAGCTCGAGGACCTCGGCGCCGGAACGTACGCGCTCGACGACGAGGGGCTCGAGGTCGTCGCCGCCACGTCGGGCGATGTCGTACGCCTCGGCGATCGGCTCACGTTGGACATCGTCGACGTCGCGATCCAGAGGAGGACCGTCTACGGGCGCCGACTTCGCGCGCTCGAAGGGGACGGCGAGGGACGACCGCCGCGCGCGCGCTTGAAGCCGCCGAAACCGCAAAAACCCCAAGAAAAAAAGCCCGGCCGACGCGACAAGCACGGAAAGAAGGCGCGCGTCGCCCAGGCGCAGAAAACCTTCAAGAAGCGGAAGAAGAGGTAAGCGCCTTAAGGTCGCGGCGCGCGGGTCCGTTCCACTCCTTCGTGGATTGGTCTCTCGTTCGTGAGCTCCTCGCGGAGAGCGCCCTGCAACTCTTCGACAGTTGCAACGCGCCGGTCGTCGACAACCGACCCGCCGACACTCCTCCTTCGGTCGGCAGCACGCTCGCCGTCATCGGCTTCGCCGGCAAGCAAATGAGGGGCGCGCTCGTCCTGTTCCTTTACCCCGGCGTTCTGCGCGCGTCCTACCCCACTCCTGGGGAGGTCGACGAAGAGGATCTCCTCGCGTGGGCGGGCGAGCTCTCGAACCAGCTCCTCGGGCGGTTCAAGAACAAGCTGCTCACGCGCGGCGTGACCATCGACCTCTCGACGCCCACGGCCATGTCCGGTCAAGGCCTTCGGTTCGCGACGGCGCCCCCCGCGAGCCACCTCGTCGAGCGGCGGTTCGATTTTGGCGGGGAGCCGGTGCTGGTGCGCCTCGAAGCGCGCGCGTCCGACGGCGTCGAGCTTCGGACGCCGGGACTTCCCTCGTCCAGCGAAGGCGACATGATCCTCTTCTGAACGAGTCCGTTCCAAGGGCGCCCGCCGCGTCACTCACTTGGGCGCGACGGCCTCGAGATCGATCGCGAGCTCCACCTTCTCGCCGACGAGAACGCCGCCCGTCTCGAGCGCTTGGTTCCATTTGAGGCCGAAGTCGGTGCGGTTGATCGTCCCCTTCGCGTGGAAGCCCGCGCGCTCGCCGCCCCACGGGTCCTTACCGCGCCCGCCGTATTCGACGTCGAGCGTGACCTCCTTGGTAACGCCGTGCAGCGACAGATCGCCGACGAGCTTGTAATCCTCGCCGCTCTTCTCGACCTTCTTGCTCTTGAACGTCATCGTCGGGTGCGCGGCGACGTCGAAGAAGTCCGGCGACTTCAGGTGGCCGTCGCGCTTCTCTTCGTGGGTGTCGATGCTCGCGACGTCGATCGAGACCTCCACCTTGGACTTGGTGAGATCCGCGAGATCGAGGTCGAGCGTTCCGGTCCACGACTTGAAGCGTCCGTGCACCTTGGCGAACACCATGTGGCGAACTGTGAAGCCGATGGTCGAGTGCGTCGGATCGATGTTCCACTGAGTCATGGTGTTGAACCCTCCGCTCTTCTCTACAGCACGGCGCGGGCCAACCGCCATTTTGCCGTTTTCATGGACAATTTCGACCGCGCTGAAACGATCGCATCAAATTGACGTTACAGCGCATCATAACGACATGCGTGCGACGGACCTGGATCTCCGCGAGCTGCTGCGCTTCGAGCCGGAGGGAGGCGTCATGCTCTTCGGCGACGAGCGGGTGGTGCTCTTCGACCCCGTGGCCCTCGGGCTCCTGCGCCGTCTGCTCGTCGACGCGATCGGAGCGACCGGCGCGCGAGGCATGCTGACGCACCTTGGCTTCGCGCACGGGTGGCGGACCGCGGAGTCGATGAAGACCGCGTTCCCGTGGGACGACGAGCGCGAGTGGCGGATCGCCGGAGGTCGGCTCCACAAGCTGATGGGGCTCGTCGACTTCTCGCCGGTGACCACGGCCGAGGGGGAGACGGCGCCGTTCGCGGAGGCGATCTGGCGCGACTCGTACGAGGCCGAGCAGAGCCTCTCGTTCTTCGGCCGGAGCGACGAGCCGGTGTGCTGGATGCTGTGCGGCTTCGCGAGCGGGTACCTGTCCTTCACCAACGGACGATCGATCTACTGCTTCGAGTCTCGCTGCCGGGGCCAGGGAGACGTGGTGTGCCACGTCGTCGGAAAGCCGAAGGAGGAGTGGGGGCCCGAGCGCGCCGCGGAGCTCCAGTTCTTCGAGAAGAACTGCCTCGAGGGCAGCCTCGCACGCGTGACGAGCTCGCTCAAGAAGGCCGAGCGCGTCCTCCGCGAGCGAAAGCGCGCGCTCGCGAGGACCGAGCCGGCCGACGTGGATCCATCGGGGATCGTCGCGCGGAGCGAACCCATGCAGCGCGCGCTCGATCTCGCACGGCGCGTCGCGAAGGTGGACGCGACGGTGCTGGTCACCGGCGAGAGCGGCGCAGGCAAAGAGAAGCTCGCGCGCCTCATCCACGCGGAGTCGGCGCGCGCCGGGCGGCCGTTCGTCGCTCTGAACTGCGCGGCGGTGCCGGAGTCACTGCTCGAGAGCGAGCTCTTCGGTCATGCGCGCGGCGCGTTCACCGGCGCGCTCGGCGATCGCGCCGGCATCTTCGAGGCGGCCGACGGCGGGACGCTGCTACTCGACTAGATCGGCGACGTGGCGCCGTCGATGCAAGCCAAGCTCCTGCGCGTGCTCCAAGAGCGCGAGGTCCGGCGGCTCGGCGAGAACCGGAGCCGCAAGGTCGACGTGCGGATCATCGCCGCCACCAACCGGGATCTGGCGGCCGACGTCGCTTCGGGGCGATTCCGGCAGGATCTATTCTACCGGCTGCGCGTGGTGGAGCTGCGGATTCCGGCGCTGCGCGATCGCCGCGAGGACATCTTGCCGCTCGCGCGCATGCTCCTTGGGCAGGCGGCGCAGCGCCTCGGTGTGCGCGCGTCGACCATGACGCCTGCCGCCGCCGCGCAGGTCTCGCGCTACGGGTGGCCGGGCAACGTTCGCGAGCTGATGAACGCCATGGAGCGCGCCGCGGTGGTCGCGAACGGCGCGCGCGTCGACCTCGAAGACTTGCCCGATGAAGTGCGCGCCGCATCGCCGCGCGGGAGCGGCGCGCCGGGCGCGGGCACCCTGGAGGACGTCGAGCGCGAGCACATCCTCGCCGTGCTCGCGCAGAACCGAGGCAACAAGGCGCGCGCGGCCGAGCAGCTCGGGATCGGGACGGCGACCCTGTTCCGCAAGCTGCGACGATGGGCGGCGTGACGCGGGGCGCGCGCGCGAGAAGGCTAAATTTAGCTAGATTCCGCTCACGCGTCGTGGTGCGAGCGAGCGCTCTTTCGTTCCGTCGCCGAGCTGGCCCGCCGCGTTCGCGCCCCAGCAGTGAACGCCTCCGTCGGTCGCGAGCGCGCAGGCGTGCGAGGAGCCGATGCAGACGTCTCGCACGCCGCTGAGCCCGGCGAGGGTAGCCCGCGGCAGCTCGGTCGTCGTTCGTGTGCCGAGGCCCAGCTCTCCTTCTTCGTTGGCGCCCCAACAGCGAACGGCGCCACCCGCGACGACGGCGCATGCTTGCCCTTCGCCCGCGGCGAGGCGCGCGGCGTGAGAGACGCCGGGAATTTCCAACGGAGTCGCGTGGACCTCGTCGTCCGGTGCCTTTCCGAGCTGCCCGTCGTCGTTGCGCCCCCAGCAGCGCACGGCGCCGTCTTTCACGATGGCGCAGAGGAAGTCGTCGCCCGTCACGAGGTGAGTGCTGCCCTGAATTTCGGGGCGAAGGAAGCTGCGCGCGGCGCCCACGGTCCACTCGAAGTCGCCCCAGCAGCGGACCGTTCCGTCGGCCTGGCGCGCGCACGCGTGGGCCGCCCCGGTGGCGAGCTCGATGGGCTTGCCGAGCTCCGCGATGTTGCGCATCGTCGCCGACCGCGCGCGATCGCTCTCCTTTCCCCAGCAGCGCGCGCCGTCCGCGCGGCGCGCGCAAGTGACGAGGCCGGCGGCGTGGATCTCGAGCGCGCCGTCGATCTGCGCGACCTGGGTCGGCGGAACGTTCAGCCGCGACTCGCCGTCGCCGAGCATGCGGCCACTCCCCCAGCACCGCACCGTGCCCGCGTCGAGTCGCGCGCACGTGAACGTCGTTCCAGAGGCGACCTCGGCTACGCCGGTCAGCCCCGACGGTGACACGGGGACAGGACGGTCGATGGTGGTCCCGTCGCCGAGCTGGCCGTGATCGTTTCGTCCCCAACATCGCGCGGTGCCGTCGGCGAGGCGCGCGCACGTGTGGAAGTCTCCGCAGTCGATCTGCGTCGCCCCTTTTGCCGGCAGCAGCGGAGTGGATGGCGCCTCGCGACCCAGGTCGAGAGACGGCGCCGGCGCGGCGGCGCTGGCGGGTCCCTGCGCTTGCTGCGCGGGCGGTGCACACGAGAGCGAGAGCACCGCGAGGCTCACGGGCGCGACGAGGACGATGAGCCGCATGATTGTCCCACGTTACAACGCTCGCCCCTCGGCATGCAGGTGATTGCCCCTCGTTCCTTCGGTTTGATAGAGTCGCGGCTCAAAGGCGCCCGGTTCCCGGGCCATCCGCTCACCACACGGAGAGACCACCATCATGAAGACTCATTTTTCCTTGCTCGCACTTGCTCTCGCCCTCTCTGCCGCCGTCGCCGCCGTCGCGTGCGGTGGTCCGGCGACCCCGCCCGACGCGCCCGGCATGGGTGGAATGGACTCGGGCGTCAGCCCCCCGACGATGCCTGCCACCCCGACGGCCCCCGCCGCTCCGACCGCTCCCGGCCTGCCCAAGTAGCTCCGAGCGCGCCCCTCTCGGGTGGAACCGCGGCAATCCACCCGAGAGGAGGCGTCGCCACTCACCGACGAGCTACGCTTCTTTTTTCGAGGCTTCGGCAGGTGCGCAGGGGCCCCGCGTGCGCTAGATCTCAAGGCGATGAAGCGCGTCGTCGCCTCCGCCGTTTCGGCCATTTCGGTCGCGTTGGTCGCGCTCCTCGCAGGCGCGTGCGATGACGCGGGCGATCCGCGCGGCGCGCAGGTCGTGTCCGCGAGCCCGCGCTGCGGCCAGTATTCGGCGTGCGGTACGTGCACGCCCGCGCTTGGTTGCGGCTGGTGCATGACGGGCGCAGCCTCCGGCCTTTGTGTCGACGATCCGGGCGATTGCCCGACCGCGACGACGGTGGGCTGGACGTGGGACCCGGGCGGCTGCCACGCGGGCGGTCGCGACGCGTCGGTCCTCGCGGACGCGAGCATCGGCGTGGCTGATGCGGGCGCCGACGTAACCGCGACCGACGCGACCCCGCCCGCCGATGCGCGCTCCGACGTCTACTGACGTTGGACGTTTTCTGCGATCCGCGTGACGTGTCACGCGTACATGCGCGTGGAGGAGAATGCGATGAAGATGTTGCCTGCGCAGCGGCTGCTGGCGAAGGGAGCCGCGGTGTTGCTCGTGATCGGGCTGGCGACGGGGATCTTCGTCTCCGCGGCGATGACCGGCAAGATCGCCGCCGATCCGGGCGCAGCGCTGGCGAGTCACCTGAACGCGCTCATGGGGTGTTTCTGGATGGCTGCCGTCGGATGGAGCATGCCGATGCTCGGCTACGGCGAACGCGGCCAGATGCGCCTCGCGTGGGTGACGCTCATCCCGAACTACTCGAACTGGATCGTCACGGTGCTCAAGTCCTTCCTCAAGGTGAAGGGCGTGGACGCGATCGGCGAGGGAAAGAACGATCTCGTCTTCGGCCTGCTCACGCTCTTCGTCGTGGTGCCGTCGATGATCGCCGCGGTGGCGTGGGTCCTCGGCTTCCATAGGCCGGCGCCGCGCGAGTAGTCGCCGTCAGAACGCGATGTCCTTGCGCGGATCATCGGTCTGGAACTGGCCGAGCTTCTCGACCAGCGACGCCACCTCCGGCGACTCGTTCGTCGGGACGTGGACGACGAGCTCGACGTAGAGATCGCCGGGCTCGCGCCCCTTTCGTGCGACACCTTTGCCGCGCACGCGCAGGACGGCGCCGGTCTGCGTCAGCGGCGGAACCTTGAGCGTGACCGCGCCATCGGGCGTCGGCACCTTCACCCGCGCGCCGGCGTACGCCTCGACGAGCGTGATGGGGAGCGAGAGGCGCAGATCGTCGCCGTCGCGCTTGAACCACTTATGCGGCTGCACGTGCAGGACGACGATCATGTCGCCAGGGGGGCCGCCGCCCATCGACTGCGCGCCGTGCCCGGGGATGCGGATGCGGCTCCCCTCCGACGCGCCGGGGGGAATGCGCACGCCGACCGGCTCGATCGCGCCGTTGAGGCGCAGGTCGAACGTCGCGCCGCGTACTGCGGAGACGAAGTCGATCGACATCTCGCTCTCGAGATCCGATCCCTTCACGGGCCCGCGCGCCCGTCGGCCGCGGCCGAAGAGGTCCCCGAAAAAGTCACCGCCCGCGCCGCCGGGACCGCCGTTGTAGAGGTCCTCCATGTTGACCTCGTGGACGCCGCCGCCGCGGACGCCTCCCCCGCGACGGCCGCCCGGGTTCGCGCCCGCCCACTGCTTGTACGCGCGCGCCTTGTCGGCGTCGAAGCCCTCGCGGAGGCCCTCCTCCCCGAACTCGTCGTAGAGCGTGCGCCTCTTCTCGTTGCCGAGGACGTCGAACGCATGGTTCACGGTCTTGAAGCGCGACTCGGCCTGCTTGTTCCCCGGATTCTTGTCGGGGTGCAGATCCTTCGCGAGCTTTCGGTACGCCTTCTTCAGCGTCGCCTGGTCGGCGTCTTTCGGAACGCCGAGCAAAGCGTAGAGGTCGTCGGCCATGGTCGCGGTGAGGAAGGTAAGGCTCGCCCGCCGGTCGCGCAACACCCGGCGCGGGCGTCGATCAAGGCAGCTCCGGCTCCACCCGCCAGGCCGCGCCTTCGCGCGCGCAGACGACGGTCGCGTGCTCGATCGTTCGATCGCTCCCCACGATGTCCACCGTGGCGCGGTCGCCGGTCGTGCTCGACGTCATCGTCTTTGGCCGGAATTTCAGCCCGAATCGGCCCTCCGCGAGCATCTCGTACGGCTCGACGCGGCGGCCCATGCTCCGGCTCGCGCGCTCCGCCCTCTTCTCCAGGTTCGCGCGCGCTTGCGGGCCGAGCAGCTGGAACGCCTCGCGCGACGCGCGCGGATCCTCCGACTGCGCCTCCATCTTCTCGAGCCACAGACGCACCACGCCCTCCGGCGTCGCGTCGGGCGCCGGACGCGAGCACGCCGCGACGAGCGCGAGCGTCGCGAAGAGCGAGGCCGCCCGCGCGCGCACGGTCAGCCGCCCGGGACCGGCGCGCCGCTGCCGAGGCCCATCGCCGCGCGAACCTCGCGCATCGTGCCTTGCGCGATCGTGCGCGCCTTGTCCGCGCCGTGCTCGAGCGCTTTGACGATCCCCTCGGGGCTCTGCGCGGCGCGCTTGGTGCGCAGGGGGACTAGCTCGCGCTCGAAGTTCTCGAACAGGAGCTTCTTGCAGTCCATGCAGCCCCACTTCGCGCCGGTGCAGTTCTCGACGACCTCGGCCTGCTGCGCCTCCGAGCTCACGGCCTTGTGCATCGTGAAGATGTTGCAGACCTCGGGCCGCCCTGGGTCGCTCTTGCGCGCGCGCTGCGGATCGGTGAACGCGGGGCGCAGCTTGTTCCAAAAGACCTCGGGGGTGTCGAAGAGCGCGATCGTGTTGTTCTTCGATTTGCTCATTTTGCCCTGACCGTCGAGGCCCAGGATGCGCGGCGTCTTCGAGAGGCGCGGCTGCGGCTCGGGGAAGATGTCGCCGTGGCGGAAGTTGAAGCGGCGCACCGTCTCACGCGCGAGCTCGAGATGCTGCACCTGGTCCTCGCCGACGGGGACGACCGTGGCCTTGTAGAGGAGGATGTCGGCGCTCATGAGCACCGGGTAGGTGAAGAGGGCGGTCGAGACCATCTCCTGGCCCGCGCTCTTGTCCTTGAACTGGGTCATGCGACCGAGGTCGCCCATCGGCGTCGCCGTCGCGAGGTACCACGCGAGCTCGGTGTGCTCGCGCACGTCGCTCTGGACGAAGAGCGTGCATTTTTCCGGATCGAGGCCGCACGCGACGAGATCCATCGCGAGATCGAGCGTGCGCTTCTTCAAGTCCTTCGCGTCATACTCGACGGTGATCGCGTGCGCGTCGACGACGCAGAAGAGTAGATCCTCCTTCTGCTCTTCGACCTGCTGCGCCCACGTGCGGGTCGCGCCGAGCCAGTTGCCGATGTGGAGCTCGCCCGACGGCTGGATCCCGGAGAACACGCGCACTTTTTCTTGGCTCATCCTGGCCCGGGATTTAGCGCGAAACTTGGCGTTCCGCGAGGGCGTCCCGTTACGATCCCGGGCGTGAAGTCACGCGTGACCCTGTCGTGGCCCCAGAGACCCGAGGATTTCGCCCCTCCCGGCCCCGACGGGCTCGCCAAAGCCGCGGCGCTCCAGCGCGTGCCGGCGACCGGCGGGAGCGAGCTCGTCTTCGGCGACAACCTGGCGGCGATGCGGATGCTCGGCCGCGAGTGCCCGGGCACCTTCGCCCTCGCCTACCTGGATCCGCCGTTCTTGACCGGACGCGTGCACGAAGCGATCGACCGAAAGGGGACCGCGAAGGGCCCGGCGCGCGGGCGGCGCGAGGCGTTCGACGATCGTTGGCGCGATCGCGCGGAGTACTTGGAGGCGCTGGGCTCTCGCCTGGTGTGCGTGCGTGAGCTGCTCGCGCCGCATGGCTCGATCGTGGTGCACGTCGACCCGAAGACGAGCCACTACGTCAAGGTGATGTGCGACGAGATCTTCGGCGAGGAGTGCTTCGCGAGCGAGATCGTCTGGCGCTACCGGCGGTGGCCGAGCAAGACGCCGAATTTCCAGCGCGTCCACGACGTGCTCCTCCGATACCGCAAAGACGCCGGCAGCCCGCCGCGGTGGAATCAGCTCTACGAGCCGCTCGCGGCGTCGACGCTCGCGACGTGGGGAACGAAGAAGCAGCGCGCGGTGGTCGGCGCCGACGGAAGGCGCGAGCGATCGTCGACGTTGTCCGTCGCGTCCGAGGGCACGCCGATGGGAGACGTTTGGGACATCGGCGTCATCGCGCCGGTCTCGCGCGAGAGGACGGGTTATCCGTCGCAGAAGCCGGAGGCGCTCCTGGATCGCTTGATCCGCGCGCTCACGCAGCCGGGCGATCGCGTCCTCGACCCGTACGCCGGCAGCGGGACTACGCTCGTGGTCGCGGCCCGACTCGGCCGCAGCTTCGTCGGGATCGATCGGAGCGACGTCGCGCGCGAGACGATCGAGAGCCGCCTCGCGCAGGCCGGCGTGACCCTCGCGGCGGGGCTCGGCGACGGCGACGAGAGCCCCCGGACGGCCGCCGGGCGGTGTATAGGTGGGGGCCGCAGATGACCCCCATGCCCAAGCATCTCATGGCCGCCGTGGCCTTGCTGGCCATCGGCGCCGGGATCCTCTTCGTCGCCCCCGCCCAGACGTACGCGATCCTCGTGGCCATCGCCGGCGCGGTCGCCATCCTCTATGCGGGAGCAGGTGGCGGCGCGGCGCTCGGCAGCGTCTCGGAGGCGGTGCGCAAGGCGGCAGGCGGTGAGCGACCGACCGCGCCTCCTGGCACGACGGGAGATCTCGCGCGTGTCTACGAAGAGCTCGCCGCGCTCGCCGATCGCCGCGCGAAAGAGGCGAGCGACCAGGCCAAGAAGACCCGCGAGCTCGACGACGCCGAGCACACCCTCGAGGACGTCGCGCGCAAGCTCTCCGACGGCGTGACCTTGCAGATCGCCGCCAGCGACGAGGCCACGAAGCTCATTCGCGGCATGACGACGCAGATCACCGAGATCGCCCAGCACGTGGAGGCGCTCACGCAGAGCGCCGAGGAGTCGAGCTCGTCGATCCTCGAGATGACCGCGACGAACGACGAGGTGGCCGAGAACGTCGGCGAGCTCGCCGGCAGCGTCCGCGAGACCGTGAGCTCCATCGAAGAGATGGCGTACTCGATCAAAGAGGTCGCCAAGAACGTCGACGCGCTCTCGCTCACCGCCGAGGAGACGAGCTCGTCGATGAACGAGATGGACGTCTCGATCGATCAAGTCCAATCGAACGCCAACGAGACGGCGCGCCTGTCCGAAGAGGTCGCCCTCGACGCCGAAAAGGGCGCAGAAGCGATCCTGAAGACGATCAGCGAGATCTACCGCATCAAAGAGTCGAGCCAGGAGGCCGTCGCGGTCATCTCGAACCTCGGCTCGCGCATCGAGGCGATCGGCCAGATCGTCAACGTCATCGACGACGTCGCCGAGCAGACGAACCTCCTCGCGCTCAACGCCGCCATCATCGCCGCGCAGGCCGGCGAGCAAGGCAAGGGCTTCGCGGTCGTCGCCGACGAAATCAAGGATCTCGCCGAGCGCGCCGGCACGAGCACGCGCGAGATCACCGATCTCATCAAGACGGTGCAGTTCGAGAGCAAGAACGCCATCAGCGCCGTCGAGCGCGGCGCTCACAACGTCGATCGCGGCGTCGAGGTCTCCAACGAGGCGGAGCGCGCGCTCAAGAAGATCCTCGAGAGCTCTCAGAAGTCTACGAACATGGTCCGCGCCATCGCGCGCGCGACGGTCGAGCAGGCGAAGGGGAGCAAGCAGGTCACCGACGCGATCGGGCGCATCGCCGAGACGGTGCAGCAGATCGCCGCGGCCACCGCGCAGCAAGCGCGCGGCTCCGAGCTCATCATGAAGAGCGCCGAGAAGATGCGCCTCATCACGCAGCACGTGGAGCGCTCGAGCCAGGAGCAGGCGCGCGGCGGTCGTCAGATCACCGGCGCGATCGAGAACATCTCGAGCATGGTGAACCAGCTGAACGCCTCGCAGCGGACGCAAGCCCGGGGCGGCGAGCAGCTCGCTACGGCCGCGTCGCGCTTCGAAGAGAGCGCGCGGACCCAGGAAGCGTCGATCCGGCTGCTCCAGGGGGCCTTCGAGCGTCTGAAGCGCAGCCTCTGATTCGGCGCCGCCGTGTGCGGCGGAGTCCGTGAATGTCGTTCCGCGCAGCCGAAGGTCGCCGTAGGGTTGGGCGCCGCTGAGCGGTAAGATGAAAAGCGGTATGACCGACGACGCGCCTCCCAGCTCCGTCCCGTCACCGACCCCTGGTCGGCGCCTCGGGAGGTACTGGCTGATGGCCAAGCTTGGCCACGGTGGGATGGCCGACGTGTACCTCGCCACCGCGCGCGGCCCCTCGGGGTTCAACAAGCTCACCGTCCTCAAGGTGCTTCGACCGCACCTCGCCGGCGATCCGCATTTCTTGACGATGTTCCTCGACGAAGCGCGCCTCGCTGCGCGCCTCAATCACCCCAACGTGGTGCAGACCAACGAGGTCGGCAATACCGACGACGCGCACTACCTCGCCATGGAGTACCTGGAGGGGCAGCCGCTCTTCCGCATCAGCGCGAAGCTGCGCGCGGCCAAGCGAATCGAGCTCCCGCACAACCTCCGCATCTTGTGCGACGCGCTCGCCGCCCTGCACTACGCCCACGAGCTGTCCGACTACGACGGCACCGCGCTGTCGGTCGTCCACCGCGACGTGAGCCCCCACAACTTGTTCGTGACCTACGCCGGGCAGGTAAAGCTGCTCGATTTCGGCATCGCGAAGGCGCTCACCTCGGTCGCCGAGACGAGCCCCGGCGTGCTCAAGGGCAAGGTCACGTACATGGCGCCGGAGCAGGCGTGGGGCGAGCAAGTGGACCGGCGCGCCGACGTCTTCGCAGTCGGCATCATGCTCTGGGAGGCGCTCACCGGGAGAAGGCTCTGGCTGGAGTCCGAAGGCAACGTGCTCCAGCGCCTCGTGAACGGCAAGATCCCGTCGCCGACCACCGTCGCGCCCTGGGTGCTTGAGCGGCTCGAGCAGATCACGATGAAGGCGCTCGCGCTCGACAAAGAGGACCGCTACCCGACGGCCGCCGCGTTTCGCGCGGATCTCCTCGACGCGCTCGAAGAGCTCGGGCGCCCGGACGAGGATGCCCTCTCTCGTCTCGTGGTCGATCTCTTCGCGTCCGATCGCAAGGCGATCCGCGCCGTCATCGACGAGCAGCTCCGGCGCGTGGATCAAGAAGATCCGAACGGGGCGATCGCGTCGCTGCCGAGCCTCGATCAGGTCGGGGGCTCGGCGAGCGGGGCGAGCGCGGGAAGCGCCGGCAGCGCGGGGAGCGGCGTCAATGCGTCGAGCGGCCCGGCCGAGCCCACGCGATCGACGAAAATCGAGTCGCGTTCGGTCACGCTCTCCGCGCGTCAACGCGCCCCTTCCTCCGCCCGCAGCCGGCAGCTGATGGGCGTCGTGATCCTCGGCGGAGTCGTCGCGGTCGGCGTGACCTTCGCGGCGATGCGACGCTCGCCGACCGAGCCTATCGGGCCGGCGACGATGACGGTCGAGGCCGCGCCGCCCCCACCGAGCAAGGTGCAGATCCAGATCGTGGCGTCGCCACCGGAGGCGCGGATTTTCCTCGACGGCAAGCCGCTGCCCTCGAACCCGTACGCGGGGAGCGAGCTCTCCGACAGCGCCGAGCACGAGCTGCGCGCCGAGGCGGACGGGTACGCCGCGACGACACGACGCGTGACCTTCGACGCCGACGTGAGCGCCGTGCTGCGCCTCGACAAGATGGCCGCGCCCGACGCGGGGGCGGCGACGAACGTGGTCGCGCGCGGCGCTCCCTTGGCGCCGGCGGGCGGACGTCGTCCACCGAACGGCGCGCCGTCCGGTTCGCCGAACACGTCGCCCACGGGCAGCGGCGCGCCTTCGGGGGGAGCGACCGGCGCACCGACGGCCTCCGCGCCGGGTGGCCTCGACTGGAAGGATCCGTGGCAAAAGTGAGGCGGCGCTACGCCGCGCCCTTGCTACGCCTGGCGGCGGTCCTCTCCATCGCCGTCGCGGCGGCAACGGCCAGCGCCGCAGACGGCGATGCGAAGCCCGCGGCCGAGGGCGACGCCGCCGATCCCGCTGTCGCGAAGGCGCGCGAGCACTTCGCGCGCGCGCAGCAGCTCTACGACGAAGGGCACTTCGAGGCGTCGCTCCTCGAGCTCCAGCGCGCGTACGAGGTGAAGCCGAGCTGGCGCCTCCTCTTCAACCTCGCCGAGCTTCGCTTCACCGTGCACGACTATGTCGGCAGCTTGAGGACGTTCGAGCGCTTCCTCGCAGAAGGCGGCGCCGAGGTCGACGCCCCGAAGCGCGCGGCCTCGGAGAGCAAGCTCGGCACGCTCCGGAGCCTCGTCGGATCGGTGAAGATCGCGACGAACGTGGCGGGCGCCGTCGTCTACGTGGACGACGAGCCGATCGGAAAGAGCCCCCTCCCGCCGACGATGGTGAGCGCTGGGCGCCACAAAATCGCCGCCACGCACGACGGGTATCGCCCGACGACGAGCGCGGTCGCCGTGCTCGGGAGCGAGGAGACGAAGGCGGAGCTCACGCTCGTCGCCGAGACCTCGGACCGCCCGGGCGGCGCGCAAGACACGCCGTCGAAATGGACCGTCCTCTCGTGGGTCGGCGTCGGCGCCGCCACCGCCCTCGCGGTCGGTTCGGTCGTGATGTTCGCCGCGGCCTCCAGCGCGAGCACCGAGCTCACGCAGATCACGTTCGTCGGCGCGACGCCGTCCGCCGAATACCAGAGCAAGGAGAGCGAGATCACGCGCGACCGCTGGATCGGCGTCTCGCTCGCCGCAGCCAGCGCGATCACGCTCGGCGCCACCCTCTACCTCACGCTGACGCGAACGCCTGCGCCGCGCGCGGCCGCGCCTTCGCCACCGGCCACGCCTTCGTCCGCCACCTCGATCCCCTCGCTCGCTTTCGCCTTGAGTCCTCGCGGTCTTTTTCTCGATGGGAGGTTTCCGTGAAATCTGGAACGATGCTCCGCGCCCTCTCGACCACGTTGATCGCGCTGCCGCTGGCCGTCGCATGCTCCTCTTCGGGCGGCGCGAAGCTCGGCATCGGCAGCGCGTGCACCTCCAACGACCAGTGCACGAACACCTCGTGCAGCGACGGCGTGTGCACGAAGGCCTGCTCGACCGACCTCGACTGCCCCGCCCCGTCGTTCTGCGCGAAGGGCCTGTGCCAAGTGCCGCTCGTCGTCGGCGCGATGTACAGCGGCTCGGCGTCGGAGACCGAGGGGTGGACGTTCACCAACCACAAGAGCCTCCTCGACGCGAAGGACGCTCTTCCGTACATGAAATTCCTGCCGCCGAAGGAGCAGGTCTTCGGCGGGAATCAGCCGCCGCTCATCGCGCCCGCGGTCACCGATCTCATCGACAACCAGCACGCGAACGTCATCGTCGCGACGTCGAGCGATCAGGGCAAGGAGCTCGAGGCGATCGCGCCGAACTACCCGAACGTGAAGTTCGTCTACTACAAGGAGCCGGGGTCCAACTACTTCCCGAAGGACGTGAAGACCAACAACATGTCGATGTACACGACGAGCATGGAGCCCGTCTGGTACGTCGCCGGCAAGGTCGCCATCCAGAGGACGCACGCCAAGCGCCTCGGGTTCATCGGCGCGTACATCGGGCCGTCGGTCATCAACGTCATCAATGCCATCACCCTCGGCGCGCGCAGCGAGGATCCGTCGGTCGTCGTCGAGGTTCGCTGGGTCGGGTTCTGGATCGATCTCAACAGCACCGCGCAGTTCCCGTACCGCGGCAGCAGCTACTTCCGCGAAGATCTCCTCGCGCAGCAGCTCGCCGAGGGGGGCGCGGAGGTCATCATCCAGAACGGCGACTCCAACCGCCCGATCCGGCTCATCGACGCGCGCAAGCTGCTGACGGGCATCGACACGACGCCGGCGGCGCAGCGCAAGCCGATCTACACGATCAGCACGAACTACCGGTACTCGTGGAAGGACCTGCAGTCGAACAGCCCCTTTTCGACATGCCTAGGCTCGGCGTACTTCAACTTCACGCCGTACCTCACCAGCCAGATCGATCAGATTCACAAGGGGACGTGGACGCCCACCGACTTCCGCGGATTCATCGAAGAGAACACCGACACGAGCATGAACGCGTTCGAGCCCAATACGAGCGCCGGCATCGACGACGCCAACGTGCGCAAGGTCGAGTTCAGCTTGAAGGGCGAGGGCGGCTTCGAGACGACGTTCAAGGGCCCGTACGCGGCCACGGGGCAAATGGACCTGAACGACGACGGCGTGTACGACGCCGACCAGAGCGTGAAAGACGGGCAGATCCTGTCGCTCGCGCAGATCCAGCACACGTGCTGGTTCGTGAAGGGCGTCGTCGAAAAATCGGTGAACGACGACACCGAAGCGTCGCCGCAGAGCCCCGACCAGGACGCGTTCGTCCCCGATGACAAGCACCCGGCGCTGAACAAGAGCATTCCGGTGCCGCCCGGCTCCACGCTCAACTGCCGAAAGAATTTCTGAGCGGCGAGTTTTTTTTCCCACGAATGAAGAATCGGGAGGGTCGCGGGTAGTAGTGGCATGCCCGTCTTCCAGCACTTCGTTCGCCGCGCCGGTCTGGCACTTCCCCTCTGCGTTGCGCTTCTCGCGGGCTGTCGTTCGCCGCCGCACGAAGAGACCATCGAGCTTCGCACGTACGACGTCCCCAAGGGGACGGCGGGCACGCTCGTCACGACCATCAAGGACGTGATGTGGATGGGCGAGAACAAGCTGGTCGGCCGCGCCGTCGTCACTCCCGACGGCAGGCTGGCGGTGCTCGCGACGCCCAGCGTTCAGACCGGCGTGCAAACACTGATCGATCAGGTCGCGAAGAACCCTGCGATTCCGGAGCAGACGATCGAGCTCCACTACTTCTTGATGGTCGGCAGACCCGCGCCGTCCCCGCAGCCCTATCCGTCCGGCGTGACCGAGATCAAGGCGGGCTTGGACGAAATTGTTCGGACGCAGGGGCCCCAAACGTTCACGCTCGCGCAACGCGTCGCGCTCTCGTCGCTGAACGACGAAGAAGGCCGGCTCGACAACTTCGAGGACAAGCTCGAGATCCGCCAGAAGCCCGTGCAGACCAGCGAGGGCGTCTACGTCAAGCTCGGGATCCGGTGGAAGGAAGACAAGGTGGAGACGCGCGTGCAGCTCGGAGCCGAGCGAATCGTCGTGCTCGGCGCCACTGCACAACATGCCGCCGGTGCTCCGGACGGGAGCACGCTCTACTATGTCGTCCGAGTTGCGCCGCGCGCCGATGCCAAAATCCCCTGATGGCGGCGCGCTCGATCAAGCCGCCCTGGAGCAGCTCTACGTGAAGCTCGAGAAGCCGATCTACAACGTCGTCTATCGCTGGCTGTGGAACGCAAACGATGCGCAAGAGGTCGTGCAGCAGGCGTTCCTCAACGTCTGGAAGGCGCGTGATCGCGTCGACATGACGACGATCGAGCCGCTTCTCTATCGGACGGCCCTCAACCTCGCGTCGAACCGCCGGCGCTCCAGGCGGTTGTGGGGTTGGCTCGGCATGGAGAGCGCGAGCGAGGTGCCGAGCGACGCGCCCTCGCCTGCAGAGGCATTGGCGGAGGCGCGCAAGAGGGTGCGCGTCCGCGCCGCGATCGAGGCGCTTCCAGAAAAATTGCGGCAGGTTCTGATGCTGTCGGAGTACGCAGAGCTCTCGTACGACGAGATCGGGACGACGCTCGGGATCCCGGCAGGCACGGTCGGCTCGCGCCGCGCGACCGCACTCGCGCGGCTGACCGAGGCGCTCGCCGAGAAAGAGGAAGCATGAACCCCGACGACATCCTCGAGCGGCTCGAGCCGCCGCCCGGCGGACTCGCCAAGCTGCGCGCGCTTCTCGAGTCTCGACCAGGCGTTCTGCGTCGCCTCGCGCCGCCGATCGCGGTTGCCGTCGCGGTCGCAGCGATCGTCCTCCTTTTCGTGGGACGGCGCCGCGCGATGGATCCGCTCGCGGAAGCGCGCCGGCAGGGAAACGGCGCGGAGGTTGCGCTTGGTCTCGCGCCGGTGCCGAAGGCGCCGGTCATCGTCGATTCGGATTCGCGCGGGACGACAGCGCTCGCGCGGGTCGAGTCGGCGGATCCCAACGTCGCGTTTTACTGGGTCAGCTCCACAGAATGGCACTAGGTCGGCGCCGCGCGTTCAATTCCCTGCGGCGGTGTACTTGTCGATCCACGAGAGCACCTCTTGGTGCCAGCGCTTCGAGTTCGCCGGCTTCAGGACCCAGTGGTTCTCGTCGGGGAAGTGCACGAAGCGCGAGGGGATGCCCTTCCTCTGGAGGAGCGTGAAGGTCGCCATGCCCTCGGTGTCGACGACGCGGAAGTCTTTGCCGCCGTGGACGACGAGTTCCGGCGTCTTCCAGTTCTTCACCAGGTTGATCGGGTTGTGCTTCTGGTACCCTCGGGGTTCTCCCACGGCGTCTTGCCGTGCTCCCACTCCGGGAACCAGAGCTCCTCGGTGCCGTAGTAGGCCATGACCTCGTCGAGGTTGCCGTCGTGGCACACGAGCGCCTTGAAGCGATCGGTGTTGCCCTGGATCCAGTTGATCATGTAGCCGCCGTACGACGCGCCGAGCGCCGCCATCCGACTCTTGTCCATGAACGCGTAGCGCGCGAGCGCGGCGTCGAGGCCCTTCATGAGGTCCTCGTACGGTGCCCCGCCCCAGTCGCCGCGGATGGCGTCGGTGAACGCCTGGCCGTAGCCGGTCGAGCCGTGGAAATCGATCATGATCGCGACGTAGCCGTGCGCCGCGTAAATTTCGGGGTTCCATCGGTAGTGGAAGTGATCGCCGAACGAGCCTTGCGGGCCGCCGTGGATGAGGAACGCGACGGGAGCGTGCGCCCCGGCGGCGAGGCCCGGCGGCTTCACCATCCAGCCGTAGACGGTGTCGCCCTTCGCGCCTTTGAACGTGAACTGTTCGGGCTCGCCCCACGTGACGGACGCGACGCGCGCGTCGTTGAGGTGCGTGATCGCCTTGGGGCCGCGTCCGTCGAGGCCGGCCGTCCAGATCTCGGTCGGCGCGCGCAAGGAATCGTGGAGGTACACGATGCGCCCTTGCGTCGCGACCGGGCCGTGGCTCGAGCCGCCGTCGACGATCGGGGTGGCGGCACCGGTGGTCGCGTCGATCCGGAAGACCGCTTTGCGGCCTAGGTGATCGGCGCTCGCGAGGAGCGATTTTCCGTCCTTCGACCACGAGAGATCGGCCGGCGAGCGATCCCACGCCTCGGTGAGGACGCGGGACGTCTTCGTCTTCCAGTCCATGAGGACGACCTTGCGGCGGTCCGACTCGAACTGCGGGCGCGACTGCGCGAGGTAGGCGAGGCGCGTGCCGTCCGGCGAGAAGACCGGCGTGGCGTCGTCGGCGGGATTGGCGGTCGTGATTGCGCGCGGCTTGGCGCTGCCATCGGCGGGGACGGCCCACAGATCGCCGTTCGTCGACCAGGCGTCCTCGCGGCCGACCATCTTCGACGAGAAGACGATCTCCTTCCCATCCTTGGCGATGGCGACCTCCTCCATGCCACCGAACGGGCGCGGCGGCGCGTCGTAAGGGAGGCCCTTCAGAAGGTCGATCGGGGTCGCGCCTTCACTCCACACGAAGAGGTGGTTTCGCTTCCCTTCGTCCCACGAGTCCCAGTGACGGAAGGGCAACGAGTCGTATGCGCGCACGTGCGACGGATCCTTGTCGTGGGCCTGCGCGCGCTTGGCGCTCTCGTCGAGCGACGCGGCGTCGGGGTAGACCTCCATCGCGAGGAGGAGGCGCTTGCCGTCGGGGAACGGCGTGACCGCGTCCACGTCGACGGGGAGATCGGTGACCTTCTGCGCCTCGCCGCCGTCGACCGCGATCTTCCACACCTGCGCGGAGTCGCCGCGTGTCGAGACGAAGTAGATCGTCTTGCCGTCGGGGGCGAAGCGGGCGCCGTGGTCGGTGGCGGGATCGCTCGTCAGCCTTCGCGCGAAGGCGCCGTCGGTCGCGGCGATCCAGACGTCGCGCTTGGATTTGTTGGCGGCGAGGTCGGGGATGGCGACCGTGAAGACGACCAGGCGACCGTCCGGTGAGACGTCCGGATCCTCGATCCTCTCGAGTGCGAGCATGTCGTCGACGGCGAAGGGGTGCTTGCCGGCGACCGGCCCGGTCACCGCGGGATTTCCTCCGGCGGCGACGTCGGTGCCCGGGGACGCGGCGGGCACGTTCGGAGCGCACGCGCCGAGCGCGGCGAGCGCGGACGAGAGGACGAAGGAGGCGGACCGGCGGCGAAGCGGGCGCGTTTGCATCGCGCGCACGATACCACGAGGCGCCGCTTCTCAGCGCGCGCAGAGGCGCTGGAGATCGGACAGGATCCGCTGGCAGCGGGTGCTCGACGGATGACCCCGTCGCTTGCACTCGGCGACCCCCCACGTCGCCGAATCCATGAGAGCGTCGGTCGAGGGCACCCCGTTGCATGCCTTCGGATCGGGCGTGGCCACCGCGAAGCAGCTCTCGAGGAAGCCCTTCTCGGCGACCTCACACGCGAGCGACGTGCAGGCCGACGCGCGACGCGTGGACTCGTCGACGCAGCCGTCTTGGGTCGCGTGCGCGCCGAAGTCGCGGCCGTCCTTCTGCGCCGCCGGCGCGAGCGCGCTCGACTCGTTGACCGCGCCTTTGAGCCAGTAGTAGCCGCCCGCCGAGACGCCGACCACGGCGAGGATCGTGAGCAGCCCGGCGCCGAGCACGACCTTCACCCACGTCTTCATGCGGCGGCCTTCATGGGCGGCGATCGTACCTTTGAACGTTCCGTTCGACCGCCGAATGCACTACTCTCGCGAGCCATGCGACGCCTCCTCTCCGCGCTCTTCGCGCTCGCCTTGCCCACGCTGTCGCTGGCGTGCGGGTCGAGCTTTCCGCAGCCCAACGACCAGTTCGCCGCCGCCCAGAAGGACGTCGGGCGCGCGCAAGAAGGCGGCGCGCAAGGCGTACCGGAAGCAAAGCTCCACCTCCAGCTCGCAAACGAGAGCCTGGCCAAGGCCAAAGAGCTGATGGACAAGGACAACAAGCGCGCGGCCAGCCTCATCTCGCGCGCGGGCGCCGAGGCGGAGCTCGCGCTGGCGCTGACGAAGGCGACCGACGCCAAGGCCGACGCGCAAGAGGCCGCCGACAAGCTCACCAAGGCGAAGGGAAAGTGACGGCCATGCGAACGCGCCACGTGTCCTTCCTCCTCGTCGCGATCTCCGCGCTCTCGCTCGCCGCGTGCGGCGGCGCGAAGCCTCCGCCTGCCGACCTCGTCAAGGCGCGAGCGGACATGCAGCGCGCCAAGAGCTCCGTCGCGATGCAGTTCGCGCCGACCGACGTGCACGAGGCCGAGCTCGCCCTCGAGAAGGCCGAGCGCGCCGGCCGCGAGGTGCCGGACGAGCCCGACTCGACCGACTTGATGGTGATCGCCCAGGTCAAGGCGCAGACCGCGATCGCGGTCGGCGAGACGCTGAAGGCGCAGAAAGAAAAGGAGAAGGCGACGCGTGAGCTCGTCGATCGCCTCCAGGGGCTCAAGGGCGATCTCGAGAAGACCCGCGAGCAGCTCGATCGCGAGCGCCAAGAGACCGCCTCCGAGCGCGCGCGCCGCATCGACGCCGAAAAGAAGCTCTCGGATGCCAGGGACACACTCTCCAAGATCGCCCAGGTCAAGGACGAGGACCGCGGCATGGTCATCACGCTCCAGGGCGAGGTGCTGTTCAAGACGAACGAGTCGCAGCTGAAGCCGGCCGCGATGGTGAAGCTCGATCAGATCGCGGAGACCTTGCGCGGTCAGGAGCGCAAGATCCAAGTGCTCGGCCACACCGACAACCAGGGCGGCGCCGGCACGCACAACCAGCAGCTGAGCGAGCGTCGCGCGAGCGCCGTGCGCGACTACTTGGTCTCGAAGGGCATCCCGTCGGATTTGATTCGCGCGGAGGGCAAGGGGCCGTCGGCGCCGATCGCCGACAACAGCAGCATCGACGGCCGCGCCCAGAACCGCCGCGTCGAGATCGTCGTCGAGCCGAAGCGCTAGAAGCGCTAGACGAGATCCGCAGTCGCCGCGATCCAGGGTCCGGATCCAGAGGGGGCCGCACTTCTCGCGCGCTGCCGTATTTTTCCGCCGTTCGGGCATGGTCCAACATTTGCCTACATTGGCGCCATGCACCGTGCGTTCGCGTTTCTTGCTCCGCTAACCGCTGCCCTCGTGCACTGCGGCGGAGCGAACGACGTCACGGCACCGGACGACGAAGCCGCCGCGGTGAGCGCCGGGCACGTCAACGGAGGCGAGACCGGCGCGATGGTTCGCGAGACGACCCCCGCCGGCTTCACGCGCATCGACGGAACGTGGACGGTGCCCGACTACGATCCGTCGCAGAAGGGCGAGCCGTGGATCTACTGCGGTTTCGGCGACGAGGGCTCCCTCGACATGGAGATCGGCTTCGCGTTCCAGAAGGGGGACGGCTCCGCCGAGAAGCCGCACAGGTATCTGCCGTACATGCGGAAGGGGAAGAATTTCTCGTTCGGCGACGAGACGACACGCGTGCTCCCGGGGGACACGTTCGTGTTCGCGGCGTGGCTCGATCGCGCAGGCGTGCACGCGTCGAAGGACGGCGCGACGCTGACGTTCCACGGCCCCGACGGCGCGATCGACGCGATGCCGATGCCAGCGCTCGCGCCGTCGCAGACGCATGTGCGCCGCGTCGTCGGCCAGGCGCTGGCGACGACGTACCACGGCGAGGCGTTGGGGACGCTCGGACCGGTGACGTTCGCCGGCACGACGGCGACCGCAGCAGACGGGACCACGTCGCCGTTTCATCGAGTGAGCACCTGGAAGCAGATGCGGCACGGCACCCTCTACGGCTCGGTGAAGCTCCCCGCGAGCGGCGCTCATCACACCTACGACGCGACGAACGACATCGACGTCATCTCGCTCTTCCCGTGAGCGCTCTATTTTACATGCTATTTTTTTAGCACGTACTACTTGCTAAAATTTTAGCACCGGACTACTCCTCGGGCATGGTGAAGGCTACGGGGACGCAGGCGCTCACGCGCCGTGAGCGCCAGATCATGGACATCCTCTACCGGCGCGGTCGCGCGACGGCGCACGACGTGCTGGAGGACATCGCTGATCCGCCGACGTACTCGTCGGTGCGAGCGCTCCTGCGCCTGCTCGAAGAGCGCGGGCACGTGAAGCACGCGCAGGAGGGGCAGGCCTACGTGTACTCGCCGGCCGTGGCGCGGGGCGACGCACGGAAGAGCGCGCTCGCGCACCTGGTGCGGACGTTCTTCGCGGGCTCGGTGGAGCAGGCCGTCGCGACGCTCGTGGAGTCGTCGCGGACGAAGCTCTCCGCCGAAGAGCTCGATCGCCTCGCGGACGTCATCGATCGCGCGAAGAAAGAAGGACGCTGATGAACCTGGAACCGATGCTCGTCGGCGCGCTTCGAGGCGCGCTCCTCCTCGGCGCGGCACTCGTGGCGATGCCGCTCCTGCGTCGCGCGCCGGCCGCCGTGCGGCGTTCCGTCCTCGCGGTCGCGCTGGTCGGGGCGCTGGCGGTTCCGGCCCTCTCCGCGGTGCTGCCGGTCTGGCGGGTGGCGCCACGCATCACGGCGCCGGCGCCGCTCGGCTTCACGATCGCGGAGCCGGTCGTGATCGGCGATCCGCCAACATCGACCGTAGAACGAGGCACGACCATCGCGAAGGCGCCGACACCGGAGGCCGCGACGAATGTGGACGCAGCGCCGTTTCTCTTCGCCGCGTGGGCGTTCGGGGCGCTCATGGTCCTCGCGCGTCTCGGGGTTGGGCTCTGGCGATCGCGCGCGATGGTGCGGCGCGGGGCGCCTGCGCCCGCGTGGGCGCTGTCCGCGCGCCGCGCCGAGGCGACCACGCGCCGACGCGCCGATGTTCGCGTAACGCGGGAGCTGGAAGCGCCTGCGGTCACCGGCGTCTTCGCGCCCGTCGTCCTCGTGCCGCGCGCGTCGTGGTCATGGAGCGAAGAGCGGCGGTACGCGACGCTCCTCCACGAGCTAGCGCACGTCGCGAGCGCGGACTGCCTCGTCCAAATCGTGGCGCAGGTGGCGTGCGCGATGCACTGGTTCAACCCGCTCGCGTGGCTGGCGGTGCGGCGCCTGAAAATCGAGCGCGAACTCGCGGCGGACGACGCGGTCCTGCGCGCGGGCACGCGGGCGTCGACGTACGCCGAAGATCTCCTCGCGATCGCAGGCGCGCTGTCCGGCGGGCGGGCGCGGCAAGTGCCCGCGGGCTCGCTCGGGATGGCCGAGCCGTCGCAGTTGGCCGTGAGGGTGTCGGCGATCGTCGAGGCGAATCGCCCGCGCGCGCCGCTGTCTCGCGCGACGCGCGCGCTCCTCTCGGGGTGCGGCGCGGCCATCGTCGTCGCGACGGCGTGCGCGTCGCCGCAGACCGCGACATCGCCTGCGACCGCGCCGACCCTTCACGCGGCGGGGGCATCGGCGGCAGCGACGACGCCAGCCCCGAGCGGCGGCTCGACGATCGATCCGAAGCTCCAGTCGATCGCGGACGTCGAGCTGGACAAGGCGATGGCCGAATGGCACGCCGCGGCGGGCGCGGTGCTCGTGCTGGATCCGGCGACGGGGGAGATCCTCGCGAACGCCGGACGCGCGCACGGCGCTCGTGCGGACGTGGCGGTCGGCACGGCGTACATCACCGGCAGCACGCTCAAGGCGGTGACGCTCGCGGCGGCGCTCGAGGACGGCGTGGTGTCGCCGACCGAGCGAATCGACTGCGGCAACGGCGCGTGGACGTACCAGGGCCAGCTCATGCACGACGCGTCGCCGAACGGGACCCTCTCGATCGCGGAGATGCTCGCCGTCTCGACGAACGTCGGCTTCACGAAGATCTTCGACCGCCTCGGTGGGGCGCCGCTCGAAAATTGGCTGCGCGCGTTCCACTTCGGAACGGCCCCCGCGATCGAAGGCGCTGCCAGCGGGCAATTGCCCACACGAATCGAGGATCATTCGTACGCCGGGGCCGTGGCCGCCATCGGCGAGGTCGTGACGGCCAGCCCCGTGCAAATCGCCGCCGCGTATGCGGCGATCGCGAACGGCGGCGAGTACGTCGCACCGACCGCGACCAAGCGCAGCGGCACGGCGCCGCGCGAGCGCATCATGAAGCCAGAGACGGCGCGGACGATGATCTCGATGCTCGAATCATCCGTGAGCGACGAGAAGGCGACCGGAAAGCGTGCGCGCGTCGCGGGGGTGCGTGTAGCCGGAAAGACGGGGACCGCGGGCTGGACACTCCCGAGCGGCGGCGAAGGCGTCTACGCGAGCTTCGTCGGCTTCGTCCCGGCGAACGCGCCGCGTTACGTCGTGCTGGTCGGCCTCGAGCAGCCGCGCGAGGGTGGCAATGGCGGGTCGGCGGCCGCGCCGGTGTTCGCGCGCGTCGTGACCAGGGCGCTCGGCGGAAGCTGAAGCGCCCGCGACGAACGGTCGCCGACTGCGCGCGAACGGTCGCGACACGCGATCCGAACGCCCAGTGCTTTCGTGCCCCGACCGTCCAACGGTCATGCACGCGATTTCCCGCGCGCGTCCCGGTCGGACGCTTGCCCTCGGACGCTGGACGGTCCCTGCGACGCTGGCCGCCACGTGGATCGTGTTCCGCGCCTTGCTCGTCGCGCACGGCGGCGAGATCGGCGAGGCCCGTGAGCTCTCCGTGGCCGGGCACCGCGTCGCCGCGCTCCTCTTCCGCGGCGACGTCCGCTCGCGAACGCTCGTGGTCGTGGTACACGGCGGCCTCGCAACGAAGGAGACGCTCGTGCCGCTGTGCTGGGAGGTCCGCCGGCGCGGCGCCGATTGCGTCGCGGTGGACGCGCTCGGACACGGCGGGTCGAGCGCGCTGCCGCCACGCAACACCCTCGAAGAAGTGCGTCGGGCGCTACGTGTCGATCGCGCGCTCGGGGGGTACGACGACGTCCGCTTCGCCGGCCACTCGATGGGCGCCTACCTCGGCTGCGGCGCCGTCTTCCCCTGCGAGCGTTCCGTCTCGATCGGACAGGTCGTCAGCTGCGCGCCTTCGCGCATGGTCTTCGGCTCGGTCCACCGCACGCTCGGTCTCCCGGACGTCTTCTATCTCCCGGTCTCGCACGTGCTCGAGCCGTGGACGCCCTCCGTCATCGACGCCGCGGCAGACAAGTTGCTGCCCGGCACGGGCACCCGCGGCACGGGCACGCCCGCTGTCGCGCGCGACGTCGTGCTCGCGTGGACTTCGCTGGCGGTGATGATCGCGCTCGGTCTCGTCGTGGCGCGACGCGTTCGGAGCGCGTCGATGGCGTCGCCGACGGTCCGTGCCTTCGCGGCGGCCGGGATCGTGTGGACGGCGCTCGTGGTCGGCGCGACGCGCACGCTGTGGATGCTCGTCCCGACGCAGCTCGGCGACGTCGCGATCATGGGGGCCGTCGTCGCCGCTTCCCTAGGCCTCGTGTCCGTCCTCCGCGCCGCGGGAGCGCGCCACCCGCTCACGGGGGTCGTCGGCGCGTGGATCGCCTCCGAGATCGTCGCCATCACCGCGTGGGCCCTCTGTCATACACCCGTCGTGAACCACCTCGTGATCCTGCTGCCCCTCCTCAACGTGCCGCTCGGGGCGGTGGTGGGCACGTGGGAACGCCTCTCACGTGGCGCCGACCACGACACCCTTGCGAGTGCGGCCTTCGTCGCGGCGATCCATGGTGGCTTCCTCGCGCTGCTCCTGCCCGCGGGGTGACCGCGCAAGTGACGAGCGCTTGCGCCCTTCGCGGGCATCGCGATCGCGGCGCTCGTTCTCCTCGCGGCGAGCGTCTCCGTCGCGATCTCGACTAACCTCCAGTGGGTCGCTAAGGCTGACGGCTCGCCGCGACCAGGCGCGGGAGATCTTTCACCAGCGCGGTGACGTACGCGCTCGTGAAGCGTGTCGCCGAGGCGCGCGTGAGATGCGACCATTCCGGCGTGTCGAGGCCCTGCATCTCGGCGTAGTCCTCGAAATGCACGCCGCGCGAGCGCGTCTCGCGGAGGAGCACGTCCCAGCCCTTCTCGCGCGGCACGCGGATGCGCTCGTTTTCGCGCACCGGTCCGCCCGACGGCGAACGCACGAAGACCACGTCCCCGCCGCGCGCGCGGATCTTCTCGGCGTCCCTCGTCGCCTGCGCGACGGTCTTGGCGATGACGTCGTCGGGCGCCGGCACACCCTTGAAATCGTGCCACGCCAGGCGCGCGTGCTCGCGCAGGTACGGATCGGTCTCGATGCGCGACCACATGACGGTCTGGCGGTCGCCGAGGTTCTCCGAGAGCTTCCACACATCCGCGTACGGCCCCTCGATCGTCCCGCGGTTCGGGATGCGCCGCCGCTCGAGGAGCGCGAAGAGCGAATAGTTGTCGTCGAGGAACGCGACGTGGCGGGACAGCTCCTCGTGCAGGGCATGCCCGCTTCGCTGCGACGGCGACTGCGTCCGCGCGTGCGCGAGCGCCTTGCCGAAGAGCCCCGCGCGCCCGCCGAAAAATTGCGTATCCGTCACGCCGACGACGACGACGCCGGCGAAGTGCTCGTCGTCGGCGATGTCGGTGAGGAAGGCGTTCGGCGGCGTCCCCTGGAGCGCCAGCTGGATCGGGCGGCGGCCGGTGATCTCCTGCCAGACGTCGAGATCGGTGTCGAAGAGGATGCGCGAGCTGCCGACGAGGACGACGCTGTCACACGGCCCTTCGTCGACCTTTCGGCGCTCGGTCGCCCAATGGTCCACGCCGTCGCCGAGATCGCCGGCGCGAAGGCCGAGCGACCGCATCTCGAGCTCCCACCCCACCATCGCGCCGACCGCGAGCACCGCCGCGAGCGCGCCGGCGCGTCCCCACGCGAGCTTCGGGACCTCGCGCTCGAACGCGCGCGGCTCAGAACTGGAAGTAGATGAAGCCATCGGCGTTCCCCTGCGTGATGATGACGGTGAAGATCATGAGGGCCCACGTGGCGCCGACGAGCCAGACCGGCGACCTTGCGACGACCTGCTCGATCGTGCGGCTTCGCATGTACGCGTGCGCCGTCAGAAGACCGGCAGTGAAGACGAGCACTTCGATCATCCGCACAGTCGGCAGCAGCGGCGCGGCCGACGTATGGAGCCCGATCATGCCCGCGAGCAAACTGGACGCGCCCCCGAACGTCTTCGCGCGGAAAAATACCCACGCAACGCTGACGAGAACGAACGTCAGCGCGACGACGAACGCCCGGAGCGGCGCCGCGTCGGGCCAGCGCCGCAGCGGAACGCGCTCACCGAGCCATCGCTCGACCGCAAGGAAGAGGCCGTGGAGAAATCCCCAAACCACGAACGTCCAGCTCGCGCCGTGCCACAAGCCGCCGAGGAGCATCGTGATCATCAGGTTCACGTACGTCCGCGCGTTGCTCCCGCGGTTGCCGCCGAGCGGGATGTAGAGGTAGTCGCGGAGCCACGTCGACAGCGAGATGTGCCACCGCCGCCAGAAGTCGGAGAAGCCGCGCGCGGCGTACGGGAACTGGAAGTTATTGGGGATGGAGAAGCCCAGGCACAGCGCGGCGCCAGTCGCGGCCGTCGAATAGCCGGCAAAATCGCAGAAAATCTGCCCCGAGAACGCCAACGTGCCGAGCCACGCGTCCGCAAATCCTAGCGGACGCGTCGCACCGTAGACCGCGTCGGCCGTCGGCGCGAAGCCCCCGTCGGCGAGCACCACCTTCTCGAAGATCCCCAACGTCATGAGGGCGAGCCCCCAGAGGAGCTGATCGCGCGTCGCTTTCCGCGGCTTCTCGAACTGCGGAACGAGATCGCTGGTACGCAGAATCGGCCCGGCCACCAGATGCGTGAAGAACGCGACGAACAGCGCGAAGTCGAACAACTTGGGAATCGGCTTCACGCGACGCCAGTAGATGTCCAGCGTGTAGGACATCGAGTGGAACGTGTAGAACGAGATGCCGACGGGCAGGACGATGTTCCACGACGGCGGCACGTACGTCACCCCGACGGCGGCCATCAGCACCTGCCAGTTGTGGAGCATGAACGGCCCGTACTTGAAGAACCCCAAGAACCCGAGGTTCACGACGAGCGAGATCACGAGCCACGCCTTGCGTCGCTTCGGGTTCGTCTGGAGGTGGATTTGCCGCGCGACGAGCCAGTCGACGACCGTGGACGCCCACAAGAGGACGATGAACGGCGGGTTCCACGCCGCGTAGAAGAGGTAGCTCCCGACGAGGAGCACGACCTTCTTCGCGGTCCACGGTAGCGGCAGGTTGTGAAGGACGAGGATCGTCGCGAAGAAGACGATGAACGTCAGCGAGTTGAAGACCATCCAGCTTGGAGGCTTCTACCCTACTTTTGTGCGCAGAACTTGAAACCGTCGAGGCCGCTCGGCCCCGTCGACGCCACGCCGGAGCACTTCGCGACCGAGCCGCAGTCGCCGTCGTTCTGGCAACGCTGCGGGTTGCCCACCGGTGGGAACGGCTCGGTCCCCGGCACGAACACGTTCTTGTGGACCCACCCGCTCCATCGCTTCGACGGATCGTCGGGGTTCGTGAAGCTGACGAGAAAAAAATCTCCGCGACGCGCGACCTTCGCGACAGGGTTGCCTCGCGTGAGGATTGCGACGAGCCGTCCGTCGGGGTGATTGGCGCGCACTGGAGCGGCCTTCCACTCGACGTACTGCTTCTCGTTGATGACCGTCTCGTCGGGGAAGCGCTGGATGTCGTCCTTGTTCGACGGCGTGACCGAATCGTCGGCCAGGACGCTCGCAGGCTGCTTGGGCGCACCGCAGGCGGCCACGAGCGCGGCGACGACGACGATCGCGGCGCGCATCATTCGACGGTCACCGTCTTGGCGAGGTTGCGCGGCTGGTCGACGTCGGTGCCCTTCAAGTCGGCGACGAAGTACGCGAGGAGCTGGAGCGGGATCACCGTGAGGAGCGGGAGAACCTCGGGCTGCGCCTCCGGCACTTCGATCACGTCGGGCGCGTCGGCCGCGCCGTGACCGGAGCGGCTGCTGCGCGGACCGCCCTCGTTGCCGGAGCAGAGGCGATGCACCTCGAAATCGCCCTGCGTGCAGATGCCAATGAGCTGACCCTCGCGCGCCTTGACCTCCTGCATGTTGGACAAGGTCTTCTCGTAGTGCGCGTCGCGCGGGCACACGACGCACACCGGCATCTCTTCGTCGATGAGCGCGATCGGGCCGTGCTTCATCTCGCCCGCCGCGTAGCCCTCGGCGTGGATGTAGGAAATTTCTTTCAGCTTGAGCGCGCCCTCGAGGGCGATCGGAAATCCGGTGCCTCGGCCGAGGAAGAGCATGTCGCGCGCGCGCATGTGCTTCTTCGCGATGAGCTTGATCTCGTCGGACTTGAGGAGGACCTCACGCATCTGATGCGGGACGTGCCACAGCGCGTCGAGGAGGCGGCGCGATTCATCGGCGTTGATCGTGCCGCGGCGTTTGCCGAGGTAGATGGCGAGCATGAGGAGCGCGGCGAGCTGTGTCGTGAAACACTTGGTCGACGCGACGCCGATCTCGGGCCCGGCGTGGGTGTAGAGCGCGCCGTCGCTGGCTCGCGGGATCGCGCTGTCGAGGACGTTGGCGACGGCGAGGATGTGCGCGCCGGCGGCCTTCGCGGTCTTCACGGCGGCCATCGTGTCGAGCGTCTCGCCGCTCTGGCTGACGGCGACGATGAGATCGGTCTTCGTGAAGACCGGCTCGCGGTAGCGCACCTCGCTGCCGATCTCGACGGTCGACGGGATCTTGGCGAGCTGCTCGACCCAATACCGCCCGGCCATCGCGGCGTGCGCGCTCGTGCCGCAGGCGACGAAGTAGACGCGCGTGATCTTCTTCGCGAGCTCGTCGGTCATGCCGATCTCGGCGCCGACGATGTCCGCGTTCTGAAGATCGACGCGGCCGCGCAGCGTGTCCTCGACGGCGCGCGGCTGCTCGTGGATCTCCTTGAGCATGAAGTGCTTGTAGCCGCCCTTTTCGGCCTGCGTCGGCGACCAGTCGATGCGCTTCGACGCGCGCGTCACCGGCGTGCTGTCGGCGATCTTGGTGATCTCGGCGCCGCCCTTGCGGAGGACCGCCATCTCTCCGTCTTGAAGGAGCACGACGTCGCGCGTGTGCGCGAGCAGCGCGGGGATGTCGCTGGCGGCGAAGGTCTCGCCGTCGCCGATGCCGAGGACGAGCGGGGAGTCGTGCTTGGCGACGACGATCTCGTCGGGGGAGTCGCCGCTGACGACGGCGATCGCGTACGCGCCCTGTACGCGTTTCAGTGCGGCGCGGACGGCCTCGCCGAGGCTCGTGACGCCGCCGCGCATGGCCTCGTCGACGAGGTGCGCGACGATCTCGGTGTCGGTGTCGCTGGAGAAGCGGACGCCGCGCGACTCGAGCTCTTTGCGGAGCGCGACGTGGTTCTCGATGATGCCGTTGTGGACGACGGCCACTTTTCCGGCGACGTGCGGGTGCGCGTTGGCCTCGCTGGGACGGCCGTGCGTCGCCCAGCGCGTGTGGCCGATGCCGGTGATGCCGGCGAGCGACTGCTTCTTCAGCGCGAGGTCGAGGTTGCTCAGCTTGCCGACGGCGCGGACGATCTCGACGCCGCCGCGCCCGGTGTGCACGGCAAGCCCCGCCGAGTCATACCCGCGGTACTCCAGCCGCCGCAGCCCCTCGACGAGCAGGGGGGCGCATTCCTTGGAGCCGACGTACGCAACGATTCCGCACATGATCCGTCCACCTCTCGCCTGTTCGCGTCACGAAACGCGCAAGGAGAAGAGGGTAATCCACCCCGCCCCGGATCACTAGCCGCGGAAACGACCGTAATTTACTGGCATTCGAGCGGCGGGAGCTCGGCGGCAGAGGCGCCGTCGGCGATCGCGCGCGCCTGGCCGAAGACCTTCCGGTACGTGTCGATTCGCGCGAAGACGGAGAGGTTGCGAGTGTTCTCGTCGCCATCCATCGCGCTCAGGCTGATGACGCCGACGACCTCGTTGGTGCGGCGCGAGATGATGGGGCCGCCGGAGTCGCCGGGGCAAATCGAAGCGGTGAGCATCAGCGTCTCGCTCGTGATCGCGCGGACGTGACCGCCCGGTCGGACCTTGCGGCGGATGCCGTCGTCGGAGAGCGCGCAGCGTCCGAAGCCGGCGGGCGCGAGCTCCTCGCCGATCTCCGGCGGGTGATCGAGGCGCGCCTTGGGCGGCGGCGCCTTGAGCGGGTTCTTCGTCATCATGCCGGCGAGCTTGCGCTTCAGCACCAGCACTGCGACGTCCCCGTTGCCGCCCGCCTCACCGCACGGAGGTGCGACGATGGCCGACACGCCCACGCTGCCCCACGGGAGATAGTCGCCCCCGAGCTCGACGCCGACCGACGCCGGATCGAGGACGTCCTTCGTGTACTCGCCCTTCGGCCCGCGGCGCACGATGCAGTGGTGTGCGGTGAGGACGAGATCGTCCTCGACGAGCGTGCCGGAGCAATTCATCTGCGGCCCGACGACGCGAACGATCACGTCGTCCCCTTCGAGGAGCGAGATCGGCGGCGCGAAGAGGACGCGCGGGTCTTCTTGCGTCTGCGCGGCGGGCCTGACCGCCGGACCTTTCGCGCGCGCGAACGGCATGGCGCAGCCGGTCGAGCCAAACGCCGTCGCCAGCGCGGAAGCCGCGACGACGAGCGAGAGAAGGTTGTTGGTGAGGCGGGGCAAGGGCGAGCTTTGACGCACGACGCTCCGTCGAGGGGGGGTTCGGGAAACGGCAACAGAGGAGAGGAAGTGGCGGCTTGCCGGCCGTAGCCTGGCTCGTCGTCGTTTCAGCGAACCGCGAGACGCGCTTGGCGCGTGGCGTTGTGATAAGCGACGGCGCTCGCCTCGGGATGAGCGTTCGCGTCCTCGACTCCGAGCTCGACGAGCTGGCGCATGATGTCGGCGCGGCGCGTCGCGGATGCCAAGAGCCAGGTGTCGCAGCGCGAGATGCCGTCGATGCCGGGCTCGCACGCGTCGAGCACGCGCTGCTCCGCGGCGAGCGCATCGACGGCGCGCCCTTGCTCGAGGAGCGCGCGCGCATAGAGGTGATCGATGATCGGCTCGGTGCGCACTTGCGGCGGCGCCGACTCGACGACGTTGAGCGCCAGACCCGGCACGCGCGCATCGAGGTAGGCCTGCGCGAGATCGCGTACGGCGATGGGATCGGCCGGCCGCTCAGCGACCTGCGTCTCGAGAGCCCGAACGCGCATCGACTGCTGCTCGTTCAGAATGGGCTTCTCACGCTGGGTTCCCGACGCGAGCCACAACGAGGCCAGCGCCGCCAGGACCACAACGTTCCACGCCTTCAGACCCATTCGCTCTCCCGGTTACGCGCGCCACGAACCTCAGCTGCAGGCAGTCAGACGTACAGCCAGACAAAAAGTTGTACGGCAGCACCCATTTTGTCTTCCGCAGGGGGGGAGACAAGACAGGGCGACGGAAGTTCCTGACCGGAGAGAAAAAGAGTGGGCGCGTGTGGGCAGCGAAAGAAACGCCTTGGGGCTTTGAACGCACGAGCCCGGCTGGCATTGGGTAAGTGAGCGGGTCCCGTGGGCGAAGTCAGATCAACTTATTGAATTTACTCATCAATAATTCGCTAAATTGACCCGATACCTAGCCGGCTCCGGCGTCATTCGGCGTCTTGCAATCGGGTGTGCAGCGGTTCGTCGAGCACGCGTTGGCACGGTTGTAGTCGTCGATCCCGCCGTCGTGAGCCGCCGCGCAGTTCTGAGGGCAGGTGATGAAATCGAAGCCGCACTTGCCGATGCAGTCGCCGAGCGCCTTGCACTCGGCGTTGGTGACGAAGCACCGCGTGAGCTCCTCGCAGCAGTTTCGGTTTAGGCAGTCATCGCACGGCGGGTAGTAGGTCCAGGGCGTGCTGCACCCTGTGTCCGGGCGCGGCGTTCCATCCGTCACGGCGCCGTCCGACGACACGATCGCATCGGGAGTGGTCGCGTCGACGGCGCCGCCTTCGCCGCCGGGCGCCGCGCCGTCGCGGAACGTAGCCTCGTCCTCTTGGTGGAGCGGGAGCACCCATTGGCAACCGGCGCCGGCCGCCGCCACGCACGCGAGGGCGAGCGCGGTGAGTCGGCGCGGGCTCAAAATGCGCCTCCCACTTCGGGCGCGCGGAAGCCGGTGCGCGCGGATCGCGCGGGGCGATCGACGAGCCACCAAACGAACGCCGCGCCGACGAGCACGATCCCGGCGCCGAGCGCGACGTCCGCGGCGACGAACTCGCGGTTCACCGTCCCGTAGCTCCCGCTCGAACAGCCTCGATCGCAGCCGAGGTGCGCGCGATCGTTCGCGCCCGCGATGGCGAAGCCGCCGAAGACGCCGAGCGACACAACACCGAGCCCGCCGAGGATCCAGGTCGGAATCGGAATCGAGCTCGGAGTCGGAGTCGGAGTCGGAGTCGGAGTCGGAGTCGGAGTCGGAGTCGGAGCCGCCGGAAAGAGGATGGCGATCGAGCGATCGTGCTCCCCCTGTACGAGGAGCACCGTCTCCTCCCGGCGCTCGCCCTTGCTCGAGCGGACGACGATGGTGTGCTTGCCAGGATCGAGCGGGAGGACGCGGCCGTCGAGGCGCGCGGGGGCGCCGTCGACCGTCGCAGTGGCGTCGAGAAGATCGTGGCCTGCGGAGTCGCGCGCGACGAGGACGATCGAGGGCAGCGCGCGGCTCACCTCCTCGAGCCACTGCGCGCAGTCGCGCTGGACCATGCCTGGGCAGGCGGCGTCGGTGCAGACCTCGAGCTTCCGGCGCGCCGTGAGCAGGGCTCCGCCCTTACGCGCGTCTTGCGCGGCGACGTACGCGTCCACGCACGCCGTCCGATCGGGCGCGTCGGCGCGCGCGCTGGTCGAAGCCATCATCGCCACGCCGGTGAGCGCCGCCGCGAAAAACGACGCACGGCGAGGCACACGGAGACGCACGGCAGGACCCTAGCGCCGTGGCCGCGGCTAGTCGAGCGGGCAGTCCGGCTTGGGAATCTTGACGCCACCCTGCCACGTGAACGGAGGATCGCAGCTCGGCGGCCGCGCCGACGCCGGCGGCCTCGCGGCGGTGGCGGGGGGACGAGCAGGCCGAATCGGAGTCGGAGTCGGAGTCGGAGTCGCGGTCGGAGTCGGAGTCGCGGTCGGAGTCGGAGTCGGAGTCGCGGTCGGGGTCGGGGTCGGGGTCGGAGTCGCGGTCGGGGTCGCGGTCGGAGTCGCGGTCGCGGTCGCGGTCGCGGTCGCGGTCGCGGTCGTGGCGGACCGAAAGCGATCGCGGAAGGCGAACGCCGCAACCGCTGCGAGGAGGACGGCGGCCAGCGCGAAGCGTCGAGTCCGCCGACCAGGCCGCGCCGTGGTCTGATCGTAGCCCTCGAGCGCACCTACGATGTCTGCCATCGCACCGAAACGATCTGCCGGCGCCTTTTGCGTCGCCCGACGCACGACCGCGTCGAGCGCCGGCGGAATGGACGACCCACCGGACGGCGGGAGGCGCGGCAGATCCGTGCTCAGGATCTGCGAGACGAGCGAGAACCCCTTCCCGCTCCACGGCCGCGTGCCGGTTAGAAGCTCGTACGCGAGCACCCCCCACGCGAACTGATCGCATCGCCCGTCCACGATCTCGCCGCGCAGCTGCTCGGGCGCCATGTACATCGGCGTCCCCACCACCGCGTCGCTCTGGGTGACCGTGGAGACCTGGCCCCCCGCGACGGCCTCCGCCCCCGGGACGTCGACGTGGCGTGCGATCCCGAAGTCGACGACCTTGATGACGCCGTCCGCGCGCACCATTACGTTCTCGGGCTTCACGTCGCGATGGACAAGCCCCTGGGCATGCGCGACGCCGAGCGCGCGCGCGACGTCCGCCAGCCACGACACGCGGCGCGCGAGCGAAATGGACGCGTCACCGACGTGAGCGCGGAGCGACTTGCCCTTCACTAGCTCCATCGCGAGGTACGTGGCTTCGTCGAGCTGCCCGACGTCGAAGATCGTGACGACGTTGGGGTGCTGGAGCTGCGCGGCGGCCCGTGCTTCGCGGACGAGGCGCTTTCGCTGGGCCTCCGAGTCGAGCGCCGCGTGCGCGACCACCTTGAGCGCGACGTCCCGCGCGAGCTCCGGATCGTGCGCGACGTACACGGTGCCCATCCCGCCATGGCCGAGCGTCTCTCCCACGACGTAGCGCCCGAGCTTCGTGCCGGGGCGAACCCGTGCACGCGCGCGGGCCAACAAGCGCGAGAGATCCGCCTCGGCCGACAGAGTGGTCGCAACCGCAGGGTCGCCGCCCTCCGCGTCGAGCGTGAACGCCGTCCGGGCGACGGAGGCCGCGAGCGCATGGCACGCCGCGCACCCGTCGATGTGCGCCCGGATCTCCTCCACTTCGCCCTCGAGGCTCTCCCCCGCGACGAAGGACGCCATCGTGTTGTCGTCCAAGCAGCGCGCCGCCTGCGGTATCTTCGGATCGAACATGGCTTCTGCGCTCGGTCCCGACTGGCAAGCCGCGCGCGCGGCGTGGCCGGGGGTCGACGTGGGCGAGGAGGAATTCGCCGCCTACGTGACCGACCGAATGGATAGCGCCAAAGAGGCCGGCAAGCACGCGGCCCTTCGCACGAGCGATCTCTACCTCGCGTGCGCGTGCGCGCGTGGTGACGGCGCGGCGCTCGGGGCCTTCGAGCGCGCCTATTTCGCGGAGATCGCGCGCGCGATGCGGCGTACGCGCGCGACGCTCCCCCCCGCCGACGAGCTCACGCAGGTCGTCCGGCACAAGCTCTTCGTCGCGGACGTGGGCGCGCGGCCGGCCATCGCCGAGTACGGCGGGCGCGGCGACTTGCGCGCATGGCTGCGCGTCCTCTTGAGCCGCATGATCCTGAACCTCGCGACGCGCCCCAGCCGCGAGGTCCCTTTCGAAGAGGATCTCCTCGCCTCCCTCCTCGGCGACGGCGGCGCGCCCGACCTCGGCGGCGCGAAAGAGGCCTACCGCGCCGCGTTTCGCGCGTCGTTCCCCGAAGCCTTCGCAGGGCTCCCCGATCGCGATCGCTCGCTCCTCCGCTACGCGTTCGGTGAGGATCTGACGGTCGAGGCCATCGGCGCCCTCTACGGCGTTCACAAGACGACGGCCGCGCGCTGGGTCGTGCGCGCGCATCAGGCGCTCCTCGACGCTGTTCGCGCGGCGGTCATCGCGCGCCTCGGCATCGCCGAGGACGAGTACGCAAGCGTCCTGCGGTTGGTCCACAGTCGCCTCGAGCTCTCCCTCGAGCGGTACCTCAAGACCCCTCCCGGGCGCTGAGTGGAGCGAAGCGCAGCGGAGCGAAGCGCTCCTGACGGGAAGGCCTGACCGGCTTTTCCGATCAGGCCTCGATTCGAGAAAAAGAGCGCCCTTTCGCGCTACGAACCGCCCGCGCCGTGTCTTTCCCCTCGGAAGGCGCAAAGCCCGCGGCGATGCATGCCCGCGCGCGCGCCTCCTCTTGAACGAATAGGGAGCGCGAAACATGATGATGCGAGCGAAGTTTCTCGGAGCGGCCATTGCCGCGCTCGGCGTGATCGCGGCGTGCAGCAGCACGACGAGCACCGGCAGCAGCGGAAGCAGCGGAAGCAGCGGAACGAGCGGAGGTGGAGGCGGCGGAGGCGGCGGACCCGACTTTCTTTGCAGCTCGAGCAAGCCGTGTCCCTCGGGCGAGTTCTGCTTCAACGGCATCTGCGCGTACGGCTGCACCAACGACGGCAACTGCGCGGCGAACCAGTACTGCGACACCGGCTTCAGCAAGACCTGCCAGAACAAGACGGGCCCCGCCGGCTGCACCAAGGACACCGAGTGCGCGAGCAACCAGGCGTGCGTGAGCGGCCTGTGCAGCGTCGTGCCCGCGACGAGCCCGACGTGCAAGCCGCCGCCCGGCGCGAACGACGGCTGCGACACGAATTCGGTGTGCCTCGCCGGCAAGCAGGGGCAATCGAACACGTGCTTGACGTTTCCGTCGTGCGGCCAGGACGGTAGCTGCCCCATCGGCCAGCTCGGCGCGGTGTGCAACGACGGCTACATCCAAGGCAAGGGACGCTTCTGCATGCCCGGCATGTGCAAGGACGCGAAGAACTGCCCGACCGGCGACGCGTGCGTCTCCGTCGCGACGGGCGCGCCGCTCGGTCAATGCTCGAACGGCGGGACAGGCCAGGCGTGCGACGCGACCCACGCGTGCCAGACCGGCCTCACTTGCCAGACGGTGCCGGGCTTCGCGGGCGTGTGCGCGCCGGGCTTTCCCGGCTTCGACGCCGGGATCTGAGGCGACCGCCCGTCAGAACGACGACGCGAGCTCGGCGAGCACCCAGTCGCCGACCTCGCGCGTGCCGAGCTCGCCGCCGACGTCGCGCGTGCACTTCTTCTCTTCGATCGCGCGCGCGACGAGCGCCTCGAGCCGCGCCTCCTCGGCCGGCCAGCCGAGGTACGCGAGCATCATCCCTACCGTGAGCACCGACGCGAGGGGGTTCGCGAGGTTCTTCCCCGCGAGCGGCGGCGCGGATCCATGCACCGGCTCGAACATCGCCACGCGCGACGGATCGGCGGCGTGCACGTTCGCGCTCGCCGCCATCCCGAGCCCTCCTTGGAGCGCGGCGCCGAGATCGGTCACGATGTCGCCGAAGAGGTTGCACGTGACGACGACCTCGAACGGCGACGGATCCTGCACGAGGTACAGGCACAGCGCGTCGACGTAGACGTGGACCGCCTCGATGCCGGCGTACTCCTTCGCCACCTCGAAGAAGCAGCGGTACCAGAGCTCGTGCGCGTGCTTCATCGCGTTCGATTTATCGGCCATGTGCACGCGCTTCTTGCCGTGCTTCTTCGCGAACTCGAAGCCCGCACGGATGAGGCGCTCGACGCCCTTTCGCGTGTTGAGGTCCTCGTTGATGGCGATTTCGTCGGGCGTGCCCCTCTTGAACTGACCGCCCATGCCGACGTAGATGCCCTCGGTGTTCTCGCGAAACACCGTGAGGTCGACGTCCTTCGCTGTGCGGCCCTTGAGCGGGACGAGACGATCGGAGAGCGCTTTGACGGGCCGGACGTTGGCGTAGAGATCGAGCCCGAAGCGGAGACCGAAGAGGATCTCGCGCGCGTACTCGATGCTCTTCACGCGCGGATCGCCGAGCGCGCCGAGGAGGACGGCGCTCGCGTCGTTGCGGATGCGGTCGGCGACGTCCTTGGGGTAGGTGACGCCGTCTTTCATGAAGCGGTCCGCACCGAGATCGAGATCCCAAAGCTCCAGCGGCAAGCCGCGCTTTTCTCGATAAAAATCGAGGATCCGCCGTGCCTGCGCGATGACCTCGGGGCCGATGCCGTCGCCGGGAAGGAGCGCGATGAGCTTGGAGGACATGGGGCAAACACGGTAGCACCGAGGGATGTTCATCGGACACTACGGCGCGTCGCTCGCGCTCAAGGCCGCGGCGCCGAAGGTTCCGCTGGCCGTGTACTTCGTGGCGGTGCAGGCGCTCGACTTCCTGTTTTGCGGGCTGGTCCTCGCCGGCGTGGAGCGGCTGCGCATCGTGCCGGGGTTCACCGAGGTCAACGCATACGATCTCGTCTTCATGCCGTACTCGCACAGCCTGATCGGCGCGGCCGGATGGGCGGTCCTCGCGGGGGTGGTGTGGAAGGTTTCGCGCGGCGGCCGGAGCGAGGCGCTCGCGGTCGGGGCAGCGGTGTTCTCGCATTTCGTGCTCGACGTCCCCATGCACACGCACGATTTGCCGCTCCTCGGAGACACGTCGACGAAGATCGGGCTCGGGCTCTGGAACCACCGCGCGCTCTCGATCGCGTTCGAGCTGGCGACCTTCGCCGCCGGATGGGCGCTGCTCGCGCGCGCGCAGCCGACGCTCGGACGCGCGCGGCCGATGCGTACGCTGGGGGCGGTGATGATCGTCCTCCTCGTCGCGACGCCGTTCATGCCGGCGCCGAAGAGCCCCGCGGAGTTCGCGGTCCAGGCGCTGGCGGCGTACGTGGCGCTGGCCGTCGCAGCCGCGTGGATCGAACGACGCGCCGGACGCGCGACCTGATTCAGCGCGCCGCGAGGGCCAGGGCCACCTCGACGACCCCCGGCACGCGCGGGACGTCGGGGTACATGCCCTCGTAGTGCCCGTGCGGGTCGATGAGGGCCGCGCGCATCTTGGCCGCGCGCGCGCCGACGATGTCGGTCGAGTGCATGTCGCCGAGGTGCAGCGCCTCTTCGGCGGGGACGCGGAGCTTCTTCAGCGCGACGTCGAAGAAGCGCGGATCGGGCTTCTCCAGGCCGATGATGCCGCTGTCGAGGAGGAGATCGAAGTGCTCCACGATGCCGAGCTCGGTGAAGAGCTCCGCGAGCATCCCCTCGGAGTTCGACACGAGAACGATCTGTACGCCCTTGCGGCGCGCGCGCTCGATCGCGTCGCCGAAGCCCTCCGGCACCTTGCACCAGAAATTTTTCGCCACGTGGAGCGGCCACGCCTCGTCCAGGAATGCCGGCGCCTTCGCCTCGGGGAGACCCGCCTCGCAGACGATCGTCGCGACCATGGCGCCCCAACCGCGCGCGCCGGGCGCGTCCTCCTTCGACCAGCGCACGTCGACCATGCGGCCCTCGGCGTGACGACGCTTCGCCGCCCCCTCGGTGCGCGTGAGCGCCCGGGCGTCGGTCACGAGACCGTGCCGCGACGCCAGCTCCGCGAGGCGGCCATGATCGAGGAAAATGACGGTATTTCCCGCGTCGAGCGACAAGAGCCGCACGCCGCGAACGAGCTCCGCGAGCTTCACGCGCGCGCGACTAGCCGAGCACCTTCGCGAGCGGCACGTACTCCATCTTGTGCGCCTGGGCGACGGCCTCGTAGACGATCTGGCCCTTGTAGACGTTGAGCCCCTTGGCGAGAGCAATGTCGGCCTTCGCCGCCGCGACGAGCCCGAGGTCCGCCATCTTCACAGCGTAGGCCATCGTGGTGTTGGTGAGCGCCCAGGTGCTCGTCTGCGAGACGGCGCCCGGCATGTTGGCGACGCAGTAGTGGACGACGCCGTGGACCTCGTAGGTCGGGTTGTCGTGGGTCGTCGGGCGGCACGTCTCGATGCAGCCGCCCTGGTCGACCGCGACGTCGACGACGACGCTGCCCGGCTCCATGCGCTTCAGCATGTCCTCGGTGACGAGCTTCGGCGCGCGGGCGCCGGCGAGGAGGACGCCGCCAACGACGAGATCCGCGCGGGCCACCGCCTGCTCGATGTTGGTGGGGTTCGAGTAGAGCGTCTCGATCGCGCCGCCGAACACGTCTTCGAGGTACGCCATCGTGTCGGCGCGGACGTCGAGCACGGTGCACTGCGCGCCCATGCCGATCGCGATCGTCGCAGCGTTTCGGCCGACGACGCCGCCGCCCAGGATGACGACGCGGCCGCGGCGGGTGCCGGGGACACCGCCGAGGAGGACGCCCTTGCCGCCCTTCTCCTTCTCGAGGCACGTCGCGCCGACCTGCACGGCCATGCGCCCCGCGACCTCGCTCATCGGCCGGAGGAGCGGAAGCGAGCCGTCGGCGAGCTCGATCGTCTCGTACGCGACGCTCGCGACCTTCTTGGCGGCGAGCTGCTTCGTGAGCTCCGGCTCCGGCGCGAGGTGGAGGTACGTGTAGAGGATCAGGTTCTCGCGGAAGAAGCCGTACTCGGCGGGGAGCGGCTCCTTGACCTTGACGACCATGTCGGCGCCCCACGCGTCCGCGGCGGTCGCGACGATGGTGCCACCCTGCGCGACGTACTCGGCGTCCTTGATCCCGCTGCCCTCGCCGGCGCCCTTCTCGACGAGGACCTTGTGGCCTCGCGACGTGAGCATGCGCACGCCCGCGGGGGTCATTCCGACTCGGTACTCGCGGACTTTGATTTCTTTCGGGACTCCGATGATCACGGGCGGGCTCCTCGCAGGGGGTGAGTTCGCGGACTATAGCCGCGCCCGGTCGATTGAAAAGGGGCTGCGCGATTGACGCAGTACGTCGCTCCGCGGAATTTGGCGAATTTGGGGCCGGCGACGCCGCGCCGGCATGTGGTAGCGATGGGGCGTGTACGGGCTCGTCCGGCCGCTCCTCTTCTCCCTTTCGCCGCGAACCGCCCACGCGGTCGGGATGGCCTGCCTCGGCGCCCTCGAGCACGTTGCGCCGCTCCGGTGGATGGCGAGGGCGATGTTCTCGCCGGACGCGCGGCTGCGGCGCGAGGTGATGGGGCTCACCTTCCCTTCCCCAATCGGCCTCGCGGGCGGCTTCGACAAGAACGCGATGCGCGCGCGGGCGCTGGCGAGCCTGGGCTTCGGGCACGTCGAGCTGGGGACGGTGACGGCGCAGGGACAAGAGGAGAACCCGCTCCCGAACCTCTTTCGTCTGCCGGAGGATCGCGCGCTCGTGAACCGCCTCGGCTTTCCGAACCAAGGCGCCGAGCGAGTGGTGGCGCGAATCGACGCGCGCGGCGGGGCTCGCGCGATCGGCGTCCCGGTCGGGGTCTCCATCGGCAAATCGCGCGTCGTGCCGGTGGACCCGATCGAGGGCGTCGTCGAGGACTACCTCGCGAGCTTTCGTGCGGCGCAGCGCGTGGCGGACTTCGTCGTGGTGAACGTGTCGTCGCCGAACACCAAGGATCTGCGCGCCATCCAGGGGGCCGAGCTCGCGCGCACGCTCCTCGGCGCGCTCGTAGAGGAGCGGGATCGCACAGGCCGCAAGGTGCCGCTGCTCGTCAAGATCGCGCCCGATCTCACGGATGAGGACGTCGATCAGGTGTGCGACGTCGCCAAGGAGGTCGGTCTCGCCGGCGTCGTTGCGACGAACACGACGGTCGGGCGCGCCGGCCTTCGTACTCTCGCCGCCGACGTCGCGGCGATCGGCGCGGGGGGTCTCAGCGACCCGCCGCTTCGCGCGCGCTCCCTCGAAGTGGTGACCCGTGTGCGCGCGCGCCTCGGCAAAGGGCCATGCGTCATCGGCGTCGGCGGCGTCGAGACCGGCGGCGACGCCAAGGCGCTCCTGGACGCGGGGGCCGATCTCGTCCAGCTCTACACAGGCTTCATTTACCGAGGCCCGCTCACCGCGTGGTCGATCGGACGGGAGCTTCTGGCCGGCGAGAAAAAAATAATTCGCGACGCCCTGTAACTTCGGCCGCGCTCGGGCCACATTCAGGTCGTGGCGATCTTCCGAGCTCCCCTTCTTCCCGTCGCGCTCGCCGAGGCGCGCTCCCAGGCAGGAGAAGGTGCGACCGAAGCCGACGATCGGGCCGCGCTCGCCGAGCTCTACGCGCGCCACGCGCCGCCCATCCACCGCTTCTTGCGCGATCTCCTCGGGGACGCCGCCCTCGCCGCCGACGCCACCCAGGAGACGTTCTGCCGGGCGTTCCGTCGCCTCGGCTCGCTCGACGATCGCGGCCGATCGGTGCCGTGGCTCTTCGCGATCGCGCGCAACGTGTCTCTCGAGGTGAGGCGCGCGCGCATGCGGCACGGGCGAATCTTCGTCGCTGAAGACGGCGTGCACGAGGCCGCCGATGCCGTCTGCCGCATGGGGTCGCCGGAGTCAGTGCTGCTCGATCAGGAGAGCGTGCGTGTCGTCGGCGCCGCCCTCGAGCGTCTCGGCGAGGACCGACGCGCCGCGTTGCTTCTCCGCTTCGACCACGGCCTTGCGTACGAAGAGATCGCCGAGGCGATGAGCTGGACGCTCGCCAAGGTCAAAATCGAGATCTTCCGCGCGCGCGAGGTGTTGCGCGGCGCGCTCGACGAGTACCGCGCGGGAGGCCTGAAATGAAGCCCTGCGCGCACGTCGAGGCGCTCGAGGATCTCGCGCTCCGTGGGGACCGCGGGCGCGGCACGAACGAGCACACGGACGCGTGGCTCGAGGCTCACGTCACCGAGTGCGAGCAGTGCGCCGCCGAGCTCGATCGCCTCCTCGAAGAGCGCGAGCTGTTCGTGCGGCGCGCGCGCGTGCTCGACGTCGCGCTGGAGCCGAGCGGCGTCTTCGCAGTGCTCGATCGACGGCGCGAGCGTTTCCGGAAGAGCGGCGTGCTCGCGTCGATGGTGGCGGCCGCCGCGGCGTGCGTGGCGATGGCGTTCGCGCCGGTCACGGCGATCGGTGTCCGCGCAGGTCTGCGCGCCGGGACCGAGCCCGCGCAGGCCGATCTCGGCGCGACGGCGGCGGGGGGAAGCTGGGACGAGGCGCCGATGACGATGCGCGTCGCGGCGTGCATGCCGCCCGGGATCGATCACACGGCGTGCGACGCTCCGATGGAGACGCGCACGGCGAGCGGCGGAATGTCGATGTCGATGATGAACGCGGCGACCGCGTGCGTGGCCGACGTAACTTGCTCCGTCGCGCGGCCATGACCGGGTGAGCCCGCGCGTCGCGGGCGACAACGCCCGGAGGCGAACATGCGCGCGATGATCTCGGGAGTGGTGCTGTCCATGATGACGGCGGCCACGAGCTGCTCCGACACGACCCCCACCACCGAGGCGCCGCACGCGCCTCCGATCGCCAACGCCGCCGCCGCGATCGACGCGCCGCGTGTCCCGGTCGAAGGCATGCCTGCGCTCGGCGACGCGCGCGCGCTGGTCACCGTGGTGTCGTTCGTCGACTACGAGTGTCCGTTCAGCGCGCGCGCGAACGAGAACTTCGCGACGCTGCGGGCGAAGCACGGGGACGATCTCCGCGTCGTCTTCGCGAACCGGCCACTGCCGATGCACACGCACGCGCGCGTAGCGGCGCTGGCAGCGCTGGCGGCGGCCGAGCAAGGGCGTTTCGCCGAGCTCCACGCGCGCCTCTTCGACGCGACGCCGGGGGGCGAGGCCGCGATCGTCGCGGCTGCGCGCGCCGCCGGGCTCGACATGCCGCGCTGGGAGGCGGCGCGAAACGGGGAGGCGATGCACAAGGCGCTCATGCGCTCCGAGGAGCTCGCGCAGAACCTCGGCGTCACCGGCACGCCGACGTCGTTCGTCGACGGGCGGCGCATCGAGGGCGCGCAGCCGATCGACATGTTCGCGACGGTGCTCGCCGACGATCTCTTCAAGGCGACCGCGCTCTTCCGTTCGGGCGAGCCGCGAGAGCGGATCTACGCGCGCCTCGTCAAGGACGCGCCGATCGCGCCGATCGCGCCGGAGGAGGTCGGGGCGCCGTGCCACGCAAAGGACGACGCGCCAGCGCCCGACGAGGTAAAGGCCATTCGCACCGACGGCGCGCCGATGCGCGGCGCCGACGACGCAAAGGTCAGCGTGGTCGTCTTCACGGACTTCCAGTGCCCCTTCTGCGCGCGCCTCGACGGGAGGCTGCGCGAGCTCCAGACGCTGTACCCCGACAAGGTGAAGGTGCTCTACAAGGCGAAGCCGCTGCCGATGCACTCGAGCGCGCGTCTCGCCGCGAAGGCGGGCGTGGCAGCGCAAGCGCAGGGGAAATTCTGGGCGCTCAACGACGAGATGTTTGCGCACCAGACCAGCCTCGATCGCGCAGGGCTCGAGTCGCACGCTGCCGCGGCGGGGCTCGACATGGATCGGTTTCGCCGCGATCTCGACGACCCGGCGACCAACGCGCGCGTGTCGGCGGACGCGCAGGACGCCGACGCGCTGGGCGTGACCGGCACGCCGACGCTGTTCGTGAACGGGCGGCGACTCGTCGGCGCGCGGCCGATGACGGAGCTCGTCGGGGCCGTCGAGCGCGCCCTCGCAGAAGCGGCGCGCTGAGGCGATCGTCGACGCGATCAGCGAGCGTCGAAGCTGCGTGAGTGAAACGCGAAAGCGATCCCGGTCGACCACGCGCCACGCTGGAGGACGTCGCTGCCCGCCCAAAGCCCCAGCGTCGTGTCCGGCGTGAGCCACACGTCGACCGCCGCACGCGGCTCGACGACCCACGCCCCGCCGAGAAATGCTGCGCCGGACGTCGCGCTCGCGGCCGCGTCGTCCTTGCCGCCGACCACGACGAGCCGCCCGCCACCGAAGATCTCCCCTCGCAGCTGGAAGGGCCCCTTTCGGATCGTCTGCGCGCCGACGATGGCGCCGCCGACGAAGTGGACTGCGGGGCCCGTCGTCGACACTGTGCTCGGCGGCGGGCCGAGGATGACCGACGACGCGCCACCGAACCCCAGATCAATCTCGCCTCCGACGTAGACGGCGCGCGAGACGAAGCCGACGGTCTTGAGATCGAACGTGCCGGAATAGAGGTCGGGGCCGAGCGGATCGCTGGGAACCGCGCCGAGGCCGCTGCGCCAGAGGGCGAGGCGCGACGTCGGGATCGCGTGCGCGCTGAGGCCGAGATCGATCCGGAGTCGCGCGACCTGGGGCGTCTCCCACGCCGTCCGCTGCTCCCAGCAGTCGCGGGGTCCGAAGCCTTCCCGCTTCTCGGCCTCGCACCCTCCGAGCGCGCGGAAAAACCCTGGTCTGTCTCGTTCGACGAGGCTCGCGTCGCCCGGCGTCGCGAAGCACACGACGCCGAAGCCATCGTCGACCCCCGGCGCGACCGCGCGCAGATCGACGCAAACCTCGTCGAACGACGCCCCCGGCGTGGGAGCGTCGTAGCGGATCGCCTCGCTCCCGGTCCTCCGCCCATCGAGCAACGTCGCGTGGAGCTGGAGCCGTGGGTCGAACGCGACGAGCTTCGTCTCTCCTTTCGCGTTGCGACCCACGACCTCGGCGCGGGACAGATCGATCACGTGCCGGTCGTCGCACGCGTTGCCGAGCTCGAACGCGACGAGGGCGCTCGACGGCGCGATGCGCGGGTGCGCCGCGAGCGCGGCGGAGACGTCCACGCATCCGCGACGGCGCGCCGCCCGCGTGGTCGTGTCGGGCGTCGAAAAAATCGCGCCCGGCGCATACGTCGGCGCGCAGCCCGACAGGCCGAAAAGCGCCGCGGCGAGGCAGGCGGCAATGGCGACAATGTTGTCATACAAATTTGTCATACAACTTACGACCCGACGGTGCGAACGGCTCATGGCGCGCCTGCTCACCACGTCACGCCGGTCGTCACGCCCATGCGGTGCACGCCGTCGACGTCGGGGATGAAGAAGGCGTGGAGCGGCACGTAAAAAGTGCCGACGCGCGGCGTCCAACCGGCGGCGAGGATCATGTGCGCCTCGCTGCCGGCGAGCGGCTCGAGGTGCGCGCCAACGCCGAGCTGGAACGAGTTGTTGATCTCGGCGCCGATGAGGAGGTTGCCGCTCGGGTAGAACTTCGCCTGCTCGAGGCCCGCGACGTTCGCGTTCGCGACCAGGATGACGTTGAGCCACGAGTGCCCCACCATCCGGTAAAACGCCTCGTAGCCCGCGAGGAAGTGGCTGGGCGTCCGCATGTCGGCCTTCTGCGCGAGGCTCTGCCCGTTGAACGCGGCGATCGGCTTGTCGAAGTTGGCGTTGTACGAGTACCCGATGCGAAATCCGTGGAGGAGCTTTGCGTCGTCGGGGTTGTAGTCGCGCGCGGGCGCTTCGGTCGCGACAGGGACCGGCGGCGGCACGTAGCGAATCGGCGGGCGGGGCGGCGGCGGATCGGACGCGAGGGGCGCGTCGGGCTGGGGCGGAGGGTCGGCGTGCGCGACGGCGCTCACTACGAGAGACAGGACGGAAACGACGGCGAAGGGCAGCGCGCGAAGGCGCCAATTTCGAAGAGCAATCATGCACGGCGAGATTGCACGGCGCGCGCCACGGCCCCGCTCACGCGGGATCGCGCACATCCCCCGGTGAGCGTGCAAGACCTTGCACGGTCGGGCGCACGGCCGGTCACGCGACGCGCGCTACGCGGCGGCGACGGGCAAGCGGAGCTCCACGCGGGTCCCCTGCCCGACCTTGCTGGTGAGGGACGCGGCTCCTCCGTGCGCGACGGCGACCCGGCGCACGAACGCGAGCCCCAGGCCCGTTCCCTGCGGCTTCGTGGTGAAGAAGTCTTCGAAGGCCCGCTCGGCGCGGCGCGCATCCATGCCGCCGCCGTCGTCCTCGACCGAGAGAACGAGCATGGCATGCGAAGCGGCGCCGTCCACACGCGCCCCGATCCGCAGCACGCCGCCCTTCGGCATCGCCTCGACCGCGTTGCGCGCCAGGTTCTCGAGCGCAGAGGCGACGAGATCAGCGTCGGCGTCGCACTCCGGCAAGGTCGGCGAGAGCTCGACGCGCACATCGACCGCGGGAGCAGAGGTCCTCTGCGCGGCGGCGACGCGTTCGACGAGATCGCGCAGCTGAACGCGCGTCTTCACGGGCTCGACGCGTGCGACGCGATCGAACCGGTCGATCACCGCGCGGAGGCGCTTCGCCTGCTCGAGGACGAGCTTCACCATCTCGCGCTGCTGCTCCACCGGCAGATCCCCCTCCAGGATTTGGGCGGCGCCGACCAGCGCGGCGAGGGGGTTTTTCAAATCGTGCGTCATTTGCGCGGAAATTCGGCCCAGCGCCGTCAGCTGCACGACCCGCTCGCGCGCGCGCGACTGCGACACGAGCAGCTCGCGCGACGCGACCGCGACGACGACCGACACGGCCGTCGCGCCGAACGCCAGCGCTGCCGCGTTCTGGCCGAGGACGTAGAAGACGACGAGGTAAGCGGCAACGGACCCGAGCGCCAAGGCGGCGACGTACAACGCGGTGGCCACGGACAGATCGCGATCGAAGAGACGAAGGCGGAGGACCGAAATCGAGACGAGCGACGTCGCCGCCAGCGTCCCCAGCGCGCCAAGACGCGGCAACGCTCCGCCGCCCGCCGCGTCGAGCAGATCGGTCGTCGCCAGCGCACCACCCGCGCCGAGCGCCGCCAACATCGTGCGCGTCCGCGCCTTCTCGTCGGCGTCCGCGGTGGTGACGAGGTGCCGCACGAGGAGCGCGAAGCCGTACGCGAGCATCGGCGACCACGCCAAGAGCTCGAGCCCCGGCCAGGTGGGAGACGCAAGCCACGCGCGTGGCGTCGCCAAGACCAGCGCGGACAGCGCGACGAGCGCCATCGCGCCGAACGCCAGATACGACGCCGCGAGCACGCGCCTGTGGATGCGCCGCGCCCCGACGAAGGACACGATCACGTGCAGCGCCAGGGGCGGCGAGAGCGCGGTGAACGCGTCGTCGACCCATCCCCAGTAGCTCGCGCCCGTCACGTGGTGCGCGAGGCCCGCGAAGCACCACCCGAACATCACGCAGCAGAGGAGCGCCAGCGGACGGGCGAGCGCGCTCTTCCCTCCTCGTGCGAAGCTGAGCGACGCCAACGTCGCGTGACCGATCGCGGCGACGACGAGCAGCCAGTCCTTGGGCGCCACGCCGCCATGGTACACTCGACCGCGTGAGCGCACCCGCGGGCAGCGTCCTCGTGGTCGACGACGACGCGGCGGTCGGCAAGGTGCTCGCGCTGCTCCTCACCCAAGCCGGGCACGAGGCGGAGCACGCTCCGTCGGCGGAGGCCGCGCTCTCCCGCCTCGACGCGCGGCCCTTCGATGTCGTCCTGACCGATCTCCAGATGCCTGGAATGGACGGACTGGCGCTCTTGCGCGAGATCGGGCGGCGATTCGGCGACGTGCCCGTCATCCTCCTCACCGCGCACGGGACGGTCCCCGCCGCCGTCGAGGCGATGAAATCGGGCGCCGTCGATTTCATGCTCAAGCCGTTCGACAAGGAGGAGGTCCTTTACGTCGTCGACAAGGCGCTCGTCGCGTGCCGCCGTAGGCCGGAGCGCGCGGAAGAGGGTCGCGTCGCCAGCGGTGAGCTCGTCGGGAATTCAGCGGCGATGCGCGACGTGATGGGGCTGGTCGTGAAGATCGCGCGTGGAACGTCGACGGTGCTCGTGCGCGGCGAGACCGGCACCGGGAAGGAGCTCGTCGCGCGCGCGCTCCACGAGGCGAGCCCGCGCAAGAACGGACCGCTCGTCACCGTGAACTGCGCGGCGCTCCCCGACACGCTCCTCGAGAGCGAGCTCTTCGGCTACGAGAAGGGGGCGTTTACGGGCGCGACGCAGAAAAAGCCGGGGCGCGTCGAGTTGGCGCACGGCGGGACCCTCTTCCTCGACGAGGTGGGCGACGTGTCGCCCTCGGTCCAGGTGAAGCTGCTCCGCGTGCTCCAGGAAAAATCGTTCGAGCGCGTCGGCGGCACGCAGACGATCAAGGTGGACGTGCGCTTCATCACAGCGACGCATCGCGACCTCGAGGCCATGATCGCGACCGGCGCCTTCCGCGAGGATCTCTTCTACCGCCTCGCGGTCGTGCCCATCATCCTCCCGCCGCTCCGTGATCGCGGCGCCGACGTCGTGCAGCTCGCCCGCCATTTTTGTGCGGAGCTCGGCCGCGCCAACGGGCGACCGCGCGCGACGCTCGATGACGGCGCGCTCGACGCCCTCGCGCGCGCGTCGTGGCCGGGCAACGTACGGCAGCTCCGCAACGTCATCGAACGCCTGATCATCCTCGCCGACGTCGACGTCATCGGTCGCTCCGACGTCGAGCGTGAGGTCAACCCGGCCAAGGCGCCCTCCGTCGCGCCGCGCGGGCCCGGTCCCGACGAGCGACCGCTCGACGCGCAGCGCAAGGACACCGAGCGCGAGGCCTTGCTCCACGCGCTCGCCCGCGCCAAGGACAACCGCACCCTCGCGGCGCGACTCCTCGGCGTGAGCCGCCGCACCCTTTACAACAAGCTCCGCGAGCACGCGCTCGAGTAGCTCACGGCGCGAGTCGCGCCATGGCGGTGTCCACGATCTCGCGCCTTCGCGCGTCCATGAAGTCGGCGCCGCGAACGTCTACCGGCCACAGTACGGTCAAGAACTCCTCGTCGTAATACGGGTACGCGCACATCGCGAAGACCGAGACGCACACGTGCCGGACGTCAATGCCGCGCCTCACCACACCCCTTCGCTGCAAATCCCCGAGCGTTCCCACGACGACGTCGAAGACGGGCTTGCTCGTGCGCGTGACCAGCTCCCGCGTGAAGGCGCCGCCGGCGCGCGCGTCGTGGCGCACGATCGACAGCAGCGGCGCGTGCGTCGCGAAGAAGCGGAGCATCGCGACCACGAACGCGTCGACGAGCGCGCGGAGGGCCGGGAGATCGAGGCGCGCCTTCCTCCCTCTCGCGCCGCCGATCGGGACGCGCTGAAGGATGTCCCACCCTTCGCTCGTCGTCGCCTCGACCGCGCGCGTGAGCACGGCCTGGTAGAGCCCCTCTTTGTCCCCGAAGTAGTGGTGCACGAGCGCTTGCTGCGCCGACGCCGCGACCGCAATCGCGCCGAGACGCGCGCCCGCGAAGCCCTTTCGCGCGAACTCCTGCTCCGCCGCGTCGAGGAGCCGCTTCTTCGTCGCTTCTCCGTCGCGCTTGGGCTTCACCCGCCGCGCGCGCTTCACGAGCGACAGGGCCGCCGTCATGCGCTCGGTTCCATGTGCTCGTACTCGATGACGCCGAGGTCCTCGAACCCCTTGCGCACGAACGGGGTCAGCAGGCCGAGGCGCTTCACGTTCGGGACGATCTTGGTGAAGAGCAACCGGCGAAAGAGCGCCATCGGCTCGCTCGCCGCGACGTACGCCGTGCACTCCGCGACGGGTAGGCCCATGCGCTCCCACACCTCCTCGCCGAGGAATCGATCGCGGAGGAGCTGCGACGACTCGATCACGAACTCCTCCCGCTCACGCAGCTCGCGCGGGTCCATCTCGACGTAGAGATCGCGCAGCGACACCACCCCGAACGCGACGTGCCGCGCCTCGTCCGCCATGATCTTCTCGGTGATCGTCTTGATGAGCGGCTCGGTCGACACCTGGTGAATCATCCCGAACGCGCCGAGCGCGACCCCCTCGAGCATGATTTGCATGCCGAGGTATTTGAAGTCCCACCGCGCGTCCGACAGGATCAAATCGAGCAGCTTCTTCAAGGGCACGCTGGGCGGATACACGAGCTCGAGCTTGTCGCGCAGGTAGCGATCGTACGCCTCGACGTGGCGCGCCTCGTCGTAGACCTGCGCGGCGGCGTAAAGCTTGGCGTCGGGCGTGGGAGCGGCGTCGACGATTTGCGCGGTCGCGAGGAGCGCTCCTTGCTCGCCGTGCAGGAAATTCGAGATCATCCAGCTCGCCATGTGGCGCCGCAGCTTGGGCAGATCACGCTTCTTGTCGAGCTTGTCCCAGATGGGCGTGCCGTAGATCGGGATCGTCTCGTCGGGCGAGTTCAAGCCCTCCGGATCGACGTCGGTGTCCCACGGGAGATCGGTCCGCGAGTTCCACATCAGATCCTTCGACTTCTCGTAGAGCGCACGCAGGTCGACGCGCTTGGACGCGTAGTCCCACGTGTACGTGAGCTGCTGCGCGACGGGCATCGTCTCGGTGCCACGCGGCCCGTCCTTCGCAGGTTGCGTCAGCTTCTGGGCGAAGGCTGTGTAGCCCTCCTTGGGGGGAGGCGCGCCGTAGGAGGAGGTCATGAGTTGATTATTTATTAAATAGTCAATTCGTCAAGACTGAACCGACTCCGACTCCGACTCCGACTCCGACTCCGACTCCGACTCCGACTCCGACTCCGACTCCGAGGGACTCAGCGGCGAACGACGAGGAGGCTCTTTCCCGAGCTACGATCTCCGCTGCTTCCGCCTCGCAGTCCGATGCTCACGCGCGCCGTCGCGGCGTCGGCGGTCCGGCCGAGGCCGTCCTTGCGATCGTGCAGGCGACACGGCGTCGGGGGATCCGCGCCGACCGTGACCGCCACGTTCGCGCCGTCGCGCTCGACGTGGAGCGTGCTGGTGCCGTCGGGGACCACGATCGGGCACGTCCCGCCGCCGACCTCGAGCTCGACGCCCGCATCGTCGCGGAGGACGACGATCGGCGCCGGGCCGGTCACCGTGAGGTCGAGCGCGAAGGCGGCGAACGTCGCGTCGGTGAGGAATGCGCTCGCGCCGGTGTCGAGGAGGAGCCCGCGATCGGGCGAGAAGGTGATCGGCGTGGCGCTGCGGGACACCAGACGGTCGGGCGACATGAACGCGGTCGAATTGGCGAGGAGCGGCCCGCGCACCGAGTCCGTCGTGTAGGCGCCGCGCGCGTCGAAACGAAGGCCGGACAGCGTCGCGTGACCGTTGTTCGTGGAGAGCCACGCGGCGAGCCCCAAATCCGGCGACACCAGCGCGTCGCGATCGGGGCCGCCTCCGCTCGCCACCTCCGCCATCAACCCGAACTCGCCGAGCCACGGCTGCCACCTCAGCCACCGGTCGCCCGTGTAGAGCACCGGGGAGCCGGCGTTTCCGGGGAAGAGGCGCGCCGCCTTCAGCTCGCCGGCGATCGACGTCGCGGGATCGGCGGTGCGGTCCGCGGAGATGACCCAGACGTTCTTGAAATCCGGCGCGGGGCTCGTCGGCGCCAAGACCGCGAGCGCGCCGCCGCCAGGAAGCGCCGCGACGCCGAGCGACGCCGCCGCGGGCAAGAGGCGCGTCTGCTTGTGCTCGCGCGCGTCGAACGACAGCCACTCGAGGGAGCCTATTGGCGAGCCTTGATCGTCGACTCCGCCCGCGACGAGGATCTCTCCGTTCGCGAGGCGGAGGACGATCGGCCTCGAACGCGGCGTGTCGAGGTGCGTGAGGCCCGCCGTCCGGTACCGTCGCGTCTTGGGGTCGACGATCTCCAGCGTCGCGAGCGCGCCGCGATTTCCCGTCCCGCCGACCAGCAGCGTCTCGCCCGTCGCGAGCACGACGGCGCCATGCACCGCGCGCCCCTCCGAGAGCAGGATCGGCGCGCCGTCGAAGTCGGCTCCCGTGAAGACCTCCGCCGACGCGAGCAGCTCTCCGCTGTCGGGCCTCACGCCTCCGGCGACGAGCGCGCCGTCGCCGAACGCCGTCACCGTCGCGCGCGCGCGAGGTACCAGGAGATCGGCGAGAAGCTTCGTCTGTACGCCGGTCGTCAGATCGGCAACGAACGAGGCGGGCACCACGCTGTCCGCCGCGCCGCCGGCGACGAGGACACGCCGCCCGTCGAGCGCGCCGATCGCCGCGTCGGTTCGGTCGCGGAGGGGCTCGGCGGGCTGTGACAGCGCGCAGCCTCCGGTGGACGGCCAGAGCAGCACGTCGACGTCGCCGCTCGTCGCCACGTCCGCGCGCCCCCTCCAGAAGAGGAGGCCGGCCGCGTCTGCGGTCACGGCGACGCCGAGCTCCCGCGTGCCCAGCGGCATCGCCGCGAGCGTCGCGCCGATCTGGTCGAGGAAGATCTGGCCGTTCACCTCCGACGACGATTTCGGCTGAAAATCCCCGGCGGCGAAGAGGAGCGCGTACGGCGACGCTCCGACCTGACAGCTCACCGGCGAATGGAACGTGACGGTGCGCGTGTCCACGCTCGGTGCGTCGGCGCACGCGACGACGGCGGCCGCCGCGACGACGAGCATCCGGAGCTTGGGACCGACCACGCAGCCATCATACGTCCCCGCGCCATCCGAGAGCCACGACCCGATGTACGACCAAGTAGGATGCGCTCTGCGCGAGGTTTTGGGGGCCATCTCCCTCGTATGCGATAATGGAGGGGCCGTGTTCCCTCAGGTGTTCGGCAAATACATCCTCGAGCGCGAGCTCTCGCGCGGGGGAATGGCGCGTGTCCTGCTCGCGACGCTGCGCGGCGCGGGCGGCTTCGAGAAGCGTCTCGTGGTGAAGCAGATCCGCGAGGAGCTCTGCACCGACCAACAGTTCGTCAGTCGCTTCGTCGAAGAGGCGAAGACGACCGTCGCGCTCAGCCACCCGAACATCGTGCCCGTGTACGAGCTCGGCGTGGAGCAAGGGACGTATTTCCTCGCGATGGAGCTCGTCGACGGCGTGACCGTGCACGAGCTCATGAAGGGTGGCGAGGACAAGCGCCGGAGGCTCACGCCCGAGCAGGGCGCGTACATCGGCGTCGAGGTTTGCCGCGCGCTCGACTACGCGCACCGGCGCATGCAGGTCGTCCACCGCGACATCACGCCGAGGAACGTGATGCTCGACGAGGAGGGGCAGGTCAAGGTGATCGACTTCGGGATCGCCGCGCCCGCGCGCGTCGCAGGTCACGAGGTCTTCGGCTCACCGGGGCACATGCCGCCCGAGCAGATCGACGGGCACGAGCTGGGGCCGGCGACCGATCTCTTCGCGGTCGCCGTGCTGCTGATGGAAGCGTGGAGCGGCGACGCGCCGTTTCGTCGCGCGACGGAGGCGGAGTGCGAGCAAGCGATGCGCGCGCCGCACCCCAAGCCGAGCGACGTCGATCCTCGTCTCTTGCCGCTCGACGACGTCATTCGCAGGGCGATGTCGCTCGATCCGGCGGAGCGCCCCAAGGACGCCGACGAGCTCGGGCGCGCGCTGCGAAAATTCCTGGTGGGCATCGACGCCGCCGATCTGGCGCGCGATCTCGGCGCGCACGTCCGCTCCGCGCGCAAGGCGCTGTCGAGGAAACGGGCCAAGCTGGGGATGCCTGGCTACGAGTGGAAGCCGTCGCAGCCGAGCATCGCCGAGTTCGGCACCAAGACGTTCGCCGCGCGCGAGGAGGTGAGGGCCTGGAAGAGCGAGGCGCCTCCGCCGCTGAACAGCGCGTCCGACGGCCCTTCTACGCGCCAGATGGCGACGAGCGAGCCGCCCATGCCCGCGGCCGATCTCGCGCCGCCGTCGGACAAGGACGAGCCCGAGACGATCGCCACGCGTCCGCTGGAGACGCCGGTGAACCTCGCCCCGCAGCGCCCGAGCCTCCCGTCGCCCACGCGCACGCGCGCGCTCCTCGCCGGCGCAGGGATCCTCGCCCTCGCGGCGACGCTGCTCCTCGCGGTCCGCGCAGGCTCGCGCCCGAAAGACACGGGAGGGCAGCCGATAGGGACGGCGTCGACACCGACCACGGCGTCGGCTCCGACTCCGACTCCGACTCCGACTCCGATTCCGACTCCGATTCCGACTCCGACTCCGACTCCGAACGGCACGGTCCAGCCCTCGCCGTCGGCGAGCGCGCCGGTGGCGGGCAAAGCACACCTCGCGCTCTTCGGGGATCCGGGCACACTCGTCTCCGTCGATGGGCGCGCGCGCGGCGGGGTGCCGGTCGGCGATCTCGCGCTCGATCCGGGCACGCACGACGTCCTCTTCACGTTCGAGGCGACCGGCGAGCGCCGCGGCGATCGCATCACGCTCTCCGCGGGTGAGAAGGTCCGCCTGCGGGCCGACTTCACGGGCGCGGTACCGACGATCCGCGTCGAGCGCTGAAGTGGAGCGAAGCGCAGCGGAGCGAAACGTTCCTGACGGAAAGGGCTGACCGGCTTTTCCAGTCAGCCCTTGAGGGCGGGGTCAGAGGAAGGCGGCGAGCGCCGTCAGGACGTCAGCGCGCGAGGGTGCAACGGGAGGCGCAACGACCGGAGCGGCGGCGACCGCGGCGCGTGCGTCCGCGAGGAGCGCAGCGTCGCCGAGCAGGGTCGCGGCGGGATCCAGCAAGGACGAGAAGCGCGAGGCGGCGCGGAAGAAGCGCGGATCGAGCATCGCCGCGGCTTGCACCGCGCGGAATGCCTCCGCGCACGGCACGTCGCCACCCGACATCGGCTCGCCCCGCCACGCGCGCGTCCTCACCCGATCGACCTCCATCGACACGCGCCAACGCCCTTCGTTCTCGGCCGCGACGCGTGCGTGGTAGTCCAGCGCGAGCGCGCGCGCGTCGCGAGGCTCGCGCTCGAGCGCATCGGCGAGCGCGAACGCGTGCTCCATGCCGAGCGCCATCCCCCACCCGTACACCGCGTTCGTGTGGCAAAGCGTGTCGCCGATCGGAACGATCCCCGTCGCCACCGGCTCTTCGTCCTGCACCAGCGCGCGCAGCACGTTTTGCAGCCCTCCCATCGGGAGTACCGGAGAGATCGCGGCGGCGGTCGCCGGCGCGACCCACGGCGCGAACGGCGGGAGCGCCGCGCACATCGCCTCGAACGCGGCGTCGTGCCGGATGACGCGGAGGTCGCGCTCGTCGACAGGGAGACCGAGCGTGATCGCGAAGACGCCGCGGTCGGCGAGGTGCACGATCGCGAGGGCGTAGGGGAGCTCCGCGCGCGGCCCCCAGAGCCAGCGCCCTCGCGGAAACGACGCCGCTTCACGGAGCGCGTAGTACCGCGAGTAATAGACGAGGCCGCACGGCTCGACGCGCGCCTCGGGCACGTTCGCACCCGCGTCGCGCAGCCATCCCCACATCGGCGCGCGCCGGCCGCTCGCGTCGATCACGAGATCGGAAGCGAGCTCTTCGCCCGTCTCGGTGACGAGTCCCTGCACGCGCGGGCAACCGCCATCGTCCGCCGCGAAGAGGAGCCCGCGCACGCCGACCCCCGCGCGGATCGTCAGCCTCGGCTCCATTGCCGCGGCCTCCCACAAGGCCGATTCGAGCAGCGGCCGGCGGCAGAAGAGGACGCGCAGATCGTCGTCGGCGGGTATGCGCGCGCCTCCGGGCACGAACGCGCCCATGTCGAATTCGGTCGCGCCGGCGTCATGGAAGCGCGCGAGGAGATCCGGCGCCCGGTCCCGCAAGAGAACGCGTGCCCGCGACATCAAGCCGTGCGGAAGGAGCGTCTGAGGCGTTCCCTTCCGATCCCAAGCGGTGAAGACGTCCGCCGCGACGAGCGGCGCCGGCCGCGGATCCTTCTCGACGAGGGAGACCTCGTGCCCACGGCGCGCCAGGACGATCGCCGCGAGGAGCCCGCTCGTTCCGGCCCCCACGACGACGATTCTCATCGGCTGAGGTTACCCCGGAATGGCGCTGCCGCGACGCCGTCGGAAGCTGCTAGTCTCCCGCCCAACAACAGAGGAACCAACCATGATCAAAGTCGGTGAACGCATCCCTGACGCAACCCTCAGCGAATCGACGGAGTTCGGCGAGGCCTGTCCGGTGTCCCCCAAGACCTTCTCGGTCGCCGAGGCGACCAAGGGCAAGCGCATCGTCATTTTCGGGCTCCCCGGCGCGTACACGCCGACGTGCTCGGCCAAGCACGTCCCCGGCTACGTGAAGAACCTCGACGCCCTCAAGGCCAGGAAGGTCGACGAAGTGTGGTGCGTCGCCGTCAACGACGGCTACGTCATGGCGGCGTGGGGCAAGGAGCAGGGCGCCATCGGCAAGTTGCGCATGCTCGGCGACGGCAGCGCGGAGCTCACCAAGAAGCTCGGCGTCGAGGTCGATCTCGCGAAGGCCGGCATGGGCGTCCGCATGCAGCGCTTCTCGATGCTCGTCGACGACGGCGTGGTGAAGCAATTCAACCTCGAGGCCCCCGGCAAGTTCGAGATCAGCAACGCCGAGACGATGCTCAGCCAGCTGGGCTGAGGAGACCCTCGATCACTTGGAGGGTCCGTAGATCGTCGTCGTGGTGTGCTCGAGGCTGAGGAGGTTCGGCGACCCTCCGGTCTGAAGCATGTACCCGCTGCCGTTCATCGAGGTGTTGTCGAGGACCCCGCCCTGCCACGAGCTTCCCCCGACGACGTCCTGCATCGTGGTGCCGGCGGGGGAATCCGGATAGGAGTAGGCGTCCCACGACGCCGCGCCCCATCCGGGCTGGCTGACCCCGTATCCGACCGACGACGCCGTGAACGTGTTTCCATTCGTGTCGGTGCAGACCAATGCGGAGTCGCTGACGACGCCAAAGCTACGGGTCGCAGATGTGCACGTCCCGAGCTTGGTGCCGAGGCCTTGGCTCTTCGCCTTTTTGTCCTGCTTGTCCTTCGCCTTCTTGCAGCTTTTGCAATCGCTCGGGTAGTCGAAGCGCGCGGGCGTGATGTTGCCGGGGGCGCCGGGCGTGTACTGCGCCGGCACGTAGGCCCCGCCCGGAGAGGCGCCCTGCAAGAACCCGGGGGTGTACGAGTAACCGCCATCGGGGGTGTCGCTCCAGGTTCCCATCGGCGCTCTCTCCTACGCGTTCTCTGCGTTCACGATTCGCGGTCTGCGCGTCAACTCTGACGGAACCCCGGCATTGGAACTTTGTAGTCGGGCTCGGGCACAGGCGCGACGGCCGCGGGCTCTAGCGGCGCCGGCGGCCGCGATCCTCTCGGCGGTGACTCGGGCGGCCGCCCGGGGATTTGAAGGCTCTGCAGGATTTTTCCGAGCGCCTGGCGCATCGTCGCGGACTGCGCCTCGGGCCCCGAGATATTGAAGACGGAGACCCTTCGCTCGGGGTCGTCGAGGGGGTCGAGAAGAGCGAGGTATTGCTCGAACGTCCCCCCTTCCATCGCGAGCCGGAACCGGAAGACCATGCCCGACCGCCCTGCGACCTCCACGTTGTTGACCTCTTGCAGCTCGAACCCCGGAATCTCTTTCCCGAGGGTCACGAGCACCTGCGCCGCGTGCGTCCACAACGTGTCGGTCGGTGCGATCCTGTCGCGCGCGACCTTGAGGATGAGCGGCGAGCCCGACTCTGCGCCAGGACCGCGCGCGACGAACGTGGTGGCGTCCTCCCAATCCAGGGGCAGCGCGAACGAAACGCCCGCGCACTCGTAGCGCTGCGCGCGCTTGGCCGCGGCGCCCTCTGAGGGAACGGGTGCAGCGCTGCCGGCGTTCGGTGCGATCGTTCCGGTCACCCTCTGTGGTACGGCGCCGCCTGGACGAACTCCCTTCGGTGCCCCCGAGCGACTCCGCGGAGCCCGGTGGCACGCCGGCGCGTTCGGCGATAAGGTCCCGCCCACGATGCCGGATTTTCTCGATCTCGCCCGCCATTTCACCCCCGAAGAGCGTCAGGTGCGGGACACCGTGCGCGCGTTCGTCGACGCGCGCGTGATGCCCGTGATCGCCGACCACTTCGAGAAGGGGACGTTCCCGAACGATCTCATCCCCGAGATCGCGAAGCTCGGGCTACTTGGTTGCAATCTACAAGGATATGGCTGCGCTGGCCTCAGCGAGGTCGGCTACGGCCTCGCGATGCAAGAGCTGGAGCGCGGTGACTCCGGCATCCGCAGCTTCGCGAGCGTGCAGGGCGGGCTCGTCATGTACCCGATCCACGCCTTCGGCTCGGAGGCGCAAAAAGAGAAGTACCTCCCCAAGATGGCGAAGGGGGAGATCATCGGCTGCTTCGGTCTCACCGAGCCGGACTGGGGCTCGAACCCCAACGGCATGCGCACGGTGGCGAGGGACGACGGCGACTCGTTCGTCCTGAGCGGCACGAAGCGCTGGATCACCAACGGCAACCTCGCGCACGTCGCGCTCGTCTGGGCGAAGCTTGGCGGCGTCGAGGGGCCGGTGCACGGCTTCCTCGTGCCGACCGACGCGAAGGGCTTCGAAGCGAGGCCGATCCACAAGAAGATGAGCCTTCGCGCGAGCGTCACGAGCGAGCTGATCCTCGAGGACGTGCGGATCAAGAAAGATCAGATTTTGCCCGGCGTGAAGGGCATGAAGGGGCCGCTCTCGTGCCTCACCTCTGCGCGCTTCGGGATCGCGTGGGGCGTCATCGGCGCGATGACGGCGTGCTTCGACTGCGCCGTCGACTACGCCAAGCACCGTGTGCAGTTCGCAGGCAAGCCGATCGCGTCGCACCAGCTCGTGCAGGCCAAATTCGCGGAGATGCTCACGCAGATCACGACCGCACAGCTCTACGCGCTCGAGGTCGCGCGCCACAAGGCCGCCGGCACGCTGCGCCCGCAGCACGTCAGCATGATCAAGCGGAGCAACGTCCGCTCCGCGCTCGAGATCGCGCGCACGTGCCGCGACATCCTCGGCGGCAATGGCATCACGCTCGAGTACCCGATCATGCGCCACCTGATGAACCTCGAGACGGTCTCCACCTACGAGGGCACGCACGACGTGCACACGCTGATCCTCGGCCAGGACGTGACCGGGATCAGCGCGTTCGAGTAGCGGCGCGGACGCGCGTCAGGAGCGTTTTGCTCCGCTGCGCTCAACTCCACTCACCGCGCCGAGATGCCCTTGCAGCTCGAGTCGATCGTAACGCGCTTGGTCTGCGGCGTGACCTTCACGCTCGCCAGGCCGTTCTCTTGCTCGTCGATGATCCACACGGTGAGCGTGCCGTCGGAGCTCCGGCCCTGGCTCGACGTCGAGTTGCTGCTGACGCTCGACTTGGTGCCGCTGCCGAACTTCGGCTTGTCGCCGTAGAAGACGGGGACGGTCTTGCTGCAGTCACTGTGAATTTCCACCGTGGTCGGCACCGAAGCGGTCGGCGCGGAGGGAGCCTTCGGCGCGTTCGGCATGCTCGGCGCGGACGGGCCGGACGGGGCGTTCGCGAGCGGCGCGCCCGTCGTCTCGGGCAAGGAGCCGGTCGACGGCGCGGTCGGGGCGGCCGGCGGAGTGTACTGCGGCATCTGGCAACCGGCGGTGGCGAGGAGCGCGAACGATGCGAGCGTGGCGATGCGCATGAGGATCTCTTTTTCGGTTCGGAGTTGCGATGCGACCCGTCGTACGTGCGCCTCGGGGGGATCTCCCTCCACTGGTCGAACGGGCAGGCGAAGATCCATCGGTCGCGCCGCGCGAACGTCGGCACGCCGTAATTTCAGCCTCGTAGGCGATGTGGGACAATGGCATACATTTCGCAGTCAGACCGGTCATGACCAAAGTCCGCCTCGCGCATGCTCTGTCCGTCTCCCTCGCGGCGACGGCGTTCGTCGCGTGCAGCTCCGACGGCGGCGCCGCCGACGATCCCGGCGTCTCGGAGGATCTCCTCGTCGTCGGCTCCGGCTTCGAGAAGGACGTCACCGTCTTCGACGATCGCCTCGAGGTCCCGCGCGCGGGCCACGACGACGTCCTCTCCACCAAGGTCGGCAAGCTCCTCGTCGGCGGCCCGTCGCAGCTCGATCGCAACCCGCACGGCTTCTTACGCCGCGCGTCCGGCGTGCGCGTGGTGGGCGACAAGATCGTCGTCGACACCGGCCGCCCGGTCCTCACGGACGTCTTCCACGGCAGCGCGCAGATGCAGGTCGCCGACCAAGGCGCCGGATCGGCGACGCCCATGTCGGCGGACGGCACGCTGCGCCCCGCAGGTTGGGCCAGCAAGCTCGGCGGCGCGCTGAAGCTCCCCGCGCAGCTCACGCTCCTCTCCTTCGTCGCGTCGCTCGTCGATCCGGTGAAGAGCAACGAGAAGTACGACGTCAAGATCGGCCTCGGGGGCGGCTCGTTCTCGTTCACGCCGAAGATCTCGACCGACGTGAAGGTGAAGCACGGCGAGCTCGATCACCTCTACGTTGCCGCAGAGGGCCTCCTCGAGGGCGAGGTCGAGATCGACGTCGACGTGAAGGCGCACGGCACGCTCGCCACCACGAACAACGGGCTCCTCCAACCGATACGAATCGATCGGCGCCTCGCCCAATGGCCGGCGGCGCACTCGCTCCAGTTCATCGGCATCGTGCCGGTGTGGGAGACGGTGGAGCTCTCGCTGGTCCTTCGCTGCGATTTGGCGTTCAACGGCGAGGCGACCGGAAAGATTTTCCTCAAGGCGAGCGCCGACGGGACCTACGGCGCCGAGTACAAGAACGGCAAGGGATGGAGCAAGGTCGAGAAGGGACCGACGCTCGACCCGACGGGCAGCCGCGTCGAGATCACGCAGATCGGCAGCGCCGACGTGAAGTGCTCGCTCGAGCCGCAAGTGGCGCTGCTCGTCTACGATCTCGCGGGGCCGACGCTGGCGATGGGGCCGTACGCGAACGTCCACGTGGACGAGGCGACGCGCGCATGGACGCTCCAGCCGGGATTCCGTGCGGATCTCGGGGTGCTCGTCACGTTCGCGAGCTACCAGATCGCGAACGAACGCTTCGAGATCCTGGACGTGCCGCTCGGCAACAAGATCGCAGGAACGTACTGAGGCCGAGCCTCACCCCATGTGCGTCGGCGCGAGGGCGCCAATTTGGCGGAGCGCCTCGAACAGCGCGATGCCCGTGGCGTTCGCCAGGTTGAGGGAGCGGACCGCGCCGAGCGTCGGGATGCCGACCACGCGATCGGCATGCGCGTCGAGGAGCTCTTGCGGCAACCCCACGCTCTCGCGGCCGAAGACGAGCGCGTCGCCGGGCGCGTACGCCGCGTCGAGGTAGCTCTTCTCGGCGATCGCGCTGAAGAGGTGGAGCTTGCCGGTGGGCGACTCCTTGCGGAATGCATGCATAAAATGGGCAAAATCCAGGTGCTGCCGCACGTCCACGAGGTGCCAGTAGTCGACGCCGGCGCGGCGCACGCTGTGCTCGTCGATGCGGAAGCCCAGCGTGCCCACGAGGTGGAGCTTGGTCGCCGTCGCCGCGGTGAGGCGCGCGATGTTGCCGGTGTTCGGCGGGATCTCCGGCTCGACGAGGACGACGTGGAGCGGCGCCCCCTTCGGCGTGGCGCGGAGGCGCGGCGCGTTGCCGTGCGGTGTGCTCATGACGGGCCTCGCCACAGCTCGCGCGTGTTGCCCTGCGCGTCGACCTCGACGGCCACGTCGGTGCCGGCGGCGCGCGTGACGTGGAGGACCTTGCCCGTCGAGTCGTTCACGGTGGGGGACATGCCGCAGTCGACGCGAAAGAGGGCGCCGGCTTGCGCGACCGCGATGGCGCCGCGCGGACCGAGGGCGCTGGGATCGTGGCCGAAGACGACGTGCGATGCCCCGATGGCCGCGAGGTTCCTCGGCGCGACGGCGACGTCGTCATACCAGCTGCGTGACTCGAGGATGGAGTCGCTGCCCGTGAACGCCGCGTCGTCGTAGTCGCGATGCAGATCGAGCGCCGCCCCGAGCGTCGCTTGGAGCTCGGCGATCGAGTGGCCGTGCGTGTCTCCCGCGTGCGCGAAGAACCATCCGCCGACCCGCGCCGCGAACGCGCGATCGCGGAGCCACTGCCCGCGCGGATCCTTCCCGCTCGCGATCGCCACCGGATCGACGCCGCGCGCGCGGAGCTCTTTGTCGAAGCCATCCGAGCCATCCGCCTTGGAGTTGCCGGGATCGGCGAAGAACTCCGCTTCGTGGTTGCCGACGAGGACTACGACGAGGCCGCCCTTCTCTTTCGCGCGCGCCTCCAGCGCCATCAGCAAATCGATCACCTCGAGCGGCTGCGGTCCCTTGTCGACGAGATCGCCGGCGACGACGAGGACGCCGGCGCCCGCAGCCCACGCGGGGCTCGCGGGATCCGGCGGGACGGCCGCAAGGACGCCGGCGCCGGTCAGGAGCGCGGCGAGGCGATCGTACCCGCCGTGCGGATCGCTGACGGCGTAGAGGTCGGCGGCGGCGGTCGCGTCGACGACGGCGGGGTGCGCCGCCCAGTCACGCGGCGGGCTCACGACGGTGTAGGCCGTCTTCGTGTGCGAACCGCACGCGCCCGAGAGGAGCGCGGCGCAAGTCAATCCAAAGACGACGTTCCTCGAGATGCTCACTTGGCTTGACGTGCCCCGAGCGCGGAACGTAGCCTCGCGCATGGTGGCGTGCAATGTCGTGCGCCGGCATTTTCTCGGCGGACCCACGTACTCGGAGCATCGCTTGCGGACGATTAGACGCGTCCTCCTCGCATCGACAATCCTCTGGTCCGGAGCCGCGGCGCTCACGGCGGCGGACGCGCGCGCGGCCGGGATGGATCCGACCCCCGAGCGCCTCGTGCTTCAGCCCGGCGGCATCCCGAATGGGACGACGTGCCAGGCGATCGCCGCCAACCCGCAGGGCTTCGTCAACGCGAACCCCGGTCACTCGCCGAACACGTTCGGCTGCCGCCCCGACGACGTCGCCTTCGCGAACATGGTGAGCGAGCTCGGCTTCGCGATCGCGCCGACGGCGTTCCACCCCGCGCGTACGACCGGCATCGGCGGCTTCGCCCTCACGCTCGAGGCGAGTTACACGAAGATCAACGCCGACGCGTTCAGCAAGGCCGCCGACGGCACGATGACGCAGTACTGGCACAAGGGCACGCAGGGCTCGGTCGATCCGAACACCAAGCAATTCTCCACCGAGAACAACGGCCCCGACTCGCTGCTTCAGGTGTATTCGCTCAAGGCACGCAAGGGCCTCCCCTTCGGCTTCGAGCTCGCGGGCGCGCTCGGCACGCTGGCGAACACGTCGATGTGGGTCACTGGCGCGGACATCCGATGGTCCTTGCTGGAAGGCTTTCGCACCGGCGCGCTCGGCGTCCTCCCCGACGTCGCGGTCGGCAGCGGCGTGCGCACGCTGATGGGCACGTCGAAGTTCCACCTCACGACCGTCGGCATCGACGCGCAAGTGTCGAAGCCGATCCCGCTCGCCGACTCGTCGATCCTCACGCCGTACGTCGGCTACCAGCGCCTCATCATCTTCGGCGACTCGGTCGTGGTCGACACGACGCCGAACGTCGACCCGCTCAAGCAGTGCGGCTACCAAGGCCCCGACAAGAACACCGGCGAGCCGCGTTGCGCGAACAAGCTCTCGAACGGGCAATCGAACGACGGCGACTTCAACAACAACGTCACGTTCGCGAAGGTCCGCACGCATCGGCACCGCGGAATCTTCGGCTTGAGCTACCGCTACGAGGTCCTGTATCTCGCGAGCCAGTTCCTCATCGATCTCACGCCGCCCAGCGACGAGAACCCCGGTCTCAGCGACACACGACAGTGGACGTTCTCCCTCGAAGCCGGCGTTTTCTTCTGAGAGGGCCGATCGCGCTCTCCGCGGTCGTGCTGCTCGCCGGCGCCGTCGCAGCGGCGTGCGGCGGATCGAAGAAGGAGGGGCTCGTCGGCGTCTCGACGGCGACGCACCCTCCGCGCCCCGTCGTGAAGGACGGCGGCGCGCTCCCGGGCGACGCGGGCATCCCCGCCGACTACGAGACGTCGTTCGCGAAGGTGAGCACGACGCGCTTCGTCTCGAACGGTCACGCGACCGGCCGATGGGACGTGGACGTGCTCGCGAACGACGCGGCGAAGGAGCCGCTCGCATCGGGCCACGGCGACGTCCCGGTCGGCGCGAAGATCATCGAGGTCCACTACGAGCGCGCGGGCGCCGGAGGCCGCGGGCCGCTCATGATGATGGAGAAGCGAGAAAAAGGCTTCGATTCGGATCACGGCGACTGGCGCTACGTCGTCGTCGCGTCGACCGGCGAGCTCGTGAAGGACGGCGCAATCGAGTCGTGCGCCGGCTGCCACGACGACGCGCCGCATGATCACCTGTTCAAGGTGCAGTAAAGGCGGGCGACTCCGCGGCTAGAGCGAACGTCGTTTGCACGGAACGGGCAGACGACGGTAGCGACCCACAAGGGGGCTCTAGAACGAGAGGACGATGCCGAACGCGGCGGCGACGATGAGGAGCGCGCCTACCAGCGTCGCGATGACGGCTGCGACGTACGAGGTGCCGAGCGCGCGATCGGCGGCCGGGCCGACGAGGCGGTAGCAGCCGCGGAGGAACGCGCGCGAGCTCTTCGTGGGCACGCTCGACACGTGCATCGAAACCCACGCCCCGAGGCCCTTCTTCACGCCGAGGATCACCGCGCCGACCGGCCCCTGCACGAGATCCCAACCGGCCGCGTAGAGCCCAAAGCGGAGCGCGCGCGTCGCGGCGGCACGTCCACCGTTCTTGCGCGCGCCGACGTCGAGCGAAAATCCGTGCGCGGCGTGCGCGACGACGAGGAGGAGCGCGAGCGCGGGGACGCCGGTCGCGAAGATGCGCAGCGCCAGATCGCGCGCGGTGGGATCGAGCGCGACGTGCTTCAGCCACGCAGGCGCGAGCGCACCCGCGAAGGCGACGACGAGGAGCGAGATCGCGCCGGCTGCGATGAGCTCGCATAGCATCGCGAACTTGAGCGCCGGCGTGATGGGGCCGTCGGGCAGGAGCTCGAAGAACGCCTCCGCGTCGCGCGTGGCCGCGTGCGCCGTCTCCCACAGCTTCGGCAACACACGACCGCCAGGCCGCTCCCACGCGACGATCGTCACGACGCCGGAGCGCGAGAGCTCGCTCTGGCACCCCGGACAGTCCGAGTCGCCGCACAGAGCGCAGACGACGGCCGCGGGGACGTCGACGTCGAGCTCGGACTCGCGTGCGCGGAGCTCCGGATCCGACGGGCTTTTTCGCGCGGGCGCCGTCATGGCGTACACCATGGCTCCATCCGCCGAGGGAGGCCAGATAACTTACGCGCAGCGGCGCGTACACTCGGGGCGAAGGTGCGCGACACGTGCGCGCGCTCAGGAGCGTTTCGCTTCGCTTCACTTCAGCGGTCAGGAGCGTTTCGCTCCGCTGCGCTTCGCTTCACTTCAGTGGAGATCTTGTCCCCTCGAAGTTCCACGCGCGACCTTGATGTCGTCGACGCTCCCTCCCAGGCGCAGCGACACGAGCGCCGCGAGGATCGAGACCGCGAGCGTCGCGAAGAGCGGCCACCCGTACACGAAGCGCAGCGGCACGATCCCTCCGCTCGGCGGACGCGCGAGGAGGATCGCGACCGTGACTCCGGGGATCGCGCTCAAGAACGCCGCCGCGACGCGCGCGCCTCGCATCTGAAAAATGCTGCGCCGGCTCAGCACCGTCGGCACGAGCACGACCCACGCGACGCCGGACGCCCACACCCACCCGAGCCGTCCGCGCGCGAGATCGAAGCCGGTGATCGCGAGCTCGTACGGCAGGCTCATCCGAATCCATGGCAGGAAGAACACGAGGAGACCGACGACGCCGAGCACGCCGAGGAGGCCCTTGCCGCGACCCATGTAGGTTGCAGGCAACGGCTCGTGCTCCGGCAGGGCGGGGACGTCGTCGAGATCGTCGTGCAGGTGCGCGGCCTTCGGGAGCTTCGAGAACTCGGTGAGGGCGACGCCGCAGACTGGGCAGGTCTCTTCTTCCCCTTCTTCGAACATCTCACGGCAAAAGGGGCAGGCGACGAGGGCCATGGGGGAAGGGTCGCGTGGCGGCGGGGCGGAAGCAAATGGAACACGGGGCATGTCACTCGAGGTGACACGCCCCGCGGCCGGGAGTTCCCGGATGGGCTAGTTGTGGGCCGCGCTCACGCCAGAGGCCGCGGGTGGCACGCCTCCCCCGCCGCTCCCCGCCGCACCAGGGATCCACGTCAAGCTTGCCCCCTCCGTGAACGTGCCGCCGCCACCGGTGTAATAACCGTAGGTGGAGCCTCCGCTCCCACCCCCGCCCTTTCCCCCGACGCTGCCGGCAGCTCCGGCTGTTCCGATCGAGCCCGCTACGACCTTCGTCACCGGTGAGCTCACATAGCAATCGGTGCCGGCCGGTGGCCTCACACTGCAGGTTCCAGAGCTCGTGCAGTTTTGCGAGCCCCCTTGGGCGCCCGCGGAAGGAGTGCCGGGCGGCCCACCATTGCCTCCCGGAGCCCCGACCCCGCCCGCGCGGGGTATGAGATGAGTGTAGCTCGCGCTCACGGATGCCCCGCCCCAGACGAAAACGGCGACGCTGCTTCCCCCGCCCGTGCCTGGTGTGCCTGGCCCGCCTCCTCCGCTGCCGCAGCCCGGAATGCCCGGGTCACCACACACTTGAATGTTCGGCGGCATCGAGCACGGGGGCGACTCGTTCGAGCACGCGACGCTGTCGACGCACGACATGCAGTTGAGCGCGCCCACGGTCCCGTTGCCTCCCGCACCGCCGGCACCGCCGGTCGATCCATTGGTTGCACCATATCCGGCAGAGGTGAACATACCCGCAAGCGCGCCGGCGCCCGGCGTTCCAGCAGCCGGTGTGACGGGAGACCCCGCCGAACAACTGCCGGGCGCGTTCGCGCCGGTTGACCCTAGGATGCCCGGGTTCCCGTCCGCACCAGGCCCAGGCTCAACGTTCACCGACACCAGCGTTAGCTTCGTGGTGGCCCCGCTCGCGAAGATTCCGTAATTGGACGCGCTCTTCGTAACCTGATTGTTGCCGAGCAACCTTAGGAGCTGGAGCGTGAACGTGCCGCTGTTGTTCGCCGTGACGATGGCGGGCGCGCCGGCGGGAGCCTCGATGACGGGAATCGCGGACCCGTCGCAGACGTGCGTCCACGTCCCTCCCTTTCGCCTCCAACCGCCCTGAATCGTGATGCCGAGGGCTTGTCCCGTGCTCAGCGTGAGCGCCTCCTTGTAGGTGCCTTCGTCGACGTAGATGATCGTGCGCCCGAACTTCGCCGCGTGTCCGAGAGCGCCTTGAATCGACGGGCACGGCGTCGACGTGGAGCAGCCGTTCTGCGTGCTCGGGTCGCCGGTTCCAGTGGTGGAGACAACGGACCCAACGACGTCGCTCGGGACGTCGCTACATCCGGAGTCGCCGGCGTCCGGCAGGTCGACCGGAGCGTCCGGAGGTGCGGTGTCCGCGCTTCCCTCGAAGACCGTACCGCCGTCGTCCGGCGGCGGCGCGCTGTCGCGGAGGCTCGTCTCGGCGCCAGTGTCCTCACCGCTGCTCCCGTCATCGACGGTCGCATCGGGCTGAACGGTCCCCGAATCGGGATCCGTCGCCGCGAAATTCGAGGAGCCGCATGCAACGGCCGCAGCCGCGGCGGCGATCGCGAAGAGGAAGAACCACGCCTGTTTGGTCATTGGAAGAAAACCCCGCATCTCTCTACAAGTACCAACGTTTCGCGCGAGGTCCAAGCTTGTGCCGCGTTCGCGACTTGTGCAATCCGGCGCGTCTTCCTACGCTCGTCGATCATGGTGCGTCCTTCCAAGCTCCCACTGGCATCAGTCGTCGACTGGCTCGCGTCCCACCCCGGGTGGACACGCGACGGCGAGACCTCGGTGAGCCGCAGCTTCAAATTCCCTGACTTCGCGAGCGCGCTGGGCTTCGCGGTCAAGGTGGGGTGCGCGGCGGAGAAGCGCGACCATCACCCGGACCTGGAGCTCGGGTGGGGAAAGGCCCGGGTCGTCTGGTCGACGCACGACGCGGGCGGCATCACGCAGCTCGATCTCGATCTCGCGGAGGCGACGGACAAGCTTGTCTGACGAGGAGGAGCAGCTCGCCCTGGCGCGCACAACGCTGCGCGCGATGATCGTCGCGCTCGTCGGCGAAGGTGAGCTGCCGCGGTTCGAAGAGGCGCTGACGCACACGAGCTTCGCGAACGAGACGAAGGCGCGCGACAACCAGCGCCTCGAGTTCTTGGGGGACGCGGTGCTCGGGCTCTGCGTGAGCGAGCTCCTGACGGCGGCGCATCCGGACGCGGACGAAGGGGCGCTCACGCGGATGCGCGCGGCGCTCGTCAACGCGGAGGCGCTCGCGCGGTGGGCGCGCGCCGTGGACCTGGGCGCGTCGCTGGCGCTGGGGCGCGGCGCGCGCGCGGGAAACGAGCGGGAGCAGACCAACGTCCTCTCCGACGCGGTCGAGGCGATCGTCGCGGCGGTCTACGAGGCGCGGGGGCTCGACGGCGCGCGGGCGGTCGTCCGCGAGGTGGTGCGCGCCCCGATGGCGCACTCCGAGACGCTTGGCGTCCGCGATCCGAAGAGCCTCCTTCAGGAGAAGGTTCAGGCCGAAGGCCGCATCGCGCCGCAGTACCGCGTCGTCTCCACGAGCGGCCCCGCGCACGAGCAGCTCTTCGTCGTCGAGTGCGTGGTGGCGACCGAAGTGATCGGCCGCGGCGAGGGTCGTTCGAAGCGACTCGCCGAGCGTGCGGCGGCGCTCGCGGCCCTGTCGATGCGCGGCCCCGATTGAGCGATCGAGAAGGACGCGCTACTTCGGAGGAGGAGGAGCCGGCGTCGTGGGAGGGACCTGACCGGGCCGCCCGCGCGTCATCACCGTCCCCGCGCCGGCCGACAGATCGATCGCGTTCACGAGATCGGGGTTCAGCTCCTTCAGCTCGCGCGTGCGCAGTTCGGCGAGGAGCTTGGTCTGCGCCTCTTCGAGCTTCTGCTTGAAGAGCGTGTCGCGGATTTGCTCTTTGACTTCGTCGACGCCGCGCCGCATCGCGCCGACGGTCCCGCGCCGCCAGACCACCGAAAAATACGCCCCTTCGGGCACCGGCGCCGGCACGAGCTCGCCGTCCTTCATGGCTTGCGCGGCCTTGAGCACGGCGGGATCGGCCTTGAGGCCGGCCTCGTTCGACGCGCCGTCGGGGCCCAAGAATCCCAGGTTGCCGCCGCGCATGCTCGTCGCCTTGTCGAGGCTGTGATCGCGCGCGAGCTGCATGAAGCCGGTCGGCGTCGTGTCCTTCTTCGCCGCGTCGAGGACCGACGCCGCCTCCTCGCGCGAGCGGCAGAGGATGCGCCAGACCGAGACGCGCTCCGGCGTGTCGTAGTGGTCGAGGTGCTGCGTGTAATATGCACGCACTTCGTCCATCGAGATCTCGCTGGCGCGGCCGATGCGCTCGCGCGTCGCGCGCTGCGTGGCGTTCGACATGGCGCGGAGGCGTGCGTGCTCCAGCGCGATGTCGTCGAGCGCGCTCTTGTCCTCGGCGCCGCGCGCGAAGAGGACCTCGGGGACGATGACGTCGTTCAGGAACTTGCGGCGCACCGCGTCCGGCGAATCGCCGAAGGTCTGCAGCTGGAAGCGGGGCACGCCGGCGAGGCGATCCTCGAGCTCCCCCGCGGTGACCGTTCGGTCGCCGATCTTCGCGACGACGGCAGCGCGACGGGCCTTCTCCGCCTCGTCCATGCCGGCGCGCGGCGCACCGCCCGTGATCGTCATCACCGCGGCGAGGAGGGAGAGAGAGGCGAGGCGCGTCTTCACGCCGCTCGTTTACCACGGCGGCGGCCCGAGATCAGCGCCTCTTCTTGGCGCGGCGCGCGGCGTCCACCTCGACGACACCGGCGGTCCGGAGCACCTCCTCGCCGATGCCGACGAAGCGGTACACCTCGGGCCGGAACGCGTACGCCTTGTGGAGCCGGCCGACGACGTCGACCATCGACTCGGGGGGCAGGTTGCTCTTCCGCATCTTGGCGACCTTGCGGATCGAGCTCAGGGGCTCGCCGAGATCCATCAGCTCCTGGACGCGCTGGAGGACGTCGAGGGGCTTGAGCTCTCGGGAGCCGCGGGCCACGCCGTCCTCGAGCTCCTTCATCAGGCGCTTGCGACGCTTCTCGGTGCGGCCGTCCAGCTTGCCGGCGCCGGCGCCTCCGCCTCCGAGCACGTCGTTGAACATGCGCGCGGCGCGGCGTTTCTCGATCGCCTCCGGGCTACCTCGGCGGTTCGGCGCCTTCGACAGGGGCTTCGACTTGGCCATCTCTACGCGAGTATCACACCGCCCATTCAATCGCGCAACTTCGGCGAAACAAACCGGGCGAGACGGCTCTTCAATGCTTCCTCTATGACAGCTCGTTCCGAAGGAACGACTGCCATATGCCTCTTGTGGGTCGTCTCCGTCGTTTGCCCGGGGACGGTCAAACGACTTCTGCTCTAACGCGTCATCGTGACGATCGCGGTCGCAAGGATCACCAGGAGCCATATCGGCCAGGTGCGGACGAAGAAGTCCTTCGCGTCGTCGCCGAGGGAGCGGACTCCCTGGCGGACGACGGCGCGCGCTCCGAGCACGCGCATCGCTTCATCTTGGATCTCTTCGCGCTCGTCGTCATCCATCGGATCGTCACCCGCCAGGAACGCGAGGTGGTGCTCGAGCTCGTGGGCAACCGTCTCGACGAGCTCGGCGTCCCAGTCGTAGGGGCCGTCCTCGTCCCAGATGGCGCGGAACGTACGGTAGTAGACGGTGATCTCCGGCTCGCGTGACGGCGACCCCATGTCACCCGGCGAGCCGGGGACGTAGGCGCCCATGAGCGGCTCACCCCCGTCGTCGACCGCCGGCACGCCGCCTTCGACGACGAACGACACGCCCTCCACGCTCTCTTCGGCGAAGAGCTCCTCGCTCACGAGGCGCGCACGCTCTGCGAACGCCTCGAAGGCCGGCAGATCGTCGTGCTTCTCCTGTGGTCGCGAGTCGGGCACGCCGGGATCGAACTCGCGCTCGTAGGGAGCGTCGACGTCGTTGCGCGCGCCGCACTTCGGGCAGAGAGCGATCGAGAAGAGGCGCGGCGGATAGTGCGCGGCGAGGAACAGATCGGTGACGGCGCCCCACGCCTCGTCGCTCGCCGCCGAAAGCGCGCGCGCGATCCGCGCAGGGTTCTTCTCGACCCCCAGCTCGAGGATGCCCATCGCACGGACGACGTCGCCGCTGATGGCGAGCGTGGGCTCCGAAAGGGCACGAAACAAGGGTGCGGCGTCGTCCACCGTGACCGGGCCGAGCGTGACGGCGTTCGCGACGCGCCGGCGCCCCAGCGTGATCTCCGGCACCTCGTGCGAGGCGCCCAGCTCCAGCGTCGCGTCGAGCTCGGGATCGACGAGCTCGCGATCGACGAACGGCCCGAGGGCCATGGCCTTGCACGGACGATGCATGATCGCCGCGTCGCAGTTGCGGCAGCGGATCTCCACCTCGTCCTCCGCGAGTAGGCCCGCGTGCGTGAGGATGGCGCGGAGGGCGTGGAAGTCGCGGAGCTCGAGCGCGTAGACGGTGATCGGCGTGCCGTCCACGCGCATCGCGACGTCACCCGACTCGAAGGACGCAACCGCCTCCGAGAACAGCGCCGCCCCATCCGCGCGACCACGCGACGCCGCGCCGCGCTTCGCCTCGAGGTGCACCACGCGCCCGCTCGGGACCTGGACCGCCCGCGGGAACGCCGGGCTCACGAGCGGCTCTCGTGCTTCTCGGGATCGATCTTGAGGCGCGAGACGATCGCGCCGTGGAGCGCGTAGATGACCGGCGTGAGCAGCACCGCCACCGCGAGCTTGATCCCGTATTCGCGGCCGATCTTCGCGAAGATCCAGCCCCACGATTGCGTCGCGGTCCACCGCCAGAAAATCACGTTGATCGTGACCGTGTCGACGATCTGGCTGAGCACCGTCGATCCCGTCGCGCGCAGCCAGAGGTGGCGCGACTCCGTGAGACCTTTCCAGAATTGAAAGACGCGGATGTCGAGGAACTGTCCGATGAGGTACGCGACGATCGACGCGACGAAGAGCCGCGAGCTTCCGCCGAAGATCTTCGCGTACTCCGGCTGTGTGAAATACGTCGATTCGTGCGCGGGAAGGGCAGTCGTTACCTGAAGCAGAATCCACGCAAAGACGGCCATCCAAAAACCGAGGACCGTCAGAAACTGCGCGCCGCGGCGGCCGTAGAAGTCGTTGACGATGTCGGTGAGGAGGAAGGTGACCGGGAACGGGATGATGCCGACCGAGATGGGGCCGAGCGGCGTGCCGATCGTCTTGCCGCCGATCACGTCGCCGAGGAGGAGGCACGCGACGAAGATGGCGCACAGGTAGACGAAGAGCTTCGGCGACGTGCCCATTCGGCCGAACGGCGTCAGGTCGGCTGCAGCGCGGGCGCTCGTCGGGGAGGTGGCGGCCATCGGCCCCTTTCTATGCTATCCGGGTGCCGATGCGCAAAAGCCGAGCCGCCTCGCTCCCGTCGCTCGTCCTCTTCTGCGCCTGCGTGGCGGCGTGCGGAGGCTCCAAGTCCGCGGCCGTCCCCGGGGACACGTCCGATGCGGCCGCGGCCGCCGATTCGAGCGGCACCGCGGGCGGTGACGCGGCCGACGACGGACCCGCGCCGGCCGACGCGGGCGCCGCCGACGTCGACAAGACCGCCGCCTGCGCGCGCACGTTCGGGAACGAGCTCGTCTCCGGGTACGGGCGCCTCGATGGGACCGTGCTCGCCGTCCTCCCTCCCGCCGACAACGCGTGCGCGGCGCCCAACTCGACGCATCTGATCCTCGAGATCACGATGCACGCCGCCGCGTACCGGATGGTCGTCAACGTGCTCAGCGATCGCGCCGGCGGGGACCCTCGCATCCAGATGAAAGAGCTCGACGCGCCGCTCGTCGGCGGCGCCTGGAGCGAGGGCTGGCACATCCCCGGCGCCCTCGATTACCCGAGCGCGCTCGGCGTCCACGACCAAGACTTCACGGCGTACGAACAAGCGACGGCCGTGCAGCGCATCACCGGCGCCATCACCGTCGGCGAGAAAATCAGCGTCTTCGCGACCAACGACGGCACCGCCTACAAAGACAGCGCGCACCTCGTCCACTACAACGGCGGCAACCAAGACGGCGCGATCGTCGTTGGCGCCGCGACCGCGAGTCCGAAGTGGCTCCTCTTCCACTTCTCTTCGCAAGTGTTCTAGACGTTCAGTCGGCGGATCCCGGAAGATCGCTCATCGGCGGGGGACCTTCGATGGGGAGGACGAGGCGGAACGAGGCGCCGCGCGCGCCGCCGCCGATGAGGGAGAGCTCGCCGTTGTGCTCGATGGCGATGCGCTGCGCGATCGCGAGGCCGAGGCCGGTGCCGGTCGCCTTCGTGGTCGCGTAGGGCTCGAAGAGGCGGCTCGCGATCTCGGGCGCGATACCGGGACCGTTGTCGCGCACCGTGAGGGTCACGTGGGAGACCCCGTCGAAGTCGATCGCGATCGAGACCTCGCCGTCGTCCTGCTCGCGTACCGCGTCGAGGCCGTTCTGCACGAGGTTCGTGAGCACCTGGACGATCTGATCGCGATCGGCGCGCACGGTGGGAGGCGTGCGGCGGACGGCGACGACGATCTTCGCCTTGCCGGCGCTCGTCTTGTGGAGGCCCGCCACGTAGCGCGCGAGCTCGGCGGGGTCGAGATCGACGGGATGCGGCGCGGGGAGGCGCGCGAAGCGGGTGAACTCGGTGACGATGTTCGAGATGCGGTGGACCTCGTCGAGGACCGTGCGCGTCGCCTCGTCGAAGTACTCGTCGAACGCCGGATCCTGGCGCGCGCGCAGCCGACGGAGGGTCTCGACGGCCGCGCGGATCGGCGCGAGCGGGTTCTTCACCTCGTGCGCGACGCGGCGTGCGACCTCGCGCCACGCGGCGACGCGGGTCGTCGCGGCGAGGCGACGGCGCGTGGCAGCGAGATCTTCGAGCATCGTGTCGAAGGCGCGGGTCAGATCGGCGATCTCGCCGGATCCTCGCACCTGGATAGGGCGCGCTTGATCGGTGGCGACCTTGCGCGCTTCTTCGGCGAGCTCGGCGATCGGCCGACCGATGCGCCGCGCGAAGACGACCGCCAGCGCGAGCGCGACGACGCTGGAGCCGAGCACCGCGGTGAGGACCGCTTTGTCGATTTGCCGTAAATTCTCGTAGAGCTGCGTCTTGGTCTTCGCGACGACGAGCGGCGCCTTTCCGCCGGCGCCGTCGGTGAAGCTGCACGTCGCGACGGCGGTGTTCTCGGCGGGCGGCGGCGCGGCGCCCATCGTGACCTTCACGTCGAGGACCTTGCCGAACCGATCGAGCAGCGGCAGCAGATGGTGCGCGCCGACGAAGCCGACCGCGCGTCCGCCGGGGAGCTTGTGGGTGCAGCGCGCGACGAGGGCGGGCTTGCCATCCATGCGCAGCGAATACCGCGTCGCGTCGCCCTCGAAGGCGCGCACGACGTCGGCGCGCGGAGCACCGAAGAACGCCTGCGGATCGGCGCCGATGACGTCGCCTTGGCTCGTCGCGAGCATCAGCTCGTCGAGGCCGAACGCGACGCGCTGGCGCGGGACGCTCTGGCGGTAGCCGAGGATCATGTTATCGAGCTCGTCGCCGCGCTCGATGGCGACGGCCACGCGATCGACGAGCTCTCCGGCGTCGCACGCGTTGGCGACGAGGCGCCGATCGATCTCGCCTTGGCGATCGAGCTCGACGCGCACGCTCGTGCACGCCTTCTCGACCTCGCGGTAGTAGCGCGCCGTCTCTGCATCGCGGCGATTTTGCCGGACGTACCAGCCGAGGCCGCCGGTCGAGAGCGCGGCGAACAACAGGAACGCAAGCACGAATCGGGTGAACAGCCTCACCGAATCACTTCCTGCCTCGCGTCGTCGCGGCGAGATCGAGGCCGAAGCCCGCGGTGCTCGTCGCGAGGGAGAGATCCGGGACGCGACCGCCTTGCACGCGGACCTCGCCGAGGACCCCAACGCGCATCGCCCGCGTCAGCGTGCGCACAGGCACGTCGCCGAGGCGCGGCGGGTGCTTGACGACGTCTTCCGCCGCGCCGGGATTGTCGGCGGTCGCAAGGGCAGCGAGCGCGCCGAGGGTTCCGTGCGCGAGGGGACGCGCCATGTCGATGGCGAGCGGGAAATTACGGCTCGCGCGACGTTGCGCGAGCTCTTGAGGCGCGACCGGTTTGGCCACCACCTCGTGCGCGGGGCGCGAGAGGATCGCGGCGACGCTGCGCGCGAGCTCGACGAGCCACGGTGAGTCGTCGCGCACGATGATGGTGCACGGCGGACCGCCCCACCCCTCCGCGGTCTCCGTGGACCACGGCGCGCCGAGCGCGAGGTACGAGAGGCGCTGCGGCGGCAGCTCGTCGCACATGCGCTGCGCGATGCCGGGCGCGTCCCATCCCGCCACATCACGCCCGGTGAAGAGGAGCGCCCAGCCGACGTGACCGGCGTCGAATGGCTTCGCGCCGGGGCGGGGCTCGTGGAGGCCCATCCCGAGCCAGCCCACGTCGTCGGCGCCGGTCTCGAACGCGCGGAGCGACTCCGCGAGATCGCCGCTTGGCCGCACGAACACCTCGTCGAGGAACGCGGGACCGCGCGCGGCGAGCGGATTTCGTTGGAGCAGAAGCCCGTCGGCGCGGCGCTCGGCGCGGAACGGTCCGGTGCCGTCCGGCCACGTGGCGGCGAAGTTGGACGGGACGATGGCGACGAGCGGCGACGCGAGCGCGCGCACGAGCTTGATCGGATCCTTCGACGCGAAGAGCAGCGTCGACTTCCCGTCGACGCGCGGCACCGGCACCTCCGCGAGCCACGCGCGCGCGCCGGCCGCACGGGCGCGCGCGATCGAGAAGGCGACGTCGCGCGCCTCGAGCACGTGGCCGCGCGCGGTCTTGAGCCCGCCGCGCACGTTCACCTTGAGCGTCCCGCCGTCGAGCTCGGGCTCCGACTCCGCGAGCACGGGCGCGAACGCACCCCCTGCGTCGCGCGCGTAGAGCGTGTCGAAGAGCGCCTCGCCGAGGATCGCGGCGCCTCCGTCGTCGATGCGGTGCGGATCGATCGCGCCCAGCGGCCAGGGCACGTGCAACGTGACGCGCCCACCCACCGCCGTGCGTCCGCGCGCCCCAGCGACGCCCGCCCCCGACGAAATTCCAATGGCCGCGCCGAGCCCTACGACCGGGGCCGTGGCGAGCCAGGAGAGGAGGGTTCGGCGGGGAAGGAGCATCCGGCGGGAAATCATCGCGCAAATCGGTCCATAAGCCCAAACGCCCTTCACGGATGGGCTTCTTCCCGAAGCGGGTCCGTTTGGATACGTTCGAGGGTGGGCATGAGCTTTCAGCCGGGTGCGAGCTTCGACCGGTACGTCATCGAGGCCCCCCTCGGCCAGGGGGGAATGGGTGAGGTGTACCGAGCGTACGACCCGCGTCTCCGCAGGAAAATCGCCCTCAAGGTGCTCACGCTCGGCACCGACGAGACCGATCCCGAGGACAAGCACGAAGCCGCGGAGCGGGTCCTCCGCGAGGCGCGCAACGCGGCGGCGCTCGATCACCCCAACGCCGTGAGCGTCTTCGACGTTGGCGAGGTCGACGGCCGCCCCTACATCGCGATGGAGCTCGTGAACGGCCTCGCGCTGCGGGACTACATCGGCGATCCCGCGGTCCCCTACGATCGCCGCGTCCGCTGGCTCGTCGACGTCGCGCGCGCGCTGTGGGCCGCGCACGATCGCGGCCTCGTGCACCGCGACGTGAAGCCCGAGAACGTCATGGTCCGCGACGACGGCGTGATCAAGGTGCTCGACTTCGGCATCGCGAAGCAGATGCTCCTCGACAAAGAGCCGCTGCCGATCTCGGCGGCCGCCGCTGGAACGGCAATGACGGTCCGCGCGGGCAACGAGACCGTGAAGGGCGCGCTCCTTGGAACGCCGCGGTATTTTGCGCCCGAGCAGGTGACCGGCGATCCGGTGGACGGGCGCACCGATCAGTTCGCGTGGGGTGTCATGGCGTACGAGCTGCTCCACGGGCATCCGCCGTGGGACGAGCAGAAGGGTGTGATGAGCATGCTCAACGCCATCTCGACGCTCGAGCCGCCGAGCCTGTCGCGCCTGGTGCCGAACCTCCCGATGGCGGTTGCGCGCACCGTGATGATCGCGCTGTCGAAGCAGCCGCAGCGTCGCTTCCAGCGAATGAGCGAGGTCGTCGCGGCGCTCGAGCCGTTCGAGGCCAACTCGATGCGTCGCATCCCCGAGGCCTTTCCGTCGGGGCCGCGGGTGGGCACGCCGATCGCGGAGCTCGAGACCGTGCGCGCGCCGCTCGTCACCACAGACGAGAAGCCCGCACGCGACGACGGCGAAGGACGAGCCGCCCCGTCGACGCCGCGCCCGCGTTCGACCGCGCCACCCCGACGTAACTGGCTGCTCGGCGCGGCGGTCACCGGCGCGATGGGCCTCGCGGCGATCCTCGCGCTCCGCGGCGGGCCACCCGCGCAGGCGAAGCTCACGACGACGGCTACGCTCATCGCGCCAGCGCCGACCGCGGTGACCGATCTGCCGCCACCCGCGAGCACGAACGTCGAGGGGCTCGCCGCGTACCGGGCCGCGATGCAAGCGTTTCGCGACGGTACCTTCGCGACGCTGCGCGAGAGCCTGGGACGCGCGGTTACCCTCGACCCGAGCTTTGCTGCCGCGCACCTTCGCCTCGCGATCTTCAGCTCGCTCATCGAGTCGGACGAAGGAGAGGCGAAGAGAAGCTACCGCCGCGCGTCGCAGTTCCGCGGTTTTCTCAGCGATCGTGATCTGCTGCTCCTGGAGGCGCTCGAGCCTTATTTTCAGCGGGATCCATCGGAGCCCGCCGAGTGCGAACGGCGCCTGCGCGCGGCGGCAGAGCGGTTCCCCGAGGACGCCGAGCTCTGGTTCTACGTCGGATGGATCCGCTACGACTTCGGTCGGCTCACGAGCGCGCTCGACGCGTTCGATCGGGCGATCGCGCTGGATCACAAGTTCGCGCTGGCGTGGTCCAACAAGGGCGGCATCGAGGCGTACCTTGGCGACTTCGATCGCGCCCTGAAATCGCTCGATGAGTGCCTCGTGATCTCTCCGCAAGCGACCGAGAGCCTCTGGTACCGCGCCCTCATCTTCGAACAGGAGGGGGCGTGCGCGCGAGTGGAGTCCGACGCGCGGCGCTTGATCAGCAAGGACGCGGAGGACCCGCTCGGCTACGCGATGCTGGCGCGCGCGCTGCATGCCGAGGGGCGGCCGCGCGAGGCGGTGGTTGCCGCGCTCGAGCAAAAATGGGCACGCTCCACGCCGAGCAACCGGATCCGCCGAGAGCTGACCGATCGCGCGTACATCGACGTCTTGAACGGCGACTTCGACGCCGCCGAGAAGAACGCGCTGGAGCTGGAGCGCGTGATCGCCGGCGAGCCCGAAGCCGCGGCGCACGCCGAGCCGGCGCGGCTCCTCGTCGAGATCTATCGAGAGACGGGCCGAGACGCCGCCGCGCGTGTCGTCGCCGATCGATACGTGAAGCGGCGCGACGCGTGGGAGCCGGCGCATCGCGTGGACGACGGCGCGATCGAGTCCGATCCGATCCCGCAGATGCTCGGCGTCCTTCGCCACACCGGCGGGCTCGATCGGGCGGCGTTCGTCGAGAAGCGCAAAGAGTGGCTCAACGCGTGGGAGACCAAGACCACCGAGGCCTTCTTCCACTATGTATGGGTCTACGCGTACGCGCTGCCGGCGGAGACGCCCGAGGAGGCGCGCGAGGCGGTCGCCGCGCTGCCGAAGTACGCGCCGCTCCCGTCGTTCCTTCCGCAGTCGCTCGGCGTCGCGCACATCGGCGAGGCGTATCTTCGCGCGGGGCGAGTCGACGACGCGCTGCCTTACCTGAAGAAGGGCGCCGCGTCGTGCGCCGCGCTCTACCGGCCGAGCGTCCATACGCGCGTTCATCTGTCGCTGGGCGACGCGCTCGCCGCGAAGGGGGACAAGGCGGGCGCATGCGTTGCGTACCAGGTCGTCGTTGATCGATGGGGTCGCGATCACCGCAGCGTCAGCGCGCAGAGCGCACGCGCGGCGCGAGCGAAGCTGCGCTGCGATTAGAGCATCGGCAGTCTCCGGCCTTGTAGACCCTTCGGGCGACATGCGGTCGAGCGCTCGGTGGATACCTTCTCGGAGTGCGTCCCCTCGTTGCCCTCGCTCTTTTGCCCCTCGTGGCCGCTTGCGGGCCATTCTCCGACCTCGTGGACCCCATCCACGTCCCCAAGGACGGCGCCGTCGTCGGCGATCTCGTCGAAGTCAACGACGCACGGTGCGTGACCCCTGCGTCGCCGACGTACATCGTCTACCAGGCGCAGGCGAGCGGTCGGTCGTTCCGCATCGAGGCGCGCCCCGGCGGCGCGCGCGAAGATCTCACGGCGCGTCTGGAGCTCTTGGGGCCTGGCGCCGACGACTACGTCAACGCGTCGCCCGACGGCGGCTGGCTCATCGTCGGCACCACGCGCGTAGGCTGCTCCGCCGAGGCGTGCGTCGCCCTCGCGCGTCGTGACGGGTGCGCAGCGCAGGCGATCGTCGTCGGCGGGAAGCCCATCCCGGCGCGCGGCGTGGCGGCGGTCGCGAGCGGCGGCGCGGTGGTCGTCTATCCCGCCAAGGGACCTTCACACGATCAGGATCTGTTCGCGGTTCGACGGATCGGCGACGGTTGGAGCGCGCCGGTGAACCTCACGGAGCACGGCGCCGCGGCGTTCAACCAGCGGCCCGCCATCTCGGACGACGGCGCGCGCGTCGCGTTCGCGTGTGGTCCGGCGGCGAGCCCGTCGGCGCCAGGGACGGCGCTCTGCGAGGTTGGCGTCGACGCGACGGCGCTCCGCACCGTGGCGACGCCGAAGGGCGCGTCGTCGGCAGATGCCTACGTCGGCAGCGCCGATTTCACGCCCGGCGGCGGCTTGGTCGCCGAGGCGAGCCTGGCCGACGTCACGCAGCTGTGGACCGTCGCGCCGACCGGGCAGGCCTCGGTCGTCGCGGCAGGCGTCATCAGCGACACGTCACCGTGCGTCCTCCCCGACGGCCGCGTCGCGAGCGTGTGGGCCGGACGCGATCCCAGCAGCGGCCTCCACGAGCTCAAGCTCGCCAACGCCGAAGGCGGCGACGCCACGGTGCTCACCCCCGGCGTCGACGTCGCGGACGTCGGGATCGGCTGCTCGCGCTAGCTGAAATAGCAGCTCAAACAGCCTAGCAGCCCTAGCAGCCGCTCAGGCGCCGCCGTTCGCGGCGAGCCACTCGCGCAGCCGCGCGGCATGCTTCAAATGCGCTTCGCGCGCCCCGGCCTCACCTACGATCGTCTTCTCGAGGCGCTCGGCGATCTCGTGCTGGACGTGCCCGTTCTCTTCGTCGTGCGTCGCGAACAGGTCGAGCTCCGCCGCGAAGCCGTTGAGCTCCGTCTGGCCCTTCCCGCCGGCGACCTTCGCGAGCTCTCGGAACTCGTTCGCCTTGGCGTGCAGCTCCTTCGCGTGACGCTCCAGAACGACCCAGTTGATCTCGACGTCGCGACGCGCCTGGCGATCGCGCGCCAGCACCGGCTCGAGCTCTTTCGCGCGGTTCTCCTCGAGGCGGATCTGCTCTCGGATGCGCGCGACGGTATCGGAGGAGAGGAGCGCGACGCCGGGACGCGGCGCGACCGGACCGTCGGCCATGGCGACCGGCGCCGCGAGGAGGAGGAGGGCTGCGACGGCGAGCGATGCGATTTTATTCATGGGAGGCAAATATCCTTTCGAGTTTCGAAGACGCGCGCGAGCACCCCCGCGCGCGTCGGGCCGATCAGCACGACGCATGCCACCTCCGCGCACCTGCCAACTCCGCGACGCGCCGCGCGAAGCGGCGTCGTGTGAGAGCGTTCCGATCACAGCCGGGCGATCGCGTCGATCACACGGGGCTCATTTTCCCGCGAGTACCTCGAGCCAGCGCGTCGCCATGAAGCGATGGTACGGCTCGGTCATGTGGATGCCGTCGAGGCAGTCGAAGCGCGCGCGGTCGGGCGCGGCGGCGATCCGCTCGCTGACGGCGATGACGCGCGCGTGGTGGGCTTCGGCGATCGCGCGTACGCGGGGAGACGCACGGGCGCATCGATCTCCGCCTCTCCCGCGAGGTCGCGTGTCCCCCAGCAAACGGCGTCGCCCTTGCCGGTCTTGCGCGCGAGCTGGGCGAGGTGCGCGCGCACGCGTTCGTGCACGCGTCGACGAGGGCAAGACGACGATCATCGCGCGGCGCGGGAGCGAGAGCAGGAACAGGAGCCGGAACAGGCGTCGTCGAAGACGGAGCGGCGCGACACCCCGCGACGGCGATCACGACGATCGAGAGGATCGCGGCGAGGATCGCGCGCGGGCGCACTTCAGCGCCAGAGCCAGACTTCGCCGCCGACGACCGCCGCGACCGAGGGAATGCCGCGCGTCTCCGGCGGGCACACGGCGAGCGCGCGAACGCCGTTCGGCGCAGGGAGGCGCGCGCGCGGCCGCAGTCCCTGCGGCGCCCACGACGAAATCAGGAGCGCGTCGTCACCCGCGTCGCTCGTGGTGACGATCTCGGGGACGCCGTCGAGATCGAGATCGCCGACCGCGATCTGCGCGCCTGCGCCCTCCACCGAGAGCGACTGGTCCCCAAAGCGGATCCGCAACTTTCCACCTGGCTCGCGGTCGACCCAGATCGGCTTCACCGATCCGTCGCGCTGCACGATCTCGGCGCTCGCGAACGCGTCGAACTTCCTGCCGGGAGGCGACGCGAGCACCGCCGGACGCGCGTCTTGGGCGGCGCACGCCGTGACGTCCCCTTCGAAAATTTGCGACTCGGGACTGGCGTGCGCGCACCCGCCGTCCTTCGCGAGCGGCACCGGCACGCCGACGAGCGACGCGGCCGGCGCCAGGTTCTGATCGAGCTGCACGCCGCCGCGGTCGGTGATGCCCACGAGCAGCGCGCCCGGCCCACGAATGACTGCCCCCGCCAGCGGCTCCCGCAGCGGCACGCCCACGCGCGGAGAGAGCGCGGACCACGGCGCGGCGCGACCGAGCGCGAGCTTGCCGGCCTTCAGGTGCCCGAGCACCACGCGCGCGCGCGACACGAACGCGAGCTCCATCCCGCCGTCGCCGTCGAGATCCCCGCAGCCGAGCGCGAGCACCTCGCCCTCGTCGTGCTTGGCTCTGTGGAGGCTCGCCTGCTCGAGGAGGATCGGCGTCAAGAACGCGCGCACCTCCGCGTCGATCGCCCCCGACGCGAACGCGTGCGCGAGCGGCGCAGGCGCGGCGATGCGCACGCGGTCCCACGCGTTCGCCATCGACGGGTACAGATCGGCGGTGACGCGCACCTCCCCTTTCGCGACCTCGACCTGCAGGAACACCAGCGCGCCGGCTTTTCCTGCCGTCGCTCGCGCCGCGGCGAGCGGCTCCGCCTTGCCATGTGGCCGCGCGGTCCCGCCGATTTTTCCGGCCACGAGTTGCGCGACGCGCACGCTCAGCTCGTCCCCCTTGGGCGAGGGTTGATCGCTCGCGAGCGGCGACGCGATCACCACCGCCGACGCCGGCACCGCACCGAGACCCTTCACCACCTCCGGCGCGATCGTCGCGAGCGCGCTGGCCGCTGAGGCGCGCGTCGTCGCCGTCGCTCCCGTCACGATCACGGCAAGCGCGCAAACGAGCCGAATCCGCGCGCGTACGCCGCCCGCGTCACTGCGGCGTGGTGGTGCTGCTGCTACTACTGTCCTCGGTTCCAGCATCCGGTACGTAGGGCTCGCTCACGTCCGTCGGCTCGGTGCCTGCGAGGAAGACCTCGTCGATGGCGTCCGGGTCGTCGGGATAGGCGAGCTTGCCCGAGTGCTTGTCGATGCTAACCGTGACGACCCCCGCCGCGCGCGGGAATTCGCTCGGCGGCTTGTGCTCGTGAGCGGCGCGCATGAAGCTGATCCAGGCCGGGAGCGCAGTTCCACCGCCGGTCTCCGCGCCACCCAGGGGCCGTCCGTCGTCGTAGCCGACCCATGTGCACGCCGCGGTCTCCGTGGAGTACCCGGCGAACCACGTGTCCTTCGACTGGTTGCTGGTGCCGGTCTTGCCGGCGAGCGGCCGTTTCAGCTCCTTGGCCTTTGCGCCGGTCCCGTGGTCGACGACGCTCGTGAGCATGCTCGTGACGACGTACGCCTCCGCCTCGTCCATCACGCGGTGCGGCGGCGCGAGCGGCTTCAGGTCGACGTCCTTGCCGTCGGGACCGACGATCCGCGTGATGACGCGCGGCGGCTCGTACATGCCGCCGGCCGCGAAGGTCGAGTACGCGGCGCAGAGATCCATCGGCGACACCTCGTAGCTGCCGAGCGCGAGCGAGAGATCCGGCTTGAGCTGCGACGTGATGCCGAGCGACTGCGCCCACGGCACGACGTTCCCGGGCCCCACGTCGTCGAGCACCCGCACGGCGACGACGTTGACGGAGTTGGCGAGCGCCTCGCGGAGCCGGAGGGGATCGTGCCCGGTCCATCCTTCGTAGTTGCTCGGCTTGTATCCGCCGGCGAACGTCTCGGGGTTCACGTCGACGAGCGTGGCCGGAGTGTAGCGGCGCGAGTGGATCGCGTACGAGTACACGATCGGCTTGAACGTGGACCCTGGTTGGCGCCGCGAGCTCGTCGCGCGATCGAGGCCCCCCGGGGCGGCCTCGTAGTTGCCGACCAAGGCGAGGATCTGACGCGTGCGCACATCGACGGCGACGAACGCGCCTTCGGGGCCCGACTCGAGGCGCAGCGGCGTTTTGGAAACGGGCGCGCCTGCGTCGCCGCCGAACGACGCGCCGGTGTTGGGCGGCGGCGCGAGGAGACTCACGCGAACGTGCGCGCCCGTGGGTGCGAACGCGCTCGGCGCGAGCTTGTCGGGATTGTATCGCTGGTAGTCCGTGACGCGGACGCTGCCGAGGAGTGTTCCGACGCGCACGTCGAACGTCCCGTCTACGTCGTTCGCGCCGACGACCGTGCCCACAAGCACCTTGTGCTGCTCGAACGCCGGCGTCCCTTCGAAGGGCGGCCCGAATTGCGGCGGGGCCGGCCGCGGCGCCTTGCCCTTCCCGCTGCTCGCGATCGCCGGTGACTTCAAGGGTCCCGAGAGGCCGTGACGCTTGTCGTACGCGGCGAGATTGTCCCGCACGGCCTTGCGCGCGGCCGCCTGGAGGCGCGGATCGATCGTCGTCGTGATCGTGAACCCGCCACGCGCCGCGCGCGCCGGCTCGAGATCGTGCAGCATCTTGCGCGCGATCTCGACCGCCTCCGGCGCGAGCTCGTTCGACGCCTCGTTGCCGAGCGACAGACGCACCGGCTCGTCCTTCGCCGCGTCATACTGCGCGTCGTTCAGGAACGCCTTCTCGTGCATCTGCCCGAGCACGAACGCGCGACGCGCGAGGGCGCGCTTGAGATCGCGGCGCGGCGAATAGATCTCCGGTCCCGCCGGCAGGCCCGCGAGCATCGCCGCCTCCGCGATCGTGAGCTCCTTCGCGCTCTTGCCGAACGTGCCGCGCGCCGCCTCTTCGATCCCGTAGCGGCCGTGCCCGAAGTAGATGTGGTTCAAATAGAGCTCGAGGATCTCGTCCTTCGACAGCTCTTGCTCGAGGCGCCGCGCCAGGAGCGCTTCGCGGATCTTCCTCCTGTACGTGCGCTCGGGATCGAGGAGCAGGTTCTTCACGACCTGCTGCGTGATCGTCGAGCCCCCTTGCCGCGTGCGACGCGCGCGCATGTTCACGACGAGCGCGCGGAGGATGCCCCAGTAGTTGAGCCCCTCGTGCTCGTAGAAGCCCGCGTCCTCGGCGGCCAGCACCGCGAGCTTCACGTGCGCCGGCAGATCTTTCACGGCCACGACGGTGCGGCGCTCGGTGAAGAGCTCGGCGAGGAGCGTCCCGTCGCGCGCGAGCACGCGCGTCGTCTGGGACGGGTGATAGCTCGCGCGCAGATCGGCGACGCTCGGGAGATCGGCCTCGTAGTGCTTGATGACCGCGAGGACCGTCACCGTCGAGATCAGCGCGAGGACGAACACGGCGATCGCGAGGCGCCTCGACCACTTGATCGCGGCCGCGCGGAAGCGCAGCCATCGGGCGCGGCGCGTGCTCGGCGCCTTCGGCGTGCCCCCTTCGAGCGTGGCCTTGGCCGTCGACTTCGGCTTCTCCTTCGGAGGCGGCTTGGGGTCGTCGTTCGCCATGCTCTTCTTGGGAGGAACGCTCGAGCTCGCCACGGGCTTCCGTGCTCCGTCGTCAGCGAACGAGCTTCATGACGATGACCGCGAGCATGGCCCCCACGACCAGGAACGCCAGACCCACGCCGAGGAGGAGCCCGATCGACGCGCGCGCCGGCACCGCGGCCGCCCGTTGCGGAAGCGGCGACGAGGACGGCGAGCTCTGCGGACTATGCACGGGCGTCGCGGGCTTCGTCTGGCTCGGCGAGTCGCTGGGCAGGGCCTGCGCGCCCGCCGCGGGCGCCGGCGCAGCGGTCCGTGACATGAGGTGCGGCGGCAGCTCGGTCGCGCCGCGGAGCACGTACTGCATCGCCTCGGCGAAATCGGCGGCGGACGCGTACCGCTCCTCGGACTTCTTCGCGAGCGCGCGCGCGATGACGGGCCAGAGGAGCGGCGGAAACTTCTTCGTCGGCGCGCGATCCTGGAGGGTGATCGGCGGCACCGTCACGTGCAGCTGGATGTACTCCATCGCCGTCTTCGCCTCGAACGGAAGCTTGCCGGTCAGGACCTCGTACAAGATGACGGCGAGCGAATAAATGTCGCTGCCGGCGTCCAGCGTCTTTCCCTGCGCTTGCTCGGGGCTCATGAACTCGGGCGTCCCGAAGACCATGCCCTCCTGCGTGAGGATGAGCGACCCCGGCCGCATCTCGCGCTCGGTCACCTTCGCGAGGCCGAAGTCGAGCACCTTCGCGAAGTCCTTCATCCCGCCTTGAACGCAGAGGAAGATGTTCTCGGGCTTCAAGTCGCGGTGGATGATGCCCTGCTTGTGCGCCTCGTCGAGCGCGCCGCACGCCTGGATCAAGATCGGCAGGGCCCGCTCCACCGGCAACGGGCCTTCGCTGCGCACCGTCTGGTTCACGTTCTTGCCGTCCAGGTACTCCATGATGATGTAGAGGGACCCGTCCTCCAGCTCGCCATACAGGAAGACCTTCACCGTGTTCGGGTGGGTCAGGTGGCTCATCGCGCGCGCCTCGCGGCGGAAGCGGCTGACGAGATCTTTCCTGTTGGTGAGCTTCGGGTGGAGGATCTTCACCGCCACCATGCGGTTCATGTCCCGCTGGAGCGCTTTGTAGACGCTCCCCATCCCACCAGAGCCGATCTTCTGGAGGATCTGGAACTGGCCGTTCAGGATGTCCCGGCCGATGAACGTGTCCTGCGGGCGCACGAGGACGTTCGTGATAACACGCTTTCCACGGAGGTTCGACCGTGCCCGACGCGAGCGCCATCTTGACGAGCCCGCTCCTCTCCAAGCATGGCTTCGTGCACGGCTTTTCGCTGCGCGTGGAGGAGCCAGGAGTCGCGATGCGCGCCCTCGTCGCGCCGCGACAGCTCTTCCAGGCGTACCAGGTGCATGGCGCGGCGGTCGTGCACGCGGGAGGTGACGTGGAGGCGATGAGGCAGGTGCATGCCGATGCGCTGATCGCGCGCGCGCCGTTTGCCGTTGGCGTGCGCGTCGCCGACTGCGTGCCGGTGCTCGTCGGCGCGCGCGGCAGTGGGAGCGTCGCGGCGATCCACGCGGGGTGGCGTGGCGTGGTGCTCGGCGTGATACCGGCTGCGCTCGCCGAGCTGCGAAAGGACGGCGAGTCCCGCCTCGTGGTCGCGATCGGCCCGTGCATTGGACCGTGCTGCTTCGAGGTTGGCCTCGACGTCGCTGAGCGGATCGCGGACGCCTCTCACGGTGCGCCGGTGGTCGTGCGGCGCGAGGGCGAGAAGGCCTACGTCGATCTCCGAGCGGCGGTCCGCGCGCAACTCTCGGCCGCGGGCGTTGCGGCCGCCGACGTCGACGACGTCCCCGGGTGCACGAAGTGCGATCCGGCGCGCTTCTTTTCGTTTCGCCGCGACGGGGCGAACGCGGGGCGACACCTCGGCGTCATCGCGGCGCGATCGGTCTAGCCCCGACTCTTCGGGCTCCGTCGCCCCTTTGCTCGCTGCGCGAATCGGAACGCGCGAAGCGTCCGCAGATCGGCGCGCTCGGCCTCGACCATCGCGAGGTCCGGGCCGCCGGGCGAGCGCTGGAGCACCCATTCGCGCAGCATTTCCCACGCGGCGATGTTCTGCGCCGGGCGTGTGTACATCGCCATGCAGAGATCCGGCATCGTGCGGATCACGTGCGCGATGGGGTTCATGTAGAGACGCAGGACCAGGCTTCCCGTGAGCGACACGAGCTCGCGCGCCACATCGAGGTCTGCGGCGGCGATCTTGGCGGGGCCTTGCGCGCGCTCGACTGCGGCCTTTAGCGCGCTCAGAGCGCGATCGAAATAGTCGAACTGCTCCTCGCTCGGAGAGCGGCGAAGGCGAACGAGCGCAGCGCGAATGAGCTGGCGGCGCACGAGGAGCAGGTCGGCGATTCGCTCGATGCGGAGTGCGTCATCGAGGTTGAAGCTGATGAGCCGCTCGAGGAACTCCGGGCCCCCTTCCTCCGGGATGGGGAGGACGTAGTAGCCGCTACCTTGGCGCGGGCTGACGAGCTTCAGCCCCTCAAGCTGAGCGAGCGCGCTCCGCATGGTGGTTCGCGCGACGCCGAATCTTTCGCAGAGCGCACGCTCGCTGGGGATTCGGTCGCTGTGAATTCCACGAAGAATTTCATCGCGTAAGGTCGTGGCCACGAGCTCCGAGGTGGTGCGGTGGGGGTTGGGGCTGCGGTGGCGGTAGGGGCGCTGCAAGTTGTATTACAAATTTGTAATACAACTTTTGCCAGGATGCACGCCTCGTCCAAACCCCGTGGCCCTCCCCTGCTGGCCGCCATCCGGGTAATGTCTCCACCGATGATGCACGGAGCGCTGGAGGACATCACCAAGGCCGTCGGCAACACCCCCATCGTGCGCCTGAACAAGGTGACGAAGGGGCTCGCCGCCAACATCTACGTCAAGTGCGAGTACTTGAACCCCGGGGGTAGCCACAAAGATCGCCTCGCGTGGAACCTCCTGCGTCGCGCCGAAGAAGGCGGCCTGAAGCCCGGCGGCACGATCGTGGAGGCGACGAGCGGCAACACCGGCGCCTCCCTCGCGCTCCTCGCCGCGGTGCGCGGCTACAAGTGCGTCTTCGTCATGCCGGACAAAATGAGCCAGGAGAAGATCTCGAACCTGCGCGCGTTCGGCGCGAGGGTCGTGGTCTGCCCGACCGCGGTCGACGCCGACGATCCCCGCAGCTACTACAAGGTCTCGCGTCGCATCGCCGACGAGACCGCGAACTCGTTCTACGCGAACCAGTACCACAACCCCGCAAACCCCGAGGCGCACTACCTCTGGACGGGCCCCGAGGTCTGGAAGCAGACCGGCGGCGAGCTCGACGCGTTCGTCGCCGGAATGGGCACCGGCGGAACCATAAGCGGCGCCGGCAAGTACCTGAAGGAGAAGAAGCCGGGCGTGCAGCTCGTCGGTGTCGATCCGGTCGGCTCGCTCTACTACGACTTCGTAAAATCGGGCCGAATCACGCGTCCGTTCTCGTACAAGGTCGAGGGCATCGGCGAAGACTTTTTCCCGTCGACGATGAACCTCAAGATCATCGACGAGATCGTCCGCGTCGACGACAAGGAGTGCTTCCTCATGACGCGCGAGCTCACGCGGCAAGAGGGGCTCTTCGTCGGCGGCTCTGGCGGCGCGGCGGTGGCCGGCGCGATCAAATACGCGCGCGCGCAGAACCGGAAGATGAACATCTTGGTGTTCCTCGCCGACGCCGGGCAGAAGTACGTGTCGAAGATCTTCAACGACGACTGGATGCGCGAGAACGGCTTCCTCGACGACGAGTCGGGGCTCGGCACCGTGCACGACATCCTCTACGCGAAGGGCAAGACGAGGAAGATCGTCACCGCGACGCCGCAGTCGAAGGTGAAGGACGTCATCGCGACGCTCAAGTCGCTCGGCATCAGCCAGCTGCCGGTGCTCGACAAGGGGAAGCTGCGCGGCATCATCGGCGAGGTCGATCTGCTGCGGCACCTCGTCACGGGGCAAAAGAAGCTCGACAGCACGATCGGCGAGCTCGTCGAGGGCGAGTATGCGACGGTCACGCCGGACACGAAGATCGAGCTGCTTCAAGGCGTCCTCGCGGACGCGAAGGTGGCGATCGCGATGGATGGCGATCAGGTGGTGGGCATCGTGACGAAGATCGATCTCATCGATTACCTCGCGCGAAAGCCCCACGATCCGCCGCCGGCGAAGAAGCGCGCGGCGAAGAAGGTCACGAACGGCAAGCGCGCGCGCACGCACGGGTGATGGTTCATCGGTCGCTCGCGGTCGCGCTTCTACTGGCACTCCCGAGTTGCCCGAAGAAGGACCACGGCCCGACGGCGAGCGCGACTACGACCGCGACTCCCACTCCGACTCCGACTCCGACGCCGACGCCGACTCCGACTCCGATGCCGACTCCGACTCCGACTCCGACTCCGACTCCGACTCCGACTCCGACTCCGACTCCGACCCTTCCCTCCGTTCGCGTGGAGAACATCGGGATGCACGTCGGAGGCGGGCCTTACGACGAGGCAACGAAAGAGCCGATCAAGAAATCCGTCGCCCCGCATTTCGACGAGCTGAAGCGGTGCTACGCGCTCGTGAGCCCAAAGGTCGCGGGCGAGTTCGGGATCGATCTCTTGCTCGAGGCGAACGGCGGGCGCGCGAAGACGAGCCATCCGCGGACGCGGCTCAAGGGAGAGGGCTTCGTCGAGTGCATGAACGAGGCGTTCCAGTCGTTCGACTTCTTGCCGCTCAAGACCGGGAGGACCACGGTGAGCTACTCGCTGCGTTTCACGCCCCTCTAGCTCGGAGGCGGACGCGAGTCACTTCGGTTTCACGATGGTGATGTTGTAGACGCCCTTGCCGGTCGCCACCGTGTCGGCCTCGGCGCTCGAATGAAAGAGGCGGACGTCGACGACACCGACCCGGTTGCCGTGGCGGACGACGTGGGCCTCGGCGACGAGCGTCTCGAGGCGCGCGGGGCGGAGGTAATCGATACGCAGATCGATCGTCGAGACGCGGCTGCGATCGTCCTCGATGCCGCTCCACACCGCCATTCCGCCCGCGGTGTCGGCGAGGGTGCTGAGGACGCCGCCGTGGAGCGCGGGGCGCAGCGGGTCGCCGATCAGCTCCTGACGAAACGGGATCTCGAGGCGCGCGAAGCCTTTTCGGATCGCGGTGGCCCTCATCCCGAGGAACTTGTTGAACGGGATGAACTCCTCGACGAGGCGCTTGAGCGAGTCTTCATCCATGGTGGTGCGCGCGGCGCGGTCACATACCGGTCGTCAGGTACTGCGCGGCGACCCACTGCTGCTGGCCATCAGGGAAGACGACGAGGCATTGGCCGTTCGCCGACTGCGAGACCGTCGCAGGGTAACGGTTGCCGTCGGCCCATTGCACGTACACGCGCGCGCCGGGACCGAACGCGGCGGGTGGCGGACCGTACGGCGATGGCGCGGGGCCCGGCGGGCCGAACGGAGACGCGGCGGGCGTGGCGACTGGAGCGGCTTGAGGCGCGACAGCGGCGGCAGCCATTCCGTACGGCGACTGCGCCGGCGCGCCGTACGCGGGCGCAGCAGGAGCAGCAGGAGCAGCAGGAGCGCCGTACGGATTTTGCGCGGCCGGCTGCGCGTAGGGATTCGCCGCGGGTGGCGCGTACGGATTCGCCGCGGGTGGCGCGGCGCCGTACGGTTGCGGCGCGGGTGCGGCAGCGCCGTACGGTTGCGGCGCTTGTGCTTGCGGTGCTCCATACGCCTGCGGCTGCGCGCCGTAGCCGGGCTGGGCGCCATAGCCAGGTTGTTGTCCGTACGCAGGCGCGGGCGCGACGGCTTGGTTGATCGCGCTGCCCGCGGCGCCGACCGCGCCCACTACCCAGTTTGCCGCTTGGCCGGCGGCGTTCGATATCTGGTTGTACGGATCGTTGTTCGGCGCGTAGGGATTCGGCTGCGGCGGTTGCTGCTGTGGGTATGGCTGCTGCGGCGGTGGCTGTCCGGCAAACTGCGGCTGCGACCCCATCGCCTGCGGGACCGGCGCGGCTTGCGGCGGCGGCGCGTATTGCTGCGGCGGAGCATACTGAGGCGGTGGTGCAGCTGGCGGCGGCGCGCCGTACATCGGTGCGGCCGAAGCGGCCGGCGCGTGCAGCCCGCCTTGCGCCGTCATCTGAACTTGGGCCGGCACCGGGCCCGGACCCGGAGCGGAGCCCATCCCGGGACCTGGCGACGGGACCTGCGGCATCATCCCGCTCGATGCCATCGGCGACTGCGCGTGGCCGAATCCCGCGGGCGGCGCTTGACCGGGCGGCGGCGCGAACGGCTGCATCGGGACGGGCGGCGGACCGTAGGCGCTGCTGCGCGCGTCGGGGGGAGCCATCGCGGTGTTGCCGAGAGGATCGGCCTGAAGCTGCGCAACCTCGGGCGCGATCGCGAACGGCGGGCTGGGCTGCTGCTGCACCTGCTGCGGGTTCGACGCGGCGGCGGCCGCAGCCGGTGCCGGCGTGTCGGCGGGCGCTCCACACGCCGCACAGAATTTACGCGACCCGATCAGCTCGGCGCCGCATTTCGAGCAATTCGCCATGGCCCTCGATCCTCGCAGGTTTGTCCGCGCGGGGGAAGGCGGGGGAAGCCCGCGCGCGCTCTAGCCCCGGCGCGGCCGCGTATGGAACAGCTGAACTTCGGCCTCGAATCCCCCCATCGCGAGGGCGTGCGCGCGGTCGAGGAGGAAGCCGGCCGCCTTCGCACGCTCCCGCGTGAGAGCGCCGCGCGGGGACACCCACACGAGGCGTCCTCCCGGGACGAGCACCTCGGCCGCGTGCGCGACGAAGCGGTCGAGGAACGGCACGAGCTCCCCTTGCTTCTGCACGCGTCGTCCCATCGGCGGGTTCGTGACGATGAGCGAGACGCCGCGCGGATGCATCGCGAGCGCATCCCCGAGCTCGAGGCGCGCCGACACGCGGGCCTTCGCGAGGTTCTGTCGCGCCGCATCGAGCGCGCGATCGTCGAGGTCCGTGCCGATCAGCTCGGCGTAGGGACCGAGGCGCGCGCGCTCGACGAGCTCGAGGCCGGAGCCGACGAACGGATCCCACACGATGTCTCCGCGACGCGCTTCGCCCAAGCGCGCGAGGGCGGCGGCGATCGTCGGGTGCGAGGCCGCGGGGACCTCCGCGACGCGGTAGGCGAAGCGCTCATCGGCCAGCGCGCGCGGAACGAGGACGACGCGCACGCGCTCCACCGCTCCCTCGCGCGTCTGACGCACCACCGCCTCCCACGTGCTCTCGCGCGGATCGTTCAAGAGCTCCGGCGCGCGCGACGCAACGAGATCGGCGACCTGCCAAACGAGCGCGCGCTTGTGCGAGCCGTCCTCCCACGCGAGGCGAAACCGAGCCCGGCCGCGCGTGAACGCCTTGAAAATCGCGCGCGCGGCCTCCGACGTGAGTGCGCGCGCCACAGTCTCCGGAACGCCATCCTCCACCACTTCTTCCGGCAACGGAAAGCCCACATGCGTCATGAGGCGCGCGACGAGGACGCGTGAGAGCGGGCCGTCGAGCACGCCGCGCACTTCACCCGGCTTCGCGACGCGCGCGTGCCACGACGCGCCGAGCTCCTCGGCGAGGAAGAGTTGGAGGCCGGGACGACAGAAGAAGAGGACGTCGAGCGGCCCCTTCGCCGACTGACTGGCGTCGATCGCGCTCTCTTCGCTTCGCGCCGCTTCGCGCTCGAGGATGTGCGTCGCGCGTGCCACCTTCTTCTTCAGCTCGGGATCGTCGCCCGCCGTCCCCGCGAGCGGCGCGCGCGCACGAAGCGCCTCGAGCGCACGCGGGGAGCCCATGCGTCCGAGCGACTGCGCGATCGTCTTCAGCACCGGCGCGCTCGTCTCGCTGCCCCACGCGACGAGCAGCGCGTCCTCCGCCTCTTTCGTCCGCACGCGGCCGAGCTCGCCCAGCGCGTTGCGCCGCGTCTTCGGATCCGCGTCCGTCGCCGCGTGGAGCAGGAAAGGTGCGACCTCGGGCGCCGTCAGCCGGCCGATCACCCGGACGAGCCGCGCCCGGACCCGTGGGGCGACCTTCTCTGCGAGCGCGATCGCGCGAGGGGCCAGCGGCGCGCCGATACGGACCAGAGCGCGGGACGCCAGCTCGGCCGGTTCGTCCTCCTCCGACAGCATCTCCACGAGCGCTTCGGTGTCACGGATGCTAGGCGTAAAGCCAGGATCCGTTAGCCTTTTGCGAAGATCCACGCGATTCGCAGGGCCTGCCACGAAGGCACCGTAACCGGCCTGACCCCTCGCGCGTACAGGTATCGACCCATGCGCCGCCCCGAAGACCCCAAGCAAGCCCCCAAAACGTCGTCGAGCCACCCCGAAGATCTCTTCGTGCCTTCGATGGGACGACGCTCGTTCCTGCGGCGCGTCGCGGGCGCCGGCACAGTCGCGCTCGCCCTCGGCGGCGCAACGTACGTCTTCGCGAGCGAAGAAGAGGAGAAGAAGGCACGCGGCACCCAGCGCGCCGATGGCCGCCCCCGCCTCCCCCCGAACCAATACCTCCTCAAGCGCCTGCGCCCGATGGGCGGCGAAGAAGGCGACCCGAGCCCCGGCGCGTTCCGCATCAAGGTGCATGGCGAGGTCGAGCAGCCGTTCGAGATCGATTTCGCCGAGCTCCTCAAGATGCCGCAGATCGAGCAGGTGTGCGACGTGCACTGCGTCACCAAGTGGACGATGCTCGACGCGAAGTGGACCGGCGTGCGCGTCGCCGATCTCGCCGCGCGCGCGAAGCCGAAGCCGTCGGCGCGCCACGTCGTCTTCGAGGCCGCGCACGGCTACACGTCGAACGTGCCGCTCAAGGAGGCGCTCATGCCGAACGTTCTCGTCGCGCACAAGCACGAGGGCACGCCGCTCGGGCGTCCGCACGGCGCGCCCGTTCGCGCGCTGGTCCCCGATCTGTATTTCTGGAAGAGCGCGAAGTGGCTCCGCGCGATCCGCTTCGTCTCGCGCGACGAGCCGGGCTACTGGGAGACGCGCGGCTACCACAACCACGCCGATCCCTGGACCGAGGAGCGTTACGGTTGAAGGCGACGAAGACCGCCTTCCCGTGGCGGGCGTGGCTGCGGGCGATTCATCGGGACATGGGCTACGTCGCCGTCGGGCTGACGTTCATCTACGCGCTGAGCGGCCTCGCCGTGAACCACATCGCGCAGTGGGACCCGAACTTCACCGGCTACGAGAAGACCTACGAGCTCGCGCCGCTCACCGGCGACGCCGACGCGGTGGCGAGCGCGGTCCTCGGCAAGCTCGGCGTGAACGACAAACCGCGCGAGGTCTACTCGGCCGCGCCGGACTCGGTCGAGATCGTCTTTGACGCGCGCACCCTGCACGTGAACCCGCTCACCGGCCACGTCATCGACGAGGGGAAAAAGCCGCGATTTTTGCTGCGCGTCGCCAACTGGCTGCACTTGAACCGCGGCAAGCCGGCGTGGCGGTACATCGCCGACGCGTACGCCGTGGCGCTCCTCCTCTTGTCTACGTCGGGCATGTTCATGATCAAGGGCGGCAAAGGCATCATCGGACGCGGAGCCTTTTTGGTGGCGGCCGGCGCGGCGATTCCCATCTTGTACGTGACGCTCGCAGGCGGGCCGTAGCCCCCGTATCGTCAGCCGATGAAGGCGCTCACGTTCTCGCGCTTCGGCGGGCCCGAGGTCCTCGAGCTCCGGGACGTGCCCGATCCGGTGCCGTCGCCTGGCCATGCGCTCGTTCGCACGAAGGCCATCGGGATGAATTTTGCCGATGTGTACCGCAGGAAGGGCAACTACCACCTGGAGGGATCGCCGCCGTGGATCCTCGGGTACGAAGGGGCCGGCGTCGTCGAGGTCGCGGCGGACGGCGTGCGCGTGGGAGAGCGCGTGGCCTTCGCGGACGCGCCTCACGCGAACGCGGAGCTCGTGAGCGTTCCGGTCGACAAGCTCGTGCCGCTGCCCGACGACGTGTCGTTCGAGACGGGCGCGGCGCTCCTTCTTCAGGGGCTGACGGCGCACTACCTCGTGCACGACAGCTACGCGCTGAGGTCCGGCGACGAAGCGCTCGTGCACGCGGCGGCCGGCGGCGTCGGGCTCCTGCTCGTCCAGATCGCCAAGCTCAAAGGCGCACGCGTCACCGGACTGGTTTCGTCGGAGGCCAAGCGCGCCTCGGCCGAAGGCGCCGGCGCCGCGGCGGTGCACGTGTACGGGAAGGGCTGGGCCGACGACGCGCGCGCGGGCACGCCCGAGGGTCGCGGCTTCGACGTCGTGTACGACAGCGTCGGCGCGACGCTCGATCGCAGCCTCGCCGCCGCGCGCACCGGCGGGCACGTGGTCTTCTATGGAATGGCGGGCGGCGATCCTGCGCCGGTCGATCCTCGCCGACTGATGGACGAGAGCAAGACACTCACCGGCGGTGATCTATGGAACGTCCTCACCTCGCGTGACGAGCGCGTGCGGCGCGCAGGAGAGCTCTTTTCGTGGGTCCGGAGCGGCGCGTTGCGCGTGCACGTCGGCGGCATCTTCCCGCTCGCCGACGGACGCCGCGCGCACGAGACCCTCGAAGGTCGCGCGAGCACCGGCAAGCTGCTGCTAATTCCTTAGCATCTTACCAAGCGACTCTCGATCAGGCGTCGGCGTCGCCGAAGATCGTGAGCGCGAGCTCCACGCAGTCGCGGCAGATGATCGTGCCGTTGCTCTCCGCGGTGTCGCCGGCGATCTGATCGCAGAACGCGCACGTGGCCTCGGTCTTCGCGATCACGAGGCCCGCCGCGCACGACGCGCAGACCGCCGCGGTCTCACGCCGCGTCGCGCTCGTACCGGAGACGAGGCGCCGATCGGACGCGCTCCTGTCACAGAAGCTGCACCGAGCGGCGGCGCGCGGCGCGGGGATGCTCGCGCGGCTCTGCGGGATCTCGAACTGACCCGAGTCGTCGGCGCCGGACGGCAGCGTCTCGCGCCCTTCGTCGACCGGCTCGGGCGCCTCCATCCCCAAGAGCGCGTGCAGGAGGTGCCATCCGTTGCCGAACGCCGAGAAGCCGTCGCCGACCAGGACCGTGTCGACCGCCGCGTGCTTTTCCACGATCCGCCGAACAGAGAGCTGCGCGCGCGCGGCGTCCTTCAGCTTCTCCTGCGGGAGCATCGTGAGCGAGCCGGCGCGGTGCGCGCGGACCAGATCTCCGAAGATGAGCGTCGTCCGCTCGAGCGAAAGCGCGAGCTCGCCTGGGGTCTTGCTGCCTTCGAGCTCGAAGACGAAGAGGCCGCGCACGAGCTCCTCGCCGTCGGCGAGCCAGCGCTGGCAACGGACCGGGAACGTCTTCTCCTCTGCACGCGGACCCGCGATCTGCGCGCCGAGCTCCGCAGCGAGCGCCTCCGTCGCGCGCACGTGATCGGAGTTGGTGACGACGATCCACGAGGCGCCGCCGAGCGCGGCGAGGTGCGCGCGATCGTGCGGCGTCATCGGCAGCGGATCGACGAGCACGTTCCCCTCGGGGCGCACCCACAAGAGGCCGTTGAAGTCGACGTCGCGTGCCTCGTCGAACACCGACCACGCGTACAGATCCGCCCGGTGAAGCCGTTTCATTCGCCGCCTAGTCGACCCCGCCTGGCCCGCGAGCGCAAGCCGCTACTTGGCCTTGAAGTCGTACCAGAGCTTCTTGAGGCGCCAGAGCCGGTCGGGACCGAGGTCGTCTCCCTTGGGCTGCATGAACCGGATCTTCTGCTCGAGCGGCACGAACGCCTCGCGCGCGTGGTACTTCGTCTGGATCTCTTCGTACGAGCCGAAGTCGTACACCTCGCGCAGCTCCTCGGCGGTCAGGTACGAGACGCCCCACAAAGAAGGCACGTCCACGAATTTTTGCAGCGCCCGCAGCGCCGCGAAGCTCGTGTAGCCCTTCGCCCACGGCTCGCCGTAGATCCCGATGTCGACGACCATCTCGGGATGCGCCGCCATCTTGCGCGGTGTCGCGAACGCGAGGCCGAGCGAACCGCCGCCGGCCGGACAATTCCACAGCGGGTGTACGTCGAGGTTTTTTTGGACGTACGCGATGCCCTCGTCGAGTCGGCTCAGGCGAATTCCCATGTCCTGGTTCACGAGCGAGCGTTCGGCGATCTCGATCGGCAAGTTCCCCTTGAAGCCGCTCGTCTTCACCTTCGCCTCGACCTCGCGATCGAGGTAGGCGCGGCCCAGGCGCGTGTGGCTGAAGATCTTCAGGTCGGCGATGATTCCGGCGAGCCACAAGAGGCCGCGTTGGTGGCGGAACATGTACTGGTGCGTGGGGATGAGATCTTCCTCTCCCTTCTTCGCGAGCGCCTCTGCGTGTTGGTAAAACCAGGGGAGGCCCGGCGTCATCGCCTCGAAGACCGGGACCTTCGCGTCGACCTCTGCGTAGTCGCCGGTGCAGAGGACGTACGACGACACGCCAAGGACGAACCCTTCGACGAACTCGTGGCCGGCGAGCGCGTCGGTGAAGGCGGCGACGTACTCGCTGCGCTTCGTGAAATGGCGGTAGGCCGTGCGCACGAAGGGGAGCGCCTCGCCGAGGTCGAGCGTCGCGCGCGTGACGATGCCGAGGGTTCCGTAGGAGCCGGGGAGGTGCGAGAGGAGATCGGCGTGGCTCGTCTTCGTCGCCTCCACGACGTCGCCGTTGCCGAGGACGACCTCGAGCGCCGCGAGGCTCGCGGGGAAAACGCCGTGGCGGTGCGAGCTCGTCTCGATGCCGAGGCCGTTCACGAGGCCGGCGATCGTGAACGTCTCGAACTCGGGCACGACCTTGGGCATGAGGCCGACAGGGAGCGTCGCTTTGCACAGCGCGCCGAGCGTGAGCTGCCCTTCGACCGTGGCGGTGCGCTTCGCTTCGTCGATCGCGAGCACGCCGTCGAGCCCTTCGACGTCGACGGGGTGCGCGTCGTTCTTGTAGGCGAGATCGTGCGGTGTGTGACCGGGGTGCGCTTTGCGGATCGTGAGGCGCTTCCCCTTCGGGCGCGCGCGCACTTGCTCGGCGACTCGGCGAACGCGTTCGTCGTGGGCATCGGCCATGCGGCCAGCGTACCAGCCGACGCGAGCGTCAGAGCGTCGACAGGTAGGCGACGAGATCCGAGACGTCGCCCGGGGCGAGCGCGCTCGTGTTGCCGTGCTTGTCGCCGCCGCCGCAGCTCCCGAAACGATCGGCGAGAGTCTCCGCGCAGCCGGCGTGGAGGAACGGCGCGCGGTGGGCGACGCCGACGAGCGACGGGACCTGGAGCCTGCCACCGGTGCCGACGTCGACGGTGGCGTTGTTCGTGAGCTGCGGACCCGCGTGGCATGCGGAACAGCCCGCGCTTCCCGCGAAGAGGACACGACCGCGCACCGCAGCGATGGGATCGGCCGACGTGATCGCGGCCGGCGCGGGGATGGCGAAGAGCCAGCCTTGGAGTGCGTCGCGCTTGTCGTCGGAGATCTCGGGACCGCTCATCCCTTGCTGATAAACCTGCCGAACGAGCGCCGCGACGCCCGCGAGCTCGCCGGACCAGTGGTAAGGCGCGGTCCCCGAGAGCGTTCCCTTCAGCGACGGCGTTCTCCTGCGGCCCTGCGCAGTGAACGACCACACGAGGCCGTCGTCGCCGCCTTCCGCGTGGCAGGACGCGCACGCGACGCCGGCGCCGGTGTCGGAGTGGAAGATGGCGTGTCCGGTGTCCTCGCGCGACGGCGCGTCGGGAATCGCGATCCGCACCGGCTCCTTGCCGTACGCGATCGGCGCCACGACGAGGGCGGCGGGCTCGCGCACGAAGGCGACGACGGTGCGATCGTCGACGAAGACGACGGACGTGATCTGCCCGCCCAGCGTTCGTACGGGCGTCGAGGTGCAGCGCGTGGAGCCCGAGGAGGACCGCGTGACGCCCGCGGTATAGTGGATTTGGAGCGACGCGCCGTCGTGGGTGTGCCCCTTCGCAGCGGCGACGATCGCGAACGCGTCGCCGGACGGATTGACCGCAACGTCCACGGGGAGCGTGGCGCCGCGGAAGACGACGCCGTCGTCGGGATCGCCGAGCCATGTCAACTGCGCGGCGACGGCCGGCGCGGGCGCGGGACCGCTGAAGCCCGCGCACGGACCCCCGCCGGAATAATAGGGAGGGACCTCGCCACCGCCGATCGCGTGGTTGTCGATCGTGCGGCTCGCGAGTTGGTGGATGACGAGCGGACTCTGTCCGGCCGCGCCGGGGACCATGCGCCACGCGATCGCCGCGTTCATGAGCGGCGCGACGGTGTCGCCTGGACGCACCCGTGTGCGCACGGTGCCGGCCGCGGAGACGGTGAGCACCTCCGCCGAGCGAAAGCGACTCACATGGACGTCGCCAAACTCGCCGACGACGACGTCGCGGAGATCGAGGTCGAGGCTCAACGTGCGAGTCGGCGCACCACCCTCGGCGGGGATCGTCACGAGCTCACCGCCGGCGCACGCGACGTGGACCGCCGATGCAGACGGGTCGTAGGCGACGCCACGAGGCGCTGCGCACACGTCCTGACGTCTCACGATCAAGCCCTTTTCCACATCGATCGTGACGAGCGCGCCCCCGCGGCGCAGCGCGACGAACGCGGTGCCGGCGCCGTCGGTCGTCACGCGGCCGGGCTCGTCGCCGTCGGCCAGCGGGATCGTCCTCACCGTGCGCGCATCGATCTCCGCGACGTAAATCGCGTCGCGATCGGGATCGGCGGCGATCACGTATCGCTTCGTGCTCCAAGACCGCGAGACCGTCGTCGTGGCAATCGTCCCACCGCTGAGCGCAGGGGCGCCGGAGAAGCGCCGCGTGTCGCCGAAGTCGGGCGCGCCTGCACGCGTGATGCGGGACGTGCCCCCGTCGTAGGCGGGCGGCGTGTACGGAGTGCCGCCGCTGTCGTCGCTCGAGCCCCAATGCCCGAGGCTGCTGCAACCCGCGAGGACGAGCGCGTACGCGCCCACGAGCGAAGCTCTCATAGGAACCCTCCGTTTCGGTGGTGCGCTCGCTAGAGCAACGTCCGTACCGCGGCGGCGCGCGTCGAAGTCACGGAGATCGCCGCGCGCGAGAGGCCCGCACTGTGGTGAACGGGCGACGGTGTCGTCCGCGTCACCCGTGCCGGACGATGTCGTGGAGAATCGCGTCGGACTCTTTCTTCGCCCACACCGCGAACTCCGCCATGAACGCTTTGACCTCGCGGAAGCGGTTCACGATGCTCGCCTTGTCTCCCATCGCGATCGCGCGCGCGAAGTGGGCGGCCTCCTGCTCGAACTTGTGGCTGATCGCGGCCCCCTCGGCGTTCGCGGTCAGGATGTCGGCGTAGAGCTCGGCGCCCTGGGAGAACATGCGCCCGACCATCGCGAGCTCGGTGCGGTAGATCGGGCTCGCGAACTGGAGCGAGCGCGGCAAGTCCGCCTTCTGTCGTTCGAGCACCGAACCGAGCACCATCGTCTTCTCGTGGACGAGCACTTGGATGAGCGCCATCTGCGCGTCGTGCTCTTCGGCGGTGGCCTCGATGATCTCCGCGCCGAACGCCTCGAACAGATCACGGACGCGCGACGCGCCGGACGCGCCACGCCCTGCGCAGAGGACGACCTTCTGTCGGTCCATGTCGTCGCCGCTGGGGCCGAACATCGGGTGCGTGCCGACGACGTCGACCTCTGGCTTCGTCGCGCGGAGCATCGCCTCGAGCGGCGCGCGCTTCACGCTCGTCACGTCGCAGAGGCACGCCCCCGCGCGCACGTGCGGACCGATCTCTTCGATGACCGCCAGCGTCGCCGCGATTGGCACCGCGACGATCACGAGATCGTGGCGCGACGCGACGTCGACGTTCGGCGCGCCGACGCCGAGGCCGGTCGTCTCCACCGCATAGCCCGCGCCCGAGAGGAGGCGAGCGAGGAAGGCGCCCATTCCGGCGGTCCCTCCCAAGATGCCGACCGAGAACCGCTCGCGATGCTCGAACAGCTTCTCGCGCTGCGCCGCGCGCGACGCCGCGAAGAGGGTCCCGAACACGTCACGCAGAACGTCGCCCGGCACGCCCTCCATCGCCGCGCGCGCGTGGAGATCATCCATGTGGGCCCCTTCGCGCTCGCGATCGAACGAGGGCAGGCCCGCCTCCGCCTTGTACGACGCGACGCGCCGGATCAGGCGCATGCGCTCACCCAGGTGCCGGACGATTTGCTCGTCACAGTGGGTGAGCGCGGCGCGGAGGCTTCGAAGATCGTCGCTCATCGGCGGGGAGTGTAGAACAAACCCCGCACGCGAGCGCGCGCACGTACGAAGGTCAGTGCGTGTCGGCGAAAGCGCAGCCGCGATCGGTCTCCTTGATCGCGTTGTCGACGTGCTTCAGCGCCTCGACGCGCCAGCCGCCCTTGTTGTGCTCGGCCTTCTCGAGAGACGCGCGCGCGGCGCGGAGGCCGGTGAGCGCCGCCGCCATGTTCGGCTGGTCGTGACAGACGCCACCCGCGGCCGATGCGGTCTGAACGCCGATCGAGACGACGAGGCCAGTGAGCGAGACGAGCGCGATGGGCTTCCACAGGTTCATGAGTGCTCTCCTTGGGGACGGGTTGGGGCTCCACGAAAATCGCGGACGGTGCGTCCGACGGTCCCTACGCGCGCGAGATTCACCTCGCGTCACGCGATAGGCAAGCCCCGACGAAGAGATCACTCGACGTGGACGCGCACGCGTCCGGGCACGACCCCTCAGCTTGCAAGGAGACGATCTCGACGCGACGCCCGCAGACGTGGACGCGCGGACGTCCGGGGGTGACCCCACACGAGGGCAAACGATCGCGCTTATTTTTGCGGCCTTCGGGCTCGTCACGACGGCCGACGAAGGACGCACGAGCTAAGCTGCTCCTTCGATGGAGGTCTTCATGTCGCGTGGTCGAATCGTTTTCGTGGCGAGTGTGGCGGCGGGGATCTTGGCCGCGTGCAGCGGAGACGACACAGCCCCCCTCGGACCGAAGGACAGCGGCACGATCGACGCGACGGCCGACGACGGGAGCTCCGGCGCGATCGACAGCGCGCCGCCCGACGTCGCGGTGCCCGACACGAGCACCGGAGGCGGCGGCCCGATCGCCTGCGGGCAAGTGCCGACGTGCGATGGCAAGACGCAAGACTGCTGCCTCGACGCGCCCGCGGTGTGCGCGGCGAAAGGAGCGTGCACGGGAAATGTCCTGTCCTGCTCCGGCACGATCAGCTGCGCGACCGGCGACGTGTGCTGCGCTTCGACCACGCGACTCGACGGCGGCGCGGGGGACGCGGGCGACGGAGGAGACGGCGGCGGCGGAGGCATCGGCACGGTGAAGGCGACGTGCGAGACGACATGCGCCAAAGGGCAGCTCCAACTCTGCACCGACAACGCCGACTGCACGGTCCCCGGCGACGAGTGCCGCAAGGGCCCTAGCGGCCTCAAGGGGTGCCGCAAGATCGTCGACGGCGGCGCAGCCGACGCGAGCGACAGCGGCTGACTCGGGCGACCCGTTTCGCGGATCAGACCGCCAAATCGCTCGGCCTCTCGTCCGGATGCACGAGCAGCGTGCGCACCGCCCAGAGCTCCTCGAAGACGCGGTAGCGCGCCGTGTTCTCCAGGTACGCCGCGCCCGTCGAGCCGCCGGTGCCGATCTTCTTCCCGATGAAGCGCTCCACCGTGCGCGCGTGGTGGTTACGCCAGAGGATGAAGCTCTCCTCGAATTGGATCAGGTCCTCGCAGAACTGGTAGGCCCCGGCGAATTTCTCCGGCCACGTGTAGACCGCGAGGGCGACTTGGAAGCCGTGCTGCGCGAGCTGCGCCTTCAGCGTCTTCTCCCGCGTGTCGCGCTCGCGCGTGTAGCCGTCGCGCTCCAGCTCGTCGCCGCTGAACATCTTCTCGAGGCGCTTCTCGCGCTCCATTCCGTGCTCGAGCGCGCGCGCCACCACCCACTCGCGATCGGCGCTGCGGAGCGGAATCTCCGCGAGGTACGGCAAGAGCAGCTCGCGCAGACTGCCGCTCCTCTGGACCTCGTCGAGCTGGTCGATCATCTCTTTGGGGAAGCCGGCGAACTCGCGGTAGTCCTTGCCGCCGTAGGTGATGCGCTGATCGTTGGTGAGACCGCACAGCGTCTCGATGAGGCGCAGCTGGAGCGACTGGAAGCCGCTCGCCGGGGTTAGCGCGTTGCGGAAGCCGAGAAAATCGATCGGGCGCATCGTCTCGATGACGTGGATCTGCTGCACCATGATCGACCACACGCGGTTCGCCCGCTCCATGTAGTGGTGCGTGCGGATCATCGCGAGCTCCGAGACGTCGCGCTCCTTCATGATCCCCTGCACGTGGATCATCTCGTGGAGCGTCAGCTTGAACCAGAGCTCGTAGACCTGGTGCACGATGATGAACTGCATCTCGTCGTGGTGCGTCGTGACCGGTCGCTGCGCGCCGAGGAGCTGCGGCACGGCGAGGTAGTCCCAGTAGTTGCGGCGCGGCTCGGCGGTGCTGAGCGCGGGCGCGCTGTCCTGGGGGGCCGGCGCCTTGGTCTTGCCATCGCTCATCGCCGCAGAATGTACCTTGCGTCGCCGGGCCACGAATGGAAAATGAGCCTGTGTTCGAGCTCGATCGCCGCATCTTCCTCGCCGTGTACGGCGGGGCCGACCACGGCGCGCTCGCGTTCGTCATGGTCGCTCTGACCGTGCTCGGCAGCGGCTGGAGCATGATCGGGCTCGTCCCGCTCCTGGTGATTTCTCGGACGCGGCGCGTCGCGATCGCGCTCGTCCTCACCCTCGCCGGGACGTCCGGCCTCGTCTTCGCGCTTAAGCTCGCCTTCGCGCGCGTCCGTCCCCTCCACGCCCTCGAGGGGGTTCGCGGCCTCTTCGACGCGCCGACCGACTTCTCGTTCCCGAGCGGGCACGCGGCCGGCGGCTTCGCGTTCGCGGCCTTCGTGACGACGTTGCTCCTCGTCCGGCCTCGCACCGCACGGACGCTCCCCGTGGCGGCGGGTCTCTTCGTCCTCGCGGCCGGAATCGCGATGTCCCGCGTGTACCTGGGGTGCCACTTCCCGGGCGACGTGCTGGCCGGCTCGCTCGTCGGGCTCGGTACCGGCGTGGCGGGAGGTCGCCTGTACACCTTTCGACGCGCCGCCGACCCGCCGTAGCCAGTCGTCTGTCCGCCTCATGCCAACCTAGCGGCGGCCCCGAAGCACGGTATAGTGGGGTTGAAATGCGACGGCTTTCTTCGTGGGCGGTGCGCCTCGGTGCGTCGGCGACGGTCTTCGTCCTCGGCGCGATGTATGTAGGATGCAACGACGTATTGATTCCGCAGACCGGCGCGGACAGCGGCGGCGGCGGTGTCGACGGCGACACGCCCGGCTTCGACGCCGATCTCGGCGGGGGTGACAGCAGCAGCCTCGACGCGGGCGCCGGCGGAGACGTGCGCTCGTCCAAGATCGACTGCACGGGCCAGGACGCGGCGTTCGGTCCGCCCAACGATCTCGGTTGCACCGGCCTCTACTCGGACTGGGCCAAACGAACCGTGAGCCCCGAGGCCAAAGAGTTCGATCCGGGCCTCCACCTCTGGAGCGACGGCGCCGACAAGACGCGGTGGATCTCGCTCCCGGCTGGCCAGAAGATCGACACGACCGACATGAACGAGTGGCGCTTCCCCATCGGCACCAAGCTGTGGAAGGAGTTCCGCATCACCGGCCACCGCGTCGAGACTCGCCACTACTGGAAGCGCGGGGACAACGACTGGGTGCGCACGACCTACCGCTGGAGCGACGACGAGCTCGCGGCGCAGTCCTTCACCGAGGGCGCGCAGAACGTCGGCGGCGGCACGTACGGCATCCCGGCCGTCTCGCAGTGCGATTCGTGTCACTCGGGGCGCATCGACAAGGTGCTCGGCTTCGACGCGGTCAGCCTCTCGTAACCGAAGTCCAAGTACGGCGGGCAGACGCCGGCCATGACCGCGGTCGCCGCGCTCCTCACAGCGCCGCCCACGGTGGCGCTCACGATCCCCAACGACACGAGCGGCAAAGCGGCCGACGCGCTCGGATGGCTCCACGCGAACTGCGGCGCCTCGTGCCACAACCCGTCGCCGAGCTCGTTCGCCGGCGTGACCGGCCTCTTCATGAGGCTCGAGGTCGGACCCGCAGGGCTCGGCGCATACGACGCGACGAACACGTACAAGACGGCGGTCTGCCAGACGTCGCGCTTCCAGCAAGATCCGCCGACCGGCGGTTGGGTGCGGATTTTCCCCGGCAACCTGAATCGCAGCCTCCTCCCCTTCCGCGACGGACGGCGCAACGATCCGTTCATCCAGATGCCGCCCATCGCGTCGAACATCCCGGACCTCGAGGGCGTCAAGCTCGTGCAGGACTGGGTGCAGACCGGCACGTTCCCCACGCAAAACACCCCCTGCCCCCAGCCCTGAGGTCAATCCCATGAGCGTGCCGCGACGAAGGCTCGGTCGGAAGCTCCTCGTCGCGTCGATCGGCGTGGCGAGCGTGAGCTACGTGGCGTGCGGGAGCAGCGACATCTCGAACGGCACCGGGGATGGCGGCGTGAACAAGGACGCGACCGACGAGCACGTCGTCGGAAACCTCGCGGGCCCGGCGGACGGCAACTTCGTCGATCGCACCCCTCCGCCCGAGGACGCGCCGGTCGATCAGCTCGTCGCGAACCTCGTCCCGCCGCCGTCCGACTCCGGTCTCGACGCGAAAGAGTGAGCGGGATGGCCGAGGCCAGCAAGGGCGAGCTGTTCGAGCTCGAGATGCTCGGCGAGGGCATCGAGCGGCGCTACCGCAAGATGCGACCCGAGGTGGAGGCGATGCCCTGGGGCACGCTCGACACGACCGGCATCCCCGCGAAGGCGGTGCTGCTCGCGCGCAAGCAGTGGACGGGCGCGGCCTTCCAGGAGCATCGCACTGGGATTGCGTGCGCGGCGACGTTGCGCGCACTCTTCGAGTGCCGCGCGCCGCTCGATCTCATCGCGATGGCCGCGCGTTTCCCGATGGACGAGCTCGTCCACGTCGAGCTGTGCGCGCGCATGGCGATGGAGCTCGGCGGCGGCACGGAGATCATCCACGACCCCGACGAGATGATTGTCGAGGCCGATCCGGCGCTGCGCCCGCTCCTTCGTTGCGCGGAGCTCGTCGTGCGCTTCTTCTGCGTCGGCGAGGCGCTCTCGATCCCGCTCCTGCGCGGCACGTGGCACGCCGCGCGGCATCCACTCCCGCGCGCGGTGCTCGCGCGGATCGTGAAGGACGAGGCCGCCCACGGGACCTTCGGCTTCACGTTCCTCGACTGGGCGCTCGGGTCACTCGACGAATCCGATCGCCGGCACCTCGGCGCGCAGGCCGACCGGTCCATCCGCGCGGTCCATCGGCAGTGGGACAACATCAAGAAGACGCGCCTCGGCCTCTACGACGAGGTCGCCGGCGACGCGCTGGCGTGGATGCAGTCGGACGCCTACCTCGCGCTCGCGGCGCGATCACTCGAGGACAAGGTACGCAAGCCGCTGCTCGCGCGCGGCATTCCGATCACCGCGTAGGGACCTCGGCGATCGGCGTTCCCGGACGGGAGGGCGCGCCGCGATCGTCGGGGAGAACCGAGACGCTCGTGTGCTCGAAGCGCACGCGCACCGCGGCGTCGTCGATGCGTGCGCTCTGCATGTAATAACTCTGCAAACGCTCGGGCGTTCCGTGGAGGGCGAGGCTCCACACCGTCCCCCATTGCCGCTGCGTGCGGTAGCCGTTCCGATCGCGGGCGTGCGGGATCTCGCGCTCGGTGCCGTCGGCGTGAATCGCGACGATGCGGAGATCGGGCATCTCCGTCCCGACGCAGTGCTCGAAGGTCGGGTAGCACGCGAAGGGGTAGGACTGCATTTGGCCACGCGCGCCTTGCACGACGACCCCGACGAGGACCGCGACCCCGACCCCGACCGCCGACGCCGACTCCGACTCCGACGCCGACCCCGACTCCGACCCCGACTCCGACTCCGACGCCGACGCCGACGCCGACTCCGACTCCGACCCCGACTCCGACCCCGACTTCGCGCGCGTCCATCGTGCAACGCGGCGTTCGATCGGCCGCATGTCGAGCAGCATCACGTAGCAGCCCCAAAGGCTCAGAAACGGGATCAAGAAAATCGCCTGCGTGCCGAGATGAAACAGGACGCCGAGCATCGCGCCCCACACGCGGAGGCGCGGGACGAGGAACAGCGCGGGCGCGCCGAGCTCGAACGCGAGGACGCCGAGGCCGCCGGCGTGGAGGAGCCACGGGTGATGATCGATCCGAAACGTCGGGACGACGCCGTGCTCGGCCCACTTCCAATAGAGCTGATTCTGCAGATTGTCCGAGAGCGCCCACGCGAGGCCCGACGTGTGCAGCTTGTGGAAGCCGGGGAAGAAGTACACCGCCGCGAGGAGGAGGCGCGCGACGAAGAGCGGACGCGCGTACGCGAGGGCGACGGCTCCGATGGGGCGCGTGCGGGCGTCGACGGCGAGCGTGTGATCGCAGGGGCTCGCCGCAAGAATGGCGGCGAGCCAGAGGAGGTGCATGTCGTGCCAGACCTGGCCGGTCATCTGCGCGATCGCGCCGAGGTAGAAGGTGCCGAGGGTCATGATGACGAGCGCCGGACGCGCGCGCACGCCGACGATCGCGAGCAGCGCGGCGAACGCGGTGACCAGCTCGACGACGATCGCGAGATCGGCGCGGATCGGCACGATCGCCGCGAACCATCCGAGGCCTTCTGGCGCGACGCGCAGCGCCGGCGAGAGCGCCGCGACGCGGACACCTTCACGAAGCGTCGGTCCCGCGAGGATGAGCGCGGGGACGGCGATGCGCAGCGCCGCGAGCGTCGCGGCGGGCTCCGGACGGAGGCGAGACCTCAGCGCCGTTGATCGCTCTGCGCGGGCGAGGCGACGTCGCGATCGAGGCGCGCGTCGAGGTACGTGCCGTGACTGGCGACCGCGTTGCGGCACGCCGCGTAGAGGAACGGGTCGACCTTCTCGAGGTCGGCCAGGGTGACGCCGCTGGCGACGACGACGCCGCGGGCGTCCCTCACCTCGAGCTGATCGCCGACGAGGAACGTCACCTTGTAGTCGCGCGTCTGGAGCGCGAAGGTCGCCTTGTGCTGCCGCGCGTCGGCGGCGCTGCGAGGCGATATGCCGGGATCTTCGACGGGCGTGCCGCACGAGGGCAACGCGAGCGCGGCGAGCAGAACCAAGGCGGCGTGGGTTCGCATGCACGGAGTATCCCCCCGCGGCGGCCCGATTTCCAGTCCCGCTACTTCGCGCAGCGGATGCCGATGTCTTCGGCGCCGGAGCCCATCGGGTGCGTCCAGCGGCGCGAGGCGCGGAGGCGGTCCGGCGAGTCTTGCCAACTACCGCCGCGCTTGGCGTGCTGCGGCGCGGTCGCGGGGCCTTGGGGATCGTCGGTCGGACTGCTCGCGTAGTAAGCGGCGTCGTAGAAATCGTTCACCCACTCCCAGAGATTTCCGCCCATATCGAGGGCGCCGGCCGCCGAGGGCGCTGTCGGGTGCGAGCCCACCACGTCGGTCTTCACGGCGTCGCTCGTCGCGCGGCACGCGCCTGCTGCGTTCGCGGAGTTCGCCGCGGCCGTGGCCGAGAAGCTCGCGAGCGTGCAGGTCGGGGATGCGTTTCCCCACGGGTAGAGGCGGCCGTCGGTACCGCGCGCGGCCCACTCCCACTCGGCCTCGGTGGGCAGACGCTTGCCACGCCACGCGCAGTACGCGTGCGCCTGATCCCAATCCACCCACGCCACCGGGTAGCGCGCGTGGCCGGACGGATCGAAGTCGCGCGACGGCGCCACGCACGCACCGGCGGCCACGCACTCCTGGTATTCGCGCTGCGTCGTCTCGAGCGTGTCGAGCGCGAAGGCGTGGACGTTCACCGTGTGGGCCGGCTTCTCGTCGTCGTTGCAGGCGACGTCGATCGCGACGTTGCAGCCCATCGTGAACGCGCCGGCCGGCACGACGAGGAGGCCTCCCCCGAGGAGCGGCGCAGCGCCATCGGCGGCGGCGTCGGCGGGCGGCGACTCTCCGGTCTTCGGGCTGGAGGACGTGCACGCGACGACGCCGAGCGCGCCGAAGATCGCGAAGAACGACGCGGCGCGTGCGAGGAGCGTCACGGCACCCCCGGCGCGAGCGTGCGGTCCAGGAAACGAAAGGTGTCGCGCCAGTGATCGCGAGCGTTCTGGCGCCAGACGAACGCGTGGAAGGCGTGCGGCTCGCCCGGGTAGAGCACGAGCTCGTTCGTCACGCCGAGCGCCGTCAGCGCGCGCGCGAGGCGACGCGAGTCGTCCAAGATCGGATCTTTGGTTCCGCACGGAATGAAAAACGGCGGGAGCGGGCGCGCGGGCCGTGGCGCGCCCTCGAGGACGACGAGCGGATCGGCCAACGCGAACCCATGTGTCCTCGCGCTCTCGGGGAGGTACGCCGTCTCCACTTCGACGAGCCGGTCGAGGACCCACGGCGGCAGCGGCCTCCGTCGGCCGAAGCGCGCCGAGTCGCTCACCTGGAGAATGCCGCACGCGGCCAGCGTCGCGCGCGGAACGAGACCGGTGTCGAAAATGCGCTTCGCGTACGGCTCGGGCCTCTCGCAGGTCGCCGCCAGCGTCATCGCGGTGACGAGGTTCCCTCCCGCGCTCTCCCCCGCGAGGACGAAGCGGCCAGCGTCGCCGCCGAGGCGCTCGATGTTTGCGGCGAGCCACTCGTACGCCTGCGCGCAGTCCTCGAGCGCGCCCGGGAACGGCGAGCGCGGCGCGAGGCGGTAGTTGATCGTGATCGTGAGGTAGCCGCGCCGCGCGAACATCAGCGCCATCACCCAGTGCGAGTCCTTCGACAAAATGCGGAATCCGCCGCCATGCACGTAGAGGACGACGGGGAGCGGTCCCTTCGCGTCCTTCGGCCGGTAGACGTCGCAGAGGTGCTCTTCGGCGCCGCTCGTCGTGTACGGCACGTTCGCCTCGACCTCGACGCCATGCCGCTCCGGGCGGGCCAGCGGATGGAGCTTCGCCACGCGCGACGTGCCGCGGAAGAACCCGTCGACCAGGAACGCGCCCACGCGGCGGCGGAAGACGCTCATGGCGATCGCAGCGTCACGAGAGCGACGCGAAGATCCCGATGACCCCCAGGATCGAGATGGCGAACCCGATCCAGAAGGCCACCGCGAGCGTGCCTGGCTCGCCGCGCTCCTTGCGGAGCTGGACGTAGCGGTTCATCGGCCCGAACGACGTGAAGAGGCGCCCGATGAAGAAGCGCGCTGCGAAGCCCGGCGGCTCGAACGCCGGATCGTTCTCGCGCAGCCATTTCTCTGCCATCGTCGCCGCGATGAGCCAGGTCATCTGCCCCAGGAACATCACGACGAAGAGCCCCCAGACGTAGTCGTGCATGGGCGCATCGTAGCGCGACGGGGAGCGCGAAGTCACCGGGCTGCGCGCGCGGTCAGAAGACGTCCGATGGAGACTGGCGCGGCGGCGGCGCATCCAGGCGCGGCGGCGGCGCATCCAGGCGCGGCGGCGGCGGGGGCGCGGGCACGGGCGCGCTCACGATGCGCGGCGCGGTCGGGCCGGGCTGCAGCGGAGGGGCGACGGCGACGGGATCCGGCGCGATGGGCGAGATGCGCGATGGCGCCGGCACCCGCGGCTCGATCGGATCCCCGCGACGCGAAGGCGACGCCAGGACCGGCGGCGCTGTGATTCGCGACGATGCTGGAGACTTGGGATAGGTCGCCTCCGAGGGGCGCGTCGTGATGAGGGCGACGAGAACGAGCGCTCCGGCAGCAATTGCGGCGGAAAGCATCCACACGCCGCGGGTCGACTCCCGAGGGATCACGATCGTCGCCGCCGCGCGACGCACGTTGGTCCGCGCGACACGACGCTTCCGCTTCGATCGGAGCCGCACAGTCCCCGTCGGCCCCCAATCGCCTCCGAGCTCGCGCCGCTCGGCGATGCGCACCGTACCGCGCGGCCCGAGATCCCGACGCGCGATCGGCGATGGATCGATCACGAAGGGCTCGACGCCCTCCACGACCTCGACCTTGCTGTCCTCGGGTGGGTCTTCCTTCATGGTCCTATCCCGATAAGGATAGCCAAGCGCCCAGGCCCGGTCACGGAGAACGGCGAACGACGCCGAAGAACGCTCCTACCTCGTCCCCACGATGGAGACCGGGACGAGCACCACAAGTGGTACGATCCGCCCGACGTCGTGCGTTCTCCGCTCCTCTGCCGCCTCTCGATCTGGGGGATCTTGCTCGCCTCTTCGGGGTGGTCGACGCGCCTCCTCGCGGAGGAGCCCACGCCCGAAGCACGTGTCCGTGCGCAGCTGCGCTTCTCGGACGGAGAGGCGGCGTACAAGCGCGGCGATTACCGCGCGGCAGCCGAGGCGTTCGACGCCGCGTACCGGGAGATTCACCACCACGTCCCTTTGATCAACGCCGCGCGCGCCTGGGCGAGGACGGGCGACAACGCACGGGCGGCCAACGCGTACGATCGCTTCCTCGACGAGGCACCCGCGCAGGATCCCGATCGGGCTACCGCGACGGCGTGGCTCAAGGAGCAATCTCCGGCGCTCGGCCAGCTCCACATCACCGGCGACGCGTTCGATCGGATCAAGGTCGACGGCGTCGTGGTCGACCGGGCGCGCATCTTCGTCGCGCCCGGCGTGCACGAAATCGAGGGGACGAAGGGATCACGCGCCGCCCGACGCAGCGAAAAGGTGGGCGCGGGCGAAGAAGTGCACGTGCGCCTCGAGCTCGCGCCGAGCGCCACACCCGCCGACCCTCCCCACGCCGCGCCGACGCCTCCGCCCGACGCCGCGTCACCCCCGACCACTTCGCCGAGCGCGCCGCCCCGCCGCGGCGTCTCCCCGATCGTCGTCGCGATCGGCGGCGGCCTCACCGCGCTCGTCGGCGGGCTCGCGATCGCCTCGGGCGCCGACACCATCGCGTACAAGCACGGCACCTTCGCCGGCAACGAGAACCCCGACACGCTCGGTGACGGCGTCTACCGCGAGCGCCGCACGAACGTCCTCCTCGGCGCGACGATCGGCCTCTTCGCGTTGACCGGCGCGGCGGCGCTCTTCCTCGTCGACTGGCGCGGAAACGGTACGCTCGTCGGTGCGGCAGGACCTGGCGGCGTCGCCGTCTCGGGAGCGTTCTGATGACCGCGACCCCCCGCCAACGGATCGGATCCTACGAGCTCCTCGTCGAGCTCGCCTCGGGCGGCGTCGGCACCGTCGACATCGCGCTCCAGCGCGGCGCGGCAGGCTTCGAGCGCCTCGTGGTGGTGAAGCGCGTCCACCGCTTCCTCCTCAAGAACAAGGACTCGTACGCGATGTTCCGCGACGAGGCGCGCCTCGCGTCGAGCATTCGCCATCCGAACGTCGTGCCGGTCGTCGACGTGGTCGAGCTCGACGGCGAGCTCCTCTTGGTGATGGATTACGTCGAGGGCGTGTCGCTCAGCACGCTCCGCAAGGCGTACACCGACGCGGGCTCGAGCTTGCCGGCGCCGATCGCGTCGCGCATCCTCTCCGATGTCCTGTCGGGCCTCCACGGCGCCCACGAGGCCGCCGATTTGCGGGGAAAAAAGCTCGAAATCGTGCACCGCGACGTGAGCCCGCAGAACGTGCTCGTGGGCATCGACGGCGTCGCGCGCGTGATCGATTTCGGCATCGCGAAGGCGGTCGGGCGGCTCACCGAGACGCAGAGCGGCCTCATCAAAGGGAAGTTCGCGTACATGTCGCCCGAGCAGGTCGAGTCGACGGACCTCGATCGACGGAGCGACGTCTTCTCGGCCGCGGTCGTCCTGCACGAGGCGCTCACCGGCCAGCGACTGTTCCAAGCCGAGAGCGACATCGCGACGCTGCGTAAGGTGGTCAAGGGAGAGATCCCCGATCCGTCGTCGCTCGTCTCCGGAGTGCCCCCGGCGATCGACGCGGCGCTCCGCATCGCCCTGGCGCGCGATCGCGAGCAGCGCTTCGCGACGGCGCTCGCGTTCCAGAGCGCGCTCGAGTCGGCGGCGCCGCCGGCCCCCTGGCGTGACGTCGCAGAGGCGGTGCTCCGGATGTGCGGCGTCGAGCTCGAGGGGCGGCAGGCGCAGCTCGCGACGGCCCTCGGCGCAGACGCGCAGCGCGTCACGGCGCTTCCACCGAGCGAGCCGGCGAGCGTCCGTGTGCTCGCGCCGACCGAGGGCGACACACGCGTTGCGGCAACGGCGGACGTGGCGCGCGCGCTGCGCCCTCGATCGACCGCGTGGGTCATCGTCCCGCTGGCCGTCGCGACGCTCGGTGCGGGGCTCTTCTTGGCGTGGCCGCGCGGCGGGACTGCGGTTCGCACGACGCCGCCCCCGGAGGTCCCACCGGCGCCGCCGCCCAGCGCGATGGCCCTCGCCTCGACGACGACGACGTCCGATCCGCCTCCGATCCCGACCGCTTCTCCGCCCGACGCGGCGCCGCCACCGTCGCCCGATCGCACGGGGCGCACGCGCGGTCCGAAGACCCCGCCGCCGCCGGGCGGCACGAAGCCGGGGGGAAACGGCGACGACTTGCGCCACGACTTCGACGCCGGACGCCCCTTCTGAGCGCCATGTCCCGCCGCCTCTTCGCCGTCGCCCTCGTCCTCGCGGTCCCCTCCGCAGCGACGGCCGTTGGCGCGGGCCTCGGCGCGTGCGCAGCGTTCGACGACATCGTCCTTCCCACCGACGCGAGCGTTGCGGACGTCCTCGACGCGCCCGACGACGCCCCGCTCGACTCCGGCGAGGGAGGCCTCGGCCCGAGCTACCTCACGACGTCGCAAGCGGCCCACCTCTGCGGGCTCCTCCTCGACTGCCCGACCAACGTCGCCGAGGGCTACCTCCTCTCGTCGCAGATGCCGGCGATCGCGTTCGAGCCGAACAAGGGCGCGTTCTCGCTCTGTATGCACTGGCTGACCGAGGTCCTCCACGCGGGGCACATCGGCTTCGAGAAACAGCGCGCGCTGCAACAGACCCTCGCCGGCGCGACCGACTGCGCGGGCCTGCAAGCGCTCTTGCCGATCGAGCAGCTCGACGCGAGCCCGTGCGGTACGGCGGGAACCGTGTGCAGCCTCGATCAAGCCAAGATCGTCCGCTGCAGCGACGCGGGGCTCTTCGTCGAGCACTGCCGCGCCCCTTTCTATCCCGAGGGCGGCACCTGCACGACGGTGGCCGGCTCACCGACCTGCCTCGTCGACGGCTGTCCGGCGCCGCAGTGCGCGGGCGGCATCTTCGGTCTTTGCATCGTCAACAAGAGCGTCGTCTTCGACTGCTCGCTCGTGCACCGTGATTGCACGAGCACGCCGTCCCCGCAGTGCGCGACTGGCGCGACGTGTGGAGGCTCGGGCCTCTCCTGCCAAGGCGCGAACATCGCTGCGTGCGTCCTCGGGAGCAGCATCGTGTTCGAGTGCCCTCCCGCGAGCATCTGCTCGAGCTTCAGCCCGTCGGCGTTCTTCTGCGCGAAGGCCGGCGCGACGTGCACGCCCGGCACCGTCACCGATCGCTGCGACGGTACGCAGATCGTCTATTGCGGAGGCGGGATCGAATCGCGCGTCGACTGCGCGCGCGTGCAGAGCGGGTGGACGTGCAAGAACACGCCGTCCGTTCACTGCGCCCCCTGACGCGCCGAACCCGCTTCACCCCTTCGCGAGGCCGTATTTTCGCAGGAACGCGCGCACGTGGTGGCGTTCGATGCCGCTGCGGCGCGCCATCTCGCTGACGTTGCCCGTGCACTGATCGGAGAGCGCGCCGAAGTAGTCGCGCTCCCATCCGTGCACCGCCTTCTTCTTGGCGGCGGCGAACGCGGTGACCGGAAAGCGCGCGCCTTCGGGCTCGGCGCGGGTCAGGGCGAACACGTCGTCGATCGCCTCGGGCGTGTCGGCGAGCGTGACGGCGACGGACGCGACGTTGACGAGCTCGCGCACGTTGCCCGGCCAGTCGTAGGTGTCCATGCGCCGCTCGATCCAGTCGTAGACCGCGCTGGCGTGCTCGGGCCGGCCGGCGCGCGTGCACACATCCTGAACGAGCTCGGCGATGTCACTTCGCCTCTCGCGAAGGGGCGGCAGCTCGACGCGGACCTGCGCGATGCGGAAGTAGAGGTCGCTGCGGAAGCGATCGGCGTTCATCTCTGCGGAGAGATCGCGTCGCGTGGCGGCGACGATGCGCACGTCCATCGGCTCGAAGGCGGAGCCCCCGACGCGCTTCACCTGACGCTCGGCGAGCGCGCGGAGGAGCTTGGGCTGGAGATCGATCGGAAGCTCCCCGAGCTCGTCGAGGAAGAGCGTGCCGCCGTCGGCCTCGCGCAATGCGCCGTTGCGACGCTCGGTCGCGCCGGTGAACGAGCCCTTCTCGTGGCCGAAGAGGATGCTCTCGGCCAACGTCGGAGGGATCGAGCCGCAGTCGACGACGACGAACGGCCCTTTGCTGCGCGGGCTTCCGTCGTGCAGCGCGCGCGCGGCGAGCTCTTTGCCGGTGCCAGTCTCCCCGAGGACCAGGACGCTGAGCGGCGTCGGCGCGACGCGCTCGAGGACACCGAACACGCGGCGCATCTTGGGCGAGCTGCCGACGAGCGGCCCGAAGCGATCGATGAGCTCCGCCTCGACGCGCTTGGTGGCCGCGGCGGGCTCCACGGTGACCGACGGCCCTCCCACGACGATCTCGGTGGGAGCAGTCACGAGCCCCTCGGTCACGCGGAACGTCCCGACGCGCGTACCGTTGGTGCTGCCCAGATCGCGCACGAGGATTCCGTCGTGCACCGCGCGCAGCTCGCAGTGGAACGCGCTCACACGACGATCGTCGAGGACCAAGTTGGCGCCGGGATCGCGCCCGATCACGACGGGGTCGACGTCGATCGCGACGCTGCGTCCGTCGCTCGCGCGCACGACGCCGCCGCGTACGGTCCAGTGCAACTGCCGCGCGACCGTGGTGGCGACACCGCTCATCCGAGGAGTATACGAGCAGCCGTGAAGGCGGGGGACACCGATGCGCGGCTGGACAGATCGGTGTTCAGCGTCCTCGATCTGCCGGCGAACAGCCGAAGCCCGGCCGCGTCGCCGGGCCGTGAACGGATCGGTGTTCAGCGCGGGACCAGTCTAAAACCAGGCAAATCACGCCAAATTTACGAGACCCGCGCCTGGCACGTTCGCTGCTCTAGCTCCTCCTCATGAAGACCACCTTCACCACCGCTTCGGTTCTTTCCCTCCTCGCTTTGGCGCTCGGCTCCGGCTGCGCGGTCAAGAGCACCTCCACCAACTCGACGACGGGCAGCGGCTCTGACGCCGTCGATCAAGGCTCCGACGTCAACGACGCCGAGGGCAGCGCCGAGTCGCTCGGGTCGTCGCTCGTCGGGGGCACGAGCGGATCGCTGCACGTCGCCTCCGCCGGCGAGATGACGATGCACGGCGGGACCCTCCAGCTCGCCGACGTCGGCGCCGAGGCGAAGGGCTTCTACAGCCCCGCCGGCTGCCTCACCGTCGCCGCGGACCTGACGAAGAGCAGCGCGAAGTACACCTTCAACGACTGCACCGGCCCGTGGGGCATCCTCCACCTCACCGGCGAGGTCGACGTGACGTGGTCGTCGAGCGGGGCGAACCAGATCACGATCAACTACTCGGCGACCGCCCTCAAGGTGAACCACGCCACGATCGACTGGACAGCGACGGCCAACGTCACCGGCAACGGCGGCGCGCGCGACATGATCTGGGACGGAAAATTCTCCGGCACGACCGCCCACGGCCGCGCGTTCCAGCGCACCAACCACAAGGAGTACAAGTGGACGGTGGGCCAGGCGTGCTTGAGCGTCTCCGGGACGTCGGACGGCACGGTCACCGGTCACGAGCTCAAGACCGAGGTGAAGAGCTTCTCGATCTGCGCGGGCGGCTGCCCGGAGGCTGGCAGCGAGATCACGATCACCGACGTGACGACCAGCAAGGTCTACGACGTGAAGTGGAACGCCGGCAGCGCGACGTACACCGATCCGGCGGGCAACAGCGTCACGTACACGCCACTCTGCGCGCGCTGACGAAGAGCCTTCGACGGCGCCCCGTTCCGAGCGCAGACGGGGCGCTCGGGAGGCGCGGGACGCGGCACGGCAGCGGCTCCCGGTCGAGCGAGCGCGTGCGGTAGTGCGAGGCTTTTAACCAGCTCCCAAATCGCCGCATCGGACGAGGCGCGCCGGCAGCTTGCCCGCGTCACGGAGCGCCTCGACGACCTTCTCGCTCAGGCGAATGCGCGCACGTAAAAGAGGGGCGCCGACGGCGGCAAAGGCCTCCGAGCGCGGACGACGACCGTCGCGTCGCGGAAGTGGCCGGCATACAGCTCTTCGGCGTGGCTGCGTTTCTCACGCGGCGATTCGTCGTGCCCGGCGCGCTGGGGATGATTTTTCGTGCACGGGATGGGGATGATCCTCCACCACACGCTTCGATGGTTCGAGGTCGGTCGCGGCGAGAAGGGCAACGAGAACGGGTCCCTCGCAGAACTGCAGCGGTTCCATCGGGTTCCACGGTTGAGCAACCCCCGCGGAACCTCTCCCTGCGCGCGGGAGTTGCGCTCGGGACCCGGTCCGATCCACATTACGGGCGCATGCCTCGGGCGCTCCTCCGTCTCGTCGTCGCCTTCGCCGCCGCGCTCACCGCGTGGCTGGTCGCGGCGCCGGCGTGGGCGAGCATGTCGGCCCCGCAGTGCGACCACCGCGGCGCGATCACGTTCGCGCCGCCGCCGCAGCTCCAGCCGATGCAGCAGTCGATCGACGCGACCGACGACGACATGACGTGCGTGGAGAAGATGCTCGCGGCCGAAGGTGTCCACCAGGGCAACGCGCCGCCCCCGTCGCCGAGCGCGACAGAGCCCGTGGCCGCCCCTGCGTTGCCGATCCTCCCTGCGTTCGCGCCGCGCGCGTTGCCGCCCGAGCTCGACGTGGATGCGCGCGCCCCTTGTGGCGTGCGCACGTCCCTCGAACGTCCCCCTCGAGCCTGAGCGCCTCGAGCGTTCGCCCAGTTTTTTAGGCCTTCGCGCGCCCGTCGCGCGCGGACGGCACGTCGTGCGCCCTCGCGTGCGCGGCGTCGCCGAGCCGCACGCGCCGTCGCGCAAGAATTCGCAGTACCTCTCTCGAACCAAGGAAATCGTCCATGTCCAAAGAATCCAAGAACGACGCCGACGCGTCGCCGAGCAGCTTCGAAGGCGCCGGCGGGATGAACACGGGGGTGGCCATCGTCGGCTTCATCCTCTGCTTCATCTCGGGCGCCGGCCTCATGTGGGGCTACGACTCGCACCGCCTCAAGAAGGGCGAAATCGGCGCGGACAGCACCGCGTCGGCCGGCGGCGGCGGCAACTGGAGCGACGAGGACTCCCCCGTCCCCGTCTCCAGCAAAGATCCGATGTTCGGCAAGCGTGACGCCCCCGTCACGATCGTCGTCTTCTCGGACTTCCAGTGCCCCTTCTGCTCACGCGGTGAGGCGACCGTCGACCAGGTCAAGACGACCTACGGCGACAAGGTCCGCGTCATCTGGAAGAACGAGCCCCTCAGCTTCCACCCGAACGCAAAGCCGGCCGCCGAGGCCGCGCAGGGCGTCTTCGCGATGAAGGGCGCCGAGGCTTTTTGGAAGTTCCACGACCTCGCGTTCAAGAACCAGCAGACGCTGAGCGACGACAACTACGTCGCGTGGGCAGGTCAGGCCGGCGTGACGGACATCGCCAAGTTCAAGGCGGGTCTCGCCGCGCACACGTGGGCGGACAAGGTCGAGAAGGACCACGCCATCGCGCAGAAGGCGGGCGTCAACGGGACGCCGGCGTTCTTCATCAACGGCTCGCTCCTCTCGGGCGCGCAGCCGTTCGACAAGTTCAAGACCGTCATCGACCAGGAGCTCGACAAGGCCAAGGCGAAGATCGCGTCCGGCACGCCCAAGGACAAGGTCTACGTGGCGATGTCGAACGAGAACAAGAAGGCCGCTCCGGCCGCCGCGCCGAAGGACGAGGACGAGGGTGAGAAGGAAGACACCAAGACGGTCTTCAAGGTCCCCGTCGGCCAGAGCCCGCAGCTCGGCAACGCGAACGCGCTCGTCACGATCGTCGAGTTCAGCGATTTCCAGTGCCCGTACTGCAAGCGCACCGAAGACCAGCTGAAGAAGATCCGCGAGACCTACGGCGACAAGGTCCGCTTCGTGTGGAAGGAGGAGCCTCTTCCGTTCCACCCGCGCGCCGAGCCGGCCGCGGAGCTCGGACGCGCCGCGCGCGCCGAGAAGGGCGACAAGGGCTGGTGGGCCGCGCACGACGCGATGTTCGATTCGCAGCCGAAGCTCGACGACGCGGATCTCGAGGCGGTCGCCGCCAAGATCGGCATCGACAAGGGCAAGGCGATGGACGCCATCAAGACCCACAAATACAAGAAGGAGATCGACGCGGACTCCGAGCTCGCGGACGATCTCCAGGCCAGCGGCACGCCGCACTTCTTCATCAACGGACGCCGCCTCGTCGGCGCGCAGCCGTTCGAGAAGTTCCAGAAGATCATCGACGAGGAGATCAAGCACGCGCAAGACGTGCTTGCCAAGGGCGTCGCTCCGGCGAAGCTCTACGAGGAGCTCGTCAAGGACGGCAAGGGCGCGCCCGAGCCGGAGAAGAAGACCGTCGTCCTCGCGCAGAACTCGCCGGCGAAGGGCAACACCAAGTCGAAGATCATCATCCAGGAGTTCAGTGATTTCCAGTGCCCGTTCTGCTCGAAGGTCGAGGACACGGTCAACCAGGTCATGAAGGACTACGGCGACAAGGTGCAGCTCCAGTGGCGCAACCTCCCGCTCCCCATGCACGCCGACGCCCCGATGGCGGCGCAGGCGGCGCAAGAGGCCTACAAGCAGAAGGGCGCCGACGCCTTCTGGAAGATGCACGACAAGCTCTACGGCGGACAGAAGAACCCCGAAGGCTTGAAGCGCCCGGCGATCGAGGGCTACGCGCAGGAGCTTGGCCTCAACATGGACAAGTTCAAGACGGCGCTCGACACCAGCTCGCACAAGGCCGAGATCGAGGTCGACGAGAAGGCCGCCAAGGACGCCGGCATCAGCGGCACCCCGGCGTTCGTGATCAACGGGTACTTCATCAGCGGCGCGCAGCCGTACCCGAAGTTCAAGAAGCTGATTGAGCGCGCGATGGCAGAGGCGAAGTAAGTTCTTCGCCGATTCGGACGAAGGCCCGGGGAATGAATTCCCGGGCCTTCGCCTTTTTGTGAGAGGTACATCGCATGCGGTCCCCCTTCGTCGTCTCGCTCCTGCTCGCTGCAACCGCATGCGCCGCCACGAAACCGCCCGCGTCCGCCGCTGCCGTCGCCGACCCGAACGCCAAAGTCACCTCGACCCCGGTCGTCAAAATCGACCCCGACTCCGCGACCGCCTCCGACGAAGACGACACCCCGATCCCCGTCTCCAAGGACGATCCCACCTGGGGCAACCGCTCCGCCCTCGTCACGATCGTCGAGATGACCGATCTCCAGTGCCCCTACTGCGCGCGCGCCGACAAGAGCGTCGCCCGCCTCCGCGAAGCGTACGGCCCCGAGCAGCTCCGCGTCGTCTGGAAGCACCACCCGCTCCCCTTCCACGCCAACGCGCGCCCCGCCGCCGAATGGGCCCAAGGCACCTTCGCGCTCGGTGGCGCCCAGGCGTTCCTCTGCTTCGAACAAAAAGCGATGGACGACCAGTCGCGCCTCGCCCCCGACGCGTACGCGATGTGGACCAAAGAGTGCGGCGTCGACGCCGGCTCGGTGCGCGCAGGGGTCGATTCCCACCGCTGGTCCGACGTCATCGATCGCGGCATCGCCCTCTCCTCCAAGCTCGGCGCGTCCGGCACGCCGACCTTTTACGTGAACGGCGCCAAGATCACAGGCGCGCAGCCGTACGAAAAATTCGTCGAGGTCGTCGACGGACCAATCGCGATCGCCAAGCTCCTCCTCTCGAAGGGTGCGCCGCGCGACAAGCTCTACGTCATCGCGTCGACGGTGAACCAGGAGGCGGAGAAAGAGGAGGCCGATGAGCCGGTCGCCGACACCAAGACGGTCTTCAAGGTCCCGATCGGCCAGAGCCCCGTGCGCGGCCCCGCCGCGGCGCCGGTGACCATCGTCGAGTTTTCGGATTTTCAGTGCCCGTTCTGCAAGCGCTCCGAGGCCACGGTCGTCGAGCTTCGGAAAAAATACGGCGACAAGATCCGCGTCGTCTGGAAAGACGAGCCCCTCCCGTTCCATCCGCGCGCCGAGCCGGCCGCCGAGGTCGCGCGCGAGGCCCGTGCCCAGCGCGGCGACGCGGGGTTCTGGGACGCGCACGACGCGCTCTTCGACGTACAGCCGAAGCTCGAGGACGAGGACCTCGCCGGCGTCGCGCAGAAGCTCGGCATGAACGTCGGCAAGGTGAAGGACGCGATCAAGGCGCACCGCCACAAGAAGGGCATCGACGCCGACGCCGACCTCGCCGACGACCTCGACGCCACCGGCACCCCGCACTTCTTCATCAACGGTCGTCGCCTCGTCGGCGCGCAGCCGATCGACAAATTCACGGCGATCATCGACGAGGAGCTGAAGCACGCCGAAGATCTGCGCGGCCGAGGCATCGCCGCCGCGAAGGTCTACGAAGAGATCATCAAGGACGGCAAAGGACCCAAGCCGCTCGAGAAGCGCACGCTCGCCGCCGCGCCCGACGCCCCGTTCCGCGGACCTGCCGGCGCGCCGATCGTCATCCAGGAGTTCTCGGATTTCCAGTGCCCGTTCTGCGCGCGCGCCGAGACGACGCTGACCGATCTCGAGAAGGCGTACCCCGGCAAGGTGAAGATCATTTGGCGCCAGATGCCGCTGTCCTTCCACGAGAACGCGCACCTCGCGGCCGAGGCGTCGATGGAGGCCTGGAAGCAAAAGGGCAACGCCGGCTTCTGGAAGATGCACGATCGCATGTACGACAACCAGAAGGAGCTCTCCCGCGAGGCGCTCGATCGCTACGCGAAGGACATCGGCCTCGACATGCAAAAGTGGGCGGCGGCGCTCGACGGCGGGACGCACAAGGCCGCCGTCGACAAGGACGCGAAGCTCGGGAGCGACGCCGGCGTGCAAGGAACCCCCGCGTTCTTCATCAACGGGTACTTCTTGAGCGGAGCCCAACCGCTGCCGAAGTTCCGCAAGGCCGTGGAGCAGGCCCTGGTCGACGCGGCGAAACACTGATACCTGAAGCTGAGCCCGTGCTCGTTCGTCGCGCTCCCGTAAGGCAGACAACTTCGCGCGTCGCGATCGCCGCCGCGCTCTTCGCGCCCCTCACGATCGCGAGCGCGGCGGGCGCGGTGGAGCACGAGCACCACGTCGGCCTCGGCGCCGGCCCTGCCGCGCTGAAGGTCGACGACAAGGCCGGCATGATGGTCGGCGCAGGCGGCGCGGTGCACTACGCGTACGGCTTCACCGACGCGTTCAACTTCGTCGCCGAGTACTCGAGCGCGATCGTCGCGCTCGACGCCAAGCTCGACACCCCGACGACGCCGCACACCCGCCCGAGCACGCTCGACACGCTCGGCGTCGGCGCCGCGTACGTGTTCGACGTCCTAAGATGGGTGCCCTACGCGACGGCGATGGCCTCGGGCTCGCTCTTGCACGGCGGCACGATCGACGGCAGCCTGATCACCGGCGGCGTCCAGCTCGGGCTCGGCGTCGACTACAAATTCAACTTCAGCTGGGCGGCCGGGGTGGCGTACCGGCAGCACCTGTTCCTCACCAAGATGAGCACCTACCCTTCGTACTCCCAGCTGATCTTCCGCGTCGAATACGCGTGGGGTCGGTGACTTCGAGAATCGCCATGCGCACACGTTCCCTCGCCTTCGCGGTCCTCTCGTTCGCGTCGTTCGCCTCGCTTTGCGTTGCCGCGTGTGGCGGCAAAGAGAAGCCGCCGATGCAGGCCGAGAACCTCCCTCCGCCCGCCGTCGACGCCGCCACGCCGTCGGACCTCGATCCCGGCACCGCGACGCCCAAGCCGGCCGAGGCGGAGTGGAAGGTCCTCGTCGATCTCGACGTGCGCGCCGCCAAGACACCCGTCCCCAAGCCAGAGACCTTCGTGAAGCTGATCGACGCAAAATACAAGGCGTACCGAAAAGCGAAGAAGGACTGCAAGATGAACAACGACGCGATCCTCTCCGTCGAGGGCGGCGTCCAAGGCGCGTTCACGAAGAAGGACGCGGCCGAGATGCTCTACCTGGTGAGCATCGCGCCGTGCGACCAGAAAGACGGCGCCGTCCACACGCTCCTCATCTTACAAGGCGGCCACGTCGTCATGAGCGAGAAGGTCGCCGAGCACGATCTCGTCGAGGTCCGAGATCTCGACCAGGACGGCGACAACGAAATCCTCCTCGTCGGCGGGTGGCCTCCCCAAGTCAAGGCGCGCCTCATCGACACCGAGGAAGGCAAGCTCGAGACCCTCTTCGACTTCGGCGAGATTGCCAAAGGCAGCTGCGACGGCGCCAACGCGACGGGCGACAGCGCGGTGATTCGCTACCGCAAGGGAGCGACGTCGATGGAGTACAAAGCGGAAAAGAAGCCGAAAACGTGCCCGGCGGCGGCCCCGACGAAATAGCTATTTCGCCTGGGAGAGCCCGAACCCCTCGTGCAGCGTCCGCACCGCGAGCTCCGTGTACTTCGACGCGACGAGGCAGCTCACCTTGATCTCGCTCGTCGAGATCGCCTGGATGTTGATCCCCTCGTCGGCCAGCAGCTTGAACATCTTCGCCGCGACGCCCGCGTGCGAGCGCATCCCTAGCCCGACGATCGAGACCTTCACGACCTCCTCGTCGTAGCGAAGCTCCTTCGCGCCGAGCGCCTTGCCGATCTCCTCGAGGAACGGCTTGCCGCGCGCGAGATCCGTCTTCGCCACGGTGAACGTCACGTCGGCGCGCTGCCCGCGTCCGCTCGTCGCCGACTGGATGATCATGTCGACGCTGATGTTCTTCTCGGCGATCTGACCGAACAAACTAGCGACGACGCCGGGCTTGTCCTCGACGCCGACGATGACGACGCGCGCCTCGTTCTTTTCGTACGCCACGCCCGCGACGACGACGTCCTCGAGGGTTTTGTCTTCACTCGTCACCCAGGTACCCTCCGCGTCCGAGAACGAGCTTCGCACGTGCACGGGGACGCCGTATTTCATGGCGATTTCGACGCTGCGGATCTGGAGCACTTTCGCGCCGAGCGACGCGAGCTCCAGCATCTCTTCGTAGCTGATCTTGGCGATCTTGCGAGCCGACGGACAGATGTTCGGATCGGTCGTGTAGACGCCGTCGACGTCGGTGTAGATCTCGCACGCGCTCGCGCCGATGGCGGCAGCGACCGCGACGCCGGTCGTGTCGGATCCGCCGCGGCCGAGGGTGGTGATGTCGCCGTTCTCGTCGACGCCCTGAAAGCCGGCGACGACCGCGATCTGGCCCTTCTTCACGGTCTCGAAGATCTTCGAGCCCTCGATCGTCTTGATGCGCGCCTTGGTGAACGCGCCGTCGGTGAGGATCTTCACCTGGTGGCCGAGGAGCGAGCGCGCCTTGCCCCCTTCGGTCTGGATGGCGAGCGCGAGGAGGGCGGCGGCGACCTGCTCGCCGGTGGCGGCGATCACATCCATCTCGCGCGCGTCGGGGATCTTCGTCACGTCGTGCGCGAGACCGAGGAGGCGGTTGGTCTCGCCGCTCATCGCGCTGACGATCACGACGACGTCGTTCCCCGCGCGCTGCGAGGCGAGAGCCCGCCGCGCAACGTTCCGAATTTTTTCGATCGACCCCACCGAAGTGCCGCCGAACTTCTGGACGAGGAGTGCCACCTTGGGTAGCGTGCGTACCGCTTCCGCCCGAGAAAATCCAGCAGATCAGCCTGGAAATGAAGGGGAAACGCAGGGGAAACGGAACGTGACGGGCGCGTCGGGATATCTCATCGAGACGTTCGTGACCTTGGTCGCGGTGTGCCTCATCGCGTTCGTCGTCCTCTATGGGGCGCGGCGGCTCGGCATCGGACGCGCGCAGGGGCCGATTCATCTGATGGGGCACCTGCCGCTCGACGGGCGGCGCTCGGTCTACCTCGTGAAGGTCGGCGATCAGGTGCTGGTCGTCGGCGTCGCCGAGGGAGGCATGACGAAGCTCGGTGAGGTCCCCGCGGCGTCTCTTCCCGCGATGACGATCCCGTCGGGCGCCCCGTTCGCGACGATCCTCGCGCGCGCGTTGATGCGAAAGCCCGTCTCGGCAACGACTCCCGCGACACCAACGCCGACGACGAGCGACGCCGCGAAATCGGAACGCGGAGAGGGGCACGCATGAAGGCGGACGATCTCCTCGGCCGACCGATCGCGCTCGTCGTCGCGCTCGCGCTCGTCTCGCTCCTTCCCTTCGCGTTCATGAGCGTGACGGCGTTCGTGAAGATCTCGACGGTGCTCCAGATCGTGCGCTCGGCGATCGGCGCGCAGAGCGTGCCGTCGAGCACCGTGGTCATGGCCCTCTCGGCCGCGCTGACGCTCCTCGCGATGGCGCCGGTCGGGCAGAAGATCATCGCGCGCGCGTCGCCGATGTTCGCGGGGAAGGAGGTGCCGGAGACCATCGCCATCGTGCGCGGCACCGTGGACGCCGTGCGCGAGCCGATGCGCGACTTCATGCGCGCCAACGCGAGCACCAAGGAGAAAGGGCGATTTCTCATGGTCGCCCGCGACGCGCGACCCGAAGCCGAACGGCCGCAGATCAAAGACGATGACCTCACCGTGCTCATCCCCGCGTTCGTCGTCACCGAGCTCACCGAGGCGTTCGCAGTCGGCTTCCTCATCTTCTTGCCGTTCCTCGTCGTGGATCTCGTCGTCGCCAACGTCCTCCTCGCGCTGGGAATGCAGATGCTCAGCCCGACGCAAGTGAGCATGCCGTTCAAGCTGCTCTTGTTCGTCGCCATCGATGGGTGGGGGCTCTTGGCGCAAGCGCTCGTCGCCGGCTACGCCAACACGTGACGCCGTCGCGTACGCTCGAGTCCACGCCCAACCCAAGTCCACTCCGCGCCGACGAGTAACGCTTGACTTCGGACGCCCTGCGCGTAGATTCGGCCGCCGTTTCGACAAAAAAGCCGGGGCAATAGCTCAGCTGGGAGAGCGCCGCGTTCGCAATGCGGAGGTCAGGGGTTCGATCCCCCTTTGCTCCACCGGAAGGTGGTCAGGAAGTTTTCGGGGGACACATGCCGCGCGCGACGATCTCCGCATTGTCGGCCGCGCTGGTCGTGACCGCCGTCGCGTGCCGCGGAATCCTCGGGGTGGACGATCTCCCTCCGCTCGCGACCGGAGACGCCGGCTTTGACGCGGACGGCCTCGACGCGCCGATCGAATCGGGCGCGCGGTATTGCTCGACGCTCTCTCCGGCGCCGCAGCTGTGCGCCGACTTCGACGGCGACGGCCCATACGGCGAAGGCTTCGACAATGGAACGCAGAACCCCGACCCCGGCGCGCAGAAAGGGGGAACGCTGGCCCTCGACACGACGTCGTCGCGCTCCGGTCCCGCGTCTCTCTTTCTCCAGACGCCGTCGGTGCTCCAGTCGAGCGACGCCGCGGCGGCGATCCTCTTGAAGACGCTGCCGAGCGTGACGCCGCGCCTCGCGGTCGCGTTCGACATGCTCGTCGACACCGAGGACATTCCCTCCGGCAATGGCTTCGTCATCCTCGCCGCGGTCGACTTCGGCATCGGCGCCGCGATCTTCCTCCGCGACGCGCGCGGGCCGGCGATCTCGGTCGCGCCGGACGGGCTCACCGTGCACCTCTCCTCGCGCTTTCCGGTCGGGGCGTGGAGGACGGTGGAGCTGACGATCGTGAACGCGCCGGTCGACGGCGGCACCGACGGGCTCGTCATCGGCGGTGTGGACGGAGCGAAGGGAGGCTCGACGGCCCTTCCAGCGAAGTACCAGACGGTGACGACCAAGCCGCACCTCACGATCGGGCCGTCGGCGGGCGGGCCGGCGGGCGCGTTCAAGGCGCACGTGGACAACGTGCGCGTCTACTACGGCCTTTGAGACGCGTGAGACGAGACGGGTGAAACCGGCGAGGAGATCGAGATGACGGCGAAGCGCGTTCGCGTCGCGGCGTTCGAGCTGCCTGCGCGCTGGGCGGAGCCGGAGAAGGCGCTCTCCGACGTGCGTGCTCTATTGGCGCGAGGACCGGCGACCGATCTCGCGCTTTTGCCGGAGGCGAGCCTCACCGGCTACGTGTCGCCGGATCTCGCGTCGGATCTTCGCGCCTTCGCGGAGCCGCTCGACGGCCCGACCACTGCCGCGCTCGGCGCGATCGCGCGCGCGCACCGCACCTGCATCGTGGGCCCGCTCATCCTGAAGGAGGAAGAGCGCTTCTCGAACGCGATGGTCGCGCTAGGCCCCGACGGCGCGCTCCTCGCGACCTACCGGAAGCGTCACCCGTGGTACGTCGAGACGTGGGCGACGCCCGGCGAAGCGCCGCTCGCGACGTTCGCCGTCGCCGGGTGCACGTTCGCGCTGGCCATCTGCTTCGATCTGCATTTCGTGGAGGACGAGAGCGCGCGGGAGCTCGAGGCCGCCGACGTGCTCCTCTTCGCGAGCGCGTGGGTCGAGAAGGAGGACTCGCGCCCCGAGGTCCTCGCGACGCTCGCGCGACGCTTCGACCTCGCGATCGTCAACGCGAACTGGGGTCACGGCGAGCCGCACGTGTGGGGACAAGGTGGCTCGCGCATCGTCGACCGCGCGGGCACCCTCCTCCAGGACGCGCGCGGAGACGGGCCGCAGCGCATCGACGCAGCATTTTCGCTTTGACCTCCCGCGCGCCAGGGGAAATTGTACGATCCGAAAATGCTCGAGGTGAAGGTCACCGTCCTCCAGAACGGCAAAGAGATCCCGCTCGCCCAGGCCCGCGACGTAAATGTCCGCACTGCGCTCGGCAAGGTGGCGAAGGAGGTAGGCGCGAAGCTCACCCCGGTCCTCTGCCCCGTTCACGCGCAGACCGTCACCAATGTTCGCATCCAGGTCGGCCCTTCGGGCGCCGACATCGCCTACGACGCCTGCTGCGACAAGCTGAAGGAAGCGGTCGCCGCCGTTCTCGGCTGAAAAGGCCTCAAGGTTTTTGGGATGTGGCCGTTCCACTTTCCGATGAGCCAAGCTGCTGTTCTCGCCCCCAAGCCGGCGGTCCACATCGGGGCCAACGGTCGACCCGAGTATCACGTGGGGGACGTCATCGACGGGCGCTACGAGCTCGTCCGCGATCTCGGGCGCGGCGCCGCCGGGGTCGTGTTCGAGGCGCGGCATCGCTTCACCCACCGCCGTGTCGCGCTGAAGCTCGTCTCGCCCGACAGCCCGCGCGCCGTCCAAGGGGAGCTCCGCGCCCGCCTCGTCCGCGAGGCCCGCGCGCTCGCCGCAGCGCGCCATCCTTCGATCGTCGACGTGCTCGACGGCGGGGTCGCCGCGTGCGGTACCCCCTACATCGTCCTCGAGATGCTCGAAGGAGGCCGGACGCTCGAAGGCCTCCTGGCGACGCGCGGCAAGCTGAGCGTGAAGGACACCGTCGCCGTCGGCCTCCAGCTGTGCGACGCGCTCGCCGCCGCCCACAGAGCAGGCGTCGTGCACCGCGACGTCAAGCCCGGCAACATCATGATCCTCCAGGACCACACCGGCGAAGTGCTCAAGCTCGTCGACTTCGGCATCGCCCAGGTCAGCGCGCGCGAGGGCAAGCTGACGAGCTACGGCGCCATCATCGGGACGCCCGAATACATGGCGCCCGAGCAGATCATGATGACCGGGGAGAGCGACGAGCTCGTCGACGTGTACGCCGTCGGCATCACGATCTTCGAGTGCATCGCGGGCCGCGTCCCGTTCGTCGGCAACTACCAGCAGGTGCTCTTGCAGGTGGGCTCGAACTCGGACGCGCCGTCGCTCGTCTCGCTCTGCCCGATCGCAGGCGCGCGCCTTTCGGCCGTCGTCTCCCGCGCCATCGCGAAGGATCGCGCGGCGCGGTACCAGAGCATCGAGGCTCTCTCTCTCGATTTGGCGGCTGCCATCCCCGGCGCGCGACGTCGCACGCAGTTCTTCCCCCAGGGGCCGCACCACGGCGCGAACGCGCCCGCGAACGCGAACGCCGAGGCTCCTTCGGAGCCCCGCCCCACGCCTGCCTCATCGGCCACGATGAAGGCGTTCGTACCGGTCGAGCAGCGACGCCGCGCCGTCCGCGCCAACTACGCGACCCCCGTGCAGATCGTTCTCGCGGATGGCGTCCACGTCGACGGGCGTAGCGAGGATCTCTCGGAGGGCGGCTTCCTCATCATCCTCGACACCGGCACCGAGATCACACACGACCAAGTCGTCCGTCTGCGGTTCGCGCTGCCGATGGACGGCAAGGTAGTCGCCTGCTCGGCGCAAGTCCGCTGGGTGCGCGCGACGCACGGCCGCCGCGCCATGGGTGTGCAGTTCGTCGATCCGCCGGCGGAGCTCGGGCCCCAGATTTCTCGGTACATCGAGCTGATGGGCGTGCCCAAGGAAGGCTGACCGCGCGTGTCCGAAGAGGGATGACGGGCACCACGGGCGCGCCATCCACCGGCACCACGAGCGAAGGCTCGGTCTCCTTCTCGTTGAAGGAGCTCACGCGCCTCGAAGACGAGCGCGTCGCCTTCGAGCGAGACGAGGCGAGGCGCCGGCGCGAAGAGCTCGAGCGGAACGCAGCCGACCAGGCAAAGCGAGCGCAAGAGGCCGTCGACGCCCGCGCGCGGGCCGAGGACGAGCGACGCAAAGAGCTCGAACGCCACGCGCGCGAGGAAGATGCGCGGCTCGAGGGGCAGAAGCGCGCGTTCGTCGAGCGCGAGCGACTGGCCGCAGAGCAACGCGCGCGGGACGGCGAGGTCGCACGCCTGCACACGCACGAGCTGGAGCTGACGCGCCTGCGCACCCAAGGAGGCGGCGCCCGGATCGCATGGAGCGTCGCCGTCGCGAGCCTCGTTTGCCTCGTCGCCGGCGCGATCGCCTACGCCGCCGTTCTGCGCCCCGACGCCGATCGACAGCTCGCCCAGGCCCGCGCAGACGTGGTGCGAAGCGGTGAGCTGGTGAAGGAAGCGGAGCGCCAGGTCTCGGATCTCGGGAAGCGGGTCGACGGTCTCGCCGGGCAGCTCCAGGCGTCGGAGGAGCACGCGCGCGATCTCGAACGCCAGCTCGACGACGCCAAGAAGAAGGTCGGTGACCGCCGCGCCGGCGTCGCGCCGCCTCCCACACCGCGCCCGCCCCCCATCCCGACGCGCCCGACCGGGCTGATCGACGGCCCATGCAAGTACCCGGGTGACCCGCTCTGCGCAGGGAAGTAAGGTCAGCGGCGCCTCATGCGCCGCGCGCGTTCGCCCCTCTCGCTCATCGCCCTCGCGTTCGCCTTCGCGGACATCGCGTGCGGGCCGGCGTCCCATGACGTCAACGTCCCGAAGCCCGCGACGCCGGACACCGCCGCGTCGGAGAAGGCGCACCCACCTGTCGTCGTCACGATCGTCGTCGATCAGCTGGCGGCGTGGATCGTCGACGAACGCATCGGCGAGCTGCCCCCGACCGGCGGCTTCGCGCGCCTCGTCCGCGAAGGCACCCGCGTCCGCGAGATCCGCTACGCGCACGCCGCGACGGACACCGCGCCCGGCCACGCCGCGCTCTACAGCGGCGAGACGCCGCGCGAGAACGGCATCTACGGCAACGAGTGGATCGACGAGCCCACCGGCAAACGCGTCAGCGTCATGCTGGATCCGAAGGTCGAGATCGTGAACGCCGACGGCGTCGTCGCGGGCGCGCGCGCGGCTTCAGCGGCGAAGGTGGGCGCGACGAACCTCGCGACGCTCCTCCGCGCCGCGAAGCCCGACGCCTACATCGTGAGCGTGTCGCTGAAGGATCGCGGCGCGATCTTCGGCGGCGGGAGGTCTCCGAACGCGGCCGTTTGGTACGACACCGGGCGCGGTCAATGGATCACGTCGACCGCGTTCGCGCGCGACCTGCCGGGCTGGGCGCGCGCGCGTCCTCCACTCGCGACGCTGCCCAACACGTGGACCCTCGCCGATCCGGCGTGGGTGAAGGCGCACGCGCTGACGCCCGACGAGCAGAACGGCGAGGGCGATCTCGGCGGGCTCGGCACGACGTTCCCCCACCCGCTGAAGACCGCGCGCGATCCGAAGAACGCTTTCCGCGCGACGCCAATGGCGAACGACGCAGTTCTCGATCTGGCGCTGGCGTCGCTCGATGCCACCGGCGCGAAGGGACGCCCGACGCTCCTCGCGATCTCGCTCTCTGCGAACGACTACGTGGGCCACACGTTCGGGCCCGACTCGTGGGAGGCGTGGGACGAGCTCCATCGCCTCGACGCGTCGCTCGCGCGCTTCTTCGCCGCGCTCGACGCACGCTTCGGCCCGAACGGGTGGGCCGCGGTGCTCTCGGCCGATCACGGCGTCACGCGCATGCCCGAGGCCTTGCAAGGCTGCGCCGCCGGCATGTCGCAGGATCACTGGCAGCGCGCGTGCGACGCTGGCGTTCGCATCCTCCCCGATCCCCTCGCCGGCGAGCTCGACGCCGACGCCGTGAAGGCCATCGGTCCGGGTCACTGGGTCGCGGGCGTCGCCGATCCTTACGTCTTCATCACCGCCGCGGCGCAGCGTCTCGACGACGCAAAGCGCCGCGCCCTCGACGACGCCCTTCGCCGCGCCTTGCTCGCGCGACCGGGAATTCGATCCGTGTACATTGCACGCGACGTCGCCCGCCAGACGTGCCCGCCCGACGCCGACGAATCCGAAGCGGCGCTCGTCTGCCGCTCCATTCCTGCGGGTCCTGCGGGCGACAAGGCCGGAGAGGTCGGCGAGCTCTACATGCTGACCGCCCCCGGCGCCTTCTTCGATGCAAGCGTCGTCGTCGGAAAGGGCACGAGCCACGGATCGCCGTACCTCTTCGATCGCGCCGTGCCGCTCTTCGCGCGCGCGCCGGGGCGGGTCGCCGCGGGCGTGCTCGTCGCGGGCCCGATCGGCTTCGGCGCCTTCGCGCACACCGCCGCGTCGCTCCTCGGGATCGCCGCGCCCCGCGCCGCCGAGCGCGCGCCGAACCTCGCGGACGTGACGTTTCGCCCGTCGACCGCGGGGAGGACAAGGTAGGGTGGTCGACGAATGGACGAGGGTGACAGCCCCGTAGAGGAGGAGCTTGATCTCTCCGGCACGCTCGTCGGCGGAAAGTACCGCGTCGACCAGCTCGTCGGCTCCGGCGGCATGGGCACCGTGTGGTCGGGCATGCACGAGGTCCTCCGCACGCGCGTCGCGATCAAGTTCATTCGCCCGATGTTCGCCGAGCGCGAGGAGGCGCGCCGTCGCTTCGAGATCGAGGCGCGCGCCGCCGCCAACGTGCAGAGCAAGCACGCCGTGCAGGTGTACGACTACGGCGTCGAGGACCACGGCCTGCCGTACATCGTGATGGAGTTCCTCGAGGGCGAGTCGCTCTCCGACACGCTCATTCGCCGCGGCCCGCTCCCCGCGCAGGAGGCCGCGAAGATCATCGGCCAAGCGTCGCGCGCCCTACAAAAAGCGCACGACGCGGGCATCGTCCACCGCGATCTCAAGCCCGACAACATCTTCCTCGCGACGAACGTCGAGGACGCGGGCAGCGATCTTCCGTACACGGTGAAGCTCGTCGATTTCGGCATCGCCAAGCTCCTTCACGAGCCGGCGGGAATGGGGGCAGGGCAGTTCGGCGGCCCCACACAAGCCGGCGCGGTCATCGGCACGCCCAATTTCATGAGCCCCGAGCAGCTCACGATCGGCGGCGCGCCCGGCGCCCTGACGGATCTCTGGTCCCTCGGCGCGTGCACCTTCAGCGCGATGACGGCGCGCATCCCGTTCGAGGGCGAGGTGCTCGGCGACATCGTCCTCAAGGTCTGCGTCGCGCCGATGCCCGTGCCGTCACAGTGGAACCCCGATGCCCCCGAGGGCTTCGACGCGTGGTTCGCGCGCGCGTGCAATCGCGATCCCGCGAAGCGCTTCCAAACGGCCACCGAGCTCGCAGAGACGCTCGCGGCGGTGTGCGGCATCGGGCGCCTGCATGTCGCGACGCACGACGAGGATCGCGTGCAGTACGTCCTCAAGGCGAACCCGAGCATGGCGGACATCGAGCTGCCCGACGACATGCCGACCGGCACGATGTCCTCGAAGACCGCGCTCCTCGCGGGGCTCTTGCTCGGCGTCACGCTCGTTGTCGGCGTGATCACGTTCCTCGCGTGGCAGGGTCGCGCACAAGTGGACGACACGCCGCCGGTGCCCGTCGCGGTCGACGCCGGACCACGCGCCGCGCCCTCCGCCAAGCGTTGAGGTCTCACGCGTCCCGCGCGTCCGCGAGAGCTCCGCTGGGCCACGCGGCGCCCATGATCCTCGTGTCATAGATATGATATCATTCGATTTTTATCGATCGCGATTGGGTGGCGATCCCGCCATTTAATATTAACCTTCTGACGGGCTCGTACTATCCTCGAGCGCTCACAAGGGTCTTGATTGCTTCGAACGATTCAAGGAGGCGAGGAATGAACTTCACGAGGGCGCGCGCAAGAGCGCTTATTGGTATTCTCGGCTTTGCGGCCACGGCGGCGTTTGCAGCCTGCGGCGGCGATGACACGAGCCCGGTTACTGGCGGCGACGCCGGCAAGGACACTGGCTCGAGCGGCACCAGCGGCTCCAGCGGTTCCAGCGGTAGCAGCGGCTCCAGCGGCTCCAGCGGCAGCAGCGGCAGCAGCGGCTCCAGCGGCAGCAGCGGCTCCAGCGGCGACAGCGGAGCCACGACGCTCTACGATCGCCTCGGCGGTCACACGGGCATCAAGAGCATTCTGACGGACACCGTCGGCAAGCTCCTCCAGGACCCGCACCAGAAGACGTACTTCGTCCTCAACGCGCCTCCGCAGGGCCTGCACCCGTCGGGTGCGGACATCATCGACTGCTTCACCGCGCTCGCCGACTCCGCGATCCCGGGCGGTCCGGGCACCCCGTACCCGCCGGCGAAGCTCGCCAGCGGCTACACCTGCCGCGACCTCGTCGAGGTTCACCACGGCACGCTGGCCGACGGCGGCACCACCCGCGCGGACGACGTGAACTACCACATCCCGAACGGAATCTTCAACGACTTCATCGGGATCGCTGCGGCCACGGCCGCCGGCGCACCGCACAACATCAAGCCCGCCGACGTCCAGGCCCTCGGCGCGCTTCTCGGCGCGACCAAGGCTGCCGTCGTCGATCCGAGCCAGCCGGACGCCGGCGACTTCGACGCCTCGGACTACCTCGACGCCGCGTCGGACGGCTGATCGAAGGACCAAGGAAAGAGCAGTTCGATGACCGTCGGGCAAGCAGTAATCGCCCCGAACAAGATCTACCGTACGGCGCGCGCGATCGGACTGATCGCGCTCGCCGGTACGGCGGTCGTCGGGCTCTTGCATACGAAGGCCGGGAAACCCCTCCTCGCAAAAATGGGGGGGTGTCCTGCCGGCTTCGCTACGCGTGATGACATGGACCACGTGCGAAAGTACGCGGCCACGTTGACGCCTCCCACGGGAGGCCAAGCTCCGGCGCGACCGGCGCTCGGGTTCGTGCTCGACGCGACCACCGAGGACGAGTTCGCGGCCTGGACCAAGAAGAACAAGCTCAATTGCGAGGACAACTCGCGGCTCGGGCAGGTGACCTGCACCGGAGTTCCGTCGCCCGTCGTCGGTGAGCCCGACGCGTCGCCGATCGACGATCTCACCGTCGAGTTCAACCCGGCGCACAAGATCGTAAACATCCTCATCCTTCGCCACGGCCTCGTGAGCAGCGGTGCGGTCTCGATGTTCGACGCCCGCGTCGCGCAGCTCGAGAAGGAGCTCGGTCGCGCCCCGAACCGTCTGGTGCCCACGGGCCCTGCGTACTTCGACGAGGCGCCGATGACCTCCGCGGTGGTCGAGTTCAAGTACAAGGACTACCAGTGCGAGATCTCCGCGACGACGATGATGGACAAGACCGTCACGATGCGGGAGCACTACTACTCCACGCTTTGACCTGAATTGTGCTCAACCCCGCGGCGCGGCGACCGTTTTACGTCGTGTGGTGCAGGGGAGCGACGACGAGCTGGTGGGGCGAACGATCGCCGGCAAGTACGAGCTTCGTACGTGCGTGGGCAGCGGTGCGATGGGCGCGGTCTACCTCGCACACCAGCTCGCGCTCGACAAGCCGATCGCGCTGAAGATCCTGCGCCGTGATCTCGAGGACGACGCGGTCTTCGCGGCGCGCTTCTACGTCGAGGCAAAGGCGGCGTCGAAGCTCGACCACCCGAACTCGACGCACGTGCTCGACTTCGGACGTGAGCCGGACGGGTTGATGTACATCGCCATGGAGTACCTCGAGGGGCGGGCGCTCTTCGATGTCCTCAAGGACGAGTGGCCGATCGCGCCGGCGCGCGCCGTCGACATCATGATGCAGGCGCTCGCGGCGATCGCGGTCGCGCACGACATCGGCGTGCTCCATCGGGATCTGAAGCCCGAGAACATCATGATCCTGCCGAACGTGAACGACGAAGGACGCCTCTGCGATCTCGTGAAGGTCTGCGACTTCGGCATCGCGAAGCTGAGCGGCGCGCCACCTGCCCTCACGCCCGCCGCGGGCATGCCGAAGATCGCGGGCGGAGGCACGGGGCGTCGCCTCACCGAAATCGGATCCATCATGGGGACGCCGGCGTACATGTCGCCCGAGCAAGCGAAGGGCGAGACGGTCGACGCACGCAGCGATCTCTATTCGCTCGGCGTCATCCTCTACGAGCTCCTGACCGGGCAGACGCCGTTCGAAGACGAGATCCCCGCCAAGCTCGCGTACAAGCACGTCACCGAGACGCCGCGGTCGCCGTCGGACCTGGACCCGAGCATCGCGCGTGAGCTCGCCGCGGTGTGCCTGAGGGCGCTCGAGAAGGATCCGCGGGATCGCTTCGTCAACGCGCGAGACATGCGGTCGGAGCTGCGGGCGGCGCTCGCGAGCGCGCAGAAGCGCACGAGCAGCGCCGAGTTCACGATGACCAGCGCCTCGCTCGGAGCGCCGACACGCGCGACGGGCTCGAGCGCGCCGACGATGTCCATCTCCCCGGCGGTCAGCGCGCCGATCGCGTCGCCGATGCGTCGCGCGGCGCGATGGCTCGCGGGACCGGTCGCCGTGGCCGTCTTCGCGCTGCTTGGCGCGTCTGCGCTCCCAAAGACTCCGCCACGCGCGGTCCCGGTCCCCATCGCGAGGGCAACCCCGACGCAAGTGGCCGAGGTAGTGCACGCCCTCGCCGCGCCGTCACCGGTCGCCTCTCCGCCAAACACGCCGGTCACGACCCCCATCGCCGCCGCGACGACGTCGAAGCCGACGAAAGCACGCCCCGCCGCAACGGCGATCCTCGCGGCCCGTGTCGACCCCGACGTCACGACCGCCACTCCGACGCCGACGCCGACCCCGACCCTGACCCCGAACCCGACTCCGACTCCGACTCCGACTCCGACTCTGACTCCGACCCCGACTCCGACTCCGATCCCGACTCCGGTTCGTGCTCTCCCCGCGTTCGATCCCTCGCACGCACGCGTGGCGATCGCTGGCGTCTCCACCGAGCGGCTCAGCCCGAGGGACGTGAGCGCGCTCCTCGCGCGGGCGGATCTCAAGCGGTGTTACGTCGCGTCCGTCGCGCGTGGCGAGCCCGAGGCCCCCGGCGCAGTGACGCTCACGCTCGACGCCGACGATTTTCGCGTGGAGCGCGCTCGAGCAAGCGGGGCCGCGAGCTCGCCGTCCCTACGGAGTTGTGTCGAGCAGGCCCTCCTCGGAGGGCGAGTCCCCAGCGCCGACACGGGCAACGCGTCGGCACGGATCGACTTGCAGTTCAGCCCGTGAAGGCGAACCGCGAGAACGGGAAAGCGCGGCGCTACGCGGCGTGGCGGCGGCGGAGCTGCACACGCATCAGATCGAAGCTCGGAGCGTCGAGGCCTCGCGCGCGGCGGAGCAAGAAGAGGGCGTGATGGATCTCCATCTCGTCCGGAATGCTCGTCGAGCCCTCCATGCGGATTCGATCACGCGCGAGGTTGTCCGCGGCGGTGAGCTCGTCACCCTCCGCAGCGTCGAGGTAGGCGAGCGCCTCCTCGAGTGAAACCGTCGCCAAGCTCCTGAGCACGGGATATCTCGCCATCCAGTCACCTCGCTCGTGAGTCACGAAACAGGATGAAATCTTCGCTGCAACAAGTCGTCCAGACGCCCCATCGAGGGCGACGCCCTTCGTCGGCGTGGCCAGGTTGACGACGCGCTCCTGCGCGCGCGAGCGCAGCCCCAGCGCGAGCGGGCGCAATTTCTGGAAGAGCGCCTCCACGTAGTAGTCGAGCTGCACGACGGGCGCCGCCGCCAGGACCGCGGGGCGACCGACATGAAGCCTGACGAGCCCCGTCAATCGGCTGACGCGGGCGGCGCGCAAGAGCTCGGCGCCGCAGAGGCGAAGCGGGGACTGCGTTCGAGCACGGGTGCGGGTCGGCAACCCCGTCAACAATCGCCGGTTGATGAACTTGGGAGGCCCGAGGGGTACTGCGCGGCCTCTTGCCGCTCCCTCCACGCTGCGTCGCCCACCCTTTGCTGCGCCCCGTTCACTCTCGGCTTCCGCCATTACCCCTCGCCGCTTCTTCAAATTTGCGGGAAATTTGGCGAACTCGAAGATTATCCGACACTTTCCTCGAGCTTCACTTCGATAAACGTAGCGCGCAAGGGACAGCGCTCCAACTTTTTTGTTGCGGATAGGTGGGACAGGACCGCACGTGCATGCGCGCGAGCACGGCTATAGTGCGAGGTCTTGAAGGCGCGCGCGAAGCGAACGGGGAGCCCGAAGCGAGCGGGACCGGACAAAGAGGCCACGCGGGACGCGTTGATCGCCGCGGGGATGGAGCTATTCGCGAGGGACGGCCTCGACGGCCCCAGCCTCGACGACATCTGCGCGCACGCCGGCTTCACGCGCGGCGCGTTCTACGTGCACTTCGAGGACCGCGACGATTTCCTGGTCGCGGTGATGGATCGCGTCGGCACGAGGATCGTGGACGAGCTCTTGGTCGCGGGCGGCGCCGACGGGATCCTCGGCGCGGCGCAGCGTTTCATCGAGGCGAGCGCGTCGGGGAAGTACCCGCTCATGCCGGCGGGCGGGATCCGGCCGCATCAGCTCCTCGACGCGTGCGCGCGCTCACGCCCACTCCGCGAACGCTACCTCGGCCTCGTGGACATGAGCACGGCGCGCGTCCGCGAGCTCCTCGCGCAGGGTCAGAAGGACGGCCTCGTGCGCGAAGATCTCTCGTCGGAGAACGCGGCGATGATGGTGATGGCCGCGGTCGTCGGCGTGCAGACGCTCGCCGATCTCGGCGTCCCGATCTCGCTCGGCACTCTGGCCGCCGACGTGCTGCGCCTGCTCGCGCCGCCGCTCAAAGCCTGAAGGACGAAAGCGGCTCGCTCAGGAGGCGTTTCGCTCCGCTGCGCTTCGCTCCACTCAGGGAGGCGCGGTCTCGAGCCATCGCAGCATCGCGCTGCCGGCGTGCTGCGCGTAGTCGATGCGGAGCTGCCAGTCGACCTCGCTGCCCGGCATCGCTCCGGCCACCGCCTGCGGATCGGCGAAGAGGTGCGCGGCGCCCGGACGAAGCTGCTGACGAACCAGGAGCGCGAGCGAGCTGCGGAGCTGGCGATCGAGCGCGGCGAGCTCCGCCTCCGAGCCGTGCGCGAGGGCCAGCGCGTGCCGTGTCGCGACGCCGGCCTCGCACCGACTCGCGACCGGCGTGAGGCGCGGCGTGACGATCGGCCCGACGCCGAAGGCCCCCGCCGCGTCGAACGGCGTCTCGCCCGGCCCGTACTGCATCCGTCGCCCGTAGGCGTGCCAGCGAACGCAGAAGTCGAGCGCCGACGGATCGGGCGCGCGCTCCCATAGATCGTCCATGACCTGACAAGTCCAGTGCTCTTCGCCGAAGTAGTAGCGCGACCCGAAGAAGCTCCACGCCGGGCCGACGAGGTACGAGAGCGCGCGCGACGACGCCGTGAGATCCGCCGCGTCGTGCGTGACGAGGTGCGCGCGCGACAAGGCGAGCGCTGCTTCGCCGGAAAAATAGAGGTATTGCACGTCGACCGCGTGGCGCGCGCTGCGGTCGTAAAGGTGACGCAGCTCGCCGTCGGGGCGCTGCTGCGAGCGGAGGAAACGCGCAAGCTCGGCGACGTTCTGCGAGAACGACGGGTCGAGTCCGGTCCGCACCAGCTCGACGAACGCGATGAGGGCGAGCGACGCGGAGCCGATTTCGACCTGATCGTCGTCGCCCACGCAGCGCTCGTCGCCGCACGTTACCATCGCCTTGTCGCGCAGGAGCCACGCCGCGCGGAGGGCCGCGATGCCGAGCTCCGGCTCACCCGACGCGTGCGCGGCCTGCGTGAGGAAGTACGTCGCGCCGGCGTGGCGAGGCCAATCGTAGCCGCCGAGGTCCTTGTTCTTCGGCGCGTCGACGAAGTAACGGAAGTGTCCGTCGACGTTCTGGCCGCGCGCCAGATAGCGTGCCGCCGCGATCGCCGCCTCCTTGACCATCGCCGGCGTGAGCGCGTCCGCCGTGACGCCTTCGTGCGGCGGCGGCTCCGCATCCACGATGCGCTCGGTCCGGATTCGTGTCAGCTCTGCTCGCGCGCGCAGCTCGGGGACCGACGCCCCGAGGCGCTCGGCGAGGAGCCCGATCACGTCGTCGACGCGCACGCCGACGGTGAGCCCCAAATCGGCGATCGACGCGCCATGGTCGTACGACTGGCGCGCGAGCAGATCGTCCGGCGTCACGTAGGCGGTGCGACCGTCGAGCGTCGCGCGAACGCCATCGCGGCCCGGGACCAGCGAAATCGCGAACGCGATGTCCGGCGCGGAGAGGATGGACCCTTCGCGCACGATCGTCTCGCGAACGACGGTGCCCGCGGTCGCGAGCGGCAACGGGTCGGGCGTGGCCGAGCGCGCGACGAGGACACCGTCCTTCCACACGCTCGTGATCGTGACCTCCGATGCCGGCGGTCGTCCACGCGCGCTCGCGTGGACGAGCACGCATGCGACCGCAAGGAAGGCCGTGTAGACGGTGAGGACGATCGCGAGCGCGCGCGGTGTCATGGTCGGCCAGGCCGACCTGCGCGCCCCGGCCACCCCAGCCAGAGGAGCTGCGTCGCGGGCAGCGCGACGAGGTAGGGCAGCCCCAGCGCGGCGACGAGGACGAGGATGACCGCGCCGCCCTTTCCTACCGGGCCATAGATGCCGGCGAGGTAGCTCGCGGTGATCGCGAGCGTGGCGACGAGCGCGAGGCCCAGCGCGAGGACGATCACCGAGGTCGCACGCGCGACGCGCGGCGCCCAAGCCCGGCCGAGCATGAGCCCAACCCCCGAGACGGTGAGCAGGAGGATGACCACCGCGGCGCACCCATCGATCGCCCCCGCGCGCGCAGGCAACCCGCGGAACACGCCGATCGCGACGAGACACGCCGCCACCAGGTCCAAAAACCCGAACGCGAGACGACCCCGGACGCTCATGGGACGGGACGGTACCTCTTTCACGGCGTCTTTCCCACCGCGAGACAGGCGGCGGGCTCCACTCTCGCGACGAGACGAAGTAGCCTCGGATCGCGTCATGAACATTCTCCGAACGCCCGATGAATCCTTCCGCGCGCTGCCTGACTATCCGTTCGCGCCGTCGTATTCAGAGGTCGGTGACGGCCTGCGCGTCCATTACGTCGACGAGGGCCCCCGTGGCGGCACGCCGATCGTCATGCTGCACGGTGAGCCCTCGTGGAGCTTTCTCTACCGCAAGATGATCCCGCCGTTTGCGCGCGCGGGATTTCGCGCGCTGGCGCCCGACCTCGTCGGCTTCGGCAAGTCCGACAAGCCGTCCGATCCTTCGGACTACACGTATGCGCGCCACGTCGGATGGATCAGCGCTTGGCTGCGCGCCCTCGACGTCAAGAACGCGGTGCTCGTCTGCCAGGATTGGGGATCCTTGATCGGACTGCGCCTCGCCGCCGAGACGGATCACTTCGCACGCGTCGTCGTCGCCAACGGGTTCTTGCCGACGGCGAACCAGAGCGTCCCCCTCGCCTTTCGGGCCTGGCGCGCCTTCGCGGCGTATTCGCCGGTGTTCCCGATCGGACGCATCGTCGCCGCCGGATGCGTCGGCAAGCTCGCGCCCGAGATCGTCGCCGCTTACGACGCCCCGTTTCCGACGCGCGCCCACAAGGCCGGGGCACGCGCGTTTCCGCTCCTCGTTCCCACGACGGAGAGCGATCCAGCCACTGCCGCAAATCGCGCGGCGTGGGCAACGCTGGGCCGTTGGGAGAAACCGCTGCTCACGCTCTTCGGAAAGAACGATCCCATTCTCGGCCGAGCCGACGCGCCGCTGCAGAAGCAAATCCCCGGCGCGAAGGGACAACCACACGAGCGCTTTTGGGGAGGGCACTTCGTGCAGGAGGATCGCGGGGACTACCTCGCCGAACGGATCCTGAAGTGGCTCGAGACCGGCGCACCTGGGGAAGCCCCGCACGCGTGAAGCGAGGCGACGCGACGTGGAGCGCCACGTTCTACCCGTCTCAGAATTGCCCGTAAATGAACGGGGCGCGCGTGCTCGCAGCCGCGTTGAGGGCGAGCGCCGCGAGGGCGAGGAGCACGCCCTGCACGAGGGACGGCGAACGCGCGAACGCGCCCTTCACGCGATCGATCCACGCGTCGGGTACCCAATGGGTGACGGCGCCGAGTGCCATCACCGCGCCGATTTGCCAGGTCAGGTGCGGCACGCCTCCGGTGACCTCGCCGATGCGGAGGAGCACCAGCCTGGCGTGCCCGAGCGTCGGCGCGCGGAAGAAGATCCATGCAAAGCACACATAGTGGAACGTGAAGAACGTCGCCACGACGCGCCCGACCCCGCGCGGCTTCCCTTCCCCGAAGCGGCGCTGCCACACGCGCGTGACGCCGAGCGCCGCGCCGTGGAGAAATCCCCAGATGACGAAATTCCACGACGCGCCGTGCCACAGGCCGCCGAGCACCATCGTGATCATGAGGTTCCGGTACGTGGACAGCGGCCCGCCGCGCGAGCCGCCGAGCGGGATGTACAGGTAGTCGCGCAGCCACGACGACAGCGAGATGTGCCACCGCCGCCAGAAGTCCTGGAGGTTCACGGCGGTGTACGGCGCGTCGAAGTTCGGCGGGAGCTTGTAGCCGAAGAGGAGCGAGCTCCCGAGCGCCACGTCGGTGTAGCCGCTGAAGTCCGCGTAGATCTGGATGGCGTACGCGTACACGCCAATGACGACCTCGAGCGAGGTGAAGCGCTCGGGGTTGCCGAAGACGCGGCCGACGAAGGCGACCGTGAGGTAGTCGCCGATGATCATCTTCTTCGCGAGTCCCTGCGCGATGAGGAAGAGGCCCCTGCCTTGCTCGCCGTCGTCCCGCGTCGGCGTCGCCGCGAGCTGCGGCAACATCATGCGCGGACGAACGATCGGGCCGGCGACGAGGTGCGGGAAGAAACAGACGAAGAGGAGGTAGTCGAGGTACCGGTCGCTCGCCTTGATCTCGCGACGGTAGACGTCGATCGTGTAGCTCATCGTCTCGAACGTGAAGAACGAGATGCCGAAGGGCAGCACCAATCGCAGGTGACTCGGCTTCACGCCGACGCCGAGCGCGTGCGCGACCTCCGCGAACGAGTCGACCGCGAAGTTCCAGTATTTGAACACGGCGAGGACGCCCAGGTAGTAGACGATCGACGCGAGGAGCAGCGCCTTCCGGGCGTGCGGGTTCTCGGTGCGTTCGAGCTTCCTGCCGATCCAGAAGTCGAGCGAGCTGCCGACGAAGATGATCGACAAACAGAGGAGAGCCCACGACCACGGCCCCAGCGGCGCGCCGTGCTCCTTCGCCTCCTCCCACGTGCCGTAGTAGTAAAATCCGTAGCTGATCGTGACGAGGAAGAGGACGCGCGCGAGCCGGCTCTTGTGGACGAGCCAGAAAATCGCGAACGCGAGGACGAGGAAGACCCCGTAGAGGGGACTGTTGAAGAGCATCCGTCTGCGACCCCGACTCCGACTCCGACTCCGACGCCGACGCCGACTCCGACTGACGTACCACGAAATCCCGCGTACGATACCCACGTCGTATGCATCCGCTGTTCGGCAAGACCAGCCGCGCGCTCGTGGTCATGGGCCTCCTCCTCGCGCTCCCCTACGCGTCGCCGAAGCTCCGTAAATTCCGGATCGCGCCGCTCGCTTCGGACCGCGCCGCCGAAGCGAGCGCCGTCCCCACCGCCGACGCGCTCGCGGTCGGGGAGGCGACGCTCTCCGCCTCCAAGAACGAGGCCACGATCACCAACGCTCTCCCCGAGACGACCAAGCCGATCGAGGTCGACCCGTCCGTCCTCGCCAAGGCCGCCGGCTCGCTCGCCCTCGAGGACGAGACGGGGCACGCGATGGATGCATTTTACACGCACCTCGCCGCGACGATCCGCAAGGATCCAGGCGCGATCACGCGCGTCCTGCACTACGGCGACTCGCTCATCACCAGCGACTTCATCAGCGGCACGATGCGCCGCAAGATGCAGGGCGCGTTCGGCGACGCCGGGCACGGGTTCATCCTCATCGCCAACGCGTGGGACTGGTACTTCCACAACGACGTGGCGCACTCGGCGAGCGAAGGGTGGTCGATGAGCCGCATCACCGGGCCGCTCAACGGCGACGGGATGTACGGCCTCGGCGGCGTCTCGTTCCGCGCGAGCGGCCCTGCGTCCGCCACGTTCGCGACGAAGGACGCCGCGAAGGGCGCCGAGTTCGGCACCAAGGCGTCACGCTTCGATCTCTACTACCTCGAGCAGCCAGGCGGCGGCGGCGTGGGGCTCTACGCGAAGGGGCTCGCGCCGGAGACGCTGTCGACGCAAGGTCCGAAGAAGGTGTCGCGGGTCCATTCGATCGCGGTCCCCGACGGCCCGGCGCAGCTCACGATCAAAGCGTGGGGCGAGGGCGCGCGCCTGTTCGGCGTCGCGATGGAGCGCGACGTACCCGGTGTCGTCTACGACGCGCTCGGGGCGAACGGCGCGCGCGTGAAGCTCCTCGAGGCGATGAACGCCGATCACTGGACCGAGCAGATGCAGCTGCGAAAGCCCGCGCTCGTGATCCTCCAGTATGGAACGAACGAGACGGCGTGGGGCTTCGACGAGAGCTACGAGAAAGTGCTGACCGGAATCGTGCAGCGCGTGAAGGCGGCGGCGCCCGACGCGTCGATCTTGATCCTGGCGCCGCTCGATCGCGCCGAGAAGGTCGCCGGCGGCATGAAGACGATGCCGGTCATCCCAAAGCTCGTGGCCGCGCAGAAGAACGTCGCGCGCGACGAGAAAGTCGCGTTCTGGAACACGTACGAGGCGATGGGCGGCGAGGGCGCGATGGGAAAGTGGGTGAAGGCGAACCCGCAGCTCGCCGGATGGGATCTCACCCACCCGACGCCCGAAGGGGCAGAGCTCATCGGCGGCATGCTCTACGCGGCGATCGTCGCGGGATACCAGGCGTACGCGAGCACGCACCCCGACGCGCCGAAGGTGCCGTAGTTTTTCCCTGGCAACGGGCGGCAGAACCGGCGCATCGCACCCGGGCCATGCCCACCAAAGCCTACGCCGCGCAAAACGCCACGTCCCCGGTCGCCCCGTTCTCGATCGAGAGGAGGGAGCCGCGCGAGAAGGACGTCGTCATCGAGATCTCGCACTGCGGCGTCTGCCACTCGGATCTGCATCAGGTCAGAAACGAATGGCAAAACTCGATCTACCCGATGGTGCCGGGCCACGAGATCGTCGGCAAGGTCACGCGCGTCGGCGCCAAAGTCACGAAGCTGGCCGTAGGCGACACCGCCGGCGTCGGGTGCCTCATCGACTCGTGCGGCGAGTGCGCTTCCTGCAAAGCGGGGCTGGAGCAGTATTGCGCCGGCTTCGTCGGGACGTACAACGCCTACGAGAAGGGCACGAAAGACATCGCGCAGGGCGGCTACTCCGAGCGCATCGTGGTCGACGAGGCGTTCGCGCTGAAGGTCTCCCCCAAGCTGGACCTCGCGCGCGTCGCGCCGCTGCTCTGCGCCGGGATCACGACGTACTCGCCGCTCCGCCACTGGAAGGTCGACAAGGGGCAGCGTGTCGGCGTCGTCGGGCTCGGTGGTCTCGGCCACATGGGCGTCAAGTTCGCGCGCGCGTTCGGCGCCGAGGTCGTCGTCTTCACGACGTCGCCGAGCGACGCGCTCACTCTCGGCGCGCACGAGGTGGTCATCTCCAAAGACACCGCCGCGATGACCGCGCAGGCCGGCCGCTTCGACGACGTGCTCGACACGGTGTCGGCGCCGCACGACTACAACGCGCTCGTCAGCCTCCTGAAGCGTGATGGCGCGCTTACGCTCGTCGGCGCGCCCCCGACGCCGGCGCAGATCTTCGGCTTCGGCCTCATCATGCAGCGACGCAGCGTCGCCGGCTCGCTCATCGGCGGCATCGCCGAGACGCAGGAAATGCTCGATTTCTGCGCCAAGCACGAGATCATGAGCGACGTCGAGGTCATCCCCGTGACGAAGGTGAACGAGTCCTACGAGCGCATGCTCAAGGGCGACGTGAAGTACCGCTTCGTCATCGACATCGCCACGCTCCGCGCGTGACGGCCGCGGCGCCGGCGCCGGCTACTACTGCAAATTCGCGTTCGCGATGATGCTCGCGGCCGGCGGCGGCGACGGGAGCACCGGGGCCGGCGACGGGGAGGCCGGGACCGGCGGCGGCACGGTCGTCGGCGCGAGCCCGTTCTCGCCGCGCCACGCGCCGTACGCGCGGATGAGGTCGGCCGCGAACGTGTTCGCGAGGAACGCATAGCCGTCGCGCGTGAGGTGGACGTGATCCTTCGTGGCGCGCGAGCTGGGCTCGTTGGCCCACGCGGCGATCGAGCCCTCGCCACCCATCGCGGCGAATTGGTTGTAGTATGCACACCCGGCCGCCCGGGCGACGCGCTGCTGGGTCTCGATGACCTCGACGAGCTTGGGCATGGTCGCCCATCCGTGATCGGTCGTGCGCGTCGCGCGATCGGGCGGGCCCATCAAGAGGCACGCGGCGGTGGGGACGGCGCGGGCGATGCGGCCGAGGAGATCGACGAGCTGGCGTTCGTACGTGGCGGGCGACGTGTCGTCCCCGGCCTCGTTGGTGCCGTACGCGAGGACGACGAGATCGGGCGCGCGGTGGCGGAGCTGCTCGCTGAGGTGCGCCTCGTTCCACTGGAGCGCCGTCGTCACGCGCGCGCCGTTGATGCCGAGCGCGTCGAGGGTGAGCCCGACCTGAGGGCGATCGAGCAGCATGCCGAAGATGCGCACGTCGCCGTCGCCCACCGCGCGGACCTCCACGTGGTGCGGCGCGTCGGCGACGTCGAAGGACTGGAACGCCGAGCCGACGGTGGCCGCGCTGGTCCCGACGCGCCCGACCTTGGCGCCGTCGACGAACACGTCGAACGATCCGCCGCGCGGCTGCTGGAGGAACGAGAGCTCGATCTTCGGCGCCTTGGTCGTGAGCTCCGCCCAGGCGCGCGCGCCGTGCTGGCTGGTCGCGATGGATGCGCCGCCGAGGCCGTAGAGACCGTCACCAACGAATTTTCCCTTCACGTAGCGACCGCGCTCGCTCGGGAAATCTTTGGTGCTGCCGACGCGGAGCCCCTCCTGCACGTAGTGCGGGTAGACGTGGCCGATGCCGACGAAGCCGCGGCCACCGTCGCCGAAGCGGGCCTGGAGCGCGCGCCGGATCGGGCCGGTCTCGTAGTCGGCAGCGGTGTGCGAGTCGCCAAACTGGAGGATGCGAACGTCGTCGTGGGCGCGACCTTCCTCGACGCGGGCCAGCGACTCGAAGAAACGCTTCAGCGCCGGGTACCCCTCGAGCGAGCCGACGGTGCCGGGGACGCGCGGCTGGCCAATCGTCACGAGCGGCGCTGCGGCAGGCGCGGCCGGTGCGACCGGTACGACCTGAGGCGTCACATCGGTTCCATCGGCGACCGTGGGCGATGCCGGACGGTAAATCCGCGGCGACGTGGCCACGTCCTCGCTCTGCGGCGGAGGGCCCGCGCGGTACGGCGCCGCGTCCGCGCACGCGGAGACGGCGACGAGGAGCGTGGTGGCGAGGAAGGGACTACGCACGGCGAGTGTAAATCGTGACAGAAACCGGAGTTCGGCGGAAGTTTTCCGCCGGATTTGCCGCCGGCGCAAGCCCGAACGGGCGGGCGCCCCGTCCGCCGTGCCTCGGGAGGTGATATGTCTCGGCGCGATGTGGGAGGGCGCGAAAGCCACGTTCGCCGTCGCCTGGGTGACCCTCCAGGCCGTCCTCGTCGCCGGGTCCGGGCAGCGCCCCGACGGAGCCTTCGGCTTCCGCATGTTCAGCGAGTCGTCGACGATCGAGGTCCACCTGTTCCGCGATACCGCAGACGGCGCGCGCGTGGAGGTCGAGGGCGGCGAGTGGGTCGCCAAAGATCGCGACGGGATCCCGCGCCGCATCTCCTGGGGCGCGCACGTGAAAGAGCCGAACCTCACGGTCTTCGGCGTCACGATGCACGCCGCGTACGGAGCCGCCGCGCAGACGCAGCGCTGGTCGGCGGCGCTCGAGTACGTGGCCCGCCACATCCCCGACGACGCCGAGACGCGCGCCCTCGCGCTCGAGCTGTGCGTCCGCCGCAACGGCCGACCCAAGACCGTCACGCACGTTCAGGTCCGGCGGTAGCGCGGTGCCCGAGCTCTTCCGGCGGTGGGCCAACGAGGTCGGCGACGCGTTCACCCTCGGCCTGGTTCGTTCGATCATGGGCGGCTTCCTCTTCTTGCAGGCGCTGTCGGCCGCCGGCGATCTGGCGCGCGTCGGCTACTTTGGCGACCACTTCCACCTGCCGTTCATTCCCGAGCGCTTCGTGGCGTCGCACGACGCGTACGTGGTGATCCTCGCGGTGCGCATCCTCCTCGCGGTGATGGTGACGGTCGGCCACCGCGCCCGGCTGGCCCTCTTGGGGAGCGCCGCGCTCGGCGTCTACACGCTCCTCTGCAACCGCGTGGAGTTCCACCACAACCGCTACTCGCTCTACTGCTACGCGTTCTTGATCGCCCTCGGCCCGTGCGATCGCGCAATCGCGATCACGCGCGACGAGTCGCCCTCGCACGGCGCGCCGATGTGGGCGCAGCGCCTCGCGCAGCTCCAGGTGTCGATCGTGTACCTGGCCTCCGGCGCGTCCAAGCTGCTCGATCCCGACTGGCGCGACGGCCTCGTCCTCTCCGATCGCTTCGCGCGCTACGCGTACCAGGCGCTCGAGAAGGGCGTGCCGCAGTCGGTGGTGGACGCGTTCGGCACGCCAGCGGCGACGAGCGCGCTCGCGAAGGCGGCGATCGCGACCGAGCTGTTCTTGGCGATCGGGCTCCTCGACAAGCGAACGCGCGTCTTCGCGCTGTGGTGGGGCACGATGTTTCACCTGACGATCGAGGCGACGAGCAAGGTCGAGATCTTCACGTGGCTGACGCTCACGATGTACGCCCTCTTCGCGACGCCGGACGTGCGGGCGCGAAAGCTCTTCTTCGATCCGTCGCGCGCGCGTGGACGGACGATCGCGCGCACCGTGCGGCTGCTCGACTGGCTCGCCCGGTTCGACGTAAAGGCGTGGACGCCCGACGATCTGAAGCAGGGGCACTCGATCGTCGTCGTCCGCCGCGACGGGACGCGCGCGACGGGCATCCGCGCGCTCGCCATGTGTGCCCGCACGCTCCCGCTACTGTTTCCGCTCTGGGCGCCGCTCGCGTTCGTAGCGAGCTTCACGAAGGGCGGCGACGCGAGCGCGCAAGCGTGACGCGAAGGGAGTAGAGTTCTCGGGATGCGGGCGCTCCTGGTCGAGGACGATCGAAGGGTCGCGGAGGTCGTGAAGGCCGCCCTTGGCCGCGAAGGTCACTCGCTCGTGACGGCCACGTCGTGCGCGCAAGCGGAGGAGGCGCTCGACGGCAACTCGTTCGCCGTGGCGATCCTCGACGTCGGGCTCCCCGACGGATCCGGGCTGGATCTGTGCAGAGCCATCCGCGCGCGTGGCCTCGATCTGCCGATCCTCCTTCTCACGGCGCGCAACGGCGTGGAGGACCGCGTAGGCGGGCTCGACGCAGGCGCCGACGACTATCTCGGAAAGCCCTTCGCGCCGGCGGAGCTCGCCGCGCGTGTGAGAGCCCTCGGGCGTCGCGGTCCGCGCTGGAGCGAGTCGTCGCGCGCGTACGGCGCGATCGTCATCGATCGCGATCGCCGAACGGTCACGCGGGACGGCGCTCGGGTGCCGCTCACGCCGCGCGAGCTCGACGTCGTCGTGACGCTCGCGTGGCGCGACGGTCGAGTGGTCGCGCGCGACGAGCTGCTCGAGATCGTGTGGGGCGAGATCACCGAAGGGGCCGCGGGGAGCCTCGAGGTCGTCGTCGCCCGCGCGCGACGAAAGCTCCAGACGTCAGAGGGCAGCTGCATCCGAACCATCCGAGGGACCGGCTACGCATGGGGGCTATCCGTCTCGAAGCCAGGCTAAGGACGCGCCTCGCGATCGTGCTCGTCCCGCTGCTCACGGCGGTCGGTGTCGCGGCGGTGGCGGTGACCGCGCACGCGCTCGACGCGGCGGACGACACGCGCGCGCGCTCGGTGGCGTACGCGGTGGCGCTGACCGTGCGGGCAGAGCTCGCCGAGGGAGATTCGTTCGCCGACGCGGCGCACGAGAGCGTCGCACCGTACGACGCGCGCGACGTCCAGATTTTCGTGGGAGTGAAGGGCCCTGCGACGGGGCTCCCCACGGAGCTCGCGGGCGTGACGTCGGACCGCTGCGACGCGCTTTCGCGCGGCGGGGTTCCGTGGCGCGCGTGCGCGGCGAGGTTAGACGACCTCCACGTGACGGTGGCCGTGCGCACCGAGGCACATCGCGCCGTCGTGCGTACGCTTGCCCAGTGGATGCTCGCCGTCCTCGCGCTCGCGCTGCTCGGAACGTTCGTCGCGCTGCGCTTCTCGCTCCGTTCGCCGCTCCGCTCGCTGGTGCGTCTCGCAGAGTGGGCGGACGGCGCGGCGGCGACCGAGCTCGCGTCACCGCCGACCGGAGGCACGGTCGAGATCGATATCTTGTCCGCCGCGTTCGATCGCCTGGTGAAACAACTGCTCGACGTCCTCTCGCGCGAGCGCGCGAACAGCGCGCACATCGCCCACGAACTGCGGACGCCACTCACGGCGATCACCGCAGAGCTCGCGGCGATGCCCTCCACCGGTGCCGATGCCGTCGCACGCGTTCGCTCCGACGCCGCGCGTCTCACGCGGGTCATCGACGCCATCCTCCTCCTCTCTGGACCGCCGCAGTCGAAGCGCGGCGACAGCGTGGTCAACGTCGCCGACGTCGCGCGGAAACTCGCCCCCCCGGGCGCGGCGCTCACGGCGCCCGACGAGGCGCTCGTGGAGGCCGATCCCCACCTCGTCGAGCTCGCGATCGTGAACCTCCTAGAGAACGCAACGAAGTACGCCGCGGCGGGCGCGCGCGCGGTGAAGGTGACGCGCGAGGCCGACCTCGTGCGGGTGAGCGTGGTCGACGACGGCCCCGCCCCCGACGCCGCGGCGCGCGAGCAGATGTTCGATCGGTACTGGCGCGAGGCGGGCTCGGGCGCCGGAAGCGGCCTCGGCCTGGCGCTCGTTCGTGCCGTGGCGCGCAGGCACGGAGGCGAAGCGACCGCGCGCGACGCCGATCGCGCGCCGGGGCTCGACGTCGGCTTCACGATGGGCCCCCTCCTCGAGTGGCACGACGCGCCGCCGACGGATGAGGTCTCGTCGGCCGGCATCCGTTAAGCTGTCGTTCAGCTTCAACGCGTAACGTAGGGCGATGATCCACGGTCGTGGCGGTCTCGCAGGGGCCATGTTGCTCTTCGTCGCGATGCGCGCATCGGCGCAGGAGGTCACGTCGATCTCGTACGACGAGGCGCTCGCGCGGGCACGCACGCACGCGCCCGATTTGGCAGCGGCGCGCGCGAGAGAGCAGGTCGCGAAGGCGGACGTGGGCGTGGCGGGCCTGCCTCCCAACCCGACCGCCCTCGCCGGGACCTCGACGCAAGCGGCGCGCCTCAGCGCCGGCGTGTCGATCCCGATGCTCATCCTGGGGCAGCGCGGGGCCGCCGCCGACGCGGCGCGTGCGGAGCTGGTGACGGTGCAGGTGGAGACGCAAGGCACGTGGAACGAGATCCGAACGGCGACCGCGCGCGCGTACGTCGCGTTGTGGCTCGCCGAGAGCGTGGCCGCGACGCGCGGCGAGGGAGCGAAGCTGGTGAAGAAGCTCGAAGACGCCGTCAACGGCAGGATCGACGTGGGCTCCGCGCCGCAGGTCGAAGGTCTTCGCGTCAAGGTCGAGCGGCTGCGCGCGGACGCTGACGCACGCGACGCCGTCGCTCAGGTGGCGAGCGCAGCGAGCGAGCTCGGACGATGGATCGGGGGGGCGTCGTACGATCTGCGCGCCGCCGGTGAGCCGCGTGTCCCCTCGGAGGTCCCTCCGCTCGCGAGCCTCATGGGCCGCGTCGACGCGAACCCCGCGGTGCGCCGCGAGGACGCCGACGCGCGCGCTGCCGCCGCCAGAGCCGACCGTGAGCGCGCGCTCGTTCGTCCCTTGATGACGCTCGACCTAGGCGTGGACGCGTTCGATCCGACGGTGCCCGCGACGTCGTACCGCGCGCAGCTCGGGGTGGAGGTCCCGTTGTGGCATCAGCGCGGCTACCAAATTGAGCGGGAAATCATGGCCGGGAACGCCGCGCGCGCACGCAAGCGCGCGGAGCAGGCCCATGTCGCGTCGACGCTGCTCGTCGCGTACCGGACGCTCGAGGCCACGAGCTCGCGCGTGCAGGCGCTCGCCGACGGCGTGATCCCCGCCGCGGAGGCTGCCGCGAACGCCACGGAGGAGTCGTACGCGCTCGGTCACGCGCCGCTCATCACGGTCCTCGACGCCGAACGGGCGCGCCTCGACACACGCCTCTCGCTCCTCGAGGCCCGCGCCGCGAAGGCGTTGTCGTGGATCGACGTCGAGCACTCCGTGGGGGCGCCGTGAAGCGCGTCATCCTCGTCGTCGCCGCCGCCATCGCCATCGGCGCATGCAAGCACGCCGCGCCCGTCGAAGAAGAAGCGCCCAAGGTCACGGTCCACTGCGTGGTTGCACACCCCCAGGCGCTGGACGAGACGGTCGCCTTGCGGGGTCGCCTCGAGCCTCCGCCCGGCGGAGACCTGCCGGTCGCGTCGACGGTCCCCGGCCGACTCGTGCAGGTCGCCGTGAAGGAAGGTCAGCGCATCGCGAAGGGTGACTTGGTCGCGAGCGTCGACGATCTGCCGTCGCGCGACGCGCTCCGTCAGTCCGAGGCCGCGGTCCTGCAGGCGCAGGCCGCGGAGGCGAACGCGACGACGACGCTCGAGCGCGCGAAACAGCTCGTCGCCCGCGGGATCGCCGCGAAACAGGAGCTCGACGACGCCGTCGCGCGTGCCGACACCGCGAAGGCCACCGTGTCGTCCGCGCAAGCCGCCGCGGATCTCTCCCGCCGCACGCTCGGTCGCGTGCAGATTCACTCGAGCTTCGACGGCGTCGTGACGAGGATCTGGCGCGGCTCGGGCGCCATCGTCGACGGAACCGCCGCGACGCCCATCGTCCAGCTCGCCGCCACCGGTGGCGTCGAATTCGCCGCCGACGCGACCGATCGTGAGCTCGCCGCGATCGAAGAAGGCCAGGCCGCGCACGTAGAGCTCTCCCTCGGCGGCGACGCGATCGACGGCCGAGTGCGCGCGAGATCGACGGCGCTCGATCCGGCGACCGGGCTCGGCGTCGTCCGCATCACGCTCGAAAAATTGGGCACGTACCCGATGGGGACGTTCGGCCGCGTCGTCGTGACGACGAAGCACCGTGACGCCGTCGCCGTTTTGCCCACCGCCGCGCTCCGGGGAGCGGTGCTCGATGGCGCCGAGGTCGCGGTCTGCAAGGACGGCAAGGCCTCCCTCCGGCGCGTCAAGGTCGGCTACCGCAACGACACGCTCTTCGAGCCACTCGAAGGGCTCGCCGCCGACGAGCGCGTCGCGGTGGATCACGTCCTGGGCCTCGACGACGGGACCGCGCTCGAGGAGGCCAAGTGAAGGTCCTCGCCTTTCTCCAGCGCCACGCGGTCGTCGTGTGGCTCTCGACGGTATTTCTCGTCCTGCTCGGATCGGGCGCGGCGTATCGCATGCCGAGCGGCATCTATCCGGAGGTCGAATTTCCCCGCATCGTCGTCGTCGCGCGAAGCGGGGGGGCTCCCGCCGACGTGTTCCTGACCAGCGTCGCGCGCCCGCTGGAGCAAGGCCTGTCGACGGTGCTCGGCCTCCAGCGCCTGCGATCGAAGACGATCCGCGGGGCGACGGAGCTCTCGCTCCAGTTCGCGCCGGAGACCGACATGTGGCGCGCGCTCCAGATGGTCGAGGCGCGCGTCGCGGAGATCCGTTCGGAGATCCCTGCCGACGCCGAGGTCATCGTCGAGCGCGTCACGACGGGCTCGTTCCCCGTGGTCACATTCAACGTTTCCGGCGCCGTCGATCCGCGCGAGCTGCGCGAGACCGCGGAGTTCGTCGTGCGCCCCGCGCTCGCCAACGTACCGGGCGTAGGCCGCATTGAGGTCCTCGGCGGCGACGTGCGCGAGGTCGAGGTGGTGCTGCGGCCCGAAGGACTCGCGGGAATTCACCTCCTCCCGAACGACGTCGCCGATCGCCTGCGCACCGCAACAGGCCTCCTCGCGGTAGGCCGCGTCGATCGCGACAGGCAGCTCGTCACCGTGGTAGGCGACGCGCAGCCGAAGACCGTCGCCGATATCGCTGCAATCCCCGTCGCCACGACCCCTCGCGGAGGGGTGATTCCGCTCGGATCCGTCGCGGAGGTCGTCGAGGGAGCCGCGGACCGTCTGGTGCGCATCGGCGGCCCGCTCGGCGAGACGGTGGTCATCAGCGTCGCGCGCCTCCCGGGCGCGAGCACGCCGGACGTCGTCGACAAGGCGATCGCGGTGACCAAGGCGCTCGCCGGATCTCTCCCGGCGGGCGTGGTCATCCACCCCGTCTACGACCAAGCAAGCCTCGTCCGCGAGTCGATGAACAGCGTGCGTGACGCGATCCTGCTGGGTGTCGCGCTGTGCGCCGCGGTCATCGCGATCTTTCTGCGCGATCTGCGCGCGGGCCTCATGGCGGCGATCTCGGTGCCGATCACGCTCGCGATCGGCTTCGTCGCGATGAAGGTCGCACACCAGACGTTGAATTTGATGTCCCTCGGCGGCATGGCCGTCGCCATCGGGCTCGTCGTCGATGACGCGATCGTGATGATCGAGGCGATCGCGCGTCGTCGCGACGAGGGCGACGATCCGGCCACGGCTGCTGCGCGCGGCACGACCGATCTTGCGCCGGCGGTCATCGGTACGACGCTCACCACCGTCGTCGTGTTCGTCCCCCTCGCGTTCCTCGAGGGCATCGTCGGCGACTTTTTCCGGGCGCTGGCCTTCACGTTGACGGTCGCGGTGATCGTGTCGTTGGCGGTGGCGCTCGTCCTCGTCCCGCTCGCCGCTGGTCTCGCGCTTTCGCCGAAGCCGCGCACCGCGCGCGCGGGGATGGCGACGGCCTACGATCGCGTCGTGCGCGGCCTCATGCGCCACCCTGTATTCGCCGCGATCGCCTTCGCCGCGGTCCTCGTCACGGGTGTGGTCGTCGCGCCGCGCGTCGAGAGCGGATTCTTGCCGACGATGGACGAAGGCGCGTTCGTGCTCGACTACTTCCTGCCGGCCGGCACGTCGCTCGAGACGACCGAGGCAATGGCGCGCGCACTCGAGCGTGAGCTAAAGGCGACGCCAGAGATCGCGACCTTCTCCCGACGCACGGGCGCCGAGCTCGGACCGGCCGCGGCGACGCAGCTCAATCGCGGCGACATCATGATCCGCCTCAAATCCCCTCCGATTCGCAAGCGCTCGAGCGAGGACGTCATCGCCGACCTCCGCAAGCGCATCGGCGAGAAGACGCCGGAGGTCCGCATCGAGTTCGTCCAGGTCCTCCAGGACGTGCTCAATGATTTGGCGGGAAATCCCCGTCCGATCGAGATCAAGCTCTTCGGGCAAGACTACGACAAGCTCCACGAGATCGGCGACGGGCTGGCGGCGAAGCTCAAAGAGGTGCCCGGCATCGTGGACCTCTACGACGGGCACGAGCGCGACGCCCCCGAGCTACGGTTCGTGGCGCGGCGCGATGCGATCGCGCGCTTCGGGACGACCCCCGACGACGTCAACCTCCAGCTCCAGACCGCGCTCCTCGGCGCGCGCGTCGGGACGGTGCGCCGCTTCGATCGCCTCGTCGGCATCCGCGTTCGCTACCCCAACCCGGTGCGCTTCGACGCCGAGCACGTCCTCGACCTGCCGTTCGCGACGAAGGATCAGACGACGACGTTCCGCGCGGTCGCCGAGACCGTCGACCACGTCACACCGTCGCAGCTTCTGCACGAGGCGTTGCAGCCGATGGTCGACGTGACGGCCGATCACGAGCACCGCGATCTCGGGAGCGTCGCGCGCGACGTCGAGGCCATCCTGGCGAAGGAGCATCTGCCGCAGGGGTACCGGGTCGTCGTCGGCGGACAAATAGAGGGTCAAAGGGCCACGATTCGCGATCTGTCGACCATCGGCGGCGTCGCCGTGCTCCTCGTGTTCACGGTGCTCTCGGGGCAATTTCGGCGACTGGGCCTCGCGGCGCTCGTGCTCGCGACGGTCCCCGTGGCGATCGTCGGCGCGCTCCTCGCGCTGCTCGTGACGGGCACACCGCTGAACGCGTCGTCGCTCATGGGATCGGTGCTCCTCGTGGGGCTGGTGGTGAAGAACGGTGTGCTGCTCCTCGAAGAGGCCGAGAGGCTGTTCGACGAAGGTCAGGACGCCATCGAGTCCGTCGCGCGGGCGAGCGAGCGGCGCTTGCGGCCGATCGTGATGACCACGACGGCGACGCTCGCGGGCCTGGCGCCGCTCGCCCTCGGCATCGGCGCGGGGGCCGAGCTCCAGCGACCGCTCGCGATCGCGGTCATCGGCGGCCTCCTCACGTCGACGGTGGCGAGCCTCGGCTTCTTGCCCCCGTTCGCGGTGCTCGCGCTTCGCCGAAAGGCGACCTGATCGCTAGACCTTCTTCTGCCACTCGCTGCGCTGCACCACCGGGAGCTGCAGGGCGCGCTCGCGATCGAGGTCGAGGTTGCCGACGTGGAGGCTTAGCGGCGCCTGGACCCATTTGTAGATCGACTGCGTGAAGAGGCGACCGAATTTGCTCACCCACGCATCGAGCTTCTTGCCGTCCTCGGTCGGGAACATCGCGCCGAGCGCGAGGCGCACCTCCTCCTCGCCCATCTTCTCGCCCGCGTAGAGCGCGAAGCACGCGTCGAGGATGGGGAACGGCATCAGATCCTTCTCGTCCTCCATGTCGTCGGCGAGCTCGGCGGACGCGGGCTTCTTGAGCGTGAGCCGGATCCCCTCGGAGCCGGTCGTCTCGAGCAGGTAATCGAGGAGGTAGTTCACGACCGTCTTGGGGACGTTCGCGATGACGCTGAGCGCCCCTTCCATGTCGCCGCCGATCGTCGTGTAGCCGACCGCCTTCTCGCTCATGTTGCTCGTCTGCAGGAAGAGGCCGGCGGCGCTGTTGGACCACGTCCACATGCGCTCGGCGCGGATGCGCGCCTGCACGTTCTGCCGCGACATCGGCGTGAGCTTCTCGCCGGGCTGGAGCATCGCCTCGATCTGCTCGAGCTCGCGGTGGAACGCGTCTTCCACCGAGCTCACGACGAACGGAACTCCGAGCTCCTTCGCCGCCGCCTCGGCCGCTGCACGCGTCTCCGTCGACGAGTACCGCGTCGGCATGAAGAAGGCGCGCAGCATCTCGGCGGCCTTGGCGGCGCGCGCGCCTTCGGTCTCCGATGCGAAGCGCGTGTCGACGTAGCGACGCGCGAGGATGAGGCAGAGGAGGCTGTCGCGGCCGCCGGAGAGCGCGACGCCGATCGTCTTGAAGGCGCCGGTCTTCTCGAAATAGTCGCCGATGCCGAGCGCGAGCGCGTCGAGCAGCTCTTCGCAGAACTCGGCGCGCGGGCTCTTGCGAGTGGAATCGACGGGCAGGAAGAAGCTCGCGCCGGGCGGCGACGGGTACGACAGCGTGCCGGTGCCCGCCGTCGAGCCCTCGACCTTCAGGTGCCGCACCGCCGGGGTCGTCTGGCTGAAGACCTCCTGATCGGTCCGCCACGTCGTGTTCTCGGTGCGTAGGCGACGGGTTCGGTCGAGATCCACCGTCACCGAAGCGAAGCCCTCGCGGAAGCGCGGCGCGTCGAGGAGCAAGCGGCCGTTTTGCGCGACGATGCCGCCGCCGTCGAAGATGAGCCCGTCGTTCGCGCCGACGAGGTTCGCGTATGCGACCGTGCACTGGTTGTCGCCGGCGCGCGTGGCGAGCATCTCGCGGCGGGTCGCGGTGACACCGAGGCGGAACGGCGACGCCGACACGTTGACGACGATCTCCGCGCCGGCGTACGAGCGGCGGCGCATCGGGCCGTCGGGCGACCACACGTCCTCGCAGACCTCGAGGCCCATCGTGCCGAAGTCGAGATCGAAGACGACGTCGCCGAACGGGATGCCGTCGATCTCGTCGAAGAGACCGACCGCGCCGCGGGCGAAGACGCGCGCCTCGTAGAAGACGTTGTAGGTGGGGAGCTTCTCCTTCGGGACGAGGCCGTGGACCTTGCCGCGGTGGACGAGCGCCGCGCAGTTGTAGAGGTGTGCGCTGCGCGCGACGGTGACACCGATGACGAGGACCGACGAGAGGTGCGCCGTCTCTTTCGCGAAGCGGCGAAGCTCCACCAGCTGCGCGTCGACGAAGCCGCGCCACTGCGCGAGATCCTCGGGCGAGTAGCCGCCGATGCACTGCTCGGGGAGCGCGACGATCGTGGCGCCATCGGCGGCGGCGGCGCGCGCGATGCGAACGGCGCGGTCGACGTTCGAGCGCGTCGCGCCGACGGTGGCGTTGACGCTGGCGACGGCGAGTCGGACGAGCCTCATACGTGTGCCTCTCGGGTGAGCGCCTCGATCTGAGCGACGAGGCCGTCGGAGGCTACCAGCGTTCGCGCGGGGGCGCCCTCGAGCGCGCGCATTCGAGGGTCGAGCGCCTCCACCTGGCTCCGGACGTGCGCGCGCGTCGCGTCGAGGGACGGCAGCGGCGCGATCGGCGCGCTTCCCCGCCACACCGGCGCGAGCAGCGGCGCGCCGCCCGCGGGGACCGACTCGCCCTCGAGGGCCACCAGATCGTGATCGGCGTAGCGATGCGCCTGGATCTCACCAGGCAGCGTCGCCTTGCCGGAGCCCTTCGCCATCTTCATCGTGATCTTGCCGTAGCCGTTCACGACGAGCTTGGCGACCGCGCCGATGCCGGTCGCCGCGTCGGGCGAGCACGTGATGTTCTCGCCGACGCCGAAGCCGTCCGCGACGACCGAGAGCTCCTTCACCTTGGCCTCGTCGAGGCCGTCGGAGGCGTAGATCTTCACGTGCGGCGCGCCGAGCTCGTCGAGCAGCGCGCGCGCGCGGGTGAGCGACGCGACCGCGACGTTCGAGTCGATGCGGATCGCGCCGAGCCGGCCGCCCGTCGCCTCGACGGCGTTTCGAATGCCGCGCTCGGTGTCGTACGTGTCCACGAGCATGGTCGTAGGGCCGGGAAAGGCGTTCGCATAGGCCTTGAAGAACTCGCGCTCGGTCTCGGTCGGCGACACGCCGGGGCGCTCGCTGGCCTGGATCGCGAAGTGATCCATCGTGCCCAGCGCGGGGACGCCATAGGTGACGTATGCCGCGATGTTCGAGCTCGCGCTGACGCCCGCCACGTACGCCGCGTACGTCGCCTCCACCGCGGCGCTCGGGTGCGTGCGGCGCTGCCCGAACTCGATGACGACCTTGCCGCCCGCCGCGTCGACCACGCGCGCCGCCTTCGACGCGACCATCGACATGTGGTTCACGTAGCCGAGCCACGGCGTTTCGAGGAGCTTGGCGCGGACCATGTCGGTGCGTACGCGCAAGAGCGGCGTGTAGATCACGAGGCGCGCACCGGCGACGTCGAGGGGCTTGCCGTCGGTCCGAACTGCGGGACCCGCGAAGGCGAGCGTGCCCTCGGGCATCGCGTCGATCTCGCCGTGGAAGCCGTCGATCTCCGCGAGCGCCTTGCGCAGTAGCGGACGCGCGGCGAGCGCCGGTCCGAGCACCGGGTGCGTGTCGAGGGCCTCCATCTCCTGCGCGTCGATGCGCATCTGCGCGGCGTGCGCGAGGACGCTGCGAAGCCCACAAAACACGACGTAGCCGCGGGCCCGCGGCATCCGCCGGAAGAACACCGCCATCGACACCTTCTGGTCGAGGCGCCCTTCGTCGGCGTGGGCGACGAGCGTCGTCAGCTGGTAGGTGTCGATGCCGAGCGTGGCTCGCGTCATCGCGTCATTGTAAGCGTTCGCGAATCAGGGCGCGCAGATTCTGGGGCAACGGCGGCTTGTCGAGCCGGGTGTTGGGCACGGCGTCGAGGAACGCCTTCGCGCGCGGCGTGAAGGCGCCGCCCGTGAAGAAGATCACCGTCTCCGCGATCTGCGGGTGGGTGCGCCGGAGCTCGACGTAGAAATCCATGCCGGTCATCTCCGGCATCATCAGATCGCAGAAGATGACGTCGAACGCGTCGCCCCGTCGCAGCCACGCGAGCGCCTCGCGCGCATCGGTGGCCGTGGTCACGTCGTGCTCGCGGCTCAGCATGCGCCGTATCGACGTGCAGACCAACGGCTCGTCGTCGAGGACGAGGACGCGCCCGCGCCGTGCGGAGCCCTCGACCGAGGGGGCGTTCGGAGGAGGCTCGACCGTGCGCGGCGGCGCGGCGGTGAGGCGGACGCGAAACGTCGTGCCGACACCGAGCTCGCTCTCGACCTCGATCTCGCCGCCGAGGCTGGAGACGATGCCGTGGCAGACCGCGAGGCCCAGGCCGGTGCCGACGCCGACCGGCTTCGTCGTGAAGAACGGATCGAAGAGGCGCGGCACGTGCTCGGGAGAGATGCCGCCGCCGGTGTCGCGCACCTCGACGACGATCTCGCCTCCTCGCTCACGGAGGGCGACGCTGATCTCGTTGGTGGCGGCGGCTCCTTCCGGGATGGCCTGCGCCGCGTTGACGAGCAGGTTCAAGAAGACCTGTCCGAGGCGCCCCTCGTTCGCGAGAACTGGCGGGACGTCCGAAAAATCGCGTACGAGCTGCGCGCGGTGACGGATCTCGTTGTACGCCATGTTGATCGCCGACTCGAGGACGCGGCGCACGTCGGCGAGGCCGGAGCCCTCCTCGTCGGCGCGCGAGAACGTCTTCAGATCGCGCACGATCACGCGCACGCGCTCGGCGCCGTCGCGCGCCTCGTCGATGGCCTGCCGCACCTCGCGCACCGCAGAGCTCGTCGGCATTCGCGCGAGCTCTTCGGCCGCGAAGCCGAGGTTCGCGGTGATGTAGGCGAGGGGGTTGTTGATCTCGTGCGCCACGCCCGCCGCGAGGGTGCCGACGCTCGCCATGCGATCGGCGAACAAGAGGCGCGTCTGCATCTGGTTGCGCTCGGTGAGGTCACGCGCGACCGTCGCGACCGCCGGATGATCGTCGAGCGATACCGGGATGCCGACGATCTCGCTCTGGACGATCTTTCCGTCGCGGCGAACGAAGCGACACGGGCGTGCTCCCGCCGTGACGCCGCGCTCGACGAGGCTCCGCACCTCCACCCACGTCGTGGCGAGCGACTCGCCGTCGACGATGTCCGCGACCGGCCTCGCGACGAGCTCGAGGCGCAGATCGTAGCCGAGCATCGTCACGGCGGCAGGGTTCACGTAGAGGAGGACGCCGCGCGAATGGACGAGGATCGCGTCGGGCGATCCCTCGATGAGCATCCGGAAGCGCGACTCGCTGTGGCGCAGCTCGGCGATCGCGCGCGCGCGTTCGAGCGCGTAGCGGACCGCGCGATCGAGCAGCGGCGCGGTGAGCTGCTCGGCCAGGAGGACGTCGGACGCGCCGATCGCGATGGCGTCGGCCTCCATCGCGGGGTCGGGCTTGTCGCAGATGAGGATGACGGGCGCGGCGCCCCCGCGGCTCAGCGCCTCGCGCAAGATGCCGTTCCCGTCGCGATGCGCGCCGTGACGCAGGAGGACGATCTCGCACGCGCGGTTCAGCCAGGCGTCGACCTGCGGCTCCCGGCACCACTCGAGCGGGAACGTAGGGAAGGCCGCCGCCACGAGCTCGTGGCCGCTCTCATCCCCCCCCACGAGGAGGAGCCGAATCGCGCGTCCACCCGTCATGTCGCGAGAGCACTATAGAGCAGAAGGCGCTCGACCGTGGCGGGCAAACGTCCCGCGCGACGACGCGACGGAGAGGAGCGCCCGCTCATCCGAGGGCGGCAACGAGCTGACGGTAGACGCCGACGTGCGCCGCGACGCTCTCGTCGATCCTCCGGTGGTAACCGCCCCCCAGCGTCACCACGCACGGCACGCCAAGCCGCTCGACCGTCCGAAAGACGCGGCGGTTCCTCTCCTCGAGCCCTGCGTGGGAGAGGGCCATTCTCCCGAGACGATCGCCGCGGAGGCCGTCGACGCCGGCTTGGTAAAAAACCAGGTCCGGGCGGTGCGCCGTCACTTGCTCGAGCGCCGCGTCGAGCGCCGCGAGGTAGGCGTCGTCCTCGCACCCGTCGCCGAGGCCGACGTCGAGGGAGCTCTGCTCTTTCCGGAACGGATAGTTCTTCTCGCCGTGGAGGCTCAACGTGAAGACGTCGGGGTCGGAGGCGAAGATCGCCGCGGTGCCGTTCCCTTGATGAACGTCGAGGTCGACCACGGCGATCTTGCGAACGCCGTGATCGCGTTGCGCCACGCGCACGGCCACTGCGATGTCGTTGAAGACACAAAATCCCTCGCCGCGATCCTCGAAGGCGTGGTGAGTACCGCCTGCCAGGTGACCGGCCGCGCCGTGCTGGACGGCCCAGGCGAGGGCGCACAACGTCCCGCCCACACTGCGCCTCGCGCGCTGCACGAGCGACTCGGACCACGGAAAACCGAGGCGCCGGACTTGAGACGTCGCGAGTGAGCCCTCTTTCACCGCCGTCACGTACGCCGGGCGATGCACGAGCGCGAGGTCCGAGAACGACGCCGGCGCGCCGAGCTGCAGGAGCGCCGCGTGGTCGCGCGAGAGGGCCTGGACGATACGGTCGTACTTGCCGAGCGGGAACTTGTGCCCGGCGGGCAGCATCAAGTCGTGGAGGTTTTCGGTCATGACGAGGCGCACGACAGAACTTTAGGGCGGCTTGGAACTTTTCGCCTCCCCGCGAGGTCGAACCCACGATGACGAAGCTCCCTTCGGTAGCCCAGGTGTACGGTCTTCCGACGGCCCCCGGGCAGATCGTGACGCTTCGCAGCACGGTTCGGACGGCCGACGGCATCGCCCTGACGCCGATCGATCTATTCGACCTCGGCGCGGGCGGGCTTCGCCTCGTGGACGACGATCCACTCCACCAGGTGGCGCGCGTCGAGGACGCGGGGACCTATGGGGCGGCGTGCGCGGCGGCTCACGTCCCCTCCCCGTGCCTCGCGCCGAAGATCGACGCGCTCGCGCACACGCACCTCCTCACGCCGGAAGAGCTCGCGAGGACACTCGTCGGTGAAGTGGAGATCGACGCCGTGGTCGTCCACCCCACGATCGTGGCGCCTTCGCCGCTCGAAGTGGACGCGATCCCGTGGCCCGTCGTTGCATGCGGCGGCGTGCTCGCGGCGATTGCGATCGCGGTCGGGGTGCGTGCGTTCGTTCGTGGTCGGCCCCTCGCCCACGTCCTCGGCGCCGCGCGCGCCGCGCGGAAGGCGACGCGAAAGGACGCGACGCTCGCGGACGTGCGGAGCAAAATCGACGATCTGGTCCTCTACGCGCGCCTCGCCGATCGCGTCCGTCGCGACTGCGCGGCGCGTCACGCGCGGATCGATCGCGACGCGCTGGCGGCCGGCCTCCCCGCCGAGCGCGAAGAGGCGGGGCGCCTCGAGCGAGATCTCGCCCGCGCGAAGGGCGATCTTTCGCGCGTCGCGTCGGCGCTGCGCCTCGTCACGATGCAAGCGCGTGAAGGGCGTGCGCGCGCGACGACGCCCGATCCGGTGGCCGAGCTCACCGCCGAGCTTGCGATGCGCGACGAAGCCTTCGCCGAGCTGCACGCGTCCGAGTGACGCTCAGCCGCCCTCGTGGTGACGACGCCATCGCCAGCGCTCGATCGACTGGAGCGCCTCCTTCGGATGCCCGCCTGTCCCCTCGAAGCCGACGAAATAGACGTGGTTGTCGTACCACCCGGTGACGAGCGCGTGCTGCCCGTCCGGCATCACCGCGATGCCGCTTCCGCGGTCCATGCCAGGCACCGTGAAGACGCGCGCGGTCCAATCGGTGGTGTCGACGACGCTGACGCTGTTCGTCTCCATGCCGTAGTCGGCGCTCCACACGAACTTTCCGTCCTTCGATACCTCGATGCTCTTCGGCGAGCTGCCGATCGGGACGCGGTGGACGATCTTCTCGGTCGCGACATCCATGACGTGCAACGTCGAGTCGTGGAAGCACGAGATGTAGAGGAGGCTCTCGTCCGGCGACAAAGCGAGGTGCCGCGGGATGAGGCACGCGGCGATGCGGTGGTGATCGGCGAAATCAACGCCGCCGTAGATGTCGATCGACGCGCCGTTGAAGTTGGCGATGAAGAGCGTGCCGCTCTTGGTGACCACCGTGCCGCGCGGGTGCATTCCGGCCTTGAACGTCCGCAGGACCTTGCCGGTCGTCGGATCGATCTGCGTGACCGAGTTGCCGGTCCAGTTCGCGGCGAAGAGCATCGCGCCGTCGGCCGACATCGCGAGGATCTTCGGGTGCGAGCCGGTCGGGATCTCGCGCGTGACCTTCTTTGTCGCGACGTCGATGAACTGCACGCTGTTGCGCTGGAAGTTCGACGCGTAAATCGTCGTCCCGTCGGGCGAGAGCAAACTTTCGACCACGATGCCGGGGACGTTGATGGTGTCGATGAGGGCCAGCGTCTGCGTGTCGTAGACGGTGATGTTCTTGACGTTGGCCTGGCCGAAGTTCGTCACGTAGAAGCGTGACGCGTCGGGGGACAGGCTCGCCCCCTTCGGCATGACGCCGGTGGCGGCCACCTCTTGGACCTCGATGCGAGGAGAGCGCGCCGCGGCGTCTCCGGCGACGCAGGCGACGGCAAACAGGAGGGTGCCCGTCAGAGCGCGCATCCTCTTACTGCGGGAGGCTCGCTTCGACCACATCGTGCGTCGTGCGGTACCGGCGGTAGAACGTCGTCACCTTCACCACGTAGTCGCGCGTCTGCTGGTACGGCGGGATCCCGCCGTACCGCATCACCGCCTCGCCGCCCGCGTTGTACGCCGCGACCGTGAGCGAGAGATCGCCGTTGAAGTCGTTGGCGAGGATGCGGAGAAAGCGTACGCCGCCGAAGATGTTCTCGCGCGGATCGTCGATGTCCTTCACCTGGAGGCGATCGGCGGTGTCCGGCATGAGCTGCATCAGCCCGCGCGCGCCCGAGACGCTGACGGCGCGCGGATCGTAGTCGCTCTCCACCTTGATGACGGCGCGGACGAGCTGCTCGGGGATCTGGTAGAGACCGGCGGCCTGGCGGATCCACTCGTCGTAGCGCGTGAAGCGCGCGACGTCCTTGTCCTGCGGCATGAAGGGCACGACGCCGGGGCGCACGCGCGGCGCGTCGTTCGACTTGAGGTAGACCTTCGCCTTCGCGCCCTTTGGCGGCAGGCTCGTGAAGTGCACGACGCCTTCTGCGTCGACGTAGCTGTAGATGTCGGCGGCGGCGGTGCCTCCCGTGACGACGGGCACGAGCAGGGCCACCAGGATGGCGACCGCATGCTTCGCGAGGGTCCTGGGCGCCGGCATCATCCTCATTGTCCCCGAATCCCATGGGGCGGTGCAACTCAGCGGCAAAACCTCCGAAACGTCCGGGTATTCCGTGGTATGTCGCACATGGCCCTCATGACCTGGAACCTCCCGCTCGTCGTCACGGCCGGCGTGTTCGTCCTCTTCCTCTTGGTACGTCTGCGCCCCGCCCTGCCCGGGGGCAAACGGGTCAAGGCGGGTGCGCTCCGCGACGCCAAGAAGCGAATCGAGGAAGCGAAGGACGACGCATCTCGAGCGCTCGCGCTCGCCGACGCCGGCGACGTCTGTGCGAAGAGCGTAGGGCGGACCACCGGCGCGATCGGCTACTACCTCCGTGCGATGCGGCTGAATCCGGCGTCGGCGGCCCTCGTCGAGCGCGCGGCGATCGCGCTCGCGAGGAGGCCGCACGCGCTCGAGTCGCTTCTCTGGCGACGGCTCGGCGCGGAGCCCTGGACCGGCGCGCGTGAGGACGCCGCGCGCGCCGCGCTCGCGCAGCTCGTGCGATTGTACGACGGTCCACTCAAGAATCGCGTCCGCGCCCGCGCCTTCGAGAACGCGCTCGGTGCGCTGCCGCCACCCCGGGCGACGTGAACGTCCCCTCCCCCGGTGTCCTACCGAGTGGGAGCGAACGCGGCGCCGGCCTCAAGTCGCAGCAGAAATGGCCGCACAGTAGGGCGTGACTCTCGCGCAACGCGACGCCAAGATGATGCCCGTGTCCTACCCGGACAGCGGACCTCGCCTCAAGCGCCACGCGCCCATCGTCTTCACGGGAGACGTGTTCGCCATCATCGACGACGGACGCGCCACTCCCGCCGAGTACGAAGAGGCCGAGCGGATCATCCACGTCGAGGGGCAGAAGCATGCGGGCGGGCTCGGCTGCGTCGTGATTGTCCCCGCCGGCGCCAAGCCGCCCCCCGAGGCGCAGCGCAACGCCATCGAAGGCGCGCTCACCCGAGTCGCGAAGTACGTGCGCGGCCTGGTGTGGGTGGTCGAAGGTCGTGGATTCCAAGCCGCCGCGGTCCGCGGCGTTCTCATCGGCTTGTCGCTCTACGGCCGGCGCCCGTACCCGACGCACGTGAGCACGCAGCTCCACGACGCGCTCGGATGGCTCGCGACGAAGCTGGCCCGCGACATGGACGCCGCGGAGATGGAGCGCGCGGTGCAGAAGATCGCCAGGACGAGGGCCGAGTACTCCGAGCTGTCCTCCTAGGCCCGTCTCGCGGTCGCGGAGCGCTTGGCGACCTCCTCGAGGATTGCGCCGTAGCCGTACGCCGTTCGGCGCATGTTGTCGCAAACGAGCGTGCTCTGCGCAGGGGTCGCCGCCTCGAGCGCACGGAGCGCCTTCTCGATGTGCCCGGCGTCCTCGGCGGAGTGGAGCTTCACGAACGCCGCGGCCTTCTCCCCGTGCGCACGCACGACCTCGTCCTTGACCCAGTCGCCCTCGCGCACGCTCGTCACCTCGAGGACGAGGATGTATCCGAAGAGGGCCATCGGATCCTGGTGCTCCACCGCGAAGTACTGCGACGCGTAGAACATGTGTGTCGCCGGCAGCTCGGTGAACGCGCCGAGCGGGAAATCGAGGGCGTTCAGGTCGTGGATGCAGAGGAGCTCGTGCTTCTTCTCTTCGCTCATGTGCTTGGCGAAGCGGTGGTGGAGCGCGTTGCCCGTCTCGTCCGTCGGAAAGCGCGCGGCCGCGGCGGCGAGGAGGCGCGTCGAGTGCTTCACGTAGTGGTAGGTCTGCGCCATCCAGTCGCCGTACGCGACGCGATCGCTCCAGGGAAACGCGCGGATCGCCGCGCGCACGGTCGTCATGCTCTGATCGAGAACGTTCTTCATGTCTTCTCCGTCTTCTCCGTCGTGTCGGCCTTTTCCTGGAGGGCGCGCGCCACGAGGGCGCCCGTGACCTCTTCGATGAACGGCGTGAGCTCGAACCTGTCGCGCGCGTCGCGGTGGAAGGCGACGAGATCGACGGCGACGCCGTGATGCTGGACGTCGACCGCGAGGGCTCGTGCGCCCAGGCGGTACGCGAGATCGTTCATGCCGCGGTTGTTGCGGAGCGTGCCGGCCATCACGTCGGCGTAGCTCGCGAGGAACCGCTCGACCGCGAGCGTGAGGAGCAGCTCCTTCGCGCGGAGCGGTCCGCGCGCGCCGCGCCACGCGGCGTCGACGGTTAGGTAGCTCCCGATGCACACGCGGCGCCCGACGCCGAGGAGCGCAGTCCGCGCGCTCGCGGGCCACGGCGCGAAGTAGGAGTCCTCTTGAACTTGCTTCACGGAGAAGTCGACGAAGCGGAACGCCGTCATGCCCACGCACGCGTCCTCGTGGAAGAGGACGCCGAGCTCGTCTTGGCGCGTGAAGTCGTCGGAGAACACCCGATCGGCGCCGTCGAGCTCGGCCAGCGCCTCGGTCCACACCCGTCGCCACGTCGCGTACGCGAGGTCGAGGTCGCGTCCGTCGCCGCGCGGGGTCTGGAGGACGTAGCGGAGGCTCGCAGGTTCGATCCCCTCGACGCGGCTTCGTGACGGCGCGATGCCGCTCTGACGGCGTGCGCGTTCTTCGATGGGGAGCTGGCGCTCGAGGGCCTCTGCGGTTCGCTTCATCGCGCGAACGATTTAATCGCTCTCGGCTAACACGCCAGCCCGCGCGCGCGCTTTGCCAAAAAGACTTCGCGTGCGTCAGCGCGTTGACGCTCGGAGCACACGCGCGACGCGCACCTTCACGCGACGTGAACCGACGTGATCTTCGTCTTGGCCGCGAGCGTCGGCAGGAATTTTTCGACGACGAGGACCGCCCACGCGTGCGCTTCGCGGCCGCGCGCGTGATGAGGGCTCACCACCGTGAGCTCGCCGGCCGGTCCGTCTGCTTCCGGTCCGAAGCCGCGCTCGACGCGGAGCCTGGAGCTCGGCGCGATGTCGGCGATCGCGTCCTCGGCGAACGCGAGATCCTGAATCGGCTCGGCGAGCACGACGCGCAGCTCGACGGCGCCGAACCCGTCGTCGTGCCCCCAGTCCGCCGAAAATTTCGCGAACCAGCCATCGAGGTCCACCTTCGCGGCCGCGAGACGCGCCTTCTCCCGCGCCACGACGGCGCGTGCGCGTAGCCGCGCGAAGAAGAAGAACGGGCTCCCGACGAGCGCGACCGCGAGCATGACCTCTGCGGCGACGACCTCCCCTTGCGTGTCGTGCTCCGCCATCGTCGCCGGCAACACCAGCGCCGCAACGGGAAGGAGCAGCAGGGCGCCGGCGCCGAGCGCGTGCATCCACGCCGTCCGCGGGTCGGCTTCGCGCGCGAACTTCGCCTCGTCCCCCTCGGACATGCGCCGAGCTTAGCTCACGCGGGCTGCCGGGCGGCACGATCGCGAAGCATGCGTCGAAGAAGCACGAACGCGACCGTGAGCACGATCACGCCGAGGACGATGAGCCCGCCCGTCCTCTCGATGACGTGCGCCACCCGATCGCTCTCCATCGCGTCGGGCATGAAGACGTTGTCCTTCGGCCAAAAGTCCACGGGGGTGGCGTGCCGATGCCGGAGCGCGAGCCAATCCATCAGGATGGCCACGGTGATGTGGACGAGGAAGCCCTGGTAGATGCTTCGCGTCTTCATCGACAAGCTGCCGAGCGCGATCCCCGCGATGATCGCGCCGCACGCCTCGAGGTACGGCTTTCCGTAGTGGATCATGCAGTACGGCACCGCCATCGCGAAGATCGCACCGGAGCCGAAGCTCTTTCTGAGCACGCCGAGCCACCACCCGCGGAAGAACATCTCGAGCGCGAAGAACTGCGCGAAGTACATCCCCTCCCACAGGAGGAAGTCGACCCAGCTGCGCGAGGAGTGCTTGTAGAAGGGGTAATACGTCCCGAAATCGGGCTCGCGGCTCACGAACCACATCGCTGGGAGGACGACGGCGAGGAAGAGTGCGTAGATCCACGCGTGCTCGAAGAAGCCGCGCGTCCGTAGCCCCATGTCGAGGAGCGAGTCCTTGCGGAAGAGGAGCTTCCACAGCGGAAACGGCACGAAGACGTAGCCGAAGATGCGCGTCCCGGCCCACCATGCGAAGCCGTACAGCTCGTCGTAGCGAGCGAGCTGGAACGCGTTGGGGTGCGTGAGCTCGTAGCGCGCGAGCATCGGGCGGAACGTCGTGTCGAAGTAGCCGCGCCCGCCGAAGTACTCCTGCATCGTGAGGACGACCGCGCAGATGATCAGCGCGAGGAACGGACGGTGATCCATTCGCCCCTCTTTGAGGAGGGCGCCGCGGTGACGGTGCGCGTCTTCGTCGAGCTCGCGCCACGTCGAGCGGAAGAAGAGCCACAAGAGCGGAAGAATGACGAGGAGGCCCGGGATCGGGATCAGCGGGCGGAACGTGGCCATGAAGGCGTCGAAGCCCGTCACCTCCGGCGCGCGTATCGCGAAATCGGGACCGAACGTCACGTGGTGTTGCCCTTAAGCTCCCGCACCGTTCGCCCGGGCGTGCGCCGCGTCGATGCGCGCGAGCGATGCCTCGCGGCCCAGCACGGCGAGCACCTCCCAGAGGCCGGGGCTCGCGGTCTTTCCGGTGAGCGCGACGCGCGCAGGTTGACCGAGCTCCTTGATCGGAATCCCCGCCGACGCGAGCCACGCGTTCGTGCGCTCCTCGACGGCCTTTTCGTCCCACGCGTCACCGGCGCGGAGCGCGTCGCCGAAGCCCTTCAAGATCGGCGCGCTCGCCGCGACGAGGAATTTGGACGCGGCCGCCTCGTCGACCTTGGGCGGCTGGCGGAAGTAGAAATCGAGCATCTCCGCCGCCTCGACGTACGCGCGCGCGCGCCCGCGGATCGTGCGGATCGCCTTCTTCAGCTTGGCGTCGTCGGTGACCGTGACGCCCGCCTTCTCGAGGAACGGCTTCACGCGCGTGACGTACTCGTCTTCGTTCGTGAGCGCGTCACTCTTCAGGTGCTCGAAATCGATCGCGAGGAATTTCTTCGCGTCGAACTTCCCGTCGCCGCGGCCGCAGTTCTCCCAGCTGAACGACGCGATGAGCTCGTCCTTCGAGAAGACCTCTTTGTCGCCGAACGACCACCCGAAGCGCGCGAGGTAGTTGAGGACGGCGACCGGTGAGTAGCCTTGATCGCGGTACTCGGTGACGCTCACCGCGCCGTGGCGCTTCGAGAGCTTCTCGCCGCTCGGCGCCAGCATCATCGGCAGGTGCGCGAACTCCGGCGGCGCGACTCCGAAGGCGCCGTACAGCATGATCTGCGGCGGCGTGTTCACCATGTGATCGCGCCCCCGCGCGACCAGCGTGATGCCCATCGTCATGTCGTCGACGACGGCGCCGAAGTTGTAGAGCGGGATCCCGTCGCTCCGGAGGAGGACGAAGTCCTGTTGCGCGGAGTTGGGCGTCACCACCTCGCCGAACACCTTGTCGACGTAGGTCACGTTCCCCTCCTTCGGCGTCTTGAAGCGGACGACGAACGGGAGATCGGGTTGGTCGTGGCGCGCGCGGCAGGTGCCGGGGTAGACGAACTGCGCTTTCGGGTCCTTCTTCTTCAAGGCCTCGCGCTGCGCGTCGAGCTCCGGCTTCGTGCAGTAGCACCGGAAGGCGCCGTCCTTCGCGATGAGGCGCTCGGCGTGCTCCTTGTAGATGGGGAGCCGCTCCATCTGCGTGTACGGCCCGTGCGCGCCGCCCTTGCCGGGGCCTTCGTCCCAGTCGATCCCGAGCCAGTCGAGTGAGTCGAGGATGATCTGCCGGCTCGCCTCGGTGCTGCGCTCCTGATCGGTGTCCTCGATGCGAAGGACGAAGGCGCCGCCGGTCTTGCGCGCCCAGAGCCAGTTGAAGAGCGCCGTGCGCACCCCGCCGATGTGCAGGTAGCCGGTGGGCGACGGGGCGAACCTCACGCGGGGCTTCGTCATGGGCCCTCGGATTTACCAGAATTTCAACGCGAGCGCGCGGCCCGGTCACAGATCGGCCCGCCCGCACGACGAAGGGGGCAGAGACGGTGAGCGGCGGCGAGCGCGAAGGCGCGAAGGCCCGCTCCCGAGGAGGCCTTCGTCATGTTCGACGCGTCCGCCCGCGCCATGCGCAGGGCCGTTGCGGTGTGCCTTGGTGCGTCTTGCGCGGCGGTGATGGCGAGCGCCAGCGCCGGAAATCCGCACGAGACGAGCGCCCGCGAAGAGCCCCTCTCCGTTAAAGGTGAGTCCCGCACGACGTTCGCGTTCCGGCCCACGGACGTCTCGTCGCCGCGGCCCGCCGTCGTGTACTTGAACGGCCGCTGCGGCAAGACGACGAACGGCTGCCCACATTTCCGCGAAGGCACCGAGGGCTTCGGCTGGCTCGTCTGCCCACCCGCGAACGCCGCGTGCCCAGGCGGCGGCGCATCGTGGGGAGGGACCTCGAGCGACCGCCGCGCGATCGTCGACGCCGCCGTCGCCGACGTCGCGCGCGCGTTCCCTGGCCAGGTCGACACCGCCGCGCCGACCGTCCTCATCGGCTTCTCGCAAGGCGCATGGATCGCCCTGGATTTGGCGCGCCAAACACCTGCAAAGTACACGGGTCTCCTCCTCATCGGCGCCGACGTCGAGCCGCGCCCCTCCGATCTCGCCGCCGCCGGCGTCACGCGCGTGGTCTTGTCCGCGGGCGCCTACGACGCCGCCGCCGCGCCAATGGCCCGAACCGCAAAAGCCCTCGCTGCCGCTGGCGTCGACGCGCGCTTTGTGAGCCTCGGGACCGTCGGCCACACCTACGTCGCCGACGCGGACCACGCCGGCGCTCTTACTGCCGCTCTCGTTTGGCTGGAACGCCGCGAAGAGATCGCGCGGCCCGGAACCTAGGCACCGACCCCGGTGCTGAGGCTGCGCTTCTGAAACGCCACCCGGCAGCGGGGAGCGGTATGCTCGGAGAATGCGCCGACCCTCCCCTTTTGCCTTCGCGCTTCTGCTGGCTTGCCTCGGCGGGTGCGCGTCGCTTCTCGGGGATTTCGACGCGCCGAGCGTCGCCGCGGGCGGTGATGGTGGCGGCGACGCGACGGCCGAAGCGTCGAGCAGCGGAGCCCCCGACGGGTCCGGGGACGGTACGGGTGACGACGGGGCAGCGGACGGCAAGAAGCCCACCGACGGCAGCGGCGACACGAGCCCGCCTCTCGGCACGCTGACGTGCGATACCCTCGTGCTCGCCAGCCCCTTCGTCGTGGCCGATCGCAATGGGCTCAATCCGAACGGCTTTACCGATCTCGCCGCGTTCGCGGTGAGCCCCACCGTCACGCGCGTCGCGGCGACGATGAACGGCGCGACGGTCTTCACCGTGTACTCGATCGATTCGTCCGGCGCCGTACCCACGGTCACGTCCGCGAGCCTCGCGACCGGCGGTGGGACGGTCCTCGGCACGATGCGCGTGGCCGGCGGCTTCGGCGTCATCGTGCAGTCGCCGGTTGGAGCGAACGGCTCTAGCGTGTCCTTGTATGTTTTCCGCGACGCCGCGCCGGTGACGCCGCTGCCCGCGCCGGTGGCGCTCGCGTCGCTCAGCGGCATCTCGCGGTCGGACCTGGGCGCCGCCGTCGTCGAGCTCGCGGCGGGTACGTATTACGTCGCGATCATGACCAAGGATGCAACCGCGTCGGTCTACGGTCTGAATGTCGGCATCGCCACCGGCGGCGTCGCTGCGAACTTCACGGCGGCCGAAACGTCGAGCACGAAGGACTACCAGCTCCCCGTCGCCGTGCACGTGGGGAGCACGATCTACCTCTACGTGAGCGCGAGCACCGGCGCCCTCGCCTTCTACGCCCTGCCCGATAGCGGGACGACGGCGGGTGTTGTGCGCAAGCCGCTCTCTGGCCTCGCCCTGGGCAAGGTCTTCTTCGGCGGCATGCTCGACGGGGTGGGCGGCTCGGCGACGGGCAAGACGAACCTCGCCTACTTGGAGGAGGACGCGAACGACGCCGGCAACGCGCTCGGCTCGCTCTCGTACCGCGCCGCGGCGGTCGACGACAACGCGCTGCCCACGCTGACGTCGGTGTCGAGCATCGCCTTCGGCAAGACCTATAGCGATCCCGCGGTCGGCCCGTTCTCCGCCGCCGGTCACTTCTTCGGCGACGACTTCGCGATCATCGCGCCGGGGCTCACGTCCGGCGGCGGATCTACCGCCTGGGTGAACTTCCTTTGGCTCGATGCCACCGGCGTCGTCCGCGGCGAGCGCAGCGGGGCGGTGCAGGGGCTGCTCCCGGGCATCGGCACGTTCGTGCGTCGGATGGTGACGGCGCCTGGCGTCCGCGGCGCGACGGCGGCGACGTGGAACCTGGCGTGGTCGCAGTACGACCCGGCGCAGGGCAACTCGGACAAGCTCTACTTCCAAACGCTCAAGTGCCACCTATGACGAGTTCATGACGCGCGCGAGGCTCGCGCGAGCCGAACTCGCCGCCGAGCCATCACGGAGAATCCTAGCGCTCCCCCGGCCCGGCCGGCGAGCCTTGTCAGACGTAATGCGGTCCGGTTCCTCGGCACGCCCGCCGCTGGCTTCCCTCGAAAGGTGCGTTACCGTCATGAAGCATCATGGGATCCGAAAAGTACCCGCCCGCGCCACCGGATCACGAGAGAGAGCACCTTCGACGGGGCGACGCCTTCGTGAAGGTCGGTGACACGCACAGCGCCGTGAAGGAATACCTCTCCTACTGCGAGTACCTCGAACACCACCCGCCTGCCGCCACGCTCAAAGTGGCAGCCGTTCGCAAGCAGGTCCTGATGTTGCTCCCCGATCGGCGCGACGTGCGCCGCAGCTTGGCCGAGAACTACGTTCAGCTCGGGCTCGTCGATGAGGCACGAACCGAGCTGCGACGGCTCATCTCGGAGTGGGAGGCGGCGGGGAACCAAGCGGCGCGCGCAGAGGTGCTCGCGCGACTCGAGAAGCTCTCCCCGTCTCCCGGATGATGTTGGTGTTGATATTCATCGGACGCCGACCCCGACTCCGACTCCGACTCCGACTCCGACTCCGACGCCGACTCCGACTCCGACTCTGATTCCGATTCCGACTCCGACTCCGACTCCGGTTCCGTCACCACTTGTTGCACGTGCGCGACGCGAAGACCGGGGACAGTCTCCTCCTCATCGGCGCCGACGTCGACCCGCGCCCCTCCGATCTCGCCGCCGCCGGCGTCACGCGCGTCGTCCTCGCCGCGGGCGCCTACGATGGAGCGGCCCGGCATCGTCGTGGCGGAGAAATAGCGTCGGCGGCGGCGTCGGCGTCGAACGCTGCGTTGCATGCAACCCATGTCGCGATGCGCTTCTCCTCCGCGATGCTTCGGATTTGGCCCCAACCGGCCCCTCGGAGGTGGCATACGTGGTGCACTGCACCGCAGCTTCTTCCGCCAAGGGGACAAATGCTCGCTCGAACGCGTCTCGCCGTCGTCGTCGTCCACGCCGCTGTCGCCCTGGTGGCGTCCTGCGTCGCCCCGCGCGCGGCCAACGCGCTGCCGCCGCCCGATCCGGGAGGGGGCGGCGGGTTGCACTGCAACCCGTCGGTCACCCTGGATCTGCGCGCGGGCAACCTCGATCTGGGCGTGAACTGGCCGGGCGCGACCTATGTGATCAACGGCGGGTCACCGCGCCTTCGCCAGGTCTCGTCGGACTGCGACACGACCTTTCACCCGGTGCCTCGTGTCTTTCGACTCGTCACCAAGCCGGCCCAGAGCAACGCGGCGCTCGTGAGCGGCCCGGTCGAGGCGACGCTGACGACGGACCGTCTCGGCGAGTACGTCGTGACCGTGGAGCTCTGCCCGAACGGCTGCAAGGTCGGAAGTACGACCGTGCCCGCGCGGACGATGACGTACAAGGCCGTCGCCTCCTTCATCCGAAATGTGCCGCCGGCCACGCGCCCCGTCGTCGCCGCGCAGCCGCAGACATCGCCGACCTCGTTCTGCCACGCGGACACCTGCGCGGCGTCGCCGTTTCGCGGCGAGCAGAACGTCGATGTCAAGTGCCAGGGCGGCGGCGATCTCGCGCCGCAGTGGGTGACCGTCGAGCCGTTCGCAGGGCCGCACGACTATCGCCTCGTGGAGGGCAGGGTGGACTCGTCGGGCATCGCCGGGCGCGACCTCTGGCTCAACCACGTGAGCAAGGACATGAACGTCACGCTCACCGCGGACCCGCAGTTCGCGTTCCTGTCGTCCCACACCGACGACGCGACAATCGAAGTGGAGTGGGAGCGCAGCAGCATCCCAGAGCGCTTCCGGCCGTCTCCGGGAGACCGCATGTCCGTCTGGGGCTACCACATCCACGATTGCGGCCACTCGCCGTACCACACGGAGATCCATCCGCCGGTCGGCGCGGCGGTGCACCGCGCGCGGCCGATTCGATTGCCCGAGAACGCGACGTTCGACTTTCCGGGTGGCCGCGACAAGGTCGGCGCCAACGTGTGGGTGCCCGGCGTCGTGACGGACATCTGGTTCAATCGCGAGGCCGGCGGCGTCCTGGGGGACTCGTCGCTCGCGCTGCACCAGCCGGCGCGACGCATCGTCGGGCTGCCCCATCCGGGCATCGCCGCCGTCAACGGGCCGGCAATCCATGGTCCTGCTTCGCTCGACAAGATCTTCAGCTTCAACATCTACCTCCCGCCGAGCCCCGCGAAGCTGTACGGAGACCTCGCGCCGGTCCCGCTCTTCACGCAGCACCTACCGTTCTCCGGCACGCCGGCGAATTGGCCGGTTCCCGCGATCACCGAGCGCACCGACGCCAACGGCGTGCGGTTCCTCAGCGTCACCGTCGACCTGCGCGGCTTCACCGGCGAGGATTACTTCTACCGGGTCGCCGCCGCGTGGGCGTACCCGAGCCCCAGGAACTGGAGCCTCAAGGCGTACTCGGTGAAGGCGACCGGCTTCAACGTCTTCGACACCGCCGACGTCTTCGAGGGCGACTGGCGGCTGTGGCTGAACGTGCCCAACGCGAGCAATGTGACCGACGGCATCGAGTGGCTCAAGCTCCTCGACTGCAACGACTGCGTCGACACCGGCATGCACACCGCGTCGAGCTGGAGCCGCGATCTCACCGACGCCGACGGCCGCATTCGCGAGCCCGTGCGACTCTTCCCGGGCGAGGCCATGGAGCTCCGAACGATCGGATACGACTCCGACACGATCTGGGACACCGACATCGGCGGAATCGACGAGCGCTGGACCTACGAGGAGCTCGGCGACCGCGTCATCGACGAGTCCGTCAGGAGCTCGACCGGCTACTACAGCTTCAACTACCAAATCGCTCCCGCAGCCCCGGTCGGCCTCGCCACCCTGAGCGCCGGCGCCCTGCACCTCTTCGACGCCTACTCGGGGCTCGCGGTTCGCCCCCCGCCGGGCGGCCTCCAGGGCCCGCTCGCTGGACGCGCGAAGGTGACCACCGCCTCCGCACCGGCGGCGGGGCCGGTGAAGGCGTCGTCCCTCCCGAACCTCCGCTTTACCGGAACGAACGAGCGCAACCTCTTCACGATCACCGACGCCGAGCGTGCACACGCCCTGGCGACCCCCGCGGCGCGTGCCACGGTCGAACAGGAGCTGCGCACCCTCCGTCAGCGCGTCTGCACGCTCCTCGGCTCGGCCCACATGCGCCAGAAGACGATGAGCGAGCTCGCGAAGGTCAAAGGCGGCTTCCCCACGGACATGTGGCAGCGCGTCTTCGGCGATCTCGAGCGCGGCGGGAGCTGCGCGCCGGTGGCCCCCCGCACAGCACGCCCGCCGCCGGTCATGCTGAAGTAGCGGCGCGTAGCGGGTGCGCGCTCACCACTTGTTGCACGTGCGCGACGCGAACACCCGGGACACGAGCGAGCTGCACTGCACCTTCACGCTCTTCAGCATCCAGTCGATCTGCGTCTTCTGGCGCTCCATTTGCTCCTTCGTGGCGCCCGCCTCGACGAGGAAGAGCCGCTTCTGCGCCTGATAGAAGGCCACCTGGTAGAGGTACGGCTTCGCGTCCTCGTCGTGACCGAAGCGGAGGAGCTTGCCGGGCGTGCCGTCGAGCGCCTTCACGTCGTCTACGCCTAGGAGCGCGTAGCCGGTCACGTCGCGCAACTGCAACGTGAGCGCTTGCTGCCAGAATTTGAGGTCACCGCGCTCCTCGTCCTCGATGACGCGGATTCCGAAGGTGACGCCCTCGGGCGTGGTGGCGCGGTAGCTGTAGGCGCTCGCGTCGGACTGGTTCTCGAGCTCGACGAAGCCGGGCGCGGTCTCGACCTTGAAGGGCCGCCCGCACGCCGACGAGGAGAGCGAAGCCGCCAGGAGAGCGGCAAATACGAGTGCCTTTTGCATGTATTTTACAAGTTTCACGACGGGCCTCACTTCGTCTCGTTCAAGCGCAAGAGGGACGGCAGGCCGAGGGTCGGCAGCCACGCGAAGGGCAAGCGGATCGGCATCGTCTTCAGCGACGACGCGCGCGCGTCGAAGTTGACGGTGATCGTCGAGAACGCGATCTTGTCCTTGAGGAGCTTCAGCCGCCCCTCCATACGCTCCATCTCCTGCGTGATGCGCCCGAGCTCCTTCTCGATTTCGAGCGCCTCCTTCACGGCGGCCTTCTGGAGGAGATCCTGGAGCCGGTCCCGCATCGCGCGCGCGTTCTTGAGGCGCACCTCGGTGTCGAGGAACTCGTCGGTCACGTCTTGCGCGGAGATGTCGCGGTGGACGACGTCGCCAGTGGCCTCGATCTTCTTGATCGCCTCCTCGAAGCGCGCGCGCGGCACGCGGATCGTGATGCTGCGATCTTGGCGGACGGCGAGGTAGCCGCCGACGTCCTTGCCGATCTGCTCGACCTGGCCGAGCGAGCCCTCGACCTGGTAGACGGCCATCGTGAGCGTGGCGGTGTAAATGAGGTAGGTGCCTTCGCGCTGGGCTGCTTGCGCGCCTTGCGCGGGGGTGGTCGCGCCGCCGCTCGGCGGTTGACCGGGCGCGGGTGGAGCGGGCGGGTACATCCCGCCCATGCTCGCGAGCGCCTCGTCGGGCTGCACGAGATCGGCCGGATCGGGGATGCCGTCGCCGTCCCGATCCGCTTCGTTCTTCTTCGTCTCGCCGCGCGCCCGCATCTCGCGCGCCGGCCCGGGCCGAAGGGCCACGCTCGGTGCCGTGGCGCTCTTGTCGTACGCCGCTCCCCCGCAGGCCGCGTTGAGGCCCACGGACCCGATCAAGCAAAGCGTCCCTATTCTCATTGGTTCCTCCCGCGGCGACCGCCCGAACGACGCTCCAACGTGCGCGCCGCCCCGAACTTACACGCGCCCGGAAGGTCTTGCGACGCTGGCCCGCCGCTGCTAATCACTCTCCCCCTTTGCCGCGCGAGTCATCTCGCGCACCCACCAGGAAGAAACCTCATGAAAACGCCGTTCAGCCTCGTCAAAGACACCTTCGGTGACAAGTCCAAGCTCGTCGCCGCCCTCGAGAAGTTCACCGGAGAGGATCTCTGGATCGGCCGCACGAACACGAACAAGGGCCTCGCCCACGTGTCGAACGCGAAGCTCCTCCGCCTCCACGCCACCTTCTCGGCCGTGAAAGAGAAGTTCGGCACCCGCGCGAAGCTCATCGACGCGATCTGCGACCTCGAGAAGCGTACGAAGGACGAGGGCTACAAGACGCGCATCTCGGCGTATCCCGTCCCGCGCCTCTGGGATCTTTTCCGCTCCGTCGAGAAGCGGAACAAGGCCGCCGCCGCCCCCGCCAAGACCAAGTCCGCCGCCGCGGCGAAGCCCGCGAAGAAGGCGGCTGCCCCCGCCGCCCCCAAGAAAAAGGCCGCTCCGAAGTCGAAGTAACGCGCGAACGCGGAGGTGCCATGCCCGAGGTCTCGCTCCGTCACGAATTCGACTGCGACGAGGACACGTACTGGGACAAGACCACGTTCGATCCGGCGTTCAACGAGCGCCTGTATCGCGACGTCCTGAAGTTTCCCGGCTACGAGCTCTTGTCGCAAGTCGACGACGAGAACGCCAAGACCCGGCGCATCCGCATCGATCCGCCGCTCGGCAACATGCCCGGCGCGGTGAAGAAGGCGGTCGGTGACAGGTTCAGCTACGTGGAGGAGGGGCGCTTCGACAAGAAGACCCGCCGCTACGAGTTCCAGATCATCCCGAGCGCGATGAAGGACAAGGCGAAGACCTTCGGCGTCCTTTACTGCGAGAAGCTCGGCGACAAGAAGATCGCCCGCATCGCGCGCGTCACCGTCGAGGTGAAGGTGTTCATGGTGGGCGGCCTGGTCGAGGACAGGATCCTCGGCGATGTGCGTCATTCGTACGAGGCCGCCGCCACGTTCACCCGACAATACCTGAAAGAACAGGGGCTTTAGCGGGCGGAGGCCAGCCGTCTGAAGTCGGCCGGTTTACGCATCTTTACCTCAGGAATCGCACCCCTCAAGGTCCCCGGGTGCATGCTCTTCTTCGAGAGGTCACCACCCCATGACGACGATTTCCCGCATCGGTTCCGTTTCGCTCCTCGCTCTTTCCCTCGCCGTCGCCGCGTGTGGCGGCTCGACCGCGACCGACACCGGCGCGCAGACCGCGCAGAACGCCGTCACGAAGGCGCCCGTTGGCGTCGCGACGCACGGCCCGGTGAAGATGGTCGGCGACGCGCTCGGCCAAGTCCCGCTCCGTCCGGAGCAACGCACCGAGCTCGAGAAGCTCGCGACCGACGCCGAGACGCGTCACCAGTCCGTCGCTCCTGCGCGCAAGGACCTCGTCGAGGCCGTCGCGCTGCAGGTCGAGTCGGGCACGCTCGACCGCGCCGCGCTCCAGCCGAAGATCGACGCCGCCGCGACCGCGTGGGACGGCATCCGCACCCAAGACCGCGCCGCCCTCGAGCGCGTCCACACCATCCTCGACGCCTCGCAGCGCGCCGCCTTCACCGACGCCCTCCACGCGCAGATGAAGGAAGGCCGCGAGCACCACGGCCCGGACGGCATGCACGCCAAAAATGGCCACCACGGCAAGATGCAGGAGTGGGCGACCGATCTGAAGCTCACCGACGCGCAGAAGGACCAGATCAAGGCGGCCTTCCAGGCGAAGGGCAAGGACCACGAGCACGACATCCACGCCGAGATGAAGGACCACCACGCCAAGGGCGGTCAGGTGATGGACGCCTTCAAGAGCGAGCACTTCGTGATGGACGAGGTCTCTCCGAAGGTCGACACCAAGCAAGCCGCCGCGAAAATGAGCGGCCGGATGCTCGGCATGATCGAAGTCGTCCTCCCGATCCTCACCCCCGAGCAGCGCAAAATCGCCGCCGACAAGATCCGCAGCCACGCGGCCGCGGGCGGCGAAGACCACATGTTCTAGCCCGAGTCCGAGACCTTCGGATTCAGGTAGCGGCCGTAAATGAAGAGATCATTGCCCGGCCAGTAGAAATCGCGGATTCGGGCGACGGTCTCGTAGCCGAGGCGGTCGTAGAACGCGCGCGTGGAGGCGTACTCGGCGGTGCCGGCCGTCTCCACGCGGATGAGGCGGCCGCCTTCGTTTCGCAGCTCTTCTTCGATCTTCGCGACGAGCGCCTTGCCGACCCCTTTGCCCTTGGCATCGGGGTCGACGCATATCCAGTACAGGTCGAACGTCCCCACGGTCATGGGCGTCGGCCCGAAGCAGATGTAGCCGAGGGCCTGCTCGTTCTCCTCGAAGACCCAGAAGCGGTAGGTGTCCTCGCGGCGGATGCCGAGATCGAGGAGCTCCAGGGCGACCTCGCGATCGTCCTCCGAGAACTCCTTGGTGCGGGTCAGGATGCTGGCGAGCGCGTCACGGTGACGCGCCGCTAGATGCACCAGCGGCATGGGAGGCTCCCTCTTGTGCTCCCTTGGAGCGCGCGTTCCGGGGGCGGCGGCGCAGGGCGTAACGAACGAGGAGCTTCACGAGCGCCGAGTAGTCGATCCCGACGCCGGCCGCCGCGCGCGCCATTCCGGCGTAGCGCGAGAGATCGCAGTTCGGGTTCACGTCGATGACGTAGGGGATGCCGTTCGCGGCGAGGCGCACGTCGACGCGGCCGTAGTCACGGACGCCGACGGCACGGAACGCGTCGACCGCCGCCCGGCGAACCTTGGCGGCGAGCGCCGTCGGGAGCTGGGGCATGAGGACCGGGATGGTCCCTAGATCGTCGACCGAGCCCTCGTTCCACTTCGCCTCGTACGAGACGATCTTGGGACGGTCGTCGGGGAGCGTGGAGAAATCGATCTCCGAGAGCGGGAGCACGCGCGCCGTCGGGAAGCCGAAGAGCGCGACGTTGAACTCTCGCCCTTCGACGAACTGCTCGACGAGGCACGCTTGCCGGAACGACGTGGCCACCTGAGCGACCACCTCCCGGAGCTCCGCCTCGTTGTGCACGACGCTCTTGCTCGAGATGCCGACCGAGCCGTCCTCGCGCACCGGCTTCACGATGAGCGGGTAGGAGAGATCGCACGGATCGTCGGGACCGCGCATCACGCACGACGGCGGGGTCGGGACGCCGGCCTCTTCGAGGAGTCGCTTCACGCGATCTTTGTAAAGGGCGTGTGACAACGCCTCGGGCGGCGAGCCGGTGAACGGGATGCCGAGGAGCTCGAGGACCAGAGGCACCGCGCTCTCGAGGCGCGTGTCCTGCGCGAGCGACTCACAGAGGTTGAACGCACAATCCGGCTCGATTTCCGCCAAACGGGAGCGAAGCCGGGCGAGGTCCCCATCGACCGGAACCAGAATCGCTTCGTGGTAGCGATCGTTCAGCTGCTCGGCGACGAACGCCGCGACCGACTCGACATCGGCCCGCGCCGCGTACCCCGGGTCGCCATCGGGCGACGAATCTTCGAAGTCGTTGTTGTAGAGGACGGCGACGCGCGTTGGCTTCCGCCGAGTCCTCCCTTGTGGCCCCATTCCAGGCCCTATTCCGGGGGCACTACGACCTTGCTGCTTGGAAACTTCGTTGGACGGTTGTGGAGGTCGAGGCTGGTCGTCTGCCGTCATGTTCCGAGTGCCGTACCCTCTCGTTCGTCTTTCAGGGTCACTCGCAGTCCGTCGCGCGCATTCTTGTCGAACGACACAACGTCCGCGTACCGTTGCGACTCTAGCACACGCTCTACGCATGAGGACAATTGGGAACGAGCAAAATTAATCCTGACGATCGATTTCTCGATCGACGACGCGCGCGACCTCTCTCGTTCTGGTCCGGCGCGTGGGCGGTGTTCGGCAAGGACCTGCGCATCGAGCTTCGCACGGGAGAGATCGTCACGACCGCCGGCTTCTTCGCCGCGCTCGTCGCGATCCTCGCGGCCGTTTCGTTTTACGGCGGCGTGACCGCGGAGGTCGAAGTCGATGGCGGTCACCTTCGCGGCTGGGAGGGGCCGATGCTGCCGCCGAAGGCACTTTTGCGTATTGCGGTGCAGATCGCACCAGGTGCGATTTGGTTGCCGGTCGCCTTCGCGTCCATCCTCGCCCTCGCGCGGACGTGGCAACGCGAACGAGAGGAGGGAGCGCTCACGGGTCTCCTCGTCTCCCCCATCCCTCGCGCCTCCATCTTCCTCGGCAAGGCGATGGGGGTGATGGCCTTCGTCGTCGCCGTCGAGTGCATCGTCGTCCCGATCGTGGCGCTCATGTTCCACGTCGACCTCCCCGACGTGATCGTCGCGCTCACAGTCGTGCTCCTCCTCGGCACCGTCGGCGTCGCCGCGACCGGGACGCTCTTCGGCGCGATGACGGTGCGGACCCGCGCGCGCGATCTCGTTTTGGCGAGCGTCCTCTTCCCGCTCCTCTCCCCGGCGCTCCTCTCGGGCGTGGCGGCGACCCATCAAGTGCTCTCGCTCGCCCACCACCCCGAGTTCCAGACCGCGGGCGCCCAGCTGGCCGAGATCCGGGACTACCTCCTCTTGTTGGGCCTCTTCGACGGGCTCGCTGTGGGGGGTGGATTGGCCCTATTCGGGGCGCTAATCGACGATTAGTGATTGAAATTACGCGCTATTTCTTCGCCATCGCGACAAAATCGGCGTCGGCGAGGAACGGGGCGGGGGCAAAGGGGCGACCGGCAGCTTCCCCAATGATCCAGACACCTTCGCGAATTTTCGCGCCGGGGGCGCGCGGGACGTAGCCACGGGCTGTGTGATCTAGAGGAGAGCCGGCCTGCTCGGCGAGCTCGTACGAAGGGGCGCGGGGGGCGTCGATCAGGACGGCGTCGGCCTTCAGCTTGCGCTCCTTCTTCTCCGTCCTCTCCTTCTTTTGCGTCTCGCCGTCCGCCTCACGGACGCTGCAGCCGGTGACGTGAGAGCTGCCGGTCGCCGCGACGATCTCGCCGTGGACGACGGTGACCACGGTCGACGCCTGCCGTTCCGCGATGGCGCGCGCGTACGAGGTGCCGAACGGGCCACCGCCTTCGGGTACGACGACCACGACCCTCTTGCCGAGGGTGACGCCGTGCGAGAGGAGCCATCCGCCCGCGCGCGCGCTCATGACGCCGGGGAGATCGTTGCCCTCGAACGGGAGGACACCGTCGTGCGCGCCGGTCGCGAGGACCAGACACTTCGCGGTGACGATCTCCGCGCCTTCAGGACCGACCACCAGGAGATCGTCGCCGAAGAGGGCGCCGGCGGTCGTCGCCGTCCGAACACGAACGCCGCGCGAAGACACGGCGCGCTCGAAGGCGTGTACGACGCCATCCCACGCGCGCGCGTCGCTCGGCGCGAGCGCGCGAAGACCGCCGCCGAGCGCGAGGTGATCGTCGATGACCTCGACGGACCGCCCGTCATGCGCGAGCCGAGCGGCGACGGCCATCCCCGAAGGACCACCGCCGACCACGACGACATCCGCGACGCGACGAACGGCTTCGCGCGGCGCCGATGGGCTCACCGGCATCTTCCCGAGCCCCGCGACGCGTCGCGCGAACCCCTGCATGAGCGACTGCACGCCAGGGACACCGGCGAAGAGCTCGTGGTGGTTCATGCCTTCGGGGAAGAACCAGTCGGTCATGCGAAGGAGATCGACGCTGCGCGAGCCGAGGGTATTCTGCGAGCGGATCGCCATTCCCTCGCGGGCGGGGACCATGCACGTCATGACGTTGGGAACCTCGTCGACGCGCGCGAGGCACCCGTCGCAGGCGGCGCGGAGGCACGACGGACCCCGAGGGCGGTGGAACTTGGGGCTGCGCGCGATCGACAGCTTGCCGGCGGCGGCGAGGGCGTACACGACCGGCTCGCCCTCCGCGGCCTCGATCGGCTCCCCGTCGAGGGTCACCGTGACCGGGTGGGGCACCGGGGACAATCGCCCGTTTCCGCCGCTCATGGCCATGGCTCGTAGCACGCCTCGCGCGGCGGCGGACGACCGAGTGGGCGAGGAACTAGGGGCCAACTAGGGGCCAACCGGGGGCCGCCCCCACGCGCCCCTTTACGGCCGGGCGCGAGTGCCCGAGACTGAACCTCGTGCGCTTAGGCCTCCTTGGTCCCTCCGAAGGGGACATTCAGGGACTCGGACGTGCGGCAGAGTTTCTGCTCACGACCGCGAAGGTGAGCCGCGCCGTCTATCTTGGTGTCGATCCGTCGCTCGACAAGGCGGTGGCCGCGTGGGCGCGACGCCTCGTAGGGGATGACCCGAGTGACGACGCCGCGTGGAGGCGCGCGGCCGACATGGCGATCGGCGGGAGCCCCACCGAAATCGACCGCTTCGTCGCCGTCGAGCGCGCACGCATGCGCCTCAAGGCGCTCGAGACGCTGCCTCACGGAGGTCGCACGATCGAGATGGTGGGCGATCGAGTTGCCATCCTCATCCACGATAAAGCGCAGCTCGACGAGGAGGACATCCTCGCCGCGAACCTCCTCGTCTTCGGACGCAGCGCCGAGCCGCTCGTGAAGAAGATCGGCACGCGCTGGTTCGTCAGCCCCGGCCACCTGGGCACGAAGGGGGGCGGCATCGCGGTCCTCGACGACGAAGACGCCGAGGTGGTGTGCACGGTCTACGACGGGCAAGGCAGGCAGACGACGAAAGAGACACTGACCGTAGTCCGCGCGACGAAGATCCGGGTCCAGGGGGGAGCGTGATCGTCGCGGTCTTCGGCGGTAGCTTCAACCCGCCGCACGTCGCCCACGTGCTCGCGGTCGCGTACGTCCTCAGCACGCACGAGGTCGATCGGCTCCTCGTCCTCCCGACGTACCAGCACCCCTTCGCCAAGTCGCTCGCGCCGTTCGACGACCGGGTCACGATGGCGGAGAAGGCGATGGGGTGGATGCCGCGCGTCGAGGTTTCGCGCGTGGAGGAGGAGCTCGGCGGCGAGAGCCGGACGCTGCGGACGCTCGAGCACCTGCACGCCGCGCACCCCGACTGGGCGATGCGCCTCGTGATGGGCGCCGATCTCATCGTCGAGTCGCCGAAGTGGTTCGGCTTCGACGCGATCAAGAAGCTCGCACCGCCGCTGGTCCTCGGGAGGGCGGGCGTGTCGTTCGAGGGGGCCCCGGCGCCCGTGCTTCCGGCGATCTCGAGCACGTTCGTCCGCGAGCGGCTCGCGGCGAAGGACTTCGCGGCGCTCGCAGAGCTTGTGCCGATGGATGTCCTCGGGCACATCCGCGCGCGCGGCTTGTACGGCGTTGGCGCGCAGGCCTAGGCGTCATCGATGAAGGTCTTCCTTTACGGCGCGGGCAAGGTCGGGCGAGCGCTCACGCGGGCGATCAAGGAGGCGGGCTGGACGGCGACGCTGCGGGCAGCGCGCGCGGGCATTCCGAAGAGAGTGATCGAGGCTGACCTCATCGTCGTGTGCGTGCGCGATCGCGATCTGATCGCGACGGCAGAGGCGATGGCGGCGGCGGGCGTCGTCCCGCGTCGCGCGGCCTGTGTGCACGCGGCCGGTGCGCTCGGTCCTGCGCCGCTCGTCGCGTTGCGAGAGGTGTGCGCTGGCGTCGCGCAGATGCACCCGATGATCTCGTTCGCATCGCTCACGACGTTTCCCGATCTCGCGCGGGGGCAGGTGCACATCGACGGCGATCCGGTCGCGGTGAAGCGCGCGCGCGCGCTGGCGAAGAAGCTCGGGATGGCGCCGCGTACGATTCGTGGACTCGACACCATCGGGTACCACGCGGCGGCGGGTCTCGTGGCCAACGGCGCCGCGGCACTTGCTGCCGTGGGCGCGGAGCTCCTCGTTCGCTCGGGAGTCGCGCGCGAGATCGCGCCGAAGATGCTGGGGCCGCTGCTTCGAAGCGTGGCGGAGAACATCGAGCGCCTGGGCTTCCCTGCAGCGCTGACGGGTCCAGTTCGCCGAGGAGACGCCGCCGCCATCGCGAAGCAGGCCGCGCTCCTTCGCCAGCGCCTCCCCGACGCGGTCCCGCTCTTCTTCGCCGCGGCCCGCGCGCAGCTCCCCCTCGCGCGCGCGATCGCCGAGGCACCTCCCGCCGCATTCGACGCGATCGAGCGGGTCCTCGAGGACCCGGATCTCGCGTAAGGCGATGGAACTTCACGGGTAGAAACGTCCGCGCCCGTTCCTGCGTCACTGCAAAAATTTCAAATTCGGCGCCAAGGCTGGCCTGGCGCAAGGCAGCGGCTCAATTGCCGAATTCGGCCGTGGTCGGGTTGCCCCGTTCATTCCCGGCAGCTACGTTTTGTCGGCTTGGCGATCGCTCCCTATTCTTCCCCATCGTCGTCGTCGCTCGTGGCTTCTCCGGCCGCAGCGCTCGCGCCGAATCGGACGCTCGTCGATCTCGATGAGCGGTTGACGACGCTCGTCCCTGGGCTGGCCCTCGCGCGTGTTCCGTCCGATGCGCGCGACGCCGTGGTCGGACATGCGCTCCGGCGCGTTCGTGCGTCCGGTGCGATCGCCCTCACCGCGCGACCGCTCGCTGGCTTCCCGATGTGGCAGCAGATCGCGGAGCGCCTGGCGATTGACGGCCTGGACTGCGAGCCGTCGCTGTGCGCCGAGCAGATCGCCCAGGCCGCGACCGCCCGCCGCGCCATCATCGTCGTTCCGCTCCCCGACCACGGCACCTGGGACCGCGCCGTGAGCGTCGAGGTGAGCCGCCAAGAGTGCGCGGGGATCATCGTCTTCGTCGGCGACACGGCCGACGCGGCACCCGACATTCGCGCCGATCGCTACGAGATCGCCGGGGCGCTCGACGAGACCGAGCGGCGTCGCTGGTGGGCCGCCGTCGCCGAAGAGGGCAGCGGCGCGTCGTCGGAGCTCGACCTCGGCAAGCTCGAGGGATGGTGGAGCGAGCGCCGCCGCGCGATGAAGAAGCCGGCGTCCGCCAAGGTCGTGCCGGCCGAGGGGCGCCTTCTCTTGCGCGCCCTCGCGTTGCTCTCGCGCGCGTGGCCGGAGGGAGAGGTCGCCGCGCTCGGTCAAGGTCTGTTTGACCTCGTCGACGCGGGAGCCGTGAGCGTCGATCGAGGATGGGTGTCGGTCGAGCCCGCGTGGGACGATCTCGCCGCGGAGCTCGCGGCAGAGTCGAGCGCCGACGATCGAAAGCGCGTCGCGCGGATCCTCGTCGCGCAAGCGGACGAGCCGTGGGCGCTCGCACGCGCCGCCGAGCTCTTCGCAGCAGCGGGAGACGCGGAAGCCGCCGACGACGCGTACGCGCGTGCGATCGTGGAGCTCGATGACGCCACCGCACGGCGTGAGGTCGTCGCGCGCTGGGCCACGGCCGTGGGCGGCCTGCCTGCCGATGCGCAGCTCGAGCTCCGTTGCCGCGCCGCGGAACGCGCCCTCTCGGTGGGTGAGGCCGACGAAGCCTGCCGGTGGGCAAAGGCCGCCGTCACGCTCACGAGGGAAGGCTCCGCCGATCGCGCGGCTGTGACGCTCCTCCTCGGACGGTCCGCCGTCGCGCTCGGCGATCTCACCACCGCCAAGGTCGCCCTCGAGCGCGGCCGTGCGACCACGGCCGATCGCGAGACGTCCGCGACGATCGCCGTCGAGCTCTCCGAGGTGCACTACCTGAGCGGCGACATGGGCGCCGCGAAGCGCGAGGCCGAGGCCGCGATGGACGCGTCGCTCGAGCCCGACACCATCCTGCGCGCCCGCAACACGCTCGGAAAGCTCCTCCTCGCCGAAGGGCGCTGGGACGACTCCGACCGCCACTTCGCCGAGGATGCGCAGACCGCCACCGCCAACGGCGATCGCACCGCCGAGCTCCGGGCGCGGCTCAACCGCGGCATCGCGCTCCTCTCGAAGGGGCTCACCGACGAGGCCCGCGCCATCTTCGAGGCGGTCCTCTGCGACGGCGAGACGATCGGCGACGGCCGCGCGTGTGCGTTCGCGCTCGACAACCTCGCGGTCATGGCGACGTGGCGCCAGGAGTACGCCCTCGCTCTTTCGCTGAGCGAGCGGACGCTGAAGCTCCGCCAGCGCCTCGGAGATCGCCTCTCGATGGCGCGCATCCTGACGAACCTCGCGGAGCTGCGGCGCCGCCTCGGCCTCCTCGATCACGCCGAGCACGCCATCGCGTTCGGGCGGCGGACGCTCGGGCCCGGCATGGCGATCAAGGGCGTGTCGCTGAGCGTCATCGCCGCGCGCATCGCGCTGGAGCGCGGACATGGCGCCGTCGCGCGTCGCGAAATCGCAAAGGCGATCGTGGACTGCGAAGCCGGCGGAGATCGGATGGCGCTCGGTGAAGCGCACCGCGTCGCGGCGCGTGTCGCGCTCGAGGATGGCGACGTGATCCGTGCCGCCCAGGCGCTCGCGCGCGGGCGTGAGCTGGCGACGAGCGACGAGGCGCGCGGTGAGGTGGCGGTCCTCGCCGCTGCGCTCGCACGCGCGCAAGGCATGCCGCACGCCGACGTGGTGGCCCTCGCCGACGAGGCCCTGGCGGTCGCGCGGCGCTGCGGGAAAGAAGAGCTCGAGCGCGAGACACACCTCCTCCTCGCCGAGCTGCACCGCGGCGCCGGCGACGTGATCGCCGCGCGCGTGCACGTCGATCACGCCCTCGCGTTGCGCGATCGGCTGGCCGAGACGCTCCCCGCCGACGTGAAGGCCGCATTCCTCACGCAGCCGAGCATCGCCAAGCTGGTTCGCCTCCAGGTGCTCCTCGTCGAGCCCGCGCCGATCCAGCCCGAAGGCGACGACGATTCGCTCCGCGCGCCGCGCTCCCTTCGCCACTCCGGCGGCGCTCCGCGCGAGATGGTCGGCGACGATCCGGCGATTCGCGGCCTCCTCTCCGCGATCCGCAAGGTGGCGCGCTCGAACGCGACCGTGCTCATCCGCGGCGAGAGCGGTACCGGCAAGGAGCTGGTCGCCGAGGCGCTCCACCGCGCGAGCGATCGCGCGGCCGGGCCGCTCGTCACCGTGAACTGCGCGGCGCTCGTCGAGACGCTCCTCTTGTCCGAGCTGTTCGGTCACGAGAAAGGCGCGTTCACCGGCGCCTTCGCGCGCCGCCGCGGTCGCTTCGAGCTCGCGGAGGGCGGCACGCTCTTCCTCGACGAGATCGGCGACATCTCGGCGCGCACCCAGGTCGCCCTCTTGCGTGTCCTCCAGGAACGCACGTTCGAGCGCGTCGGCGGCACCATGGCGATCCGCGCCAACGTCCGCATCGTGTGCGCGACGCACCGGGACCTGAAGGCGATGGTCGAGCGCGGCGAGTTCCGCGAGGATCTGTACTACCGCCTCCGCGGCATCACCCTCGAGGTCCCCGCGCTTCGCAGCCGCATGGGAGACCTGCCGCGCATCGCCGACAGCCTCCTCGTGCGCATCGCCGTCGAGCGCGGCGAGTCGCAGAAGTCGCTCTCGAGCGACGCGATCGATCTCCTGAGCCGTCACCGCTGGCCGGGCAACGTGCGCGAGCTCGAGAACGCCCTTCGCGCCGCGTCGCTCTTCGCCGAGACCCAGGCGATCTCCGCCGTTGATCTCGCCGACAACGTCGACGAGCTCCGCGCGCTCGGTGCGACGCCGAGCGGCCCGATGTCCTCGCGACCGACGCCGCTGCCGTTTGCTGCGGTCTCCGCTCCCACCTTCGCGGCGCCGTTGCCGTCCGCTTCCTCTTCTGCCTCCCTCGACACGGTGGACTCCGTCCGCGACGCGACCGACGAAGACGTCGACGGCGTCCCCCTCTCCCCCCTCCCCTCCTTCGAGGCCAGCGCAACGCAAGTGGCGTACGCCCAGGTGCGGCAGGGCACGGTCACGTTGAGTGACATGAAGCGGCAAATCGAGCGCGATTGCATCGCGCGCGCCCTGGCGGAGACCAAGGGCAATATCACCCGCGCTGCAGCCCTTCTCGGGATGAAGCGCCCAAGACTCTCTCAGCTCGTGAAGCAGTACGGCCTGGCGGCCGTCTCGTCGGAGGCACCGTGATGAAATCCGTGAAAGTGACTGCAGTCCCGTCTCTTTTCGCCATGCTGCTCGCGCTCCCGCTGGCTGCGTGTGCCGCGGAAGTCACACCAAATGAGCCGGATCCGACGGCAGGACACACGGCGACGGGCCCAGGCCAAGGACCGGCCGGCGCCCCGGAAAACGCGCGCGCCGTCGGAACGAGCGTGCTGCATCGCGGCTCGGACATGACGCCCGGCAAGCCCGAGCCCATCCCCAACCCGTGGAAGGGCGGTCCCGACGAGAGCTTGCCGTACGGCATCCTCCCGCAGGTCGACAACCCCATCGCCGACCTCCCCTCGCCGCGCCCGATCCTCCACAAGACTGTCGACGACCAGGACGTGGAGAAGTACCACGGCCCCGCCGGAGACCATCAGGCCTACTGACCGCGATCTGCGGCTGCCGCGCTCCAGCGAGCTCAAAAGCCGGCTGACCTCTCACGTCGCGCTACAATGAGCGCGTGTTAGAGCTCCGCGCGCGCACGACTCTGTTCTGCGGCGTGCTCGCGCTCGCCATCGCGTTGTCGATGCTCCTCCGAGGGCGCCGGAGCGTGCACTGGCTCTTCGCGGCGTTCTCACTGTGCGTGTCGTTCTGGTACGCGAGCCAGTCACTCGAGAAGATCTTCCAATCGCAGGTGTGGGTTCGCGCGACAGCCGTGCTCACCGTCATTCTTCCGCAGTTCGCGGTGCACCTCTTCCAGGCCGTCGTGCCTTCGGAGAAGCCGCACACGTCGCGCTTGTCGCGCTGGGCGACCATCTTGGGCATCCCGATGCTCGCGATCGTCCTGTCGCCGTATCACGAGGCGCCGATCTCGCTCGGGGTCGTCTACTCGTACGTCGTCGGCCTCCTCGGCGCGGCGCTCTACACGCTCGCGGTGCGCGGCCAAGCCAACCCTTCGCGCGCCGTCCGCGATCGCGTGCGCTTCCTCGGCGTCGTCGGCGCGCTGTCGATGACGTTCACGCTCGCCGACTTCCTCTCGTACCTGGGCGTGTACCTGCCGCCGATCGGCGCGGTGCTGGCAACAGTGTTCCTCTTCGTCCTCGCCGAGTCGCTGACTCGCCCGCGCCTCGCGGATCTCTACGAGATGGCGGGACGTCTCCTGGTGTCGACCGCGCTCGCGTTCTGCCTCGCCGGCATCTTCTACGTGTTCGTCACGTTCATCGGTCGCTTCAACACGATGTATTTGAACGCCGTCCTCGCGGCCATCGTGTTCTTGGTCCTCTTCGAGCCGCTGCAGGGAGAGGTAGAGAAGCGCATCCACCAGTTCTTCTTCCGCGAGCGCTACGATCTCGAGACGAGCGTCGCCGATCTGCGCCGCCGCCTCTCGCACGTCTTCGAGATCGACGAGATGCGCGAGCTGCTCCTCGCCGGCCTCGAGAGGTCGCACCGCGTGACGAGCTGCGCAATCTACCTGCGCGATCAGGACGGCGGCGCGTTCGATCTCCTGGGTTGCAACGGCGTCGTCGCGCCCGCTCGCATCGAGGCGCTGGCCGCGCGGCCGATCCTCGACAAGGTGGAGAAGAACGCGTCGCTCTCGCTGGAGGAGGTCTCCCGCGACGAAGAGGCGAACACGGCGCTGCTGACCGCCGCCGCCGCGACCCTCGGCCCCCTGAAGTCATGCATCGTCCTCGCGGTGCGCACCGACGAGGGGGAGATCATGGGCCTCGTATGCGTCGCCGACGATCGCGTGCGCGACGCGTTCACGCCGGAGGAGGTCTCGCTGCTCGAGACGGTGGCCGCGCAGGCGGCGATCGTCATCGCGAACAGCCGCGTGTACAGCCGCATGAAAGAGCGCGATCGCCTCGCCGCGCTCGGCGCGATGGCGGCCGGTCTCGCCCACGAGGTCAAGAATCCCCTCGGCGCCATCAAGGGCGCGGCCCAGCTCCTCGAAGAGCTCGACGTGGAGAAGACCTCGAACGTCCCCGCGACCGACTCGTCGAAGGAGTTCATCGGCATCATCCTCGAAGAGGTGAATCGCCTCGATCGCGTCGTCGGTAGCTTCCTCGACTACGCGCGTCCGCACGCCGGCAATCCGATTCCGCTCGACGTGAACGCCGCGGTGAGGCGCACCGTTCAAATCTTGAGCAGCCAGGAGAGCGAAGGACTCGACGTGAAGCTCGAGCTCACCGACGACGTGCCACGCGCCAAGATCGATCCCGAGCAGTTCCGTCAGGTCGTCATCAACCTCGTCCAGAACGCGATCCAGGCGATGGACGGACATGGAACGGTCACCGTCTCGACCGCGCGCCGTCGCGTGCCACGTGCGGGGTGGTCGCAGGCGACGACGGGACCGCAGTCGGACCGCGGCGCAGGGGGGGGCCGAGAGGAGCCGCAGTTCGTCGAGGTCAGCGTCCGCGACACCGGGCCGGGCATCCCGCAGAAGGTGCTGCGCAACCTGTTCGTGCCGTTCTTCACGACGAAGGAGCAGGGCACCGGCCTCGGTCTCGCGATCAGCCAGAGCATCGTCCAGAACGCGGGCGGCAACATCGACGTGCAGACCCAGTCGGGCGCGGGCACGCGATTCACGATCGTCCTGCCGGCGGCGGAGGACACGCTACTGACGCCGCTCCCCACGAGCGCGAGCATGCCCGCGCCGGCGGAGTGAGGGGGCACCAGAGTCGGAGTCGGAGTCGTGGCCCGCACGGACAAGTGCTACCGTTGAAAAGAGGCCTGGCGATGCAGGATTCGTTTCGGAGTCTCGTCGATTCGCTTCTTCGCCCCGAGCGCCCGTGTCTTCCGTCGTGCCTTCGCGAGCGGGAGCATCATCGGGCAGCGCAGACGCGAATCGCCGAACGACGTGCGCGCGCCCTCGCGCAGTGCCGGGCCAACATCGAGAGCGCGCGGGAGGCCGTGTTCGCGGCGAACAACGGCCATGTTTCGGCGCGCATGACCAAGCTCGAGCGCGAGTGGCGCACACTTTCGCGCACGGATCCCGACGCAGGGTGCATGGATCTGTGGGCGCGCATCGCCCCCTATTCGTGGATCGATCGCAAGCGCTGGCGCGACAGCGAGCCCGCTGTGAGAGCTGATGTGGCGACCGCGCTCGCGGCGGACGTCTCTGGCGTGGAGGCGGCGGAGTCGGCGATCGCGTCGCTGCGCGTGGCGCTCGCCGCTTGGGGAACGACGCTGGGGCCGCAGATCCGCTGGAGCCCGTTCGAGCGCGACGCCGACGCTGTCACTGGTCTGCTGGCGGAGCCTCTTCGCGTCGCGTGCGAAGCCGTGGCGGTCGGCGACACGAGATCTATCGTCGGCGAGCGAACGCGCCAGCTTTCGCGCATCGTCCACGAAGCCGTCCGCGAACGGTTCCCGGAGCGCCCCCTCCTCGCGCAAGCGATCGCGCACGCGGCGTTCGTCGACGGTTGGTTGCGCGCCGCGGCGCTCGCCGATCTGCCGGATCCGGTCGCGCCTCTCCGCGAGCTCTGGAGCACCGGCTACGGGCTCGTGGTCGCCGACGGGACGGGCGTGACTCTCGAGATCCCGAGCCTGTGACCCTTCCGCCGGGTCGACGAGGTTTTGGCGATGGTCCGCGACGTGCCCGTTCAATCCGGCGACGAGCTCGTGGATCTCGGCTCGGGTCTCGGACGCGTCGTCATTCTCGCGCACCTATTGACCGGCGCGCGCGCCTTCGGCGTCGAGATCCAAGCGCACCTCGTCGACATGGCGCCCGCGCGGGGTGCCGAGTTTGCGCTGGGCGGCGCTTTCCGTGGCTACTTCCGCGCGCGCGCTCGAGCGTCTCGCTCGCGATCTACGACTCGGCCGCGATGTGATCGAAATCGGTCGGGCCTAGTCGTTCTGCATCAACCCCTTGATCTTCCCATCCGCAAGCAGCTTCACGGCTCGCGCCGCCGGCACTTTCGGCAAGCCCGGCATCGTCATCATGTCTCCCGTCAACGGCACCAGAAACCCCGCGCCTGCCGACAATCGCACGTCGCGTACGGTGATCGTGAAGTCGCGCGGTCGGCCAGGCTTCGTCGGATCGTCGGTCAGCGAGAGCTGCGTCTTGGCCATACAGATGGGGAGCTTTTCGTACCCGAGCCCGCGGATCCTCTTCAGGCTCGCGTCGGCCGCAGACGTGAAGACGACATCCTTCGCGCCGTAGATCGTGCGTGCGATCTTGCGAATCTTCTCCTCCGGCGCGTCCTCGAGCGCGTAGACGTACTGCGGCACGGGAGGCGCGGCGTCGGTCGCGTCGACCACCTCGGTCACGATGCGCGCGAGATCCATCGCCCCTTCGCCGCCCTTGCTGAAGCCCTCGCACGCGGCGACGCGCGCGCCGAGCTTGGCGGCCGCCTTCTCGACCATCGCGAGCTCGTCCTTCGTGTCGTTCGGGAACACGTTGATCGCGACGACCGGCGTGAGCCCGTACGCCCGCGCGTTCTCGAGGTGCTTCTCCAGGTGCGCGAGGCCCTGCTCGAGGCGCGCTGCGTCGGGCTCGCCCGCCGTCTTCACAGGCGCGCCGCCGTGCATCTTGAGCGCCCTGAGCGTCGCGACGAGGACGATCGCGCGCGGCCAGATCCCCGCGAGCCGGCACTTGATGTTCAGGAATTTTTCGCCGCCGAGATCGAAGCCGAAGCCGGCCTCGGTGATCGCGTAGTCGCCGAGGTTCATCGCGAGGCGCGTCGCAAGGACGCTGTTGCACCCGTGCGCGATGTTGCCGAAAGGCCCGCAGTGCACCACCGCGGCCCCGCCCTCGGCCGTCTGCACCAGGTTCGGCTTCAGCGCGTCACGCAGGACCGCGGTCATGGCGCCCGCCGCGCCGACGTCGCCCGCCGTCACCGCCTTGCCGCCATACGTCGAGCCGACCACGACCCGCGCGAGTCGCTCCTCGAGATCCGCGTAGCTCGTCGCGAGCGAGAGGATCGCCATGATCTCGCTCGCCGCGGTGATGTCGAAGCGCTCCTCGCGCATCACGCCGTGCGATTTGCCGCCCATTCCGACGATGCAGCGCCTGAGGAAGCGATCGTTCATGTCGAGCGCGCGACCCCAGGTGATTTGCCGGGGATCGAGCGGCCCGTCGCCGTGCTCGTCGCGAAAGTAGACGGAGTTGTCGACGAGGGCCGACAGGAGGTTGTGCGCCGTGGTGATGGCGTGGATGTCGCCGGTGAAGTGCAGGTTGATGTCGTCGGCCGGGACGAGGCTCGCCTTGCCGCCGCCGGTGCCGCCGCCCTTCACGCCGAACACCGGCCCGAGCGACGGCTCGCGCAGCGCCAGCACCGCGTTCTTCCCGAGGCGCCGCATGCCCATCGCGAGGCCGATCGAGGTCGTCGTCTTCCCCTCCCCGGCCGGCGTCGGGTTGATCGCCGTCACGAGGACGAGCCGTCCCTTTCCACGCGGCGGCTTCGTCAGCGCCGAAAGCTCGATCTTGGCCTTCCCGCGGCCATACGGCTCGAGCTCCGACTCGGCGAGGCCGAGCTCCGTGGCGACGTCGGCGATGGGGCGAGGAGAAAACGTCATCATGCCTCCGGGGGACCGGGAAAATGGCCCGTTCTACGCGCGCGGTCAACGGTGAGGATGGCGATCAGGGCTTGCGCAGACCGTGGATCCTGGCAACTCTGTGGGAGAGAGACGATGCGCATCGTAGGGAAACGCCAAGAAGGCTCGGGCGATCGAAAAGGGCTGGATTCTCTGCTCCGCACGTTTGGCGGCGGCGCAAAGAAGGGCGTGTTTCGTTACCAAAGCCAGGAAGAGGCCAACCGAGACTGGGATCAATGGATGAGCGAACGCGTGCAGCGACGTATGAAGACCTCCTCGCCGTAGCGACGCTGCTCGAGGCGGAGCACGTCGAATACGCGCTGATCGGCGGCTACGCGCTCGCGTTGCAGGGCATCGTGCGCTTGACCGAAGACGTCGACATCCTGGTCGAGCCCACGCTCGAGAACGCGCGGCGTTGGGTGCGTGCGCTCTCCAAGCTGCCGGACGGCGCGGCCAAAGAGCTCTTGGGCGACGACACGCTGCATGAAGAGCCCTATGCGATCCGCATCAACGACGAGTTCACGGTCGACGTGATGAACTCCGCGTCGGGTTTTTCGTGGCAGGATCTGGTGGGCTACCGAACGCGAATCGAGGGCATCTGCGTCCTCTCGCTCGAGGGGCTCCTCAAGATGAAGGAGCACGGACGCCTCAAGGATCGCGCGGACGCGGAAGCGATCCGGAAGGCGCTCGGTCTCTCACACGACGAGTAGCGTCGCCGGCGCGGAATTCATCCGTAGCGCTTCTCGAAGAGCGCCTTCACCGCCGGCAGCTCGCGCATCATCGCGAGCGAGTGATCGGCGTGGCCGTGCGCGTAGCCGTTGCCGATGAAGAGATCGATGTCCTTGCCGACACCCTCGGCGCCGAGCGCCGCTTTGGTGAAGCTCGTCGACATCGCGAAGAAGTAGGCGATGCCGCGATCTTTGGTGCACAGGATCGCGCCCATCTCGGCGTCGGCGACGTTGACGCACGAGAAGCTGACGTCGACCTCGTGACCGCCGTTCGCCGCGAGGACGGCGCGGCGAACGCTCACCGGATCGCGCGCATCGCACCCGACGACGGCGTCGCAGATCCCGAGCGCGCGCAAGTCCTCCGCGTACGGCGCGTGGCTCTCGACGCCGATGATGCGCGCCGACTTGCCGCCCACGCGCCGCGCCTCGGCCGCGCAGAGAATCCCGCTCTTGCCGCCGGCGCCGAGGACCAGCACGCTATTGCCCGGCTTCACGAGTCGCGCGACTTGCGGCGCCGCGCCTGCGACGTCGAGGACCGCCAGCGCGAGCCGCTCGCTCATCTGTTCCGGCGGCGGCAAGCGTGCGTAGGCGCCGCTCGCAAAGAGGACGGCCTCCCCGTCGACATCGAGCTGCGCGCTCGGTCTGCGGATCGCCTTGATCCGATCGATCTTCAGCGGCGTCAGCGACAGCGACACGAGCGTCGCCACGCGCGTCCCGACCTCCAGCTTCGCCGAATCGCCTCGCGACGGCTCGACCTGGAGCACACGCCCGAGCAGCATTCCGCCCGAACCGGTCACCGGGTTATGCTGCTTTCCCCTACCCTCTACGGTCTCGAGGACTTTTTTTCCAAGCGCGTCGTCCGTGGAGGTGATTTCCTCCATCTGTCGGAAGCTGGCGGCGTCCACGTTCAACGTCTCCACGCCGAGAAGAAGCTCCCCCTCGAAAAGGCGTGAAAAATCGTTGTCGACGCGCAGCGCAGGTTGTGGGAGAGCCCCTCTCGGCTCGACGGCCCGGTGGGTCCCGAAGGGGTCTCCGCCTGGCACGACGGGCCTCGGGAGCCGAAGCGTCGGGTGCGACATGGCGGCGATCTTCTACCCCGACTTGACCCGGATCGGTGGCACTCGTTACTCTTTTCGAAGATTTTCAGGTAGTTTGCATCGGCCGTTTGTCGTTCATACCTAGGCGTCTTCCCGCGTGATGCAAGATCCGTCTCCCAAGCCGAACGTTCAGACCGCCCGCCCACCGGCCGGGGCGCGTTCGTACGTGCTGCGCTTCATCAGCGGCAAGTACCAAGGCGGCGAGTTCCCGATCGTCCCGGAGAAACAGATCGTCGTGGGTCGCTCGAGCGATCTCGACATGGTCCTCGTCGAGGACATGGTCAGTCGCAAGCACGCACGCATCGCGATGCAGGCCGACCAGATCTGGATCGAAGATCTCGGCAGCACCAACGGGACGTTCGTGAACGGCGAGAAGATCAAGCGCGCGCGCCTCAAAGAAGGCGACCGCGTCCTCATCGGCACGAGCATCCTCAAGGTCATCGCCGGCGAAGGCCAGGCCCAGCCGCGCGAGACCGCCGAGGTGAAGCAGAACCTCGAGCGCGTCGCCGATCAGCGCCGCACCAGCGCCAACCGCACGATGAGCGGCAGCATCGAGGAGGTGCCGCTGCCCGATCTCCTCCAGCTCTTCGGCACGTCGAAGAAGAGCGGCGTCCTCGTCGTGCGCACCGACGACGACGTAGGCCGCATCTTCATGCGCAAGGGCGTCATCTACCACGCGTCAATCAACGATTTGGACGACGTGCCGCCGATGAAGTCGATCTTCCGACTTCTCACCTGGCAAAAGGGTCTCTTCGATCTCGATCCGCCGGACGAGCGCGAGTTCCCGAACGAGCTCTCGCTCTCGGTGCAGGAGATCCTCATGGAGGGTCTTCGCCAGCTCGACGAGTTCAACGAGCTGCGTGATCAGCTCCCGGATTTGCACTCGCGCCTCGTACTCGCGACGCCGCTCGCCGCGCCGCTCCGCGAGCTGAAGCCGGCGGAACTCGATCTCTTGCAGATGGCCCACAACTACGGGCACCTCGAGACCGTGATGAACAAGAGCCAGGCGACGGACCTCGAGACCGTGCAGATGCTGCTGAAGCTCCTCAAGCAGCAGTACCTGCGCGCCGAGTAGCGCGTGCCGAGCCCGACGGTCATCGTGACCGGTGCCTCGAGCGGCATCGGCAGGAGCCTGGCGCTCGCGTGGGCGTCGCGCGGCGCGGCGGTCGTTCTGTCGGGTCGCAACGAGGACGCGCTCGCGGAGGTGGGCCGCGAGGTCGAGGCGGCCGGCGGTCGCGCGATCACGGAGTCCGGCGACGTCACCGTCGAAGAGGATCGACAGCGTCTCGTCGATCGCGCGGTCAAGGACACCGGACGAATCGACGTGCTCGTGAACAACGCGGGGCGCGGGTATTACGCGGCGTTTCGCGATCTCGACATCGCCGAGATGGAGCGCCTCTTCCGCCTCAACGTGCTCGCGCCGGTGCGCCTCACGCAGCTCGCGCTCGAGCCGCTGATGCGCAGCCAAGGCGCGGTGGTCATGCTCTCGAGCGTCGCGGGAGTCGTGGCCGCGCCTCACCTCGGCGCGTACGCCGCGAGCAAATTCGCGCTCGAGGCACTCAGCATTTCGATGCGCGCGGAGCTGCGCGCGAGCGGCGTGCGCGTGGTCGTCGTGCGCCCGGGCCCGGTGGGTACGGCGTTCCGGAAGAACTCGGTCGCGGTGGGCGTGCCGGCGGGCGTGCGGCCGGCGGGGGCGACGGAGCAGACGCCGGACGAGGTCGCGCGCCTGACACTCCGCGCCGTGGAGCGGAGCCGCGCGGTGATCGACACGAGTAACTTCGTGCGCCTGGCGTCGTTCACGTCACGCGTGGTGCCGCCGATTTTCCGGATGGTGGCGGCGCGCATGGCGACGAAGCACTGAGGTGGTAGATCCCTCGCGCTGAGCCGAACCATGACGCAGGCGTTTGAACAGAGGGGTGATCACGTAGAGCTCGTCGCAATCGAGGGCGAGCAGCTCAGCGCGGTCACCTTCGTACAGGACTACGTTCAACTTCATTTCGACGGGCCGATGATCACGGCAAATACTCTGCCGGTCGTCGTGGTTGGCGATACGAGATTCGCGGCCGACGAGCCGGGCTACCGTGACCAACTCTGCGGGCTGATCGCGAAGAACGTCGCCCGAGCGTACGTACTTCAAGGCGAACGTTTTCAGATCGATTTCGCGGATCACACGTCTCTCGTCGTGTCTCTGAAGCCCGAGGCGTATCGAACGGCAGAGGCGGTGATTTTCAGTGACGGAAAGACTGAGCAATTTGCCGTCTGGTGATTGTCCGCGCTCGCCAGGACGGCGCGACGACGCGAAAGTCCGCGAACCGCTCAGCGCGGCAGGTTCGCGTGAAACGTCTTCAGGAAATCCCGCTCCGCGACGCGTAGCGCGAGCTGCACGCCGCCGCGCTGAACCGCCGCGCGCTGCTCCGCGGGCAGGAGGCGCGCGAGCTTCGCGATGCCGCCGCCGTAGGCGCCGTGAATGCCGGCGATCGCGCGCAGGCAGCCGAGCTCGTCGGTCCGGCGCTCGTGCACGCCGAGGAGGGCGAGCAAGATCTCGGCGCGCTCGGCGTCGTCGAGGAGCGGCGTGCCGCCGATGAGCCGACCCCACTCGTAGAAGTACGGCCCGAACGGCAGCAAGAAGGCGCGCTCGCGACGAAGCGCCCTCGGCGCGCGGAGGGGAAGGAAGCGGTGGTTCTCCTTCGCCATGAGGAGCTTGTTGAGCTCGCCCGCGAACACGAAGGCGCCGTCGAACCGCGCGCCGTCCTCGTGGCCGAGACGCCGGTAGCGAAATCCCAGCTCCGACGCGGCGTGCTCGGGCGCCCATGTGTCGACGACGCGCGAGAGATCGCCCAGGTTGTGCGCCACCGTGGTCACCACCGAGAGGAGCTCCTGATCGCTTCCCTCTTTGCGCGCCAGCATCACGAGCCGCGCCTCGCGCGTGAGCTCCGCTTCGATCCACGAGGTGGCGCGGTCCGCTACCGCCGCGTCCGAGACGGTCAGCGCGCGGCCGAGTGCGCCGGCCATGACGCTGAACCACTCGCCTTGATGGCCGGCCAGCACCTCACCCCCGAGGACGACGTGACGGGCGGTGACCGGGCGCACGTCCCACCACGCCACCTCCTCGACGCGGCCCACCGCCGAGGCCAGCTTTTTTCCTTCGAGCTGGGACCACGCGTGCTGGCGAATGCGAACGTCCACGTCGGTCGGGCAGAAGGTCGCCACGGTGGTGAAGTGCGCCGCAAGGAGCGACGCGAAGTAGTCCTCCGTCTCCGCGCCCGTTCGCCATTGCTCCTCGATCGCCGGCGCGTTCCTCAGGATCGCGACGGCGGGCAGCGGTGGCTCGAGGGTGAGCGCCCACGGCGCGGTGCTCTTGACCTGGTCGAGGAGCAGCGTGGGCGCGATCCCCACCGGCTTTCTTCCGCCTCGTTTCGGCGATTTCGGAGGCATGCCGGCCATCCATACCGAATTCGCGTGACCGCGCTACGGCGAAACGACGACGCTCTGGGTCAACGTCGCGCCGCCGCCGGTCACCGTGATGGTCGTCGTGCCGGCCGCGACCGGCGTAACGACGATCGCGGCCGACTGCGAAACCGTGGACAGCGTCACCGACGCGGGCGTGACGGTGGCGATCGCAGGATTCGACGACGTCACCGTGAACACGACATCTGCGGGGAGCGCCGAGTCCGAAGTGACGTTGCCGAGGAGGTTCGTCCCAAGCGACACGGCGCCTCCCAGGCCCAAGCTGAACGTCGGCTTGGCGACGACGACGACCGACGTGGTCTTGGTGATCGAGCCGAGCGTCGCCGTGATCGTCGCCGTTCCTGCGCCGACGGCCAGCACGGGGAAGTACGCCTGGCTACCGCCCGCGATGACCACGGCCGTCGCTTGTGGGAGCGAGACGATGCCGGCCGGAGAGGCCGTGAGCGCGACCGGAACGGCGCTCTGCGCGGTGCCGCCGAGGTTGACGAAGCCGAACGCCGTCGCGCCCGCGGCGAGCAGTCCCGAGTTCATCGTCACCGACGACAGGTACACCGGCGGCGGCGGCATGGAGCCCACGAGCACTACCGTCGACGACGTGCTCGCGCCGAACGTGCCGGTGATGACCGTCGATCCCGCGGTGAGCCCGATGACGTTGAAGTATCCGTTCGTCGAGCCGTTGCTCAGCGAAAAAGGGGCGGGCGCGGCGGCGACGGCCGGGTTGCTCGACGTGAAGGTCACCACCGAGCCGGGGAGCGGAACGGCATCGACGCTGAAGCTCGTGCCCTGGGTTCCGCCCGGAGCGACGCGGACCTCGGGGTTCATCTGCAGCGAGGCCGCGGCGACGACCTGGACCGGGACGACGATCTTCGATCCCGGAATGCTCACGGTGATCGTGGTCGCCCCGACCTTTTGTGCGAGCACCGTGACGTTGCCGCCGTAGCTCGCGATGAAGAGCGAGTCGGGGACGGTCACGATCGACGGGTCGCCCGACACGAGGGACACCGTCTGCGAGCCGTACGAACCGCCCTGCTCGTACACTTGCATGTTGGCGGCGACACCGACGACGAGGCGCGGAGCCTGCAAATTGGCCTGAATCGTCGTGGTGTCGGTGCCGACGTGAACCGAGGCCTGCACCGAAGCCCCGCCGAACGTGGCGGTCACGATCGCGTCGCCGTCCTTGAGCCCGACGACGGGGAAGCTCGCGCTCGTACTCCCGCTGGGCACTGTGACGTGATCGGGCACCGTGACGATCGCCGGCGCGCTCGAGGTCAACGTGACGTCGTGGATGGCGCCGGTGTACACGTCGAACTGCACGTTGCCGAGCGTCTGTCCGCCTCCAGACGGGATGGTCGGAATGTTCATCTGCGCCAGATGCACCTTGGCGACGCCAGTGACTTGTGCGCTCGCGCTCGAGTCCGCGAGCGTGAACGAGAGCTTGGTCGGACCGGCCGCCGCGATCACCCCGCTGAACTGCGCGTTGGTCGTGCCGGCCGGGAGGATGAGCGACGCGGGAGGCGCGACCACCTTCGCGTCCGAGGACACCACGGCGACGGTCTTCGGCGCCGCGAGGATGGCGTCGACCGAGATGTACCCGCCCAGCGCCGCTCCCACCTCGGCGGTCTGCGGATACACGTTCGATGAGACGATCTTGGCGTGGTCGACGGTGGTGATGCTGCCTGTGGCGACGGTGGCGCCGAGCGTCGCGGTGTAGGCGGTCGAGCCGACCGCGAGGGCGCTGACGGTCGCGTTGCCGTAGCTCGAAAAGGGCGGGATCGTCACCTTCGCGTCGATTTTGGCGATGCTTCCGTCGGCGAGGACGAGGGGGACGTCGATCGGCGACGGCGTGACGGCGTTGAGCGAGACGGAGATGGGCGACGTCGCGCCCTTTTCGAGCCGCACCTCGCCGAGCTGCAACGACGACAGCTTGAACGCCTCGACGACTTGGGCGGACGCGCGCGCGATGGCGGTGCCGGCGATGGCGACGAGCTCTGCCGTCCCGATTTGACCCGCATCGTAGGTGACCTCGGCGGAGAGCGCGCCGCGAGGAATGCTGACGTGCGCCGGGAGCGTCACCACGGTCGGCGCGCTCGTCGCGAGCGTGACGTCGACGTCGCTCGACACCGGGTTGCTGAACGTGATGCGCACCTTGCCTTGCTTGCCCACTTCGGCGCCGGTCGCCTGGAGCTGGGTCAAGACCGTCGCGGCGTCGCTGAGCACCACGCCCGCGTCGCCGGGCCCTCCGCCCGAGTCCGAGCTCGAGGATCCGCACCCCGCGATCGGGGTCGCGAATGTGGCGAGCACGAAGAGCGTAAGCGGCGCCACGGCGGCAACGAGTCCCGAGAATCTTGTGCGCATGGTTGGCTCCAGAAAGGGTTACGACGCGAGAGGTCGCGACCTGACAGACTAGCGGACGGGCCCGTCGCCTGTCCGCCAACCTTTTTTGGAACCGCGGCCGTACGGCCGGCGCGACTACTCGCCGTGGCCGAGGGGTCCGTAGCCGTACTTGCGCGTGAGCTGGCGGACCACGTCGAGGTTCGCGACGAATGACGTCAGCTTCTGCGCGGACGCCTGGCAGAGCAGCGGGTCGACGCAGATCGGCTGGCCGCTACCGTCCTTCTTGTACGTCGGCTCGCCCGTCACCGGGTCCACCGACTGAATGACGTACGCCGTCGCCGCGAGCTGGTTCGCGTACTCGAGCATGCGCGCGCCCATCGAGCGCTGGACCATGCCGACCTTCGCGTTGACCATCTCTTTTCCGTACGAGCGGGAGTAGTAGATGATCCCGGTCGCCGGATCCTTGAAGCGGAGCTGCTCGCTCGGATCGATGGTGACCGCGTCGGCGCCGCCCGGCGTGTAGATGCGCGCCTGATCGACCATGTCCATCGTGAGCGTGCTCGGGCCGAACCAGAACACGTTCATGAGCATCCGGTACTGCTGCTCCCACCCGACGAGCGGATCGAGCACGTACGCGTCGGCCGAGTAGTCGAGCACCTGCGTCGAGGGGTTCCGCGCGTCGTACGTCTCCCACGGCAGGTACCGCACGCGCGCGACCTTGTTCTTGTCGAGCCCGCCGGTGCCGGTCGTGACGACGTACGGACCGTACGTCATCGGATCGCCCTGGAGCACCTGCGAGAACAGACGCCGAACCTGGTTCGGGTAGATGCTCGCGTAGTTCAGGTTCTTGTAGCGACCGTCGATGTAGTCCTGCTTCGAGTTCGACAAGAAGTGGTTGTACGCCTCGGTCAAGAAGTGAACGGCGAGGTGCTTCTCGTAATAGCTGCCCGCCCACTTCTGGTACTCGGACCAGTAGTAACCCTTCGTGTAGTCGTATTCGTTGTGGAGGTAGCGCCCTTCACCGGAGCCCGCCGCGATGTTGAACGCCGCCGCCGGGAGCGTGATGAAGTTGTTGTTGAGCGCCTGCGCGAACGGGAGAGTCTTCGTCGGATCGTCGGGCAGGTTCACCGTGTACGGCCCCGGCTCGGGACGCGTCATGATGCGCGCGAACATCGCGAGCCCGTCCGACGCGCCGAGCGCGAGCGGCATCAGCTGACCCGGATCGTTCAGCGCCTGATCGACCTGCGACTGGAGCGCGATGAGGAGCGCGAGGCTCTTCGTCATGCCCTGGATCTTCGAGAAATACCGGTCCTGCTGACGGCCGATGACGCCACGTGAGCTGAACGTCACGCGGTCTCGGCGGAAGTTGTCGAAGATGTACCGGTTCTCGTACGTCGTGATGAGAAACTGGAACTGCTCGTACGAGTCGCCGCCCGCGTCGAAGCGGAAGACGGGGACGTTGCCGGTGTCCGCGTACTCGTCGGAGCCGAACATGTACGGGTGACGGACGCGGAACTTCGGCGCGCCTGCGGCTTTCTCGGCGTCCGTGGGGACGTGCACCGAGAAGTTCGCCGCCGTCTCCGGCAGGTGATCGAGCGCGGCGTCGCCGTACTTGCCGGTCGACTTCATGTCGCGGACCGACGCGTAGTCCATGTCGAACGTGTCGCACTTCGCCGTCAGCAGATCGTTCGGATCGGTCGGCGCCGTGCAGTTCCGGAGGATCCCGTACTTGTCGTTGAACGTCGAGTAGTGGTTGCCGCCGATCGACTGCCCGACGATGCCGCCGAAGCCGTCGAGCGCGAAAAGGTACGCGCTCCCCTTCGTCGTCTGCGAGCCGTCGCCAACGCCGCCGGTGAGGATCGCGTCGTTGTCGAGATCGACGACGTCCGCGTACCCGAAGCGCATCGCGGCCTTGTCGTACTGGCCGAGGTTGTTCATGTCCTGGGTCTGATCGCCCGGGTAATCCATGACCGTGGTGGAGCCCCACTTCCAGATGAGCCCGTTGGTCTCCGCGTCGGTGAGCGGATCGACCCAGCGCGGGCCGATGCACTCCTCACCTTTCGCGTGCGGAGTCGTCGCGTCGAGCTTGCTGTCCGGCGTGAAGTTCGCGTCCTGCGTGCAGAAGTGCTCCTTGCCGTTGCGCGTGCGGAGCTGCCAGTACTGCGGGTGGTAATTGAGCGCGTCGTACGAGCCGGTGAAGTTGTGGCGGAGGCCCACCGAGTGGCCCATCTCGTGCGCGATGACGGCGACGTGGAACTGCTCGCGGATCCACTGATGAAGCTTGGCATCCCGCGTTGCCTTGAGCGCCGGGTAGTCCGGATCGTTCTTGTCGGGCAGCGGGTAGAGACGCCCAGCCTGGCGCGCCATACCGACGAGCGCGTCGGGCTCCGGCTGCTCGACCATGCAGGTGCCGCGCGCGGCCATGCCGGTCTGGCGGAGGCGCGCGAGCTGCGCGTGCACCGTGGGGTTCATGCCGCGCATCGGCGACGCCACGGACAGCAGCGCGTCGTTGCCGGCGACCTTCGTGTCCTTGGGGTAGCCCGCGCCTTGGAGCCACTCGGGCGTGACCATGCGCGCTTCCCACTCGGTGCCGATGACGCTCTGGCGGAACGCCTCGAACTTGGTGTCGAGCGACGGTCCGAGCGTCGACGCGAGCGCGGCCGCCGCCTTCTTGTACTGGAGCTCCTTCGGGAGCGCGGCGTCCTGCTTGGTGAGGCCGTTCGACTTGGACGCGCTCGTGTCCAGCGAGCGAAGGCGGCTCTGCAGGTCCTTCGTCTCGAGAATTTGCGGTGCGAAGCTCTTTTTGCCGAGCGCGGTCGCGCCGATCCAGTCACGCAGGTACTGGCCGTTCATGATCTGCGCGTCGGAGATCTCGCCGTTGATCCAGCGGAGCAAGTCTTCCGTGCCCTGCGACGCGATGTCGAGGACGTGGCCCCACTCGTTGACGCTCGTGACGACCTTCTCGCCGGTGAGCGGATCGTTCGCGTCGACCATGATGCCCCACGGGCTGGGCGTCTGCGGGGTCGGGATGATGTTGACGATGTTGTAACGAATGTCCCCGAGGCGCGCGAAGACCTGCGTGCGGATGCCGTGGTCGCCCTTGGGTCCGCCCCAGTTGCAGGCGTCGTTGCCCTTGTTCGCGTCGGTCTTGGCGATGCAGGTCGGCTGCGCGCTCATCGCGACGCCGCGGCACGCCGGGTGATCGGTGTCGGTCGTCGGGTTGTGGCAGAGGACGAAGACGTGGGGGACCTTGGCGCCGGCGTCGGCGATGAGCCCGTCCTCGTCGGTGATCACGTTCGCGGGGATGTCGGCGCCGACGCGGCGCGCGGAGACCATCTTGCCGATCTCGGCGGCGCGCTTGATCGCGACGTTCCACTGATCGAGCGCGTTGTTGGTCGACGCGAACAGATCCGCCGCCGAATCCGGGCCGTAATACCAGGGGATCGTGCGCAGCTCGCGCATGTGGTGCGGCAGCGCGCACTTGTTCGCGAACTCGTCGCAGCGCGCGCCGGGGTAATAGAGATCACCGTTGGCGTTCGCGATCTCGCACTCGTCCTCGGTGCCGTTCTTGTTCTCGTCGCGGTGGACGTCTTTGCCGATCGGCGACTGCGGGTGCGGCAGCGCGAATTTCTCGTTCGCGCCGGCCGGGATCGGGAGGCCGGTGGCCGTGTCCTGGAGGAAGTTGCCGTCCTTGTCGACCTTGTACTTGGCGACGTTGCCGTCGGCGTCACGCCAGTAGTCCGTCGCGCACTGCGCGTATTGGCGCTTGCTCGGGTCCTCCGACTTGGTCGACACGTGCGACTGCTGCCAGATGTTGTACTTGGCGGCGAAGCGGTGCCACTTCTCGTCGAGGACGCCGTAGTTGCGCTCGTAGCCGTAGCGATCGACCGTGAACCAGCCGAACGCCTCCTGGCGTTGGCCGTTCCAGTCGACGGCCTCGTAGTCGTTGTCGACGACGCGCTTGAAGGAGAGGCGCAGCGTCACTTCGGTCGGGTTGCAGTTGGCGATCGGCGCGCCGCCGCCGTACTCCGACGGGAAGAAGCAGAACGGGAATTTCTCGCCGGGCAGCTCGGGGATCTCGACGACCTTGGGCGTCGCGAACGCCTTCGTCGTCACGTCGAAGTAGCCCTCGTTCTGCGAGAAAACAGGGTGATTCGGATCGTCGGGGTTGTCGACGGCGTAGGCCATCGGATCCCACTGGATGCCGCCGAAGACGCCCATCTGGCTGAGCGTGTCGACCTCGTAGCCGTCGGTGACCATGTTCTTCCCCCAGTCGACGCGGAAGAACTCGCGCTGGTACCAGGGGCGGTCGGTGGTGTTCTCTTCGATGACGTTGAGCTCTTCGCCGGTCGTCGTGTTGTAGGCGCGGCGGATGTCGAAGTGGCTGAGCACCTGGAACATCGCGACGACCTGGCCGTCGTTCGTGCGGCGCGAGCCTTTGAAGTCGCTGCTCTGGATGTGCTCGTACGTCTGGCGCGCGACGAGGCGGGTGGCGTGCTCGTCGGAGCCGGTGATCTCCCACTTGATGCGGGAGAGCGGCTGCGCGTACGTTGCGGTGAAGATGCCGTCTTGCGCGGCGCCGTACGGGACGTCGACGACCGTGTTCCGCATGTAGAACTCGGGATCGTCCTTCGGGCTCGACAGATCGTCGCCGACGAAGAAGTGCTTGGAGAGCGCGCTCGACTGAACGCGGTTGATCGGATCGCGCTCTTGCGCGCAGCCGATCGCGCCGTGCATGACGGCGCCCGCGATCGCAACCAAGCCCAGCCGCCGGATCCACTTCGAGCTCATCGTCGACCTCCTCAAAAGAAGACCTCGCCTGGTGGCGACATCTCACGCGCGCGAGCGAAAGCGTGAGGCTTCCTGCAAGCAACGCTCCGCGGACTAAAGCACGCGAATCCCGTGTTTTATAGTCTCAAAGGGGTTCTTCCGTTAGGAGCCTGACCGTCCGCAATGCGCACGGCGGAGATCTCCCCACCTCGACGCTGGGTGTAGGTTTGCTTTGCGTCGGGCGGTAGAAATGGGATGGATCCGGACGCATGCGAACCCAAGGGCGCGCCGTGGTGGCCATCGCATGCGGTGGGCTGTGGGCCCTCGCGGGGTGCAACGCGCTCTTGGGGCTCGACGCGCGGGACGGCGACGGAACCGACGGATCGGTGCCTTCCTCGTCCGAAGCGGGAGGCGAGGGCGGCGGCGGGGGTGGCGGCGGGGGCGGTGGCGAGGGCGGTGCAAGCGACGGCGGCGGCACCGGATCGGACGGCAGCAGCAGCATCGACTCCGGCAAGCGCGATGGGAGCACAGCCGACACCGGCAGCAGCGACACGGGGACCCCGGACTCGGGCGAGGACTCGGGGTGCTCGGCGCTCGGCGACGTCCCCGACGGCGCGCCGCGGACCTTCTACGGGAGCTGCGTCGTGAACGCGAGCATGTGCAACGCGTACGGGTACACGGGCGATCTCGGCGTGACGGCGCTGTCGATCCAGATCCAGAAGACTACGTGCGCGAACCTGAGCGGCACGTGGGCCGACGCCGGATGCAACCTCACGGGCGCCGTCTTCGGCTGCGAGCACGAGTCGAGCGGCGGGTACGTCTGCGCGACGCTCGCCATTTCTTGGTTCTATCCACCCCGCACCGTCGCCGACGAAGACGCCGCCTGCCCCGCTGGGACGGGCACCGTCGTCCTTCCGTGATGGGCGCGAACGTCAGCGGCCGAGGCGCACCGCGACTGCGCGGGCATGGGCCTCGAGGCCCTCGAGACGCGCGAATTCTTCGATGAAATGGCCGTGCGCACGCAATGCCTCGGGCGAGTACGCGATGAGCGACGTGCGCGTGACGAAGTCGTAGACGCCGAGCGGCGAGCCGAAGCGCACCGCGCCGCCGGTCGGGAGCACGTGCGACGGACCGGCCAAGTAATCCCCCGCGGCCTCCGGCGTGAGGTGCCCGATGAAGGCGGCGCCGGCGCGCGGGATCGCGGCGAGCATGCCGCGCGGATCGTCCACTTGCAGGCTCAGGTGCTCGGCGGCGAGCACGTCGGCGATGCGCGCCATCTCCGCGCGTGACGCGGCGACGAAGGCGTGGCCGTTCGCCTCGAGCGACGCCTTCGCGATCGCGACGCGCGGGAGCGTGGCCAGCTGCGCGGCGAGGGCCTCTTCGACGCGCGCGACGATCTCGGCGGAGCTCGCGACCAGGAGCGGGTACGCGGCCTCGTCGTGCTCGGCCTGGCTGAGGAGATCGGCGGCGACGACGCGCGGATCGGCGGACGCGTCCGCGACCACGAGGATCTCGCTCGGTCCCGCGATCGAGTCGATGTCGACGGCGCCGAACACGAAGCGCTTCGCGCACGCGACGTACAGGTTGCCGGGACCGACGATCTTGTCGACGCGCGGCACCGACGCGGTGCCGTACGCGAGCGCGGCGATCGCCTGCGCTCCGCCGGCGTCGACGATGGCCGTCACGCCCGAGAGGTGCGCGGCGGCGTAGATCGGATCGTCGGACGCGTCGCCGGCGAGCGGTGTGGCGAGGATGATTTCGGGGACGCCCGCCACGTGCGCAGGGATGGCGCTCATGAGCACGCTCGACGGGTACCGCGCCTTTCCGCCCGGCGCGTACACCCCGGCGCGCGCGACCGGCGAGACGCGAACGCCCAGCGCGACGCCGTCCTCCTCGTAGGAGAAGCCGGCGTCCTTCTGATGCAAATGAAACCGGCGGATGCGCGCCGCCGCGAGCTCCATCGCTTCGCGCGCGGGCGTCGAGAGACGTGAAAGGGCTTCTTTTCCAGGGTATTCACGAACGAAGAGCGACGCGGCGCTCCTCTTGTCGAACCTCGAAGAGTACCGGCGGACCGCCGCATCACCTTCCGCGCGGACGGCGGCGAGGATCTCGCGCACGATCGGCTCGACGCGCGAGAAGTCCGCTTCCCCGCGCACGGCGAGGCGCGCGAGGGTGTCGCCCAGCTCCTTGGTTCCTTCGTGGTGCACCGCGAGCATCGCGCGCGGAACGGTAGCACGCGCGCGTGGTAGCGTCGGAGCGTGGCACGGTGGGCCGTCGGGATCCTGGCGCTCGCGGCGGCGTGTCGCCCCGCCAAGGTCGCGGAGCCGGCGGCGTGCGGGCGCGACGACGTGCTCGTCCTCGGCGCGTGCGTTCGCCAAACCGTCGCCGCGAAGATCTGCGGACCGGCGGCCACGTGGGATCCGGCCGCTGGCGCCTGCGTCGCGCGGCCGTGCGACGCAGGTCACGTCCGCGACGAGCTGACCGGCGAGTGCCTCGGCGAGCTGGCCCTCCGCGCGATCGGCGAGCGTCAGCACGTGACGACGGACGCCACGCACGTCCTCGGGTGCAAGAAGCAGCAGGAGCTCCACGTCGCTGGCGGTCTTGCGCGGTGCCTCGAGCCCGACATCATCCCCGCGGTCGCGCCGCGCGCCTGCCGACCCGCCGAAGTGTGGGACGGCCGCGCGTGCGCGCCGCTCGGGGGAGCGTCCGGAATCGACGTCGCCACGTGGGCCCGCGCCGCGCTCGGCCCCATGCTCTGCCCGCAGGCCACGCGCGATCCCTCCGCGTTCGATCTCTTGACCGGCGCGACCACCCCCCTCGAGGCCGACGTCGAGCTCGATTTCCCCGACAACGACGTCACCGCGGTCTACGCGCGCGTCGTCCCGCGACGCCCCCTCGGGTCCGCCGCCTTGTCGAGGGTCATCGCAGCCGTCGACGCGAACGTTGAGCTCCTTCGCGCGCTCGGCGGCACGGCGCGCGCAGCCAGCTACGTCCAGCGCATCTCATGCACCGTCCGCGCGGGCGCGAGCCCCGTCGCCCTTCCGACCTCCCCTGCGGACGAAAACCGGTAAGGCTCGCGGGGGAATTCTGCTAGCGTAGGGTCCTCTGAACTTTTGCGAGGGTTTACGTGGATAGCGATCTCGTCGACGCAGTCGAGGGACTCAAGGCCATATCTCAGCGTCGGAAGATCGATGTCAGCTTCGGCAAAGCGCCCGCTCCCCTCATCGACGAGCTGAAAAAAAAGCTCAAAATTCCGGCGCGTTATAGAGCATTTTTGGCGGGCGCGAACCCGGTGCGCGTCGAAACCGTCACGCCGGTCGAGCGCGTGCGCCTCATGCCTGCCGAGGAGCTCGAAAGGGCCCAGGACGCCATCAAGACGCCCGCCGAGCCTGGCGCGTCGGTCCCCCTCGACTGGAAAGCCTCGTGGGTGGTGATCGCGGAGAGCTCGCTCCTCGGCGATCCCTACTTCCTCGACGTGTCGAAGCCCGATCCCGAGGGGGACTGCCCCGTCTACACCGCGATGAGCGGCCAGGACCGCTGGGTGCCGACGCTCGCCGCCTCCAGCTTCGCCCAATTCCTCCGCATCCTCTCGACGGCGATGGAGATCGCGGCCGGCTTCGGCGACGCGATCATGGACGACGAAGACGAGGACAGCTTCCGCGAAGCCCTCGGTCCGAAGGTGAAGGTCATCGACGCCGCCGCCATGCGCGCGGGCCACTGGACGTGACGCGGCGCTGCGAGTAGACGCCGGGCATGCCGGAGACCGCGTACGCCCAGAGCCGCTACCAGCACCCTCAGATCGATCACCGGTACGGGCCGCAGGTCCACCTCCTCGATGATCCGGTCGCGTGGACGCTCCTCGCGCGCCTCTGCGCACGTGAAACGGTCCAGCCCGAGGTCGGGCGCCTCGTTCGCGCCCTCTACGAGCGCCTCGCGGAGGTCGTGCTCGCCACCGAGTTCCCGCGCGAGCGCATCGACGTGCCGACGCGAATGGTCACGCAGCGTCCGGAGGCGGTCTACCGCGGGATCGCCCTCGCCGCCGACACGAAGGCGATCACCGTCGGCATCGCGCGCGCCGGCACGATGCCTTCGCAGATCGTCTACGATCTCTTGAACTCCGTCATCGATCCCGACGGCGTCCGGCAGGATCACCTCTTCATGTCGCGCCAGACCGATGAGAAGGGTCGCGTCACCGGCACCGCATGGCATGACGCGAAGATCGGCCGCGACGTCGACGGCCGCATCGTCCTCTTTCCCGATCCGATGGGAGCGACCGGCGGCTCGCTCATCAGCGCGCTGTCGCACTACAAGACGAAGCTCGATGGCAAGCCGGGAAAGTGCATCACGATGCACCTCATCGTCACGCCCGAGTACATCAAGAACGTGCTTCAGGCGCACCCCGACGCGGTGATCTATGCGCTGCGCCTCGATCGCGGCCTGTCTGCGCCGGAGGTGCTGACCACCGTGCCGGGGACGCGGTGGGAGGACGAAAAGGGGCTCGACGAGCGCCAGTACATCGTCCCCGGCGCGGGTGGCGTCGGCGAAATCCTCAACAACGCGTGGGTGTGAGGGCGGCGTGACCGGGCACAAACCCGCGTAGGACGAACACTGACGTGGCGAATTTGCCGCGCCGCAATCCTTCGCCGCCGTTTTTCTTTGGCCTACGATTGGCGTTCCGTGAGCATCAAGGCGGGCGCGTTCGACATCACCTGGGATCCCGCATCGCGCGTCGCCACGTTGACGTGCGCGCCGGGCACTTCGCTCGGCGGAGCAGACGGCGTCGCCCTGGTCGCGGCGCTCAAGACATGGGTCGACGGGGACACGGCTCCCTATGCGGTCCTCGTGGACGCCGCGGGCATCGGCCGGACCGAGCCCGAGCTCCGCGCCGTCGTACGCGCGTTCTTCACCGCCCATCGCGCGCGCCTGCGGATCGCGCTCTACAACCTCACGCCACTCCTCCGGGTGACGGCGGAGATGTTCCGCATCGGCGCGCGCGTGAACCTCCGGCCCTTCGCGACGGAGAGCGACGCGCGATCGTGGCTGCGCGAGAACGGCCCAACGTGAAGCGCGCACCGACGCTCGACGAGATCTTCGCCGTCATGGCGAGCGCGTCGGTCGGGGACCGCGCCGCGCGGGTCGAGGTTTCCGACGACGCGGACGCCGACGAGCCCGTCACTCGGGTCGCGTTTGCCCTCAACGTCCTGCTCGACGACCTCGCACTGCGCGCCGAGGGAGCCGAACGCGAGCTCGCAGCACGCCAGGGGATGGCCGATCGACTGCGCGTGCTGGCCGACGCGTCGGCGGATTTCTCGGTGGCATCCAACGACGAGCACACCCTCACCGACGAGATCGCCCGCCGCCTCGGCACGGTGGTGCGCGATTTTTGCGCGGTCATGATGATCGCGCGCGACGGCGCGTCGCTGGTTCCCGTCTCGATGCATGGCCCCGACGACGCGCTCGAAGGCGCGCGCGAGATGTTCGCCGAGCCAATGGCGCTCGCCAGCCACGCCATCGCCCGTCGCGTCCACGAGACCGGCGAGCCGTTCTTGGCGCCAAAGCTCGATCGCGTGGCCCTCCAAAATGATGCGTCGCCCCGCGCGGTCGAATTCGGCAAGCGCATGGGGACGCACAGTATGCTCATCGTCCCGCTGCGGGTGCGGGAGCGGTCGTACGGCCAGATCGTCCTCTTGCGATTCCGAAAGGAGTCGCCACCGTTCGACGCGCACGATTTGGATCTCGCGCGCAGCCTCGCCGATCGCGCGGCGCTCGCCGTCGCCAACGCACGGACGCAGTCCGAGCTTCGCGCCTCCGAGGCCCGTTATCGGATGATGTTCGACGGAAGCCCGCTCCCCAAATGGCTGTTCGATTCAGAGACGCTCCGCTTCCTCGCCGTGAACGACGCGGCGGTGCGTGAATACGGTTACTCGCGCGAAGAGTTCCTGGCGATGACGCTCGCCGACATCCGCCCGCCCGAGGACGTCGCCGCGATGCGCGAGGCCGTGCAGCTGCCGAACCGCGGACGGAGCACCAGCGTCTGGCGCCACCAAAAGAAGAACGGCGCCATCATCCAGGTCGAGCTCACGGCGCACAGCGTGCACGTCGATGGCCGGGCCTGTCGCCTCGTCGTCGCGCGCGACCTCACGGAGCGCGCGCGCCTCGAAGAGCAGCTCCGGCAGTCGCAAAAGATGGATGCGGTCGGCAGGCTGGCCGGCGGCGTCGCGCACGACTTCAACAACCTCCTCTCCGTCATCCTCAGCTGCGGAGAGATGGCGCTCGCCGACATGTCTCCGAACGAGCCGTCGCGCGCGGACGTGCAGGAGATCATGAAGGCGGGCTCGCGCGCCGCCGAGCTCACCCGGCAGCTCTTGACCTTCAGCCGACAGCGCCTCATGCAGCCCAAGGTCCTGACGCTCGACACGCTGCTCGCGAGCATGGACAAGATGCTCCGCCGCATCATCGGGGAGGACATCGAGCTCGTTTCCGTCGCCGCGCCGTCCGGCAAGGTTCGCGTCGATCCGGGCTCGATCGAGCAGGTGATCCTGAACCTGGTCGTGAACGCGCGCGACGCGATGCCGACGGGCGGCAAGCTCACGATCGAGGTCGCCAACGTGATGCTCGAAAAGGCCTACGCCGAGGAGCACCTGGGGGCGGCGCCGGGGCCGCACGTGATGCTCGCGGTCACCGACACCGGCGTCGGCATGGACCGGACGACTCAGGCGCGTATCTTCGAGCCGTTCTTCACGACGAAGGAACAAGGGAAAGGGACCGGCCTCGGCCTCTCCACCGTCTTCGGCTTCGTGCGCCAGTGCGGCGGCAGCATCTGGGTCTACAGCGAGCCGGGCAAGGGCGCGACGTTCAAGATCTACTTCCCCCGCGTCGACGCCGCGCTCGATCCCCTCTCGATCGAGACCGGGGCCGCGACCATGCGCGGCACGGAGACGGTCCTCCTCGTCGAGGACGACGCCCAGGTCCGGTCGGTCGCGAGCTCCATCCTGACGCGCAGCGGCTACACGGTTCTCGAGACGCGCCTCATCGAAGATGCCGTGGCGTACTGCGCGGAGCACCCCGATCCCATCCACCTTTTGCTCACTGACGTCGTCATGCCGCGAATCAGCGGCCCCGAGCTGGCGAAGCAGCTCACCGCGATCCGGCCGCGAATGCGTGTACTCTACATGTCCGGGTACACGGACGACAGCGTGGTGCGCCACGGCGTCATCGACGACGCGGTGGCATACCTCCAGAAGCCGCTGACGCCGGAGGGCCTGACCCGCAAGGTCCGCGAAGTGCTCGACGCCCCGTGATGCGAGCGACGCCGCCGAGCCTCACGGCGTCGGCGTGATTCCCATCTCCTTCACGAGGTGCTTGGCGCCGTCGACGGTGTCCATCGTCCAGATCATGTAGCGCGCGTCCGCGTGGATCGAGCGCGTCGTCGCGCCGTTGAAGACGACGTTGGACGCGACGCCCTCGATGTTGCCGTCGAACACCAGTCCCACGAGCTCACCCTTGTCGTTCAGCGTCGGCGAGCCGGAGTTGCCGCCCGTGATGTCCAGATCGCTCAAGAAATCGATCGGGAGCTCGCCGCCGAGCGACGGGTCGGCGTATGCGCCGAAGCGCTTGGCCTTGAGCGCCTCGAGGAGTCCCTTCGGCGCGTCGTACGGGGGCTTGCCGGTGTTCTTGGTCAGGATCTCGGAGCCGACCGTGAACGGCTGATCGGCCGGCGCGGTGGACTCGGGCTTGAGCGAGCGCACCGTGCCGTACGTGACGCGGAGCGTGAAGTTCGCGTCGGGCGCCAGCATTCCGCCTTGCACTTCGCGCAGCCCCAGCACGTACGACGGCATGACGAGGAGCATCTCGCCCGTGCGCGCGTCGGCCTTCTTCTCCTCGGATTTGTAGATCGGCCAGATGCGGAGCGCCGCTTGGACGAACGGATCCTTCGACGCCGCGAGCGCCTTCGGGGTGCCGGTCTGCAGGAGGTCGAGGCGCAGCTTCTCGTCCTCGAGCAGCGCGGAGGAGTACCATCCGTCGAGCGTCTTCTCGACGAAGGCGACGTCGATCTTGGCGCCGGGCTTGGCCCCGAGCAGCGTCGTCAGCCACGGACGCTCGGCGTCGGGGAGCTTCACGGCGCGCACGAGGGAGCCGCGGAGCAGCGCGCGATCAATCGCGCGATCGTAGGCCTTCGCGAGCTGCTTCTGTCCGCCGATGGCGCGCGGGAGATCGCGCTCTTGGAAGCCGGGCTTGCGATCGGCGTCCTTCTTGTCGCGCTCCTCGGCCCAGCGCACGAGCGCGATGGCCGTTCCCAGCATGCGCGATGCGGAGAACGTCTGGCCTCGCTCGAAGTCGGCCTTGCGGGTCTTGCGCTGGTCTGCGAGGAGCGACTCGAGCTTGTCGATGGCGGTCTTGTGCGCGGCCTTGTCCGGCTGCGCGGCCCACGCCTTCACCTTCTGATCCAGCTCGTCCTTGCGCTTCACGAGGTCGCCCTTGGTGAGCCCTGCGAGGACGCCTTCGCGGTTCTCGACGCCGTTCTGCACGCCCTGCTTGAGCACGCCCGCCTTGATGCCGGTCTCGCCGCCCATCGCCACGTGCGCCTCGGCGATCGCGTAGCGCTCCTTCAAGAACGCGATCAGGTACGGGAGGAAGACGTCGACGTCGTAGTGCACCTCCGACGCGGTGTCGGTACGCGACGTCGCGCCGGGATACCCGGTGACCATGACGAGATCGCTGGGCCGGACGCCGGCGGTCGACACCTTGAGGACCTGCTTCGGCTTGTACGGCACGTTGTCCGGCGAGTACTCGGCGGGCTTGCCGTCCTTGCCGACGTACGCGCGGTAAAACGAAAAGTCGCCGGTGTGGCGGGGCCACGCCCAGTTGTCGATCTCGCCACCGTAGTTGCCGACGGAGCGCGGCGGCGCGTAGACCAGACGCACGTCTTTAATTTCGAGCGTCTCGACGAGCTGGTACATGCCGCCGCCAAAGTACGTCGAGACCTGGCAGCGCAGCTCGGGGCGATCCTTCTCGCACGCCGCGACGATCTGCTTCTTGCGCTTGTCGACCTCGTCCTTGCGGGCGACCGGGTCTTTGATCTTTTCGAGGCCGTCGCGGATGTCTTTCGTCACGTCGCGGAAGGCCTGCGCCACGTTCATGCGCTGCGCGGCGCCGGCGTGCTTCTCTTCGGCGCGCGTCTTGGCGAGAAACCCGGTCTCGACGAGGTTGTGATCGGGCGTCGAGTTGTTCTGCAGCGCCCCTTGGACGCAGTGGTGATTGGTGACGACGAGCCCTTCGCTCGACACGAAGGAGCCGGTGCACCCCGGCAGGAGAACGATCGCACCGAGGGGCGCGCCGAGCGGATCGGCGAGCGTCTTCACATCGATTTTGAGGCCCATCTTGGAGAGGGTCTCGGCGTGCTGGGGCAAGGTCAGCTGCTCCGGCATCCACATGCCGCCAGGGTTCGAGAAGCCGCGGCGGAAGCCGAGCGTCGGGTCGGGAGGCCCCGGCTCCTGCGTGCCGCCTCCGGGCGGGGGCGTCTTGGGCAGCGGGGTGTTCTGGAGCTCACCGCCGCCGCACGCGGCGAGGAGGACGGCCGAGAGGAGCACGTGACGTTTCATGACGCTCGACTTACCACCAAAAAAGCGGGGCGCGTGCCGATTCGCTCCAGAGGGCGAGCTGCGTCAGGTGACGAGCTGCGTCAGGACTTCGTGGCCCGTCGGGGTGACGAGGACGGTGTGCTCGAACTGGGCGGAGAGCGAGCCATCGGCGGTTCGCACGGTCCAGCCGTCGGCGTCTACCACGGTCTCCGGGCCGCCGAGGTTGATCATCGGCTCGATGGTGAAGGTCATGCCGGCCTTGAGACGGAGACCAGCCCCGCGCGTGCCGGCGTGGGGGACGTGGGGCTCCATGTGCATTTTGCACCCAATTCCGTGGCCGCCGTAATCGCGGACGACCGAACATCCCTCGCGCTCCGCGAGCTCTTGGATGGCGGCGCCGACGTCGCCGATGCGCACGCCGTCTCGGACGACGGCGATGCCTGCGTCGCGGCAGCGGCGGGCGACGTCGACGACGTGAAGCGCCTCCGGGCTCGCCGCGCCGATGACGAACGTGGCCGACGTGTCGCCGTGGAATCCGCCGAGCATCGTCGTCACGTCGACGTTCACGATGTCACCGGGCGCGAGGACATCGGTGCGGCGCGGGATGCCGTGGCAGACGACGTCGTTCTTGCTCGTGCACACCGACGCGGGGAAGCCCTTGTACCCGAGCTGGCTCGGAGCGCCGCCGAGCGTCGCCGTGTGCTCCCGGACCCACGCGTCGATGGCGGAGGTGGGCGTGCCGGCGGCGAGGCGTTCGCCGACGTGCGCGAGGGTCCTCGCCGCGGCCTGGCCCGCGCGACGCAGCGCAGCGATTTCGGTAGGCCCATGGAGGACGATCGCCATCGATCGAGCGTGGCCGGGACCGGCCGGGGGATCCAATACCGTTTCGATCTCGAAGAGTCGGAGCTCTGCTACATTGATCCCTGTGAGCTTCTCCCAGGTCCGCTACTTCGTCGCTGTCGCGGAGGAAGGCCATGTCGGGCGCGCGGCGCAGCGGCTTCGTATCGCGCAGCCACCGCTCAGCCGGCAGATCCGGGCGCTCGAGGACGAGCTCGGCACGCCGCTCTTTACGCGGACGTGCCGCGGGATGCGCTTGCTCCCGACCGGCGAGGTGTTCCTCGCCCACGCGCGGCGCATCTTGTCGACGGTGGACGACGCCGTCGCCTCGGTGAAGCGCGGATAGGCCGACCGTCCGGCCCTCCGCTACTTCAGATCGACGACCTGCATTCCCCAGTAGCCGCTCGACACGAAGAGCTTGTCGTCCTGGCGCGAGAGCGACGCGACCGACCAGCCGCGCGTGCGGACGAACTTGTCGAACTTCGGCGCCGCATGGGGCGACAGGTGGTAGACGTCGATGCCCTGATCACCCCAGCCGGAGCTGAGGATGGCGCGATCGCCCTCGACCCCGAGGAGCCAGCCCCAGCCGGCCGTGGTCGCCACGCGATCGATGGGGCGCCTCGGGCTCGTCAGATCGATCTGGTGGAGCGACACCTCCGGTGCGTCGTTGGCTGCCCAGGTGTACCGCTCGGCCGACGCCCACGCGGTGTTGCCGCGGACGAAGACGTTGCCGACCCAGCCGCTGAGCGGCGTCGCGCTCTCGAGGAACGCGGTGTCGCCCTCGATGCGAACCACGTCCAGATCGTTGCGCGGTTGGCCCTCGCTGCCGTCGTACCAACGATAGTCGATGGTGTAGAGGAGCGAGGGATCGGTCTCGGAGCCGCCGACGAGCACGCCGGGGACGTTGATCTTCGCGCCGACCCGCGGGTGGGCGCGGTCGGAGAGATCGATGCGATCGAGGTAGTAGCGGACCTGGCCGCGCGTCGGATCGGTGTCGGCGATCCACTCGTAGTGGCTCGCGTAGAGCGTCTTGCCGACGACGGTGAGATTGCCCCACCACGCGTCAGAGTCACGCGTGACGACCGTGGACGCGATGCGAGGCGCGTCGGGGTTCGCGAGGTCGACGACGTACAGCGACTGGCGCTCGTCCTCGTAGCGGCCGCTTCCGTCGAAGACCGGCTGCCAGCGTCGGAACGCGAGGACGTCGGCGCCGACCTGGACGACCTCGGCGCCGTCGTACCAGTCGTTCCAGTAGTAACCGTAGTAGCCGCCGTACCAGCCACCGTAGTAGCCGCCGTACCAACCACCGGCCGCGTTGGTCGGAACCGGCAGAGCCACCGAACCGCGGAGGCGCGCGCCGTTGTTCGACAAGTCGATGATCTGCACCTTCTGCTGAATTCCCCCGCATTGGCCGCCGGTGGGGCCGACGCCGCCCGCGCAGATCGCCGGGAGGTTCGTACTCGTGACCGCGTACGCGAGATCGCCGTTGCGGAAGACACGGGTGGCGACGCCGTCGATGTCGAGCGTGAGCGCGGAGGGCTCGTCGTGCGACTCCTCGGCGTTGGCGATGGGGAGGACGCGGACCTCCGAGCGCGAGCGATCATTGCCCCACCAGTCGCTCGAGATTTGCGCGACCGTGGCCCCTTGCGGCTGCCCGGCGATGACGTTGCGCGCGAGGGTCAGCTCGGTCACCACGCGCGGGGCGTCGTGGTTGGTGTAGTCGACGACCGATAGCGAGAGATCGCTGAGCGCGACCACGCGGTTTTTCACGAAGATTCCGCGCTCGACCCAGCCGCGCGTCTTCGCGGCGCCGGCGGTGCGGATCGTCGTCGGCGTGAACTCGATGATCTGGGTGCCGTCGCTGTACTGATCGTACTGCGCGCTCCAACCGCTGAACGGCAGCACGACGAGGCCCTGCGCGTCGTCTTTGGTGAACGCCTTGAACGTGCTCGCCGCCGGCGTCCACGCCCAGCCGTCCCCGAAGTTCGACGTGCCAAGGAGCTTCGGAGCCACTGGATCGGTGACGTCGAGGTACTTGAGCGAGACGCTGTTCGACGGGCCCGTGTAGTCGTTGCCCAGCGCGAACAGGCGATTGCCCGAGGGGATCATGAGCCACACGTTGCCCGGGATCTGCGCGGAGCCGGTGAGCTTGGGCGCGTCGGCGTTCGACAGATCGTAGACCTGGAACGGCGTGCCGTCGGCGCCCGGCCGGTAGTAGTAGTTGCCGGGGACGAGGTACATGCGCGCGCCGTCAAAGCGCGCCGCGATGTCCCAACCGGTCGAGGGGATCGTGAGCTCGGAGCGGACGCGCGGGGCGTCGGGGTTCGAGAAATCCGCGGTCGCGAGGACGTACGAGCCCTGCGCGCCGCCGCAGCCCCCCTGCCCCGCCGCGCAGCCGACGACGTGCGCGACCTTGCCGTCGGAGAAGTCGAGGTTCCAGCGCCCGTTGTCGGCGCCCCACCCCTGCGCGCGTCCGGTGACCTCGAGCTTTCCGCGCGTCTTGATCTTGCCGCCGGGATCGGAGATGTCGAGGTACTGGAGCGACGTCGTCGTCACCACGTCATAGGGACCGGTCGGCGCGCCGTCGTGCGCGAGCAGGATCGAGCTCGGCGTGACGTTGAAGACGCCACCCCAACCGTCGTACTTCAGTTGCCCGATCGTCTTGACGACGCCGCCCGCGAAGCTGACCGACGACACCAGCGTGTGCGAGGACGACAGGTCGTAGCCCCGGTTGCCGGTCGACACGATCGCGCCGCCTTGGCCCCAGCCGTACGACTCGTCCCACTGCTCGCTGACCGCGTAGAGGACGTCGCCGACGACGCGCAGGTCCCGCACCCAGCCACCGAGCTTCGCGTCGCCGAGCGAGCGGATGTTCGTCGGGTCGGTCGCGTCGTAGCCGCGCGCGATCGATCCGTGGAAGGGCGTGCCGTCGTCGAGGGCGCCGTACCAATCCGCGACGACGACGGTGGCGACGCCGTTGCGAACGAGCATCTCGACGGGGCTGCCGTAGATGGGCGCGCGCCCGAGGAGCTTCGGGTGGTCCACGTCGGCGACGTCGAAGACCATGAGGCCGCGGTACGCGTTCAAGTAGTAGAGGCGGTCGCCTTCGAGGCGGTAGAGATCGGTCTCTTCGACCTTGCGTCCGCCGGTGGCGGCGCCCGCGTTTGGCGAGGGGGCCGCGGTGCCGGCGTCCGCCGAACCAGCGCCGGAGCTGCCCCCGCTCAGCGCGCCGCCTTTCGCCTGACCGGCCATCGGGGCGGAGACGAAGGTCGATTGCCCAACCGCCCGATCGCCGTCCGTCTTGACGTCGCCAGAGCGCGAGCTGCATGCGCCCGCCGCGAGGGCGCTGGCAACGGTGGATAGAATGACGAGGCGAAGCGAATTTATGCGAAGGGACATCATGGCTTCCTCGCGCGGTCCCTTCGCAACGGCGATGCCATCGGGTAATTTGGCTCGATTTCGCGCCGATGGGCGCACGCGCGACGGTCCGGCAGGGCGGGGAGATCGCTCGGTGTGCCAGTGGCACAGGAGGGCTTACCGTCGCTTCTTCTTCCTCGGATTGTGCGCGCCGACGAGCTTCGCGTACTCGGGCGTCGGTGTCTCTTCGGCGAGGCGCGAGCTCTTTCGCGCGGCCTCGGCGTGCGCCGGTAGTTTTTCGCACATGCGCTGGAGCTCGGTGGCGCCGGGGACCTTCTCGCGGTCGGTCCACTGCGCGAGCGCGGCGCCGAGCGCGGCGATGGTCTCGGCGGCGCCGCGAAGGTGGCCGCGCCGACCGAGGTCCAGGTAGCTCCGCGCGAGCGCGTCGCCGTCGAAGCGATGCTGGACGACGAGCTCGGTCGCGACGCGAAGCACCGCCTCGGCGGGCAGGCGTCCGTCCTCGAACACCACGAAGGCGGCCTGGAGGTAATTGTAGAAGGGGACGACGCGCGCGCCGTAGATGCGAAAATCGTCGGGCGGCGTCTGGCCTTCGAGGTGGATGAGCACGCGCTCGACGATCTCGCGCGGCTGGAGGCGGCGCACGTCGGAGACGACGCCCTCGAGCACGTCCTCGTAGACCTTGCCCTTCTCGCAGATGGCGACGAGCGCATCCTCGCCGACCTTGCCGGCGCAGATGTCGCTGTAGAGCGAGTAGACGAACGCGTCGGCCTCCGCGTCGTCGCCGAACAGCGTCTCCTTCAGCGCGAGCTTCTCGGTGCCGGCGTCGTCCGCGCTCTTGGTGCGCGCGCGGAGGAGCGCGGGGAGCTTGTAGCCGAGCTGGTCCTTCAGCGCGCGGAAACGCAGGCGCAGCATGTTCTGGAGGTTCGGCTTCAAGGTGAAGCTGTCCCACGTGATGCCGTCGAGGCGCAGCTTGTCCTCGAGGCGTCGCCGCATCTGCTCGGGCGAGCCGCTCAGGATGTGGACCGACACGCCCGCGCGCACCATCTCACGCAGCAAGGTCGACGCGCCGGGGTTCGTGCGCTTCTCGTCGGCCCGCTCGAGGGCTGTCTTCACGAGATCGCGAAGGGTGTCGAACTCCGTGCGGAGGTAGGTCTTGTCGAGATCCCAGCGAGCGATGTGCGACGGCACGGCCACGAGGAGAGGTTACCTTACTTGGGCGGCGCGCACGCGGCGGCGGGGCCTTGCGCGTCCGCGTCGCAGGGGCCGAGCCCGAGGCCGCGGCAGCCGACCTTCACGCGGCGGCCGGCGGCGCAGAACGCGAGATCCTCGCCGTCGCAGCGCGCGGGGGCCGGCTCGCACTCGAGCGCCTTTCTGATGACGCACGCGGCGCGCGCGCCGGAGCCCGCGCACCTTAGGCCGAGCGCGCCGCAGTCGGAGACGCGCGCGTCCCCGTAGTGTCCGTGAACGACGCACTCGACGAGGCGATCGCCGGCGCAGTAGCGCGCGCCGACCTCCGCGCAGTGGAGGTGCTCGCCCGTCGGCTCGCACGTGGCGCCGTTCTCGCCGCCGGCCTCCTTGTGCGGCCTGCACACGGTGCCGGTCGGGCAAATGGTGCGCTCGACGAGGCCGTCGTGGCAGCTGACGATGGCCGCGCCTTGTCCGTCGCAGCGCTCCTCGGGGGCGCCGTCGGGGCAGAGCGCCGGCGAGAAGCAACCACGGGCGACGAGGCCACCGGCGATCTTGCGCTCCTCGCAGCGCGCGCTCGCGGCGCCGCAGTCGAGCCGCGTGCTCACCGCGCCGTCGGTGCCCGAGCAGCTCACGAACGCGTCGCCATCGCACGCCGTCATCACGCCCGGGTGAGCGGCGCAGTACGACGCCGCCCGCGCGTCCCCTGCCGCGCCGCGCGCGCACGTCGCGATCTCCGCGCAGCCCTTGGCCGACGCGAGGCACTTTTGGACGGGATCGGTGTCGCTCCTGACGCGCGCGACCCACCAGTCGATGCACGTGCCGGGATCGCGCAGGCGCGGCGTATCGTGCGCGTTCGAGCAGCTGGCGATCTTGGCGCAGCGGGCGGCGACGTCGTCGAGCCACGTCGGCGTGCCCGCGTCGTTGAGCGAGAGCGCTGGCGGGTCCGCGACCGGCGGCCCCGGCGGTCGCGCAGGGCACGCCGCGAGGAGCATCCCCACCAGCGCAGGCGCGGCGGTCCGGACGAGGAGACGGGAAGAGATCACGGGCGTCACGAGCATCGGGCTGCGCGTCAGACGGCGATGCTGCGCTTCAGATCCTCGAGCGAGTGGAGCAGCTCGTGCGCGCCCGACTCGAACGCCAGCTCCATCGCCTCGCGCAGGTAGAGGCGCGCCTCGTTCTTCTTCTCGCGGCCGTTCGCGACGGTGGCCAGCGCGCCGAGCACGCTCGCGCGATCTTTTCCGCTGGGGCCGGCGATGTCGAGCGCCTCGCGGAGCACGCCTTCGGCGTCGGTGAGATCTCCGGCGGCGACGAGCGCCTCGCCGAGCTTGCGGCTGAAGATGAGGACGGCGCGCATCGGGTCGTCGAGCTCGCCACGGAAGAGCTCCCGCCGCGCGAGCTCTAGGCCGCGACGCAGCGCCGTCACCGTGCCGCGGATGTCTCCGCGCGCGGCGCATTTCACTCCGACCGACTCGAGCAGAATGAGCGCCTGGAACGAGTTCTGCGCCTGGTACTCGTGCCACGCGCGCACTTCGATCGGCGCGCCTTGCTCCTCGCAGTACTCCGCCGCGTAGGCGTGGAGGCCGCGGCGGACGGCGGCAGGGATCGTCGCGAGGACGACCTCGCGCAGCAGCGGGTGGCTCGCGCGGAGACCCTCGGGGCCCGACTCCACCATCGCGCACGCGTCGAGGTTGAGGAGGCCGTCGGCGACGTCGGTCGTGTCGGGGAGGAGCGGCTTGAGCGAGTCGGGCGTCGCGTTGTCGCCGTAGACGGCGATCGCCTGTAGGACGCGGCGCGCGAGCGGCGGGAGGCGCTCGACGCGGAGCGCGATGAGGTCGGCCAGGCGCGCCGGCGCGACGCCGCCTTGCTCGCGCGTGTAGCGGAGCAGCTGATCAAGGTAGAGCGGCGCGATCCCGCGGGTCCCTTCGGCCAGCGACGGCGAGCTGCCGGAGCCACCGGCGCGCAAGAGCTTGGCCACCACCGGCGGCGTCAGCCCGGTGATGACGCGCGACGGCGCGCTCGCCGGCCACCCCGGATCGAACCCGGGGGCGTAGGTGACGACCATGAGCGCCGGCACCAGCGACGGCTCGCTCATCGCGTCGCTGAACGCGTTGCGGCTCGCACCGTCGATCTGGTGCAGATCGTCGATGGCGAGGATGACGCGCCCCTTTTGCGCCCGCTCGGCCGCGCGCGTGAGCGCCCAGCGCAGCGCCTCGACGGCCGCGAAGCGGCGCTCTTCGGGGGAGAGCGTTCCCCTATTTTTCTCCTCGATCGCGAAGACGTCGAGCAGGCCACGGCGCGCCTCGGAGCTCACGGCCGTCCAATCCTTGGGCGCGCCGCCGTTCTCGGGGAGCTGCGCGAGCGACTGAATCGCGCGACGGAGTGCGTGGTAGCCGACCTCGGCCCAGACCGGATCGGGGCCGGTCACGACGACGGTGTCGCCCGCGGCCTTCGAGACGATCAGGAACTCGCGGAGGAGGCGCGTCTTTCCGATCCCAGGCTCACCGACGACACGCGCGCCGGAGAGCGTCGACTTCGCCTCGTTCCTGCGGTCCTCGAGCCATGCGAGATCGTCCTCGCGCCCGACCAAGGGGAGCGGGAAGCGGATCCGGTCGCCGTCGAGAACGAGGCGGGACCCGCTCGCGTCCTCGGGCGGAAAATCGGTGGAGACCTTGCGCGCCGGCGCCGCGCTGCCGTTCGCCGGCGCGCCCTTGGGCACCGCGAGCGACGGCACCGGCGGCGGATCGGGGCTCGCGGTTCGCGCCGCGCCGACGATCACCGACGCGCCGCACTCGCCGCAGAACTTCTGGTTCGACGCGTTCATGGCGCCGCACGACGGGCACTTCGTGAGGACCGTCGGAGGACCTCGCGAGACGACGCTCGCCCCCTCGACCTGCGCGAGCGAGTCGGCGAGCGCCTCGCTGAACTCGTCGGCGTTGCTGAAACGATGCTTGGGGTCCTTCGCGAGCGCGAGCAGCGCGACGTCGGCGAGCGCCTGCGGGATCTCACGCTCCGGCGCGAGCTGCCGCGGATCGGCCGGCGGCCTGGTGAGGTGCATGAGCACGACCTGCGTCGGGCTCTCGGCCTCGAATGGGAGTCGTCCCGTGAGCAGCTGGTAGAAGATGACGCCGACCGCGTAGAGATCGCTCCGCGCGTCCAGCGGATCGCCGCGGCCCTGCTCGGGGCTCATGTACTCGGGCGTCCCGCACACGATGCCGGGGCTCGTGATCGAAGGCTTTTCGGACTCCGCGCGCATCTTCGCGAGCCCGAAGTCCACGACCTTGACGAAGTCGCCGCCCGATCGCATCGGCTCGAGGATGATGTTCTCGGGCTTCAGATCGCGATGAATGATGTCGAGGTGATGCGCTTCGGCGAGCGCCGCGAGCACCTGCCGGAGGATGTTGACGATGCGGCGGAACGCGAGCGGCCCCTCGTCGTACGCGACGCGCGCGAGGTCTCGCCCGCGCAAGAATTCCATGACGAGATAGAGCTGCCCGTCCGGGGTCTTGCCGAAGTCGATGACGGCGACGGAGTTCGGGTGATTGAGCCGGCTCGCCGCGCGCGCCTCGGTGATGAAGCGCGCGGCGGCGTTCTCTTCGCCGACGAGGTGCGGGTGAATGATCTTCACCGCGACGGTGCGACCGAGCGCGCTCTGCTCGGCGCGGTACACACGTCCCATGCCGCCGATGCCGACCAGCTCCAGGATCACGTACCCGCCGGGGAGCGTCCGGCCGACCAGCGGATCGTCGACGTTCGAGGCGACTTTGCCGACCGGGAAGCCACACCCAGGGCAGAACTTGTGCGTGTCGTCACAAGGAGTTCCGCACTGGGGACACGCACGCATGGAGGAGTTCGAGGGTATCACGCCTTGCCAGGATTGCGCCTCCCCCGGGGCGCCCGCCGCGGTCCCCGTGTCGTCCCATTCCCGTGCACGATCCAAGCGTGCCGTCCCGCCCGCGGCATGTAGGACCCGCTCCTCCGAGCGCAGCCGGCCGCGCGTTTTTTCACGCTTCCGCCCGAGAACGCGTACCATTTCATCGTGGCAAAGCTCATCGGCGAGCTCCTCGTGGAGGCCAAAGCCCTCACGCGTGAGAAGCTCGAAGAGGCGCTCCGCGCGCCGCGCGAGCCGGGCAAGAAGCTGGGGCAGCTGCTCCTGGAGAGGGGCCTCGTGACGGAGGCACACCTCACGCAGAGCCTTAGTTTCCAGCTCGGCGTGCCTTGGGTCTCGCTCTACCACATCGACTTCTCGCGCCAGCTCTTGAGCCGAATTCCGCGCGAGACGGCGGACAAGTTCTGCCTCGTGCCGATCTACGTACGCCACGTGAAGGGGCACGGCGACACGCTCTACGTGGCGACGGAAGATCCGAACCATCAGCAGGCGCTGGCCGAGGCGTCGAAGGCGGCGGGCCTCCCGGTGCGCGCGATGATCGCGTCTCCGACGGACATCCGCAGCGCGATCCGCGTCTACTATCCCAATCCGGATGGGAACGAGGCGTTGCCGATCCCGCTGACCGCGCCCGCCACGATGCCCGAGAAGCCGACGACGCCCGAGCGCAAGCCGGAGCCGCCGCCGCTGCCGCCGAAGCGTCAGAAGATGCCGTCGATCTCCGACGCGACGCCGGCCCCTGCGACGGCCAAGCCGGTGTCTCGACCGCCGCAGCCGGCGGGAGGGGCGCATCCATCGAAGCCGCCGCCCGCGCCGCCGTCCGCGCTGCGCACCGCCAGCCCCGACGCGGCGCTGGCGTCCTCGAACCGCGACGCGCCGGTGCCTACGCCGCTCGAATCCGATCCCGAGCTGAACGGCCCGCGCACCGACCGACCGCCGCCCTCCGAGGAAGATCATCCGGACGCGACGCCGGAGATCGAGGCCCGCGAGCTGACGCCGGGACGCAAGGCGCGCATGGTGGCGCTCACGCTGCTCGACGGGACGTCGCTCGCGCTGCCGACGCGCCCGCGGCGCAAGAGCGAGCCGGCACCCGGCTTCGGTGGCGGGCTGCCCGATCAGCTCACGTCGCGCGATCTCATCGCCGCGCTGCGAGCGCTGTCGCACGGCGCAGACGTCAGCGAGATCCTGGGCGACAACGTCCACTGGGAGGCGATGTTCGCCGCGCTCCTGTCGCTCCTCCTCAAGAAGGGGCTGCTCGCCGACTGGGAGTTCGTCGAGGAGCTTCGAAAGATTTGAGTCTCACTCACTGGGCGAGGCAGGCGACCGGATCGAACGTGCCGCTCATCTGGCCGCGCGTCGCGTCGTAGAAGCGGCCCGACGACACGAAGACCGGCGCGCCGGTGCCGTCCTTCGCGATGCACCACACGTCGATGTTCGACGGCGCCTCTCCGGTGCGAACGTCGAAATCGAGCGGTCCGCTCGCTCCTTCGAGGTTGAACGTGCCGCCGCTCGTCGCGAGGATCTGGAACCCCGTGCTCAAGTTCGCGCCGCCGACCTCGAGCTTGCTCCCGCTGACGAGCCGCGCGAAGCCCGCCGCGAGGGCAGCGCCGGTGATCGGTTGGCGCGGCGCGGTCGCGATGCCGTACGTCATGAGAAACATCGCGTCGTAGGCTCCGGCCATGCCGAAGACCTGCGGCGCCGCCCCGAACGCGCCGACGTACTTGAGGATGAACCCGTTGAACGCCGTCGACGACGGCGACGCCGGGATGGTGCCGCGTACGCGCTTCCGGAGCGCGTCGTCCGCGGCCGCGGCGAGGAGCTCCGGCTTGTGGACCGCGTCCGAGAAGAGATAGAGCGGCCGCGTGGAGGCGCCCCACCCTTGCTCCAGCGGGGTCAGGTATTTGGTGACGACCTCGGTAGATCCGAGCCCGACGACGAGCGCAGGTCGCGTCTTCGCGGCGAGCGTCTGCGCGACCTCGGGCGCGAGATCGGCGGGCTTTGGATCGTACTGGAGCGCGAGGAGCGCGCCGGCGTTCGCGGGGTCTCCGAACGGCTTTCCGTTGAACGTCGCGGCGCTGCTGACGGCGTTGTAGAGGCCGAGGCCGTACGCGTCATTCAGGTACAGAAAGGCGGCCGACAGCGACGTGCCAGCAGGGGTCGCGTTGTCGGCGCGGTATTTTTGCTCGACCTGGCTGACTTGATCGAGCAGCGCGAGCGCCTGAACCGCGTCGGACGGAGCGGTGCGCCACACGAGCCCGTCGTCTTGGAGGTTCGTGATCGCCGTCGACGTCGCCGAGGGTGAGATGATCATGGTCCCGGCGGGGATCGTGATCGCGCTGACCGTGATGACGTCGCCGCTCGCCTCCGGCCCGACGATCGCGGGCACGTGAAGCTCCGTCGCAAGGTGCGTCGCGGCGCGACCGACGTCCATGGCTGCGTCGCACTCGAGCACGACGAGCGGCCGCGCCTTCCCGCTCGCCGCGACGGGGATCCCCGGGACGTTCTGCTTGATGTCGTTGGCGGCGACCTCCACGCTCCGCATACGCGCTGTCCCCGACGACTGGTTCGTGCCCGACAAGCTGAAGAGCGCGCCGACGATCACCGCGTCGTCGTTGGCGGGATCGCCGATCACCTTCGTGCAGTCCTGCGAGAGCAGCGGGACGCACGCCGCCTTGGGCCTCACGCACACGGCGGGCGCGCCGAGGCGATCGATGCAGCTTTGGTTCGTCGTACACGGCGCTCCGTCGAGCGTGCAGATGCCCGCCGCGCAGATCGCGCTCGTGAAGGGGCCGCCGCGTTGCGTGCAGTCCGCATCTGTTTTGCACTGATCGCCCGAAGTGTCGACGAACAGCGAGCACGCGCACGTCGCGGCGAGCACCAGCGTGGCGAAGCGGCGCATCAAAACGACCCCGCCGCGAAGACGCCGCCGGGCCAGAAGCCGACGCGCGGCTTGTCGGGCTTCGAAGATCCCTGCGGCGTCAGCGTGAGGTAGAGCGAGATGCTGCCGGCGACGACCGCGCCTACGAAGCAAATGTCGCTCACGATGCTGAACGCCTTGGTCCGCGAGGTCGCGCTGTCGAGCTCGGCGCGCGACACGCCGAATTTGGCGCGGGCGTCGTCGAGATCGCCGTTGGCCTTGAGCGCGAGCAGCCCCGTCACCGTCGCCCCCAGCGTGAGCGCGCCGGTCGCGGCCCAACCCTCCCACGGAATTCGGCGCGGCGTCTTGCGCGGCTCGGGCGCGGGCGCAGGAGGCGCGGGTCCGGGCGGCGGCGCGACGACCGGCTCGATCGAAGCGCCGAGGTTCACGTCGAGCCGCCGCGCGTCGCCGCCCGCGATCTCGACCGAGGTCGTGAACGGCTTGTACCCGTCCTTGCTCACGGCGACGCGACGCGTGCCGGTCGCGACGAGCACCTCTTGCTGGAGCGGCGACAGGCCCACCTTCTTGTCGTCGACGGACACCTCGGCGCCAACCTGGACCACCGTGACGATGAGCACGCCCGTGCGCGTGTGGAGGCGCGTGATCTCTTGCTCCACCTCGGCGCGTCGCGCGCGCGGCACCTTGTCAGCGCCCTCGCGGAGGTAGCGCTCGAAGCTCGTCAGCGCCGCCGCGTAGTCGGTCGCCTGGTACTCGGCCTGCCCGAGGTTGAAGAGGACGCGGAAGTTGTGGCTGATCTCGTACGCGCGCCGAAACTCGACGAGCGCCGCTTTGAAGTCGGCCTCCTGATAGAGCGAGACGCCGCGCTTGAAATGCTCCTCCGCCTCACGCTCCCCGGATGCCGCGCGCGCAGGCGCCGCGAGGAGGAGCGTGAGCACGACGACGTGATGGATTCGCACGGGTCAGTCGGACTGGAGGGTCGTGTCGATGGGGCGCCGCGGGCGGGTGGGATCGGAGGGCGGCGGTGAAGGGGACGACGGCGGCGCAGGAGTCGGGCGACCGCGTGGCGCAGGGGTGACGGCGACGGGGGACGGAGGCGCGTCGGCCGCGCGGCGCTCTTCGTCGTGCGAGGCGATCTCGTGATGCGGACGCGCCGCGAGCTCCAGACGTGGGCGCGGCGCGCCGCGGGCTGGATGACGCGCACCGACGCCGACCGCGAGGCCCAGCGCGACGAGCCCCGCCGACGCCACGAGCGCGAACGGGAGCGCACCGCTTCGGGACGCAGCGCCTGACTTCACCGGACCGACCCCTGCCGCGAGCGATCCTACCGACGCCTCTCCGGGCTTCGGGAGCTCTCCCGATGGCACCGCGCGGCCGCCGAGCTCGAGCCGCGCGAGGGCCATCGTGTCGGTCATCGGATCGCGGCTCGGCGCGACCTCCATCGTCATGTACTCGCGCACCTTCGCGGTGACCTCGGCGCGCACCGGCGCGAACAGCGACGTCATCGTCTCGCCGATCGCGTCGGGCAGGACGACGACGCCCGACGCCGCGATGTAGCTCTCCAGCGCCTCCCTCATCTCCTGCGCCGACTGGAACCGCTTGTCCGGTTCCTTGTGGAGCGCGCGGTGCACGATGGCATCGAGGAGCGGCGCGATGCCGGGCACCGCCGCCGACAAGCGCGGGATCTTCCCCTTCGCGACGCGATCGAGGACGACGGCGCTCGACGCGCCCGTGAAGAGGCGTCGACGCGTGATCATCTCCCAGCACACGACGCCCATCGCGTAGACGTCGATGCGCCGATCGAGCGGCTCCTCGCGCACCTGCTCGGGCGCCATGTAGGCGACCTTGCCCTTGAGCGCCCCCGACTCGGTCCGTGAGACGTTGCCCGCGGCCTTCGCGACGCCGAAGTCCACGAGCTTGATCTGGCCGTCGTAGCCGACAAAAATGTTCTGCGGGCTCACGTCGCGGTGGACGATAGAGAGCTTCGACCCGTCGTAGTCGGCGAGCTCGTGCGCGTAGTGGAGACCCGCGAGCGCGTCGGAGGCGATGCGCATCATCACCGGGAGCGGCACGTTCGCGGAGAGCTGCGTGATCTCCCGCAGGAAGCGGCTGAGCGGCTGCCCTTCGAGAAATTCCATCGCGAGGAACGGCATCCCCGCGTGCTCGCCGACCTCGTAGGTCTGAACGACGTTCGGGTGGTTCAAGCGCGCGGCGAGGCGCGCCTCGTCGAGGAACATCTGACGCATCACCGAGTCCTCGTCGACGCCGGTGCGCGGCCGTTTCACGACGACGAGCTTCTTCACCCCGAACGAGGAGCCCGCGGCGGCGAGGAACACGTCGGCCATGCCTCCATGCCCGAGGCTCGCGAGGAGCTCGTATTTCCCGAACGACACCCGCAGAGGCGGGGATGAAGCGGACCCCGCACGCACCATCGCACATGACAGCGTATTTGGCGGCTTCGCCCCGGTCAAGGCGAGGACCCCCGGGGGTCCGGATCGCGCGGCCTTGTACGTACGGGAGACTCGTACGAGACTGCCGTTCGGCATGCGGTCCACCCCGAGCGCTCCTTCGGTCCCCCGCGGAGCCGCGGCGGTCGGCGCGGTCGTCGTCGCGGTGATCGTGGCGGTCGCCGGCGCCGTCGCCACGGGACGCGGCACGGTCGCGGGATGCGGCGGGAAGATCGCGCCAGAGCCGGACGCCGGATTCGGTGGCACCTGCAGCGGGCACATGACGGGACGAGGAGCGTCGGCGTGTGACTCGATCGATTCGGTCACGTGCGACGGCCATACGTACTCCGTGTCCTGCGCGTGCGCGGCGTCGCCCGCGGGGTGCCTCTGCGTGAAGGACGGCCTCACGAGCGCAAGCGTTCCAGCATCGGGCTGCCAGTGCGCGCCGACGCGCGAGCAGCTGGCGACGATCTACGTGGCGTGCGGGTTCCCGTATTGAGTGGAGCGAAGCGCAGCGGAGCGAAACGCTCCTGAAGCACTCTGCTCTACGCGATCGCGCCCGCTTCGCGCAGCTTCGCGATCTCTTCGTCGGTGTACCCCGCCTCGCGGAGCATCTCGCCGGTGTGCTGCCCCTGGCGCGGCGGCGGCGTGTGAGCATGGCCCTGCGGCGTCAGCGGCGTGCGGAACTGCGCGAGCGCGCCCCACGGCGACGCGAGCTCGAAGAAGACGCCGCGCGACGCCAGGTGAGGATCCTTCGTCGCCTCTTCGGGTGTGAGCACCGGCTCGAGACAGCAGTCGCGCTCTTTTGCGAACGCCTCCCACTCCGCCCGCGTCTTGCCGAGGAAGATCGCGGTGAGCTTCTCGCGAAGAGCCCCCTGATGCGGCCCCGGAATCATCCCCGACGTGTCCGGCTCCAGACCGACGCCCTGGCAGAACTGGATCCAGAACTTGGGCTCGAGCGCGCCGAGCGACATCGCCTGGCCGTCTTTCGTCGCGTAAGTAGCGTAGCCCGCCAGCCCGCCGGTGAGCGCGTCGTTGCCGCGATCGGGCGCTTGCCCGCCGAGGAGCGCGCCGTAGCCGGCCGCCGCGAAACCGAGCGCCGACTCGACCATCGACACGTCGACGACGCTTCCCTCGCCCGTCGCTGCGCGTGCCTGAAGCGCGGCGAGGATGCCGATCACGCTCCACAGACCTCCGCTCACGTCGGCGAGCTGGAAGCCTGGCAGCTGCGGCGGACCGTTCGCCGGGCCTTGAAATCCGAGGACGCCGGCCCGCGCGAGGTAGTTGATGTCGTGACCGGCGCGCTGCGCAAGCGGCCCAGTCTGCCCATACCCGGTGAGCGCGCACACGACGAGACGCGGATTCGAGGCGCGGAGCGTCGCGTGCGAGAGGCCCAGGCGATCGAGCACGCCCGGCCGAAACTGCTCGAGCAACACATCGTACCGCGAGACCAGGCGAAGGAAGACCTCCTTCGCGCCGGGCTTCTTGAGATCGAGGCTCGCGCTCCGCTTGTTGCGGTTGAGCGCGAGGAACATCGCGCTCGTGTCGCCGACGAGCGGCGGCATGTGCCGCAGATAATCGCCGCCCGACACGTCCTCGACCTTGTCGACCTGGGCGCCCATGTCCGCGAGGACGAGCGACGCGAAGGGCCCCGGCAGGAGGCGACTGAGATCGAGGACGCGAACGCCCGACAGCGGGGCGTTCAAGCTGCTCCGCTGGGGCCGGCTCATCCCTCTACTTGTAGCCGAACAGCTTCTGGAGCTTCATCGCGAGCATCTGGTTGCCCGCGACCTTGAGCTTGCCGGCGAAGAAGAGCTGCATGCCGTTGGCCTGCGGGTTCTCGACGAGCTTCTGGAAGTCCTCGGCCGCGATCGTGATCGTGCAGTCGGCGGCGTCGGTGCCCGCCTTGCACGCGGGACCGGTCGACGACACGTCGATGTTCCACTCCCCCTCGCCGGTGACGTTCATCTGGTACTTCGCGCCGATGGTCTTGGCGTCTTCGGCGTTCTTCGCGAGAGCAGCCGGAAGTTCCTCGTTGAATAGCTTCTTGATGTCGACGGCCATGGGAGTCTCCTCTTTTGAGGAGACGGAGTGAATCGCGATTCAGTCAGCGCGTCAAGTCACGCGGACACGCGATTTCGGCCCGAATCCTTCGAAAGGTAGAGCCGCTCGTCGGCCATGAGGACGAGCGCCTCCGGGGTCGCGCCGGCTCCGATCTGGGCGAGCGACGCGGCGCCGACGCTGATCGTCGCCTTGATGCGCGTCCGCTCGTACGTGATGTCCAGGAACTCGACGGCGCGGCGAACGCGCTCGCCGAAGACCGCCACCTTGTCGTGCTCGATCCCGCGCACGATGATCACGAACTCCTCGCCGCCGTAGCGCGCGAGCACGTCCTCGAGGCGGATCGTCCGCTGCACCGCGGCGGCGACGGTGCGAAGGACGACGTCGCCGGCGAGGTGGCCGTGGGTGTCGTTCACCTTCTTGAAGTGATCGAGGTCGAAGAGCACGACGGCGAGGTGCGTCTTGTGACGCATCGCGTACGCGACCTCGGACTGGAGGCGCTCGTGGAAATACTTGCGGTTGAACACGCGCGTGAGCGCGTCGCGGGTCGAGGCCTCGTAGAGCGAGCGCGCGAGCTGCTCCTCGGTGGCGTCGATGAGCGAGAAGCGGAAGAGTACGTTGGGGCCGACCTGGACGCGATCGCCGGGCCGCAGCTCGAGGCGGTCGACGCGGCGCGCGGCGACGAAGGTGCCGTTGGTGGAGCCGAGGTCCTCGACGATGAAGCGCCCGTCCTGCGTGCGCGCGACGCGCGTGTGCTTCCTGCTGATGCCGACGTCGTCGATGCGGATGCTCGTGTCGCGGCTGCGGCCGATGACGTTGTCGTCCGAATCGAGGGAGAAGACCTGGCCCGCGTTGACGCCAGTGAGCACCGTCAGGATTGCGCGGTCGTTCCGCACCGAGGGGCTCTGCTCGGGGATCGGGATCGACAGCATCGCCGGGTTGGTTTCGGCCTCGAACGCGTCCTCGAGATCGAGGCTCGCCATCGGAGCGCGCGGACCGGTGGAGGCCTGAGGCGGTGGCGCCACCTCCTCTTTGATGGCGGGCGGGCCGGGGAGCGGCGGCGGAACAGGCACCGTCAACTTGAGCGGAAGGCGCGCGGTGCTCGGGGTCTCCGACAACACGCGCCTCGGAAGGACGGCGGGGAACTCGGTGGTCGTCCTCCGGTCGGGCCCCAGCTCACTCACATCGGGTTTGCGGGGGCGTGTAAGCCGGGGTGGCTGCAACGTCGGCACGAGTGACGCGCGCGGCCTGGATGAATTTTCGAAACGTATCGGCACTGGGACGTGCCACCCGGGCGGAGGTGGCCGGGTCGATTTGGTAAAGACCGAACTTTGGGCAGAATCCGTTTGCCCACTCGAAGTTGTCGTAGAGGCTCCAGTGGAAATAGCCGCGGACGTCTGCACCTCGCTGGATTGCAATTCCGGCTTGGTAGAGGTGCTCTGCGATGAAGCGCGGTCGGTTCGCGTCGGCGGCATCAGCTAGCCCATTCTCCGAGATGACCAGAGGGAGCAAATACTCCTTGGCTTCCATCAGAACGGCTAAAAGCCCCTCGGCATAAATATCCCAGACGAAATCCGTCTTCGGCCGATCGGAGGCGATGTGGTCAGGCGTGATCGCAGCGCTCACTGGCGCAGGGAGCACGATGCCGACGTGCGCCGAGACGCGGAGCGCAGAGTAGTAGTTCACGCCGATGTAGTCGGCGCGGTGGGCGAGCGTCGGGTCCCCCTTCTTGTCGGAGGGCCCGTCGAGCGTGCCGTCGATGTCGGCGTCCCAGTCGCCGCGCACGACGGCGTTCAAGAACCAGAGGTTGTTGACGTAGCGGACGCGCACGACGGCGGCGTCGTCGTCGGGATCGGTCGGATCGGCGGGCTCGACGAAGCGCTGGTGCATGACCGGGCCAACCTGCGCCTTCGGGTCGTGCGCGTGGACGGCGTCGTAGCATTTGGCGTGGCCGCGAACCTCGCCCGCCGCGTACGCGAACGCCCGCTTCGTGTCGAGGACGAGCCCCGGCGGGAAGCTCCCCTGCACGTAGCCGCCGAGTGGCACGACGACCGGCTCGTTGATCGTCGCGTAGAGATCGATGAGGCTCCCCCACCGCGCGGCGATGCGTCCGCAGAACTGGCCGAAGAGGTCCTCGGTCTCGGGGCGCTCGAAGCCTTGCGGCTCCTTCGGCTTCGTCGCGTCCGAGAGGTAGTCGGGCACCGCGAAATGCAGCAGCGTCACGTACGGCGTGATGCCGGCGGCGACGAGCTTCTGGAGCAGGCCGTCGTACGCGGCGACCGCGGCCGCGTCGGGCGTGTCGGCGTCGAACGCCGCGCGCGTCGGGTAGAGGCGCGCCCAGTCGATCGAGAAGCGGTAGGCGTTGTGTCCGCCGTCCTTCATGAGCTTCACGTCACCGTCGACGTGGGCGAGCGCGTCGGGCGAGCGCGTGTCCGGCACGTCGCCGTTCTTGATCTTGCCGGGCAACGTCACCCACGTGGCCCAGTCGGAGTGCACGCTCCCCTTCTCGACCTGGAACGCAGCCGTTGCGGTGCCCCACATGAAGCCGGGCGGGAACGTCACCGCGTCGGGCAGCGAATCGGACGGCGCCCCCGACGACTTGCTGCACGACAGGAGGAGCGCGAGCCCCGGCACGATCAGGCGCACGCCGCTTTCCTTAGCATGAATGCGTGGTAATGCTCCGCGCATGGGAATTCTCGATGGAAAGGTCGCCATCGTCACCGGCGCCGGCGGAGGCATCGGCCGCGCCCACGCGCTCCTCTTCGCGAAGGAGGGCGCGAAGGTCGTCGTGAACGACATGGGCGGCGCGCGCGACGGCGTCGGCCAGAGCGACAGCGCGGCCTCCAAGGTCGTCGCCGAGATCGAGGCGCTCGGCGCCGAGGCCGCGGCGAGCTTCGACGACGTGTCGACCACCGCAGGCGCGGCCAACCTCGTGAAGACCGCGGTGACCCGGTTCGGGCGCGTCGATGCCCTCGTCAACAACGCCGGCATCCTCCGCGACAAGAGCTTCCTCAAGATGGACGACGCGATGTGGGACTCCGTCGTCGCCGTGCACATGACCGGCACGTTCCGCGTCTCACAGGCGTTCGCAAAGCAGCTCGTCGCGCAGGGCGCCGGCGGCCGCATCGTCAACACGACCAGCGTGAGCGGCATGATGGGCAACTTCGGCCAGGCCAACTACGCCGCCGCGAAGGCCGGCATCTACGGCCTCACGCGCACCATGTCGATCGAGCTCCAAAAGCACCGCATCACCGTCAACGCGCTCGCGCCGATCGCGAAGACGCGCATGACCGAAGATCTGCCGATGTTCCAGGGCGTCGACACGATGACCCCCGAGCACATCGCTCCGGCCGCGCTGTTCCTCGCGAGCGATCTCGCAGGCGACAAGACCGGCCACGTCCTCGCCGTCGCCGGCTCGCGCATGTACGCGTTCAAGGTCATCGAGACGCCCGGCAAGTTCAAAGACGACGACGACGGCGTCTGGACCGCCAAGGAAATCGCCGAAAACTGGGAGTCGATCGTCAAGGCCTGACGCGTCTTCGATCGACAGGAGGCGAGCGGCGCGTCAAGGTACATGGGAATGGTGCGTGTGCGCGTTCTCCTCGCAGCCGGCGTCGTCGGCCTCGGGGTCATCGCTGTGGCGTGCGGCCTCGACGTCTCCGGATCCGGCGGGGGCGACACCGCCGACGGCGGTGATCCCGACGCCACAGTGGACGTGGTCTCGCACGACGCGCCCGACACGGGCGGCGACGAAGGTGTCGGCAACGTCGAAGGCGGCCCCGGACGCGACGGAGGCAGCGACGCCAAGATCGCGGACGGCGCGCCCGACGCCTACGACTCTGGGTGCGTCGCGCTGCAGCCACCCGCGATGGTGCGCGTCGGCAGCGTGTGCATCGACGTGACCGAGGTGACGAACGATCAGTACCGCGCCTTCCTCGCGTCGCCGGCACCTCCGACGCCCAGCAGCGTGTGCACCTGGAACACGAGCTTCGTTCCCGACGCGGGAACGCCGCTGCAGGATACCTTGCCGGTGCTCGTCAACTGGTGCAACGCGCAGGCCTACTGCCAGTGGGCCGGCAAGCGCCTCTGCGGCAAGCTCGGCGGTGGCAGCCTCCCCGACAACAACGACCCCGAAGATCCCACGAAGGGCCAGTGGGCTCACGCGTGCACGAACGGCGGCGACGCGAGCACGATCTACCCGTACGGCGCGACGTACGACGCCAGCGCGTGCGGAACGCCGGTCATCCACCCCGTCGGCGTCCTCGGCACGTGCCAAGGCCCGGTGCAGGGTCTCTTCGACATGAGCGGCAACGTCTGGGAGTGGACCGACGCGTGCAACGGCTCGTCGGGGCAGCAAGACGACTGCGCGCTCATGGGCGGCCAATACAACTCCGGCGATCCGAACCAGCTGAAATGCAGGAACCACGTGAGCGGCAAGCGCGCCGATCAGCCCTTCGGGGCGACGGGCTTCCGTTGCTGCTCGCCGTAGGGCGCCGAGGCCATTCTTCGTCGACGAGGCCAACGAAGAATGGCCTCGGGCACTACTTCCTGTTTTTTGGGAACCGTGCCGGTTCCCTCGTCGCTTTGCGACGAGCCTCCCTCCGCGTGCTTTGCACCTCGTGCTGCGCACGAGAAGAGGGAGAGGGAGAGGGAGAGGGAGGGGGAGAGGGAGAGATGGTGTGCTTGGCTTGCCTGGGATAGCCTCGGTCGTCCAACGATGAAGATCGGCAATCTTCTCTCTGCTGCGATCGGCTACGTCAAAGACAACCCCCAGGAAGTGGTCAAGGCCGCGATCAACGCGACCGGGCTTCGCTTCGGAGTGCCCCTCGCGGCGTTGCGATGGGGCGTCGCCCAGCTGAAGCCCGGGAAGAAGACGCCGAAGGACATCGAGATCGCGTCGTCTCCTCCCGCGCTGCGCCTCTCGGCGACGGTCGACGCGATGGGCACGCAGGTGCGCGCGTCGGCGGCGATCAAAGTGGACGAGGTGGAGCTCAGCACCGACGCCCTCCGCGTCGGCATCCGCCTGCGCGACGTTCGCCTGGAGCTCGTGGGCGAGAGCGAATCGCCGGTGGCGACGCTCATCAAGTCGGGCGCGCTCGACTTGAGCAAGCCGGGCAACCTCGTGAAGTTCATCCCCAAGCGCCCTGCTGCGGTGGTCGAGGCGGACGGCGATCGCATCGTGATCGATCTCATGAAGGTGCCGAAGATCGCCCAGAACGCGCGCCTGCGCCGCATCTTGTCGGTGGTGTTCCCAGTGCTCAACGTGCGCGCGATCGAGACCGATCGCGACCACCTGTACTTCGCGCTCAAGGCCTCGCCCACCGGGCTCCTGCGGGCCATCGACGCGATCCGCGCCGAGACGTGACCGCAGAGGCGCACGCCCGCAAAGTTCCTCGTTGGGTGATCCCTGTCGCGATCGTCCTCTCGACCCTTGCGGTCACGCGGATGCTCGTGCAGCAAAAGGCGCAGCGTCGCGCGCTCCGGGACGCTGCGCTGGTGTCGGCGAACGCGGGGACCGAACGCGAGCGGGACGCGCACGCGACGATCGCGCCGGACGGCCGCGTGGTGGTCGGGTGGACGGGCCTCCCGGCGGGCGCGACGGCGGGAGATCGCATCGGGCTTCGCGCGCTCGTGAAGGGATCGCACGCGTGGGGCGATCCGGCGTCGCTGCTCGCGCCCGAGCCGCTCCATGCCGGTCCGGTGCTCGCGTCGACCGACGACGGCGCGACCTGGCTCGCGTTCGCAGGAAAGCGCGTATACGCGACGCGCGCGCCGGCGGGCACGCTGGAGTTCGCGCCGCCCTTCGAAGCGGCGGGCACCGACGAGGGGATCGTCGCGGCAGCGCCGTGGCTCGCGGCGACCGGCAGCACCGCGTGGCTCGTCGCGCGCGAGGACCTGGGCGGAGACCGCGCGCGCGCCAGGCTCGTCGTGCGCGCGCTCCGTGACGGCGACGGAGGCTCTGCGCCTCGCGTGATCGTCTCCGAGGCGGACGGGCTCGCGGGCGCGCTGCCGACGATCTGCGTTGCTGGCCCTCACGTGTATATTGCATGGATTGATCCTTCACGCGGCGTCGTGCTCTCCGCGGGCGACGCGACCGACGGCGGACCCCACTTCGCGCGTGAACGCGAGGTGGTCGTGTCTTCGCCGAACGAGGCTGTCGCGCTCGAGGCCCCGCAGTGCCTCGCGCACGAGGGCGAGGTGACGGTCCTCTACGGCCTCGCTGCGGCCGCGCTCGATCCCGGAAGCTCCACGCCCCTCGAGGCCGCGGTCCTCGCGCGGTCGGTCGACGGCGGTCGCACGTTCGGCGCGCGAACGCGCGTAGGTGAGCCGGGCCTCGCGCTCATGCATCCTGCCATGGCACGCGAGGCGTCCGGGACGATCGCGCTCGTCTACTACGCCGCGCGTACGGATCCCGACGCGTTCGCCGCGTTTCGGTGGCGCCGCGTGCCGGTCGTCGGGGGTCCGGCCGACGCCGCCCGCGACGCGCGCGCCCCGATGCGCCTCTCGCCGCGACGCTCCGATCCGAAGTGGGCCGGCGAGCACGTCGGCGCAGTCGCAGGCAGCGGCGTGCTCGGCGCGGCGTTCGTCGACAACCTCGAGGGCACGCGTGTGGCGTTCGTGGAGCTCGGCCCCTAAGCTGCGCGCCGGCGCAGGATGTGCGTCGTCGCGCGGGCGCAGCGCCGAGAAATTGGCTGCGTGCGTGACGGCACGCCGCATGCTCTGAGGCAGGACATGAAGCCGATCCCCGCTGTCCGAAAGTACATGACGACCACTCCTCATACGATCGGGGCCGAGCAGGCCATGTCCCAGGCGCACAAGATGATGCGAAGCAGCCGCATCCGTCACCTGCCGGTGCTCCACGCGGGCAAGCTCGTCGGGATCGTCTCCGATGGAGATCTCCACCTCATCGAGACGCTGAAAGACGTGGACCCGGAGCAGGTCACCGTCGAGGACGCGATGACGCAGGCCCCCTACACGGTCGGGCCCGACACGCCGCTGGACGACGTCGTCAAGACCATGGCCGAGCACAAGTACGGTTCGGCCGTCGTCGTCGACAACGACAAGGTGGTCGGCATTTTCACGACCGTCGACGCGTGCCGCGCCTTCGCCGAGCTCCTCCACGGGCGCCTCGCGAAGTGAAGGGGCCCGCGCGCGACGGCCGCAACGTTTGACGCGAGGCGTCCGGGCACGCTACGGCAGTGCGCGCATGGATCGCTTCGACCTGCCCGCGCTCGAGTCCTGCCTCGCGGGCTACGCGAGCGCGGAGGACTCGAGCGAGCCGGGCAAGCGCGCGGCGGTCGCGGCGATCTTGCGCGCCGGGAGCGAGGCGCACGGTGCGGAGATCCTGCTCATCCGCCGCGCCGAGCACCCGAGCGATCCGTGGTCGGGGCACATGGCGCTTCCCGGCGGTCGCCGTGACGACGGCGATCACGATCTCGAAGAGACCGCCGTGCGCGAGACGCGAGAGGAGGTCGGGATCGATCTCCTCGTGCACGGGCGCCGCCTCGCGCGCTTGCCTGATCATCCGGCGGTCGCGCGGGGCGTGCGTGTCGGGCTCGTCATCGCGCCGTTCGTGTTCGCGCTGCGCCGCGACGTCACGCTCGCACCGAACGAGGAGATCGCCGAGGCTCTCTGGACGCCGCTCGCGCCGCTCGCCCGCGGCGAAGGGGGCGGCACCTTCAAGTACGAGCACGACGGCCAGCTCTACGATCTGCCCTACCTCGACGTCGGCGGGCGGCGCGTCTGGGGCCTCACGTACCAGATGCTGCAGAAGCTCTTTCGCGTGCTCCGCGCCGGCGAGTAGCCTTCGAGCTCAGGCGATCCCGCGCGTCGCGACGAACGCCTGGGGGATGTTGCCGATCGCCTTTGCGTAGGCGCGCTGCCACAGCGTCGTGGTGTCCTTCCCGAACAGGATCGACGCGTCGGCCGCGCCAGGGAGCCACGCCCCGCGCGAGAGCTCGGCGGCGAGCTGGCCAGGGCCCCACCCCGCGTACCCGACGACGAGGCGAAACGTCGAAGGTCCGCGCCCTGCGATGAGCGCCCGCAGCGCCTCGACCGAGCCGGTCACGGAGATCTCGTTGCCGATCGCGATCGACCCCGGGAGCAACGCATCGCGATGCTCCCGGCGATAGACGATCCACACCGACGCCGGCGACACCGGGCCCCCACGGAGCGCCGGGTGGTTGAACGTGTCGGGCAGCGAATCGCCCGCGGAGACCAGGCTCGTCGCGCGCACGATCGTCGCGGCCTCGTCGACGAGCGGACCGTTCAGCGTCCAGCCGAGCGAGCCCTCGTCGTCATGGACGCCGAGGAGCACCACCGCCCCCTCGAAATTGGGATCGCCGAGCCGCGGGGCTGCGAGGAGGAAGCCGGGCTCGATCGCATGGATCGACACAGACCAGATCGTACGGGGTACCGGAGCCCGTTGCACACGGAACGTGAGCTCATCCGCCGCGCGCGCCGTTTTTTCGAGAAAAAGACGAGGCGCGCGACGGGGAAGCGCCGTGGGTGCGTGTCGGATGGCTCAGCGACGCGCGTGACCCGCGAAGGCCGTCGAAGACGATCGCGATGAGGCGCGCGCGGGAGTGTGCGTCGCGCTCGTGAGAACCGATGGCGGCGTGCACCGCGTGGACGAGAGAGAACACCTCGCCCACCTGGACGTCCGCCCGAACGGCGCCGGCGCGTTGCGCGCGCACGAGGAGCGCGCCGACGGCCCGGAGGCTCTCCACCTTGGCCTCCGTGCGGCGCGGGTCGAAGCCGGTCCCCGCGAGCGCCCTCATCAGATCCATTTTTACAGGCACGTCGTCGATGAGACGCGACAGGAAGGAGAAGAACGCCTTCCCTGGATCCTTCGCCCCTTCGAGCGCCCGCGCGTCGGCGGAGACCTGCTCCATCCGGCGAATGACGATCGCCATGAAGAGCGCTTCCTTCGTCGGGAAGTGGCGGTACAGCGTGCCGACACCGAGCCCGGCGCGGCGGGCGATCTCGTCGATGGGGACGCCTAGGCCCTCGGAGGCGAACACCTCACCCGCGACGTCGAGGACGTGGTCGCGGTTGCGCACGGCGTCGGCGCGGAGGGGCCTCTTCGCGATCACCGGCGAATCCGCAGGAGCGAGGCGGCCACGAGAAACGGAGTCATCGCTCCGATTGTACGACAAGACGCGCGCCGTGGCGTAGGTCCGAAGAAATTTCACCGGCGGGCGCATGGGCCGCATCTTTTCGGGTCCGCCGGTCGTCGTCCGAGCGAACGGCCCGCGCGCCGTAGCTCAAGGAGACTGCGAACATGGAAAGCCTCGAAGGAAAACGAGTCCTCGTCACTGGCGGCAGCCGCGGCATCGGGCTCGGCATCGTGGAGGCGCTCGTGGAACGCAGAGCGCGCGTGACGGTCGTCGCCCGCGACGTTTCGCGACTGGACGAGCTGAAGCGGAGGCTCGATGTCGCCACCGTCGCGGCCGACGTGACGGAGCGGTTGGTCGCTACGACGACGCTCCTCGCGGTGCGCCCCGACGTGCTGATCCTGAACGCCGGCACGTCTCCGCACATGGCATCGATCGACGAGATCTCGTGGGAGGAGTTCGGCAAGACCTGGAACCACGACGTGAAGTCCGCCCTCTTCTGGATCCAGGAGGCGCTGCGTCTTCCGCTGGCGCCCGGGAGCCGCGTCGTCCTCAGCTCGAGCGGCGCGGCGGTCGCCGGCTCACCGATGTCGGGCGGGCACGCAGGCGCCAAGCGCATGGTGTGGCTGATGGCGGGCTACGCGAACGGCGTCGCCGCGGAGCGCAAGCTGGGCATCCGCTTTCAGACGATCATCCCGCAACAGATCCTCGGCGACACCGCGCACGGCCGGGCGGCCGCCGAGGCGTACGCGCGCAAGAAGGGCGTGACCGTCGAGGCGTTCCTCTCGAACTTCGGCAAGCCGCTGACGCCGCGCGACGTGGGCGAGCACGTCGTCACGATCCTCACGGATCCTCGCCACGAGACCGGCCTAGCGTTCGGCCTGAAAGGCGAGGGCGGACTTCGCTCGCTCGACTAGGTCTCTAGCGCCCGCAGGAGAAACCCTACAGCGCCTTGCCGGGGTTCAGGATGCCGTTCGGGTCGAACGCCGCCTTGATGCGCCGCATGAGCGCGTGCTCGGCCTCGCCGACCATCTCCGTCAAGTAGCCGCGCTTCAGGGAGCCGACGCCGTGCTCGCCGGTGATCGTGCCGCCGAGCTCCAGTGCGGCGCGGACGATCTCGTCGAACGCCGCGAAGGCGGTCATGCGCGACTGGAGATCGGCGCCCGAAAACACGATGGTCGGGTGGAGGTTGCCGTCGCCGGCGTGACCGAAGGTGCCGATGACGAGCTCGTGCCGCTCGGCGATGCGGGCGATGCGCTCGATCATCGTCGTGATCGCCGGCTTGGGTACGGCGACGTCGTCGAGCAGCGTCGTGCCGATGCGCTCGAGGGCAGGGAGGGCCATCCGGCGCGCGGCGAGGAGCTGCTTTCCCTCCGCGGGATCGTCGGTGCGCGCCGTGTCGCGCGCGTCGTTGGCGCGGCAGATCGACTCGCACTGCTCCATCACCGCGGAGGCGTCCGGCGCATCGCTCTGGGCGATCACGAGCGCCGCGGCGGTGGTGTCGAGCCCCATCTTCGTCATCTCTTCGACGGCGGCCACCGTCGTGTGGTCCATCATCTCGAGGAGGGAGAGATCTGCGAGCGAGTCCATCGCCACGATTGCTTCGCCGGCCGACGCGAGCCGATCGAAGAATGCGATCAGCGTCGACGCAGGGCGAGGCGCGCGGAGCAGACGCACCGTGGCCTCGACGATCACGCCCAGCGTCCCTTCGGAGCCCACGAGCAGCCGCGTCAGATCGAGGCCCGCCACGTTCTTCGTGGTGAGGGCGCCTGTACGGAGGAGGGAGCCGTCGGCCGTCACGACCTTCAGCGCGGCGACGTGGTCGCCGGTGACGCCGTACTTCAAGCAGCACGCGCCGCCGGCGTTGGTCGCGATGTTTCCGCCGATCGTCGAGATGTCGCGGCTCGCCGGATCGGGGGCGTAGAAGAGGCCGCGCGACGCGACCTCCGCGGCGAGGACGCCGTTCAAGACGCCGGGCTCGACGACGGCGGTGCGCGTCGTCGCGTCGATCTCGAGGATCTTGTCGAGCGCAGAGACCGAGAGGAGGATGCACCCGTCGACGGCGTTCGCGCCGCCCGCGAGGCCGGTGCCGGCGGCGCGCGTCACCACCGGGATGCGCCGCGCGTTCGCGAAGCGAAGGGTCCGCACGACGTGCTCCACCGATCGCGCGCGCACGAGCGCGGTCGCGGCTCCGGCGGGGGCGAGCGGGGCCTGATCGCGCGAGTACGAAGCGACGATGTCGGGATCGGTCTCGACGGCGACGCCGACCGCGCTCGCGAGCTCGCCCGTCCACCTGGCGACTGCGGCGGCGCTCATGACTCGGCCCCCTCCCCTTCGTAGAACGCCCGGATGTGGCCGGTGACGAGCTGCGACGCGCGCGCGCCGTGACCACCCTCGACGGCGACGAGGATCTCCTCGTGCTCCGCGGTTAGCTTCTTCATCGTGGCGCGTGGGTTCTCGACGCGGAGGAGCGCCTCGCCGAGGTGACCCGAGACGGCGCTGCGGAGGACGCCCATGACGAGCCCGAACGCGACGTTGCCGCTCGCGGCGGCGAGCGCGCCGTGAAACTGGAGATCGGCGGCGCGGAACGCCTCGATGTCGACGCGCGGGTGCTTCATGATCTCGATGGCCTTCCGCGCCTCCCCGAGCGCGAGAGAGTCGCCGCGCTCTGCGGCCTCGCGCAGCGCAGCCCCCTCGATCAGCACGCGGAGCGCGACGAGATCGGCGAGCGGCACCTGCCCGAGGCGAAGGACGTTCTCCATCGTGCTCGCGGCCATGCTCAGCGTTTGATCGGCGGAGACGCGCGGCCGCTGGGTGGACACCGTGTCCCCTCCCGAGAGGAGCCCCTGCGCCTGGAGAATTCGCAGGGCCTCGCGGATGGTCGAGCGACCGACGCCGAGATCGCGCGCCAGGTCCTTCTCGCTCGGCAGCTCGGTGCCGACCGACATCTGGCCGGACACGATGACCTCACGGAGCCGCCGCGCGACCGCGATGCTGAGCGGAGCGCGCTCGGCCGCGCTCAGCGTGAAAGGGGGCCGCGGCTTGACGTCGGTCGCCATGGATCTTACATAGCAGCTTGACCGCTTGTCTGACAAGCTGCTATGGTCTTTTCACTTCGAATCGGGCGGCGCCGTCCCGTGCGCAGGAAGGAACGTGTCCCATGAAGCTCGATCCCCAGAGCACCGCGCTCGTGCTCATCGAATTCCAGAACGAGTTCACCTCGGAGGGGGGCGTCCTCCACAAGGCGGTGGCTCCCGTGATGGAGGCGACGAACATGCTCGCCAACACGGTGAAGCTCGTCGACGCCGCGCGAAAGAAGGGCGTCACCATCATGCACGCGCCGATCACCTTCAAACCCGGGTACGGCGAGCTGACGAAGCACCCCTACGGCATCCTCAAGGGCGTCGTCGACGGCAAGGCGTTCGTCAAGGACACGTGGGGCGCACACATCATCGACGCGCTCGCCCCCGCCGCGGGGGACATCGTGATCGAAGGCAAGCGCGGGCTCGACACGTTCGCGAGCACCAACATCGACTTCATCCTCCGCAGCAAGGGCATCAAGACGGTGGTGCTCAGCGGGTTTCTGACGAACTGCTGCGTCGAGTCGACCATGCGCACCGCGTACGAGCACGGGTTCGAGGTCATCACGCTCACCGACTGCGTCGCGGCAACGTCGATGGAAGAGCACGCAAACGCGCTCAAATTCGATTTCCCGATGTTCTCGAAGCCGATGCCGTCGACGGAGCTCATCGACCACCTCGGCTGAGGGAAGGGTCGCACCCCCTCGAACGTATGCTCCGGCGCGATGTTCTACGCCGCTGCTGCCGTCCTCGCGCTTCTCGGGCTGTGGTTCTTCACCCGGCAATCGGAGCTCTTCTGCCTATCGGTGCGCGAGGGTCGCGTGCTCGTGGTCCGCGGGCGGGCGCCGGGCGGCTTCGTCGCAGAGGCGCGGGCGATCGTCGGGCGCTCTTCGACGATGCGGGGCACGATTCGCGCGGTGAAGTCGGACCGCGGGGGGCGGCTGACCGTCTCCGGCGGGATCGACGCGGCCACGGCGCAGCGCTTGCGAAACCTCTTCTCCCTCTACCCCGCGGCGCAGCTCCGGCATGCCCCGGTCATCGAGCGCCCGAGCCTCGGGCAGTTGCTCGGCGTCGCGTGGCTCGCGTGGCTCTTCGATCGCTCGACGCGCGGGTGAGTCGCGGGTGAGAACGCTCAGCGCGACGCGGAGATCGTGACGCGCGTCCCCACCGGCACCGCGTCGTAGATCGACTCGACGTCCTCGTTCACGAGGCCGATGCACCCGTCGGTCGGACCCCAAACGCCGGCCATTCCGGTCGCGCGTGCGAAGCGCGTCCACGCCCGCGCGGGCGAGGCGAGATCGGCCCGCACGCCGTGGATTCCGATGCCGCCGCCGAGGCGTGCTATCCCCTTCTCCTTCGCGCGGCGACGATCGTCGGCGTTCGGATACGAGACGGCGAGGAAGCGATGGAACCTATCGCTCCTCGTCTTCGACGTGACGGTGTACGCCCCCTCCGGGGTGCGCTCGTCGCCCTCGCGCTCTTTGGGGCCGACCGGATCGGCACCGAACGTGGCGGGCACGACGCGCCGAACCGCGCCGCCGCAGACGAGCTCGAGCTCGCCCTCACGCTTCCACACGCGGAGCTCGGGGGACGCGCACGTCCCCGCGCTCTCGGCGCGCGACGGCCACGCGAGCGCGGCGAGCGGCGTCGCGATGAGCAGCGTCGCGAGGGTCATGCGGCGGACGAGCGTGCGGCGAAGCATCCCCCCTGATCAACGCGCGCGGAGGATGAACCCTTCCCTGCGCCGGCGTTTGTTGGCACGCTCCGCGCTGGTGCACGCGCGCTCTCCTCTAGCCCTCGACGCCCTCGCGTCCGTCCTCCTCCCACTCGATCGCGCCCGCGCGCTCCCCGCGCAGGCGTACACCGACGAGGAGGTCTTCGCGTTCGAGCGACGCGCGCTTTTGGGCGCGTCGTGGACGTGCGTGGGCCGCGAGCGCGACGTCGAGGCGCCGGGCGCGTGGCGGAGGGCCGAGATCGCAGGCGACGAGGTGGTCGTCCTCCGCGGCGACGATCTTGACTTACGTGCATTCTACAATGTTTGCAGGCACCGCGGCGCGCCGCTCGCCACCGAGGCGGCGGGGCGATGCAGGCAGCTCGTTTGCCCGTACCACGGCTGGACGTACTCGAAGGCGGGCCACCTCCTGGACGCGCCGCACACGAACGAGGGCTTCGATCGCGCGTCGTTCGGCCTGATCTCACTCCGCCTCGCGACGTGGCAGGGGTTCGTCTTCGTCACCGCCGACGAGGCGGCGCCGTCGCTGGAGACGGCCATGGGCGAGGTGCCGCCGTGGCTCGTCTCCACCGATCTGCGCCACTTACGCCGAGGAGGCGAGGCGCGTTGGGAGACCGCGGCGAACTGGAAGCTCCTCGTCGCGAACTTCCAGGAGTCGCACCATTTCACGCGCGTGCATCCTTCGCTCGAGCGTCTCACGCCGACCGCGCGCGCGACGTCGCATCTGGGTGAAGGACCGTGGCTCGGCGGCGTGATGGCGATCGAGAGAGACACGGTGTCGACCTCCGGCACGCTCCTGGGTCGGCCGCGCCTCGTCGCCGATACGACGCCCCGCGTGTACGACGCGCTCCTCTTCCCGACGTGGCTTACGAGCCTGCAGCCCGACTACTTCCTCGCGTACCGCCTGGAGCCGCGCGGCGCCGCGCGCACCGGCGTGGCGTTCGACGTCTTCTTCCATCCGCAGGCCAAAGACGCCGCCCTCGCGGACGTGCTCGGGTTCTGGGAGACGGTGAACGCCGAGGATCGCGCGATCTGCGAGGCGCAGCAGCGCGGGATCGCCTCGGCCGGCTTCGTGCCCGGCCCCTACACGCGCGCCGACGAAGGGGTTCACGCGTTCGAGCAGCGCGTCGCACGAAGGCACCTCGCGTGAGCAAGCTCGTCGGCATCTGGGGGCGACCGTACGTGGACCTCTCGCCGTTCCTCGACACGTCGTGCTTTCCGGAGCTCGACGCCGAGATCAGCCGCGCGCTCGCCGTCGTCGAGACGAGCTACACCGGCGGCACCCTCAAGTGGATGGGGGTCGTCGCACCCTGGGTGGTGAACGACGGGTACCGCGACGCGATGCACGTCATCGAAGGGCTCGCGCGCGACGAGCTCGCGGCGTTCGTGTCGCTCGGCGACGATCCCGACGACGTCGATCTCGACGATCCCCCCGCGTTCGGCGACGAGACCGATCGCCCGTTCACGCTGGCGCAGATGCGCTGGCTCAGCGTGCGACACGGCGCATACTTCCCGTGGAAGGCATGCTTCCACCTCCTCGAGAACGATCGCTGGGAGGACAAGCACTCGGGGTCGGGCAAGGAGTTCACTGCGGCGGCGCGCGAGCACATGCCCAAGACGGTGGCGTTCGTGGAGTCGCTCCCGTTTCGCGAGATCGGGCGGGCCGTGCTCTTCGGCATCGAGCCGAACGATCACGCGCCTGCGCATCGCGACACCGAGCCGGGCACCACGCTCGAAATCGCGCAGTCGATCAGCTTCGATCCGCGCGGCGGCAAGGGGCTCTACCTCCGCGATCCGGACGGCGGCAGCCACACGCGGATCGACGCGCCGGTCTTCTGGTTCAACGACATGGACTACCACGGCGTCCTCGCGGCCCCGCGCTTCCGGTACTCGATCCGCGTCGACGGCGTCTTCGAGCCCGCGTTCGCGAAGCGGCTCGAGGCCGCCCACGTCACCCGCGGACGAGCACCGGGCAGCTGAGCGCGCGCGCGTCGGTCGGCCCTTCCTGCGCGCGCGCATAAATTCCGGCGGCGCGGCCGGCGACGACGTAGACGCCGTAGTTGATCGCTTGCTTTTGCGCGTCGAGCTTCGCCGAAAAATAGCGCTGCGCGACCCAGTGCCCCTTGCGCGCGAGCTCGATCGAGGTCGCCCACGTCGCCGCGTCGACGGCGCGGCCGACGGTGACCTCCTCGCCCTCCGCGCCGTAGTCGCTCTTCAGGACCCACTCGTCCTTCTGCGCGCGGAGCTGCTCGGCATGCAACGTCTCGAAGCGCGAGGTCACCGGGACGTAGCGCTCGATGATCTCCTGCGCCTCGCTCGAGAAACGATGGATGTGCTCCCACATGAGCGCCATGCTCCGCTTGTTCTGCGGGAGGACGGCGCCGAACGGGTTCACGATCGACACGCGCCGATCCAGTGACGCCTCGAGCGCGGCGGCGAGCGGCTCGCGAAGGGGCTCGGGATCGGCGAGATCTTCGTCGGTCCACGCCGAGACGCGCTCGCCCCACCAGTCGGTCTTGTAGTGACGCACCATCACGTCGATCGGCGTGTCGAAGAGGCAGAGCGCGCCGTCGTCGCGACGCGAGAGGTTGAACGGAGAGCCGAGGACGGTCGTATGGCCGCGCGCCTCCAGCCAGCGCTTGTAGAGGCGCACGAGCGCGAGGTCTTCGGTGAACTCTGTGGGGTACACGAGGCCGACCTTGCGCGGCGCGCGCGGATCTCCGCCGAGCTCACGGGCCGCCAGCGCGCCGAGCATCGCGCCGAAGCTCGGCTCCAGCGCTTCGTTCGGGTCGACGAGGCCGGCGTGGGCGGCGCGCGCGATGCGGCCGAGCGCGACCGCTTCTGCTTCGCCGGTGGGCGTGTCGCAGTTCAGCTCCGCGACCGCGACGCCGTCGTCGGTGAAGAAGAGATCGGCGCGCGCGAGCCCATGCCACAGCGGCTGCGACGCCGCCCACATCGCCTTTTGCCACGGCGTCATTGCGAAGAAGCCGTCGAGGAGCGCGGGCTCGTCGCGGACGAGCGTGCAAAGCTCGTTGTAGACGCTTGCGATCCGCTCGGCCGCAGAGGCCAGCGCACGCCACTCGCGCGCGTCGAGGACGATGGGCTCCTCACGGAAGCGCGGGGCGCCGTCGAGCCACGGATCGGTCAACGTGCCGTCGCGCGTGAGCTCGCGGGCGAACGCGTCGTAGCGCTGAACGGCCCCCTGATCCACGTCCTCGCCCATGGCGACGTCACCCGAGCTGAGCGATGGCCAGCGCCGCCCCGACGTAGGTTGCCGCCTCGAGCGCGCCCATCCCTACGTTGCGCTCGGCCCCCACCGCCGCATCGAGCCGCCCGCCGCGCACGGCGAAGGGCGCCCGCATCAGCACCATCTGCACGAAGACCTGACGCACCGGATAAAGTGCCACGAGCGCGACGAGCGCCTTGCCATACGCGCGCAGCGACACCTGCCACCCCTCGAACTCCCCGTCGAGAGCATGCGCGACGACGATGGAGACTGCGACGACGAGCCCCGCGTAGCTGAGCGCGGCGGCCAGGTTCTCACCCGCGATCTGCTCGGCGTCGTCGTACGTCGTCAGCGCGCGGAAGAGCAGCGCGAAGGCGTGGAGCGTGATCTGCGCGAGCACGAAGAAGACGAGGGAGAGCCCCATTCCCCGCAAATCGCTGCCGACGATGGCGTGCGCGGTGACGATGCCGGTCGCGACGTAGTTGGCCCCCGCGGCGACTCCCGCGGCGACGTTGCCGCGCGCGAGCTCGGCGGGGAGACGCGACGACAAGAGGAGCTGCACACCGAGCCGTCCGGTCAAGCTGACGAGCGCGACGCCGAGCACGCCGAACGCGGCGACCCACGTGACGTCATGCTCGATGCTCTCGCCGGTGACGCCGTTCTTCACGACCGAGGTCGCGACCATGAAGACCGCGAGCACTTGCCCGACGCGCTTCAGGCGCCGCGCGACGTTCCCCTGGTTCAAATCGTGGCTGACCGGGTGCTCGTACATGAAGCGCTGCATCACCGTGAAGACGACGAGGAGAGCGAGCGTGCTCGCGACCGCGAAGCTCGCGATGTAAACGGACCCGACCTCCATGGTGCGAAGCTAGAAGATGCCAGGGGTGACGTATAGTGGGGAGCGTGGGGCTCGTCGGCATTTTCGGGCGGCCGTTCCTCGATCTCGCGCCGCTTCTGGATTTGTCGGGATTGGACGAAATCCACGAAGAGATCTGCCTCGCGCTCGCGAAGGCCCCCGTCGACTACACGGGCGGGAGCCATCGCTCCATGGGCATCATGCCGAAGGGATGCGAAGCGGAGGCGCTCGTCGATTACGGCGAGGTGATCGGGGCCATGAGCGACGCGCAGTTCGCGACCTTCCGATCGCTCGCCGACGATCCCGACGCGATCCCGGAGGACGCGCGCGCCTCGGGGCAGTTCGGCGAGGAGCGCGATCATCCCCTGTCTCGTCGGCAGATGCTCTGGCTCAAAGTGCGTTTCGGCGTGTATTTCCCGTGGAAGGCGTACGTCGAGCTGATCCCGAACCGTTATTGGACCGGCAAGAGCGACGGGGCCGGCAAGGATTTCACGGGGCGCGCGAAGGCCTTCTTCCCGAAGACCGTCGCGTTCTTGAGGGCGCTCCCGTTCACCCAGATTGGCCGCGCCAACGTGATGGGGCTCGAGGCCAACGACCACGGCACGCTGCACCGCGACGGCGATCCGTCCGAGCGGACGCTGCCGGATCACTTCGTCACGCTGTGCCCCGCGAACGACAAGGGCCTCTACCTGTGGGACGAGGGGGCTCGGGAGAAGACGTACGTGCGCGGGCGCGCGGTGTGGTTCAACGACGTCGACTACCACGGGGTCGACGCGGCGCCGCACTTTCGATACTCCCTACGGGTGGACGGGATCTTCCAGGGCGACTTCCTCGCGCGCGCGAGAGAGGCGGCGCAGGGCCGATGAGCGAGCCGACCGATCCTCCGTTCCAGCGCGACGAGCTCGTCGACAAGCCGGGCATCGTCGGCGCGCGGTGGTGGCAAGAGGGGCTCGATCAAGCCGATCCGGTGGCGCGGCGCACCGCGCTCAAGGTGATGTTCGGCGCGGCGATCGGTATCGCTGCCGTCGGTGGCCTCGTCGCCCTCATCGCGAAGAGCTCCGCGCCCAGCGTTCCTGGCACGGGCTCGGCCTCGGACTACGACACGACGCAGACGCGAAAGGCGCTCGTCCTTCAGCGCGAGTACGGGTGGAGCTTCGGCGCGCCGGGAGAGGCGCTGGTGTTCGACGGGCAATCGACCGCGCCGTTCGATCGCGCCGCCCTCGCGCGGCTCGCCGACGATCTCTCGCCGTCTCGCGCGGCGCTGCGCCCGTTCTTCGTGCCGACGCTTCTCGAGTCGGTCACCGCCCAGAGGAAGACGGTCCCCGCCGGCGATCCCGCGCCGTTCGTCCCGGTCGGCGACGTTCTCCAGCCGATTTTCACGCCCGCGATGGGCGCCGCGTTCCGCTCGGGCCGCGCGCTGGCGAGCCTCTTCGACGCCAAGAAGCACCCCGGCGCGCCGCCGATCGCGCTCGTCGTGGATTTGCCCGGGCCCGAATCGATCGCGTTCGCCGCCGGCGCGATCGGCGCGTTCGATCCGGTGCTCCTCTTCGACAACTGGCCGCACCCGCGCGGCGTCGTGAAGGCGCACCTCACCCTCGCCGCCGCCGCGTATTTTCAGCCTCTCTTCGCGAAGGCGCGACAGCGAAGCAACCAGGCGCCGCCGATGTTCCTCCTCGATCGCGGGCGCCTCGCGCCCTACACCGACGACGCCACGCAGTTCGACAACCGGTGCATCGCGCGGATGCCTAGCGCGACGCGGCTGGCCGCGCTCGGGCTCGCGCACATGCTCTGCGTCGTGCCCTCCTCCAGCGACACGCGCGAGTCGGACGATCTCAACGAGGACTTCGTGGACGCCGCGCGCAGCAACATGCAGGTGCGCCTCGTCGCGGATGACGCCTTCGGCCCCGACCCCGACGCGATTCCGTCCGTGCACGTCGTGGACGCCGGGACGTCACCGATGCCGACGCCCGACGCGCCGCTCCACTACTACGGGCGGCAGGCCGCGACGGACGGGTGGTTCTGGGTCGATTATCCCTGGAGCGGCACGTCCGCGAAGGCGCGCGAGCCCACGTTTCCACGACCCGGTTCTACGTACGTCCCGACGCCGCGATCGAGCGCGTTCTCGAGCGGGCTGCCGGTATCACCGATGCATCCGACACCGAGCGACTTCGGTGCGGTGCCGGTCGTGATCGCCGTCGCGACCGGCGCGATCATCGGCGCGCGCATGAGCCGGAATGGCTCGTGGACGCGCTCGTCGGGATGGGGAGGCGGCTGACGTGCCTCGCTCGATCTTCGCCATGGAGCTGTGCTTCCCGTACAGCGACGGCCTGCACACGACGCTTCGCGCGCACGTCACGTCGCAGCCGATCGCGGCGGGGCACCAGCAGAAGTGGGAGCTGTACCGGGCGCTGCGCGCCGATCTCTACCAAGCGCTCGCGACGGTCGAGCGCGGCTGCTGGGACTACTTCGACGACGACGCGCGTGCGCAGAGCGACTACCGCATGTGGGTGAACGGCATGCTCACCGACGAGACGGCGCGCACGTCGCCTTCGGAGCCCGTCGACCCTTACCGTGGGGGCGCGCGGTACATGACGCTCACGATGGCCTTCTTGATCGCGCAGGACACGCCGACCGACGCGGCAGTGGGCGCGCTCTGCAAGGTGCCCGACGGAAGCCTCTGGGAGCGCGGCGTGTTCGCGCGGATCGTGCGCGGGCTCGACGTCCTGAACTTCGCGAGCGTGGAGAGCGACGTTCTCTACCTCATCCCTCGGGACGGCGACTACGCGCTCACGGCGTCGGACATGTCCGAGGAAAAATTCTCGTACCTGCGTCCGCTGCACTGAACGTCGCGCGCGCCGCGCGGCTAGAACCACGTCTCCCACACGCCGGGATCGAGCTCGGCGGCGTGGAGTGTGATCGATACGCGATCACGCGCGCCGGAGAACGGGAGGATCTGGTGGAGGCGATGGCTGTCGAACGCGATGAGATCGCCCACCCCGTAGGCGAGGACGACGCTCTTCGCACGCTCGTCCTTCCGCGTGGGATGTTCCCGGCCGTGGTAGCGCGCGTCCCAGAGACGCAGACCTCCGCCCCCTTCGGGGACGTCCAGCATGATCACCACCGACACCGCGCGCCGATTCTCTGCGAGGTGTCGCTCGGTCAGGCCCTCGACGTCGAAGTGCCGGACGCCGCCGCGCGACGCCACCTCGCCTCCGGCCGGGAAGACGTGGACGCCGGCGCTGCACCAGCCTCGTCGCGCGCGCGCGTGGCCGCCCGTGAGGTCGGCCACGAGGTCCCGCATCCGCGCTTGCATGCCGGGGAGCACGCGTTCGACGCACGCGTCGGAGTCGGCGGCGCGCGCAAAATACTCGGCCGCGAGCGACGTTTCGAGATGGGTGTAGAATGCACGACCAAGCGAGAACTGCGCGCCACCGAAATCGTGGTTCCAGGCGTCGCGCGCGCGATGGACCGCCTCGCACGCGCGGGCGCACTCGTCCGGCCCGAAGAGCCGCGGCACGACCACACCGAGCCGGGCAGGCACACCGAAGAGCGCGCGCGCGGCGCCATCCGTCGACGTCCCCCGCGCGATCTCGGGCGGAGCCGACGACGCGGGCGTAGAGCGGCGGGCCTGCACGCCTCGATGCTATCGCAGACGGCGCCAGCGCTTTACTTCGCCGACCGCCGACACCACAAGAGAGCTGGGGGTCCTCGTTGAAGAAGTGGAAGAAGACGCGCACGGCGCTCGCGGTACTCGTTCTTCTGACGGGGCTCTTCGCGTCGACGTTCACGGCCTGCCCGCTGCCAGCTCCGGCCGCTCTCGTTGCTCCTCTGCCGCCCGCGTCGCCGCCCGTGGAGATGGCGCTCTTTCAGCTCTCGACGGGCGTCACGCACCGCACCGCGGCGTTCGCGTACCGGGGCGGCGCGTTCGGCGACACCCGCGAGTTCGCGATGACCGCCGCGCTCGTGAAGCACCCGCGCGGAGACCTCCTCATCGACACCGGATTCGGGCGCGACATCGACGCGCACTTCCAGTCGCTGCCGTTTCCGTTCCGCGCGGTGACGAGCTACGCGCGAACGCGCAGCGTTGCAGAGCAACTCGACGACGCCGGCTACGATCGCAAGGCCCTCCGCGCGATCATCCTCACGCACGCGCACTGGGACCACGTGAGCGGCATCCCCGAGCTGCAGGGAACACCGGTGCGTGTGACGGCGGAAGAGCGGCGCTTCATCCGCGACGGCGGCGAGCTGTCGGCGCTCGTCCGGAGCTTCCCGAACGTGACGTACGAAGAGTACGGCTTCGAGGGAGGTCCTTACCTCGGCTTTCCGACGAGCCACGACGTGTACGGCGACGGCGCGATCGTCATCGTGCCGGCGCCCGGGCACACGCCGGGATCGGTGATCGTGTTCGTCACGCTCCCCGGCGACCGGCGCTACGCGTTCGTGGGGGATCTGGTGTGGCAGCGCGAAGGGATCACCGAACGCGAGGAGCGTCCGTGGCTGCAGCGCAGCCTTGGGGACTCCGATCCGAGCGAGGTACGCGTCGCGATCCTTCGCATGGCGGCGATCGCCGAGCGTTTCCCGGCGATCACGCTGGTACCCGCGCACGAGCGGCGCGGCTTCGAAGGAATTCCGACGCTCGAAGCTCGGCCCAAGCGCAGGGCGCCATGACGGAATCTCGGCAGGTCGGGTAAAATCGCCACCGGCATGTCGCCACCATGTCGAGAACCGCCCCGCGGCTCCGATCACGGTATGAACGCGCGCATCGGAGCGCGCCCAACGAGGAGTCGTCGATGAAATACATGATGATGATGAACGTCCCCGCCGGTGGCACCTACAAGATCTTCTCTTGGCCGAAGGAGGACATCCACCGGCACATCGCGTTCATGAAGACCTTCGCCACGAAGCTCCGCGCGTCGGGCGAGCTCGTTTCGGCCGAGGGTTTGTCGGGCCCTGATCAGGCGAAGCTCGTCCGGGCAGGCAAGGACGGCAAGCCTATTACCGACGGCGTCTTCCCGGAGGCCAAGGAGTTTCTGGCCGGCTATTGGATCGTGGACGTCGAGACGACGGAGCGCGTCCTCGAGCTCGCCGCAGAGGCGTCGGCGGCGCCTGGCCCCGGCGGCGCGCCACTGAACATGGCCATCGAAGTGCGTCAGGTGATGAGCGCTCCGCCCAAAGAGCTCCTCTGATGACGGCGCCGCTCGACCGGCCGACGCAGCACTTGCTCCGCGATCTCGCGCCGCAGGTGCTCGGCGCGCTCGTCCGGCGGATCCACGATTTCGCTGCCGCCGAGGACGCGGTGCAGGAGGCGCTCGTCGCGGCGGCGACGCAGTGGCCGAGCGACGGCGTGCCCGAGAATCCGCGCGCGTGGCTGATCCGTGTCGCGTCGCGTCGCATCACCGATCACGTCCGCGCCGAGAGCGCGCGCAGGCACCGCGAGGCGATTGTCGTCAGCTTGGTGCCGCCGGAGGAGCAAATGGCGCTGGCGGCCGACCACGGAGAGGACGACACCCTCGAGCTCCTCTTCATGTGCTGCCACCCGTCGCTCTCACCGGCCTCGGCGATCGCGCTGACGCTGCGCGCGATCGGAGGGCTCACCACGTTCGAGATCGCGACGGCGTTCCTGGTGCCGGAGGCGACGATGGCGCAGCGAATCAGCCGTGCGAAGCGGACGGTTCAGGCGTCGGGAATTCCGTTCGAGCCCACCGACGCCGCGGAGCGGACCGCTCGGCTCGGCGCGGTGACCCACGTCCTCTACTTGATCTTCAGCGAGGGCTACACCGCGAGCGCCGGCGAGGAGCTGCACCGGAGCGATCTCTCCGACGAGGCGCTCCGGCTGACGCGCGTGCTTCATCGCCTGTTGCCGGACGACGCCGAGGTCGCCGGGCTCGTCGCGCTCATGCTCCTCACCAACGCGCGACGCGCGGCGCGGACCGGTCCCGACGGCGAGCTCGTACCACTCGACCAACAAGACCGAACGCTCTGGGACCGCGCGGCGATCGCCGAGGGCGTGGCGCTCGTCAGCGCGACGTTGCCGCGCGGCGCGGTGGGGCCGTACCAGCTCCAGGCCGCCATCGCGGCCGTTCACGACGAAGCGGCGAGCACGGAGGAGACCGATTGGGAGCAGATCCTCGCGCTCTACGGCGTGCTCGCGACGATGAGTGACAATCCGGCCGTGTCGCTGAGCCGCGCCGTCGCGACGGCGATGGTGCACGGTCCCGCGGCAGGGCTGATGCAGCTCGACGCGCTCGCCGGCGATCCGCGCCTCGCGGGGCATCACCGACTCGACGCCGTGCGCGCGCACCTGCTGGAGCGCGCGGGCGATCGCGAAGGGGCGGTCCAACACTATCGGCGAGCGGCGAACCTGACGACGAGCATCGCCGAGCGCAACTACCTCCTCACCCACGCCGCTCGCCTCGCGGGTGGGTGACGGCGCACCCGATCGCGCTCACCTGCCGAGCGCGTGGACGAGCTCAGCCGCGCGTGCGGTCGTCGAAGAGGTGCAGGCGCGCGTCGAGCACGCGGGTGAAGACGGCGAGGGCTTCGGCGTGGCGGCCATCGAGCTCGTGCGCGCGCCCTCCTTCCAGCCGCACGCCACTCTCGTCGCGCGTGTCGGGTTCCCAGTACATGTTGCCGAGGACGCGGAGCCCGCGTTTCGCGTGCACGAGCGCCGCGTCGACGTCGCCGTCCTCTCCCGCCTTCTTCGCGGCCGCAAGCTCGCGCCGCGCTTCGTTCGCGCGGAGACCTCCGATGCGCTGGAGCGTCTCGCGCCGCGCACGCACGTCGGGACCTTCGGTTCCGCTGTCCCACGTCGCCTTGCGCGGAGCCCACGGCGCGGCGATCGCGAGCGCGTGCCGGTAGCGCGGATTCTCTGCGTGATCCCCCGCGGGAACGCCGGCAAGCCCGCTCTCGAGCGCCGGCGTCAAGAACGCGCCTGTCCACGCAATCGCGACGGCGGGCAACGACGGCTCGCGCGCGTCGTCGGACGTGAAGCGCACCTCGTTCGCGCTCACCTCCATCTGCTCGCGTACGTCGCCTCGCAGCGTCGTCAGGGTCACGGTCGGCGGCGCCATGGCTACTTTTTCACCTCGTCGGCGGAGCACCCTTTGCCCTCGTAGTACTTGAGGTGGAGCCTGTCCGCCGTCTCCGCCGCCGCTTGCCGGCTCGCCTCCGGAAAGCCCATCCCACCGTTGACGAGCTGGCCGATGCGCGCGTTCTGATCGTTGTTCGTCTGCTCGAAGTCGACGTGGCCTGGCGTGGCGGAGGTGGGCTCGTAGATGAAGAGACCGTCGCCGCTGCGCGCCACCATGATGTCGTGGTGGTTGTTGACCATGTACGCCGCGTCGCCGCCGCTGAGCGATACGTCGGTGTAATTCCCCTCGCTCGCGTCGTACGGGTGCGTGTGGAAGATGCCGAGGACCTTGTCGCCGGCCGGCGCCGACAGATCCGGCGAGAAGCTCCCGGCGTTCGGCCGCTGTCCGGCGCCCGCGTTCGCGAGGGCCATGTTCCCGTCGGAGTCGCTGACGAGCGTGCCGCCGTGCTCCTGCGAGTGGCCGCCGGGATAGCTGTCGTCCATGAGCTGCTTCATCTTGTCGCAGACGTCTTTCGGAAACTTCTTTTTTCCGGTGCACGTCGGGCAGCCGCTCGAGCCGGGCTTCGGACGGCGCAGCGCCTCCTGCGCGTCCATTCGTTTGAGCTCGGCCACCTCGCCCGGGGCGTACTCCGTCTTGCCGGCGACGAACCCCTCCTGGTTGTCCGAAATCTCGGGAAACTGTTTGCCGTACATTGACGAGTCCCCCTTACCGGCGCTGTCGAGGCATGGGGAACATCGGGTACGCGTCCTCGGCGGAGGCCGGCGGCGCAGGCGGCTCGGAGCGCGCGCCCGACGTGGAGCGCATTTCGAGGCCGGCGAGGAGCTGCTCGAAGTCGGCCACGTCTTCGTTGCCTGCGCGGACGCACGACGCGACGAGGAGGTCCCCGCCGCCGGCATCCACCCACGCGACGGTCTCGCGCATCGGGTTCCCCTCCTCCTTCCAGCGCATCGCCGCTTTGAACGCCGGACACCCTGCGATGCTCACCGGTCCCGCCTCGACGAGGAATCGCGCGACGTCGCGGGTCATCGCGTAGACGCGGTGGCGCCCGTACGCGACCACCGGTTCGTTCAGCGCGCCGGGCTCGAACAAGACGACGATCCGCGGGAGGGGCCCGGGCGCCTGCGTGAAGACCTCCCGCCGCCGCGTGCGCCAGCCGAGAGGGCCCGCCAGCGAGAAGCCGCCGAGGGAGAACGCGGCGTCTGCGGCCATCGATCGATCATACGCGCATGAAGGAGGGGACCTTCCGCGCCGTGAAGAGCGCGCGGAGTTGACAGCCCCGACGGCCTGCGATTCCTTCGGCAAATGGACAAAGTCGAACAAGGTCTATATTGGCCCGAAGCGATGCTCCGCGACTTGGCGCAGCAAGCCCATCGGCTCGACAGGAGCCTGTCGTGGTGCGGACAGCGGGCATGGACGCTTGCACGGACCGAGCTACGGACGCTCGGACCTGTCGCCGAGCATCCACGCGCGGAGGCAACCTACGAAGAGCGTTATGCGAGCGATGACGCCGAGGGAGAAATGAACGTGCGGAAGCAGACGCTTTTCTTTCCGTCCGAGATGCTCGAGGAAATCAAGGAGGCGGCGCAGCGCCAGGACAGGTCCCTTTCGTGGCTCATGCAGCGTGCGTGGTGTCTGGCCGTTTCGGAAATCGAGAAGCTCCGGGCCGAGTGAGTTCGGATGATTGAGATTCTCGACGGGCGGCTGAGTGGAGTGGAGCGAAGCGCAGCGGAGCGAAACGCTCCTGACCTCCAGACGGAAAGGCCTGACCGGCTTTTCCGGTCAGGCCTTGAGGCGAGCGGCTGCCAATTGTGACATCGTGGCGGCGGATGCAGAGAGATGGGCTCACCGTTTCGGTCGTTGCGCGGGCATGCGCAGCTCTGGCGTGTGCGAGCCTGCTCGGCGCGTGCCCGGGTGCGGTTACCCCCGCGCCTTCCGGTGGGCCGACGCGACCCGTGCTCATCGCCTCGTTCGATCTACCGCGGGAGGTCCGGAGCCGCGAGCTGTCGGGGATCACGTGGGATGACCGAGCGCGGATCCTCTACGCCATCTCCGATGAGCTACCGAGCATCGTCCCGATGTTCCCGAGCCCGAAGTACGACGCGTGGACCTTCGGCGATGCGATCCCGCTGGAGGTGTCGTCGCCGTGGGATGGCGAAGGGCTCGCGCTGACGGAGACGGGCTTCGCGGTGGCGAACGAAGCTGGACCGCATCTCTATGATCTGGATCGGAGTGGGCACGTTCGCGCGGAAGTTCCGCTGCCCGACCATTTCGCTTCCGCGGTTCCCAATGCCGCGCTGGAGAGTTTGTCGGTGAGCCCCGACCGTCGCTACCTCTTCACCGCCAACGAACGCGCGCTCAGGGACGACGGCGGGCAGCCGACGACGCTGCGCGGGACGACCATCCGGATCCTGCGAATGGATCGCGTGTCCGGCGCGCGCGTCGAGTTCGCCTATCGAACCGACGCGGTCTTTGCCGAGGGGGATGGCGGAGAGATCGGCGTCGCTGACGTCGCAGCTCTTGCGGATGCCGATCTGCTCGTGCTCGAGCGCGCCTACGTGCCGCACGTCGGAAATCAGATCCGCATCTATCGCGTGAATCTATCCGGCGCGGCCGACGTGCTCGAGCTCCCGAGCCTCAACGCCGACACGCCGGTCGTGCCCAAGGTGCTCCTGATCGATCTGGCGGACGTCCCCGGGCAGGATCGGCGTCACGGCGCGCCCGGCGCTCACCCGTTGTACGCGAACTACGAAGGCCTCGCGCTCGGGCCTCGTCGCGACGACGGACGCCGCATGCTGTTTCTCGTCAGCGACGACAACAACAAGCCCGACCAGATCCCCCGCCTCCTCACGCTCGCGCTCGACGTGCCGTAATCATGAGTCCTCCCTCGTGGGGTGTGTAAGCCGTCGCAACAGCCATCACGTGGATCGCGGCAACTCGCCAATGGACCTGCGAGGATCCGAGTTATCCACCGTGTTGTAAGTTATTTCCGCCAGTTAGATGACGTGTGGTCATGGCATACATGTCGCATTGTGTAGGCTCACTATGAGAACCTTCGCGGCGTTGATGGTGGGGGCTTTGATGGGGACGGCGGGCTGCTCGGCGGCTTCGCAGGAGTCGACGACCGGCGATGACGAGGACGTGATCGCCGCCGATCCGCTCGCGATGCCGAAACCGATGCTCACGTTCCTGAAGACCCAGAGCTGGGGCTCGCACCACCTCGAGTGGCACACGTCGCGGCAGTGGGATCTGCTCGGCGCGAACGATCAGGCGTGGGCGAAGAAGCAAGGTTGGGCGCGCGCGAATCTGCAGGAGGGGCAGAAGGGCAACGGCCTGGAGTTCCTCGCGATGCACCGCGTGATGATCCGAACGCTGAGCGAAAAATTCCCGGCGGACGCGCACCTCTTCAACGGGTGGAGCGCCGTGCCGACCAGCGCCAAGGATCCGAGCGATCCGATCCCCGCCTCCAGCACGCCCATCTTCGACCTGCAAAAGGCGAAGGCGATCGACACGCTCGAGAACCACCTCGACACGTTCGCGAGCGACGACGACCTCGGGCTCTTCCTCGAGACCTCGCTGCGCCCGACGTCGCACGATCCCAGCGCGCGCGCGACCGACAAGGCCGCCGGCATCCACAACTACGTCCACAACCGCTACGCGGACGCGAAAAGCAAGATCGACATCGGTGATCCGTCGGTGAACCTGCAGAACAAGCGCTTCTGGCGGCTGCACGGCTGGATCGAGTCACGATGGACCGAATATCGCGCGATGAAGAAGATGAGCGACACGGATCCGGCGTACGAGGCAGCGATCCAGAAGGCGGAGATGATGCTGAAGCCGGGCCTCAAGGGCGTTGGGGGTGGCGCTCCGGAGCCGCCGCCCGAGTCGCTTCGCAAGTTCTTCGAGCAAGACGGATCGTAAGATGGGGCGGTGAGCCGCCGCCTCCAATCGCTCGCGCGCCTCGCTGCGCTGATCGGCGCCGTTGCGTGCTCGCGCGCGTCGCCGAGCTTCGTCCACACGTACGACGCGTACGACGGGGGCGCGCCCTACCCGAACGTCCGACCCAAGCTCGCGCTGCCGTCCGGAGACTTCGCGCTGGTGCCGAGCAGCGGCGCGGATCGCCTCGCGCTCGTCGACCTGACGGCCGGCGCTACGACGTTCGCGTCGCCGGTCGGGCGCGATCCCGTGCGCCTCGACGGGCCGCATCAGATCGTCGCCGATCTGCGGGCGCGTGTCGGGTACCTCGTCATGGCGTACCCGGGCGCGGTCGCCGCGTCGGGCACGCACTCGCATGGAAATAGCGCATTGCCCGGGTGGGTGCAGGCGATTTCGCTCGAAGATTTTCGGGCGATCGGCGAAGTGCGGCTCGATCCAAATCCGGGAGAGCTCGCGCTCTCCGACGACGGGCGGAGGCTCGTCGTCACGCATTTCGATCTCGCGGCCGCGTCCACACCAGGCGCCTCGCTCGAAGCGCGCCGGGCGACGCTCGCCATCGTGGACCCCGCCGCGATGTTGCCGTCGGACACCCCGGAGCCCGACAAGCTGCTCACGTGCGTCGCGCCGCATGGCGTCGCGCTGTCGCGCCCCGACGGAAAGACGGCGTACGTCGCGTGCTACGGCGAGGACGCGCTCGCGGTCGTCGACGTCGCCGACGTGCACGCGCCGGTCGTCCGCGTCCCCCTGGGGCCGGCGGCGACGACGAGCGGGCCCCCCGCGTATGGGCCCTATGGCGTGTCGCTCTCGCCCGACGGGCAGCGCGTCGCGATCGGGACGATGGACTCGAAGGAGGTGCGCTTCTTCGGCGTGTCGGCCGGCGCGATGGAGGCGCTGGTGATTGCGACACCGGGGGCGGCGTACGTCGCGACGTGGTCGCTCGACGGCAAGGATCTCTTCGTCCCCACGCAAGGGCAAGATGCGCTCAATGTGTATGATGCAAATACCGGCGCGCCTCTGCGCGCGCGCGTGTTCGACGCGGCGACGTGCGTGGCGCCCCTCGAGGTGACGCTGGGGAGCGACGGCGCGACGCTGCACGTCGTTTGCGAAGGGGGCGCGGGGCAAGGGGGCGCGCTCGTGACGCTCGACCGGTCGACGCTCGCGACGCGCGCGCGTGTCGAGGTAGGCCCGTTCCCCGGTCGCCCGTTCGTGGGGCGCGGGCCATGAGGCGCGCCGCGTACTGCGTCGCCGCCTGCGCCGGGCTCATCGCCTGCACCCAGGGCGAGGGCACCCAGATCGTCCACGGCTCCGCCGTCGATCACGGCCGCGCGCTCTTCGAGGACCCCAAAGCCTCGCCGAGCGCGAGCAATGCGTTCTCGTGCGCGACGTGCCATCCGTCGGGCGGCGCGCCCGAACGCGTCTTTGCTGGCGCCAGCCTCGCCGGCGCGACTGCGCGCGCGACGTTCTGGGGTGGCGCGCGCGTCGATCTGCTCGAATCGATCAACGACTGCCGCCGGCTCTTCATGGACGCGCCGGCGCCGTGGGTCGCGGGCGACGAAGAGGCGCGCGCGATGTACGCGTATCTCGCGAGCCTGGCGGGCGGTGGCGATCCATTGCCGTTCACGTTCGTTCGCGCCTCACCCGACGTCGCTGCTGGCGACCCCGCGATGGGGCGAAGCATCTACGCGCGCGCGTGCGCCACCTGCCACGGCAGCGCGCACGACGGCGCCGGGCGCCTCGTCGACTTCGCGCCGCGCTTGCCCGACGACGTGAACGCGTCGCACGCCGCCCTGTCGCCGGCGGAGCGCCGTCTCGTGTTCTTGCGCAAGGCGCGCGAGGGGGCGTTCGTCGGCGCCGCCGGCTCGATGCCGCCGTTCTCGCGCGAGGTGCTGCCCGACGTGGATCTCGGCGCCCTCCTCGCATTTCTTGGGCAGTAACGCGGCGTGGCGCGCCGGACGGGGCTACGCTTCGCCAAATGAGACGGAGCCCTCTCCCTCTCGTCGGGTCCGCGCTCCGTGTAGGCGAAGCTAGCGGGATCCGCGCGTCAAGCGGCACCGCAGGGCACTCGGCGTCAGACGCCGAACGAGCGAACTCCGTCACGCGTCGAACTCAGGCGAGAACGACACCCCCTTCTTCCCCGCCGTGCTCCCGCACGGCTTCGCCGCAAGGCGAACGCGGGGAGGCTCGAACGTGCAGCGTTCGAGGGGGACGCAGTCTCCACCAGCACAAAAACCGACTGGACTCGCCCGAAAGGGCGAGTCCTAGTCGGGGAGGCGGGATTTGAACCCGCGACAACGAGCACCCAAAGCTCGTGCACTACCGGACTGTGCGACTCCCCGGATTCACGTGACTCGAACCCCCTCCTCATAGCACAGCCGGCACGCTACGGCCCCGGCAGCCAGACCAGCCCGACGAACGTGGCCGACGGCACCGTCGCCGCTGCGCCGGTCCGGGACAGCGTGCCCGTCGTCGGGTCCACGGCGAACGTCGTGATCGTCCCGGAGCCTTGATTTGCCGCGTAAAGTAGCGATCCCGCGAGGTCGAGCGCGAAGCTCCGCGGCGTCGTCCCGCCGGTCTTCGTGTGGCCTTTGAGGGTCAGCTTTCCGACCGCCGGATCCACGGCGAAGACCGCGATGCTGTCGTCGCCGCGGTTCGACGCGTAGACGAACGCGCCGGTCGGGTGGACCCACACCTCGGCGCCGGTGTTCGATCCCGAGAAGCCGACCGGGAGCGTCGACACGGTGGCGAGCGGCTTGAGGGTGCCCGTCGCGGCGTTGAGGCCGTACGCCGTGAGCGAGCTCGTCTTCTCGTTGATCACGTATGCGTGCTCGCCGTCCGGATGAAACGCGATGTGGCGTGGGCCGGCGCCTGCCGCGGTCGCGATCGTCGGCGTCGCGTTCGGCGTGAGCTTGCCGGTCTTGTCGTCGAACAAGAACTGCGCGACGTAGTCGGCGCCGAGGCACGGGACGTACACGTACGCGTTCGACGGATCGGTCGCGATCATGTGCGCGTTCGCGCCGACCGTGCGTGTGTCGGACGGCGGGCCGAGCTTGCCGTCGGCGAGGATCGGAAAGACCGCGACGGTGCCGTCTCCATAGTTCGCGACCATGACCCACTGGCCCGTCGCGTCGACCGACACGAACGCAGGACCATTGCCCTGCGACGACACGCCACCGAGGTACGTTAGCGCGCCGCTGCCCGGATCGATCGCATACGCGCCGACGCGGCCTGCCGTGGACTCGCCGACCGCGTACAGGTGCGTGCCGCCCGGACGGATCGCGAGGAACGACGGGCTCGGATCGCCGGCCGCGAGCTTGCCCTTCGACGTCAGCGCGCCGCTCGTCGGATCGGCTTGAAATACCGAGAGATCGGCGCCGTACCCGCTCGCGAACAAAGTGAGTAAGCCTCGAGGCGGCGGCGCGGAGTCCCTTCCCGCGCGCGCGTCGGTCTTGCCGCTGTCGAGGCCCGCGTCGTCGAGAACGGATCCGTCGGGTGTGTCGCCGGTGTCGTTCGCGATCGAGGCGTCGAGCGGCGTCGCTCCACCGGAGTCGCCGCTCGAGCCGCACGCCTCCGTGACGATCGCGACGAACCCGGCCAACGCGACCGAGGCGAACGGCACGACGAATGGACGAAACCTCACGAACCTCACCCAGGCAGCGTAGCCGTCACGTCCCGCTGGGCAAGCGAATCGGGCACGAGTGCGTGCCGGTCTTCTCGTCGTACTGCTGGTGGTACTCCTCGGCCTTCCAGAACGCGCCGATCGGCGCGATGCGCGTCACGATCGTCTTGGACCGGGTGGCCTGCTCGCGGACGATCGCGGCGCGCGCGACGTTGGCTTGCGCCTCCGAGAACGTGAAGACGCCGCTCCGGTACTGATCGCCGACGTCGGGGCCTTGGCGGTTCATCGTGGTCGGATCGTGGTTCTTGAAGAAGACCGAGAGGAGCGCGTCGTAGCTGACCTTGGTGGGATCGAACTCGACGAGGACCGCCTCGGCGTGGCCCGTGGTGTGCGTGCACACGTCCTCGTAGCTCGGGTTGGTGGTGTGGCCGGCGGTGTAGCCGACCGAGGTCGCGACGACGCCGGGGACTTGCCGGAAGAGATCTTCGGTCCCCCAAAAGCAGCCGCCCGCGAACGCCGCGAGCTCGTCGCCGGGGCGCGGCGTGAGGGGCGTGCCCTTGCCGACGCCGCCGGGATCGGTGCCGAGCTTCACCTTCGGTGCGGTCGCGGTCATGGAGGCCATCTCCTGCTTTTCGGGCGCGCGATCTGGCTTTGCGTCGGCACCGACCGTACGGCAACCCGCGAGAAGCATGAGAATCGGAGCGATGTAGCGCGTCATGCATGGGATACGCACGGTGCTGCCTCCTGGTTTCGGCCTCTTGATGCTAGCGTGCCCACACCATGCGCGCCGTTCGTTGCCACGAGCTCATCGGGCCTTCCGGCCTGCGAATCGACGAGTTGCCCGATCCGGTCCCCTCCGCGGGAGAGGTGCTGATCGAGGTGAAAGCAGCGGGGATCAACTTTCCCGATTTGCTCCTCACGAACGGCAAATACCAGTTCAAGCCGCCGCCCCCCTTCATCCCGGGCGGCGAGGCGTCGGGGATCGTCCGCGGCGTCGGCGCGGGCGTCACGTCGCTCGCGGTGGGCGATCGCGTCGCGACCACGCTCATCCACGGCGCCTTCGCCGAGAAGCTCGTCACGCCGGAGCTCGCGACCGTGAAGCTGCCCGACGCCGTCCCGTTCGATGTCGGCGCCGCGACCCTCCTCACGTACGCGACGACCATCCACGCGCTCGTCGATCGCGCGAACCTCCAGAAGGGCGAGACGCTGCTGGTCCTCGGCGCGGCGGGCGGCGTCGGCGTGGCGGCGATCGAGCTCGGCAAGCTCCTCGGCGCGCGCGTGATCGCCGCCGCATCGTCGGACGCCAAACTTGCATTCTGCAAGGAACACGGCGCCGACGAGGTCATCAACTACACGACCGAAGATCTGAAGGAGCGCGTGAAGGCGCTCACCTCCGGCAACGGCGCGAACGTCATCTACGATCCGGTCGGCGGCCCGTACGCCGAGCCGGCCCTCCGCGCGATCGCGTGGGAGGGCCGCTACCTCGTCGTCGGCTTCGCGGCGGGCGACATCCCCAAGATCCCGCTCAACCTCACGCTCCTCAAGGGCTGCCAGATCGTCGGCGTCTTCTGGGGCCAGTTCGTGATGCGCCACCCCGACAGGAATCGCGCGAACGCGGCGCGCATCTTCGGGTGGGTCACCGAAGGAAAGCTCACGCCGCACGTCGCCCAGACGTTCCCCTTCGCGCAAGCGAAGGAGGCGCTCGAGAAGGTCGCGCGGCGCGAGGTGATGGGGAAGCTCGTCCTCGTCCCCTGAACGAGCCGCCGAAAATGCCTCGCGCTACACCTTCGGCGGGCGCTTTCGGATGAGACCTTCCTGCGCGGTCGACGCGACGAGGCGCCCATCCCGAGTGAAGACGCGCCCGCGCACGAGGCCGCGCGCGCCGCTCGCCGCGGGGCTGTCCATCGCGTAGAGCAGCCACTCGTCCACGCGCACCGGCTGGTGGAACCACATCACGTGATCGAGGCTCGCGACCTGCATCCCGCGCGAGACCCACGAAACGCCGTGCGGCAGGAGCGACGTCGTCACGAAGGCGTGATCGGACATGTACGCGAGGAGGTAGCGATGCAGCGCAGGATCGTCGGGAAGCTTGCCGACGGTGCGGATCCAGAGCATGCGCTGCGGCGCGCGCGGTTTGGGGGCGAAGGGATCTTCGTCCCACTCGACGGGGCGCACCTCGAACGGGCGCTCGGCGGTCGCGCGTAGCCGGAACGCTTCGGGGATCTGCTGGAGGCTCACGCGGATGCGCTCCTGCTCGGTGGGGAGCTGGTCGGGCGGCGGCGCGGCCGGCATTTCGTCTTGGTGCGTGAACCCGTCCTCGTGAATCTGGAACGACGCGGCGAGGTTGAAGATCGGCGCGCCGTTCTGGATGGCGACGACCCGACGCGTCGTGAACGAGCCGCCGTCGCGGATGCGGTCGACGTCGTAGACGATGGGCTTCTTCACGTCGCCGGGGCGGAGAAAATACGCGTGGAGCGAGTGGACCTGGCGCTCGGGAGGCACCGTCTGCACCGCCGCCGAAAGCGCTTGCCCGAGCACTTGCCCGCCGAAGACCGTGCCCCAGCCGAGGTCTTGGCTCTGGCCGCGGAAGAGGTTCTCTTCGATGCGCTCGAGGGCCAAGAGGGTCACCAGCTCGTCGAGGACGTTCGTCATGCGCTTCTGTGGTAGAGGCGAACGATGCTCTTCGGCAAGTCCAGCCTCCCTGGTGCATTGATCCCCGTCGTCCTCTTCGCGCTCGCCGCCACGGCCGCGCTCGGGTGCGAATCTCCGAAGAAAGACGCGACGCCCGCGACGCCGGACACGGTGAGCAGCGCCGCGACGTCCGCGCCGGGAGCCGGATCCGCCACACCGATCGCGGCCGCCGCGCCCTCCGCCGATCCCAAGGATTTGCCGGCCCCCGCCGACGTCGCCGCCGCGCCCGCGGACGCCGCGAAGACCGCGTCGGGCCTCGCCTCGAAGGTGCTCACGCCGGGCACCGGGAAGGATCACCCCGGCCCGCACGACAAAGTGAAGGTGCACTACACGGGCTGGACCAAGGGCGGCAAAATGTTCGACAGCTCCGTCACGCGCGGCGAGCCGATCAGCTTCCCGCTCGACGGCGTCATCCCCGGCTGGACCGAAGGGCTCCAGCTCATGGTCGCGGGCGAGAAGCGCCGCCTCTGGATCCCGTCGTCGCTCGCGTACGGCGAAAAGCCGCGCAACGGCGCGCCGGGCGGCGATCTCGTGTTCGACGTCGAGCTGATCGAGATCAAGCTGGCGCCGAAGCCGCCGGCGGTCCCCGACGACGTGAAGGCCGCCCCCGCGACGGCGAAGAAGACGGCCAGCGGCCTCCAGTACCGCGTGCTCAAGGCCGGCACCGGACAGGAGCACCCGACGGCGAGCAGCAACGTCACGGTGCACTACTCGGGCTGGACTCCGGACGGAAAAATGTTCGACAGCTCCGTCACGCGCGACGAGCCGACGAGCTTCCGTCTCAGCAACGTCATCAAGGGTTGGACCGAGGGCGTGCAGCTCATGGTCGTCGGCGAAAAGACACGCTTCTGGATCCCGGGTGCGCTCGCCTATGGCGACAAGCCCACGCGTCCGGGCGCGCCCGCAGGTCCGCTCGTCTTCGACGTCGAGCTGATCTCGTTCAAGTGATCGAGAGACGCCATGCGAATGCGTCCGCACACCTCTTTCGCGATGATCTCGTGAAGCGTCAGAAAAACCGGGAAATCCCCGCACCGAACAAGAGCTCGACGGACACGAAGGCGGTGGCCGCCGCGAGCGCCGCCAGGAGAATGCCGACGAGGTGATTCTTCGCCTCGCCCTCGAACGAGCGATCCCACGCATTCCGCAGCAGGCGAAACGCGACGCCGAGTGGGATGACCGCGAAGAGCCAGGGCACGAAGATCGCGCCGTCGGGCGGGACGTCGGGCGCGCCGTCCGGGCCGACCGAGAACGTGATGATCATCAGCGTCACGCCGATGATGACCGACGCGAGCGCCGACACGCCATAGCCGAGCGACCGCGGGCGCGCGTACATCGCCATGATCGCGAACGTGATGCTGAGCGCGAGGAATGCCATCGACGCCGCGCCGCTCCAGGTCGCCGATCCGCCGCCGAGCGCCTTCTGCGCGATCGGCGCGACGTTCCAACCGCGCGCGCGGTGCACGAACCGGAAGAGGGCGTACCCCGCGCCACCGGCGAACGCCGCGACGAGCACCGTGCTCAGGATTCCACCCGCCCAGTTCCTGCGCTCCGGCACCTTCACGTGCGAGCGCGTGCTCAGCGTTCCGTCGGAGACGACGTTGTCGCCGAGCTCGATCCTCCCGCCCGCGAACCCGCTGTGCCGCGGTCGACCCGACTCCGCCGTGAGCTGGATCGCCGCGCCATTGCGATCGATCTCCATCTCGTCGCCGTCGTACTCGACGCCGCCTCCGTACGGCGACGACGACTGGGGTGCGGCCGGCGGCGGCGGTGGCGCGACGGGTGCGGGTGCAGCGCTCGCCTTTTGCGCGCCGGCGTGCGCGGTCCCGCTCACGGGAGGCCCGCTCGACTTCGGGAACGCGAAGTCGAGCTCCGGCACCTCCAGGTCGCCAGGGCGGTCCGAGGGTTTGTGAGCGTGGTCGCTCATCCAACCTTCAGGATATGCCCGAGGCGAGGCGCGCGGCCAGTCAGAAGGCGCCCTCGGGCACCTGCATCAGCGACAGGTCCGAGCCCTCGATGAGCTTGCGCGTCAGCGTCAACGACGGGAGCACGTTCACGCAGAACCACCGCGACGAGGCCATTTTTCCCGTATAAAAGGCCCGATCCGCCTCGCCGGCGTCCTGCATGCGCTCGCTTGCGATGGCCGACGACCTCACGAGGAGCCACCCCATGACGAGCTCGGCGAGCGACGCGAGCACGCGGTTCGCCTGTAGCCCAACGTGGTACAGGCTCTCCTGCGTCTTCCCCATCATCGCGCCGAAGATGCCCTCCACGTCGGCGAGCGCGCGGGAGAGCAGCGTGCGTTCGGTCACCAGCGCCGCGCCGCCGACCTCCGACGCGAGCGTCGTCTTGATTTGCCCGAGGAGGCCCTGCAGCGTCTGCCCGCCGTCCTTCGCGATCTTCCGAAAGAAGAGATCCTGCGCCTGGATGTGCGTCGTCCCCTCGTACACGCTGTCGATCTTCTGATCGCGGATGTACTGCTCGATCGGATAGTCCTGGCAAAATCCGGAGCCGCCGAAGCACTGGAGCGAGAGGCCGAGCAGCTCGTACGCTTTGTCGGAGCAGTAGCCCTTCACGAGCGGGAGGAGCAGATCGTTGAGGCGATCGACGCCCTTCGCCTCCGGCGCATCGTGCCCGCCGAGGATGTCGACCTGATCTTGGACGACCGCCGCGAGGAGGCAGAGCGCGCGCATCCCCTCGGCGTATGCCTTCTGGGTGATGAGCATCCTGCGGACGTCGGGGTGCTCGATGATGCGGACGCGCGGCGACGACTTGTCGGCGGCGCGGAGGAGATCCGGACCTTGGACGCGCTCTTTGGCGTACGCGAGCGCGTTAAGGTACGCGGTCGACAAGGTCGCCATCGACTTCACCCCGACGCCCATGCGGGCCTGCTCGATGACGTGGAACATCTGGCGAATGCCGTCGTGGACCTCGCCGACGAGGAGGCCGCGCGCGGGCTTGCGATCGCCGAACGTCATCTCGCACGTCGCCGACGCCTTGATGCCCATCTTCTTCTCGACGTTCGTGCAGAAGACGCCGTTGCGCTCGCCTAGCGTGCCGTCGTCGTTCACCCAGAATTTGGGGACGATGAACATGCTGAGGCCCTTGGTGCCCGCCGCCGCGCCTTCGGGGCGCGCGAGGACGAGGTGGACGATGTTCTCGGCCGCGTCGAAGTCGCCGTTCGTGATGAAGCGCTTGACCCCTTCGAGCTCCCAGACCTCGCCGCCGACGTTGCGCGCCTTCGTCTTGCCGGCGCCGACGTCGCTGCCGGCGTCGGGCTCGGTGAGGACCATCGAGCCGCCCCAGCGCCGCTCGATGATGTTCTTCACGTAGCGCTTCTTCTGCGTCTCGGTGCCGAGGCCGTCAAGGATGCGCGCAAGGACCATGCCGAAGAAATAGAAGCCGAGCGACGCGTGCGCGCCGGCGACGAGCTCGAACGCCGCCCACCGAATGCTGGGCGGTGCGCCGAAGCCGCCGAGGTGCTCGGGCAGATCGAGGCGGTGCCACTCGCCGTCGTAGTACGACTTGAGGTTCTTCTTGAGCGCCTCCGGTAGCCTCACGTTCCCTTCGCCGTCGAGCGTGAGCGGCACGCGATCGGACTCGGCCCAGCCGGCGGCGATCTCGCTCGTGCACAGCGTCTCGAGGCCCTGGAGCGCGTCGGAGGCCGTCGCCTCGTCCATCGCGGCGAACGGCGCCTTGCCGAGGGAGCTCTTGCCGATGTCGAACAGCTCAAAGAGGCAGAAGCGTATGTCGCGGAGGTTCGACTTGTAGTGGAGTTTCGTGCCGCTCATCTGGGCGGCAGACTACCTCTTCTTGGGGGGCGGCCACCACCGCCGTTGATTCGCGCCACCGCCGCCGGCGCCGCCACCCACGATCTTCTTCGGCGCGAGCGACTCCGGTCCGTCGTCGGCGAGGACGCCGTGCGGCGCCTTGGTGCGCGCCTCGAGCGTGGCGGTGCCCGACACTTGCTGATTCGCGGCGCGCACGATCACGAAGACGAGGAGCCCGAACGCGGCGACTACCGCGACGCCCAGCACGATGCCGAGCTTCTTGTAGCTGGGCGGAGGTACGTCCTCCATCATCGACGGGCGCGACGACGGCGCGAGCGGCAGCGGCGCGCTCGGTGGGGCGGCGGGCGGCGGCGGCGGGATCGACCCGCCAGGAACCGCGAACGTCTGCGCGAATGGCAACGCCCCTTCGCTCGGCAGATCCATCGTCTCGCCGAAGACCTCCTCGCGGCTCATCGCCGCCACCGGGACGACGGCGCTCGACCTGGGGAGCGGTGCGGTCAGGGGCGCGCGCACAGAGGGCGGGCCCGGCAGCGCGGTGGGCGGCGGAAAGGACGGCGTGCTCGGCGGCCGACCCGCCGCCGCCATCGAGCGCGGCACCGGAGGGCGATCGCGCGTGACGCTCTCGTCGTTCTTTCGTGGGAGCACCGGCGCCATCACCGCGACCGTCGTCACGCTCTGATCGTCTTCTTCTTCCGGCGGGGGAACGGCGGGGACCGCCTCGAACTTACGACCCTGTGTGATCGTGTCGCCGCCCTCTTCTTCGGACCGGCGCGGATCGAGATCGGGGAGCAGCGGCCCTTGGCGCGTGATGCTGTCGTCCGGAAAATCGGCCTCGCTGCCGACGGACGGGCGAACCTCGGTGACGAGATCCTCCGCGTCCTCGATCGCAGGGGGCAGGCGCGGCATCGAGCTCGCGGCCTTCGGCGCAGGCGGCTTCGGCTCGGGCAGCGGGAGCTTGGTCGACGGTCGCGGCGGCGGCGCACCGGCGGCCGGCGTGATCGCGCGCGCGGCCGACGACGACGGCGGCGACGGCGCGGAAGGCGCGATGCCCAGCGCGGCGAGCGACGGCCCGACCGCGGTGACGCAATCGTCGGGCATGTCGGGCGCGGACGGCGAGCGCGGAAACGGCGAGGCCGCAGTCACGCTGTGATCGGCGTACTCGGGGAGAGGCGCAGGAACGGGCGGCGCCTTGGTGACGCTGTCGTCGACCGCGTCTGCCTCGCTCGCCTCCGGCGCCTCGCTGACCGTCGTGGTGACCGTGTCCTCGCGCCGCTCGACGCCCGACGCGCGAAGCTGCGGCGCGACCGCGGTCACGCTGTGCTCGTCTTCGTCGGCGGGGTGCGGACGCGACGACGGCTCCGCGAACTCGCCGCGTCGCTTCAGGATCTTCTCGCCCGCGAGCTGCCGCACCAGCATCGCCACCGCGGTCGGCGGCGCGACCTTGGCGTGCGGCGTGATCGCGGCGAGCATCTCCTCGATCGTCGAGAAGCGCGCGCGCGGTTCGCTCGAGAGCGCGCGCACCGCGACGTCCACCAGGGGCTCGGCCCACGCGGCGTCGGTCGGCGACGCCGGCCGCGGGATCGGTCCACGCGCGAGCGCCGCGAGGATTTGCGACCGGTCGAGGCCTTTCCACGGCCGCTCGCCGGTCAGCGCCTCGAACAGGAGCGCGCCCGCGCTGTACACGTCGGCGCGCTTGTCGACGCCGCGATCGCCGTGCAGCACCTCGGGCGCGTAGAAGCCGACGTTGCCGAGCGACTCCTGGGGAATCGCGAGCGGCGCCGCATGGAAGACGCCCACGACCCGCGACGCGCCATCGAGCCCGACGACGATCTCGGAGGGCGCGAGGAGGCCGTGGTAGAGCCCGATCGCCCGCCGCCGCGCGTCCTTCGTGGCGTGGAGCGTCGCGAGCCCGCCCAGCACCTCGACGAGCACGCGCAGGTACACCTGCAGCGAAATGACCGCCTCTTGCTTGTTCGCCAATGAGCGCAGCTCGCCGAGCGCTTCACCTTCGACGAACTCCGAGGCGACCACGATCTCGTCGCCGACCGGATCGGCGCCGTGCACCCGCATGAGGTTCGGGTGCGCGGCCTCCGACACCGCGCGCGCGTCGCGCAAGATGCCGGTGAGCTGCGAGACCGCGTCGTGCGGGCGACGAAAGTGCTGGAGCACCGCGAGCTCCATGTGGGCACCGACGACGCGATGCGCCGCGTACACGGGCGCCGTCCGCGAGCCGAGCTCACGCAACACGCGATAGTTGAGTACCGCTTGGCCTCCTTGGAGCCGCTGCGGCGCTGCGTGCGAAACGGTCACTACACGAGAGTGTACCTTTTCAGGCGCGCTTCTCCTCCTGAGAAGCGGCGAGGCTACGCACGACTACAAGAACCTACTCGAGTCTCGCGACCCTGGAATTTGGCTCGATTTCAATGGCAGCGGACGACGGCACCTACCCGATGACGAGTCCGACGACGACCTCGACCGCGGCGATGAAGACGCACCCGCCGAAGATCGCGAACGGGAGGAAGCGGAAGCGAGGATCGAGGACGTCCTTCTTCTCGGGCTTCTCGCCCTTCTTCTCCGCGGCCAGCGCCGCGGCGAGCACGTGATCGGTGACCACCGCGACCGGCATCGTCGGCGCGATCGGCTGCGGCTGCGGCTGCGGCTGCATCTGCATCTGCGGGTGCGGCTGCGGCAGCATCTGCGGGTGCGGCATCATCTGCGGCATCGGCGACGGCGGAATGAACGGCATCGGCACCGGGACGGCGGGGGGCAACGACGGCGGGATGGGCGACGCGCGGAAGACAGCGCCGGCCGGCGCGCGCGCGGTGGCGGCCTCGGACGAGACCGCGCTGCTCTTTGGCGCCGCGTCAACGACCGACAGCGGCGCGTTCGAAGGCGCGGGGATCGTCTCGTCGGGCGAGGTCTCCTGCGGGAGCGGGGCCTGCGCCGGCGCCATCACCTGCGTGCCGGCCGGTGCGACAGACGCGACAGACGCGACAGGCGCGGCCGGGACGCGCGGCGGTGACACGAAGCCGAGCGGCGGCGCGGGCGGCGACTTGCTCGACGGCACGCGCGACGCGAGCGCGGCCGACGAGGAACGCACGCTCGGCGGCGGCGCGGCTTGCGACGCGGCTTCGAACGCCTGAAGCGCCGCAGCGACCTCCGGGATGTCCGTGAACTGGCGCCAACGCCCCTCGCCCGCGTATCCGCCGAACGCGGTGCGCGGGATGTTCGAGAACGCGAGGCTGCGCACGAGCGCCTCGAGCGTCAGCGGCCCGGTGTGCATGCCGCTGTCTTGGTAGACGTACCACTCGTCGATGCGAACGGCGGCGGGCTGCGTGAACGAAGCGTGATTCTGGAAGGTATTCATGATGCTTCTCCCCTAGTCTCCTCTCCGTCAGACGATGCGCATGAAGACGGCGACCCACGCGACGAGCGCGATGCCGGGAACGGCGCCCGCGGCGGCGAGGTACATGATCTCGCCGAGGCTCTCTCGCTTCTTTTCCTCGAACCGCACCATCGCGACGCTGAAGGCGATGTTGACGATGTAGACGAGGTAGGTGGCGATCATGAACTTGTCCATGAGCGTCAGGTAACCCATCGGCGGGAGCGACGACGTCGCCGACAGGTGGAACATCACGACGCTCATCAGACCGCCGGTGGCGGTGGTGAGGCGGCCGGTGGCGCTCTTGGGCTTCAGGAGGAGCGTGAATCCCGCGACGAAGATCATGAAGAAGACCGGAACGAGGCTCTTGAAGAACGCCGACGCGCGCGGGCGGCTCAGCGCGATGCCGAGCTGCGCCTCCGAGATCTCGCGCCCGTCCTCGAGCCGCTGCTTTTCGGTGTGCACCGCGAAGTGCGGCGCGATGGCCCAGCCGGCGAGCTTGACGCTGTCCTGGATCGCGCTCTTCTGCTCGTCGATTTGGTATTGGACGCGCTCGTTGCGATCGACCAGCCCGATGTAAAGCACGTGCTTGTCGAACGGGAACTCCGACAGATCGACGAGGCCCTCGAGCTCCGCCTTGATCCGGAACTCCTTGAGGAGCGGCTCGTCGACGACTTGATCCGGCTTGCCGTTCACCTTGCCGTTGGTGATCTCGAAGCTCGGGCGACAGGGCTCGTGGTCGCATCGGAACGAGAGAAAGAACTCGGCGGCGAAGGTGCCGGGGCCGACCTCGAACTTGTTCAGCTTCTCGAGCTGGATGCCGACGCGCATCGTCTGGGCGCCCGCGATTTCGTCCTGATGGGTCGCGTTGCCGTCCCCCTCCTCGGTCGCGCCGGCCTTTGCCGAGAGCGCGAAAAGCGCGAGAACCATGGATAAAAGGGTGAGGACGCGCTGCATGAGAAAACTGCCTCTCTACGGGTCGGTCTTGGTTTCCCCAGTCCCCCTCGACGTGACGCCGCGAGATCTGGAAAGTCGCACCCCCGTCGTACGTCCGATCCGTCACACATCTCCCCACCTCTTGCGTAGGAAACATGGCGTTAGGATGGGGCATGCTCGAGATCCGCCCGGCGACGCCCGCCGACGTACACGCCATCCTCCGCTTCATCCGCGAGCTCGCCGAGTACGAGCGCGAGCCCGACGCGGTCACTGCGACGACCGACGATCTCTTGCGGCACGGGTTCGGCGACGCGCCGCTCTTCCGCGTCTTGATGGCGAGCCATGACGGCGCGGAGGCCGGCTTCGCGTTCTACTTCTTCCAGTACTCGACGTGGACCGGTGCGCCCGTCCTCTACTTGGAGGACCTCTACGTGACCCCCGCGCACCGCAAGCTAGGGATCGGCAAGGCGCTCATGCGCCATCTCGCGCGCGTCGCAATCGATGCAGGATGCAAGCGTTTCCAGTGGGCGGTCCTGGACTGGAACACGCCCGCGATCGGCTTCTACGAGTCGATCGGCGCGCGCGTGCTCCCCGACTGGCGAACGGTTCGCGTCGACGGCGACGCGCTCTCCACGCTCGCCGCGCCGGCCACCGTCGCTACTCCTTGACGTCGTTCGTGCCGGGCATCTTGCGCACGTCGCGCCGTGCGACCTTCCACGCGCGCTGGACGACCCACGAGAGGGAGCGGTTCAGGCGCGTCGCCTCCTCCTTCATCTCCACGAGCATCGTCTCGGGGAAGTAGAGGCTCTGCTTTCGCTTGTCCGTCTTGGACTCCGGGCGCACGGGTTCGTCGGTCATTCTTCGAAGCTATCCAGGGGAGGGGCCTCTCGGCAAGGGCGACGGCAGGCTTGCGAATGCTTGGCAAGGGGGCGAAAGTGGTGGGGTGATGTTCTTTCGCCTCAAGACCGTCCGCGCGAAGCTCACCATGCTGGTGGCGCTGTCGATCGGAATGATGCTGGCGACCCTACCCGTCCTGTCGTGGCTGCTCCATCGGCAGCTCGTGGACGAGGTCGACGATCGGGTCACAGAGGCCGAAAAATCCTTCCGCGAAGAGCTAAAGGACGATCTGGCCGACCTCGGGCTCGCCGCCAAGATCCTCGCCGCGGACCCGGCGACCGGCAAGGCCCTCGCCGCCAGCGACGAGAAGGAAGCGGTCGCGCTCGCGAAGCTCTTCCTCGACGCGTACCCGAACATCGACATCCTCTTCGTCGACGCCAAAGGCAAGGTCCTCGCCGACGTCGGCTGCACGGTCCCGCTCGATCAGGTGCGGAGCATCAAGGGGCTCGCCAGCGCCGTCGCCGGCACGGAGTTCCGCGGCGTCGTCGCGCACGGCTGCGAGCGAGGCGACGTCGGCAAGACGCCCGCGTACGTCATCGCGATGCCCATCAAAGGGGCCGGCGCCGTCGTGGTGTGCCTGCCGCTCGACGTCGAGCTCGTCCAGAACGCGAGCATGAAGCTCGGCCTGGAGCTCGCGCTGCTCGACTCCGTGACCGGCGAGCCGATCGCGATGACGCCGAAATTTCCGGTCAAGAGCATCCCGGCGCGCGAGGGCACCGAGACGGTCCTCGCGGACGAAGGGGGCTCCAGCTGGGCGCTCGGCCGCTTCGCGATCGATGGCCTCGAGACGGGCGCCTCTGCGCCGATCCACTTCGCGGCAGCGCTCGACGTCGCGGACATCCAGAAGATCGTCCGTCAAAATTTGCTGTTCGCAATCCTGGTCCTGGCCGTCGCCGCGCTCATCAGCGTCACCACCGGCGCGCGCCTCGCCTCCATCATGTCGCGTGCGCTCTCGCGCGTGAACGCGGCGCTGAAGAAGCTCGAGCAGCAGGAGTACGTCCACGTCGAGGCGCTGCGCACCGGCGACGAGCTCGAAGACCTGGCGACCGGCTTCAACACGATGGTCGACGGCCTGAAGGAGCGCGACAAGCTGCGCACCACCTTCGGCAAGTACATGACCGCCGCCGTGATGGAGCACCTCATGAACGGCAAGGTGTCGCTCGGCGGCGAGACGCTCCAAGTGACCATCCTCTTCACCGACATCCGCAGCTTCACCTCCATCAGCGAGAAGATGGACGCTCAGGCGCTCGTCGGCCTCTTGAACGAGTACTTCACCGACATGGTGGGGATCGTGATGCAGGAGGACGGCGTCGTCGACAAGTACATCGGCGACGCGATCATGGCGGTCTTCGGCGCGCCCGTCCCCAAGCCGAACGACGCGGTCAACGCCGTGCGGGCAGCCGTGCGGATGCGCCACGCGCTGCGCAAGCTGAACGAGCGCCTCTCCGAACGAGGCCTCGCGCCGCTGCGCACCGGCATCGGCATCCACACGGGCGAGGTCGTCGCCGGCAACATCGGCAGCGAGGCGCGCATGGAGTACACGGTCATCGGCGACGCCGTGAACCTCGCCTCCCGCCTCGAGTCGAACACCAAGGACCTCGGCGTGAGCATCCTCATCAGCGAGGACACCTACCAGCTCGTCAAGCACAAGGTCGTCGCGCGGCAGGTGAAGGAGATCACCGTGAAGGGGCGGGCGCAGCCGGTCATGACGTACGAAGTGACCGGCTTCGAAGGGGAAAAGAGCCTCGAGCGCGAGAGTGAGCATCCGAAAGGCGCCGTGACCGCCTCGGCCTGAGCCGTTTTTTCCGCCAAGGTGATCGATCCGGGAGGGTGTTGGCCACTATCCTTACGAATCAGGAACGCCCCGTGCCCACTCTCTTCAAAAGCGCTGCGTGGATCGCCGGGATTGCGGCGCTCGTGAGCTGCGGCGCGCGGACGGGCCTGGACCTCCCGTCGGACGGCACGTCGCTCGGCCCCGACAGCGGACCGCTCGCGGATGGAGGCGACGCGGCGGCCGACGCCGATGCGGACGCGCCTGTCGCGTGCACGCCCGGCACGGTGAACCTGACGAAGGCGACGCCCGCGGTGATGTTCTTGCTCGATCGCTCGGGGTCGATGGGCAACGTGCTCGGAACGACCGGCGGGCGCACGCGGTGGGAGATCCTGACGAGCGCGCTCGCGTCGACGTTGCCCCCCGTGGACACGACAATGGGCATCGGCGCGCTCCTCTTCCCCGCCGCGGGCAACTCGCAGTCGTGCAGCTCGCCCGGCGCGCCGGATCTGACGCCGACGACGGGCCACGTGAGCCAGCTCCTCGCCTTGATGCGCGGGAATCTTCCGAACGGAGGCACTCCCACCGCCGACGCGATCGACGTCTCGGCGAAGTTCCTCCTCGGCGTGCGCGCGGCCGAAGGGGCGCGCGCGATGATCCTCGCCACCGACGGCGAGCCGAACTGCAACACGGCGCTCAACCCGAACACCTGCACGTGCGTGGAATCGGTGCGCGGCTGCCAGGGGCGCGCGCAGCAGTGCCTCGACGACACGCGCACGGTCGCGCGCCTCGGGACGTACGCGTCGCAGGGCTTGCCGACGTACGTCATCGGCCTGCAGGACAACGGCAACGCGCGCTTCAGCAGCGTGCTCGACGCGATGGCGACCGCCGGCGGACGCCCGCAAGTGGGCGGCGCGCACCAGTACTACTCAGCGAACTCGGAGGCCGAGCTCGACACCGCGCTCGTCACCATCCGCGATCAGGTCGGCGCGTGCACGTTCCTCACGAGCTCGGTGCCGGACATCCGCGGCACGATCGTCGTAACGCTGAACGGCGCGACGATCCCGTTCGACCCGAGCCGGACGAACGGCTGGGCGTGGACCAACCAGAGCAACGGCGAGATGGCGTTCTACGGGGCCGCGTGCACGGCCGCCGTCGCTGCCGGAACGCGCACGCTCGACGCGATCATCACGTGCAGTGACGGCGGCGTCGAGGCAGGCTCGGACGCCGGCCGCGACGCGACCCTCCGCGACGGCGCCGCCCCCGACGCGCGCGCCGACTGACGCGCGCGCAAAAGTTGTATTACAAATTGGTATTACAAGTTTCAGCGTCCGCCGTCAGGACCAGCCGCGCGCGCTCTTCGCGGGGACCTTGCTCATCGCGAGCTCACTCATCGCGGTGATCGTGAGGCTGGGGTTCACGCCGAGGTTGGCGGGGATGACCGAGCCGTCGACCACGTAGAAATCGTCGTAGCCGAACACCTTGCTCTGCGGGTCGACCACGCCGTCGTCGGCGCTCTCTCCGATGGGGCAGCCGCCGAGGACGTGCGCGGTGGCGGCGCGGCCGGTGAGCACCTCGATGAGGCCGCTCTCGGCGACGCCGTTCATCTCGCTGGCGAGCTTCTTGGCGATCTCGTTGGCGATGGGGATGTAGACCGGCACCTTCGGCCCGTCGCCGCGGTCGCTGTCGAGCTTCTTCGAGAACGGCCAGTACCAGGGGCGCCGCATCACGTAGCGCATGTGGTTGTCGACCGGCTGCATCACGAGCAGGATCGCGGTGCGCTTGGCCCAGCCGAACGGGATCGTGACGCGCGCGAAGTCGATCGGGTGCCGGATCGCGTTGCCCATCCACCGGAGCCATCGCGGCACGCCGGGGCCGTCGTCGGTGAGGATGGTCGCGAGCATCGCCATCGAGTCGCTTCCCTCGGGGTAGCGGACGATCTCGATGTGCGTCTTGTCGTCGACGTACGCGCCGCTCGTGATGGCGATGCCCTTGGAGAAGTCGACGTCGTCGCGGCGCGAGCGCACGGCCAGGAGCGCCTCGCTGTTGGTGCGGAGGTAGTTCCCGAGCTGCGGCGACAGGCGCGGGAGCGAGCCGTTCTCGCGGCACCGCATGAGCAGCTGCACGGTGCCGTACGAGCCTGCCGAGATGACGATGCCGCGCGCGCGCAACGTACGCCGCGTCCGGAAAAACCCCGTCGATTTCTCGATCGTGAGCGCGTAGCCGCCGCCGTCCGCCGCGGGGAGCGCGACGATGTCGACGACGCGCGACTCCGGCTCGACCACCGCGCCGTTTTTCTCTGCAAAGTACAAGTAATTCTTGTCGAGCGTGTTCTTGGCGCCGACACGGCACCCGACCATGCAGCCGCCGCACATCGTGCAGCCGGTGCGGTCGGGTCCCGCGCCGTCGAAGAACGGATCCTTCACCGTCGTTCCCGCGTCGCCGAAGTACACGCCGACGGTGTGCTTGTGGAAAGTGTCGCCGCGGCCCATGTCGTCGGCGATCTTCTTGAGGAGGCGATCGGTCTCGACGAGGACCTGACTCTCCACCGCGCCGAGCATCTTCTTGGCGGTCGCGTAGTGCGGCGCGAGCGCGGCCTTCCAGTCGAAGCCGACCCAGCGTGCATCCGCGAACGCCGCGGCGGGCGGCTCGAGCAGCGTGTTGGCGTAGACGAGGCTCCCGCCGCCGACGCCCGCGCCATGGAGGAAGAACGCGTCCTTCACCATCGTCATCTGCAAGATGCCGTACATGCCGAGCGACGGACGCCAGAAGTACCTCGGCAGATCCCACGTCGACTTCGCGAAGTCCTCCGTGTTCCAGCGCTTGCCCATCTCGAGCACGCGCACGGAGTAGCCCTTCTCCGTGAGGCGCATCGCCGAGACGCTTCCCCCGAAGCCCGACCCGACGATCGCGAAGTCACAGTCGAAGGCCGCGGTCCCCATGATGGCGGCAGTCTACCACTCGGTCGCGGACTCAGTAGACTGGCGGTAGCCCCTGCTGGATTCGAACCAGCGACCTTGTCCTTAGAAGGGACCTGCTCTATCCAGCTGAGCTAAGGGGCCGTCGTGGGGTCGCTTTCATAACACTGCGGGGACGGCCGGCAATAGAGCGAACGCACGTTTGCTCGGAACGGGGGAGTTGGGGTGTCTACGAGCGCGCCGCTGAACGTCGCGGATCTCTTCGATCGTCTCGAAGAGTCGGTGACGATCTACGATCGCGAGGCGCGGCTCCTCTACATGAACGCGGCCGCGGTGCGGCCGTTCGGGCGGCCGGTCGCCGAGCTCCTGGGGAAGCGGCCGTGGGAGCTGGTGCCCGCGCCTCGCGACGGCAAGAAGACGCCCTTTCGTGAAGCGCTCGAGGCCGTGCTCGCGGACGGAACGCGCCGGACGGCGACCACGTTCGTCGAGGGCATCGGGCGATGGTACGAGGTCGAAGTCTACCCCCATCCTCAGGGCGCGTTCGCGACGGCGCGCAACGTGACGGAGGCGCGCCGCGCGCACGACGAGCTCCAGCGGAGTGAGGCGCGCTTCCGCGCCATGGTCGAGTTTGCCCCGGAGGCGATCGTCATCCTCGACAACTCCACCGGCTTGTTCTGCGACGCGAACCCGGAGGCCGAGCGGCTCTTCGGGAAGACGCGCGAGCAGCTCATGAAGATCGGTCCCGCGGACCTGATGCTCCGCGCGAGCGCCGAGACCGCGGCGGAGCGCCAGCGCGCGCGCGAGACCCTCATGCGCGGTGAGATCTCCCACTCCGAGTGGCAGGCGATCGGTGCGCGCGGAGAGGTCCTGACGATCGAGGTCACCGGACGGCGGCTGCCCGGTACCGATCCCGTTCTCATTCGCGCGAGCGTCGTCGACGTGACGGCGCGCAGGCGCGCGCAGGAGCAGCTGGCGGACGTGCAACGGCTCGAGGCGATCGCGCGGCTCGCCGGCGGCGTCGCGCACGACTTCAACAACATGCTGTCGATCATCCTCGGCTGCACGCAGCTCGCCCTGAGCGCCCTCCCGCCGGACCATCCGGTGACGATGGATCTAGAGAGCGTGATGAGCGCGGCGGAGCGGTCGGCGTTGATCACGCGGCAGCTCCTCGCCTTCGGCCGCAAGCAGGTCGCCTCGCCGCGAGTGCTCGACTTGACCGCGTACATCGAGCAGGTGCAGTCGGTGCTGCGGCGCCTCGTCGGGGAGGACGTCGAGCTCGCGCTGGATCTCGCGCGTCCGCTCGGCGGCGCGCTGGTGGACCCGGCGCACGTCGAGCAGATCCTCATCAACTTGGTGGCGAATGCGCGCGATGCGATGCCCAAAGGCGGCCGCATCACCCTCCACACCGCGAACGTCTTCCTCGACGGCGAGTACGAGCGCCTCCACAACGGCGTGCCGCCGGGCAAGTATGTCCTCCTCAGCGTCGCCGACACCGGCGAGGGCATCCCGGAGGCGGTGAAGCCGCACATCTTCGAGCCGTTCTTCACGACCAAGGCGCTCGATCGCGGCACCGGGCTCGGCCTCGCGACCGTGCACGGCATCGTGAAGCACAACGGCGGGCACATCTGGGTCTACAGCGAGCCGGGCCTCGGCTCGACGTTCAAAGTGTACCTGCCGCTCGTGGAAGGCGACGCCAGCGTCGCCACGCCGCCCGCGGAGGACGTGACGAAGCGCGCCGGCGGCACCGAGACCATCCTGATCGTGGAGGACGAGGACGGCGTTCGGGCACTTCTCCGACGTGCTCTCCGACGTGCAGGATACACGCTCCTCGAGGCGAGCAACGCGGGGGAGGCGCTCCTCTTGTGCGAGCAGCACGTCGGGCGCATCCACTTGATGCTCTCGGACGTGGTCATGCCGCGCATGACCGGGCCGCAGCTGGTCGCGCGGTTGCGGCCGCTTCGCACCGACATGCGCATCATCTTCATCTCCGGCTACAGCGAAGAGCGGCTCGACGGACCAGAGCACGCGGCCACGCACGACGGTTTCCTCGCCAAGCCCGTCGCCGTAGAGGCGCTCCTGCGCTGCGTCCGCGAGGTGCTCGATCGCTGAACGGCGCGCTCGATTCGCGCGCGGAGTTCGGGCATCCTCGCCCGCGTCATGCCCACGATCCCGGGCCCGCGCGGCCCCATCGCCTTCGAGCGCGACTCCCTCGGTTACCCGCGCATTCGCGCGCGCGACGTCGACGACGGCGCGTTCGCGCGCGGCTATTTTCACGCGCTCGACCGGTGCGTGCAGCTCCAGCTCACGCTGGTGGCGGCGCGGGGGCGGCTCATGTCCGTGCTCGGGGATCAGCCTCTCGCGCGTCGCGTGGATCGCGCCGTGCGCGCGTTCGATTTCACGCGAGACCTCGCGAGCGCCGAGGCAAAGCTCACGCCGCGCACGCGCGCGTTCCTCCAGGCGTACTGCGACGGCGTGAACGGGGGGACCGAGGCGCGCGGGTGGCCGATCGTGCTGCGCGTGCTCGGCGTGAAGCGCGAGCCGTTCACGATCGGCTCGATCATGCTCGCGTACCGGCTCGTTGCTTTCTTCGGGCTCACGTCGATGGTGCAGACCGCGGAGCTCATCGTCGCCGAGCTCGCGACGAGCGGCGCGCCGGCGACCGCGTTCGAGCTGCTCCTCGGTGACGCCGCCGCCGGCTTCGATCCCGCGTCGCTCGCCGGGCTGCGGCTCTCCAAGGACGTCGCGCTCCTCGAGCTCCCGAACACCGCCGGCTCGAATGCGTTCGCGGTCTCCGGCGCACGCTCCACGACGGGCGGCGCGCTCCTGATGGGCGAGTTTCACATGGAAACGGCTCGTTTTCCGCCCATTTTGTACGCGTCGCACGTCGACTACGAGGACGGCGACTACTTGCAAGGAATGGGCGTGCCGGGCTTCGCGTGGATCTCGGCGGGGCGCACCAAGAGGGTCGCGTGGTCGTACACCTTCGCGCACGGCGACAACGTAGACGTCCTCGTCGAGCGCTGCGAGAAGGAGCGTTACCTCGCGGCCGGCGAGTGGAAGCCGTTCGAGCGACGCGAAGAGCGCGTGCCGGTGCGCGGCAAGCGCGAGGAGACGTGGACGTTCCACGAGAACCCGTACGGCACGCTCCTCGGCGACGCGCGCGAGGCAGGCCTTCACCCGTGCGTGCGCTGGAGCGGACTGCGGGAGATCGCGCGCGATCTGGAGGCGTGCCGCGCGTGCATGGACGCGACGAACGTGAAGGACCTCGCCGCGCTCCAGCGCGAATACCGCGTGATCTCGCTCGAGGCGATCTTGGCCGACGACGCCGGCGACGTCGCGCGCGTGACGACCGGGCAAGTCGACGTCCGACCCGAGGGGTGGACCGGCGCGTACCCTCGAAAAGGCTGGGACTTGGCCTCGCGTGCTCCGGCGGTTCTCGGCGAAGAGACGCGCCCCATTGGCCTCGGCCTGCCGGTCGTCGTCTCCGCGAACCAGCGCATGGACGGTCCGGCGGGCGAGGTGTGGTGCACGCTCCCCGAGCCGCGCTACCGCCACGAACGTCTCACGCACCTGCTCCACGATCCCGGCGCCTTCGATCTGCGGCGGCTCGCGCGCGCGTCGTACGACGAGCACGACGGCTGTGCGGCGCGACTCGTCCCCATCTGGAGCAAGCACCTCCCCGACGATGTCGACGCGATCGGCCTGCGGCGATGGGCGAGCCTGCAAGGCGATCGCCTCGACGACGCAGGCCGACGGCACATGGGTCTCTTTCACGCGCTCCACGCGGAGGTGGTCCGCATACTGCTGGAGGCGCGGTTCGGCGAGCGCGCGGCGTCGCGGATCGTGTTCGGCCTCTCGGCGGCCCTCTTCTTCCAGCATCACCTCGACGACGCGCTCGCGCTCGAGAAGCCGCACGTCGTCGGCGCGGAGGAGCTCGCAGCCGCCGTCGCCCGTGCGTGGCCGCTCGCGAAGCAGCGCATCGCGCGAGGCCACGACGTGCCGGTGCGCACCAAGTTCCGCAACATGCTGCTGCAGGGAAAGCTCCCGGTCGCGTTCGGCTTCGACTCGGCGCCGGTGCTCCTGCCGGGCGGACCGGTTGCGCCGTTCCAGACGCGCATCATCGAGTTCGAAGGGGAGAAGATCGTCGGCGGCCCCGCATTCCACCTCGCGATCGACATGAGCAAGCCCGGCGCTTGGTACCACGTGCCGGGCGGCGCGGCCGAGAAGCGCTACGGCCCGGGCTATGGCGCGGGCGTCGACGAGTGGCTGCGCGGCATATTTCTGCCCCTCGGCGACGCGACCGGCGAGGCCCCCGATGTCCGCAGGCCCATCGGGTAAAATTTCGCGAACCAGGGTAGGCTCCCCTTCCCGTGCGCGGCCAAAACGCCCTGAAGAACGAAGCCGTCGCGCGCGCCCTCGACAAGGCCATCGCCGGCGATCCCCGCCCCCTCTACTCGGAGCTCGCGCGCCTCTCCGGCCTCCCGGGCCCGCGCGCGAACATGGGCGTGCTCGACGCGTTCGCCGGCGAATGCGCGCTCCGCGGCGAGCGCGTCGACGGCGTCCTGATCGCGCTCGCGAAGCTCGACGCCGATCACGCGCCGGGCGCGACGCCCCTCGAATTCTTACCGATGTGCGGCGTCGCCGGCATCGGCACCCGCGCCGCCCTCGATGCGAGCGCGCGCACCCAGCTCCTCTCCGTCCTCCACGAGAGCGCCGAAGACTTTCGTTTCCGCGTCCGCGATCTCGTTCCCTCCGCGCTCGCCCGCGTCGGCGCTGCCACCGGAGACGCGCTCGTCCCCAGTATGGTCGAGTGGACGAACGGCTTCTTCCACGCCGCCGCCGTCCTCCGCGCGCTCGCCTCCCCCGAGTGGAGCGTCAAGCTCACCAAGGTCGAGCCCGTCATCGCGCGCCTCGACGAAGCATTCTCCCTCGCCGACGGCGCCAACCGCGCCACCCAACGCTACCCGGGCTGGAAGGCCCTCGTCGACGCCCTCGAAATCGCCCCGGGCAAGCTCGCCGGCCGCTTCGGCGTCGCCATCTTCGACATGCTCGTCCGCTGGTCGACCGTCAAAGAGCCCATCCTCCGCAACGTCATCGAAAAAAACCTCCACGACCCACGCCTGGTCGGCCGCCACAACCCCGACATCGACCGCGTCCGTGCCGCGCTCACCGCCAGCCTCCCCCCCGTCCGCAACCCGGACCACTACGTCGGCCCCACCCGAGGCCGCGGCCGCAAACGCGGCGCCCGCTAAGCGCGCCCTAGCGACTCGGCCGCAACGAAGGCGGGACCCCGTCCTCGCGCATGCTTTTCGGCGGCGCCAGCGACGCGGGCGGCACGCTCACGCGTTCCGCGAGCTTGCTCGCCTCGTCCACGATCTTGGTCGCCGCCGCGGCGCGCGCCGTCTTCTGTTGCAGTGTCGCGTGATCCACGACCGCGTGCCCCTCGAGCAAATCGAGGTAGTCGAGATCCAACGCGCCCCCGCTCGGCAAGATGAACACCCCGAACAGGTGCGCCTGCCGCCGCACCTCCTGCACCAGCGGCCGCGGCACGTGCAGCGCCGCGTGCGTGATCAAGTGGATGACCGGGTCACGTTGATCGCGCGCCCGCAACAGCGCGATCTCCGTCGCGAGCTGCGCGAACACGCGCGCCGGATTTCGGCCCCGCTCTCCCTTGAAGCCGAGCAGGTACGCCGCCGGCAGCTGCCCCGGCCGCGCGCGCTGCACGTCGTACAGACGTGAATCGAAGAAGCGCATCCACACCTCTTCGCCCGCGAGCTGAAGCTTCTTGCCGAGCGCGATCGCCAACCCGCGCGCGAAGACCTGCCGATCGCCGCGCATCGACGCCGACGCGTCGATCAAGATGTAGTGAAGCCGCCGCGCCTCGTCCGGCGCTTGCTCGCGCGTGTAATAGAGAATCTCGCTCTCCACCATGCGCCGCGCGAACTCGTCGTCGTCCCACGCGAGCTCGGTCAGCACCATCGAGTCGAGCGAACCCTTGTTTCCGAGCCCCGCGTACCCGTGCACCGCGTGCGTGCCCGCCGCTTTTTGACGGCGCGTCTCGAGCACGCTCGGGAGGAGCTCGAGCGAAAAATTCACGATGTCGTTGGCGGCGGGGCTCGAGATCGCCGCGAGCAAATCGACGTGCGCGAGCGCGCTGGCGGCCGTCGACTCGGGGCCGAGCATTCCGAGCAGGCGCAAGGTGTCGAGATCGAGCGCGTCGGCGAGCGTCAGCACGTGAAGGCGAGCGCGCGCCAGCGCTTCCAGCATCGCCGACTCGAACGTGCGCGAGGTCGCCGCGAAGAGCTGCGCGAGCTGCGGCTCGATATCGCGCACCATCTCGGGATCGAACGGGATCGACGCCGTATACGTAGGCTTCTGCCCCGCGCGCTGCACGAGCGAGCCGAGGACGCGCGCGAGGACGACCACCACGAGATCGTCGGAGAGGCGCATCGATCGTGCACGCGCGCTTGCCTCACTCTGGGAGATCTCCGCGATGACGCTGCGGTACGTCGAGATGAGCTCGGGCGCGCGGGGAATCCGCGCGAGGATCGCGTCGGCGCCTGGCCGCGCGCCGATGTCGAGCTGCTCCTTCGGCGCGGCGTACAGGAGCCCCACGTCGTGCACGAGAAACAGAGGCAAATGCAGCCCCAATCGCGCCAAATCGCGGTACCAACGGAGCGATCGCACGACCATCATCGGCGACGCCGCGCGCACGCCGGACAAGAGAAGCCCGCCGAGCGGGCCCACGACCGCGGGGTCTTTTCCGAGCTGCGCCGAGACGGGCATCGCCGCCGAAGCGTATCACGCCGCGCGCTACAGCCGTTTCACCCGCACGTCGCCGTTCGTCGTGTGGAGCGAGACGGGCGCGAAAATTTCAGCGCGCGACGGGGGCGGCGGCCTTTTCCGGAGGGTGCCAGCGAAGAATCGGCTTTCGCGCGGCGCGGGCTTCGTCGAGGCGAGCGAGCTGCGTCGACTCCGGCGCGTTCGTGATGAGCTGCGGCGACTCGTGCGCTTCCTTCGCGATGGCCTGCATCGCCAGGATGAACTGATCGAGCGTCTCCTTCGACTCCGTCTCGGTCGGCTCGATCATCATGGCGCCCGCGACGACGAGCGGGAAGTACACGGTCGGCGGGTGGAAGCCGTAGTCGATGAGGCGCTTCGCGATGTCGAGCGTCTTGATGCCCGTCTCCTTCTGGAGCTTCTTGTCGCTGATGATGACCTCGTGCATGCACGTCTGGTCGAACGCGACGGGGTACTCGGGGCCGATGCGCGCGCGCACGTAGTTCGCGTTCAAGACCGCGAGCTCGGTCGCGGACTTCAGCCCCGCCGGTCCCATCTCGCGCAGGTACGCGTAGGCGCGCACCATCATCCCGAAGTTGCCGTAGAAGCTGCGCAGGCGCCCGACGCTCTTGGGGCGATCGAAATCGAGGATGTACTCCTCCCCCTTCTTGCGCGGGACCGGCGACGGCTGGAACGGCTCGAGGTGCTTCTTGAACGCGACGGGTCCGCAGCCGGGGCCGCCGCCTCCGTGGGGCGTCGTGAACGTCTTGTGCAGGTTGAACTGCATGATGTCGACGCCGAGATCTCCCGGGCGCGCCTTGCCCATCAGCGCGTTCAGGTTCGCGCCGTCGCCGTACACGAGGCCGCCCTTCGCGTGGATCATCTCCGCGATCTGCGGGAGGTAACGCTCGAAGAGCCCGAGCGTGTTGGGATTCGTGATCATGATGCCGGCCGTGTCGGCGTCGATGAGTCCGGCGATCTGCTCGGGGTGGCAGATGCCGTCCGCGCCGCCCGGGAACGGGACGGCGGTGAGGCCGTTGATCGTGCACGACGCGGGGTTCGTGCCGTGCGCGGTGTCGGGGACGAGGACCTTCTTGGGCGAGCGCCCCTGATCCTGGTGGTACGCGCGCATCATCATGAGGCCCGTGAGCTCTCCCTGCGCGCCGGCGGCGGGCTGGAGGGACACGTGGTCCATGCCGACGATCTCGGCGAGGCCGCGCTCGAGGCGGACCATGAGCTCGATCGCGCCTTGCATCATCTCGACGGGCGCGTACGGATGAAGGCGTGCGAAGCCCGGGAGCCGCGCGGCCCACTCGTTCACCTTCGGGTTGAACTTCATCGTGCACGAGCCGAGCGGATAAAACTGCGAGTCGATCGAGAAGTTCCACTGCGAGAGGCGGACGTAGTGACGAACCACCTCGGGCTCGCTCACCTCGGGGAATCCCGCCGCGGTCTTGCGCGACGCGCTGCCGAAGTGCTTCTTCGCGTCGATCGCCGGGACGTCGAGCGGCGCCAGGGACACCGCCGTCCGCCCCGGCGCGCCGCGCTCGAAGATCGGCGGCTCTTTGAACTGGAATCCCCGTGCGAGCTCGTTCATTTCAATCCCACTTGCCGGCGGCCGGGGGCGCGACGCCGCCGGTGTCACCGCTGATCGACTTCAGGTCGGGGTTCATCCGGACCTGCTTCACGTTGTGCCAGTCGCTCCCGGCCTCGTCGTTGCCGAGGCCGAACTGCCCGTCCAGCTCGGCGATGTTCTCTTTGCCCATCTTGTAGATGAAGTAGCCCTTGCCCTCGCTGCGCGCGGCGGGGCCGACGAGGCCGATCTTGTGCTCCTTCCACGTGTAGTGGAGGACGTTGCCGGACTTGGTGCCGCTCATCTCGCCCCATGCGCTCTGGTCGGTGCGCTTCCAGCGGGCGACGACGTGGTCGCCCTCTTCCATCATGTGGAGGTAGCCGAAGACGGGGTGGTAGTAGACGCCGGCCCACGACTCGCCGGTGGGCATCTCGCCGGCCGGGATGTTCGCTGCCTTCACGCCCCCGCCGCCGTCGCCACACGCGCCGACGCCGCCAAGGAGCGCAACCGCACAGACGAGCCCGTAGATGACTTTGCGCATGGGCGGGACTCTAGCAAAAAACCCGCGATTCCGCGCGCCGTGTTCGCCCCCAGTTCCTCGCGCCCGCGTACCGGCAGCTCTTCACTTTCGGGGGCAGCTCGTGCGCATTTCTGCTTCGATTTTCCGGGCTTCTACCTCGGTCGCAGGGGCGGGCGGGGCCGTGCCGCCGTCGACCGTCACGCGCCAGACGCCGTCGACGTCGCGCACCCAGACCGACTGGAAGTAGCCCGTGCGGAAGCGTTGCTTCGCGTCCGGGCGCAGATCTTCGAAGACGTACGGGCCGCGCGTGACGGCCATCGCGCCGTCGCCCGTCAATGCCACCGACGACGGGTGCCACGCGAGGCGGAGCTTCTGACCGTCCACGATCGGGCGCCACGACTCCACGATCGCGTCGCGGCCGCGCAGGTAGCTGCCGTCGCCTTCTACGAACACCGCCTTCGGGTGCACGTGAAGGGCGAACGCTTTCGCGTCGTGATCCGCGACGGACTTGGCGAACGACGCTTCGCGCGCCCACGCGGCGCACTCCGCATCGGCCTGCGAGAGAAGCGGCAAGCCGGGCGGCGCGGAGGTCACGTGCGGAGTCGTGGTCGCAGCGCCGCAGCCGACGAGCGCGAGGACAGCCACCACCAGGACGGGAGAGACCGAGACCACCGATGCCTTCATTCGCGAGAGCGTATCGACGAACGAGCGTCGTGACGAAGGCCATCCCACCTGCCATGCTGCGCGTCGCCCGACTTCATGATCCCGATCATCTATGCCGCGTGCGCGATCGTCTGGGGGACGACGTGGTTCGCCATCCGTCGGTGCATCGAGCCGGGTGGATACCCGCTCCTGGCGGGCGCGGCGCTGAGGTTCGCGATCGCGTCGGCGATCCTTCTGGGGGCATGGAAGCTCGGATGGGCGCGTCCTGGTCCGCGCGGCGGGCGACAGGTTCGTCTCCTCCTCGGCTGCGGCGCGCTCGGCGCCGTGAGCTACGCCCTCGTGTACATCGCGGAGCGCAGCATCTCCGGCGGGCTCGCGGCGATCATCTTCGGCACGTTCCCGCTGGTGACCGCGATCGTTGCGACGGTGATGCGCGTCGAGCGTGTGACGCGCGCCGCAGTCCTCGGCGCGCTCGTCTCGCTCGTGGGCATCGGCGTCGTGTTCGCGGATCGCCTCGACGTGTCGCGCGCGCAAGGCGTGGGCATCTTGCTCATGCTCGGTGCGGTCCTCGCGTCGGCGATCTACTCGACCATCATCAAGCGCATCGGCGACCACGTTCACCCCCTCGCCACGACCGGCTTCTTCGTCGGCGGCACCAGCGCGGTCCTGGCGGTCGGCGCGCTCGTGTTCGAGCGTGAGCCCCTCCCGTGGCCGCCGCCGGCCGGTCCGACGCTCGCCCTCCTCTACCTCGCGATCGTGGGCTCCGTGCTCGTGTTTGCCGGTTATTTCTACCTCATGAAGCGCGTGAGCCTCATGGCGCTCTCCACGATCGTCCTCATCGAGCCACTCATCGCGCTCGGCGTGGACGCGATGTGGGAGCGTGACGTCGTCCTCGGCGCGCGGAGCTACGCAGGGATGGGCGTCACCATGGTGGGCGTCGCGGTGAGTGTTCTCGTGCGCCCGCCAAAAGCAGCCTGATTTCTACTTGGGGCCCGACTGCGTGCAGTACCCGCCGATGCACGCGGCGGTCGCGTCGCAGCACTCGGAGGCCACGGTGCACTTGTCGCCGAGCTTCGCACAGCTCGCGTTGGGGATCGTGTTCGAGCACACGAGCCCGCCGGCGTCGCCGCCCGCCTCGCAGTAGCCGTTGCAGCACTGGTCGCCGCTCTGGCACGAGACGCCGTCGGCGCGGCAGGGGTCGAGCACCCAGAACGCGCGCGAGTTGCCGGCGAGGAGCTCCTGCGCCGGAAGGTAGAACGCGGGATGACTCGCGTCGGCGCCGGCGGCCGCGTTGAGGTCGATCGCCGCGACCCACAATTTTTTCGGTGTGATGTTCTGGATGAGGTCGACGCCGCGCGGATCGCTGCAATAGGGGGGGATGTTCGCCACCGAGCCGTACATGCGGCGGCTCGTGAAGACGACCCACGCGTAGCCGCCGGAGCCGAGCGGGTTCACGGTGGGCTCGTAGTTCAGGTTCACGTCGTCGCCATGATCGGGGTTGACGTTGCCGACCTGCGCGCCGTCACCGGTGCACGACATGGCGATCGGCGTGGCCAGCTTGGGCAAGTAGACCGCGCCGGTTCCGTCTTTGCCGTTCAATTGGTTCAGCGTGTTCACGTTGACGCCGCTGGCGGTCGTCCAGTGCACCTGCGATTTGGCGCCCTTGCGCGTGTTCATCGAGCCGCTGCCGTTGCCGTCGAGGCCGGCGGCGCTCTGGTGGTGGAACACGAGCGATTTCCCGTCCGGCAAGAACGCGGGCCAGCCCGGGCGCGTCTCGCCGGGCTGCCCCGTGTCGTCGACGACCGGCACGAACGCGCTGAACGCGCCCGTCGCCGAATCGAACGCCATGACCCCGAGCTTCTGCGTCGGGTTCGTCGTCGGGCCCGCCATCGGGTTGAACGCGACGAATTTCCCGTCCGGCGAGAACGCGGGCGTGCCGAGGTTCGTCGTCACCGCGGCGAGCCCGGAGACCGGCAGCGCCGCGGCGGCGTTCGGAAGCGGATAGAGCTGCCCGTTCGCCGAGAGGATCCGCGCGCCGTCGGGGGAGAGCGCGGGGAACGTCGCTCCGTTCGTCATGACGTTCTCGACGTTGACGCCGCTGGGGCTGAGATCGTACGCCGAGCTGACGCCGTAGTTGTCGCCATGCTGGACGACGAGGCGCGAGCCGCCGGCCGCGACCGAATGGCACACGCGGCAGCCGGTTTGATCGGCGGTGGTGGCACCGGCCGCGAGCTTGGGCGCCGTGTCGCCGACGTGAATGGAGAGGACCGCGCCGCCGAAGCGCCCGTTGCCGCCGACCGCGCCGCCGAGGTTCTGCGCGAGCTGCGTGCCGTAGGAGTTGTAATAAATGATGCCGGGGAGGCGGCCCGTCGCGACCGTCCACGTCTCTTTGATCGGGCCGTACGCCTGGCCGCCGCGCGCGACGACGAGACCGACCGTGACCTGGTCGGCTCCGCCCGCCGAGTTGGTGGCCATGTCCCAGACGTCTTGCGGGATCGGGTGGCGGATGAATTTGCCGCCAGTCTGCGTCAGGATCGCGGGGCGCGCGAAGGTGCCGCTCCACGTGAAGGAGCCGCTCGTCGTGGACAGCGTGATCAAGATCGCGTCGGCGTCGCCCGTGGCCCAGTCCCATTGGAGGAGCGGAGCGAGCAGGCCGCGCGGCCACACGGTCTTGTCGTACGGGTAGATGTACTTGAGCGACGCGTCGGCGGTGGGGCTGCCGAGGATTCCGATCGTGCCCGGATCGACGACGCCGCCGAGGCCTTCGCCGCCGACTCCGCCGACACCGCCGCCGCCCGTGAGCTGAGGAGGCGTCGTCGCGACTTGTCCGCCCTCGCCGGCGGTCGCGCCGTTCTGCGACGCGGTGAGCTTCACCATCACCTGACGCTTCACGGTGAGGCCGGTGTAGCCCGCCGTGATCGTCGCCGTGCCGCCGACCTTGCCCGATGGGATGAACGTCCCTGTGCTCGACGGTCCCGCGGCGATGCCGCCGAGATCGCCGCGGTCGATGTTCCACCCGACCTTGACGGGACCGCCGGTCGTCAGCGACGTCGCGGTGTAGTCGACCGTCGGCGTCTGCGTTCCCGCGGTGACGGTGATTGTCTGGAGCGCGCTCGGCTGAACGTCGAACCCCTGCGACGCGTCGCCGATGGCGGCGTCACCGGTCGCGGCGTCGAAGTCGAAGCCGCTGTCCGAGCAGAAGCCGCTGCACGCGCACGGATCGGTGCACCCGACGGTGCCGTCGGAGCCTCCCGCGTCTTGCTCCGTGAACGTCGACGGCGTCCCCGTCGACCCACACGCCGAACCGAATCCACCTGCGATCACTCCGAGCAAGAGCACGGGGTGCCACGGTCGTAAATTTCCCAGCATGCACCGATCGTATGGGGTGCGGCGCACGCCGGCAACTCCTCGGACCGGTACGTCGATGTCGGTGGACGTCGTCCGAACGCGGGAATTTAGGACGATTTACGGGCTGGCGTCGTCGGCGTCGGGCGGCGCGTTCTCGTCCTCGAGGATCGCGCCGTGGCACTTTTTGAACTTCTGACCGCTGCCACACGGGCATGGATCGTTGCGGCCGACCTTCGGCCCGCTCCGCTGCTGCGGCGGCTGCACGATGCGTGGCGGTGGCGGCTTTCGAGACGCGCGCGGGGCATCGGCATCTTCGGCAGCGCCAAGGGCCTCGTTGCCGTGCCGAAGCTGCATCGCCTCTTGCTGGCGCGCGTGGCGCTCGAGATCCTCGCGCTCCATCCGCTCGACGTCGGTCTCCTTCTGGACGCGCGTTCGGAACACCTTGGTGGCGACGTTGCTATTGGTGGCCGCCATCATCGTGATGAAGATGTCGTAGCCCTCCTTCTTGTACTCCTGCTTCGGATCGCGCTGGCCGTAGCCGCGGAGGCCGATGCCGTCGCGCAGGTGCTCCATGTTCGTGAGGTGCTCGACCCACGCGCGATCGATCTCCTCCAGGTAGATGTGGCGGAAGATGCGGAGGAAGAGCTCCGTCCCCATCTCCTTCTCGCGCTCTTCGACGATGGCGTGCGCCTGCGAGTAGAGGCGGTGCGCGACCTCGTCGAGATCGTGGATGTGATCGATGTCGCCGGTGAACTTCACGGCGAAGTGCTCGAAGAAGCCCTCGCGGATGCCCTTCCAGTCCCAGTCCTCCGGTGGCTTGCTCGAGGGGCACGACTCCTCGACCATCGCGCCGATGATCCCGTCGACGAGATCGAGCATGCGCTCACGCTGCATCGTGAGGCTGTGCGGTATCTCGGTCATCAGGCGGTCGTAGATCGCCTTCGGCTTCTTCGCGTCGCTCTCCTTGTAGTCGAAGCGGTAGCCCCAGAACTGGTAGATGTCGCCGCGCAGCGACTCCATCGAGAAGAGCTCGCTCACGTCCTCGACCTTCTCGGGCTTCTTCACCGGCGTGCCGTCCGTCGGGAGCGGCGTTCCGTAGTGGAAGATCATGTCGCGGATCGCGTCTTTGACGTCGGCCGCGAGGCGCTCGAGGGGCTTGATTTCGCGGAGCTTGCCGGTGGGCTTGCCGTCGTCGCCGAGCTTCTCGGGCGTGTAGATGCCGAGGAGGAGTTGCTGACGGATCTTGTAGACCGTCTTTCGCTGCTCGCTCATGACGTCGTCGTACTCGAGCAGATTCTTGCGGATGTCGAAGTTGCGGGCTTCGACCTTGCCCTGCGCGTCGCCGATGCTCTTGGTCACCCACGGGTGCTCGATGGGCTCGTCGTCGGGCATGCCCATCTTCTCCATGAGCCCCTTCACGCGGTCGCCCGCGAAGATGCGCATGAGATCGTCCTCGAGGGACAAGTAGAAGCGGGAGGAGCCCGGATCGCCCTGGCGACCGGCGCGGCCGCGGAGCTGGTTGTCGATGCGACGTGACTCGTGGCGTTCGGTGCCGACGATGTGGAGGCCGCCCTGCTTCTTGACGTCCTCGCCCTCGGCCTTGCCGCGCGCTTCGTATTTTTCGACGAGCTTCTGGAACTCTTCGACCTCGGTGTCCGGATCGCGGCCCTGCTCTTTGAACTCGAGCTTCGCGATCATCTCGGAGTTGCCGCCGAGGATGATGTCGGTGCCGCGGCCGGCCATGTTCGTCGACACCGTGATGGCGCCTTTTCGGCCGGCTTGCGCGACGACGTACGCTTCCTTCTCGTGCTGCTTCGCGTTCAAGACGGCGTGCGGCACGCTGCGCTTCTTCAGGATGGCGCTGATCGCCGAGCTCTTCTCGACGCTGGTGGTGCCGACGAGGACCGGCTGGCCGCGCTCGTGGTGCTCGAGGATGTCGCTCACGACGGCCGTGAACTTCTCGCGCTCGGTCTTGTAGACGAGGTCCTCCGCGTCGTCGCGCTTGATTTCGCGGTTGGTCGGGATGATGACGACGCCGAGCTTGTACGTCGAGTGGAACTCCGCGGCCTCGGTGTCGGCGGTTCCGGTCATCCCCGACAGCTTCTTGTAGAGGCGGAAGAGGTTCTGGAACGTGATCGTCGCCATCGTGCGGGTCTCTTCTTGGATCCGCACGTTCTCCTTCGCCTCGACGGCCTGGTGGAGGCCGTCCGACCAACGGCGCCCTGCGAGCACGCGGCCGGTGAACTCGTCGATGATGAGGACCTTGCCGTCCTCGGTGACGAGGTAGTTCACGTCGCGCTTGAAGAGCGAGTGCGCGCGCAGGCACTGATTGAGGATGTGGAGCGACTCGAGGTTGACGGGATCGTAGAGGTTGCTGATCCCCATCAGCTTCTGCGCGGCGTCGACGCCGTCGTCGGTGAGGCTGACCGAGTGCTGCTTCTCGTCGACGACGTAGTGCTCGTCCTTGCGGAGGCGCGGGATGACCTCGTTGATCGTGCGGTATTTCGCGCTCGAGGCCTCTTGCTGGCCGCTGATGATGAGCGGCGTGCGGGCTTCGTCGATGAGGATCGAGTCGACCTCGTCCACGATCGCGTAGTTGAGCTCGCGCTGGTGGTAGTCGAGCGCGCTGAACTTCATGTTGTCGCGCAGGTAGTCGAAGCCGAACTCGTTGTTCTGGCCGTACGTGATGTCGCTCAGGTACGCGTCGCGCTTCTCGCGCTCGCCTTGCGAGTTGACGACGACGCCGGTCTTCATGCCGAGGAAGCCGTAGAGCTTGCCCATCCACTCGGAGTCGCGGCGGGCGAGGTAGTCGTTCACGGTGACGACGTGGACGCCTTTGCCTTCGAGCGCGTTCAAGTAGCAGGGGAGCGTCGCTACGAGGGTCTTGCCTTCTCCGGTGCGCATCTCGGCGATCATGCCGTTGTTGAGGACCATGCCTCCGATGAGCTGCACGTCGTAGTGCCGCATCTTGAGCGCGCGCTTGCCGCCCTCGCGACAGACGGCGAACGCCTCGTGGAGGATGTCGTCGATGGTGGCGCCGTTGTCGAGCTTCTCGCGGAACTCGGCGCTCTTCGCGCGGAGCTCGGCGTCGGTCATCTTGGAGATGGTCGGCTCGAGGGCGTTGATCGCGTCGACACGCGGGCGGAGCTTTTTGATCTCACGCTCGTGGGAAGTGCCGAGAATTTTCTTGAGAGCCCAGGTAAACATTTAGCCGACGCAACGTAGTGCTACGCGTCGCCGATCGCAAACCTCGCGGCATCGCGAAGCATTCCCGACCTGCTCGAGCCTCCGCGTAACGTCACGCGAGGAGGCGCCGCACCGTCGCAGCTCCTTGGAATCGCACCGCTTCTCGCCGCTGCGGGCTTGGTGGCGACACCCGAATGGGGTCACCGGTTCGGGGGACACGGGCCCCTGAATGGTCCCAAGCCACTCGAGGTCAAACGCTCCATGAAGAAGATCATCCTCCTCTCGCTCCTCTCGCTCTCGGCCTTCGCGTGTGGCTCGTCGGGAAGCGGCACCCCGGCCAACGGCGCGGATGGCGGCGGTGGCGACGGCGGGTCTTGCTCGGTCGCGTCGACGGGCTCGATCGTCGTCAACGTGACCGGCCTCCCCGCTGGGGTCGACGGAAGCGTGACGATCACCGGCCCGGGCGGCGCGCAGAGCGTCACGGCGACCAAGACGATCGCCGGCGCGAAGAGCGGCGACTACACCGTGACGGCGGCCAACGTCGGCCAGGCCGATCCGATCGTCCGAAAGGCCTACAAGGCCGCCGTCGCCGTCGCGAGCGCGAAGCTGTGTGACGGGCAGAGCGTGACCGTGGACGTCTCGTACACGCTCATCCCGACGTCGAACGCGATCTGGTGGGGCAGCAGCAACAGCGCGAGCGATACGCTCGGCTACGCGTCGGCCTCGCTCGCGGCGACCGGCTCTCCCGTCGCGACGATCGCCGCGACCACCGCAGGCGCGATCCCCGGCGCGTTCGACAAGAACGGCAATCTCTGGGTGCTCGACGGCACGGCGGGCGCGGTCGGCCTCAAGCGCTACACCGCCGCGAGCCTCGCCACCGGCGGCACCAAGACGCCCGATATCGTCGTCTCGAGCGACGCCCTCACCGGCGGCGTGCCCGGCCCCGCGTCGATCGCGTTCGACATGAAGGGCAACCTCTGGATCGGCGTCATCTACTCGCAGAAGGTCGTCGAATTCGACGCGACGCAGATCGCAGCGACGGGCACCGTGACGCCGAAGGTCGAGATCTCGAACGTCTCCGGCGCCAACGCGCTCGCGTTCGACGTGAAGGGCAACCTCTGGGTCGGCGCCACCGACAACGTCGTCGAGTACGTGATCGATCGCCTCGGTGCATCGACGAGCGCGGCGCCCGACGTGACGATCACCGCGATGTCGCCGCAGCCGGTCGTCGCTCCGCTCACCAACGTCCTCGGCCTCGCGTTCACGGCCGACGACAAGCTGTGGGTCAACTACGACGGCACGATCGCGCGCATCGACAACCTCGGGAACGGCGCGGTAACGCCGGCCATCCAGATCAAGGCCGACGTGCTCTCGCTCCCGGCGGGCATCGCGCTCGACGAGGGCGGCGGGCTCTGGATGGCGTACGCCGCCGGTAAATTCTGCAAGTTCGGCGCGAGCCAGCTCGGCGCGTCGGGCAGCGTCGCGCCGGAGGTCATCGTCACGAGCTCCAGCGTCGGCTCCGCAACGTCGCCGGTCCTCTTCCCGGCGCCCGCGACGCTGCCGATGTACTCCGCGCTGAACTGAAGTAGCCCTTCAGCGCGGCGTCGTCCCGCCGCAAACGTTCGGCTTGCCGGTGCCGCCGCACGTCTGCGGCAAGACGCACGTGCCGCAGTCGATCTGGCCGCCGCACCCGTTGCCGGCGAGGCCGCAGTTGAAGCCCTGGTCGGCGCACGTGAGCGGCGAGCACTCGGTCCCGCACACGCCGGGTTTTCCGCCGCCGCCGCACGTTTGGCCGGCGGGGCACGGCCCGCAGTCGAGCGCGTTGCCGCAGCCGTCGCCCGCGGGGCCGCACTGGATGTGCTGCGCGGTGCAGGTCGTTGCGGTGCAAGTGCCCTTGCCGCACACGCCAGGGGCGCCGCCGCCGCCGCACGTCATCGGGAGCGTGCACGGACCGCAGTCGAGCGCGTGGCCGCAGCCATCGCCGGCCGGGCCGCACTTGATGCCCTGATCGAGGCACGTCCGTGCGAGGCACGTGGGGGCGCCGCACGTGCTGGGAATTCCACCGCCGCCGCAGGTCTGAGGCGGCGTGCACGGGCCGCAATCGAGGACGCCGCCGCAGCCGTCGGCAGCAGGGCCGCAGTGGACGTTTTGCGCCGCACACGTCGTCTTCGTGCACTTGGGCACGTCGGGCGTCACGCACGAGCCGAGATCGAAGAGCATGAACTCGAGGAGCTTCTCCTGGGCCGTCATCGCCCCGGCGCTGCACTCCGCGGGGAACGTGCCGCCGCCCAACGCCTCTTCGACGTGGAAATCGTCGAACAGGACGCGACCGCACTGCTTGTCGCTCGCGGCGCCGACGGGCGTATTGAACGTGTAGTGCGCGACGGCCGACGGGTTCGCGATCGACAGCCACGACTGCGACGGCGCGACGACTCCGCTGAGGTCTTTCCTGAGCGCGGTGAGCGGGATCTGTCCGTACGTGGTCGACGCGCCGACGTTCTTCAGCCACTGGGCGAGCGTCGCGCCCTTCGGGAAGCTCGTGTCGACGGTGCCGATCTGATCGATGGGCTCGGGGCCGTCGACGGTCCAGTTCGCGGTGCTGCTGAACGGCGCGTCGTCGTAGAGCCAGATGTAGCTGTAGTGCGTCGCGAAGACGCGGCCGCCGGCGTTCGCGTACGCGATCATGTTCCCCTGCGTCGCCGTCGTCTGGTCGTAGCGGCTGCCCTGGCAGGGGAAGAGGACCATGTCGTACTTGTTCAGGGTCGTCTTGCTGCCCCACAGCTGACTCTCGTCGGTCGTGGACCCGCCGGCGTTCGCGCCAGGGCTGCCCGTGCCCGCGTAGATGTGGATGCGCCCAGCGCCGCTCGCCGACGTGAACTCCGAGTCGTCGACGCCGATCTTGCGGAGCACGCACTCGAGCGAGTCGAGCGAGCCGGTCGCGAACGCCATGTGCGGGATGTCCCCTTCGGCCTTCGTTCGGGGAAGTCGCGTGAGCGCGACGGTCTGCGGGTTGTCGACGCAGCGGCCGACGTTCGGGATCTTCACCTGGCGGCGCCAGCGCCCGGTCTGGATGACCAGCGGGATGTTCGCGCCAACCGGCGCATTCCTCAGGATGAACTTTCCGTCGGGCCCCGTCGTCGCGGTGATCAACGGAGAGCCGGTGACGTCGGTGGCGCAGTTGTCACACGACACGCCGGGCGTGAAGGCCGACACCGGCGCGTTGGGCACGTAAACCAGCACGTTGGGGAGCGGGTCGACGCCGTTCGGCGCGTACACGATCCCGCTGATCGTCGTCGTGATGATGACCGTGGGGCACGTGACCTGCTGCAAGCAAAGGCCCGTGCACGTCGGCGGGATGCCGCAGGTGCTGAGCGTCTGGCCGCCGCACGTCTCCGGCTGCGAGCACGAGGGGCAGCGGATGAGGCCGCCGCATCCGTCGGCGATCGGACCGCACGCCTTGGGGCCCAGCGCTGCGCAGGTCTTCGGCGTGCACACCGGCGCGCCGCACACGCTCGGGGAGCCGCCGCCGCCACATGCCTTCGGCGAGATGCACGTGCCGCAACTGAGCGAGGCGCCGCAGCCGTCGCCGGCCGGACCGCAGTCGAAGCCCTGATCGCCGCACGACTTGGGCGCGCAAATTTGTCCGTGGCCGCAGACGCCGCCCTTGCCGCCGCCGCCGCAAATGTCCACGCCGCTGCACGCGCCGCAATTGAGCTGGCCGCCGCAGCCGTCACCGGCGGGGCCGCAGTTGAAGCCGAGATCGCCGCACGTCTTCGGAGTGCAGGGGGGGACGCCACACTGGCTCGGCGCGCCGCCGCCGCCGCACGATCCGGACGTGCACGTTCCGCAGTCGAGGAGTCCGCCGCAGCCGTCGCCGATGGGCCCGCACGTCGCGCTCGATTTCGCGCACGTGGTCTCGCCCTGGCACTTGTTTCCGACGACGCCCGCGTCGGGCGGGATGAAGTCGGGACCGCCGTCCACGGACGCGTCCTTCGGCGGCTCGACGTAGCCGCCCTCCGCGCTGCCATCGACCGGATTGGGCTCGAATGTGGCGGTGAAGCCAGGCCCCTGCTTCGCGGTGTTGCACGCCGAAGCCGACGAGACGATCACGACCGCCGCGGACGCGACGAACAACCAACCGCGGATCGAGATCATGGGGCCCCCCTCGTACGAGGGCGGTCACGAATTCTTCCCCCCGACCGAGGTACCCGCTCCCGCGCACGCCTCATCGATCCTTTCGAGGCGCCGGTCAAGCAAGAACGTCTGCGGTCGGCTCAGCGGGGCAGCGGCACGGGGTAAATGTCCGCTTCCTGTACGCCGAGGAGCGAGGCGAGCTCGCGGTAGATAGCCTCCGAGACGCCACGCGCGAAACCCTGCTCGTTCGCGTCGTAGACCATCCGGCAGCCCGCGGCGTCGATCGAGAGCGTCGTGACCGTCGCCTCGTTCGCGCGCCTGAAGGCGAGTCGATAGCGCACCCCGAGATCCAGGCCGCAGTGCCAGATCCCGTCGGGAGGGGGCGGGAGCAACATCAAGCGGTCGTAAAATGCCTGGACGCCGTGAGCATCCTGCGACGCGCCCGTGAATGGCGTTGCGTTGCCGGGGATGCTGGTGACGCGCTCGACCCGCAGCGTGTCGAATGGCTGCGACGCCGCGGAGGGTGTTCCGGTCGCGCTTGCGCCTGCTGCGCCTGTTGCGCTCGCCGATTCGCTCGCGGCCTTGCCGCCGCACGCGACGACGAGGCACGAAACCATCAGGAATCGAACGGCGCGAGTCATTTCGGTCGGCATGTCCGGCCGACCTTCATGAATCATGCCTTCATCGGAGCGCTTGATTTGACTCGTGCGCACCTGCCGGGGGGGCGCCATCGCGGTCTCGCGTTAAGATCCTGACGTCCGCACCACGTCGCGGACCTGCGTTACGGATGGCAGGACAGCTCGCCGCTCGGGTTGACCGACGCGCGGCCGATCTGGTCCTGCTTCGTGCACGTCGAGGTCGCCAGCGCGCAGTTGGTGCCGAGCACGATCGATCCGTTGCCGCATTTGATGGCGGCGTAGGAGGTGCGCTCGCTGCAGTACCAACCGTCGGAGCGGCCGGTGCAGTTGTCGATGACCTTGCCGCTGTCGGAGTGGCTGCACACGCAGGCCGCCTCGCCGCCTGGACACGCGGCGATCGCTTTGCCGTCCTTGCCATCGAACGCCGCGGTCAGCGCGTCGGCGACCCGCGTGCCGACCTGTCCGCTCACCACGCCGCCCGCGTTGAGCGGCCGGTAATAGACGCCGATCTCGCTCGGCGTGTAGCCGTCGTGCGCGGCGTACCATGACCGCATCGCGTAGATCTCACCGGACGCCAGATCGGCCATCCGTTCGGCCGGCACCGTGCCGTCCATCCACGCGGCGTTCACGATCGGCGCGTAGTGGCCGTGGAGGTACGCGCGCGCGTGCGAGAGCTCCTGCGGGTGCGCGTCCGCGGTCTCCGGGAAGCCGAAGATGGTGTGCTGGTACTCTGCGGTCTGCGCATCGAGCGTCTGCGACGCGCACGCGCGCGCCAGCGTCGGGTAGCCGATGTACCGCTCGGGGCTGAAGTATTGCACCGTCGACGCGAGCGTCGTCCAGAACGCCGCGTGGCGGAGCGCGTTTCGTTGCGACGCGGGCAGGCCCATGCCCGCGAAGAGGACGATGCCCTTGATGTCCCCCTTCTGCGCGTTGCGCGACACCGTCGCGGCGTCGCCGTTCGCCTTCGCCACGAACGTGGGATCGGTCGCCGCGTCGTACTCCGGGTCGCCGAGCGCAAGGCCCGTCGTCATCGACCGGATCGCGTTGAACCAGTTGTCGCTGTTGGCCCACGTCGTCGGGACCTCGTTGATGTGCCAGATCTCTCCGGGCGCGTCGGCGGGGCGGTAGCCCTCCTTCGACATCCAGACGCGAAAGAGCTGCCCCTTCGCCTTCCACGACGCGAGATCGTGGAGCTCCGTCTTGATGCGCGCCGCGGCGATCGCCTTCGTGCTTCGATCGAGGATCGTGAGCGTGTACGTCGGCGCTGCCCCAACGTGCGTCGCGCGCTCGACGTGGACGTTCTGCCAGCCCGGCGACCATTTGTTTCCCTTCGTCGAGCCGCCGAGGTGAAACTCCGCGGTGGGCCGCATTTGCGCGGCGCCGCCCGTTAGACGCGCGCGCGCCGACGACGGGTTGCGCGGACGGAGCTGGTTCAAGAGCGCGCTCGCGAGCGCATCGGTGCCCGTCGCCGCGTTCGCGACGAAGACGAGGCCGCTCCCGTTCGTCGTCGGCGACAGACCCGCCGCGGGGCTCGCCGCAAGCTTGGGGACCATCACCTTCATCTTGTCGCACGCCCTCGCCTCGGCCTTGAGCCGCGAGATGAGCGGTTCGGCGTCGACCTCGTAATAGACGACGAGATCGAGCGCGGTGTCGCGGTTGCAGGCCACGCCGTCGAGCGGCACCGCGAACCCTGCGGCGTCCGTCTGCGCGTTGCTCTGCGGACGGTACGGCGAGAGGACGTCGGTGAGATCGTCGTCGTCTTGGTTCGTCGGATCGGCCACCGACACGAGCGGATCGGTCTCGTTCTCGACGAGCTCCTCGTCCACGTCTGCCGCGTAGTCTGCGGGGACCGCGTCCTCGTCGTACTCCTGCCAGAGCGCCGAGTCGGTCGCGGGAGGGGGATCCGTCCCTGCGGAGCAGGCGGCGAGCAGCGGAGCGTGGACGAGGAGAGTCACGAACACGAGCGCGGTCGGCTTGGTCATGAAGTGGCAGGCCCTCCAGCTGCTGCACTTTTCCAACGCAAGCGTCATGCCCGCCCGATTCGACCTGACATCGGTCGGTTCGGGGACCATCCGCCGCCAACGATCCGCGAGCCCTCGCGAAGCGGATCGCCGTCGATCCCCTCTCGCGCCTCAGCTCGAACGCGCGAGGCGGGCCTTGGCGAGGGCCTTTCGGTACTCGCTGGCGACGCGCCCCGTCACGATCTGCTGCGGCAGCATGCGCGTGATGACGGCGCCGACGCGGTACATGAGGCCCGGCACGTGGAGGTACTTGCGACGACGGAACGCGTCGAGCCCCTCACGCGCCACGTCGTCGACCGGCGCGAGCCAGCCGCGGAGGCCGTCGAAGCGATCGCCCGCGGTCATGTCGGTCGCGATCCCGCCGGGCGCGTACGTCGTGATCGAGACACCCTTCCCTTCGACTTCGTGGAAGAGACCGCACCCGAAGTTGATGAGGAACGCCTTCGAAGCAGAATACGCGGTCTGGTACGGCACCGGCTGGAGGCCGCCCATGCTCGACACGATCATGACGCCGCCTCCCTCGCCGCGCTTCTCGAGGTGCGGGAGCAGCTGCGTCGTCAGGCGCACGACGCTGATCACGTTCGTGTGGAGGAGACGCTCGAAGTCGTTCCAGGCGAGCTCTTGGTACTCGCCGAAGTGCGTGACGCCGGCGTTCAGCACCGCGCCGTAGAGCGGCACCTCGGTCGTCACGCGCTCGATGAGCTTGTCGACGTCGTCGAGCTTGCACATGTCGGCGGTCACGACGAGGACCTTCACGCCCGCCCTCTTCTCGAGGTCGGCCTTGAGTGCTTCGAGGCGATCGGCGCGGCGCGCGGAGAGCACGAGGTTGGCCTTGTGCTCGGTCGCGAGCTGCTCCGCGATCGTCTTGCCCAGCCCCGACGAAGCCCCCGTCACCAGCACCCAGCGATCGCGGAACTCCATCGGCTTCATGGTCAGGCGAGCTCCTTCGTGTAGAGCCGGTAGCGCTTGTAAATCTGGCTGCCGAGGAGGCGGATGCCGGCGTTCATCGGCCCATTGTCCTCCAGCGTCCACCCCAACTCGCCTTGCGTCATGCCGATGCGCCGGCCGGCGTCGTTCAGCTCGGCGTAGAGGTACGACGAGAGGGCCGCGTACTTTCTGACGTGCCGCCACTTCTTGCGGATGCCGAGGATGAGCATGCGCCCACTCTTCGGCCCCTTCACCTTGAGACGCCAGAGGAGCTTGGGGAGACCCAACGGGAAGAGCTTGCCGTGCAGATCGGCGATGAGCTCGTTCAAGTTCGGCAATGCGACGGCCACCGCGGCGGGCTCGCCGTCGATCGACACGATGCGCGTGATGTCGGGGATGAGCACCAGCTTGAAGTCCTGCGCCATCTTGCGCACTTCGTTCTTCGTCGCCGGCACGAAGCCCCAGTTGTCGCTCCAGGCATCGTTGAAGACGTCGACGATGATCTGGACGTCGCGCTCCATGTCCTTCATCGACACCGGTCGCGACGTCAGCTCGGGCAGCGCGGCGATCTCGGTGTGCGCCTTGCGCGTGCGCGTGTTGAGGTCGCCGACGGTGTACTTCCACGCGTAGAAATCCTTCTCCTTCACGTAGCCGGCCTTCTCGACGAGGCCGCCCTGGTACGGGCGATGGTGCGGCATGAGGAAGTAGGGAGGCGTCTCGAAGCCGTCGACGAGCACGCCGAGCTCTTCGTTGATGTTGAGCGACAGCGGGCCGCGGACCTTCTTCATCCCCTTGGCCTTGAGCCACGCCTCGGCCGCCGTGAGCAGCTCCTTGGCGACATCGGGATCGTCGATCGTGTCGAGGAAGCCGAAGAACCCGGTCTCGTCCTTGTAGCGATCGAGGTGACCGTGATCGACCTGCGCGGTGATGCGGCCGACGCAGCGATCGTCCTTGTAGGCGGTGAAGGTGGTGCCCTCGCCGTGCTCGAAGAAGGGGTTCTTCTTGGGGCTGAGGCGATCTTTCAGGTCCTGGTCGAGGCCGCGCACGAAGTTCGGATCGCCGCGGTAGATGAGGTCGACGACATCCAGGAAATCCTTGAGGCTTCCGCCCATCGGCGTTTCGCGGATCGTGGTCATGGGCCGGAGCCGTACCGCGCCCGGGGCGCTCGGTCAACGGGGCGATCTCGCGAACTTGGCCGCCGGCGCCCTCCCCCGGCATCCTGCCGCCGTGTCCCGAACGCATCGGCGCCGACCTCTGCTCTTCGCGCTCGCGGCGGCAGCCTCGTTCGCCGGCGTCGTCGCGTGCGGGGGACGCGCGCAGCCTCCGTCGATACCTGCTGCCCCAGTCGCCGCCGCGCCCCGAGCCTCGCCGCCGCCCCCCGTCGCGGAGATCCCTGTGGAGCCGCTCGGTCTCTGGCATTTCGAATGGCTCTCGCCGGACGGTCATCGCGCGCTCCTGCGTCGTATCGATGGCGGCGCGCGGGGGAGCTTCGACGCGCGCGTCGTCGACGTCGACAGCGGTGAAGAGGTCGACGAGGCCGCGCTCGAGGAGCTCGCCAAGCTGCCTGTGACCACGATCGGGGGTAGGCCCGTCGACGCGCGCGAGCTCGACGCGCTCCTCGCGGCGCCGGCGTTCGGCGAAGATCTGGTGCGCGGCGCGCAGCTGACGACGTCGTTCCCGTTCGGCTCGTGCGGACGCTTCTCCGCCGCGCCGAAGGGCCGCGCGATCGCCTTCAACGCGGGTGATTGGCTCTACGTCGCCGACGAGCATGGTCGCGTGAAGAAGCGCGTCGCCGACGTCGCCGCGTACGATCCGCGCTTCACGCCCGACGGCAAGAGCCTCCTCTTCCGTCGCGCGACCGGCAAGATCGATCGCGTGCTCACCGGGTATGAGCTGTTCGTCGTGCCGTCCGATCTCTCGCAGCCGCCGCGCTCGCTTCCTGGGACGGCGGGCGTGCGCGATCGCGTCGTCGTCGACGAGCCTGGAAAATACGCGATCGCGATCGCGTCGCACGAGCCGCAGGTGAAGACGTGCGCCTTCTCGGTGTCGCTGAAGTCACCGTTCCCAGTGAAGCGCCTCGCGTGCTTCGAGGGCGGCGAGCTGCTCGTCGAGTCGGTGCTCTCGCCGCACGGCCGGTGGGTCGCTGCGCTGACGACGCCGCGCGAGAGGGTGCCGGGAAAGAAGCGCGCGTTCCGTCTGCGCGTCGCGTCGCTCGAGAGCGGCAAGGTCTTGCTCGACGAGCCCGCGCAGCCCGGCCTCAACGTCCGCGCGATCAGCGACGCCGGCGTCCTCGTCGAGAGCCGCCTTGGCGAGACCGTCGTGATCGACGTCCCCGGCAAGACCCGCCGCACGCGCCCCGTCGACGTGGGGCTCCGCGCGCACTTCCGCAACGCGAACGAGCTCGTCTTCGTGCAGGGCGCGACGGTGGCCGTCCTCGACGTCAGCGTTCGTCCTCCTCGTAAGGACTAGACGCACCGGTCAGCGCGAACGCGCTCTGCCCGATCCCGAAGTAGGGTCCCCTCGTCAGGCCTCGCGGCGCGGCGTGAACGACGCCAGATCGTCCATCCCCAGCGACGCTTCCAGCGCACGAACCTCGCCCAAGACCTCGCCGTAAAGGTCCACCGCGAACGCGGCGTGCTCCTCTTTCTCGAGCGTCGCGCGGAGGGCGCGGTACTCCTTCTCGCGCATCGCCTTGCGTAGCGCCGGGAAGAGCACGGTGTTCTCGTGCGCCGCGTGGGGACGGTACATGCGGACGAAGCTCCGCATGGACGCGGAGAGCCGTGTCCGGTTCGCGCGGTCCCGGAGACCGGGAGCGTTCGCGAGCGCGTGCACCTCGCCCGTGAGGGCCCTCCCCGCGTCGTGCTGGACGCGCAGCGTGGCGATGAGCGAGACGCACGCACCGACACGCTCGAGGCGCGGGAAGACGTGGCGCTCCTCGTCGCGCTCGTGGTGGTCCTCGATGTAGCGGCGAACGATGCTCGCCGCGCTGGCGATCGTGTCGGCAGAGAACTCGGCGCCCGCGTCGAGCCTGCGCGCGGACTCCTCGTAGACGAGCATCACGCGCTCGAGGACGGCGTGCTCGCGCATCAGGTCCTCGATCGGCGTGTCGTCACCGGCGGCGTCGGGAGCGTCGATGGGAGCCATCGCGGACTGCCGGCCGGGCGGATCTTTGACGAGCGCGCCGAGGCCGAAGCCAAGGGCCGTCGCGCAGGCGCCCGCGGCCCCCGTCAAGAACCGCCTTCGCGCCGCAGTCTTGCCGTCGTCGGTCATCGGATCACCATCCTCGCCTCGCGCGCTTCCCACGCGCAGGCCTCCTCGTCGGCGAGCGCGCACGCGCGCCGGTACGCTGCCGCAACGTCGTCTCTCGGCGCTCCTGCCGCGGCGGATGCGCGCGCGAGCTTCGCCCAGGCGTGCGGCGAAGCGGGATCGTGCGCACAGGCGCGGCGGTAGGCGGCGATGGCGACGGAGCCTCCGCTGGCATCGCCGCGCGCTTCGCAGGCCACGGCGAGGCCGAGGTCGCACGCGCGCTCGGCCGAGCGCGCGGCCTCCCCAGGGTTCCACTCCACCGCCGCGCCGTCGCCATGGAGGCGCGCCGCGCCGAGACAGCTCTCGCCGTTACCCTTCGCGCATGCGTCGGCATGCATCGCGAGCGCCTTTGCGCCGCGCGCAGCGATTCGGCGCCCCACGTCGCTGGTGACCGCCGCCGCGACGTCCCCGTCGTCGTCGTGCGCGAGGGAGGTCGCCACCTCTTCGCACGCGAACGCGTTGTCGTGGAGCATGCAGCCCACGTCGAGCTCGAAGAGCTCGTAGTCGCCGTACGATTTCGCCCACGGCTGCGCGCGCGCGCACGCGGTCGCAAGGCCGGCCTCGCACGCCTCGGAGAACGCGAGGCCCGCCTCCTCCGGAAAGCGCGGCGCGGCGATCCCCCGCTCGAGGGCGTCGCCGAGCTCCTCGCAGCTCGCGCGGTCTCCATTCGTCACGCACGCGTCGCGCAACGTCGCCACGCGCGCCGCTCCGGTCGGGCGGAGCTGCGCGAGCGCGAAGCCCAAGATCGCGAGCCCCGCCATTTGGCGCGCGCGCATCACGGTACGTTGCAGGCGACCGACGACGCGGGCGTGCCGGTCGTCGCCGACGTCTCGAAGTGGAAGCCGTACGAGCCCGAGTAGAGCGCTAGCTCGAGGACGCCGTCGATCGGGGACGGGTGCGACGTCACGAGCGCGGTCGTCGGGATGTTCGACTTGAGCGGTTTGACCTGCCCGCGCCCGCCCGAGCCGACGGTGAAGAGCTTCGTGCCCGTCGCCGAAGGCGTCCCGTCGGCCGCGAGCTTCTTGAACTCTTCGTACACGTGCACGTGGCCCTGCATGACGATGTCCGCGTGCGCGGCGACCGCGGCGCTCCAGATCGGCGCGACGCCGCTCGCCCACGGCAAGTTGTCCGCGTCGCCGCTGAACATCGTGCTGAAGCGCGCGGTGTGCATCGCCACCATCACGCACCCGTGGCCGCCGTGGCTCGCCCGCCAGGTCGAGATCCAGCTCGTGAGGCGCGACGCCTGCGACGTGCACGACTGCTCGGCGCAGTTGAGGCCGGTGTTCATCACCACGAGGAGCCAGCCCGGCGCGACCTCCGTAGAGTACGCGAAGTCGAACGTCGCGACGCCGTTGCCGCCGGTGATGGCGGGGAAGACGTGGTTGCCCGCCGCGTTGTCTCCGTTGAAGAGCGCGTACGGTTGCTGCCCGCCCGTCCCCGCCACGCTGTTGAACTCGTGGTTGCCCACGACCGGGTACGTCTTCGGCCGCCAGCCCGCCCACGGATAGTTGCTCGCGTACGGCGCGGAGTACGAGAGGTCTCCGACGGGCAGGAGCTTCGCTCCCGGGGTGCTCGCGAGCTCGTTCGTCACGATCCCCTTGGTGGCGCTCGTCGACGAAAAATCACCGGAGACGAGCACCGTCGCGACCGCGGTGATCGCCTCGTCCGCGGAGCCGACCGAGGGCTCCGCTTCGTCCGACGCCGACGCGCACGCTGCGAGGATGGGGAGGAGGACCAGGAGATAGGAGGAGGGGCGCATGACGGTGAATGGGGACGAGCGGACGCATTTACGAAATTTTCTTTTCGCCTCCGTCTCGCGTGAAAATTTTCGTAAGCGGCGAACGAGCGGCCCATTCACCCGCATGCACAAGCGCGCACCCCGAATCCTCCGCTCCCTCCTTCCGTTCACCGTCCTCGCCGCGCTCGGCGCGTGCTCGGGGGCACCCAGTCCCGACGAGACGAGCTCCGCCGACGAGAATGCGCTCTCCACGTCGGGCAGCGGCCTCTCGGCGACGTATTACTCGGACGACACGCTCACCACGGCGTTCACCACGCGCGTCGACGCCACGCTGAATTTCGACTGGGGTCTCGGTGCACCGGTCAGCGGAATGTCCGTGGATCATTTCTCGGCGCGGTGGACCGGGCAGGTCGACGCGCCGGTCAGCGGGAGCTACGTCTTCACGACCACGAGCGACGACGGCGTCCGCATGTGGATCGACGGCGCGCTCGTCATCGACGACTGGACGACGCACGCCGCGAAGGACGACTCCGCGACCGTCACCTTCGCCGCAGGCAGCCTGCACGACGTGAAGATCGAATACGAGGAGGTCGGCGGTCGCGCGAAGCTCGCGCTCGCGTGGGCGCATCCCGGGCAGACCACGCAGATCGTGCCGGCGTCGCACCTCTTCCCGCCGGCGACCGGCATCGGCGTTTCCGGCAATCGCCTGACGCGCAACGGCCAGCCGTGGACGCCGAAGGGGCTCTCGATGATCGGCGCGCTGACGAAGGGCTCGGCGGTGACGGCCTACCAGCACTGGGGGACCGCGGAGCTCGCGGCGGCGGCGTCGTGGGGCGCCGACGCGCTGCGCTTCCAGGTGAGCCAGCCCTCCCTCGATCCGCAAGATGCGCAGTATTCGGCGGCGTACCTCACGCGCGTCGAGTCGATGGTGAGCCTCGCGGAGGCGCACGGCTTCGCGCTCATCCTCTCGATGCAGGACCAGTCGCTCGCGGGCGGAAACGCCGATCCGTTGCCGACCGCGTCGACGGTGCGCGCCTGGCAAAAGCTCGCGCCGGTCTTCGCCGCCGATCGCAACGTGATTTACGAGCTCTACAACGAGCCGGACAACGCCGCCGACGCGGCGGGGTGGGCGGCGTGGAAGAACGGCACCGCGACGACCGTGGGCCACCAGCACCTCGTGGACGTGATTCGCGCGGCGGGGGCCAAGAACGTCCTCTTGGCCGACGGCGCGCGCAAGGCCGAGATCCTCACCGGCGTCCCGCTGCTGAACGATCCGCTCGGCCGCATGGGGTACGCGAGCCATCCCTACTACGTCGACTCGATCAACGGTCACCCGACGGCGTGGGACGATCGCTTCGGAAACCTGAGCGCGACGGTGCCGGTGGTCGTGACCGAGTGGAACGACACGTCGACGGGCACATGCGAGGCCGATGCGCCGACGCGCGCGCCGCAGCTGGTGACGTACCTGGGGCAGCATCACATCGGGATCTTCGGCTGGGCGTTCGATCTTCCCGGCACGCTCGTGAAGGATTGGTCCTGGACGCCGACGACGCTGACGGGCTTCACGTGCGGGACGACGGGCGGCGGCGTGGGCGCGCTCTTGAAGAGCACCTACTCGCAGTGACGCAGGCCTCTTCGTTGCGCGACCCCATGGGCGGCGATAGCATCTCGCGGTGCTCCGCCGCCTCGTCGCCGTCGCCGCGTTCGCCGCGATGGGAGCCGCGGCCTCGTCGTCCTTCGCCGCGCCGGTCAAGTCGTCGTCCCTGAGCTGGACGCGCTTGCCGGGCGCGGAAGAGTGCCTCGCCACGCGCGAGTTCGCGCGCGCGGTCGAGCGCAAGCTAGGGCGCAGCGTCTTCGTCTCCGCGGCGGACGCCGAGCTCGCGGTGGAGGGGCGCGTCGAGCGCGCGGCCCCCAAGGGATGGCGCGCGACCATCGTGGTCACACGCGCCGACGGCGTCACCGTGGGCCGCCGCGAGCTTCACGTGGCCGGAGGGAAGTGCGCGCTCCTCGACGACAGTCTCGTCCTCGTCGTCGCGCTCATGATCGATCCCGACGCGGGCGGCGCGAGAGAAGCTCCGCGTCCGCCGGCTCCCGCTCCGGCGCCGACTCCCGAGCCGCGCGTCATCGTGGTGGAGGTCCCTGTTCCCGCCCCGGCGCCCCGATGGAGCGGGGACGTCGGGCTCGAGGGGACGGCGCTCGTTGCGGGGATTGGCGGCGTCGTCCCCGGCGCGCGCCTCACCGCCTCCGCGTTGCCGCCCGGTCTCGTTCCCCTCGAGGTCGACGCGAACGTCTCCGCGCTCGCGCGAACCTCGGACGGCGCGCTGGCGGTTCGTTTTCTGTACGCCGGCGTCGCGGTATGTCCGACGCTCCTCGGCGAGCCCGGCGCCGTCGCGCTCTCCGCGTGCGGCGGCGTCGAGGGAGGCTTCCTCCATGTGGCGTCGTCGACCGGCGATCGCGACGACGCGCTCTTCGCCGGGAGCGCGCGCGCGAGGATCGTCGTGCCGCTCTTCGGCGGCCCCTCGTGGTCGATCGATGCGCGCGCCGAAGCGGGGCTGCTCGCCTTTTTCCGCAGACCGTCCTACTCCACGAGCGTCCTCGATCCGACGGCGCTCACGGCGCGCGATCAGACGCTGTTCCGGCTCCCGGCGCTGGGAGGAACGGTCGCGGTCGGCCTCGGCTTCGAGCTACGTTGAAATGATCCAGCGTCGCTTCTTTTTTTCAGAAGAGCGCGCGGCAGGGACCATTCACTCGTGAGCTTCGAGGCGATCTATCGGGAGCATGCCCCGTTCGTGTGGCGCTTCGTGCGGCGTCTCGGGATCCATCCGGCGGACGTCGAGGACGTTTGCCAAGAGGTCTTCGTGGTGGTTCACAGGCGCTACGCGGATTACGACCCGACCACGCTGCTGCGCACGTGGATCGCGGGGATCGCGATGCGCACCGCCTCCGACCACCGCCGCCGCGCCCACCGGCGCCACGAGACCGTGGGCGACGTCCCCGAAGGCGCCGCCCCGCCCACACAAGGGGAGGAGATCGACCAGGCGCGCGCGCGCCTCTTCCTGGACCGCGCGCTCGACGAGCTCGACGACGACAAGCGCGCCGTGTTCGTCCTGTTCGAGCTCGAGCAGCTGCCGATGGCCGAGGTGGCGGAGACGGTGGGCATCCCCCTTCAGACCGCGTACTCCCGTCTCGCCGTCGCGCGAAAAAAGATCGAGGAGGCGGCCCGCCGCGTCCAGCTCGCGCTAGCCTCCAAGGCAGGCGTCCGATGAAGCCGAACGATCCGCGCGACATTCATCCGCTCGTGAAGACGGAGGGTGGGCTCTTGCGCGACATGCTCGCGTCGGCGGAGACCGATCACGCGCGCGAGGAGCAGCTCGAGGGGCTCCATTCGCGCCTCGCCCCGCTCTTCACGACCGCGTTGCCGATCGCGGCGGCGGGCGGCGTCAAGGCGGCGACGAAGCTCGCGATCGTGAAGGCCGCGGCCAAATCGGTGCTCTCGATCAAGGTGGCGATCGGGGTCGCGGCGATCGGCGCGGCGTCGGGCGGCGCCTACTACGTCGTCGCGCATCGCGCGCCGGCGATCGCGCCGGTCGTGGTGCCGAGCGCGCCGCGGGTGCAAACCACCGCGCCTCCCCTTCCCACCGCCACGACGCCTGCGCCGACGATCGACGACAGCGCCCCGGCGCCGAGCGCGAAGAAGCCGCCGACGACGAAGGTCCCGGTCGACGCGGCCGCCGAGTTCGACCTCGTCCAACGCGGAGGCGATGCGCTTCTCCAGCGCCACGCCGGCGACGCGCTGTCCCTCGCCAACGAGCACGCGCGACGTTTCCCGGGCGGCGCCCATGCCGAAGATCGCGAGCGCATCGCGATCGAGGCGCTCGTCGACCTCGGACGCACTGACGAAGCCAAGACGCGCGCACGCCGGTTCTTCGCGCGGTATCCGAGCTCGGCCTACCGCCCGCGCATCGAGAGCCTCGTGCCGGGAGCCCGATGAGGTCCACGCTCGCCGTCGCCGCGACCCTCGTCGCGTGCGCTGCATGCGTGGTCGATCACCGCGTCGCCAGCGAGCCCTCGTGCCTCTTCGGCGCCTCCACCGCGAGCCGCGGCACGCCCGGGGACCTCGGCGAGCGCGCCGCGATGGAGGCGCTCGAGCGCGACGTCGGAAGGACGATGGACCTCGATCGCATCTTCCACCAATGGGACGACGCCGTCCCCGGAGACCGCGAGCGGTGGACGATCGCCGCGGGACGGACGCCGCTCGTCAGCTTCAACGGGCACGGCGCGCAGAAGGTGTCGTGGCAGCAGGTAGCGTCGGGCGCGATGGACGCGCACCTCGGTCAGATCGCCGACGGGTTTCGCGCGCTCGGTTCGCGTGTATTCTGCATCTATCATCACGAGCCCGACAACGACACGCCGGAGTTCGGGGCCGCCGCGGACTTCCGCGCCGCGTTCCGCCACGTGGTCGCCGTCTTCCGTGTGCACGGCGCGGCCAACGTCGTGTGGTCGTTCAACATGAAGAGCCCGTCGTTCGCGACGTTGGCGGACGCGTACTACCCGGGCGACGACGTCGTCGATTGGATCAGCGCCTCGGTCTACAACTTCGGCGCCACCCAGCCCGGAGGCCGATGGCTCAGCTTGCGGGCGCTCCTCTCCGATTTCCACGATTGGGCGACGCCGAAGGGCAAGCCGCTCCTCCTGGCCGAGTGGGCGACGCTCGACGATCCCGGCGATCCCGCGCGCAAACCGGGTTGGATCGCCGACGCCGCGGATCTCGTCGCGAGCTGGCCCGAGGTCCGCGCGATGTCCTACTTCGACGGAGCGCCGGCGACCGGCAAGAGCTACGCGCTGGAGAGCTCACCGACCTCCGACGCCGCGTTTCGCAAGCTCGCCGCGAGCCCGATCTTCCACCCGCGGCGTTGACCCACTTATTTTGGGGGCGCGAATGCGTGGCGAACTTGCACGCGCGCGCAAAGCCGCCACATTTCTTCGACCTTGCTCCGCGCGATTTTGAGGAAAAAACGGCATGGCTCGGCAGTTGCGTGTCCCGCGGCATGTCCGTTCCCGCTCGTCTGAGTTGAACTCCCTCGTGACCGATCCGGAGGACGCGCTTCTGAAGGCGGGGGCGCTGCAAAGCGCGATCTTCAACAGCGCCAACTTCTCGAGCATCGCCACCGACGCGAGCGGCGTCATCCAGATCTTCAATGTCGGCGCCGAGCGAATGCTCGGCTACACGGCGGCCGAGGTGATGAACAAAATCACCCCGGCGGACATCTCCGATCCGCATGAGCTGATCGTGCGGGCCGAGCAGCTCAGCATCGAGATCGGAGCTCCCATCACCCCGGGCTTCGAGGCGCTGGTGTTCAAGGCCTCGCGCGGGATCGAGGACATCTACGAGCTGACCTA
>JBBRLQ010000007.1:0-339824 GCA_038231275.1 Polyangiales bacterium
CGGCCTCACGATGTTTGCAGCGTTGGGCGACGCGCTCGACGGCGTCGTCGCGCGCGCGAGCGGCGAGGCGAGCGACGCAGGAGAGGTGCTCGACGCCGCGATCGATCGCTACATCGAGCTCGCCTTCATCGGGGGCCTCGCGTTCCACTTTCGCGAGCGCCCCGTCGCGCTCGTCCTCGCGCTCGGCGCGCTCGGCGGCTCGTTCATGGTCAGCTATGCCACCGCGAAGGCCGAAGCGCTTCGCGTGAAGGCGCCGCGCGGCGCGATGAGGCGCACCGAGCGCGTCGTGTACTTGCTCGCCGGCGTGGCGCTCGGGCCGCTCGTCGCCGCAGTCCCTGCCATCGCCGCGTGGGCCGACGTCCCCGCCCTCGCCGCGCTCGCGCTCGTCGCGGTGGTGGGCAACGCGTCGGCGGTCCGTCGTCTCGCCGCCGTTGCGCGCGCCGTGAAGAAGCCGTCCCCCGAGAGGCTGGAGGCAGAGGCGCAAAAGGCCGAGGGGAGGATCGCGCCGTGATCGCCGCGCTCGGCCGTCACCAGGCCGGCGCGCTCGTCGCGACCGCCGTCGATTTCGGCGCGATGATCCTCCTCGTCGAGGCCGCGGGCGTGAGCCCCGTCCTCGCCACCGCCGTCGGCGCGGCCTGCGGCGCGGTCACGAATTTCGCGATGAGCCGCGGCTGGATCTTCCCGAAACACGACGGCAACACCGCCGGGCAGGCCGGTCGGTACGCGGCCGTCAGCGCCGGCAGTCTCGCGCTCAACACCGCGGGAGAGGCGCTCGTCCACGGTGTCCTCGGCGTCCCGTACCTCCTCGCCCGCGCGATCGTCGCGGTGCTCGTGAGCGTCGCCTACAACTTCCCGCTCCATCGCGCGTTCGTGTTTCGAGATGCGAGGACTCCATGAACCCGTCGCAGCCGAAAGATCAGCGCGTCCACCTCAAGATGCTCGTGCCGGGGCCGAAGAGCCGCGAGCTCCGCGCGCGTGAGGACGAGAACCTCGCGCCCGGCGTGCAGAACTACGCGCTCACCGCAGGAATCGCGGTCGATTACGCGCGCGGCAGCGCCATCACCGATGTCGACGGCAACACGTTCCTCGACTTCATCGGCGGCATCGCCGTCGCGGCGCTCGGCCACTCGCATCCGGTTTACACGAAGGCCCTCGCGACGCAGCTCGACAAAGTCACGGTCGGGTCGCTGACCAGCGAGGCGCGCGTCGATCTCGTCGGCCGCCTCGCCTCGCACGCGCCCTCGCCGGGGCTCACGAAGGTGCAGCTCTATTCGAGCGGCGCCGAGGCCGTGGAGAGTGCGCTTCGTCTCGCGAAGTCGCACACCGGCAAGCACGAGCTCGTGAGCTTCTGGGGCGGCTTCCACGGCAAGACGCTCGGCGCGTTGGCCCTCATGGGCTCGACCTTCAAGGAGGGCCTCGGCCCGATGCCGGCCGGCACCCATCAGGTGCCGTACGCGGACTGCTACCGGTGCCCACTGAAGCTCGAGCACCCGTCGTGCGGCGTCGCATGCGTCGACGTCGCGAAGAAGCAGCTGAAGAACGCGTCTACCGGCGACATCGCCGCGGTCATCGTCGAGCCGATGCAAGGGACTGCCGGCAACGTCATCCCGCCGGACGATTTCCTGCTCGCCGTGCGCCAGATGGCCGACGAGTTCGGCGCGCTCCTCATCGCCGACGAGATGATCACCGGCTTTGGGCGCACTGGAAAATACTGGGGCACCGACCACTCCGGCGTTCGCCCCGACATCGTCACGATCGGAAAAGCGTTCGGCGGCGGCTTCCCGCTCACGGGCGTCGTCACGACGGACGCGATCGCAAAGAGCAAGCCGTGGTCGAACCCCTCGGGCTCGTCGTCGAGCTACGGTGGCAACCCGCTCGCCGCCGCCGCCGGCGCCGCCGCGCTCAAGATCATCGACGACGAGAAGCTCGTCGACAACGCGCGCATCGTCGGCGAGGCGCTCCTCGGCATGCTGCGCCCGTTCGTGGACGATTTTCCCTTCGTCGGCGAGGTGCGCGGCCGCGGGATGATGCTCGCGATCGAGCTCGTGAAGGACAAGAAGACGAAGGAGCCGGTCTCCACCGCCGTCGCGCGCCGATTCTACGACGCGTGCGTCCAGCGCGGCCTCCTCACGATGGCGTATGCGCCGCGCGTGCGCCTCCAGCCTTCGCTCACGCTGGACGTCGCCACCGCCAAGAACGGCGTCGAGATCCTTCGCGAGGTGTTCGTGCGCGCGCGAGAGGAGAAGTGGTGGCTCCTCTAGCTCCACCCGGACCCGTGGCGCGCGTCGCCCTTCACGTGCGGCGCCTGTGGCCGAGCGGCGGCGCGTGGCTGCCGCTGCCGTTCGTGGCGTGGCCGCTCTTTTGCTTGCTCATCGGCGAGCAGCGCGGCGAGCACCTCGCGTTCGCGCTGCTCGTTCCCGCGCTCGCGTACGCGACGCCGCAGACCAAGCGCCTCTTCGTGGGCCTCCTCCCGTTCGGCCTCCTCGGCCTCGTCTACGACACGATGCGCTACGTGAAGGACATCGGTGTCACCCCGTCGCGTGTTCATGTTTGTGATTTGCGGGCGATCGACGCGCGCTTCTTCGGCGTGGGCGACGGCACGCTCCAGGACTACTTCCAGGCGCACGCGTCGCCGTGGCTCGATCGCATCTGCGCGATTCCGTACGGCACGTTCATCTACGTGTCGCTCGCCGTCGCGGTGTGGCTCTACGTCAAGGACTACGAGGGGCTCCGCCGCTTCGGGTGGACGTTCCTCCTCGTGAACCTCGCCGGCTTCGTCACCTACCACGTCTATCCGGCCGCGCCGCCGTGGTACTTCCACGCGCACGGGTGCGCCGTCGACATGGCGACCCACGCGAGCGAAGGCCCCAACCTCGCGCGCGTCGACGCGTGGCTCGGCGTGAAGTATTTCGCGGGTTTTTATGGCCGATCGAGCGATGTCTTCGGCGCGGTGCCGTCGCTCCACGTCGCATATCCACTCCTCAATCTCGTGTTCGGCTGGAGGCATTGGCGCGTGCCGGGGCGCGCGCTCGCGGCGGGCTTCTTCCTCTTGATGGCGTTCTCGGCGGTCTACCTTGATCACCACTGGGTCGTCGACGTGCTCGTGGGCATCGTCTACACGCTCGGCGTCGAGCGCGCGGTGCGCTGGTTCTGGACACGCCGTGACGCGCGCTCGCGCGACGCCGCCGCCACGTCGGCCACGCCGAGCCGCGCGCTCGTGGGAGGTGCCGGATGACGCGCGCCGGTCGCTTCGCCGCGTACGGATTCGCCACATGGTTCGGGTGCGGCTTCGTCCCGCTCGCGCCAGGCACCGCCGGCACGCTCGGCGCGATCCCGCTGTACCTTCTGCTTCGTCCCTACGGGCCGGTGCCGATCCTCGCGGTCGCCGCGATCCTGTCGGTCATCGGCGCGTACGCCGCGACGCGCATCGTCCGCGATCGTCACGACGACGATCCGCAGATCGTGGTCGTGGACGAGGTCGCGGGGGTCCTCGTCACGCTCGCCGCCGCGCCGCCGACGTGGGCCGCGCTCGCCGTCGGCTTCGTCGCGTTCCGCGTCTTCGATCAATTCAAGCCTTGGCCCGCCCGCGCCGCCGAGCACCTTCCCGAAGGATGGGGCGTCATCTGCGACGATCTCGTCGCCGGCGTCTATGGCGCGGCGGTCGTCGGCGCCTTGCGAATCGCAGGTGTCCTTTGAACGCGCGGTCCTTCGTCGCCTGGACCCTCCGCCACGGCCGCGCGTTGTGGATCGTCGCGCTCCTCCTCGCCATTCCGTCCGCGTGGCGAACCGCGTCGATGTACATCCACCTCAAGAGCGACATCGAAGCGCTCTTGCCGCGCGAGTCGACCAGCGTGAAGGCCATCGAGGAGCTGCGCTCTCGCATGGACGGCCTCATGTATCTAGGCGTCGTGGTCGACGTCGGCGACGAGGCCCACCTGAAGGACGGCGATCGCTTCGTCGACGATCTCGCCGCAAAAATCCGCGCATACCCGCCCGAGATGGCGCGCGCGGTGCGGACCGGCAGCAGTGAAGAGCGCGCGTTCTTGGAGAAGCACGCGCCGCTCTACGTCGACACCAAGGACTTGCAGGAGATCAAGAAGCGCATCGAGGCGCGCCGCGACTGGGAGGCCTCGCGCGAGACCGGCGCGCTCCTCGACGACGACGGCCCTCCGCCTGCGCTCGACTTCAAGGACATCGAAGAAAAGTACAAGACGAAGCTCCCCAGCCACGGCGGCGCGGACGACGGCGACGCGCGCTGGTCGAGCAAGAAGCTCCACCTGACGATGCTTCTCATCGAGGTCGGCTCGAGCTTCTCGGCGGGCGCAGGCTCGGCGAACGATCTCCTCGCGCGCGTCCAGGACGACGTCAAGGCGCTCGATCCGAGCCGGTACGCGCCGGGCATGAAGGTCGGCTACTCCGGCGACGTCGCGATCAGCGTGGAGGAGACGTCCGCGCTCCTCTCGGATCTTTCGCTCTCCAGCGTGGTCGTCATGGTCGCGGTCGTCGCGGTCATCCTCCTCTACTTCCGGTGGACGCGCAGCGTGGTCATCCTCGTCCCGCCGCTCCTCCTGGCGACGCTCTACGCGTTCGCGCTCGCGTCGCTGCCGCCGCTCAACGTCACCGAGCTCAACTCGAATACCGCATTTTTGGGCTCGATCATCGTCGGAAACGGGATCAACTTCGGCATCGTGCTCCTCGCGCGGTACGTCGAGGAGCGCCGCGGCGGTCGCGCAGTCGAGGATGCGCTCGTGATGGCGGTGGGCGGCGCGCGCGTCGGGACGTTCTCGGCGGCGCTCGCGGCGGGCGTCTCGTACGCGTCGCTCGCGCTCACGCAGTTCCGCGGCTTTCGGCAGTTCGGCTTCATCGGCGGCATCGGGATGGTCATGTCGTGGGCCGTCGCGTTCGTGCTCATGCCGCCGCTGATTCGCTGGCTCGATCGCGGCGGAAAGACCGCGCCGCAGCCCGTCGACGAGAAGGCGCGCCTCATGACGTGGGTCGCCGGCGCGGTGGATCGCTTCAAGGTCCCGGTCGTCGCGGTCGGCGTGGTGCTCACGATCGCCGCCGGGCTCACGGTGCGTCACTTCGACATGTCGCACCTCGAGTACGACTTCTCGAAGCTGCGCCGCGCGGACACATGGGCGAGCGGCGAGGGCTACTGGGGCGGCAAGATGGACGAGCTGCTCGGCGAGTACCTGACGCCGACGGTGATCCTCGCCGACTCCCCGGAGGCCGCCGCCGCCGTCGCGCTCCGTGTCCGCGAGGCCGCCAAGCGCCCGCCGCTCGATGAGGCCATCTCGCTGGTTCGCACACTCGACGACGTGTTCCCCGGCGATCAGGCCGCAAAGATCGACGAAGCGTCCCAGATCCGCGACGACATGACGCCGAAGATCCGCTCGCTCATCGCGCCCGAGAAGCGCGCGGACGTGGATCGCCTCCTCGGCACGGAGGACCAGACCGCGATCACCGTCGCCGATCTCCCGCGGACGTTCACGACGGCGCTGCGCGAGAAGAGCGGGCGCATGGGCAGCGCCGTGCTCGTTTACCCGCGTCCGTCGAAGGCGCTGTGGCAAGGGCCGTCGCTCGTCGCGTTCGTGCAAGCGCTCCGCGCGGAAGCGGGGGACGCGCGGGTGGCCGGTTCGCTCCCGCTCTCCGCGGACATCGTCGCGTCGATTCAGCGCGACGGTCCGATCGCGAGCGGCGCAGCGTTCGGGGGCGTGGTCCTCGCCGTGCTCCTCTTGTTCCGCTTCCGATCCACGACCGTCATGGTCGTCTCGGCGCTCACCGTCGGGGTGCTCCTTCTTGCGGGAGCGGTGAGTTGGCTCGGCGTGAAAATCAACTTCGCGAATTTCATCGCGTTCCCGATCACGTTCGGCATCGGCGTCGACTACGCGGTCAACATCGTCAGCCGCTATGAAGAGGACGGACGTCGCGACATCCTCGCGGCGGTCCGCTCGACGGGCAGCGCGGTAGGGCTGTGCTCTCTCACGACGATCATCGGCTACTCCTCGCTGCTCCTCGCGGAAAATCGCGCACTCTTCCTGTTCGGCCTGGTCGCGGTGCTGGGCGAGATCGCGTGCTTGTCGGTCGCCGTCACGCTGCTCCCGGCGACGCTTTTGGTTTTGAAGGGACGCGGTACGGCCTTGCTTCCGGCCGCGTCGAAGAGGCCGTCATGAACCGGACCGCGCTCGTCTTGGCTCCTCTACTTCTCGTGGCGCTCGCCCTCGTCCTCCTCGAACCTGGAGCGCGCGCGGACGCGCCTCCTCAGGCGCTATCGCTGCCGCGCGTCGTGTGGTCGGAGCATTTCACCGGATCGCTCGACTGGCTCGATCCCTTCGACCACGGTAAGGACAAGCTCGCGCGCGTCTACTCGGTGCAGCGCGAGGACGGCCAGACGTTCCTCCGCGCGAGCCACGACTACACAGCCGGCTCGACGCCCCCGGCGATGCACTACGGTCACGCGTTCGTGCGCGGCGCGACGCCGCTCGAGGACGTGAAGGCGCTCACGTGGAAGTGGCGCGCGCGCAAGCATCCGCCCGTGAAGAGCGACGCGTGGGACGACATGGCGGGGGGCGTGTACGTCGTCATCAAGCAGCCGTCGCTTCTGGTGGGCGGCAAGGGCTTCAAGTTCGGCTGGCTCGCCAAAGGCGGCGAGAAGGGGACGCACCAGCACGGCCTCCTCCAGGTCGAGCTCCGGCACGACGCGGCCGCGGACGTGTGGCGGTACGAGGCCGTCGACCTGTGCGGCCTCTTTCGGCAGGAATACGGCCCGTGCGAGGGCCAGAAGGTCCTCTACATCGGGGTCGTCACCGACGCGGACGGGACCCGGTCGGTCTCCGAGGCGGACTACGCCGATTTCGAGCTCCTGGCGAAGTAAACGCCGCAAAAATCGCCCCGGGGAACCGCCCCCTTAGGGGAGCCTTGCCAGAGCGCGCTTCGGCGTTGCCTTGGAGCCCCGGATGGGTGACGCTCATCCTTGGTGACCACGGGCGGGGAGGGCGGTAGCATCGAGGACTACACGATTCGTCCGCGCGGCTCCAAGACATGACCGACACGTCGCGAAGCAACATTCCCCCGATTGGTCACGGCACGGTCATCAACGACCGGTACGAGATCCGTCAGAGCCTCGGCAAGGGGGGCATGGGCGAGGTGTTCCTCGCGTACGACCGCACGACGCAGCAGCCGGTCGCGCTGAAGATCGTTCGCGAAGAGTCGCGCATGCCGGGGGACGACGAGGCGCTCCGCCAAGAGCTCCTGCACGCCCGCTCGGTGAGCCACCCGAACGTGTGCCGTGTGCACGATCTCGCGCCCAGCATCTACGGCCCGATCCTCGTGATGGAGCACATCACCGGGCAGACCCTCCACACGCACATCCGTCGGAAGAAGGCCCAGGGCGGCTACACGTCCGACGAGTTTCGCCGAATCGCGAGCGACGTTTGCGGCGGCGTGGCGGCCATTCATGCGCAGGGTCTCGTGCATGGGGACTTGAAGCCCGGCAACGTCATGGTCACGAGCGATCCGAACGGCGGGCTCGGGAAGGCCATCGTGCTGGACTTCGGTTTCGCGAAGGAGCGCGCACGCGCGAGCGCTCGACGGCCCGGCGCGCCTCCCGACGGCGGCACCCCGAACTACATGGCGCCGGAGCGCATTCGCTCCGGCGGCGCCTCGCAAGAAGACGACGTCTACGCGCTCGGCCTGACGCTCTGGGAAATGTGGACCTGCCGCGTCCCCGAGCCGGGCAGCAAGCCGCGCGCGAAGCCGATGCGGCAGCAGATCATGTTCGACGTGCCGGCCGGGCTGTCGATCGACGAGATCAAGCAGATCTTCCGCTGCCTCGCCGACGAGCCCGCGCAGCGCCTCCCCGCGCGTCACCTCCGCTTCTTCAACCCCGCGACGCTGACGACCAACCCGGTGCAGGTCGCGCGCGAGCGGCTGGATCCAGGGCCGCCGCCGGGGCGCAACGCGGCGACGACGTTCACGCCGGCGAGCCAGTCCCTCCTGGCGACGTTCGCGACCAACGCGCCCGAGTACGTCGGCGAGCTCATCAGCCTCGACAAGCCGTCGCTCACGATCGGTCGCCGTACGGACAACGACATCTGCGTCCCCGAGGCGACCGCGAGCGGCCAGCACGTCCAGTGCCGCTGGCAGAGCGGCACCTGGGTCGTCGAGGACACCGGCTCCACCAACGGCACCTACGTCGATCACACCTACGAGCGCCGGAAGACCGTCAACCTGATGCACGGCGGCGAGGTTCAGCTCGGCGAGCTCCGCTACAAGATGGTGAGCTTCCCGCGCGACAGCGCCGGGCACAAGCGCGCAAAGGCGTACCTCTCGAAGCGCGACGGCCTCACCGGCCTCCTCCTCCGCGATCACACGCTGAAGGCGCTCGAGGACGAGGCGCAGTTCGCCGAGTGGGTCGACGCGCCGTTCACCATGGCGCGCTACGAGCTGCGCGGCCCCAACCGCCTCGTCTCCGATCGCCCCACGATCCTCGAGATGCTCGCCTTCCGTCGCGCGGCGATCCGCGTCGTCGAGCTGACCGACATGCTCCTCCTCAGCCTCATCGCCGCGACCGCCGGCAAGACCGGGCCGCTTCGCTTCGTCGTCGGCATGGTCGGTCCCGGCGCGCAGGAAGCGCGGAACCTCGTCGAGCAGATCGTCGGCCAGGTGCAGGGCATGCTTCCCGACGGGCTCGACTTGGTGGCGTCGATCGCCCGGTACGAGCCAGGCGCGAGCGTGCGCGCGCTCATCGATCCGTGATAATGCGGCGGGGCAGAGATGCCCGACCTAGGAAAGTCTGATCCCTCGAGCGGGGGCTCCGGGCACCCGCCGTCGGAGCCGCGGCAAGATCGTCGCGCGCGGGACTTCGGCGCGGCCTACGACCGGCCGGCGCGTCTCCAGATGCTCGTCGCGCTCGTCCTCGGCCTCGTGCTCGTCGCGATTCCTCTCTATTTGTGGAGGCGACCGCGCGCCGAGAGCCCGATCGTGACCGCGCAGGCCGATGCCGAGGCCGCCCCGCTCGCATCGGCGCTCGACGCGGACGCTGGCGCGGGCGACGACGCAGGCGGGCCGGTCGCCCTCGGCGAGCTCAAGGTGCTCGAGTGCCACGATCCGGGCAGCCGCCACACAGCGCCCGAGCAGTGCGATCACCTCGTGGACTTCGAGAAGCTGTTCACGAAGGCGGTCCAAGACGCCGCGAGCTGCGCGCCGTCCGGGCAGGGCGGGGGGACGATCCCGTACGTCGCCGACGTCAGCTTTGGCCGTAAAAAACAGCCGATCCACCTCACGAGCACCAAAGACGGCCGCGGGCTCAAGAGCGCCAAGACCGTCGCGTCGTGCGTGGCCGCGGTGAAGAAAAACCTCGGCGCGGTGAACCTCGACCCCATGAAGCACGATCACTCCCGCTACAAAATCTCGCTGGTGGCGACGTATCCCGGCAAGTGACGCGGCAAGTGGCGCGGCACGTGACGCGGCACGTGAAGCCCCCCGTGCGGAGGCGTCAGCGCCCGCAGCCGGTGATGCCCGCGAACATCCCGCGGAGCGACGGCTCGGCGGCGCGGTTCGTGGAGCCGCCCGGTGCCGCACGAATCGCGTCCTCGAGTGCGCGTGCGCCCGCCGCGCAGTCACCGGCCTTTCCCAGGCAGAGCGCCGCCGAGAGCGCGAGCTTCATGGGGTCCTTGGCCTCGAAGGCGACGGGATCGGCGGCTTGCGTGACGTCGACCGATGCCGCCGCAGCGATCGCCGCCGCGTGGTTCTTCTTGCAGGACGCGGCGTCCGTCTTGACGACGCGACCGCGTTCGAGCTCCTTCGACGCGCGCACGAGGTCGTCGCGCGGCGACGCTTTCTGACTGCTCGCCCACGCTTTGCAGGTCGTGACGATGTTGGCGAAGCTCGCGCGCTCGTCGGCCTCGGAGCGCACTACGCCCGGCACGCTCGGAGTGAACCCGCTCTCGCTCTGCGCTGTGCGAAACGCGGCGAACGACGCCGGGCAATCTCCTGCGCGCCCGAGGCAGCTCGCGTACGCGCTCCTCTGGAACCCGATGTTCTGCGCGTTGCTCAGCGCCGTATCCGCAGGGTCGGCCTTGACCGTCGGAGCGAGGCGGCGGACGGTCTCGAACGTCCGCGTGCAATACTCCGCGTCCTTCTTTTGCATCGTCGCCGCGATCCCCAGGTCCTGCGCCGCCTTGAGGAGCTGCTTGTCGGGGGCGAGGGTCGACATCGCGCAGTGCTTGGACGCCGCCGCGTCGACGGACGCATCGACCAGCTCGGTCGAGAGATCGGTCTGGGCTTGGTAGGCCTTTCGGAGCTGCGCGCGGCCCGCGTCGCACTGCCCGGCGAGCATGACGCACATGCCGCGGGCGAAAGAGCTCGGCGACTTTGGATTGGTGGAGACGTGCGCAGGCTCGACGCGGTCCATCGCATCGAGCTCCTTCAGGCAACCCTTGCCGTCGCCCGCGTTCATCTTGCCCACGGCGGCTTGAGCGCGCGCCTTCGCCTGCTCGTTCGCCTCCATCTTCTGCATGACCTTGCCGGCCAGGTTCATCGCGTCGGGCGTCTCGGGCGCGCGGCTCGCGACCACGTCGGGGTTCGCGCCGCCGGAGATCTCGCGAAGGGTGAGGCGGATCGGCACCGTGCACGTCTGCGTCTCTTTCGCCGTCACCCCCGTGCACGACGTGAGCACGCCGCCGCGCTTGTCGGCGTTGCCGAGCGAGCTGGATTTGCCGCCCGCGCCGATCCCCCACACGGTCGCGCCGGCTTCGCGGGTGAGCTGCTTGGCGCTCGCGAGCGCGAAGGCGCCGAGGTTGTACGCGTACACGAAGTGCGTTGCGCCCTTGCAGCGCGGGACGGCGTCGAGCTCGCTTCGGTAGACCTCGTCCCGCGTTGCCTTGCGCGTCCCGCTGACGTAGTACTCCATGTGGAACTGCTCGCCCTGGGAGACGCGCCCGCCGAGCGTCGCGGCGCCGAGCGGCAGCTTCGCGTAGAGCTCGCCTTGGTTCGCGATGTCGATCTTCTCGACCGAGCCGCTCGTCCAATCGACGGCGCCGTACGCCCCGAGCGCGCCGCGCACGTCGCTGGCACATCCGTCGAGGACGACGAGGTCGCACCCCTCGTATTTTACGAAGACGACGTCGCTCGAGGCCTTGGACTCGAAGCTCGACATGTCGGTCGCGTCCCACTCGATGACGAACGGCCGCTGGTGGGTTTTCGAGCTGCAGCTGCTTGCGCCCGCAAGAGTCCCCTCAATGAGCGAGCTCTGACCGGACGGACGGCCGCCGGTTGCGTTGGGCGCCGCGCCACCGCACGCCCCGCACGCAAGGGCGAGGAGCGTCAGCGGAGCGAGCGAGCCAAGGACGAGCTGTTTCATGCGCGAGGTCATCCTACGTCACGCGAGTTGCCAGTCTTCCCCTTCTCGCCGCTCGCCCTCCTTCATCCCCTTGCGCTTGCCTCCCCGACCCCCCAAACTAACGGGATGAAGCTCGTTCGCGCTTTCGTGGCCGTCGCCGTCTCGCTGGTCCCCGCCGTGGCCCTCGCGTGTCCGGGCGCGGCGAGCGCATGCGGCTCGTGCGGCGGCGCCGGCGGCCTCGGTCCCTACATCGCCGCGCTCGGCGTGGGCACGCTCGTCGGCATGGGCAGCGTCCACGTCCAGGGCTTCTTTCGGCGAAAGTAGCGGGGTAGCCGCGTGGCGGGCACTGGGCGAGTAGTGCTAGGTTCCGCGCCATGAGCCGTCGCCATCTCGTGGTCCTCGATCCCGTGCGGCCGCGGCTGGGTGGCCACGCGCCGCTCGTGGTGGACGGCGACCACGACGCGGACGACCACTTCCACGATCACTGCGGCGTGTTCGGGGTCTTCGGTCACGGCGAGGCGGCCAACATCACCTACCTCGGCCTCCACGCGCTCCAGCACCGCGGTCAGGAGTCCGCCGGCATCGTGACGAGCGACGGCGAGCAGCTCTTCGCGCACCGCTCGATGGGCCTCGTGCAAGACGCGTTCAGCCAGGAGCAGCTCGCGAAGCTCCCGGGCCGCATCGCCATCGGGCACGTCCGCTACTCGACCGCCGGCGGCTCGCACATCCGCAACGCGCAGCCCTTCGCCGTCGACTACTCGCGCGGATCGCTCGCGGTGTGCCACAACGGAAACCTCACGAACGCCGACGAGATCCGCGCCGAGCTCGAGCAGCGCGGATCCATCTTCCAGTCCACCGCCGACACCGAGGTGCTCGTCCACCTCGTCGCGTTGAGCTCGCAGATCTCGATCGAGGACCGCATCAGCGAGGCGCTCGCGAAGGTGAAGGGCGCCTACTCGCTCCTCTTCATGACGGAGGGCACGATCGTCGCCGTCCGCGATCCGCGCGGTATTCGTCCCTTGTGCCTCGGCATCCTCCCCGGCAGCAAGGACGCGCACGTGCTCGCCAGCGAGCCGACGGCCTTCGATCTCATCGGCGCCGAGTTCGTGCGCGACGTCGAGCCCGGAGAGATGATCCTCATCGATGCGAGCGGCATGCGCTCGGTGCGCCTCGAGGACAAGGCGCAGGCGCAGATGTGCGTCTTCGAGTACGTGTACTTTGCACGCCCCGACTCGCGCCTGGTGGGCCGCAGCGTGTACGAGGTGCGGAAGGCGCTCGGCGGGTCGCTGGCGCGCGAGCATCCCGTCGAGGCCGACGTGGTCATCCCGGTGCCCGATTCGGGCGTCCCGGCGGCGATCGGCTACGCGAGCGAGCGCAAGATCCCATTCGAGATGGGCCTCATCCGCTCGCACTACGTCGGTCGCACGTTCATCGAGCCGCAGCAGAGTATCCGCCACTTCGGAGTGAGGTTGAAGCTCAATCCCGTGGCGTCGATCCTCCGCGGCAAGCGCGTCGTCGTGGTCGACGACTCGATCGTGCGCGGCACGACGTCGCGCAAGATCGTCAAGATGGTCCGCGACGCCGGCGCGCGCGAGGTGCACCTCCGCATCTCCAGCCCGCCAACGCAGTGGCCTTGTTACTACGGCATCGACACGCCGACGCGGCGCGAGCTCATCGCGTCGAGCCACTCGATCGACGAGATCGCGCGCTACGTCACCGCCGACACGCTGGGGTACCTGTCGCTGGAGGGGATGCTCGCGGCGGTGGGCGGCCCGACCGGCGATCCCAAGGCGTACTGCCACGCGTGCTTCTCGGGGCAGTACGCGATCCCGTTCGTGCCGCCGCCGGCGAAGCGGCAGATGCGGCTGGTCGGAGTCTAACGGGGGAAGATGGGCGATCTCTTCGACAAGCTGCCGTCCGAGGTCTCCGTTTACGAGGTCTCTCCGCGCGACGGGCTCCAGAACGAGCGCGTAACGGTGCCGTTCGGCGACAAGCTGCGCCTCATCGACGCCATCCTCGCTGCCGGAATTCGCCGCGTGGAGATCACGAGCTTCGTGTCGCCGAAGTGGATCCCGCAGCTCGCCGACGCCGACGAGGTCGCGTCGCACGCGAAGGAGCCTGACGGCGTGCGCTTCAGCGCGCTGGTGCCCAACGCAGAGGGGCTTGAGCGCGCGCGCGTCGCTGGAATGAAGGAGATCGCGGTATTCATCAGCGCGAGCGAGACGCACAACCGGAAGAACGTGAACAAATCGATCGATCTGACGCTCAAGGCGTTCGCCGAGACGGTGCCGCCGGCGCTCGCCCTCGGCATGCGCGTGCGTGGGTACGTGTCGACGGTGTGGGGCTGCCCGTACGAGGGGGCGGTCGATCCGCGGCGCTCGCTCGCGATCGCGACGCGCCTCCACGAGATGGGCTGCTACCAGATCTCCCTCGGTGACACGATCGGCGTGGGCACGCCCCGCCAGACGAACGAGCTCCTGAAGATGATGCTCGCCGAGATCCCCATGGCCTCGATCGCGATGCACATGCACGACACGCGCGGCACCGCGCTCGCGAACATCGTCGTGGGGCTCGAGATGGGCATCCGCGATTTCGACGCGTCGCTCGGCGGCCTCGGCGGGTGCCCCTACGCGCCGGGCGCAGCGGGCAACGTGGCGACCGAGGACCTCGTGTACATGCTGCAGGGGATGGGCATCGCGACGGGAATCGATCTCGAGCGGCTCGTCGAGGCGGGCCGCGTCGCGTCGAGCATCGTGGGCCGATCGCTGCCGAGCAAGGTGCAAAAGGCGGGTGTGCGCAGTTTGCGAAGCTGAAGCGGAAGGAGCGCCTGAAGGTCGGCAGTTTGCGCCGGTTTGACGCACCACGGATCTCGTGGAACTGGGCCGCTTCTCGTCCTTGAAATCCGGCCTTTCGTTCCTGAAACGAATTTCGTGGAATCGCCCCGGCAAATGCGCGAAGCCAATGGTTCCGATGACTGGCATGGACCTCGCTAAGTGGAGTGCGGCGCTGCGCAGGATGGTCCTCCCCCCCCGGACCCCTGTGCGGTGCCGTTTTCTTTTGTGCGCGAGAGTTACGTCGCTCGCGCTCGTGGTCACCGCGACCGCAGCGGTCACCGCGGTGGCCACGTCGGGATGCCAGAAGACGCCCGAGGAGCCTGCCGCCGCGACGACGAGCGCGCCCACCGTCTTCGTGGTGCCGCCGCGCGCGGCCTCTGCGGCGAGCGTCGGCGCGCCGAAGGTGAGCGCGCCCGCGTGCCCAGCCGATCCGGAGCACGGCGCGCCGTTGCCGACGGCGTCGCTGCGCTTCGAGTCGGGGCCCACGTTGACGGTCGAGCTCGCGAAGACGCCGCACGACACCGAGCGCGGCCTCATGTACCGCACGAGCATGGCCGAAGATCGCGGGATGCTCTTTTATCTCGCCGGCCGCGACGACCACTCGTTTTGGATGCGTAATACATGCATCCCCCTCGACATGCTCTTCGTCGACGAGTCGGGGGCGATCGTGGGCATCCTGGAGGATGTGCCGATCCTGAACGAGGAACCGCGCGGCGTGGGCCGGTTGTCCACGCATGTCCTCGAGGTCAATGCGGGCTGGTGCCGGCGCCATGGCGTCCGCGCTGGACAGAAGCTTCTTTTTCCGAGCCCTTCGAAGTAAAAAGGATCTCCCATGCGCACCGCACTCCTCTCCCGTCCGGTTTCTCAGGCCCGCTCCGTCGCGCCGGTCACGTCTGCCGCGCTCGCCGCGCTCGCCGCGCTCACGCTCACGGGGTGCCCGCGCGAGGCCCCGCCGGAGCCGATGCGCGCAGACACGCCGGCCACCCCCATCCCCGCCGCCGCGCAGAACGCGACCGCCGCGCCCGTGGCGACGATGGCCGCCGCGCCGCCCCCCGCGATGCCGGTTGCCGCGCCGAGCCCGGGCGGCGATCCGACCGGCGGCAAGTGGACGATGGAGGACGCGACGAAGGACCTGAAAGGGACCGGCGGCCTCGTCGCCAAGATCGACACGAGCAAGGGGCTCATCACCTGCAAGCTCTTCGAGGACAAGGCGCCGATCACGGTGGCGAGCTTCGTCGGTCTGGCGCGCGGCATCCGGCCGTTCAAAGATCCGGTGAAGAAGGAGTGGGTCACGCGCCCCTGGTACGACGGGACCGGCTTTCACCGCATCATCAAGGGCTTCATGATCCAGGGCGGCGATCCGCTCGGCAACGGCTCCGGTGAGCCCGGCTTCGTCTTGAAGGACGAGCTCTGGGAGGGCAGCAAGCACGATCACGCGGGCCAGCTCTGCATGGCCAACCGCGGGCACAACACCAACGGCGGTCAGTTCTTCATCACCGACGCCGCGGCGGCGTGGCTCGACAACAACTACACCATCTTCGGCGAGTGCACGCCGGAGCAGACGGTGCACGACATCGCGAACGTCGAGATCGCGGGCGAGCGCCCGAAGACGCCGGTGGCGATCAAGACCGTCACGATCGCGCGCGAGAAGCCGGCCAAGTAGCGCCGGCAAGCATCAAGAGGGCGAGGCCCGTGCAGATGGCGACGTCGGCGACGTTGAACGTCGGCCAGTGGTGCACCGCGCCGCGGAAGGTCGCCGACACGTCGATGAAGTCGACGACGTAGCCGAAGCGCACGCGATCGGTGAGGTTGCCGAGCGCGCCGCCCGCGACGAGCGCGACGCCGAGGCGGCCGATCACGCTCGTCGTGCGCGCGTAGAGGGCCGCGAGGACGGCGAGCGCCACCAGCGACGCGCCGAGCAAAATCGGCAGTCGCACGTTCTCCGGCGCGTCGCGCAAGAAGCTCCCCGCGCCGCCGGGGTTGTGCGCCAGGGTGAACTGCGCGATCCCGTCCACGGCGGCCCGCGGCGCCGTCAGGGCCTCCGCCCATCGCTTTGTCATGAGATCGAGCACGAGCGTCACCGACGCGACGAAGGCAAACAGCGCAGCGGCCCGCAGCGGGGATCGGATGGGCATCACCCCGCTAGCGATCTCCGCCGCTCGTCCATTCCCGAGCCTTCCGCGTCGTCAGTGCGAAAAGACGCCGTAGAGCGTCCCCTCGCCAAGCACGCGGCCGTTCATCGCCGTATCGAGCGCGGCGCGATCGGCGCCGTCCTTCAGGTCGAGCGGGACGTTCAGCGCGTAGATGTGGAAGCGGTAGCGGTGGATCTGCATCTTCGGCGGACACGGGCCGGAGTAGCGCACACCCTCGAAGTCGTTCATCCCGATCTTGGCGCCCACGGTGCTCGGGTCCACTCCCTCGGGGAGCGAGGTCGCTGCCGGGTCGATGTTGAAGAGGAGCCAGTGCGTGAAGACTCCGCTCGGCGCGTCGGGATCGTCCACGACGAGGACGAGCGCCTTGGCCCCCTCGGGTGGCGAGCTCCACGTTACCTGGGGCGAGAGCTCCTTGCCGTCGCAGGTGTAGTCGATCGGGATCGGCCCGTTCGAGGCGAACGACTTGCTTGTCACCGTGATCGACGCGACGGTCACGCCGGGAACGCCGGACGGCGCGGGGATCGTGGGCTTGCACGCGGCGAGCGCGAGCGAGGCTCCGAGGGCGGCGGCGAGGGGGAGGGGGTTTCGCATCGTTCAATCGGGCTGGTAGAGCTCGCGCTGCGTCGCTTCGCGGAAGTAGAACTTGTCGAACTGGCCGCGGTCGAAGGTGACCGCACCGAAGAGATTCCACGCCACCGCCCAGACCGCCAGCCCCTTGAACGCGCGGCCGAGCGGCCGGCCGCCGATCGCGAGGAGCACGAAGAGGTAGACGGCGTAGTCGTTGGAGAAGCGATAGCCGAACTGCCGCCAGCCGCTGTTCTGGTAGAGGAGGTTCACCGCGAGGGGCATGAGCGCGCACGCCGCGATGGCCCAGTGGAAGTACCCGCGCCCCTTCGGCCGGAAGAGCCAAAAGTAGAAGGGGCACGTGAACCAGAGCGCCAACCCGTGCTCGTTCACCTTGAAGGGGACGCAATCGGAGAAGTGGAGGAGCGCCTGTGAGACCCCGCCGGGCCCCGCGAAGCACATCGTCCCCTTCTGCGGAAGGAACGGCAGCACAGTCAGCATCACGCCGAGGTTCTTGCCGAGGTAGTGGTAGCCGAAGAGACCCCACTGGGCCATGCGGTGCTGCCAGACGACGGTGAGGTGCTCGTGCCCGAACGCGGTCGGCGAGAGCTCACCGAAGCGAGACCAGTTCATCCACGACGCGAGCGCGAGGGTGGCGGCGATCGGCAGGACGAACGGCACCAACCTTCGGAGCAGCGCGGCGCGATCGAGCTCATTCCAGATCTTCCTCGCGCGCTCGGCGAGAGTGCCGTCCTCCGGCAATGACTTGCAGGATACACGTATCGCCTCGAGCACGAAGAAGAGGCCCGTGACGAGGACCGTCGGGCGCGTCATGAACACGCACCCCATCAGAATGCCGGAGAGCAGCGGCCTCTCGGCATCCAGCGCCGACAGCAGGTAGAGGGCGGAGAGGCCCACCGCGACGACGTGCGCCGCGTACCACACCGTCCCCTCGACGGCGGTGAAGAAGTAGAGGGTGCCGAACGCGAAGAGGCTCGCGAGGAAGATGTTCTCGCCTTCGCCGCGCTGCGATCGACCGGTGCGGCGCAGCTTCTCGAGGACGAGGAAGAGGAACGTCGGCCCGAGGCCTGCCAGCCATACCATGAACTGCCCGTCTTGGAAGTTCTCGGGCGAGCCGGCAATCTTGACGAGCGGGAGCATCAACAGCGCCGGGAACGGCGGGAAGCTGATGTACGTCTTGCCCTGGTACTCCGCAAAGTCGTTGCCCATCGCGTAGCTCGGTCCGCCGTGCACGATCCACTGGCGTCCGTGCGCCCAGGCGTCCGCGAGCTGGGCGTAGTGATTGAAGGCGGTGTGCTCGCCGAGGCGCTGGGGGCCTGCCACCAGGGCGAACACCGCGGTCGTGACCACGTACACGAGGAGCGCGAACGCGAGCCGGCGGCGGGTCTCCTGGGAGATGCGATCGAGCCAGGCCGCCATTGGCGCGGCACGCTACCACTGCTTTCGGAGCCCGAGCGAGTCGACGTTTCATCGCGGCGCGCGACGGGGCTGAGCCGGGGGTCGCCGCGAATTTCCCTACGCAGTGAACAGGTGGCACGTGCACCCAGGTTCGCGGTCGAGGGCGCGTTAATCGCAGATCTGCGGGCAAAAACGCGGGTCCTCGCGCCGGCACGACACTTGTAGGGAGCGTAGGTACCGACCATGGCACTCCCCTTCGACGATACGCGTGGCGCTCGTGATCCCCGTGCACTCGCGATTCTCGCGAAGACGATCTACCGGGAGCTTCGGTCGAGCGGCTACACCGAACGGGACGTCGTCGCGCTGACGGGCGAGCTCCTGGGAATGGTCACGACCGAAGTGAAGGGGCGCCGTTCGTCGCAAGACTGAACGTGCCTCCGGCTCAATCTGCGCTCGATCGACCGCTCTCTGCGCAGAACATTTGACAAATTCGGCCCCGGGACTCGACAATTCGAGCCGGACTGAGTCTTCGCGAAGGGCGCGCGTGTTCCGCGCGGCGTCGCGCGAGGTCTCTTTCCGAGGGACGGTGAATGTTCTCCATCATCATTAGCGAAAAGGGGGGCGCGGAGCGCAAGGAGAGCTTCGACAAGAACGAGATCAACGTCGGCCGCGTGCAGGGCAACGATCTCATGCTGCCGAAGGGCAACGTCTCCAAGCATCACGCGCGACTCCTCTACCGCGATGGTCGGTTCATCGTCACCGATCTGAAGAGCACCAACGGGACCTACGTCAACGGTCGAAAAATCGCGCAGGCGACGATCGTTCGCGAGGGCGACAAGATCTACATCGGCGACTTCGTGCTGCGGCTCGACGGCGGGCAGGCGCCGGCAGCGCAGCTCGACGCTCCGATGCCGGCCGCCGACGAAGAGTCGATTCGGACGCTCGCGCGCAACCAGATGCCCCCAGCGGCCGCTCCCCAGCCCGCCGTGACGCTCAAGGCCCCGACGCATCCGCCGAACCCGCAAAACCAGCAGCTCCAGCCGATGACGCGACAGCCGCCGACGCCCGCCGTGGGGCAAGGGCTCCAGCCGCGCGGCGATGCCGGGGCGGTGAGTCATTTCCCGCTCGAGCGTGATCCCGACGAGAGCGAGCCGGCCGCCGCAAAGGTCGCCGTCGCTCCGCCTCGGATGGCGTCAGCCCCGCCCGTCGCGCCTGCGCCCGTCGCTGTAGCGCCGCGCGGCGGCACGATGCAACTCCAGCAAAATCCTGGCGCAGGCCCGGTCCTCAACCCGCGCGGACCGACCGCGCAGTCCGCGGGCGGCGGGGTCGCCCCTCCGCCGATCGCCGCCCCCGCACCGATGCAACCGCCGCCGCCCGTCGCCGCGCCGGTTCCCGTCGCCTCTGCGCCGATTCAAGCGGCCGCCCCCGCGCCGGTCGCGCGCCCGGTGCCGGCCCCGGTGGCCGCGCCGCCACGCGCGGCCGCACGCGAGACCGCGGCGCAGGCTGGACGCCGGCTCGCGCTGATCACTCTCGTGGATCGCATCGCCGACGCGGTGGACCTTCGGCCTCTGAAGACGAGCCCGATCGTCGACGACGCGCTGGCGCAGCAGATCGATCGGGCCGCCCGCGAGCAAGCGAACCAGATGCGTGACGAAGGCGAGGCGCCAGAAGGTGTCGACGTCGAGATGCTGGTTCGCGACGCCGTACGCGAGCTCGTGGGGCTCGGGCCGATCGGCCCGCTTCTCGAGGACGACGACGTCAGCGAGATTCACTGCGTCCGGAGCGATCAGGTCCTCGCGATGCGGGGCGGGCAAGTGACGTTGGCGGAGGCCTCCTTCACGAGCGAAGAGGCGCTTTATCGAGTCGTCGCGCGCCTGGCGAACCAGAGTGGAGAGCCCTGGCGAAGCGGCGAGCACATCGTCGAGCGCCGTCTGCCCCGCGGCGCACAGATGCTCGCCATCGCGCCGCCCGCGGCAGCCGCCCACGTCCTCGTGGTCCGCAAGAAGCGTCGCATCGACATGTCGCTCGAGGATCTCATTCGCGCCGGCTCGCTTTCGCGGCCGATGGCGGTCTTCCTCGAGACGTGCCTGGCGGCGCGAGTGAACATCCTCGTGTGCGGATCCGCGCCCACCGCGACGTCGCAACTTCTGGCCGCGCTGGCCTCGGCCGGCCCCGCGGGGGAGCGAATCATCGCCCTCCACGAGGTGGACGAGATCAACGTCGCGCACGCGCACATGGTCAGTCTTCCCTTGCTCGACACTCGCCAGCGTGGCGAGGAGGCCGTGCGCGCGTCGTCACGCTTGCGGCCGGATCGGCTTGTCGTCGGCACGCTCGCTGGGGGCGTCGCCGTTGGTACGCTCGAGGCGATCGCGGAGGGGGCCGAGGGGGTGTTGGCGGCGACCGCTGCGCCCACCTTGCGACAGGGTCTCGCGCGCCTCGGCGCGCAGCTGGCGATGTCTCGGCCGGGCGCGAGCGCGGATGCGATCCGTGAGGCGCTGGGCGAGTCGTTCGATGTCGCGCTGGAGCTCGGGGCCCAGGGCGATGGGCGCCCGCGAATCATCAGGATCTGTGAGCTTGCGGGCTCGGACGGAAAGGCCGTGGCGGTGCGCGATTTGTTCGTGCTCGAGCCCAACGGTGAGTTCTCCGCGACGGGCACCGTGCCGCGAATGGTCAACGACTTGAGTGTCCGCGGGGTCAAGGTGGACCAGGGGATCTTCAAGCGGGGACGGTGACGGTGATCGCGGAGAGTCGTCCGGGGACGGCCGCGCGCTTGGAGCGAGCGCAGGCTCGTCGACGACGTTCGGGACGGCGTCGCGTTAGTCGCGGACGGATTGGCAAAAGATCGATCGATCTCGGGCAACCACCGACGAACTGACGCGGATCGTTTCGGCGCACGCCCAGGAGTTCACTGATTTTCGACGCGTCGGTCGCGGTACAGACCTTGCGTAGCTCCCCCACGTGACGTCCAACGAGATTTTCGTCGCCGTTCTCGCCGTTGTTCTGCCCGCGTGCGCGGGGTCTTCCGCTGTCGCCACCGAGCCGAGTGTCCAGGCGGCCGACGCGTCCGTCGAGACGTCCTCGGCCCCGTGCCGTCTCGTCGTCCGCGTCACGAGTGACCTCCACGAGACCATGGCGAGCCATCTCGGCGGCAGGACTTGCGTGGGGCGGACGCGCGCGGTCCTCGCGCGTCCGAGCCATTCCGGTGAAAGCTACTTCGTCGACCTCACGCTGACGGGCGCCCGCGATCGTCTCGTCCTCGGTCACGACGTGTTTCGCGTCACACCGAACGAGCCGTCGAGCGCCGAGGCGTTGCTCGCATCGTTGGGGTCGCCTCCAGGTGAGCCACGACGTGAACCGCGTGCGCACGGCACGACGTCACCCATCGCGGCCAACACCTGGATCACGATCGCCGACGGCACGTGGAACGACGGCGAGCGTTATTCGGTCGCGGTGCGCGTCGATGACCCGCCGACGATGGACGTCGCTACGCGAAGCGGGATCGACAAATCGGACGACGCGCAGGTCCAATGAGTGTCCGAATCGGAGTCACGCAGCTCGCGCTCGTCGAGGGATGCGTTGCGGATCAAGACACGGATGCCGTCGTCACGGCCGCGCATTGGAACCTACACGGAGGACAGGGAACGGACGGCGCCGTCCACGCCAAGGCTGGCCCGAAGCTCCTCGAAGAATGCCGAACGATCGGCTGGTGCGCGCCCGGCGACGCCGTCATCACCGGGGGCTACGAGCTCAAGGCGAGGCACGTCATCCATGCCGTTGGGCCCATCTGGGAGAAGGGCAAGGCGAACGAAGCGACTTGGCTCCGCTCGGCCTACGAACGATCTCTCGCGCTTGCGGTTCTGCACGGCGACCGAAGCATTTCAGTCCCCTCGATCTCGACGGGGGCGTTCGGCTATCCCCTGCGACTCGCCGCCCCCGTCGCGATCGATGCCATCGTCGATTTTCTGCAAGCGCAAGCGCCGCTCGATCTCGTCCGAATCGTGCTCTACCCACGCGAGCAGCCGACCGCGTACGCGATCTATGCTGCCGCACTCGCGCAGCGCATCGACGATCCGTAGAAGCCCTCGCGTGTGCCGTACGGCTTCCCCCGAAACGCCTTCTGCGCGTCTCCTCAAGCTAGACGCGGGACCCGACGTGATGAAAAAGCGCCTGCGCGCGTCTTCTGCTAGGCGCTCGCGTCGGACCGCTTCTGCATCTTGCGGTGCACGAGCCTTTTTTTCAGCGGTCCGAGGTGATCGATCATGAGAACGCCCTCGAGGTGGTCGTACTCGTGCTGGATCGCGACCGCGAGGAGCCCCTCGGCCTCGAGCGTGAACGGCTTGCCGTCTCGGTCGAGGGCGCGCACTTTGACCTTCGCGGCGCGATCCACGTCCTCCGTCACCCCCGGAAAGCTCAGGCAGCCCTCCGTCCACGTGATCTCATCCTGGCGCTCGAAGATCTCGGGGTTGATGAAGACGCGGAGGTCGCTCGGCTCCTCAGGCTCCGCGACATCGATGACGAACAGCGCGACGGCCTCGCCGATCTGGGTCGCAGCGAGCCCGACGCCCGGTGCCGCGTACATCGTCTCCGCCATGTCGTCGATCAGCGCGCGCACCTCGTCCGTGACTCGCTCCACTCTCTTGCCCTTCTCGCGAAGGCGCTTGTCCGGATAGTGCAGAATCGTGCGAATCATGGGACCCCAAGCTTAATGCCTGCGGGCCTCTTCGGCCAGCACATCGACGTCAGCCGGCTCGCTCAGGAAACTCGATCATGCCGTGAACGTAGGCGTCTTCGCCGCAAAGCTCCCACGTCGGCTTGGCGATCTTGGGCGCTTCCGCAGGGGTATCGGGCCCTGCCCAATCCACCGCCCCCGCGCGGCCCCGTGGCCCGAGGAGGATCGGGGCGACGAACGCGTGGAGCTCGTCCGCGAGATGGCCGGCGAGGAAGCTCCCCGCGAGCTCCGCGCCACCTTCGACCATCAGGCGAACGATCCCGCGCGACGCGAGGAGCTTGAGCGCTGCGGGCGCGTCGATTCGGCCCTCGGCGGACGCGGGCGCCCGCAACACTTCGACGCCGCGCGTGGTCAGCTCGTCTTCGGCGCTCGTCGGCGCGTCCGCGTTGCAGATGACCCACGTGGGGATCTCCGCCGCTGTCTCGACCAATCGCGCGTGCTTGGGGAGGCGGAGCTTCGTGTCGAAGACCACGCGGAGGGGACTGCCGCCGGGCGCGTCGCGCACCGTCAGCCGCGGATCATCGGCGAGCGCGGTCCCGATGCCGATCGCGACCGCGTCGCTTGCCGCGCGCAGGGCGTGGACGCGCGCGCGCGCCTCCGGACCGGTCAACCACTTCGACGCGCCCGTCCTCGTCGCGATGCGCCCGTCGAGCGAGAGCGCCAGCTTGAGGGAGACGTAGGGCAAGCCGACCGTGACGTGCTTCACCCATGGGCGGATGAGCGCGGTGCATTCGTCCGCGAGGACGCCGACCTCGACCTCGATGCCGGCCTCGCGGAGCTTGTCGATGCCGCCGCCCGCGACATTCGGGTTGGGATCCGTACAGCCGACGACGACGCGCGCGATCTTCGCGGCGACGATCGCGTCGGTGCACGGCGGAGTTCTGCCGACGTGGTTGCAGGGCTCCAGCGTGACGTACAGCGTGGCCCCCGTGGCCTTGGCGCCTGCCGCGCGGAGGGCGACAACTTCCGCGTGATCTTCTCCGGCGCGTTCGTGGTGCCCGCTGCCCACGAGCTCGCCGTCCTTCACGATCACCGCACCAACGTGCGGATTGGGGGATGGCCTGCCCTTTTGCGCCAGCTCGAGGGCGCGCTTCATCCAGCCCGCAGCGTCCATCGGCGCAGCGCTCACGGCGTCGTCTCCCCGCGCGCGCTCGCGAGCCGGTCGAGCTCCTCGCGGAACTCGTCGAGATCACGGAAGCTGCGGTACACGCTCGCGAAGCGCACGTATGCGATCTCGTCGAGCGCGCGCAACCGGGCCATCACACGCTCGCCGATGCGCGGGGACGGGATCTCCTTCTCCCCCGAGTCGATGAGATCGCGCTCGATCGCGTCGACGGTCTCCTCGATCTTCTCGAGCGGGACCGCCCGCTTCTCGCACGCCCGCCGGAGACCGGAGAGGAGCTTCTGGCGGTCGAACATCTCGCGCCGCCCGTCCTTCTTCACCACGAGCGGCAGGACCTCCTCGACGCGCTCGTAGGTGGTGAACCGCCGCGTGCACTGCTCGCACTCGCGCCGTCGCCGGATGACGTCCCCTGCGGTCGCCACGCGCGAGTCGGTCACCTTGCTCTCGAGGTGCGTGCAGAAAGGGCACTTCATGCGATGTGCCTGGGCATGGTCATTCGTCGAAGCGCGAGAAGAGCACCGAGCAGTTCGTCCCGCCGAACCCGAACGAGTTGTTCAGGGCGTGTCGGACCCGCCGCTCACGCGCCGTGTTCGCGACGAAGTCGAGCGTGCACGCGGGGTCCTGGTCCGTGAGGTTGATCGTCGGAGGGATCCTTCCCTCCTTGATGGCGAGCGCGCAGATCGCGCTCTCGACCGCGCCGGCCGCGCCGAGCAGGTGCCCCATCATCGACTTCGTGGAGCTGACCCAGAGCTTCTTCTCCGTGGCGTGCGCGCCGAAGACGGACGCGAGCGCCTGTGACTCGGCGATGTCTCCGGCGGGCGTCGAGGTCCCGTGGGCGTTGACGTATTCGACCTGATCCGGCGCGACGCCGGCGTCCTTCAGCGCCATGCGCATCGAGCGCTGGGCCCCCTCTCCGCCAGGGGATGGCTGCGTCAGGTGGTTCGCGTCGCTCGACGCGCCGTAGCCCGTGACCTCGGCGTAGATCTTCGCGCCGCGCTTCTTGGCGCGCGAGAGCGACTCGAGGATGAGCATGCCCGACCCTTCGCCACAGACGAAGCCGTCACGCCCCTTGTCGAACGGGCGGCTCGCGCGCTTCGGATCGTCGTTGCGCTTCGACAGCGCCATCATCGCCTCGAAGCCGCCGATGCCGACCGGCGTGACTGTCGCCTCCGCGCCGCCGGCGACCATGACCTGGGCGCGGCCGCGCCGGATCCATTCGGTCGCCTCGCCGAGTGCGTGCGCGCCGCTGGAGCACGCGCTCGTCGTGCAGTAGCTCGGGCCGCGAAGGCCCCAACGCATCGAGACCTGGCCGGCCGCGATGTTCGCGATGATGCCCGGGATCGAGTACGGGCTGATGCGTCCGGGCCCCTTCTCGAGGAGCGTCTGCTTCGTCTTTTCGAGCGTGAACAGGCCGCCGAGGCCGACGCCGATGAAGCAGCCCGCCTCGTCCTTGTCTTCGTCGGAGAGCTCGAGCTTCGAGTCCTCGATCGCGAGGTGCGCCGCGCCGAGCGCGAACTCGGTGAAGCGGTCCATCTCCTTCAGCTTCTTCTTCTCGATGAAGCGAAGCGGATCCCAGCCCTTCACCTCCCCCGCGATCTTCACGCGGAACTGGGTGGTGTCGAAGAGGGTGATGAGATCGATCCCGCTCTGACCGGAGAGGAGCGCTTGCCACGTCTCCTGGGTCCCGATTCCGACCGGGGTCACGAGACCTACGCCCGTAATGACGACGCGTTCCATGTCGCCCGTCTTCTTAGTAGCTTGTGGCGGCGCCGCAACTGCGCGCCGCCCACCGCCCGCTACTTCTTCGTGTGTTTCTCGATGTAGTCGATCGCGTCCTGAACGGTGCGGATCTTCTCCGTGTCCTCGTCCGGGATGTCGATCTCGAACGCCTCCTCGAACGCGAGGACGAGCTCCACGAGACCGAGCGAATCGGCGCCGAGATCGTCGATGAAGGTCGACTCCGGTTTGATGTCCTTCTCGTCGACGTCGAGCTGCTCCTTGATGATGCGCTTGACCTCGGTGGGAATATCCTGAGCCATACCTGCCTCGTTCTCGGATGAAATACCGCGACTTGGAGCGGAGGTCGTTGGCCCGGAACGGGCGAACGACTGGAGCGACCCACACGACGGCTAACGCCTACGAAAAGACTCGGAAAAGAACCGCGTTAGAGCTGCGTTGCGCGCGATGTGAGAGCGCCCGTGGTTTACACACACTGGGTGAGAATTCCTAGTGCATTCGTGGACCCTTTAGATCTAAAGGAACCCGGGCACCGGTTTTCAGACGTACATTCCGCCGTTCACGCGGAGAACCTGGCCGGTGACGTAGCCCGCCTCGTCGCTCGCGAGGTACGCCACGGCGCCGGCGACGTCGCGCGCGCTGCCGACGCGACCGAGCGGGGTCACCTTGAGGATGTACTCCTTCATCGCGTCGTTCATGGCGTGGGTCATGTCGGTCTCGATGAAGCCGGGGGCCACGGCGTTGACCGTGATGTTGCGCGACGCGTACTCGCGCGCGATCGACTTGGCGGCGCCGAGGACGGCGGCCTTGCTGGCGGCGTAGGCCGTCTGGCCGACGTTGCCCATCTCGCCGACGACGCTCGAGAGGAAGATGATGCGGCCGCCTTTGGCCTTCATCATCGGGCGGATGGCGCAGCGCGCGCACGTGATGGCGCCGCGCACGTTGGTCGCGAAGAGGCGATCCAGATCCTCGTCCTTGATGCGGAGGAGGAGGCCGTCGATGGCGATGCCTGCGTTGGCGACGAGGATGTCGAGACGTCCGTGCTTCTTCACGAGCGCTTCGATCGCGGTCTCCGTCGCGGGGGTGTCGGCGATGTCGAAGCCGGAGATCTCCGCCTTGCCGCCCTTCGCGACGATGGCGTCGGCGACCTCCTTGGCTGCGGCCTCGCCCTTCACGTAGTTGACGATGACCGAGGCTCCCATCTCGGCGAGCGTCTCGGCGCACGCGCGCCCGATGCCGCGTGAGCCGCCGGTGACGAGCGCGACCTTTCCGTCGATTCGAAACATGGGCTCCTCTTCCTTCTTCCTGCTTCTGTCGCCGGTGACCTAGCTCGAGAGAAACGCGGCGACGCCGTCGAGCGCGGCCGCGGACGAGACGCTGAGGACCTGAATCTCCTTCGCGGACCGCTTCGCGAGACCTGCGAGCACCTTGCCGGGACCGATCTCGAGCGCGTGCGTGACGCCGCGCTCCTTCATCAGCACCATCGCTTGCTCCCATCGCACCGAGCCGGTGACCTGCCGGACGAGGAGCTCCTTCACGCGCGCGGCGTCCACGTTGGGCCGCGCGTCGACGTTGGCCACGATCGGAAAGGCGAGAGGCGCGATGGTGACCTTCGCGAGCTCTGCCTCGACGACCTTCGCGGCAGGGGCCATGAGCGCGCAGTGGAAGGGAGCGCTCACCTTGAGGGGGATGGCCTTGCCCTTCTCGGCGTTCGCGAGCTCGCTTACGCGCGTCACCGCCGCCGCGCTGCCGGCGATGACGATCTGGCCGGGCGCGTTGAAGTTCGCGCACGCGACGACGCCGCCGCTCGCGCCGAGCTCGCTCGTCACCTGCGCGCAGATCGCCTCGAGGCGTTCCGGAGCGAGGCCCATGATCGCCGCCATCGCGCCCGCGCCCGCGGGGACCGCGTCCTGCATCGCGCGACCGCGCGCGCGGACGAGCCGCACCGCGTCCTCCAGCGTGACCGCGCCCGCGGCGACGAGCGCCGAGTATTCACCGAGCGAGTGCCCCGCCGCGTACGACGGCGCCGCGAGCGCAGGCACCCTCTCCTTGATCGCGGCCAGGATCGCGCAGCTCACCGCCACGATCGCCGGCTGCGCGTTCGCCGTCAGTGTCAACGCGTCCTCGGGGCCTTCGAGGACCAGCTTGGTGAGGCCGTCGCCGAGCGCCGCGTCGGCGCGCGCCATCACCTCGCGCGCCGCCGGGGACGCGTCGAGCACGTCCTTCCCCATCCCCACGGATTGCGAGCCTTGCCCGGGAAATAGCCACGCGATCTGCATCTTGTGGCGCGGGAGTAGCGCACCTTTTCGCCCATGTCACGGCGAGAACTAAGGACGGCCTTCGCGCTCACACGCGGATGAGCGCGCTGCCCCACGAGATGCCGGCGCCGAGCGCGCACATGAGCACCGTTTGGCCTTCTTTGATCGTCCCGGCGCGGATGCTCTGATCGAGCAAGATCGGGATCGACGCGCTCGACGTGTTGCCGACCTTGTCGATGTTCACGAGCACCTTCTCGCGCACCACGCCGAGCCGCTCGACGGCCTGGTTGATGATGCGGAGGTTTGCCTGGTGCGGGCAAATCCAGTCGACGTCGTCAGGGCGCATGCCTGCCTCGTCGACCGCGTCGCGGCTTGCCGAGTACAAGTTCTTCACCGCCGCCTTGAAGATGTCCTGACCCTTCATCTTCACTTTGTGGAGCTTCTCGTCGAGTACCTGCTGCGAGGCAGGCGTGGCGCTGCCGCCGCCAGGGATCATCAGCGAGCGCGCGAGCGAGCCGTCGCTCAGGATCTTGGTCGACAAGATGCCGCGCGGGCGCTCCACCGGCGTCGGATCGGCGGGGCCGACGATCACGGCGCCGGCGCCGTCGCCGAAGAGGACGCACGTGCCGCGGTCCTCCCAATCGATGACGCGCGACAGGAGCTCTACGCCGACCACGAGGATGTGCCTCGCGGCGCCGGCGCGGATGAAGTTGTCGGCGATCGAGAGGCCGTAGAGGAACCCCGCGCACGCCGCCGAGATGTCGAACGAGGGGATGTTCACCGCGCCGAGCTTCTGCTGCACGAACACCGCCGTCGCCGGCATCGGCATGTCGGGCGTCACCGTGCCGACGATGATCATGTCGAGATCGGCGGCCGTGAGCCCTGCCATCTTGAGCGCGCTCTCCGCGGCGGCGGCGGCCATGTCGCTCGTGACGATTTCCGGCGGCGCGATGCGGCGCTCGCGGATGCCGGTCCTCTCCGTGATCCACTCGTCCGTCGTATCGACCATCTTGGCGAGGTCGGCGTTCGTGCGGACGATCGGCGGGAGGTAGTGGCCCGTCCCTAGGATTCGGGCTTTCGGCGGAGTCTTCAAGATGATGGAGGTGTACTCGATCCTGCGTCCCGGGCGAGCGCTTTCCTGCGCGAAGATCGCGGGAAACTGCAGTCGGAACCTACAGAATTAAGAGGACGCAGCGCGCGGTCTAGTCGCGAGGCGCGACGCGCGAGAAAAGAATCAGTCGGCCTTGCCGGCCTTCTTCGCTCCGGGGATCTCGCGCCCCTTGTAGTGACCGCAGGACGCGCACGCGCGGTGCGGGACCGTGGGCTCGCCACACTTCGGGCACGCGATGAGCTGCACCGGCGTCACCTTGTCGTGGTTGGCGCGCCGCATGTTGCGCTTCGATCGGCTGGTTCGTCGCTTGGGGACCGCCACGGGGGCTACTCCTTCTTCACTTCTGGGGCTTTGCGAGGCGCTGCTTGATTTGCAGCAAGGGCAAAAGGCGCGGGTCGATGGGTTTGTCGGACCCCCCGGCAGACCTGGCGGGGGCAGAGCTAATACCCGGGCAGTCCTCGCGACACAAGGGGATCATGGGAGTTTCGAGAACGAGCTCGTCGCGGACGAGATCATCCAGGACGACCGTGTCGCCGTCGTACGGGTGCGTCTCGGCCTCGTCCTGCCTGAACTCGTACTCGTCTGCGTCCGGCGACCGCACCTGCGCGGTGGGCACCATGAGGGCGCTAATCGCCTGATCTACGGTGATTTTTACGGGGTCGAGGCAGCGCGCGCACGGGGCGACGAGCTCCGCCTTCAAGGTTCCGTGGACGATGACGTCGGTGCCGCTCTTCGACAAGCGCACCTCGAGCGAGCCGTCTTGCCCCGAAGCGCTCGCCTCGTGCCCCTCGAGCGCCTGGGCCATCCACGCGGCACGGACCGGGAAGGAGTGGGACCGCCCCGCGGCGTCCAGGGTGGTAACGGGGATCGAAAACTCGTGCGCGGCGACCATGACGGAGCGCGCGTTCAACCACGGAAGGCGTGGCCACGCAAGCTCGTCCGCCGAATCAGGCGCGCCGGTAGCGGCCCTGCATGAGGCGCTCCCACGCCGGCGTCGTCGTCCCCCCTTGGTCGGGGCCGAGGAGGCGATCGATGCGGAAGTCGTAGACGTTGCCGCCGTGATGGATCGTGTAGACGTAGCGGACGCGTCCGTGCGGCGCGGCGCGCTCGAAGGTGAGCATGTCGTCGTCCCAGCGTCCTTCGACAGGCGCGTCCGGCGCAGGCCCCGACGTGTCGAACCAGTACATGCGGTAGACGTCCTGCGCCTCCCACGCGTAGAGGCCGTGACCCTCGAGGATCACCTTGCCGTCGCGCTCCTCGACGTAGTCGGTGACGAGCACGCGCCCGCCGAGCGCCATGCGCGCAACTGTGCGTCCGATCGCGAGCCCGCCGCGCGGGTACCACGGCGTCGGCGCGACCGTCTCCTCCCCGACCCACTCCCCGACGAATTCGCGAAGACGGTTGCCGTTTTCGCGTCCCCCAGCTGACGTCATGCGGCAAGGTTAGCGCATGACGTTGACGAACTTCACCCCCCTCGCGTCATTGGCGGGGGGCGTCATGATTGGCCTCGCCGCCGCGATGGTCCTCCTCGGGTGCGGCCGAATCGCGGGGATCAGCGGCGTTTTCGCGAGCGCCCTCACACCTCGCAAGGGAGAGGACGGCGCGTGGCGACTCCTCTTCCTCGGAGGCCTCGTCGTCGGCGGCGTCCTCCTCTCTTTATTCGCGCCGGGCACCCTTGGCGCGCCGGTGACGGGCTCGGTCGGCCGCGCGATCGCGGGAGGCCTCCTCGTCGGCGTCGGCGTCGAGCTCGGGGCCGGCTGCACGAGCGGCCACGGCGTGTGCGGAATCGGTCGCTTCTCGCCGCGATCGGTCGTCGCGACGATGACGTTCATCGCGACCGGCATCCTCACCGTCCTCGCGCTCCACAAATTCGGGGGGGCGTCGTGACCTCGTCGCGCCGTAACGCCGTCGCGTTCGCCAGCGGGCTCCTTTTCGCGGGCGGCCTCGGCCTCTCAGGCATGACGAAGCCGGCCAAGGTGCAGGCGTTCCTCGACGTCACCGGGGACTGGGACCCGAGCCTCATGCTCGTCATGGTTGGCGCGATCGGCGTCTACGCGGTCGCGGTCGCCGTCGCGCGCCGCCGCGCCGCGCCGCTCTACGCGACGAGCTTCGCGTGGCCGACGCTCTCGGTCATCGATGCGCGACTCGTCGTCGGCGCTGCGCTCTTCGGGGTCGGCTGGGGCCTCATGGGCTTCTGCCCGGGCCCCGCGATCGTATCGGTCGCCTCGCTGGCCCCCGTCACGGTGGTCTTCTTCTTCACGCTCGCGATCACACTCCTCGCGATGCGCCGACTCCTCGGCGGCCGCGACCGCGAAAGCGAAGCATCCGTGCGCTCCGCGCATTGACAGGCCGCTGCGCTACGCGAGAGCCTCTCTCCCCATGAAGCTCGCGCCCTCCGTCGTGCTCTTTGGTCTCGTGATCTCGGCGTCCGTCGCGTGCGGGGGAGATGCCGCCGCTCCGCCCGCCGCTGCGCCGCCGACGACGTCGCTCGCGTCGACTTCGCCATCAACGACGCCGACCCCGACTCACGTCTCCCGCCCCGCGCCGAAAGCACCGGTCGCACTCGACGAGTACTTCAAGACGCGACGTGTTCGCGGCCTCACGTTCTCCTACGACGAGAAGCTCGTCGCCTTCATGAGCGATCAGGGCGGCCGACCCGATCTCTGGGTGGAGCCGGTGGCCGGTGGCGCGGCGACGCAGATCACCCACGTCGACGGCTTCATCCATTCCTTCTCCTTCTCTCCGACGGCCGACGTCCTCGCCTTCGAGGCCGACAAGGGCGGCGACGAGCTCCCCCACCTGTTTCTCACCAACGCGAAGGGCGACGCGCCGAAAGACGTGGTGGCCGATCTCCCGGCCGGGCGACGCACGCAGTTCGTACAATGGGCCGAGGACGGCAAGACCCTCCTCTTCTTGTCGAGCCAGCGCGACGAGAAGAGCCTCGATTTGTACGAGCTCGACGTGAAGACCGGGAAGTCGACGCTCCTATGGAAGAGCGAGGGGGCGCTCTCGTTCGCGGGCGCGAGCCATGACGGACGGCGCTTCCTGGTCGCCGAGACGAAGAGCTCGTCGAACAGCGACCTCTACCTCGTCGAGCGCGCCAAGCCCGCCGAGAAGAAGATCCTGACCGCCCATACCGGCGACGCGCTGTTCGACGGGAATTTTTCGCACGACGGGAAGACGCTCCTCCTCACGAGCGACGAGAAAGGCGAGGCGCGTGCGCTCTACGGCGTCGACCTCGCAAGCCTCAAGAAGAGCCCGCTTCGTGACGGGCCGTGGGACATCGAGTGGGCCACCGACTCGCACTCCGGCAAGTATCGCCTCTCGTCCGCGAACGCCGACGGCGCGCCCGAGCTGGTCGTGGCCGAGATCAAGACCGGCAAGCCGATCGCGCTGCCCGCGGCGCCGAGGGGCCTGGCGTGGGACGCGCTCGACTTCACGCGCTCCGGCCCGTTCGTCCTCGGATTCTCGAAATCGGAGCGCTACCTCGGCGTCGTCGCGCGTGGCGACACCGCGCCGGCCGTGCCTTACGTGATCGACCTGCAGAAGGGCACCGCCGTCGCCGTGTCGGACACGCTCCCGCCAACCCTGCGCGATCGCGCGATGGTGACCGGGACGTCGGTGAAGATCCCGTCGTTCGACGGCAAGTCGGTGCCCGCGTACCTGTACGCGCCGCCGGGCCCTGGCCCGTTCCCGGCGGTCATCAACGTGCACGGCGGACCGACCGCGCAGAGCAAGCGCGATTTTTTTACGATGGGCCAGTACCTCGTGAGCAAGGGCTACGTCGTCCTCGTCCCCAACGTGCGCGGCTCCACCGGGTACGGCAAGACGTGGACGCGCCTCAACAACCACGACATCGGCGGCGGCCCGCTCAAGGACGTCGTCGCGTGCAAGAAATACCTCGTCGCCGCGGCCCACGTCGCCGCCGATCAGGTCGCCGTCATGGGCGGCAGCTACGGCGGCTACATGGCGCTCGCCGCGGCGACGTTCGCGCCTGACGAGTTCGCCGCGAACGTGGATTTCTTCGGCGTGAGCGATCTGAAGTCGCTCGTCGAGAGCTTCCCGGCCTATTGGGCGGCGGGCGCGGCCGACATCTACGAAAAATTCGGCGATCCGAAGAACCCCGCCGACGCCGCATACCAACACGACCAGTCGCCCATCCACTTCATGTCCCGCGTGACCCACCCGCTCCTCGTCGTGCAAGGAGACAAGGACGCGCGCGTGAAGAAGGACCAATCCGATCGCATCGTCCTTGGCCTCCGCGCGCGGAAGATCCCCGTGCCTTACCTCGTGCTCGAGAACGAAGGGCACGGCTTCACGCGGATCGAGAACACGCAGAAGGCGTACGCGTTGACCGATCGCTTCCTCGACCACTACCTCCTCGGCGACGACACCGTCGCGGTCGAGTAGCGAAGGACTCGCCAGCGCGCCGGCACCAAGCCCTAGACAATCCACGCGGATGGGGTAGATGTTTCGTACGCGAAACATCTACGTGCTCGCGCCAGGAGCTTGCCTTTGCCCCCCATCTCGCCCGACATCAAGCAAGAGGTCGATCAGGTCTTCGAGGCCGTCGTCTACCTCTATACGGAGAGCCGCCGCCTCACGAAGGAGCTCGCGCGCCGGGCGCAGCTCACCGGCCCGCAGCTCACGGTCGTTAAGATCCTCGAGTCGATCGGCGATCTCTCGCTCTCCGAGCTCTCGGACAAGATCCGCGCGCAGAACAGCACGGTCACCGGCATCATCGACCGCATGGAGCGCGAGGGGCTCGTCCAGCGCGTGCGCTCGACCGAAGACCGCCGCGTGGTCCACATCAGCCTCACCGACAAGGGCGCCAAGCTCGCGCGCGAGATCCCGATCGAGCCGATGGAGATCTTCCGGAGCGCGATCGAGAGCCTCTCGGCGCAGGAGATGCGGGATCTCATGAAGATCCTGATGAAGGTCGCCAAGCGCGTGAAGCAGATCGTCCGCCGCGATGTCGGCGAAGACGCCGTGGTCGCCAAGTAAGCGCGAACGAGCACGAGAGAGACGAAAGAGGAGAACAGCGATGAGCGAAACGACCCCCGCCACGAAGCGCGATCCCGACGTCTGCGTCATCACGTGCGCCCTCACCGGCGTCCTCGCCAACCGCAAGCAGTGCGCGGCGATTCCCTACACTCCCGCCGAAATCGCCGACGAGGCCAAGCGCGCCTACGACGCCGGCGCCAGCGTCGTCCACATCCACGCCCGCAACGACGACGGCAGCCCCACCTTCAGCCCCGCCACGTTCGCGAAGATCAAAGAGGAGATCCAGAAGAGGTGCCCCATCCTCCTCAACTTCTCGACGGGAACCATCCTCGAGGACGTGACCGATCAGTGCACGTACCTCCGCGAGAGCCGCCCCCACATCGGCGCGCTCAACATGGGGACGATGAACTATTCGAAGTACTCCGAGAAGCGGAAGGACTTCGTCTTCGACATGGTCTTTCCGAACACGTACGGAAAAATCATCAAGATGCTCTCGGCGATGAACGAGAGCGGCGTCAAGCCCGAGCTCGAGTGCTTCGACAGCGGCCACACCCACGGCATCTGGCCGCTGCTCGACATGGGCATCCTGCGTCCGCCGCTCCAGTTCTCGTTCATCGTGAACGTGCTCGGAGGCATCCCGCCGACCGTCGAGAGCCTCCAGCTGCAAAAGCAGATCGCGCTGTCGCTCGCGCCCGACAGCGAGTGGGAGGTCATCGGCATCAGCAAATGCGGCTGGCGCATGATCGCGACCGCGCTCGTCCTCGGCGGCAACATCCGCGCGGGGCTCGAGGACAACCTCTACTTGCCGGGCGGCGAGATGGCGAAGTCGAACGGCGACCTCATCGAGGTGGCGGCGCGCATGGTGAGGGACGTCGGTCGTCGCCCCGCGACGGTAGAGGAGGCGAAGAAGATCCTGAGCCTCGACGCGTTCCAGGCCCAGAAGGCGGCGGAGTGAGCGAACGCGCCTACCAGAGGATCCGCGTCGCGCGCGGGGGAGGCGTGGAGACGATCACGCTCCACTACCCGGAGCGCCGCAACGCGATCGGCCCGGTCATGGTGAACGAGCTGCTCTATGCGCTCGACGACGCGCGCGCGGCCGAGGGCGTGTCCGCGATCGTGCTCACCGGAGAAGGCAAAGCGTTTTGCGCGGGCGGCGACTTCGCGCAGATGACCGGCGGTGCCGACGGTCCGGTCCTCCCTCCGAAGGGGGACTACGCGGATCTGCTCCTCACGATGGTGAACCACGACAAGCCGATCGTCGCGAAGGTGAACGGCGCGGCGATGGGCGGCGGCCTCGGCCTCGTCGCGGCGAGCACGTTCGCGATCGCGTCCACCGAGGCAACGCTCGGCACGCCGGAGATCAACGTCGGGCTCTTCCCGATGATGATCATGGCGGTCCTCCAGCGCTTGGTGCCGCGTCGCCGCCTCGTCGAGATGATGCTCTTCGGCGAGAAGCTCACCGCGGAAGACGCGCATAGGGCGGGGATCGTGAACCGCGTCGTGGCGCCGGGCGAGCTCGACGGCGCGGTCGCCCTGGTCGTGAACAAGCTCGCGCAGAAGAGCCCACTCACCGTCGCGCTCGGCCTCCGCGCGTTCGCGGCGCAAGACGATCTCGAGCTCGAGGCCGCGCTCCCGCTCCTCCGTGAGCGTCTCGCGCAGATCCTCGCGACCGACGACGCGCGCGAGGGCCTCATGGCCTTCCTCGAGAAGCGCAGCCCGAAGTGGACAGGAAAGTGACAGGGGCCAGGAGCGAACGATGCCGAACATGCGTGAGTTGGTGGCGGATCTCGAGGCGCGTCGCGCAAAGATTCGCGAGTTGGGCGGAGCGGACAAGGTCAAGAAGCAGCACGACCGCGGGAAGATGACCGCGCGCGAGCGCATGAGCGCGTTCTTCGACGACGGCGTCTTCTTCGAGATCGGCGCGCACGGCACGCAGATGGGCATGGCCGCTGGACCCGACGGCACCGACAAGCCCCCGGCCGACGGCGTCGTCACCGCGTTCGGCAAGGTCGACGGACGCATGGTCTGCTGCGCCGCGTACGACTTCACCGTGAAGGGCGGATCGATCGGCTACACCGGCGAAGAGAAGGTCACGCGTCTCCGCCAGATGAGCCTGCGCGGCCGTTGGCCCATCGTATGGTTCGTCGACTCCGGCGGCGCGCGCATCGATCCGGGCGCGAGCCACCCCGACATGATCTCGCTCTTCGCCGGCTCCGGGCACTTGTTCCGCGAGCAGGTCGTGATGAGCGGCGTCGTCCCGCAGGTCGCCGCGATGGTCGGCCCCGGCGCGGCCGGCACCGCGTACATCCCGGGCCTCGCCGACTACGTGCCGATGGTCAAGAACGTCGGCTCGCTCGCGCTCGGCGGCCCTGCGCTCGTCAAAGCAGTCACTGGGCAAGAGATCGGGGAGCAAGAGCTCGGGGGCTCGAAGGTCCACTCCGAGGTGAGCGGCGTCGGCGACGGTGAGTTCGACGGCGACGCCGCGTGCATCGACGCGACGAAGAAGTACCTCTCGTACTTCCCGTCGAGCTGCGACGAGCTTCCGCCCGATCTCCCGGTGACCGACCCCATCGAGCGCCGCGACGAGTCGCTCCTCGATCTCCTCCCCGAAACGAATCGCAAGCCGTACGACATGTACAAGCTGATTCGCACGCTCGTCGATCACGGTGACATCCTGGACATCAAGCCCCGCTGGGCGCGCAGCATCATCACGTGCTTCGCGCGGATCGGCGGAAAATCCGTGGGGATCGTCGCCAACCAGCCAAACTGGCTCGGCGGCATCCTCGACGTCGACAGCGCCGACAAGGCCGCGCGCTTCATCCAGATCTGCGACGCGTTCAACATGCCGCTCGTCTTCCTCCAAGACGTGCCCGGCTTCATGGTCGGCAGCAAGGTCGAGCACGCCGGCATCATTCGCCACGGCGCGAAGATGCTCCACGTGATGAGCGCCGCGACCGTGCCCAAGCTCACCGTCGTCGTGCGAAAGGCGTACGGCGCCGGTTACTACGTCATGTGCGGCCGCGCCTACGAGCCGGATCTCATCGTCTCGTGGCCAACCGCCGAGATCAGCGTCATGGGCGCGGAGGGGATGGTCGGCATCGCCGCACGCAAGCTCTTCGGCGGCCAGGATCCGCCGCCCGAGGCGAAGAAGGCCATCGTCGAAATGATCCAGAAGAACATCGACATCTACAAAGTGGCCGGCTGGGGCCTCGTCGACGAAGTGATCGATCCGCGCGACACGCGGCGCGTGCTGGCGTGGGGCCTCGAGCTCGCGCGCCACAAGAAGATCGAGCGCCCGGCCCGCAAGCGCGGCGTCATCCCGGTCTAGCGTCTGTCTCGACGAGCGACCTAGCGATCACTCCGCCGCCGTCGGGGCCGCTTCGCAGACGCGGTTGCGGCCGCCTTGCTTGGCCGCGTAGAGGGCGGCGTCGGCGGCGTCGAGGAGCGTTTGCACGGTCAGCTGTTCTTTGGGGATCGCGCCGGTCGTGGCGAAGCCGACGCTCGTGGTTACGGGCACCGGCTTGCCCCTCGACAGGAGGTTCAGCGCCTCGATCTGCTCGCGGATCCGCTCGCAGCACGTGCGCGCGCCGGAGCCGGGCGTCTCCGTCAGGATGAGCCCGAACTCCTCGCCGCCGTAGCGGCACGCCGCGTCGGTCGCGCGTACGCTCGACGCGAGCACCTCGCCAGTCGCCATGAGCACGCGATCGCCGAACGGATGGCCGTGGCCGTCGTTCAGCTTCTTGAAGTGATCGAGATCGACGAGCACCAGCGTGACCTCGCGCCCGTAGCGGCGCGCGGCGGCGACCTCGTCCTGGAGGCGCTGGTTGAAGTACCCGCGGTTCCAGAGCCCGGTGAGGCCGTCGATCTGCGCGCGCTGAGCGAGGAGATCCTGGTAGCGCTTGGTTCGCAGCGCGGCCCGGACGCGCGCGCGGAGCTCGGCGGTGTTGAACGGCTTGGTCACGAAGTCGACGGCGCCGAGATCGAACCCCGCCACCTTGTCGTCGACGTCGGATGCGGCGGACAAAAAGATGACGGGGATCGCCGAGGTCACCGGATCGGCCTTGAGCGCACGACACACGTCGAAGCCGTTCATCTTGGGCATGTCGATGTCGAGGAGCACGAGATCCGGCACGAGCGCCTTCGCGTGCGCGATGCCCTCGGCGGCGGAGTGCGCGTGGTGCAGCTCGATGCCCTCGGCGCGCAGGCGCAGCCGGAGCAGATCGTGGATGTCCTGCGTGTCGTCGATCGCGAGGACCGACTGCGCCTTATGTGCCGGCGCGCCGGACTTGTCGTTCGCGTCCTCTTGGCTCAACCGCGCTCTCGCTCCGTGTGCTGGGCAGCGGCACACTCGCGCGCGCGATGGAAACGAGGCGGCAGAGCTCCTCGACGCGCCCCCTCAATTTATCAGGGTTGTCGCCCGATAGGACAGCTCTGTCGGCGGCCGCAGCGGCCTCGGTTATCGAAGGGAATCCGTAACTCTCGCCGGAGCCTTTGAGCTGCAAGACGAGGTGCCGGAGCGTTCCGGTGTCCCCGGCGGCGAGCGCGCTCCGGATCGCGGTGGCGCGGGCGGGCAGTCCCTCGACGTAAGGGCGAACGATCTCCATCATCTCCTCGTCGTTCGCGTGCTCGCTCACGAGGACGCAGGGGATCACCCCGCTCCGTCGCGGCGCCGGACGAACGTGCCGTTTCAGCAAGCGGTCCGTCGCATCGGTCGTCAGCGGGAGCGACATGTAGTCATCGAACCCCGCAAGGAGGCACTCCTCCTCCTGGGGCTCCGACGAGCACGAGGTCAGCGCGACGATCGGGCCGGTGAACCCGCGCTTTCGCAGCGCGCGCGCCACGGCGAGGCCGCCCGAGCCAGGCAGATCGAGCGCGAGGAGCACGAGGGCGAAGGGGACGTCGCTCTCGTCGGCCTCGAGCGCGCGCGCGATCGCGGTCGCGCCGTCGTGCACGCCGATCACCTGCGCGCGAGGCGTCTCGAGGGTGGCGTCGGGGTCGCGGTCGGCGAGCAGGATCGTGGGCTTGGCCATTGGAGCGGTTCTGGTCCTCGAGGCCGGAACGGCACCTGCGCGCGATGCTTGAGCCTTAATCGCTCGCGCGTTTCAGCCGCTGACGGGCGCCGGCGCGTCGGTCACGCGGGCAAGGAGAGGTCGCACCGCGCCGTACAGGTTGGGGTACGGCCTGAGCGCGAGGACGCACGCGCTCAAACGCGCCGCGCTCGACGTCTCCGGATCCTCGCCGGGAGGCGCGAGCGCGCCGTCGGTCGGCAGCATCGACATGAGCCACGCGTGGAGCATCCCCGGCAGCTCGGGGGCGTCGCACTGGCCGAGCGCAGCGGCGGCGTCCGCCGGATTGGGCGCGACCGCGAAGTACGTGACCAAGCGCATCACGTCGCGCGGGCGACCCGTGCGCGCGAGCACCTCGGCGAAGGCGGCGCTCGCGAACGGGTGGTCGGTGACGCGCAGCATCTCGGCGCCGATCGCGTCGAGCGCCGGATCTCCGCCGCGCGAAATGACACCACGCACGCGCGGCAGCGTCGTCGACCCGCTCTCTAGCGCACGCGCGAGCACGCCCGCGGCGTCGGGCGTCGCCCAGCTCGTGGGCATCCACGACACCGGCCGCACGCTGGGGATCCGCGCCGGCGCGAGATCCTCGACCGGAAGGTGCGGATGCACGGTGGCGAAGATGAGCGCGCCGCGCTGGGCGAGGAGCCGCGCGAGATCGGCGACCATGCGATCGAGGTGGATCCGCGTACCGTCGCCCGCGTCGCGCTCCACGCGCGCGATCGCCTGCGCCAACTCGCGCGGGTCGCGCGTGACGAACGCGTCCAGCTCCGCGCGCTCGAGGAGCGCCATGCGGCGGGAAGAGCGAGCCACCTCGGGCTCGAGGTCGAGGGGCAGGAGCGCGACGCTCGACTTCCGTAGGATGTCGATGCCCACGTCCGCGGAGCGCAGGCGGAGCGCCGCCTCTCGGACGCGCGCCTCCGGCCACGGCCCTACCGACGTCAGCGCGGCCAGCCGGATGCACGCCTCGAACAGCGGTCCGCGACGGTCGGGCACGAGGAGGCGTGGATCGTACGCCGCGCAAGCACGCACGAGCTCGCGCGCGACCTCCGCGCCGGCGAACGCCTCGGCCAGCGACGTGTCGGGATCGGTGCTGGCCGCGACCGCGAGCACCAACGCAGCGACGGTCGGCTCGCCGGCGTACAGCGGCCCCTCGTCGCTCGCGGCCCGCGCGTGGCGTGCGATCGCGCGCCTCAGTCGATCCATCATCGGATCGCCGGCGCCGGCGACCAGCTTGGCGATCAGGCGATCCCAGCTGGACGACGTGGGACGGCTGGGCGGCGGAGCGTCCAGATCCGCCTCGTCGCTCGCGAGCCGCAGCCGCGCGAGGAGGCGCGCGGTCGGGATGCCGGCATAGAACGCGCGCGCGAGCGAGGCGTCGGCGACGAGCAGCTCGACGAGATCGTCGGGCTGGACGTCGATGCCGACCTCGATCGCCTGCGTCCCCATCCTGCCTTCAGTCTAGCGCGGGACGGGAAGACTGCGACGACCATCGCGTGCGGCGCAGGCGCAGGCGGGTCGCTTTGGTCGCCGTCGCCACGCCGTCGAAGGTGACCAGGCCCACCGAGCGCCCCGACGCCCGGCGAGTGTCCAGGATCGACGTCACTTCGTACACACCGGCGAGGTCGAGCGTGTGGCGCGGACAGAGCTGGGAGAGCAGCACGGAGATGGCGCGATGGCCCTTCGGCGCGATCGTGTCGTACAGCTCGCGGATCGGCGAATCGACCGCGCGCGTGCCGCCGCACCGCGAGAGCGTGCCATCCGGGCCGATGACATCGAACGCGAGCGTCTCGGTGCGAAAGAGGAACGTCGTGGGTTTGGTGCCGTGGTTCGCGACGGTCACCGCGACGGCGACCTCGTTAGCGTGCGTTGCGTCCGCATGCTCCTGGGACGAGACGACGAGCGAGGCCGCCCCGTCGTCCGTCGACGCCGCAAGGGAAGGGGGCTCGGCCGAGACGCCGGCGACGGCCGCGACGGTCCACGGCGCCGAGACGATCTCCTTGGCCGGTGCCACCGCCGGCGTCACGCCTTCGAGCGGCTCCACCTCGAACGGCCCCGCCGCCTTTCGACCCTTCGGCGGGCTCGCCCAGCCCAGGTGCGCCACGACGGCGGCGCCGGGCGCGAGCGCCGCGGCCTCGGCCGCGCCGAAGCAGTAGACGCGCGGATCGAACGACTCGACGTAGGCGCGCTGAGGCGGGACGACGAGGGCGCGCTCGTCGGCGACCTCGGGTCGCATGTCGCCCGGGAGCACGCAGCGCAGCGCCTTCTTCGCCCCTGCCGGCGTCACCTCGAACGACAAGAGGCGCGCGTCGGCCATCACCCGCACGGGCACCGCGCCCGCGTTCTCCACGCGCATCCGCCACCGCGACGGCGACTCCTCCGCCACCGTGAGGCGCACGTCGGGAGGAGGGGCGGGGGGCGCAGGCGGCGTGGCGGCGGGCTTCACGAGCGCCGCGGCGAGCGCGGCGGCGGCGAGGGCGAGCGGCGGGTGCACCATCACCCCCTAGGATACCTGTGAACGTGGCAGGATACGGTCCAGGAAATCATCCCCCGTGAGTCTGGGCTTCTCCCTATCGAAATGGACCATGGACGTCGTCTCCGACGAGGGGGAGGCGGTCGTCGTTTACGCCGCGGAGCTGAATTTCGCGGCGCTTCACTTGCACTATGCAAGCGTCGTCCACAGCCGCGGGCTGCGCGTCCATGCGACCGCCTCGCTGCGAAAGGCGACGCGGACGCACGAGGACGGGGTCCTGACGTTCAAATCGCGCGCGCTCGAGACGCAAGGCACCTGGCGCGCCGACGACGCTGCCACGCCGACCGAAGGGGCGCCCGAGACGATGCTCGACGAGGACGGCGGGCGCGTCGAGTGGACGTGCCACATGCCGCTCGCGCGCGCGGAGGTCACTCTGGAAGGTGGGCGCGTCGTGCGTGGGCTCGGGTACGTCGAAGAGCTGCACATGACGGTCGCGCCCTGGAGCCTTCCCATCGAAGAGCTGCGCTGGGGCCGCTTCACTGCCGCAGGGTCGAGCCTCGTGTGGCTGGATTGGCGAGGGGCTCGCGCGAAGACCGTGGTGCTCAAGAACGGCGCGCGCGTCACGGGCACCGTGGAGAACGCCGCCGTGGATCTCGGCGAGGACGAGGCGCGGCTCCAGATCGAAGAAGGGCGCGCGCTCCGCGAAGGCACCCTCGGCGGCAACGCCCTCGCAGCGCTCGCGGAGCTCTACCCGGTCTTGCCGCCGAAGATCCTCCGCGCGACGGAGCGAATGAGCGTGGCCCCCGCGGTGCTCGAGCAGCCGTTCATGACGCCGGTGAAGGGATGGGCGATCTCGCAGATCGTCACGTGGCCGTGAGGCTGCGGCTCACGGAGCGTGAATCCAGCGCAGGCTCTTGCACGACGTCGCAGCCTCCACCTCGCGCGCGATCTCCGCGACGCGCACGAGGGCCGAGAGGCGAGGCACCACGAGCACGGAGGACGAGCTCAGCGTGAGCCACGGAGCAACCTGGCCTGGCGGCGTGACGTGCGCGAACGTGTCGAGATCGTGCGCGTCGCGCAGCCCGTTCGCCGCCATCGCGCGGCCCAATTGCCGAGCGGCGTCGATCAGCTCCTCCCGGTCGGGCGCTTGTCGAAGCGCGAGATCCTCCGCGGTGAGGACGAGCGCGATCACGGAGCCGTCGTCGAGCACCTTCTCGCGCAGCACCCGCGCGCAAGCCTCCGCCGCGTCGCGCGCGGGCAACTCGAAGACTGCCGCGCGCGAAGCCGCCCACACGAGGAAGCGCGCTTGCTCGGCGAGGGGAGGCCCGCTGCCTGGCGCATCCCACAGAGCGAAGCAGGTCTCCTCGGGCGCCAGCTTCGAACCCTCGCACCGCGCGACGAGGCGCACGTCGAGGTCCCTCCGGCCCGCCGACTCGGCGGCGATGGCACGCGCGGCGATCAGCGCGGGGGCGTAGCGCGCCGCCTCGCGTCGGAACTGATCCTCCGCGTCGCCCTCGTCGTCTCCGAGATCGTCGCCGAGCGGTGAGAGTCGCGCTTCGAGCCGCGCCGTGGCGTACCTCATTCGCTCGAGCAGGCGTCGTCGTTCGGCGGGCGGCGCGGACGCCAGCGCGAGGGACATCGCGCGCTCTTCCCGCGCGTCGTTCGGCGCTTCGCCGGCTTCCGGAGCGTTGCGCGCGCGGACGACGACTCCCGGCGCATCACCGGCGCGCGCGAAGCGGTCGCGTACGACACTCCATGTGACGCCTGCCGCGAGCGCTGCGCCGACCAGCGCTACGGCGACCCGATGCGGCCGCCGCAGCCTCGTTCCCGCATCAGCGGCGCTTGGCGCTGAGCTCGGCACCGCCGCTCGTCTTGCCGCTCGCGAGGCCATCGGTGAAGGTCAGGTTGACCGTGCCCTGGGAGTTGTTCTGCGAGCACGTCGCGCTGAAGAGGTTGTCTTGGAAGGTGACGTCGCACGTGGCGCTCGGCGTCACCAAGGTCCACGCGCCGCCGAAATCGCCGAAAATCGACGCGTGCACGCTGCGGCGCTGCGCGGTCGTGACCCCCGCCGCGCCGCCCGATCCGCGGAGCGACTCGAGGGGCGAGCCGATCGAGGTGCAGTTGATGCTCACGGAGTCGGGGTGCGCCTCGCCGTTGCAGCGTTCTTGAGACTGCCCGGCGAAGGTCCACGCGCCGCCCAGGGCGAGCGGCAACGCGCCGAGGGAGAGCGCGCCCGCCGTGTGCGTCGTCGTGAGCGGGCCGGTGAACGTCTTGTACGACGTGTACACGTACGTCAAATCGGGCGCGGCGTTGGAGAGGTCGATGTTCAGGTGAAACCCGCTCACGTCGAACAGGAACGTCTTGTCCGAAATCGTGACGGTGGCGGTGTCCTCGTGCGTGCCGCTGCTCACGACGACGTCCCATGTTCCGCTCAGGGTTCCGCCGGCCGGGAAGGAGCCGCTGCTCGTCCCACCGCTCGCGCCGCTGGTCCCCGACGTCCCGCTGGTCCCCGTGGTCCCCGAGCTCGTGGACGTCGTGCTGCCCGAGCATGCGACGAGCGCCAACGCGACAACGAATCCCCCAACGAGCGCGCGCTTCATGGGGCGGCACCGTAGCATGCAGGTCTGGTCAGCGCTTGTGGCTCAATTTCGCGAGCGGAACGGTGCCTACGACGTTGCGCAGCTGCTGGAGCTGCGACTCGTTGAAGTCGCCGCGCGCGTCGATGCTCGCGTGATCCTTGTGCCGGAGGATGCGCACCGTGCCTTGCCCGACCTTCGGGCGCTTCACGACGTCCTTCAAGTCCGAGAGCACGCGCGGCGAGAGATCGCCGTGCGTGAGCTCGAGCTTGCCCTCTCTCACCTCGCAGATCGCCACCGTGATGGCGCCCCGCGCGGCGAACCACAAAACGCCGATCGCGATCACCGTTGCGACGGCGATCGCTATCAGCACTTCCACGTCAGCCTCCCCGCAGGTTCTCGAGGAGCTCCAGATCGGGGATAGCGATCGGGAACCGGGTCTTGATGACGCCGACGTCGTTGTCCTCGAGCAAGCGCGCGAAGGAGACGCCGTCGTAGAGCGCGATGGGCGGCGCGCTCATGGCGGCCGCTTCTTCGCGCGCGCCAGAGAGAACCTGACCCGTCGTGATGAGCCAACCCGCAGAGGCCGGGCCGTAGTGGTGGAGCGCGCCGCGCAGATCGGTCACGCGCTCGCGGCCGATCTCGCGGCCGTCCTTGCGGAGGATGATCGCGGTGCGGATCTCGTCGGTGCCGGTTTTGTGGATGGCTGCGAAGTGCGCCTCGCCGCCTGGGGAGCCGGCGCGACGAACGGCGCGGATGTTGACCATGCCGGCGCGCTCGAGCGCGAAGAGCGCGAGCTCGAGGAACGCGTGGCCCGGGAGCTCCTGCAAGCGACGGAGCATCGTGCGCCGCGCGGTCTCGCGGTAGCGCTCGATGGCGGCCATCACGTCGAGCTCGAGGCGCGCGAGATCGGGGCCGAGACCCCAATCGGTGAGCGCGACGCGCTGGCCGTTGCCGAAGCGGAAGCGAGGGCGCTGTCCGTTGGCCGTGCGGCGGAGGTTGTCCGCGCGCACCGACGCCGAGAGCTGCGTCGCCGCGGCGGCCGGATCGCCCGCGAGGCGACCCTTTCGCATGAGGGCGTCGACGAGGTTTCGCACGCCGACGGGGCCCGCGTTGCGATCGAACGCGCCGAGCACGATGGCGACCGCGTCCGCGAGCTCTTTGCCCGCGAGCTCGTCACCTTCGCCGAGCGGAACGTCCGCCGGCGTGACGGGACCGCCGCCCATGATCTGGCTGCGATCGCGCACGACCGGACGCGACGGCGAGAGCGCGTCACGCGTGACGTCGATCTGCGAGTCGCCCTCGACCGAAATGATCGCGGTCGGCGTGATCGGCTGCGCCGAGTACTCGACGATCGGGCCGTTGCCGGGACTTTGCCCCGGCGCGGCCGGTCCACCGCCACGCCCGCGACGACGACGGCGGCGACGGCGACGACCGCCGTCTCCCTCGGAGATCGGGCCGCTGCCCGGTCCGCCCGCCGCAGCCTGTCCGCCCGTAGCTCCGGCGCCGGCTTGCGCGCCACCGCCGCGCGGCTCGGCGAAAATCGGCTGATCGTCGTCGTCCTCGTCGTCGAAGAGATCGGCGCCGCTCGCCGCGAGATCCGCGCGAAGCGCATCCTCTCCGGAGACGATGATCGGCTGGTCGTCCTCGTCGTCCTGGCGCGCCGGCACCGGCGCCCGCGTGGCCGCCTCGACCTCGAGCGCGTTGATGCCCTCCGACCCCTCGTCGGAGTCGTCGGCGGCGACATCGGCCTCTTCGACCTTGCCGCGCTTGCCCTTCTTGCCCGCCTCGCTCCACTCACGGAGCGCGAAGACGCCGGGCTTCATCCGGACGATGGGGTTGGTCTTGTCCTCTTTCTTGAGCAGCGCAGCGAGGCGCGCGCCCATCGTCACCTCGGGGCTCTTGCCCACGTGGGAGAGGAGGTTTTTCTCAATCGCAAGCTCGGTAATCTCCTTGTAATGGAGCGGCTTGCCGGCCAAGCGGAGGACTTCCGCGGCAGCTTCCGTGAACGTCATGTGTCGTTTTCCGTTCTTCTTCCGACATCGCCGGGCAAAAACCCCTGCGCAGACCTGGGTCTGCACTAGAGGCGAGGTGCACGGCACCCCTTGCCGGTTTCAGCGATGTTCCCGTGCGCACCGGGCGTCCCTCATTCCTTGAGACGAGGCCCCACCCGACTGCGCGGAGTTCTATAACGCGCCCTGGTCCCGGGGTCAAACCCTGCCTTTTTTTGGGGGCGCGCCGGGCCGGCGAACGGGCCTATTTCTGCGGCGCGGGCGGAGTGGGCGGCTGCGCCTGCGGGGCTCCAGGCTGCGGCGTCATGGGCGCGGGGGCGGCGGCTTGCGGCGCCTTGTCCTCCGCGAGCAGCTCCTTCAGCTTCTTCTCGCGCGTCGCGTCGTCCATGCCGGTCGCGAGCTTCGTCGCGTCGATCGTCAGCATCGGGATCTGGCCCGAGCCGTTGTACGTCGGGAGCTTGCCGTCCCAGTGCTCGAGCGCGCGGTACTGGAGCACCGTCGGGCTCATCGACAAGCGGATGATCTCGTTGGCCTTCGCTTCGGCGCGCGCGCGAATGAGGAGTGCGTCGGCCTCGCCTTGCGCCTTCTGTCGCGTCGCCTCTGCGGCGCCGTGCGCTTGCGTAATTGCCTGGTCGGCCTCGGCGCGGACCTGCCGCACGCGGTTCTCGCTCTGGATCGCGTTCTGCGTCGCCTCCATCGCGCGGTTGATCGCGTCGGCGACGTTCTGCGGCAAGCGCAAGGTCCCGTTGATGGTCAGCTGATCGATCACGACGCCGTCCTTGCCGAGCTGGTCGCGCACCTTCGCGGCGACATCGGCGAGCATTTTGGATTTTCCGGCGCCGTAGATCTCCTGAACCGGCATCTTCGACGTCACTTCGTTGAACGCCTCGCGCACGACGTTGCGCATGTACTTGTCGGCGAGCTCCAGCATGTTGTTCTGACGGAAGCGGCCGTAGAGCTTCGGCGCCATCATCGGCTCGATGTGGAAAGACAGACCGACGTCGGCGTTGATGTTCACGCCCTCGGTCGACGAGAAGGTGAGCGACTCGTCGACGGCGCGCCCCTCGTGGGGGCTCGCGCTCCATACGACGTTCTGGACGCTGGTGGGGAAGACGACGATCTGCTCGGAGATGGGGTTGTAGACGACCCACCCGGTGACGACCGGCATGTCGGAGACGCCGCGCTCACTGCCGGCGAGGCGCACTCTGATGCCGACGTGACCGGCGTCGACGCGCGTGAGCGACGAGCAGCCCACGAAGGCGAGGAGGATGAAGACGCCGACCACCATGACGAAGCGCTTCACGGAGCGCCCCACCGAATCCGAGTCCAGACTGAACTTCGTCGCCATGGTCTCTCTACTCCTTCTTGCGGAACCCGAGCGCGCTCGCGATGGCGGCGACGCCGATGGCCGTCACGATCGCGAGGGCCCCCCAGAACTGAGCGTCCGTACCTCCGTTGATCCACGGCCGCAAGGCAACGATCGCCCCGAAGTCGGTGGCGACCAGCAGCAACGCGACGCCGCCGTGCGCGACGCGACGACGCGCGAGCTCTTTCTGGAGCCGCGCGACCTCGGCACGGAGAGACTCGGTTTCGTCGCGGTAGGGGGATCCCATTCTCCTCGTCGCCGGCCCCGTTCGAGGCCGCTGCGGTGCAAGGTAGGTATCCCCGGACAGCCAGTCTAGGGGAACCGTCCCGTTCCGGACGGTTCCCCTATGCTGCAAGTCGGTCGCTCCAGTCGTTCGCCCGTTCCGGCCAAACGACTTCTGCTCTGTGCTACCTGTGGCACGCTCCATGCGGAACGTCCTCGGGATCGTGCTGATCACCGCCGCGATTGCGGCGTCGACTCACTTCGCGTTCCAGCTCGAGCGCGCGGGATCGACGGCGTTTTGGGCGCTCGCGGTGCTGCCGACGCTCGCCCTCGCTGCGGGCGCGCTGGTCCTCGCGCGGAGCATGAACGAGGGCGGGATCGGCGAGTGGATGCGCCCCGCGTGGGGTGACTTCACGCGCGGCGTCGTGGGCGCGGCGCTCGTCTTCGGTGCGGCGTACGCCTTTTCGCGCATGTACGTCGGTACGCCCCGTGAGAGCTGGCTGGCGCGCCTCTACCTCCAGCTCGGCGATCCGAAGGTGCTCCGCGCTGGCATGCCCATCTATGGCGTCGGGATCCTCGTGGCCGCCACCGGCGAAGAGATCGTGTGGCGCGGCTTCGTGACGCGCCTCCTTCGCGACGTCGTCGGTGAGCGATGGGCGTGGGTGGCGGCGGCGGTTGCCTACGCGATCGCGCACGTGCCGACGATCTTCGCGCTGCGCGATCCCGAGGCGGGGAACAATCCGGCGCTCGTTATCGCCGCGCTCGGCGCAGGGCTCGTCTGGGGAGCGATGGCGCGGAGGTTCGGCGGTCGCCTGGTGCCCGGCATCCTCGCGCACGCGATGTTCGACTGGGTCGTCCTCTTCACGTTCCGGCTGTGGGGCCCCAGCATATGAAGGAGGTGCGTGCGCTCGCCGACGGTATCGGGCGCGCGGACGCCGAGGACGCGCGAAAGAGGTTCCTGACGCGCGCGCGCGAGCGAGGCCTTACCCCGAGCGACGACGCGGTGGAGCTGGCGGGGCTCGTGTCCGCTGCGTATCCCGCGCTGGCGCACGAGGTGGACGCGCGGCCCGAAGACGTCATCGCCATCGCGCGCGGCGGAACTCGAACTGCGCGCGACGCGAAGGGCTACCGGAGGATGGCGCTCGCCATGGTCGGCGAGCTGACCGACGAGGCCGCCGTGCGCAAGAATCTTCGGAAGCTCGCGTCGCGCGAGAAGCTGCGGGTCGCCGCGCGCGAGGTCTTGCCGCTGGCGGGCAGCGACGTCGACACCACGAGCCGCGAGCTGTCCGATCTCGCCGACGTGTGCGTGGAGATCGCGCTCGGGCACGCCCTCGGCTGGGCCGAGGCGCGCTGGGGGACGCCAACGGAAGCGACCGGTGCGCGTTGCCCGTTCGTGGTCGTCGGCATGGGAAAGCTCGGCGGGCGCGAGCTCAACGCGGGCAGCGACATCGATCTCCTCCTCTTCTACGAGACCGACGACGGAGACGTGCGAAAAGATGGAGCGCCCGTCGAGCAGACGCTGCACGAGCACTTCGCGCGGGTGGCGCAGCGCATGACCTCGGTCCTCGACGACGCGACGGAGGACGGCATCGTCTGGCGCGTCGACCTGCGCCTACGTCCGGAGGGGACGCGTGGGCCGCTCGTCAACGCGCTCGCCGCCGCCGAGCGCTACTACGAGACGTGGGGCCGCACCTGGGAGCGCGCGGCCCTCGTGCGCGCGCGGCCGATCGCCGGCGACCTCGCGTTCGGAAAGCGTCTGCTCGCCGCGCTCGGCCCCTTCGTGTGGCGTCGCAACGTCGCGCCGCAGATCGCCGACGAGATGGTGGCGCTCGTCCTCCGCGCGCGCGCCGAGATGGATCACGATCCGGAAAAGGATCTGAAGCTCGGGCCCGGCGGCATCCGTGAGGCGGAGTTCTTCGTCCAGTCGCTGCAGTTGATTTGGGGAGGTCGCGAGAAGCAGCTGCGGAGCACCAACACGCTGGAGGCCCTGCGCCGCCTGCGCGCGCGCGGGTTCGTGACCGACAAAGAGAGCCGCGAGGTCGGCGACGCGTACCTGGCGCTTCGGAGGCTCGAGCACCGCGTGCAGTTCGCGACGGGGCAGCAGACGCACCAGGTGCCCGAGCGTCCGCTCCTCGATCGCATCGCGCGATCGCTGGGGTGGGCGACCGGCACCGAGCTCGAGCGCGAGCTCGAACGCACGCGAAAGCGCGTCGCGCGAAGGTTCGCGTCGCTCCTCGGCCCCGCGCGCGAAGCCTCTCGGCCGGTCGGCGAGCTGGACCGCTTCTGGGCCGCCCTCGACGCGCGTGACGAGCCGCAGGTACGCGCGCACCTCCCCGGAGGAACCGGGCTCGTCGCGTCCCCCGATCTCGCGCGCCACGTCCTCGCGCTGGCGCGCCGCCCGGATTTTCCGTTCGGCGCGAGCGCGCGCGACGCGCACCAGGAGCTGCCGAAGGTCCTCCTCGAGGGGATCGGGGACGCCGCCGATCCCGAGCAGGCCGCGCGCCTCCTCTCCACCTTCTTCGCGCGCCTCCCGACGCCCAGCGTCTACGTGCGCGCGCTCGCCGAGGATCATCACGCCGCCCGCCGCCTGTGCACGGTGCTCGGCGCCAGCGCGTTCGTCGGCGAGGCCCTGGTCTCGCGCCCCGAGCTCTTCGACCAGCTCCTTTTCGGCCGCGGCGCCCCCGACGCCGAGTCCGCGCGCCGCACCGTCGACGAGGAGGTGCAGCAGCTCCCGATGACCCACGACGTCGACGATCTCGTCGGCGCGCTACGCCGCGCAAAGGGGCGGGTGACGATGGAGGTCGGGCTCGCCGATCTCGCCGGTGAGATCGGCACGCGCGCCGCCACGACCGTGCTCTCTTCGCTCGCCGACGCGATCGTCGAGCACGCCGTGCGCTTCGCCATGAAGGAGCGGGGCTTCGGAGAGACGGGCCTCGCCGTCATCGCGATGGGCAAGCTCGGCGGCCGCGAGATCGGCTACGGCTCCGACCTCGACGTCTTCTTCGCCTACGAAGCGAGCGCTGACGACGAAGTGGAGGCCCGGTACGTCCGCACCGCGCAGCGCGTGATCCGCCTCCTCTCCACGCCGCACGGCGACGGACCCGGCTACGAGCTCGACACCCGCTTGCGCCCCAGCGGCAACCAAGGGCTCCTCGTCGTCTCCTGCGACGCGTTCGCCCGCTACCACGAGTCGCGCGCCGAGGATTGGGAGCGGCAGGCGCTCGTGAAGGCGCGTTTCTGCGCCGGCGACGCCGCGCTCGGTGAGGCCGTCCTCCAGATCGCGCGCGAGGCGGCGTACGAGCGCGGCGCGGCGCCGCCCGAGAAGATCCATCACCTTCGCATGCGGATGGAGAAGGAGCTCGCAGGCGAGCGTCACGTCGAGGGACGCGCGCGGTTCGACCTGAAGCTCGGCAAGGGCGGCCTCGTCGACGTGGAGTTCGCGGCGCAGTGGCTCCAGATGAAATGCGGGAAAGACCCGCGCGTGCGCACGCCGGACACCGAGGCGGCGCTCGACGCGCTCGAGACGTGTGGGTACCTCGACGCCGGTGTGGCGGCGGCGCTGCGGGAGGGCTACCGAACATTGCGGCGCATGGAGCAGCGCCTGCGCGTCCTGCACGGCACGAGCTCGCACTTCATCGAAGAGGGAGCGCCGGGGCTCGCGCTTCTCGCGCGGCGAATGGGGATGCGCGACGGGCCGCGCGGGTCGGCGACCGCGATGCTCCTCGCGCGGTATGCGCAGATCACGCGCGACGTACGCGCCGCCTACCTCGCGATCCTGGGTCTCGGATAGCTCTCTCGCGTGCTTCGCGCGTCGGAAGGGGGGTATCCTTGGTCATGCGCGCGATCCGGGCGGCGGCGATGGTGGCGGGCGTCGTGACGCTCGCGGCGTTGGCGGCGGTCGTGCAAGCGTGCGGAGCGAGCGAGCCGCGCGGGGCTGCGATCGCGCCGCACGGAGCCTCGGACGCGGGCGCGCCCGTCGCGGAGGCCCCGCCGCCGCGCCCCCAGTACGTCCTCGGCGACGTCGCGAGCCGCGCGTTCCTGGCGGTTCCGCTCGATCGTGCCGACGTGCTCGGCGTCCTCCACGACGGCCTCCGCGTGGTGACGACGACCGGCGGAACGCGCAGCGCGCGCGAAGTGACCGATCCCGCGCTGGTCGCGGTCGAGCGCGTTCCTCGGTGGCTCGGCGGTGGCTTCCTCTTTCGAAGCACGACCGCCCTGTACGCCGCCGACACGTTCGACGGACCGCTGCGTCCCTTGATCACGCTGCCCTCGCCCATCGAGCGCGTGGCGTTCGGACCGAAATTCGCGCTCGTTCGCGCGTCGAACGGAGAGAGGTGGGCCATCGAGCTGCCTGCCGGCAAGCGGGTGGCGGTGGCGCCGATGGGCCTCGCCGACGTCGCCGCCGTGGACGGACGCGCGGCGGCGCTCACCGACACCGGCGCCGCGCTCGTGTCGACCGACGGCGGCGCGAGCTGGAGTGACGTCACGTCGCAGCTCCGCGGGCGCGCAGAAAAGGTCGCCGTCCTCGAGGACGCGGCCTGGATCGTCGAGGTCGGCGGCGCGGCGCTGCGCGTGGACGCCGATCGGTTGAGCGCCTTCGATCGCGCGCCGGCGGTGAAGCCCGCCGAGTTGCGACCTCGCGATCCGCGATGGCACGCCGAGGAGCCGCCCCTTCGTCGCGCGATCCGCCTCGGCACGCCACTCGACGATCGAACGGCGCTCGTGGTGAGCGACGGCGACGCCGTGCGCATCGACGTGACGACGGGAGAAATCGTCGGATCGACGCCAGGCCGGCTTCCTCCCGACGCGACGTGCGAGGCGCTCCGCGCCGATGGGGACGTGCTCGTCGCGTGCACCCGACCCAACGGGGGAGGCGCATTCGTCGCGTCGCGCGGCGGCGCGGACAAGGCGCTCGGCATCGAGCAGACGTTCGCGGCGGCCGGGACGTTCTACGCGAGCGACGACGGCGCGCTGGCGTTCGGCGGCCCCTGTACGCGTCCGCGCGCGTCACGAGGCGTCGTGTGCGTCCGGTCGTCGGGCGGCACGTGGCAGGAGCTCGACGTGGACGGCGCCATCGCCGACGCCGGCACCACTGTCGACGTGGCGCGCTGGGTGCCGCGCGCCGACGGGAGCGCGGTGGGGTTCGTCGGCGGCGCGCAGCCGGGCCTCATCGACGCCCGCAGCGGCGAGGTGCGTCCGTGGCGCGCCGATGCGATCCCGGCGCCGGCCCGCGCTGCGCTGACCGACGGCCGTCGTCCCACGCACGCAGGGCGCGTGATCGATCGGACCTGGAGCACGTCGCCTGCCGGCGGCCTGCGCGGGTGGACCGAAGCGGGCGCCGCGATTGACGTCTCGCCGGAGGGCGTGGTCGCGGTCTCTCCCTTCTCGTTCGAGCGCGTCGCCACCGCCGGCGCCTACGCCTTCGCGCGCACGCGGGAAGGGCGCGTCTGGCAGACGACCGATCGCGGCGTCAGCTGGGCGGAGGTCGCGCCACCGCCCACCGCCACGACCGGACGCGGCGTGCCCGATCCGCGCGTCTGCTCCGCGGTCGGCTGCGATCTCGGCGCGTGGTACCGCGTCGGCTGGCCAGAGGTGCCCCCGTCCGCCGCGCCGCCGCCGCTCGTCGCGTCACCCCCCGCGCGACTCACCCGTGATGCGTTGCCGCTGCTGACGTGCCGACGCGCCGGCGATCCGAAGACCACGGTCCTCGCGCGCACCGACGATAGCCCTGCCGATCTCGGGCTCGGCGCCGCGACGATCCCGACGAGCAACGACAGCGGCACGCTCGAGATCGTCCGCATCGCCGTCGGACGTCTCGCGCTCGTGCCTCCTCACGGCGGCACCGACGGGCGCGATCTCGACTACGGCGCGCCGCGGATGGTCGTGCACGGACCCGGCACGGAGGCGGCGGGCGAGGATCGTTTCATCGCGCTCGCGCCGAACAAGGATCCTCTCGCGGTCCGCCGCTCGATCGCGTTCGTCTTGCCGTTCGATCCAAGGGCGACGGTGCGCGCGGCGCAGGTGGGCACGTCCGACGCGCTCGCCGCGGCGCGCACTTCGGGCCAGCGCGCGGCCGACGTCCTTCGCGAGGACACGACGGCGCTCGCGACGGTGAGCCTCGTCACGCCGCTCGATCCCGCGGCACCCGCCGACCTCCTCGCGGTGAGCCCGCTCGGGCTGATGACGGTCCTTCGCGCGGGCGCGTCGCCGCGAGGTCGTGTGGTCTTGCGCGCCCGCCCACCGGACGACGCGATCCCTCTCTCCGCCGCGCAGCTCGGACCCGACGAGATCGCCGTCCTCGAGGTCGAGCCGTCCGGCAAGGGCGTGGTCTTCAAGCTCGGACCGAACGGCACGTCGGATCTGTTCGACGTCGCTGCGCCGCCGCGCTCCGGCCTCTATCCGGCCAACGCCGACGCGGTGGCGGTTGGGCCGAAAGGGGACGTCGCGACGCTGCGCACGCCGAGTGGGGGCGATCCTCCGACGGCGATGGACCCCGCGCTCGTGGTCGCGCCGGGTGCGCCGCCGCTCGCGCTCGCTCCGTGGTCGACCCTGAAGACCGCGGACGCCCCCGAGTGCAAAGCGGAGGCGGGCGGCTGGCGCGCGACGCTCGCAGTGCTCCGTCCGTGGGTGAAGCTCGGCGGCGACGCGCACGTGGAGGACGACGCGCCGATGTTCGCGCGCGTCCGTTGGAGCGTGACGCGCGTTTGCCTCGAAGCGCTCGAGGTCCGCGTCGCCGACAGCGACGTCAAGGTGGCGGTCATCGGCGATCGTCGGGCGCGTCGAGAGCGCACGCCGCAGTCTCCCGCAGCGCCGATCGACGCGCAGATCGAGACGTGGATGATCCTCCGCTTCGCGGGCGTGCCCGAAGGCGCCCGCGTCTCGCTCGTCCCCGGCGCGGAGCTGCGTCAGTCGATGGCGTGCGCGATGTGAACGGCCGCGGCGCGCGCCGTCACGAGTTGGCGAAGTTGGCGATCGCGCTGATGATGTCCGTGATCGTGCCGAGGGCCAGCGAGACGATCGCGACGATGAGCGAGACCTTGGCCTTGGAGCGCGCGGTCTCGAGATCGCCAGTCTTCTTCGCGTTGCTTGCCTGAACGGCGAAGACGATGCCGACGATTCCTCCGACGAACCCGAAGCCGCAGCAGAAGAGCGAGAGGATGCTGAGGACGAGCGGCAGCGTGGTGTTCACGTCGCCGCCCGCGCCGGGCATCATCGGTCCGCCAGGGGGAGGGAAGCCGCCGCCGGGAGGCCCGAAGCCCGCGGGCTGCGAACCGCCGTACCCGCCGCCGGGCGGACCGTACCCGCCGCCGGGAGGAGGACCGAACCCGCCACCGCCACCGCCACCGGCACCTCCACCACCGGCACCTCCACCAGGAGGAGGCCCGCCGTAGCCGCCGCCGGGCGGACCGTAGCCGCCGGCCGCGTTCAGGGTTCCGTTCGCGCGCATCGGGTCGGTCGAGATCATGGCAAACGTCATCTCCTCACGCGGCGCGGAGCATTGCACAAACGCCCGCGCGACCAAATCCGAAAGAGGTACGCTCGACCTCGTGAAGATCTGCCCGCGTTGCTCCGAAGGATTCGCCGACGAGGCGTCCTTCTGCCCGACGTGTGGAGAGGAGCTGAAGAAGAGCACCGACCCGTACCTGGGACGGACGATCGCGGCGCGCTACCGGTTGACCAAGCGTCTCGGCGTCGGCGGCATGTCGAGCGTCTACCTCGCGCGGCACGTCATCATCGAGCGCCTCAGCGCGATCAAGATCTTGCGCCAAGAGCTCAGCTTGAACCCGGCGCACCGCGAGCGCTTCCTCCGCGAGGCGCGCGCCGTCAACCGCATCAACCACGAGAACATCGTCGAGATCACCGACTACGGGGAGAGCGACGGCGTCACCTACCTGGTCATGGAGTACGTGCAAGGCGAGACGCTCCTCTCGCACCTCGCGCACGGCGCGTTCGCGTGGCCACGCGCTGCCAACGTCGCGCTCCAGATCGCGAGCGCGCTCTCCCGCGCGCACCAGGCCGGCGTCATCCACCGCGACCTGAAGCCCGAGAACATTCTCCTCGTCGACGGCGTCGGTCAGGAGCGGGTAAAGCTGACCGACTTCGGCATCGCCAAGCTCGTCGACGCGCCGGCCCTCACCTTCAACGAGCAGCTCTTCGGCACGCCCGGGTACATCGCCCCCGAGTACGTCGAGGTCGGCACCATCTCGCCGCAGAGCGACATCTACTCGCTCGGCGTCGTCTTCTACGAGGCGCTCACCGGCAAGCTCCCGTTCGACGCGAAGGGGCAGGCCGATCTCCTCTTCCTCCCCCTCACCAAGGCGCCGATCCCACCGAGCCAACGAGTGAGCGGGATCCCGCCGGAGATCGAGTCGCTCGTGTTGCGCATGCTCGCGCGCGTGCCGAAGGATCGGCCGCGCGACGCGTTCGCGGTGTGCGACGCCCTGGTCGAGGCGCTCCGTCACGCAGGGGCCGGGACCTCGTCGCCGCCGCTCCAAGGGTCGTCGCGCGACGAGTCGCCGACGCTCCTCGACAAGGACCGGGCAGATCTCGCCGCCCCCGACGCGCCGCCCGGTCAGGGCGTCACGCGTGAGATGTCCTCGCGGTGGCATGCGGCGCTCGTCGATCTCAACGCGTCGATCGATCGCGCGCGCAAGAAGGGTCAGGTCGAGAACGCCGATCGCGCGGCCGAGCTCGTGGAGCGCGCCTCCGAGATCGTGGTGCGGCTCGAGCGCACGTCTCGGGTGTCAGGGGATCTGCAAGCGAAGGTGGACCTGCTCGAGTCGCAGGCGCGCGAGTTCCGGGCGACCCTGGGGCGTGCCATCGACGTCCTCGTCCACGATCGCTCTCGCGAGCTCGCGCACCTCGACGCGCTCCGTGACGCGCAGATCCGCGACGAAGAGGAGCGTGCACGCGCCGTGGCCACGGACATCGAGTTTCAGATCAAGGCGCTGAGCCAGCAGCTGGAAAAGAGGAACGAGGAGCACGATCGTTCGCTCGTCGAAGCGGCGGGCGCGCTCGAGGGATCCCTCAGCGCGCTTCGTGTGCTGCAAAAAGAGCTGATGCGGGTCGTCGACGACGCGGCGGCGGCCGTGGCCAAAGCCAGGTAGGGCGAGGTAGAAGGGGAAGCCATGTCGAGCAGTCCGGGACGAGGGGAGACCGAGGTCAACGCGAAGATCGCCTTGTCCGAGGGGAGCGGCGTACCGCGCATCACGGCGGTGTCGGGGCCCGGCGCGGGCCGTTCGCTGGCGATGGCGCGCGCGCTGGCGACGGCGGGGCGACACGCCACCAACGATTTGGTCCTCACCGATCCGCGCGTCTCCGGCGTTCACCTCGAGCTCTCTCGCGTCGGTGCGCGCATCCACGTGCGCGACGCCGGCAGCACGAACGGGACGTGGCTCGGCGCGCATCGCGTCACCGAGATCGAGCTGACGGCGGGCGGCGAGCTCACCGTGGGCGACACGGTCCTGCGCGTCGACACCGACGGCGGCGCCAGGCCGGCGGCGCGCAGCGAGAGCGAGTCGTTCGGAGACCTCGTCGGCGAGTCGCATGCGATGCGCGAGCTCTTCGCGACGCTCGAGCGCATCGCCCCCAAGAACCTGGCCGTCCTCATCCAGGGAGAGACGGGCACCGGGAAAGAGGAGGTCGCGCGCGCCATCCACGCGAGGTCCACGCGCGCCGCGTCGCCGTTCATCGTGATCGACGCGACGAGCTTGCCCGAGACGCTGGCGGAGTCGCTCCTGTTCGGCCACGAGCAGGGGGCATTCACCGGTGCGACCGAGCGGCGCATCGGCTACTTCGAAGCGGCGACCGGCGGAACGGTCTTCATCGACGAGATCGGCGAGCTCCCTGCGGCGCTCCAGTCGAAGTTCCTGCGCGTCCTCGAGCGTCACGAGGTCACGCGCGTCGGCGGGCACGCGCCCATCAAGCTGGACGTGCGCGTGCTCGCGGCGACGCACCGCGACCTCCGTCACGACATCGACGCCGGACGCTTCCGCGAGGATCTCTTCTTCCGCCTCGCGCAGACCCGCGTTCAACTGCCTCCGCTTCGCAACCGCCTCGAGGACATTCCGGTGCTGTGCCGGAAGCTGCTCGGCGCCATCGCCGGCGAACGCAACTTGCTCATCGAAGCCACCGCGCTCGCGCACCTCCAGACGCAGCCGTGGCCGGGGAACGTACGCGAGCTGAGCAACGTGCTCGTGCGCGCCGCCGCCCTCGCCAACGACGACGTCGTGAAGCGCGCTGACGTGGCCAGCGAGGGAGACGGCTTCCGCGGCACGCGCGCGGAGCGGAGCGTCCTCGACTTGTCCGGTGAGTTCGCGCCCGCGAAGGACAAGGCCATCGAGCGCTTCGAGTCGGTGTACTTGTCGGCGCTCATGCGTCGCTGCGCCGGCAACCTGTCCCAGGCGGCGCGCGAGGCCAACCTGGCGCGGCACCACCTCCGCGACCTCCTCAAGAAGAGGGGGCTCTACGGCGTGTCGTGGGACGCGAAGGACGAGGAGCCCTGACGCCGACGCCGATGTGCTGCAATTCTGGGCATTTGGCGGCCTCCGGATCCGCCGCGCGGGTTCAGGCGTAGACTTCTTCGACGCCCATGATCGCCCTCGCATCTAGCCTGAGCGGACGTGCCGTGGCGATCGCCGCGTCGGCGGTCGCGCACGTGGCGCTCTTCGCGGCCGCGGGGCTCGGCTCCGGTCACGCGTCGGCGTCCGCGCCGGGCGAGGCGATGCTCACGATCGACGTCGAGGTCGCTCCGGAGGTGCCTGCGCCCCCGCAAGAAGAGGAGAAGACGCCGGAGCCGGTTGCTCGAAACGTCGAGGCGCTGCACGTGCCGACGCACACCCACGCGTATCAAGTCGCGCCGGATCACGACGACCGTCCCCACGATCCGTCGGCGCCGCACGAGCACGCGCACGAGGAGCACGCCGACGAGCCCGCGCAGGCCCCCGCGGTCGTGGCCGCGCCGGCGAGCGCGCCCGCGCGGTTCGCAATGACGTTCGGCGGCGCGTCGGCCAGCGCAGGCGGGCACGTCTCCGCGACGGGGACCGCGACGTCGCCCGCGTCGGATGGAGTGGGCGGCGGGCACGACCACGACCACGACGACGCGTCCGCGATCGTGCCCGAGTCGGGCGTGTCGCGGCGGGCTCGGCTCGTGGAGCGCGCGCCTCTCGCCTATCCGTTCGGCGCGGAGGATCTGGAGGCCGACGTCGCCCTCGAGCTCGTCGTCGACGCCGCCGGTCGCGTCGAGAGCGCGCGTGTCACCCGTCGCGCGGAGCACGGGTTCGACGAGGCCGCGCTCGCCGCCGTCCGTAAGTACCGCTTCACGCCCGCCGAGCGGACGGGGACGCGTGTGCGCGTGCGGATGGCGTGGGTCGTGCAGTTTCGCCTCGCGCGGTGAAGACGCCGCGGATTCGAGCGCGCGCCGGATCGCTCGGTGCCGCGCCCGGGTCCGTATCGCGCAGGTGACGCAGGTTCACGAGGTTGATCGCGACGTGCGCGAGCACCGGGCCCGCGAGGCTCCCCGTCAGTGCGAAGATCCCGGCGAGGAAGAGCCCCGTGACGCACGCCCACGCCGCCCATCCCCAGCGGGCCGGTCCGCGCACCTGATGGAGCAGCCCGAAGGCGACGCTCGAGAGCACGATCCCGACGACCGGCACGAGGAGGCCTCGGAACACGAGCTCCTCGGCGATGCCGCTCGCGAGCGCCATCACGACGATGTCGCGACCCGACGTGTGCCGCACCGTCGGTCGCAGCGCGGCGTGCAGCGCGCGGGCCCACGGCTGCGTCCGAAGGAGCAGGCGCGTCGTCGCGATGGTCAGCCCGGCGAACAGGCCTCCCATGACGAGGCTCGTCCCGAGCGCGAGGCCGCCGCTGAGGCCGAGCGCCGACGTCGTGGTCAGGGGATCGCGCCCGAGGAACGCAGCGACGCTCGCCGCGCCGAGCGCGAGCGCCGCGTACGTGAAGGTTCGAAGGACGGGCTCGACCACGACGGGAGGGGACGCTAAGCCACCGCAACCGCGCGCGCAATCCTCGCGAGGTCTGGATTTTCCTGCCCCACCTGTGCGGGGACGAGCAACCGTTTCCATTCACGGGACGCATGCTCTAGAGTCGAGGACTCCTCCTGGGAGACGATGACGACACCCCACGACGAACGCCCGCGCGTCCTGATCGTCGACGACGAGAAGTTCATCCGCGACATCCTGGCCGACTTCCTCGGTATGGAGGGCTACCACGTCCGAACCGCCGAGGACGGCGCGGCGGCCCTGAACGAGCTCGACCACGCCCATTACGACCTCATCATCAGCGACCTGAAAATGCCGCGGATGGGGGGCATCGAGCTGCTCGAGGCCATCGCCACGCACGCGCCGCACGCGCTCACCGTCATCATGACCGGCTTCGGCACGGTCGAGACCGCGATCGACGCGATGAAGCGCGGCGCCTACGACTACATCCTGAAGCCGTTCAAGGTGGAGGAGGTCATCCACGTCGTCCAGCGCGGGCTCGAGAAGCAGCGCTTGTCGGCGGAGAACCTTCGCCTCAAAGAAGCGCTCAGCCTCTACAAAGTCAGCGAGGCGATCACCGCGAGCCTCTCGCTCGACGAGGTCCTCGCGACGGTCGGTGACACGGCGCTCCACGAGATCCACGGCGATCTCGTCTCGACGTGGCTCGACGACGGCGAAGGCGGCTACTTCGAGCGCCAGCGCCTCACCCAACCGAAGCCGGTCGCCACGAGCGCGGAGCTCGGGCGCCTGGATCCGGCGGCATTCGTCGCGCATTTCGCCGGCGACTCGATGCTCCTCGAGCACGGCGCGCGGGGGATGAAGTTCTTCAAGGAGCCGCCGGGAGTTCCCGTGTCGTCGCTCCTCGCGGTACCGCTGCGCATGAAGCAGCGCGTCCTCGGCTTCATCGCGGTGGCGAGCTTCTCCAAGAGCAAGCGCTTCGACGAGGGGCAGCGCAAGCTCCTCTCGATCGTCGGCTCGCGCGCGGCGGCGGCGATCGAGAACGCGCGCCTCTACGAGGATCTCCGCGCGACGTTCCAGCAGACCATCCAAGGCCTCGCCAAGGCCATCGACAAGATGGATCGCTACACGGCCGGCCACTCGGATCGCGTCGCCACGTACGCGATGCACCTCGCCGTTCGCCTCGGCCTCCCGCCCGACATGATCGAGATCGTGCGCCAGAGCGCGCTCATGCACGACATCGGCAAAATCGGCTGCGTGATGAACCTCAACAAGCCCGGCAAGCTCACGCAAGACGAGTACGAGGTGTTCAAGAAGCACCCTGGCTACGGCAGAGACATCCTCGATCCCATCAAGTTCCTCCACCCGCTCATCCCTGGCGTGCACCTGCACCACGAGCGGTGGGACGGGCGCGGGTATCCGCTGGGCCTCAAGGGCAACGACGTGCCGCTCATCGCGCGCATCATCGCGGTGGCCGACACGTACGACGCCATGACCAGCGATCGCGCCTACCGCCGCGCGCTCCCGCACGAGGTCGCCGTCAACGAGATCGAGCGCTGCGCCGGCTCGCAGTTCGACCCCGAGGTGAGCGACACGTTCGTCTCCGGGCTCGAGCGGTACCGCGAAGAAGAGGCCGCGAAGGGCCACCGGGTACCGGAGTAGGTTTTTTTCGACGGCGCCGCTCGCGCAGACGGCCGCCTCGGACTAGAGTGCCTCGCCAACCCGAGGAGCCGGTCCATGATCGAAGACCACCTGCGTGAGGCACTGACGTTCGACGACGTGTTGCTCGTCCCCGCGTACAGCGAGGTGCTCCCGAAGGACGTCGACACGCGGACCCGCCTCACGCGCGGGATCGATCTGCACATCCCGCTCATCTCGGCGGCGATGGACTCGGTGACCGAGGCGCGCACCGCGATCACGATGGCGCGCGAGGGCGGCATCGGCATCCTCCACAAGAACCTGTCCATCGAGGGCCAGGCGCGCGAGGTCGAGCGCGTGAAGAAGGCCGAGAGCGGCATGGTGCTCGCGCCGGTGACGGTGCGACCGAACCAGTCGCTGCGCGAGGCGCTCGGCATCATGCGCGAGCACGACATCTCCGGCGTCCCGGTCGTAGAAGGGGACAGTCCGGTCGGCATCCTCACCGCGCGCGACATCCGCTTCGAGCAGAACCTCGATCAACCGGTGAGCGCGCTGATGACGAAGAAGCTCGTCACCGTGCCGCCGGGCGTCGCGAACGATCACGCCAAGCAGCTCCTCCACAAGCACCGCATCGAGAAGCTCCTCGTCGTCGACAACGGGAAGCTCGTCGGCCTCATCACGATCAAGGACATTTTGCAGGCCGATCGCAACCCGCTCGCGATCAAGGACACCAAGGGGCGCCTTCGTGTCGGCGCGGCGCTGGGGCCTTCGGCGGACAGGGCGGAGCGCGCGGCGGCGCTGGTGGCGGCAGGTGTGGACGTCCTCGTCGTCGACACCGCGCACGGGCACTCGAAGGGCGTCCTCGACGCGGTGCGCGCGACGAAGAAGGAACACCCCGGCGTGCAGATCATCGCCGGCAACATCGCGACCGCGGAGGCGACCGAGGCGCTCATCGACGCCGGCGCCGACGCGGTGAAGGTCGGAATCGGACCGGGCAGCATTTGCACCACGCGCGTCGTCGCCGGCATCGGCGTCCCGCAGATCACCGCCGTAAGCGACTGCGCGCGCGTCGCCGATCGTCACGACGTGCCCATCATCGCCGACGGTGGCGTGAAGCACTCGGGCGACATTCCGAAGGCCATCGCCGCCGGCGCGAGCAGCGTCATGGTCGGCTCGCTCTTCGCCGGCACCGACGAGTCGCCGGGCGATCTGGTCCTCTACCAAGGTCGTTCCTACAAGGTGTACCGAGGCATGGGCTCGCTCGGCGCGATGAAGAAGGGGAGCCGCGATCGCTACGGACAGGCCGGCACCGCGGACGAAAAGCTCGTGCCCGAGGGCATCGAAGGCCGCGTGCCGTACCGCGGCTCGCTCCGGTCGATCGTCTACCAGCTCGTCGGCGGCCTGCGCTCGGGGATGGGCTACACCGGGTGCACCACCATCGCGGACCTTCGTCGCAAGGCGAAGTTCATCCGCATCACGTCGCAGGGCCTCCGCGAGAGCCACGTGCACGACGTCATCATCACCGAGGAGGCGCCGAATTATCGCTCCTGAGCGCGTCCGAAGCGTTCGCTACGAGTGGCTCGGCCGCGTCCGGTACGCCGACGCGCACGCGCTACAGGAAGACCTCGTGCTAAAGCGCGCTCGGGGCGAGATCGGCGACACGCTCCTGGCGCTCGAGCACGACGCGGTGATCACTCTTGGCCGCGGCGCGAAGCCTGCGAACGTGCTTGCCGACGTCCACGAGCGTGAGGCTGAAGGGGTCGACTACTTCGAAACAGGCCGTGGTGGCGACGTAACGTACCACGGCCCTGGTCAGCTCGTGGTCTACCCCATCCTCGATCTCAAGCCGGACCGCCAAGACGTCCGCAAGTACGTCCGCGATCTCGGCGAGGTCATGATCCGCCTCGCCGCGGACCACGGGATCGGCGCTGGCATCCCGAAGGATCCCAAGCTCGTCGGCGTATGGGTCGATCTCGAGCATCCCCGTGAGCCGTGGTCCTCCGAGCGGAGCGACGCGCCCGGCGCTCGAATCGCGAAGCTCGGCGCGATCGGCGTTCGGCTGACGCGCTGGGTGACGATGCATGGCTTCGCCTTCAACGCGACGACCGATCTGACGGCCTTCCGGCACATCGTCCCGTGTGGGATCCAGGACTTGGGGGTGACCTCGCTCGCTGCGCTCGGCGTCGACCCGCCCCCCCTCGCGGACCTCGCCATGGCCGCCGCCGCCCATTTCCGTGCGGTTTTCGGAGCTGAGCCGGCCCCTCTCCGCCGCTAATTTTTGGCTTGTTTCTCCGCGTGCTAGCGTAATGTCGTTGAATCCCGGACGCGTCCTCATCATCGAAGACGACCCGTGGACCGCGAGCGTGCTCGCGAAGTTCCTACGGGAGCGCGGCCACGAGGTGTTCCTTTGCGGGGACGCCCGGAGCGGCTTCGACAAGGCGTGCGAGTGGATGCCGGACTGCATCGTGTGCAACGTATCGCTGCCGGACATCGACGGGTTCTGGGTCGCGCGGCGCGTGCGCACCGAGACGAGCGCGGTTGCGACCACGCCGTTCCTGTTCGTGACCAGCGACGCCGAGCGCGACTCGCGCATCCAGGCGCTGCACGTCGGCGCCGACGCGTACATGACGCGCCCCTTCACGAACGACGAGGCGGTGGCGCAGGTCGAGGCGCTGATCGAAATGGCGCGGCGCCTCCGTGTGCGGCGCGACTCCTTCGTGAGCGAGGCGCCGACGAATGGGCGCGGCGCGGCGTTCCGCGGAGACATCGCGCAGATGGCGCTGTCGACGGTGCTCATGGTGCTCGGCATGGAGCGTCGCAGCGGGCGCCTGAAGATCACCTCGGAGTCGCAGACCGCCGAGCTCCTCATCGCGGCGGATAGCTTCGCCGCCGGCGAGATGAACGGCGAGCAGATGCCGCCGCTCGAAGTCTTGCGGGTCGCCCTGAAATGGAAGAAGGGGGCGTTCTACTTTCGCCCGACCAGCGACACTGCGCCCGACATGCGAGGGTCGATCAGCGCGCTGCTCCTCGAGGCGATGCAGCTCGAGGACGAGGCCGCAGCCGCCAAGCGGTGACCTCGCCAGAAACCGTGGCGTGCGCTTACGTCCCCGTCGGGAGGGTCCGCTCGCCGATCACGAGCGCGTTGGCGAACGGCGTTCCCTCGTCGCAGGCTGCCACACGCACCGCGAGCCCCCGCTTCTCGAGCGCCGCCGTCAGCTCCGCGACGGTCCTGGCGTGGGGAGCGGCGCGCGTTCGCTCGGCGAGCCGCGTCAGGGCGCTCCAAAGGCCGGGTCTTCGATCGATCTCGCGCACGACGACGCGTCTCCTCGCCGCCCTCGATGCGCGCTCGAGCAGAGCGTCTTGATCGCTCGGCGTCATGTAGTGCAGCACGTCGATGAGCAGCACCGTATCGCACGCCGCGATCTCGGCGGTGCGCGCGTCCTCCGCGTCGAACTTCGCGGGTAGCCCTGCGCCTGCGAGCCGCGCGAGGGCGATGCGATCGGCGTCTGCGTCGAGCCCCACGACGGCAGTGGCCTGCCCCGTCGTCAGCACGAGGAGTGACAGATACCCGGCGCCGCACCCGACGTCGCACACCTCGCCAAGCGGACCGAGCTCGGTGACGGCGCGGCTCACCGGATCGGTCGCCAGCTTCGCGCGCGCCTGCACGCGGGACGAGCGGGAGGCATACCTTCGCGCGACCTCTTCGATCGCGCGGCCCAGCGCCGTCTTGCGCGGCGCCGCGGCGACCACGAACCACGTGAGCGCGCCGAGCGCGGCTGCCGACAGCGGCGCGAGCACCAGCGTGCCCACCGCGAGATCGCCCGCGAACGTCATCAGCCCGTGCGCGTGCAAGGTCGCGCGATCGATCGGGAGCGTCGCCCCCGTGCGCGCGAGGGCGCCGAGCTGGACCTCCGCGAGCGTGATGAACGGCGCGAAGAAGGGGAGCGACACGTTCGCCGCGACGTAGGCGATGCGCGCGTCGAGGCGGAGCGGAAGGCAGACCGCCAAGACCAGGAGAAAGTGAGCGCCGTAGAGCGGCGTTACGCCGATCGCGACGCCCACCGCGACGCTCGCCGCCGCGCGCCACGCCGTGACCTCGCCGCCGCGAAGCCGCGACCACGCCGCGCGAAGCGCGCCACGCAGGCCTCCTGCTCCCGCGCGCGCCGTCACCCCGTCGGCGGCGACGACCGGCTGGTCGCGAGCATCCGCAGGTACATCTTCGCGCGCGAGTTGTCGGGCTCGAGCCTCTCGACCTTGTGCCACGTCTCTTCGGCCCCTTTCGGATCGCCCATCGCGAGGAGCGTGACCCCGAGCTGCAGGAGGGCCGGAACGAAATTCGGACGCGCGGCGAGCGCGGCCTCGTAGTGCTCCTTCGCGCGCGGCAGGTTATTTACCTCGCGCAGGAGGCCGCCCAGCTTCGTCTGGAGATCGGCGAACTGCGGGCACAGGTTGACGGCCTTCTCGAGCTCGCCGATCGCTACGTGGGCGAGCGCCGCGTCGGCGTAGGCCTGCGCGAGGTCGGCGTGCATGTTCGCGAGCTTGCCGCGCGCGAACGGGTCGAGCCCCTGCAGGCTGCCGGTGGGGCTCCCCTTGATGCGCTTGTAAACGAGCTTCGCGGCTTCGTACTTCCCGCGATCGTTGTACGTGACCGCGAGGTTCAGCGCCGCCTCGGTGTACGCGGGGTTCAGCTCCAGCGCCCGCTCGAAATGCCTCTCGGCCTGGATGAAGTTGCCACGCGAGTGACAGATCACGCCGAGCATGTCGTGGACGTCGGCGAAGCGATCGTCGTGCTCGAGCACTTGACGGAGCAATTCCTCCGCCTTCTCGAAGTCACGATTCGCGTAGTGCTCCCGCCCGACCAGCAGGAGCTGCTTCACGGCCTCATCCATGGAGGGCAGGCTACCAGCACGAGTGGCGGCCCGTCACGCGCGAGATCGCTCGAAAATTCGGCCCGGATTGCACCTCCGCCCGGCCCCGGCTATGCCCCCCCGGTCGTGCCGGAGCCGGAGTTCCTTCCCCAAGACGGCCTCGAGCCGACCACGCCGTCGCTCGCGCCGACGAGCGACGCGCCGCCCCCACCGCCGCCGCCCTCGCGCCGCGTGCCGCGTGCCGTCAAAATCGGCGCGTCGTTCATGTGCGGCGCCGCCGCCGCGGTCCTCATCGTCTACACGGTGGAGGCGCGGGACAAGCGGTCGCAGGAGCTCGCTGCGCAAGCCGCGCCGTCCGAGGTGACCGCCCCCGCCGTGGTCCTCACCGGCGCCGACGCATCCCTCGACGACGGAGGGGACGGAGGCAACCTCAGCGTCGACGCGGCGCCCGCCCCGATCGTCCCGGTGTGGCGCGTCGCGGAGATGAAGGGAGAGACCAAGGGGGACGGGAACGTCGATTTGGTCGAGGGCGTCGTCGGCAAGCGACCCTTCTCCACCGCCCTCATCGTCACCGGCGTCGCGCGCGCGGAGATGCAGCGCATCGTGAAGGCGTTCCAGGACGTCCGATCCTTCGATCGCGTCGGCCCCAAGGACACGTTCGTCGTCGCGAAGGAGAAGAAGACCGGGCACGTCGTCGCGTTCGAGTTCGCGTCGTCGCCGGGCGACGTGTGGCAGGCGCGCGAGTCGAGCCCGGGCGTCCTCGAGGGCAAGAAGCTCGATCTGGTCGTCGAGCGCGTGCGGGTTGCGGTCGGCGTCGTGGTCGAGGGGGACCTTCGCGCGAGCGTCGTGAAGGCGGGGCTCGACGACGATCTGCTCGACCAGCTCGACGACGCGCTCGAAGGCCACGCCGAGCTCGCCGACCTCCGCCCCGGCGCGCGACTCCGCGTCGTCGCGACCGAAGAGCACGTGCAGGCGAAGTTCACGCGCTACGTGGAAATCGACGCGGTCGAATACACGCCGGCGAGCGGTGCGCCTCCCGTTCGCGTCTACCACCAGGGCACCGGCAAGGCGCCCGGCTTCTACGACGCGAAGGCGCAGCGCCCGTTCCGCGGTGGCTGGCGGACGCCGGTGCCGCTCGCGCGAATCAGCTCGCGCTACAACCCGAAGCGCATGCACCCCGTTCTTCACGTGGTGATGCCGCACAACGGGATCGATTTCGCGGCGTCGCCAGGCACGCCGGTGTACGCGTCGGCGGCGGGGAGCGTGCAGTCGGTCGGCGACGGAGGGCCGTGCGGCAACATGGTGCAGGTGAAGCACACCAACGGCCTGACCACTGCGTACTGCCATCTTCAGCGGTTCGCGCCGGGGCTTCACCCGGGGATGCACGTCGAGCAGCGTCAGCTCGTCGGCTTCGTCGGCCAGACCGGCCGCGCCACCGGACCGCACCTGCACTTCGCCGTGAAGCGCGGCGACATCTTCATGGATCCGCTCGGCTTGAAGCTCGACGGCGTGCGCGTCCTGCCCGCCGAGGATCGCGACGACTTCACCAAGACCCGCATCGAGCTCGACGGCGTGCTCGACGCGATCGCAATGGGCGGCGGCACCCTCGACGCCGGGGCGCAGCCTATCCCCGCCGCGCCCGCGACGGACGCGGGCCCCGAGGACACGGTGCTCGACGAGGCGCCGTGAGTTTTATTTGGGGCAGGGTTCCCAATCCTGCGGGCTGGCGAGTTAACCCTCCGAGACCCGCCACATGACCTCCTTCACCAAGTCCGCAGCGTCCGTCGTCCTCGGGGGGACCCTCTCGCTCGCGCCGGGCGCCGCACGCGCCGAACCGCTGCCCACGTCGGCCGCGCCGCATCCGCACGCCTACGGAATCATCGTCGGCAGCAACGCCGGCGGGGCCGGGCAGCAGACGCTCCGGTACGCCGAGGACGACGCCGCGCGGGTCGCCGCCGTCCTGCGCGATCTCGGGCGGTTTGGCACGAGTGATCTGCGGGTGCTGGCGCATCCGGACGGCGCGAAGATCCTCGCGACGCTCGACGAGCTCGCGCCAAAGCTGAAAGAGCACGCCGATCGCGGCGAACAGGCGACGTTCTTCTTTTATTACTCGGGCCACGCCAAGGCGAGCGCGCTCACGTTGGGCGACGGGGAGCTGCCGCTTGCGGTGCTGCGCGATCGCCTGCGTCAGCTCCCTGCGACGCTCACGCTCGTCGTCCTCGATGCATGTCAGTCGGGCGCGTTTGCGCGCACAAAAGGCGCCGAGCCGGCCGCGGATTTTTCGTTCAACTCGGTGGCGCGCCTGACGACGAAGGGGATCGCCGTCATGGCGTCGTCGACGGGCCAGGAGCTGAGCCAGGAGTCCGACGCGCTGAAATCGTCGTATTTTACGCATCATCTGGTGGTCGCGCTGCGCGGCGCGGGGGACCAGGATGGCGACGGCAAGGTGAGCCTCGACGAGGCGTACCGCTACGCGTACCGGCGCACGCTCGCCGCGACGGCGCGCACTCGTGTCGGCATGCAGCACGCGACGCTCGAGACCGATCTTTCGGGGCAGGGCGACGTTCCGGTAACGTATCCCGCCGAGGCCGGCGCGCGCCTCGAGCTGCCGGGTCCACTCGACGCGCGCGTCCTCGTGCAGCATCACGCGAGCGGCAGCGTCGTCGCCGAGCTCGTGAAGGCTCCCGGCCCGCCGCTCCGCCTCGCGCTTCCCGCCGGTACGTACGATGCCACCGTGCGCGCGCAGGGTCAGATCCTGGCGTGCTCCCTCACGCTGAGCGACGGTCAGCTCACCGCCCTCGAGCTCGGCACGTGCCAGATCGCTGCCGCCAACGGGCTCGCGAAGGGCTTCGAGGACGACGCCGAGACGCCTCCTTCGCCCGACGTGCCCGAGGGCACGCCGCCGCTCGGTCTCCGGGAGATCGATCGCTGGGCCATCGAGGGAAGCCTCGGCATCATGACGCGCACGACCGACGACGCGTACGTGCGCACGCTGTCGACGTTCGATTACGAAGAAAAATCGCCGACGCTGCGACCCGCCGGGCGCGCGGCGCTCGGCGTCACTCGATTCCTCGCGCCACACCTCACGCTGCTCGTCCAAGGGCAGACGCTCACCGGCGACGTCTACACCCGCAGCGTGAGCGGCGACTCCGATGAGCTCACGTTCCAGGGCTTCGGCGCCGGCGCGTACCTCCGCGCGCACACCGACGTCGCGCCGCGCCTCCTCCAGATCTACGGACAGGCCGGCGGCGGCGCCTCGATGGCGACGACCACGCTCACCACCAGCGCCGACAAAAACCCGCACAAGACGAGCGACGTCGCGTGGGGGTACCTCTTGGGCGGCGCGGTCGGCGTCGCGGTCGTCGCGGATTCACGCGTCGGAGCGTTTGCGCAGGCCTCCTACGAGCGCGCGCCGGCGATGGTGAACGCGTTCGGCGAACGGCACGACGTGGGCGGCTTCGCGGTGTCGCTCGGAGTGCGCCTCAACTTCGGACGGGGGACGCGATGAGCTGGAAGACACTCGCGGCGAAGGTCACGCTCGTCGGCTGCGCCGTGGCGTGCATGGCGCCCGGCTGCAATGGCGACGTCTTGAACGACTCGACGTTCCGCCTCTGGTGCGGCGACTCTCTGTGCGCCTGGAACCTCGACGCGGGGCACGTCAAGCAGACGAGCACGTGGCACGCCGACGACTACGGCGTCGAGCTGCTCGACACGCCCACGCAAATCTCCCAAGACACCCGCGAGGCCTCCGACTGCATGGAGTTCTCGGCAGTGGCCGACGTGGACGCCGCCGCGGGGACGCGCGTCCAGGTCGACTTCAACCTCGACGGCGTCCCCGACTTCGACGAGGCGATCGCCGAGACCCACTGGGGACGCGCCCGCCTGCTCATCCACGCGCCCGACCATTTCAACGACTACGGCGACCGCGTCCGCGTCATCCTCCGCAAGAACGGCGTCGGGCGCGCGGTGCTCGCAGAGATCCGGCTCCAGCGCGTCGAGACGTGCACTGGCGGGCGGACCACGCTCCGGCACGTCGCCGTCGGCGAGAGCTGCGTCTCCCCGGCCGAATGCGAGAGCAGCGTGTGCTGCGGATCGATCTGCTCGACCTGCTGCGCGACCGGACCGAATGCCTGCACCGGCGGCGACGCGTGTGGCAGGCCCAGGGTCGTCGCGCCCACACCTTCGCCAGGCGGCGAGTTGGCAGCCGTGCCTTCGCTATGCGGGCCCGGTTTGTCCCACGGCGCCGCCGGAGCACCGTGCATCAATGCAAACGACTGCGCGTCGAACGCGTGCGAAGGCGCGACGCCGGAGTCCGAGTGCTTCGGCGACGCGGGCTGCTTCGTCACCAAGGTGCACCCCGGCAAATGCCGGTAGCGTGAGTGAGGGATGGAGGCCTACGCGCGCTACGGGCGCGCTCTCGTTCGAAAGGCGGAGCGCATGCTCAGAAGCAAGGAGGACGCGCGCGACGTCGTGCACGCGCTCTTCGTCGATTTGCTGGAGGAACGAGCCATGCCCGCGGACCTGCCGTATTTGTACCGCGCCGTCACCAACCGCTGCCTCCGCGTGCTGCGCGACGAGAAGAACCGCGCACGCCTCCTCGCCGTCCACGATGAGTCGCTGGCCCCCGTTCGCACGCGCCTCGACGAGGCCGCGCTGTCGCTCGATCTGCTCGTGAAGCTCGTCGCGGCGCTCGACGACGGCGAGGCCGAGGTGCTCGCGTACCGCTACCTCGACGACATGACCCAGGAGGAAATTGCGGAGATGACGGGTCTGAGCCGCAAGACGATCGGCAAACGGCTCGACGCCATTCGGGATGCGGCGACGCGCCTCGCGGGCGCGCCAAGCGGCGGAGAGGCGGGCGTGTCGTGAGCGCCACGTGCGTGTCCGAGCCGATCTCTTGGCTGCGCCTCGAGCGGTACGCCCTCGGAGAGGCGCTCGACGCCGTCGAGATCGCGCGCCACCTCGCGGAGTGCGAGGCATGCCGCGCGTGCTACGGACGCGTCGAGGTCGAGTCCGACGTTCCGCTTCGGCCGCTGCACGAGTCGCCCCCGCGCGTGCGTTCACCGTGGCGTCGAGCGGCCGTCGCGACAGGCTCTGCGCTCGCGCTGGCGGCGGCCGTCGTGCTCGTCGCGGGTCGGCGCGGCGGCGACCCCGTCGATCCGAACCGCATCAAGGGCTCCGAGATCTCGTTCACCCTCGTGCGTGACGACGACACCGTCTTCGCGGAGGCCGGCGGCTCCTTTCGCGACGGCGACCGCTTCAAAGCGCTCGTCACGTGCGCGCCCGGCACGCGCTCGCGCTTCGATCTGGTCGTCTACGACGACGAGGGCGCGACCTTCCCCGTCGACGTCCCGCCCGACTTCGCGTGCGGCAACGCGGCGCCACTGCCCGGCGCCTTCAAGCTGAGAGGCGCCGCGCCGATGCACGTCTGCTTGGTCTGGGGCGACGGTCCGCCCGATCGCCACGAGCTCTCGAAAGGCGGCTTCGATCCCGACCGTCCTCGGGTCACGTGCAAGCGGCTCGTCGCGGCGCCTTGAATTTCGAAGCGACGCGTGCTCGAGCGCGAAAGTATCGTGCGCAGTTTGTTTCGCCGAATCCGACGGTTGAACGTGTCATACCGAAAGGTGGTTGAATGTGGTTTGGCCTGCGCTAGACGGTCGCTCCCAACCGGAGCCGAACCCACCATGAAGACCTCGATCGTCGCCCTTGCAGCCCTCGTCCTCCCCCTCGTCGCCTGTGGCGGCGCCGCGTCCTCGGCCGACCCGACGGCCGGCGAGAGCGACGAGCTCAAAAGGGACGCGTGCACGAAGCCCGCGCTCGCCGCGGCGGAGGCCGAGTACGGCAACGCGCCGGACGGGACCAAGGTGAAGGTCCTCACGAAGAGCAAGAAGTACCGGGTGACCGTCGGCATCGGCAACCCCGAGGACGGCGCGCACGACTACTACGTCGAGTTCCCGGCGGGCTGCTCCTCCACGCCGAAGGTGACCGAGGTGCCGTTCCTCCCGCACCCGCTGCGCGACGCCGCGCACGCCGCGTACGACACGATCCTCTGGGGCCACGGCGACACCCTCGCATCGGCGAGCGAGACCGGCGCGAGCGGGTTGCCTAAGGCCGCGAAGCAGCAATTCGATTCCTGGACGCGCGCCGGCAACTCGAATTGCTCGGCTGTGAAGGCCTACGAGGTGAAGGTCCACGGCGCGTCCACGTTCGCCGTCGCGTGCGACGTCGTCGGCGATTCGATCAAGCTCTCGTTCGGAATCTGGGACGACAAAGGCTCGTCCGTCGATCAAGCTTCGGTCTATGGCCTGTCGTCCGGCGTCGGCGACAAGGGAGTCTCCTGGCAGAACGAGACGTTCCAAGTCCAGGACTGAGCGATCACGACGCGGCAAGAGCTCCGTTCATCGTGCTCGTGAACGGTCGCGCTCTCGACGACGGTCCTCGGCGGCCTCTGGCGGGTCCTCGTTGGCCATTGAGGGAATCGCCCGTGCGAGTGGACGTGCGGCCCTGAATGCTTACGCTACAGGGGATGTCCGACGCCGCCCCGCCGCCGGCCCCCGAGCCCGCGGCTTCTCCTGCGCCCGCTCCCGTCTCTTCGTCGCCGCCGGTGCTCTGCCGCGACAAGGCACGCGGGCTGGTCCACAAATACGCCGCGGGCGGGGTCGCCTGGGCCATGCTCCCGCTCCCGCTCCCCACGAGCCCGGTCTTGACCGCGCTCGAGGCGCACATGATTTACTGGATCGCGCGCACGTACGGCGAAGCGCCGAGCCACACCGACACGATCATGCTCGCCGCCGGCCTCGAGGTCGGCTCTACGGGCCTCAAGTACGCGGCGACGTACCTCGTCGGCTTCGTCCCCGTGATCGGCTGGGGCATCAAGGGTGCCATCGCCGGCGTCGCGATCGAGACGATGGGCCGGCTGATCATCCAGCACTACGAGTCGAAGTACCCCGGCAAGGTTGCGGCATAAGCCCGTGCGTTTTCTGGTAGCGTAGCCCCGCACGAATGGCGAAGGCGACCCAGGCGGCCAAGGTGGGCCTGTTCTTCGTGGCCACCGCGGTTGCCGTGTTCGTCATCTACCGCACCGTCAGCAAAGAGGTCGGCGGCGGAAACGGCTACGTGGTGCACGCGTACATCAAGGACGCGACCGGCATCGCCAACCACTCGCGCGTCGCGATCGCCGGCATCCCGGTCGGCTCGATCGAGAAGATCTCCCTCGAGCAAGGCCGCGCGCGCGTCGACGTGCGCGTGTCGAAGGACACCGTCCTCTACGCGAACTCGCGCCTCGGCGTTAAGAGCGCGTCTCTCCTCGGCGAGAACATCATCGTTCTCACCGCCGGCACCGACGAGCCGAAGAAGAAGGACGGCGACGAGATCGAGACGATGGCGGAGGCGCGCAGCGTCGAGGACTTGAAGGAGCAGGTAGGTCGCATCGCCGACTTGATCCAGGCGGTCGTACAGCAACTCGCCGCGTCGGTCGGCACCGACAAGGGCGGGCAGAACATGCGCGCCATCCTCGATAACCTCGCGCAGGCCACCGAGGCGATCAACATGACGGTGCGCGAGAACCGCACCTACATCAACGAGACGCTCAAGAACGTCAACACGATCACCGCGCACAGCCAGCCGCAGATCGACAAGATCCTCGAGAACGTCCGCGTCATCACCGAGGAGGTGCGCGTCCTCGTCGCGCAGAACTCCGGCGATCCGAAGTCGGGCGGCGGCGAGATCCGCGACACGGTCACGCGCCTCAACAAGGCCAGCAAGAGCCTCGAGAGCGCGCTCGATCACATCGACCACATCTCCGATCGCATCGACAAGGGGGAGGGGACGATCGGCCGCCTCACCAAGGACGAGGCGCTCATCAACGAGGTGCAGGGCGTCGCCGAGGGTGTGAACGATTACGTCGGCAACATCTCGCGTCTGCAGACGATCGTGGGTCTGCGCAGCGACTACAATTTTCTCGCCAACACCGTGAAGAGCTACGTCGAGGTGCGCCTTCAGCCGCGCGAGGACAAGTACTACCTGATCGAGCTCGTCAACGATCCGCGCGGCAAGACGAGCTTCACGCAGACCGACACCGACACGACCGATCCGCGCGCGCCCTCGCACTACCGCACCGTCACCACGACGACGACCGACGCATTCCGGTTCTCGCTCATGTTCGCGCGCCGCCTCGGTCCGTTTACCGGCCGATTCGGCATCAAGGAGTCGACGGGCGGCCTCGGCCTCGACGTGCACCTTCTCCAGAACCGCTTCGAGGTCTCGAACGATCTGTTCGGCTTCGGCGAGGAGATCCAGCCGCGCTTCCGCGTGTGGGTCGGCTACGAGTTCATCCACCGCCTGTGGCTCCTCGGCGGCGTGGATCACCTGTTCTTGCCGAACCGCCGCGACTACTTCCTCGGCTTGCAGCTCCGCTTCACCGACGAGGATCTCAAGACCATCCTGCCGTTCAGCGGCTCGGCGGGCGCGGTCACCAAGTAGGGCGCGGCGTCAGGGCTTGCCGGCACCCTTCGCCCAGGCGAGCGCGCCGGCCGCGAGGAGCACTTCGAGCGCGCGCAAGGCGTCTCCTGCCGAGGACGCGCCGGTCCGCGTGGTCGCCTTCAGCACGTCGCGCAGCGACTTTGGCGACGTGACGATCGACAGCAGTCGCTGCACCGGCGGCGGCCAGGTCACGTCGCCGAACGCGGACTTCACCGGGGTGAGGACGTCGTCGAGCCGATCGCGGTAGCGATCGAGCGGGCTCTCCGCCGGCATCGCCGACTCGAGGCCCGCCAGCATCAGCGTCGGCAGGTCGAGATCGAGCGGGAACTCGACGTGCTTCGCCGAGCCGCCGCGGTAGAACGTGAGCGTCCCGCCGCGCCAGAGGAAGAGATCGGCGACGCGATCGCGCCCCTGATCGCGGATCGCGCGGAAGATGTCGACCGAACCGACGAGCCCGAGCGAGATGAGCGTGTCGCCCATGCGGCCGTTGTGGCGGGGCAGGACCGCGAGCGCGAGATCGAGCTCTTCGCGCGCGAGCTTGCCGCGCCGCACGAGGTACTCGCCGAGCAGCTCGGTCGCGTCGCTCGATGCGACGTGGTTCAGCTTGCCGTCGATGAAGTAGAGCTCCTTGCGCGCGCCGGGCCCTTCTTCGCCGGCGGGGCGCTCCGCGAAGAGCACGCCGGTGAGGTGCCCCTCGAGGACCTTGAGGAGCGCGTCGAGCAGCGTCGCTGGCGAGAGATCCTCGATGAAATCCGGCTTTCCAGGCCCCGCGAGCTTGTTCGTCGTCGCCGACGCGGGCGGGAGGAAGCGCGCGAGCTCCTCGATCTCCTCGAGGCGCACGAGGCCGCGGCCCATGAAGTCGACCTTGTCTCCAGGACCGATCTGTCCGGTGACGCACGCCTCGATCAGGCGCGCGAACGTCCACGGTCCGTGACGCGTGCCGACCGACGTCTCCACGAACGACGGGAGCTGGCCGTACTCGCCGGTCTTTCGCTCGAAGGGCGAGTTCTCGTCCTCGACCTCCTCGAGATCGCTGTCGTCGCCGAGGTCGAGCACCAGCTCCTCGACCGCGTGGCGAGGCGATGCCGGCTTGACGGTCTGCCCCTCGTCCGCCACCGCCGCCGCCGCGCGGATCGCCCGGATGCTCTCGCGAACGGCCGCCATCGCGTCGGTCGACGGGTTCGAGACGACCCACCCGACGCGCGCCGCCAGCTCTGCGCGCACCGCGCTCTCGTCCGGCTCGAAGCGCTCGAGCGCCGCGGCGAGCGCCGTCGCCGTCTGGTACCGGTGCCCCGGATCGCGCGCGAGCGCCTTCTCGAGCACTTCGTAGAGACCCGGCGGCAAGCTCGCGCGCATCTCGGTGAGGGCGTCGATGCGGCAATCGCGGATCGCGAGGAGCACCGCGAGCTGGCCGCTGCCCGGGAAAAGAGGCTTTCCCAGGAGCGACTCCGCGAGCACCGTCGCGAGGCTGAAGAGATCGGCGCGATGATCGAACGCCTCGCCGGCGACCTGCTCGGGCGCGAGGTAGCCGAACTTTCCCTTGAGCACCGCGCTCTGCTCGCTGCGCAGCGTGGAGCGCGTCGTCGAGCGCGCGATGCCGAAGTCGCCGAGCTTCACGGTGCCTTCGCGCGAAAGGTAGAGGTTCGACGGTGTCACGTCGCGGTGGATGATTCCGAGCGGTACGCCTTTCTTGTCGAGCGCGCCGTGAACGCTCTCGAGCCCCCGCAGCGCCTCACACGCGATGAAGACGCTGAGCTTTATGGGGAGGTTCTGGCCTTCCTGCTTGGTCCGCCGGAGGAGACGGTAGAGGTCGCAGCCCTCGACGTACTCCATCGCGAGGTACGGCTCGCCGTCCTCTGTAGTCCCGGCGCCGAAGACCGTCACCACGTTCTCGTGCTCGACGGCCTGATGCAGGTGCGCCTCGCGCTCGAACATCGTCCGCCCCTCGGGCTCGGTCGCGAAGTTCGGCAAGAGGCGCTTCACGACGAGGCGCTGCGGCTCGGCCCGTGGATCGGTCGGGTGGGCGAGGTAGACTTCTGCCGTACCCCCTACCGCAATACGCGTATCGAGCACATACGGTCCGAACCGTATGCCGCTGCTGATGCCGCGGGGGGGATCCTTCATCTCAGCCAAGAGTACCTGTCGAACGCCGCCTTACAAATGCAGTAGATGCGGTAGATAGGGACTTCATGATGCCGCTCGCCTCGCGCATCCTTTTCTCTTTGGCCGCCCTTGGTCTGTCGGTGGGTGCCGCGTCTTGCAGCGGGTGCCGCACGACGCCCTCGGCAAAGGGGCCGGACGCCGCGGGCCCCCCGACCGTTCGCCTCTACCTGGTGAGCGATCTGGCGGGGGCCATCGAGCCGTGCGGGTGCTCGAAAGACCAGCTCGGAGGGCTCGATCACGCGGGGGCGTGGATCGCGAGCGAGCGCGCGAAGGCTCCCGCGTCCGCGCTCGTCACCGCCGGGCCGCTCTTCTTCATGGACCCGACGTTGAAGCCCGAGAAGATCGGGCAGGACACGCAGAAGGCCGAGACGCTCGCGGCCGTCCTGAAGCAGCTCGATTTCGCGGCGTTCGCGCCGGCGAAGAACGAGTGGGCGGCGGGGCCCGACGTGCTCGGCAAGCTCCGAGAAGCCAGCGGCGCGGCGATGGTCTTCGGAAACGGCGCGGCGCCCGGTGCGGCCGCATTCGTCGTGCGCGAGATCGGCGGCGTGAAGGTCGGCTTCCTCGGCGTCGCCACACCGGAGGTGCCGGGCGTGGAGACAAAGGCGCCCGCCGAAGCGATCAAGGCGGCCGCGCACGCCGCGAAGGGGCAGGGGGCCAAGATCCTCATCGCGCTGGCGTCCGTGGGACGCGGCGAGGCGAAGCGAATCGCCGACGTCGTGCCGGAGCTCACGGCGATCCTCGTCGGATCGACCGGCGGCGTCGGCGACGCGAACACGCAAGCCCCGCCGCCCGAGCGCATCGGCAACGTGCTCGTCGCCGAGACCGGCAACCATCTTCAGACCGTCGCCGTCCTCGATCTCTACGTCCGCGACGGCGCGACCACCTTCGCCGACGCCACCGGCCTCGAGCTCGGTCGAAAGCGGCAAGAGCTGCAGGGCCGCGCCGCCGAGCTCCACGTCAAGATCGCCAACTGGGAGCGTGATGAGAAGGACGGCAAGGTCTCGAAGGCCGACCTCGACGCCCGCCGCGCCGATCTCGCGAAGCTCGAGGCCGAGAAGGCCGAGCTCGACGTCGCCAAGCCTCCCGAGACCGGCAGCTACTTCCGCTACACGGTGAAGGAGATCCGCGACTCGCTCGGCAAGGACGCCAAGCTCGAAGAGCAATTGCGTGCATATTACAAGCGTGTCAACGACGCGAACAAGCTCGCGTTCGCCGATCGCAAGCCGCGCCCGCACGACGGCAAGGAGCCGGTCTACGTCGGCGTCGCGGTCTGCGCGTCGTGCCACGACGAGGCGAAGGCGGTCTGGGACAAAACGCAGCACGCGCGCGCCTACGCCACGCTCTCGACGCAGTTCAAAGAGTTCAATTTGGACTGCGTCAGCTGCCACGTCACCGGCTACGACATGCCGGGCGGCAGCACCGTCACACACGTCGATCGCCTCAAGGACGTGCAGTGCGAGCAGTGCCACGGCCCCGGCTCACGCCACGCGATGGCGCCCGAAAAAATCGCGATCCCCATCGCGAAGCCGACGGCCGACTCGTGTCTCTCGTGCCATCACCCGCCGCACGTCGAGGGTTTCGACGCGAAGGTCAAGATGGAGGCCGTGCTCGGCCCCGGCCACGGGAGAAAGTGACGGTCCCGGTGCGGCACGGCGCTCATTTGGCCGTGGCCCGCCGCGTGCGCCATCGAATGCCAGCGCCAGACGGCTGCGGCGTTCCCCCGCGCGGCGCCGCGTCAGCAAAAGTTGTATTACCAATTTGTATTACAACTTAGGGCGCGGGGGAGGACCTCGCCGGCCTTGCCGAGGCGGCACTCGTCGAACGCGCTCGCGTTGTCGGGGCGTTCGGGACCGACGTAGATCGTCCTCGCGCCGGCCGCGCGTGCGGCGCGAGCGAACCCCGCGGCGGGGTACACCGCGCCGGAGCTGCCGACGGTCATGAAGATCGAGCTCTCCGCGAGGGCCTCGCCGATCTCCTCGAGCTCGAATGGGATTTCTCCGAACCAGACGATGTGCGGCCGAATCCGCGCGCCGCAGCGGCAACGAGGGATCGCGCCGGCGTCGCGGTACTCGCCCGCGTCCTCGAACGGCGCGGTCTCGCACGCGTCGTCCTCGCAGCGGCTCTTGAGAAGCTCGCCGTGCATGTGGAGCGCGCGCGTGGACCCGGCGTGCTCGTGAAGTGGGTCCACGTTCTGCGTGCACAAGAAGAGGCGGGTCCCGAGCGTCGCTTCGAGCGTCGCGAGCGCGCGGTGGGCGGCGTTCGGCGCGCACGCCTTCGCCTGCGCGCGGCGGTCCGAGTAGAAGCGCCAAACCAGCTCCGCGTCCTTCGCCCATCCCTCCGGCGAGGCGACGTCCTCGACGCGGAATTGCTCCCAGAGGCCGTTCGCGTCGCGGAACGTCTGGATGCCGCTTTCGGCGCTGATTCCGGCGCCGGTCAGGATGAAGAGGCGGTCTTCGGGTCCCAGGACGAGGGGCTCGAACTCGGTGTGCGGCGCGACCTTGGTCATCGGGATTCCACGATAATGTCTGCCATTCGCCCCGAGGCGACGCGAAATGTGTCGGGAAAGGGGAGATTCTTCCCCCCGGGGCGTAGACGTCCGCGATGTCGGGGAACCATGCGGTGCGGACCTGGGTCGGGACGAACCTCGGAGGGCGTTACACCCTCGAGGAGCTCGTCGAGGAGACGTCCACGACGCTTACGTTCCACGCCGTGGACACCCGCGTCGGGCGGCAGGTGGCCGTGCGCCTACTTCGTGCGGGCCTCGGCGCGGCGTCCGCTGCGGGGCGACGCCTCGAGCGCGAGGCGCGCATGTCGGCGGCGATCGGTCACCCCAATGTGCGCGAGGCGTCGGACATGGGCGCGCTCGAGGACGGCACGCCGTACGTCGTCTCCGAGCTGCTCTCGGGCGATACGCTCGACGAGGACATCCACGTCACCGGCGCGCGCCCCATCGGCGCCGCGCTCGAGATCACCTTGCAGATCCTCTCGGGCCTGTCCGCCGCGCACGCTCGCGGGCTCGTCCACGGTGCGCTGCGACCCGAGTTCGTGTTCCTCGTGCGCCGCCTCGGCTGCGCGCCGCTCGTGAAGCTCTGCGGCTTCGGAGAAGATCTCACGACGCCGCTGCCCGATCGCACGGGTCCCGGCGCGCACTACCTTGCGCCCGAGCAGATTCGCGGCGGCAACCGCCCCACCGACGCGCGCACCGACGTCTACGTCACGGGCGTCATCCTGTACGAGCTGCTCACGGGGATGCGCCCCTTCACGGCGCCCGACGCCGCCGCGCTCTTCGAGGAGATCTTGGGCGCACCGCTCCGCGATCCGCGGGCGCTCCGTCCCGATCTGGCGCCGACGCTGTCGATGCTCGTCTACCGCGCGATGAAGCGCGATCCGCGCGATCGTTTCCAGACCGCCGAGGACATGCAGCGTGCGATCCGGTCGGCGCAGGCCGAGGCCGAGAGCGACGGCGCGTATTCGCTACGCACGGTGCTCACGACCGGCGAGCACGTCGCTGTGGCCCCGTCGCGGATGCGCACGTCGCACAAGACCATCGAGAGCTGGGACGACGTCACCGACGTCGCCGGCACCGACCACGCGCCGCTGTCGTCCGCGGGCGAGCAGACGGTGACGATCGTCCGACCTCGCTGACGAACCGTACGCAGCCCGTCGCGACACTGCGCAGCCTTTCGCGAGGTCCGTTTCCACGTGCGGGCCGCCGCCTGGCGAAGTTGAAGCCCGCGCGACGGAGCCGCTGCCGCCCGCTCATGCGCTACGTTCCCAATTTCTACGTGCTTTTGGGGTCTCCCCGAGATCAGCTCGGGGTCTTGTGAGTCAACGCGTGCGCGTCTGGCCTAGAACGTGCGTACTGCGCCCCCATGCGAGGAGCCTTCATCGTCGGCGCACTCCTTCTGTTCGGCTGTCGAACGGCGGAGCACGACACGACCCTCGGCGCCATCGCCTCCACAACTCGTGTCACTCTGACCGCGTATGAGAGCGAGCTCGTCGTCGAGCTCGTGCCGTCGAACGGTAGCTGCCCCACCGTGCACGCGACCGCCGCGCTCGGAGACGCTCCGATGAAGGTGGTCGAGCAGGGCCACTCGGATACTCACACTGGAACGAGCGTCGGCGAGATCCTGACCAGCTGCATCTATCCGCGCTTCACGGTGGGGCTGCCAGCCGCCGGTACGCAGGCTCTCACGCAGCCGGACCTCACCATCACGGACTCATCGACCACGTTTCGAATCCGCCTCGCCGACGGCTTGACGGCGCGTGCCATCCACGTGGCGAGCTCGTCGGACGGACAGCTTCACGCTGGCAAATCTGCGACCGTGGCCCTCGCGATGGGCGCGTCGACTCTCGACATAACCCCCTCCTCCCGAGACACCACGACGCTGACGATCGTCGATTCCCACGATGCCCTGTTTTACCTATCGGGCCAGGACTTCGGTGGACGGAAGCCCAAGCTTGCCATGGATGCGAGCGGTACCTTCACGTTCGACGTACCTTCCGACCTCCAGCCAGGTCCGGCGCGGCTTGGCTTGACATGGCATGCCGTTCTCACCGTGGCTGCGTGCGAGGGTCCTGTCGCTTGCGATGCGCGCGAGGAGCATCGCGGCGCTCTGGAAGGCCAGAATGCATCGAGGCCCGATCGCTACGAAGGCGACGGCACATTGGTCGTCAGCCCCTGAGCGCCCCTCGTCAGGACGGCGGCGCCCCGATCGTGTGGACGGCCGCGCGCTGCCATCCCTTCCTCGCGTACACCACCGCGTAGACGATCGCGCTCGCGATGTTGGTCGCCGCCACGCAGCGGAAGAGCACCTCCATCGGCACGTGAAAGAGCGCCACGGCGAGGATCGAGATCGGGAACTGAAAGCCCAGGATCACGGCGACATCGATCACGAAAGTCGTGCGCGTCGCGCCGGCGCCGGCCATTGCGTTGCCGAGCACCACGCCGACGCCGAGGCCGAGGTAGCTCGGCGCGACGATCTGGAGATAGACGAGCGCGATCTTGACGGGCCCAGTGTCATCGTCGAAGACGCGCAGGAGCGACTCGCCGTACGCGAAGACGAGCGCCGCGATGAGCACGCTGGTGACGGCGTCGTAGCCGGCCGTGATCCATCCGCTGCGTGCCGCGCGCGCGAGCTTCTGCGCCCCCATGTTTTGCCCCACGAACGTCTGCGCCGCGCTCCCCCAACCCATCGCCACGAAGAGCGCCATCGTGTCGAGCCGGAAGACGAGGCCCATCGCCGTCGTCGCGGTCTGGTCCCCCTCCGTCGTGAACGCGCGCGCGACGATCGAGTTGACGAGGAGCATCGCGAGGATCCGCAGCACGAACTGCGCGCTCGTCGGCCACGCGAGCGCGAGCAGGCGTCGCAGCTCGGGGCCGTCGGGCCCGCGCGATCCGGCGGGCGGCCACACGATCCCGTGCCTCCGCATCAGCACGACGACCGTGGGCACCAGTACGAGCCCGCGCGCGAAGATCGTTGCCCACGCCGCGCCGAGCATGCCCATGCGCGGGATCCCCAGGGCGCGCGCGATCGGCGCGCCCCACGAGAGCATCGCCGGCGCCGGCCCGGGCCCGTAGATGAGGACGATCGCGAGCGCGACGTTGAGCACGTTGCCGCCGACGAGCAGCGACACCGGCGTCTTGCTCGAGCCGAGCGCGCGCTGGATCGTGGTGAGCTGCAGGAGAAAGAAGATCGTGAAGCTCCCGCCGACCATCACGCGCAGGTAGCGCTCGGCGATCGCCGCGACCTCGCCCTTCGCACCGACGACGTCGCGCACGATCGGTCCCGCGAGGCCGATGCCGAGCACACCGAAGACGACGGAGAGCGCGAGGACCACGAGGATCGACTGCCACGCCGTCTTCTGGATCGCGCTCTCTTGTCCTGCTCCCTTGTGCTGCGCGAGGAGCGACGCGGCCGCCGTCGACACGCCGTAGCTGAGGATCGTCCCTAGCGCTGCGATCTGATCGCAGATGCCGAGCGCGCCGATCGCGGGCCCGACCTCGGCGGGCGGGAGCTGCGCGACGAGGTACGCGTCGACGAGGTTGAACGTCGTCTGCAGCGCCATCCCCAGCGCGAGCGGCGCCCCGAAGCGAGCGACCTCGCGCGCGAGGGGGCCCTCCAGAATGCGTCGGCTCTGGGGCATGCGGGAGAGATCTACGCGTGGGGGCGGGCGAAATGTCCAATGGTCCCGGCAGGGGCTTGCAAATAATGCGTGCCGGAGTTGCCGTCGGGGGCCTCACAGGGGTAAAAATCCCTTGTGACTTCGCCGACCGAGAAGCCTTCGCGTCGCGAGATGCTGACCCGCCTGGGGGCCGCAACGGGCGTCCTCGCGGGCGCCGGCGTCCTCGGTCGTGCCGTTTGGGACAAGGGCGGCTTCGGGGCGACCGAGCTCACCGCGGCGCGCCAGGTCCGGGACTATCGCGTGCCTCTCGCGGGCAAAGATCTCCCCGAGCTCGTCGTCGCCAAGGGCATGCCCAAGGACGGCCTCCCCGCGGCCACCGCGGAGCAGCTCGTGAAGCGCGCCGTCGACGCGCTCGGCGGGATGGGAAAATTCATCAGCCGCGGCGACATCGTCGTCGTCAAGCCCAACATCGGTTGGGATCGCATGCCGATCCACGCCGCGAACACGAACCCCGACGTCGTCGGCGCGGTCATCCAGCTCGCCTTCGACGCCGGCGCGAAGAAGGTCATCGTCGCGGACGGCTCTTGCAACGATCCGAACCGCTGCTTCCAGCGCTCGGGCATCTGGCGCAAGGCGTACGGTCTCGGCGCCGAGGTCATCCTCCCCGCGGAGCACCGTTACCGCACGACGCGCATGAAGGGCGAGGTCCTCGACGAGTGGCCGATTTTCACCACGCTCGTCGACGCCGACAAGGTCATCAACGTCCCCGTCGCGAAGCACCACAACCTCGCGAAGTACACGGCGGCGATGAAGAACTGGTACGGCGTCCTCGGCGGCCGTCGTAACCGCTTGCACCAGAACATCGACGTGTCGATCGCGGATCTCGCGACGTTCATGCGCCCGTCGCTCGTCGTCATCGACGCGATGCGCGTGCTCGTACGAAACGGCCCGCAAGGCGGCAACATCGACGACACGAAGGTGATGGGCACCATCATCGCCACCACCGATCAGGTCGCCGCCGACGCCTACGGCTGCACGCTCATCGGACAGCACCGCGACAACCTCCCGTACCTCAAGATGGGCCACGAACGCGGGCTCGGGACGATGTACTGGGAGAACCTCCGCCTGAAGGAGGTGTGAGGATGGCCGCACAGCCCAAGGCCCACGCGAGCGCGTTGCTCGATCGCGAGAAGATCGAGAGCGCCCCGGAAGAGCACGCGCACGTCGCGCCGATCCCGTGGAAGGGCGTCATCGGGGTGGTGCCCGCGCTCGATGCGGCGAACGCGACCACGACCCCGACCACGACCACGACCGCGACCGCGACCGATCGTGCGACCGCGACCTCGGCGACGACTGCGACCGCGTCCACGACGGTGGCGACGCCGTCTCTCTGGGAGCGCTTCCGTAAGCGCTTCCCGAAGAAGAAGCGGGCCGGCTCCGGCATCCCCGCCCGCACCAGCATTCGCACGCTCGTCTGGGTGCGGCGCGCGTCGCAGGTGATCTTCTTCGCGGTCTTCATGTACTTCCTCTTCCAGACCGGCTTCCGCGGCTCGTTCGCCGCGAAGGCGGACACGGCCGTGCGGCTGCCGCTGCCGGTGGAGGCGTTTCTCCTCGCCGATCCGTTCGTCGCCGCGATGACGGTACTCTCGACGCACACGGTCTACCGCGGCCTCCTCTGGAGCGTTGGTCTCCTCGCCCTCACGCTCGTGTTCGGGCGCGTGTTCTGCGGGTGGATTTGCCCGTTTGGCACCTTGCACCACTTCTTCGGGTGGATCCTCCCGTCGCCGAAGGGGCGCGGTGGCCATCGTGTCGAGGCGAACAAGACGCACACCTATCAGCGCGTGAAGTACTACCTGATGTACGCGTTCATCCTCGCCGGCGTGGCGGGGAGCGCGATCGGCGGGCTCTTCGATCCGATCTGCATCGCCGTGCGGTCGATCGGCCTCGGCGTCATCCCGGCGGCGCAGTACCTCACCGGCCGCGGCCTCGGCGCCGTGCAGGACGTCCATTCGCGTCCGCTCCAGACCGCCGCCGATCACACGCAGGACTACCTCGCGCAGACGGTCTGGCAGAGTCACCAGTTCTACTTCCACCAAACGTGGTTCATCGTCTTCCTGCTCGTCGCGGTCCTGTTCGCGAACCGCTTCATCCCGCGCTTCTGGTGCCGCGTGCTCTGCCCGCTCGGCGCGTTCCTGGGGATTTTCTCGCGGTTCGCGATCTTCGGCATGGAGAAAGACCATGCAAAGTGCACCGATTGCAATCTGTGCCTCGTCAACTGCCAGGGGGCCGACTCGCCGCAAGGTGGCGTGAAGTGGCGCCAGGACGAGTGCCACATGTGCATGAACTGCGAGACCGCGTGCCCGGAGGACGTGATCAAGTTCCGTTTCCTCCCGAACCGCAAGAGCGCGGTCACGGTCCCCGACACGCAGCGCCGCACGCTCCTCGCCACCGCCGCCGCCGGCGCCGCGTTCATCCCCGCCGCGCGCATCGCCGACTCGCTCGACGTCAACTACCACCCGAAGGTCATTCGCCCGCCGGGCGCCGTCGAAGAGCGCGCGTTCCTCGAGCGCTGCATCCGCTGCGCCGAGTGCATGAAGGTGTGCCCGAACAACGCGCTCCACCCCGCCTTCCTCGAGGCCGGCATCGAGGGCATCTGGACGCCCATCCTCATCGCGCGCATCGGCTACTGCGAGAACTCGTGCGTCCTCTGCGGCCAGGTCTGCCCGACCGGCGCGATCCAGAAGATCACCGAGAAGGAGAAGCTCGGTCAGGGCGTCCCGCCGGTGAAGATCGGCACCGCCTTCTACGATCACGGCCGCTGCCTCCCGTGGAGCATGCAGACGCCGTGCATCGTCTGTGAAGAGTTCTGCCCGACGTCGCCGAAAGCGATCTGGGTCGAAGAAGTCGACGCCGAGGTCCGCGACGACAAGCCCGGCCCCAACGGCGAGCAGCCGGCGATGAAGAAGGTGCACCTCCAGCGCCCGCACGTCGACCCGAACCTCTGCATCGGCTGCGGCGCGTGCGAGAAGGTGTGCCCGGTGCAAGACCAGCCGGCGGTCTACATCACGAGCGTGGGTGAGACGCGCAGCAAGACGAACGTCATTTTGCTGGAGAACACGAGCTACAACCAGAAGAGCTGACGGTCGCGCTCCGATCCGGTGATCAAATGCTGGTGACGCTGCTCGGCCAGCGCCTCGAGAAGAAGGCTTCTTCCAAGTCATCGTCGTTGACTCGGGCGCCATCGACGACGCGAAGACGTTTTGCCCACCACTTCTTCCTGTCGGAGGGGGCTGCGTCGGGACCTTGCCCAACCCGCCGGCGTGGCTAACTTTCCTCTGTGACCACCGATCTCCTGCTGTTCGTCGTGCTGCTCGCCATCTCGGCGATGTCCACGCTCGCGGGGTTGCTCGTGGCCCGCGCGCGGTTGCGCAGAGCTCTGCTCCTCGCGGAGGCACCGTTCGACGGTTCCGCGATCGCGCTCCCCGCCAGCGCGGAGCCAGTGCGCGGTGGCGGGCTCCGCCGTCGACGCGCGCATCTCCGTCACGAGTACGACCTGATGATCGGGCGCACGTTCTTTCACTGACGCGATCGTCGAGGCCCCCCCGCGTCCATCGGGTCCAAAAAAATCGCCGCGCGTCCGCCGCCGCGGCGATGTTCTCGTGCGGTGCCTCCTAGGTCGTCTCCGACTGGACGCTCGTTTATGTGCGGCGTGACTGGTCGTCCGGCGTCGTCACGGACGATCCGCGGCTCGTCGGAACTCTGCGCACCGTCGAACGCGTCGTCGCGATCACGCGCGGGGTCGGACAGAAGAGTGCAGCCTCGAATCCTCGGCGTCCAAGGACAGGCCCTTCAACGTCCCGGGACACCCTTCCTGATTCGCAAGCCGCTGTATTCGCGCCTCACGCCGATGGCGCGCAGTTTGCGGATGGCATCGCATGCGGCTGAACGAAGAGCCCGACGAAGAGCATCACGCGCTTCATCGAGGCCAAATTCAAGCTCCCGCGCTCACTGCGCGTGACGCGAACGCGGATCCGATGCTGGACCTCTTCGATTTCACCCAGGCGCCCGCGCCGCCGCCGACGATCGCCGCGCCGGTGGTGGAGCCGAACGAGCTCGGGTACTGCAAGGCGCAGCTCTCGAAGTGAACGGGCGTGCGCGCCCCGAGACCGCTCTCGCGGCCGAGGCGAGCTAGAAATCTGCGGTGAGGAAGCGCGCCGCGTCGGTGGTGCTCGGCGTGCCGCGAAAGTACTGGCCGGAGAGGAGGCCTGCGCTCGGCGAGACGCTCCGTCGATCGAGCACCATCCCGAGCGCGGCGCCGCGTCGCTCGACCGGCGCGGACCCGTTCGCCAGCGCGTCTTTCGTGCGGGTTCGGATCGACTTGTACATGAGCGTCGGATCCCAGCCGTTCAAGCGCACGTGCGGCTCGGCCGGCGTTGCCCACGGACGCCCGAGCGTCAAGAGGCGCGTCACGGGGACTTTGTTTCCAGGGTTGCTCGCGCCGCCGATGAGCGTCATCGGGATCAGCACGTCGAACTTCCACTCCGCGTTCATGTACGGCTCGACGAGGTTGGCGAGCTTCATGAACGACAGCGTGAACGCCGAGCAGCCGGCGCCCTCTTGGAACGACGGACGGACGAAGCCGTAGTTCTTCTCGACGTCGCGCGCGTCGTAGTCCTTCACGTAGTCGAGCAGGCCGCGGCACACGTCGCTCGAGATGCCGATGCGCAGGAACGCGACGCGACCGTCGTCGGCGTAGCGGCTGTCGAGCGTGCTCTGGAGGACCTCCTCCTTCTCGAGCTCGCCGGCGACGGTGCGAAGGAGGACGCCGAGGCCCGCCTGCTCCTTGATCACCATGTCGCGGAACTCGTTGCCGGTGTCGGTCATCGAGCCCTGGAAGTGGGCGGCGGGCTTGTCGGCGGTCGCGCCGCAGTCCACGCGAACGGCGGCGTGTCCGATCCCGCGCGAAAGGCCGAGGCCTTCGTTGAAGAGCGTGCCGCGCGCGAGGCTGCCTGGCGTCGCCCAGCTGAGCCCCGTGAGCTTCGGCGCCGGTATGGCGAACATCGTCAGCTCGTGATCGAACGCGCGCGTCTCCTGCGATGCGCGCGCGAGCTCGTCTTGTGTGGAGTCGAGCGGCGCGAGGCTCTCGCCATCGGTGGCGGTCTGCGCCTCGGGCGCGGTGTTGTCGTCGGTCGGCCCTGCGCCGCCGCCACAGGCGAGCAAGGAGGACGGGACGAGGACGAGGAGGATCGCGGTGGTTCTACGCATGGCGCATCATGGTGCACATTGTCTGCCAACGTGTGGAAAGATACGACAGTAGCATAACGCTGTATATGTTCGGGATCTCAGGTGAAAATCTATCGGGTAGGGGCGGTGGCCATGGATCGGATGGACCTCCTGCGATCCGGGAACGTGCGCCGTGCTATCTCGCGGCGGACGATGTCCGGCATCTCCCACGACCGCGCCGACGCGCGCCCTCTCGCGGTGCTCGTCTCGATTCAGCTCCCGGAGACCGACGACGTCCAGCACGCGGCCGATCTCGCCGAGCTCGGTCGCCTCGTGAGCACGCTCGGTTACGACGTCGTCGGCACCGTCTCGCAAAGACGCGAAGCGCTCGCCGCCGCGGCGGTGCTCGGCGAGGGCAAGCTCAAGGACCTCGCGGTGTTCACCGGCGGCAAGGGGATCGTCCCGTCGGCGGCGAAGGAAGTGAAGACGAAGGCGCGGGCGCGATGGAAGGCCGAGGCCGGCACCGGCGCCGACTCCGACTCCGACTCCGACTCCGACTCCGATCCCGAAGCGAAGCCGGGGCTCGCGACGGTGGTCGTCGTCGATCACGAGATCTCACCGAGCCAGGCACGCAACCTCGAGAAGGCGACCGGCGCGCAGGTGCTCGATCGCACGGGCGTCATCGTCGACATCTTCCATCGCCACGCCAAGAGCCGCGAGGCGCGCCTGCAGGTCGAGATCGCGCGCCTCACGTATGTCGCGCCGAGGTTGCGCGAGTCGCCGGGTGGCAAGGAGCGGCAGCGCGGCAAGGGCTCCGGCGAGGCGGCGATCGAGCTCGATCGCCGGAAGATCCGCGACCGCATCGCGGAGCTCCGCGAAGAGCTCGCCGCGATTCAGAAGCAGCAAGACAACCGGCGCTACGCGCGACGGGATCAGCTCCGCGTCGCGCTGGTGGGTTACACGAACGCCGGAAAATCCAGCCTCATGCGCGGCCTCACCGGGAGTGAGGTCCTCGTCGCCGACAAGCTGTTCGCGACGCTCGACACCACCGTGCGCGCGCTTCATCCGGAGACGAAGCCGCGCCTCCTCGTCAGCGACACCGTCGGCTTCATCCAGAAGCTCCCGCACGATCTCGTCGCGTCTTTTCGCTCGACGCTCGACGAGGCGCTCGAGGCGTCGCTCCTCTTGTACGTCGTCGACGCGTCCGATCCGACGCACGCGCAGGAGCTCCAGGTCACGCGTGACGTCTTGAAGGAGATCGGCGCCGACGTGGTGCCGAGCCTGCTCCTCCTCAACAAGATCGATCGCGTGAGCGCCGACGAGCGCGCCGTGCTCGCCGTCCAACATCCGGACGCCGTCCAGCTCTCGGCGCACGATCCGACCGACGTTGCGCGCCTACGCCAAATCGTGATCGATCACTTCGATGCCGCGATGACCGACGACGAGCTCACCGTTCCCTACGCGAAGCAGGCGCTCCTCGGCACCGTGTACGAGAGCGCGCGCGTCCTCGGCGAGCGCTACGACGAGGCGGGAACGCACCTCCGGGTGCGCGCGCTCCCTGCCGCGATCGCGCGGCTGCGACGGGCGTTCGCGTCCTGACGTCCATCGCAGGCTCGGTGCGCCGTGCGCGTCGCAGGTGTCCAGGGCCGGGAGAATCTGCGATGCTGCGCGCCATGGGCGAGGGGAAAGTGGACGTGGTCGCTTCGATTCGCGCGCCGATCGCGCGGGTATTCGAGCAGCTCTCCGATCACGAGGGGATGTCGAGGTGGCCGGGCATCGGCGACTCGCGGCTCGTCAAGGAGGGGACGGAGGCGAAGAACGGCCTCGGCGCGGTTCGCCGTGTCAAGGTGGGCGGCCTTACGCTGGACGAGGAGGTGGTCCTCTTCGAGCCGCCGCGCGCGTTCGACTACGCGATCATCCGCGGGCTGCCGATCGATCATCACCTCGGATCGGTGCGGCTCACCGAGGCGGATGGCGCCGTGGAGGTGCGGTGGTCGATCCGCATCCGCAGCAAGTGGCCGCTCCTCGCGCAGCTCACGGCGCTCGCGCTGCGTCGAGGCCTTCCGAAGGCGCTCGGTTACTTGAGGGGCGAGCTCGAGGCGGCGCCGTAAGGGTTCGGCGCGGCGAGATCGCGGGGTGCCGGCGCGCGAATTGGACGCGGTCGTGCACGCTCGACGCGCACGGCGGGGCGCGGCGGCGGAGGTGCCGGGAGGAGATCGGGGAGCGAGACCTCGGGCAGGACGCCGCCCATCTCCGCCGCCTGCGCGCTTCGGAGCGGGGCGAGCGCACGCCGCGAGTGGCCGATCGAGCCATCGGGTCCACCCGCAAAGAGGATCGTGAGCGTCGCCATCGCGATGACGAGCGTGAACGCGCCGGCCACGACGCGCGGCACGCGGAAGAGATCGACGAACGCCGCGAGCGCCGCGTCCGGTGCCCTGCGCGTCCGCGCCGTCGTGCGCCACCGCTCGGAGGTCGTCGACGGCGTCGGGGTCAGCATCGACAGCGGCGTGTGGGCGAGGCCCGACGGCATCGAGTCGACGTCGTTCGCCGGGCCGCGCGGGATGCTCGCCGTGACGCGCACGCCCGACGCCTCCTCCAGCGGCTCGTCCGCGATGGGAAGATTTCCCCGTAGGACGCGGTGGCGGAGATCGAGCACGTGTCCGACGCAGCGCCAGACGTGCTCGCCGACCTGGGTGTGCGTCGCCGGGGCGAGGCCGCCTTCCCGGGCCGCGGCCTCGAGCGCATCCGCGAAGGCGCGCGCGGACGGCCAGCGATCCTCGGCGTCCTTCTCGAGCGCCTTCAGGATTACTCCGTCGATCGACGGCGGTAGCCCGGGGCGGAGCGTGCTCGGCGACTCCGGCGTCATGCCGATCACGCGCTGGAGAGTCGCGACCTCGCTCTGCGCGCGGAAGAGGCGCCGCTCGGTAAAGGCTTCCCACGCGACGACGCCGAGCGCGAAGACGTCGCTGCGCGCGTCGACCCTGCCGCGCCGCACGCACTCCGGCGCCATGTACGCGATCTTGCCCTTCAGATCGCGCCCATCGGTCGCGCCGGCGGTGGCGCGGAGGATCTTGGCGACGCCGAAGTCGGAGATGCGCGCGACGCCGTCGGTGCCGACGAGCACGTTCTCGGGGGACACGTCGCGGTGCACGACCCCGAGCGGTCGCCCCCGCTCGTCGACGAGCCTGTGCGCGGCCTCGAGGCCCGCGGCGGCGTCGAGGAGCACGCGCAGCGCGATCTCGGGATCGAGCGGATGTTTGCGCGTCGCCGACAGGAGAGACGAGAGCGCGCCGCCTTGCACGTAGTCCATCACGAGGATCAGCTCGTCATCGAGCTCCTCGATGTCGTGCACTGCGACGACGTTCGGGTGATGCACGCGCGACGCGACGCGCGCCTCCGCGCGAAACATCTTCGCGAAGTTCTCGTCGCGCACCAGGTGCTCGTGCGCGCGCTTCAGGGCGACGAGGCGCTGGAACCCTGCGGGACCGCGGAGGCGTCCGAGGTACACCGTCCCCATGCCCCCCGACGCGATGCGTGCGAGCAGCTCGTAGCGCGAGCCGGGGGCGAGCCTGTCCCGTGAGGACAGATCTTTCTCCGGGTGGGCCAGGGGTAGGGCGCTCACTGCCGCAAGGTCAGTGCAAGCCCGGGACCATACGGATGCAGGTGCACGGCGGCGCTGCTCTTTTTGCCGTCGCCCCACCTCACCGCGAAGATCCCGAGGGCCGTCGTCGCGAGCGCGAGGGCCCCGGTGACGCCAAAAAGCACGTTGGTTCGGAGCTGTGCGGACTGTCCATCGTGTTGTGCGGTGGATGTAGGATGTCCTGCAAAAACCTCATGTTGGTGGAGGGTGTCGACCCCCGACGCGACGCTGGATCCGAGCCCGATGGTGGTGAGGCCGATCCCCACCCAGAACCATGCGGGGGAGATGCCTCCGCCGTCAGCGGAATTTTCCGGGGTCGGACTCAGCGTCGGATCCGGCGTCGGATTCAGCGTCGGATTCGGCATCGAGGTCGGAGTCGGTGACGCGTTCGGCGGCGCGGTGACGTCGAGGGACTGGCCCGCCGCGACGGTGACGGAGCCCCGGCCCGAGGGCTCCCACTCGATCGCGTGCGGTCCCGGAGTGACCCACGTGATCGTCTTCGCGGGCTCGCCGTCGATGCGCGCGCGGCACGGTGGGTCGGGGCACACGAGCGCGATGCGGCCGACCTTGCGCGCGAAGCGATCGCGCGCCTCGCGAATGAGTGGGCCGAGATCGGCGCCCTCTTGCGTCGCGCGCTCGACGAGGCGCATGCCGATCACGGGATCGTCGATCTTGAGCGCCGCTTGAATCGCGAACTTCAGCGCCACCGGGCTCGGCGCCAGCTCGTCGGCGACCGTGAACTCGCGCGCGGCGAGCGCGTACTTGCCGGCGTCGTACGCGTGCGCGCCGCGATCGTAGGCCGCGCGCGCGAGGGCCACCGCGTCGGGATCGGCGGCGCCCGCACATGGAGCCGCGAGCGCGAGCGTCAGCGCCGTCGTCGCGGACAGGAGGAGCCGCCGCGCGCGGGGCGTCACCGCACCATCCCGTATTTCGTCAGCAGTCGCCCGAGGTACGTGCGATCGATCCCGGCGATGCGCGCGGCGGCGGCCTGGTTGCCGCCCGTGTGCTCGAGGACGGCGCGCAAGTACATCCGCGTGAAGCGCTCCACCAGATCGTCCTTCTGATCGGGGTAGGGGCGCGCGACGTCGACCATCTGCTCGAGCGCGATGTCGATCGCGGGGCCGCGCGCGCCAGCTTGCATGGGCAGCATGCCGATCGCGGCGAACGTGTCGACGGCGTTGCGGAGCTCGCGCACGTTGCCGGGCCACGCGTGCGACTTCAGGCGTTCGAGCGTCGGACGGGGCAGCTCGCGGAGCCCAGCGGCGCTCGCGAAGAGGCGCGCGAGCGGCTCGATGTCCTCGGGTCGCTCGCGCAGCGGCGGAACGTGAAGACGCACGACGGCGAGGCGGTAGAACAGATCTTCGCGGAAGCGGCCGGCGCGCACCTCCTCCTCGAGATCGCGGTTGGTCGCCGCGACGACCCGGACCTTCACGCGCGTCGTGCGATCGTCGCCGACGGCGCGCACCTCGCCGGTCTCGAGGGCGCGGAGGAGCGCGGGCTGGAGATCGATCGGCAGCTCGCCGATCTCGTCGAGGAACAAGGTCCCGCGGTCGGCGCTCTGGAACGCGCCGCGCCGCGCCTCTTGCGCGCCCGTGTACGCGCCCTTCTTGTGCCCGAACAGCTCGCTCGCCACGAGCTCGCGCGCCAGCGCCCCGCAGTTGACGATCTCGAGCGGCCCGCTCGCGACCGCCGAGCCCTCGTGGATGGCGCGCGCAACGAGCTCCTTGCCGGCGCCCGACTCGCCGGTCACGAGCACCGTGACGAGCGATCCCTCGATGCGCGACAGGATGGCGAAGAGACGCCGCATCCCCTCCGAGCGCCCGACCATCCCGCGGAACGAGTCCCCGTCGAAAGGCGCCGGACCCTCGAGCTGCTCGGCGTCCGGCTCGATCGCGATCTCCGCCGAGCCGAGGCGGAGGCGCGTGCCCGGCGCGACGATGATGCGATCGACGCGCTGGCCGAGGTAGAACGTTCCGTTTCGGCTCCCTAGGTCGCGCACGCTCACACCCTCGGGCACGAGCGTGAGCTCGACGTGCTGGCGCGACACCGTCGGATCCGCGATGACCAGATCGGCGCCGCGGTGCCCGCCGACGATGACCGCCCCTTCCGTCAAGCGCACCGCCGGGCCTCCGCCGCGTCCGCCGAGGACGCGGACGACCATCCCCAGCGGCTCGAGCGCGCCAATGCGCGCGATCGTCGCCGTTCGTCGGGATTTCTCGGTCGGACCGCGCATCCTCGGGGATCTTACCTCAGAGAGCGAAGGTTCCGCTCTCTTCCGAGGCCATGCCTCACTTGCAGGCGTCGGGGAAGCAGCCGCACTGGCTGCCCTGGCACGTGCAGGTCGCATTTTCGCCGCACGCCGACGGATCGCCGACCTGGCACGTGTTCGTGCAGAAGTGCGCGTTGGGGTCGCCGAGCGTGGCGCAGAGGATCGCTTTGGAGTTGCCGAGGCAGTCGCCGAAGCCGTTGCAGTACTTGCCGACGCCGATCGAGTTGCCTTTGTCGCCGGGCTTGCCGCAGCCCTTGAATCCGGCCGCGTCGACCGAGTAGCCCGCGTCGACCGCGCCGGAGCTCGATCCGCCGCTCGACGAGCTGGCGCCCGAGCTGCCGCTGCTGCTGGAGGAGCCACCCGAGCTCGAGCCACCGCTGCTCGACGAGCTGCCGCCGGAGCTGCCGCTGCTGGAGCCGCCGGAGCTCCCCGCCGCGGTCCCCGAGCTCGAGCCCGGCGTCTTCGTCTCGCCTTCGGTGGACGAACCGGTGCCGTCACCGCCGCCGCACGCCGCCACGGCGAGCGCCGCCGCGAACGAGATCACGCCGAACACGATGCTCTTCTTGTGGGCCTTCTTCATGACGCTCGTCCTCCTGGTGTCGCTGCCGTTGCCGTTGCCGTTGCCGCTCGCCGCTCTCAAAACGTCCCCCAGTGCCCGCCGTCGCAGGCGACGTTGCCGAGCCCCGCCCCGTCGACCGTCTGGCCGAACGCGACGCACATCTCGAGGCCGAACGGCAGATCGTGATCGGTGGTGTTGTTCCACGCGCACTTCACGTGAATCTCGTCGCCGGCCTTGAGCTCGTAGGGCGACGACGGATCGCGCCGCATCTCCGGCGGGTGGAAGACGAACGCCGGATCCCAATCGACGTCGATGACGCGATCGACGGCGCCGTCGCGGATGCGGTCGATCGAGATGTGCTCGCCCCACGCGTGCATGTGCGGCTGGAGCATCCAGAGCGAGACGTTCTGCTGCATCGTGCAGCGCACGTCGTAGGTCGAGTGCCCGGGCGTCGCGCGCATCTGCGTGTCGAGCCAGGTCGCGGCGCTCGTGCGGGTCACCTTCGCGCCGGGATCGGCGAAGTGGACGTTGACCGCGGACTGCGCATCGACCGTGGCGACGCCAGCGTTCAGGTAGTGATGATTCGCCACGATTTGCGCCCCTTTGGGCACGCGCGCGACGAGGTTGCCGGGGAGCTTGGCGCTTCCCCCTTCGCCGCCGCCGCTCACGAAGCGGAACGACGCCATGTCGTCGTTGGTGCACTGGCGCGTCGTCCCCGCCGGCTCCTGGCGCTCGGTGTAGAAGAGGACGACGTGGTGGCCGGTTTTCGACTGGAACGTGTCGACCTCCTGCACGTCGAGATCGCGATCGGCGACGTGATCGGTCCACGTGCACCACTCCTCGCTCGCCTGCGGCGCGATGCCTTTGACGATCGGGAGGACGACTTGGAATCCGTTCGCGGGCGGGGCGTCGACCTTGGTGCCGCCGAGGATCGTCATGCCGGCAGGCGTGACGGGCTCGTCGTGGGCGGCGGGCGTCGCGGACGATCCGCAGGCCGCGAGAGCGAGGAGCGTCGGGAAGAGGGGGCTTCGCATCGTCGTGTCTCCTTGTTGAAGAGACACATCGCAACTGCCGTACCGCGCTGCGCCGCGCGCGCTTTCGCGGAGTTGCCGCGTGCGCGAGGCCGAAAGAGCGGCCTATTGTCCGCTATGCATCGGACTTCTGTCTGGCGCTGGCTTCACGGACACGTGAGGAGCGCGCCGCCGGCGACCGTCGTGCACGCGCACCCCATCAGGTCGCAGCCCGTGCACGACGGGTTCGCGCACGCGGGGCACGCGTTGACGCACGTGTAGCTCGTTTCGCCGCCGCTCGTCCGCGTCGTGCAAAACTCGCCGCACGACGGCACCGCTGTGACGCAGTAGATCGTCCCGCAGCGGTAGCGAAAGCCAGGCGGCGTGCAGTTGGCGGCGGTCGACAAGTCCTGTCCACGCCCGTTGGCGGAGCACTCGTCGGCGTCGACGGTTCCGTCGCACGCGCACACGTAGGGCGCGGCGCTGCACCCGGTCCGCTGCGCGCGGCAGTGCCCCGGCTGGCCGTTGCCGCAGAGGTGGTCGGAGAAGTGGCAATAAAAGCCGGCCGTGCATTCGGTGCTCGCGTGGCACGTCGGACCCGCGTCGACGGGCGGCCCCCCGTCGCCGCTCGAGCCGCTGGAGCCGCTGGTTCCGCTGCCTCCGCTGGTTCCGCTCGACCCGCTGGTTCCGCTCGAGCCGCCGGACGCTCCACTCGACGCGCCGTCCCCTCCACCATCGCGCGGGCCCGCCGGGTCGGACTGGAACCCCCAATCGAGCGCGCAGCCGGCGAGGGCGGTCGCAGCGAGGACGACGCCCCACCGCCCGCCGGGTGTCCCGAGGCGCCGATCGCGCATGCTCCCATGATACGCGGCCGGTGGTACATTGTCCCGACCCCCCCATGAACGACCGCTTTCTTCGAGCCCTGCGCCGCGAAAAGACCGACGTGACTCCCGTCTGGTTCATGCGCCAGGCCGGCCGCTACATGCCCGAGTACAGAGCCCTCCGCCAGAAGCACACGCTCCTCGAGCTTTGCAAGACGCCGGAGCTCGCGACCCAAGTTACCCTGCAGCCCCTACGCCTCGGCGTCGACGCGGCGATCCTCTTCGCGGACATCTTGCTGCCGCTGGAGCCGATGGGGGCGTCGTTCGAGTTCGCGAAAGGGGAGGGGCCCGTCATTCACGAGCCCATCTCGAACCGCGCGCAGATCGACAAGCTACGCGTCATCGATCCCGAGGAGGGGCTTGGGTACGTGCTCGACGCCATCAAGAGCATCAAGAAGGAGCTGACCGGAAAGCTTCCGCTCATCGGCTTCGCAGGGGCGCCGTTCACGCTCGCGAGCTACCTCATCGAAGGCGGAAAGTCGGCGCACTTCGCCAAGACCAAGCGCCTCATGTACGCCGAGCCCGACGCCTGGAACGCGCTCATGGGGAAGCTCGCCGAAGTCGTGCGCAAATACCTGCGCGCGCAGATCGTCGCCGGCGCCGACTGCGTGCAGCTTTTCGACTCCTGGGTCGGGCAGCTCTCGCCGGAGGACTACAAGGAGTACGTGCAGCCGCACGTCGCGCACATCCTGAAGGACGTCGAGAAGGCCGGCGTGCCGGTCATCCACTTCGGCACCGGCACGCAGGCGCTCCTCGAGCTTCAACGCGACGCAGGCGGCACCGCCATCGGCCTCGACTGGCGCACACCTTTCGCCGAAGGATGGAAGCGGATCGGACACGATCGCGCGGTGCAAGGGAACATGGACCCGACCGTGCTCTTCGCGCCGGTCGAGATCGCGCTGAAGCATGCCAAGCGCGTCCTCGACGCGGCGGGCAAGCGGCCGGGGCACGTCTTCAACCTGGGGCACGGCATCCTCCCGGAGACGCCCGTCGAGACGGTGCAGGCCGTCATCGACTTCGTTCACGCGCAATGACCGCGAAGACGAGCACCGCCGTCGTCCTCATCGCCCACGGCACCGTCGAGCGGCTCGACGATCTCCCCGAGTTTCTCGCCAACATCCGGCGCGGGCAGCCGGCCGGCGCCGAGCTCGTCGCCGAGGTGCGCCGGCGCTACGAAGCGATCGGCGGCAAATCGCCGCTCCTCGGCATCACCAAGAGCGTGGCCACGAAGGTCGAGCGCGCGCTATCGGTTCCGACGCGCGTAGCGATGCGGCTGTGGCACCCGTACCCGAAGGACGTGCTCGCGTCGCTCGGCGCCGAGGGCGTGCGAAAGGTCGCGGTCGTGCCGCTCGCCCAGCACTCGGCGGCGATCTACGGCGCGGCGATGAAGGAGGCGGCGGCGGCGCTCGCGAAGGAAGGGGGACCCGCGATCGAGGTCGTCGCCGCAGGCAACTGGGGCCGCAAGGGGACGCTGCTCGACGCGTACACGGCGAACATCCATCGCGCCGTCTCCAAGATCCCGGAGCCCGAGCGCGCACGCACGCGCATCGTGATGACCGCGCACAGCCTGCCGACGTTCATCATCAAACAAGGCGATCCCTACGAGGACGAGGTCCGCGCGAGCGCGATGATGATCGCACTGCGCCTCGGCCCCAACGCGCCCGACTACGTCGTCGCGTTCCAGAGTCAGGGGATGAGCGGCCCAGGCCCCGGCGGAAAGCCGGTCGAGTGGCTCGGCCCCGATCTGCGCGCCGCGATCGACGCCGCCGCGCACGACGGCATGCGCCACCTCGTCGTCGCGCCGATCGGCTTCCTCGCGGACCACGTAGAGATCCTCTACGACATCGACATCGAGGCGAAGGCGTGGGCGCAGGAGCGCAAGATCGTGCTTCACCGCAGCGAGTCGCTCAACGACGGCGACGGCCTCGTGCGCGCCGTCGTCGAGGTCGCGCGCCCGCTCGTCGGAGGCCCGTGAGGAAGCGGCGGGTCGTCGTCGTCGGCGGCGGCATCTCGGGGCTGGCGACCGCGCACGCGCTGACCGCGGCGTGCGACGTAACGCTGATCGAAGCCTCGCCGCACCTCGGCGGCAACATCGTCACCGTGGACACCGCCGGCTTCACGCTCGACGGCGGCCCCGACTCGTGGGTCAACGCAAAGCCCGCCGCGGGCGAGCTCGTGCGCTCGCTTGGTCTGTCGGCAGAGATGATCGAGACCGAGGAGGCGAGCCGCAAGGTCTACGTTTCGCAGCGCGGCGAGCTCTTGCCGATGCCAGACGGCCTCGTCCTCGGCATCCCCACGAAGCTCGCGCCGATGGTGCTGACGCCGCTCTTCACGTGGGATGGCAAGCTGCGGATGGCGCTCGAGCCGTTCATCCCGGCGCGTCAGGCCGACACCGACGAGTCGATCGGCGAGTTCTTCTCGCGGCGCCTGGGCGACGAAGTGACCGACAAGCTCATCGCACCGATGCTCGGCGGCATCTTCGCGGGCGACGCGTGGCAGCTGTCGATCCAGGCGACGTTTCCTCAGTTCCCGGAGTCGGAGCGCAAATATGGATCGCTGGTCCGCGGAATGCGGGCTGCTCGCCACGCCGCGTCCCCGGACGGGAAGCCGAAGAGCGCGTTCACCTCGCTGCGCGGCGGCATGGTCACGCTGGTCGAGGCGCTCGCAGCGCGGCTCGAGCCGGTCGCGACGCTGCGCCTTGGCTGCCGCGTCGACGCGATCGCCCGCCGCGAGGACGGCGCGTGGACGGTCGTTCCAGAGGCGGGCGAGCGAGTGGTCGCCGACGACGTCGTCTTCGCAGGACCGGCACACGCCCTCGGTCACGCCGCCCGCGACCTCTCCACGCCGCTCTCGTCCGCGCTCGGCGAGATCGCGTACACCTCGACGGCGACCGTCTTCTTCGCCTTGCGCCGCGAGGACGTCTCGCACCCTCTCGACGGCGTCGGGTACATCGTCCCCCGTTCGGAGCGTCGGTCGACGATGGCGGCGACGTGGGTCTCGAGCAAGTGGGCCGGGCGCGCGCCGGACCAACACGTCCTCATCCGCTGCTTCTTCGGCGGCGCCGGGCGCGAGGAGATCCTCGATCTCGACGACAAGGAGCTCGTCCTCCTCGCGTCGCGCGAGCTGGAGGAGATGATGCGCATTCGCGTGCGTCCGGTGTTCACACACGTCTTCCGTTTCCGCCGCGCCAGCCCTCAGCCCACGCTCGGCCACCTCGGCCGCGTGCGCCGCGTCCGCGACGAGCTCGCGCGCTGGCCGGGCCTTCACGCGAACGGCAGCGGCTTCGCGATCGGAATCCCCGACTGCATCAAGCTCGCCCACGAAACGGCCGCGGCCGTCGTCGCGCGCGATCTCGGCTGACCATCAAAATCCAGGGTTTCGCGCGATGCCGTGAGGCCCCGTCGTCGCCGGCTCGGGCTCGGGCGCAGACGCCGAAGGTGCAGGCTGAGCAGGCACGCGCCGCGGCGCGCTCGCGGAGGGGGAGAGGGCGGAGATCGGAGTCGGAGTCGGCGTCGCGGTCGGAGTCGGCGTCGCGGTCGGAGTCGGAGTCGGAGTCGCGGTCGGAGTCGGAGTCGGAGTCGTGGTCGGCGTCGCGGTCGGCGTCGCGGTCGCGGTGAGGCGCGAGCGGGTCACAAGGGCGGCGGTCGTGAGGGTCGCCGCGACGAGGAGAAGCCCGAGCGCCCGTCGTGCCGGGGACGTGGAGGACGCCGCAGCGGTGGGAGTCTCGACGCCGTCGTCGGTGCGGTTGTCGAACCGCTGCGCCGAGGACTGCGGCGCGGGAGGTGGTGCGCGGAGGAGCTTCGTGAGGGACGTCTCGCTGTGCTCGACCGCCGCCGCGAGGGCGTTCGCCATCTCGCGTGCGGTCGCGTGCCGCTCGCTCGGGCGCTTCGAGAGCGCCCGCTGAATCTCCAGCCACAGCTTCGGAGGAATGTGCGGATCGGGATCGACCTCGGTCTCGAGCACCGCCGCGAGGCGCGCGGAGGGCGCGGGGGCGTCGAATGGCGGCGATCCGGTGAGCATCTCGTAGAGGACGACGCCCATCGAGAAGAGATCGCTGCGCCCGTCCATCTCCTTGCCGTCGGCGCGGATCTGCTCGGGCGACATGTACCCCGGCGTCCCGAGCACGTCGCCGTCGAGCGTCGCGAAGCCCTCGTCGACCGGGCCACCCCCCTTCGCGATCCCGAAATCGAGGAGCTTGGGGATCGTCTCGCCGTCCGGCTCGAGCGACAGGTAGATGTTCGAAGGCTTCAAGTCGCGGTGGAGCACGCCCTGCGTGTGCGCGTGGTCGAGCGCCGAGAGGATCGGCACCGCGATCGCGACGGCTTCCTCCGGCGACAGCACCCCGACCTCCCGCAAGCGCGCCTCCAGCGTCTTGCCGCGAAGCAGCTCCATCACGAGGACGAGCCCCTCCTCGGTTTCGACGAGATCGAACACGCGCGTGATGCTCCGGTGACCGAGCTTCGAGCCGACGCGCGCCTCATGACGAAACCGGCGCGCGGCGTCGCCCGTCTCGGCGCCCTCCGCGCGGAGAACCTTGAGGGCGACCTTCCCGTCGACCAGCGTGTTGCGCGCGACCCAGACGGATCCCATGCCGCCCCGGCCTATCGGGCGAACCAGCACGTATTTTCCGCCGATCGTGTCGCCAGCCTTCACGGGACTAGCAAGCGTATCAAGCGCCTCAGGCGGCGACGAGCGAGCGGAGAGGGCGCAGCGCTTCTGGACCCGCAAGTCCCCGCAAATGCACAAAAAGTGCTCGCTCGGTGCGCGGGTGCATTCCGTAGAATTCGATGCCCAAAGACACCCCGAGGTCGTCTCCCGGCCGGCGCCCGTGGAGCACGCGGGTGACGACACCGAGCGCGTCGAACCATACGTTCGACCGCGGCGCCTGGAACGCGACGACGACCTCTTCTCCCGTCAGCACACGCGTCTTCGCGCGCACGAGCATCCCCTTGATAGAGAGATCGAGCGCCAGATCGCCGATGAGCGTGAAGTCGTGCTCACGGACGACCTCGCACGGCAGGCGAACGTAGCGGCGGAAGGTGCTTCGCACGGGGAGCTTCGGCATGGCGGTGTCCTCGAGACGAAGCGTACCGAGGCGCTCCGAAGAGGGCCAAGATCAGAACTCCGCAGGGTCGGTGTACGTGCCGTACACGCCGCGCAGCACGTCGCAGATCTCCTGCTGGGTGCAGTAGGCCTTCGCGGCCAGGATGATCGGCGGCATCAAGTTCTCCTTCGAGGCCGCCGCCACGCGCACCGCTTCGAGGCACGCCTTCGCCTTCGCGGCGTCGCGCGTCTCCTTCACGCGCTTCAGGTTGTCGACCTGCTGCTTCTGCACCGCGTCGTCGATCTTGAGGAGCGGGATTTTCGGATCGTTGTCGGTGGCGTACCGGTTCACGCCGACCATCACGCGCTCGCCGGCCTCGAGCTGACGCTGGAAGCGATAGGCGCTCGCGGCGATCTCGCGCTGCGGGTAGCCCTTCTCGATCGCCTCGACCATGCCGCCCATGTCATCGATGCGCTTGATGTACGCCAGCGCCTCGGCCTCGATGCGGTTCGTGAGGTCTTCGATGAACCATGAGCCGCCGAGCGGATCGATCGTGCCGGCAACGCCGGTCTCCTCGGCGATGATCTGCTGCGTGCGAAGCGCGATCGTGACGCTGTCCTCGGTCGGCAGCGCGTACGTCTCGTCGAGCGAGTTGGTGTGGAGCGACTGCGTGCCGCCGAGCACCGCGGCGAGCGCTTGGAGCGCGACGCGGACGACGTTGTTGTACGGCTGCTGCGCGGTGAGGCTGACGCCTGCGGTCTGCGCGTGCGTGCGGAGCTTCATGCTCTCGGCCTTCTTGGCGCCGAAGCGGTCCTTCATCAAGCGCGCCCACATCCGCCGGGCGGCGCGAAATTTGGCGATTTCTTCGAAGAAATCGTTGTGCACGTCCCAGAAGAACGACAGGCGCGGCGCAAAATCGTCGACCGGGAGGCCGCGCTCGATGCACGACTCCACGTAGCCGATGCCGTCGGCGATCGTGAACGCCAGCTCCTGCGCCGCCGTCGCTCCGGCCTCGCGAATGTGGTAGCCGCTGATGCTGACCGTGTTCCAGCGAGGCACTTCCTTGCTGCAGAACTCGATCATGTCGGTGACGATGCGCATCGCGGGCCGCGGCGGCACGAGCCACGCGTGCTGCGCGATGAACTCCTTCAGGCAGTCGTTCTGCACGGTGCCGCCGATGGTGCTGCGCGGGATGCCGCGGTTGTCGGCGAGCGCGATGTAGAAGCAGAGGAGAACGATCGCCGGACCGTTGATCGTCATCGACGTCGTCACCTTGTCGAGCGGGATCCCGTCGAACAGGACCTCCATGTCGCGCAACGTGTCGACGGCGACGCCGCACATGCCGACCTCGCCGAGCGAGCGCGGGCTGTCGGAGTCGTAGCCCATGAGCGTCGGGAAATCGAAGGCGGTCGACAGCCCCGTCTGCCCTTGCGCGAGGAGGTACTTGAACCGCGCGTTGGTCTGCTCGGGCGCGCCGAAGCCGGCGAACATGCGCATCGTCCAGAGGCGGCTCCGGTACATCGTCGGCTGCACGCCGCGGGTGAACGGGTACTCGCCCGGGAGGCCGAGATCTTTCATGTAGTCTGCACGGACGTCGGCGGGCGTCAGGACGTCGGGCATGTCCATGTCGCTCCACGTCGCGAAGCGGCTCGCGCGCGAGGGCATCTTCGCTTCGCTCTTGGCGACCGGTCCGGCGCGCCACGCGGCGGTGGCGGCACGGAGGGCAGCGAGATCGCCGGGGGCCTCGCCGTCGGCGGACACGTCGTCCGCGTCTTTGCCGTGCGTGATCGAGGGTTTCCGCGAACCCGGGAAGCTGTCGAGCGACATGCCTCGGAATGTAGCGCAGTCAGGGGACGCGGGCGACGTCCGCTTCCGAGAGCCCGAGCACGGCGCGGACAGCGGCGACGAGGTCCCCGAACGCGAAGGGCTTCTGGAGGAAGGGCGCGCCGTTGGCGACGGATCCGTGCCGCACGAGATCGGCCTGCGTGTGGCCCGAGATGTAGAGGACACGGAGCCCGACGCGCGTTGCGCGGAGGTTCTCGTAGAGCGCGCGGCCGCCGCTCGCGGGGATGTTCACGTCGGTGAGGAGCAGATCAAGGGGGCCCTCGACGCTCGACGCGACGCGGAGCGCCTCCTCTTCGGTCGCGGCCTCCAGGACATCGAAGCCGATCGCGGCGAGGGAGCGGCGGCACGCGCGACGGACCGGCGCGGTGTCCTCGACGAGGAGAACGCGCCTCACGCGCCGCACCACGCCTTCGCCGGCGTCGGACGGCGCGATCGCTTGATCCTCGATCGGGCGTGCCCGCGCCAAGCGCACACGGACGGTCGTGCCACGCCCGACTTCGCTCTCGAGCGCGACGCTACCGCCGGACCGCTGCGCCACGCCGTAGACGATCGACAGACCGAGCCCCGTCCCCCGCGAGGGGGCTTTGGTGGTGAAGAACGGATCGAACGCGCGCTCGCGGGTGGCCGCGTCCATGCCCACGCCGGTGTCGGTCACCGCGAGCTCGACGAACTCTCCGGCGTTCGCGAGCCCGAGCTCGGCGGCCATGTTCGCGTCGGCCTCGAGGTTGGCGGCGGCGATCGTGAGCACACCTCCGTCGGGCATCGCGTCGCGCGCGTTCAGGGCCAAATTCAAGACCAGCTGCTCCATCTGCATCGCGTCCGCGGCGACCGGGTGAAGATCGCCGGCGATCTCCAATCGGAGCGCGATCGGGTCGGGAATAAGGCGCCGCAGCATCGGTTCGAGACCCCGCGCGGTCTCTCCGAGATCGACGCTCCCCCGCGGCGCCACCTGCTCTTTGCTCAGGGAGAGGAGCTGGCGCAAGAGCGACGCCGCGTGCGCGCCGGCCTGACGGATCTCGTCGACCTCGCGGAGGTGCGGGCTGTCAGGGCCGAGCGCGTCGGCGAGCACCGCGCCGGCCCCCTCGATCGCGGCGACGACGTTGTTGAAGTCGTGGGCCAGCCCGGCGGCGAGCTGGCCGAGCGCGTCCATCTTCTGCGCGCGGCGGAGCTGATCTTGGAGGCGCGCGCGATGCGTGACGTCCTCTGTGTAGATCATCACGGTGTCGGGCGGGTGCGGGACGTAGGTGATCGTGAAGCGCCGCGTCTCGCCGGTCGTGCCGGGCGTGAAGTCGACGTCACGTCGCGTGAAGGGGCCGTCCTCGAGGCTCCGTGCGAGGTCATCCTCGAGCGCTCGTCCGCGCGCGCCGTAGATCTGCTGCGCGGTCTTGCCGACGAGCCCGGGGATGCGACCCTGGGTGATCACCGTCGCCGCTTGGTTGTGCTCACGGAGGACGAAGCCGCCGTCCGCGCCGCGCCTCCACGTGTACGCCGGCAGAGGCGCGCGATCGAGGGGCGAGTCGCGCACGGACGCGAGACTCTCAGTCTTTCGCGCTGGCCGGCTTGGCGGCGGCGCTCTCGGCCGCAGCGCGATCCGCCTCGCGGTACGCCTTCAGCGCACGGAGCCGGCTCCGGATGAACCACACCGCGGCCAGCACGATGACGATCCCGATGACGAGATCGAACTTGTGCATGAAGGCTTTGAGCGGGCTCGACTCCTTCGTGAGCTCGACGCCGAGGTACTGCCCGACGTAGCCGAGCCCGTAGCACCAGGGCAGGGAGCCCGCGAACGTGTAGACGTGGAACTTGGTGCGGTTCATCCGCGCGACGCCAGCCGGGAACGCGATGAACGTGCGGACGACGGGCAGAAGACGCGCGATGAAGATGATCGCCTCGCCGCGCTTCTCGAACCATTTGTCCGCGATGGCGAGCTCGTGCTTGCTCATCAGGATGTAGCGGCCGTACTTCTCGATGGCTTTGCGCCCGCCCTTCGCGCCGACCCAGTAGGCGACCTCGCTGCCGAGGTTGCACCCGATGGCGCCGGCGAAGGCGGCCCAGAAGAGCGAGAACTGCGGCAGCGCGATGTGGAACTGCGCGGCGAGCTCGGCGTTCGTCTTCGGATCGGTCATCGCGCCGGCGTACGGCATGATGAGCTCGCTCGGCAGCGGGATGCAGGCGCTCTCGATCCCCATGAGGAGCGCGATGCCCGCATAGCCGAGGGTCCCCATGACGAGGACGCAGAAGCCGCCGAGCACCGCGAAGATGGCTTTGACCATGGGGGCGCCTTCTTACCGCGCGGCGCGCCGCCGTGCAAAGCTCTCGTTGCGCGGGTCTAGCGGGCTACCGTCGCGGAATGACACCCGGGGCGGTGGGCTCTTCTGCGAAGCCCAGCGCACCGTCGTCGTCGTCGCTCGCGTTTGCTTTGTCGCCCTTGCCGCCCTTGGCAGCCACGGCAGGCTTCGGCGGGCTCGAGACCGGCTTGTCGTTCTTCGGATCGTCGGTAGCGCCCTCGGGGGCCTCCTCGATCTTGATGAGGACGACGGTAGCGTTGTCCTCGCCGCCCGACTCGTTCGCCTTCTGGATCAGCTTCTTGCAGGCGTCGCGGATGTCGGCCGCGGTGGTGATGATCTTCTGGATCTCTTCGTCCGAGACCATGCCGGACAGGCCGTCCGAGCAGAGGATGTACACGTCCCCGAGGACGGGCTCGTCGTGCTGGAGGTCGACGACGACCTGGTCCTGCATGCCGAGGGCGCGCGTGATGACGTTCTTGGGCAGCTCGCTCCGCTGCTCTTCCGTGAGGTCCGGCATCGCGAGGAGGTAGTCGTTGATGAGCGAGTGGTCGCGCGTGAGCAGCTGGATGACGCCGCTACGAACGCGGTAGCACCGCGAGTCGCCGACGTGGCCGATGTACATCCGCTTCTTGCGCGGGCTGAACATGGCGCCGACCACGGTGGTCCCCATGCCGTGGTACTCGCGCGAGCGCGTGCTTCTCTCGAAGATCTGCCGATTTGCGACGCGGATGCCGGTGAGGAGGCGGTTCTCTTCTTCCGACAGGTTGGTGTCGAAGTGGAACGGCCAGGTCACGTCGTCGTTCGCCGTCGACTTGAAGAACTCGCTGATGGTCTCGGTGGCGAGCTTGCTCGCGACATCGCCCGCGCGGTGCCCTCCCATACCGTCGGCGACGACGTACAGGTCGTACTCCTTGAGCACGATGAACGAGTCTTCGTTGTGCTCTCGTTGGAGCCCTACGTCGCTCAGCCCCGCTGCGATGGCCCGCATGAACGAACTTGCTCCTCCGGAGAAAGCAAAAGGATTTCATCCCCCACCAAGGGTGTCAAGGTGTGGGACACCGAGAGCGGAAATTGACGCGGGTGGTGACAGGCCCCGACGGGAGCTCTGACGCGCCTCCCGCCCGCTCAGACTTCGAGAATGTCCTTCTCTTTGTGGGCGATCATCTGGTCGACCGACTTGCCACCGTCGGCGACGAGCTCCTCTGCTTTTTTCTTCGCGCGGTCGACCTCATCGGCGCTCGCGCCGCCTTCGGAGTCGATGGAGCTCAGCATGTCGAGCGCGTCGTGGCGCGCTTTGCGGATGGTGACCTTGCACTCCTCGCCGTATTTCTTGGCGATCTTCACGAACTCTTTGCGGCGCTCTTCCGTCAGCGGCGGGAGGGGGATGCGGATGAGATCGCCGTCGAGCTGCGGGTTGAAGCCGAGGTCGCTCTCGCGGAGGGCCTTTTCGACGGACTTCGCCGCGCTCTTGTCCCACGGCTTCACCGTGAGCAGGCGCGGCTCGGGGACGTTGATGTTCGCCATCTGCGAGAGCGGCGTCAGCGTGCCGTAGTAGTCGACCTTCACGCCGTCGAGCAGGTTCGGGTTGGCGCGCCCGGCGCGGAGCTTGGTGAGCTCGCGCTTCAGCACATCGTGGGCCTTCACGATCGCTCCCTGCAGCTCTTTGTGAACGTCGTCCAGCATCGCCGTGTTCTCCCTTCGGGCGTGCGGAACCTTACAACCGATCGCCCGCGAGCTGCCAGCGGGATGGTCCGGGGGCATGAAAATGCAGGAAAATGCGAAAAAAAAGCGGAAATTGGGAAGAATCGGCGGGGCCGCTGGAACGTCCATCCCGAGGGGCGTAGGGTTTCGCACCCCGGGGAGCGATGAGCGCGACGGTGTCGTGGAGAGGGCGGTCGTGGAGAGGGCGGCTTCTTGCGGCGTCGGTGGCGACGGCAGGCGGTCTTTGCCTCGCCGCGGGCGGCGCGCGGCCGGGTGATCTGAAGCCCCCGGTGCTCGATGACGTCGAGCAGATGTGCGCGCTCTTCGCGTCGTGCGAGGGGGTGCCGATTCCGGCGGGGATGATCCCACAGGATTTCCCGAAGTGCGTGCGCGCGATGAGCGAAGAGCTGGCGAAGCCGAGCGCTGTCGGCTTCTCGCTGACGATCCGCGAATGCGGTCTGCGCGCCAATACGTGCGCGCAGCTCCGGACGTGCGCGCTCCGCGGGGCCAAGCCGGACGCGTGCGTAGGGCGAGGGGGTCAGGGGGTCGCGGGGTTCTGCGACGCCGACGGGCGCGCGCTGTCGTGCTCCAAGGACAAGGTGCTCGCGGTGCGCGACTGCCCGCGCGGTGGCGAGCAATGCGCGGTGAGGAGCGGCGAAGCCTACTGCGCGCTGGGGCCGTGCCCCGCCGAGATCCAAGAAGGCGCGGCGCCGGTGTGCTCGGGCTCCGGCACGCGAATCCTGCGCTGCGAGAAGGGGAAGCTCGTCAGCCTCGACTGCGCGGCGTTCGGCCTGAAGTGCGTCCACGCGGACGGCGCGGCAGCCTGCGCGCCCGACACCACCGTGTGTACGAACGGCGCAGCGAGCTGTGACGGAGAGGTCGCCATTGGGTGTCACCACGGCCACCAGGTCCGAATCGACTGCGCGGCCGGCGGCCTCGTGTGCGGCGGCGCGGCGAGCGTCCCAGTCGGCGCGTGCGCGATGCCGGCGCCCGAGAAGGGGGAGAAATGCGATCCCGCCGCCCCCGCGCGGTGCGAAGGCTCCACCCTCAAGTACTGCGCGGCCGGCCGCCCGCGCAGCTACCCGTGCAAGGCGGTGGGCTTCAACCGCTGCGTGAGCGACGCCAAGGGAGCGCGCTGCGCGGGGTAAGCGGGTCGTGGTAAGACCACGCGGTGGCGCGGTCCCTCGGTCGTCTCCTGGTAGTGGTGGGTTTGCTCGCAGCGACGGTCGCGACGGCGCCTGGCTGCACGTGCAACAAGAGCGAGGTGTCGGTGGACGACGCGGCGGCGTTCGGCGGCGTCGTCGTGGAGGCGCCGGTGGCTGCGCCCGATGGGCTCCTCGCGGACGTCTTCGTCGCGACGCCGAACGCGAGCTGGCAGCGCGTGCAGCGTGGCGTCGGCGGGACGCTGGGAATTCTCCCGTCGACGCTCGGCAGCTTGACGTGCGCGCTCGCGGGCCTCGATCCCAGCCTCGGCGCGGAAATCGACGGTGCCGCGCTCGCGACCGGCGCGATCGCCGACGATCCGAAGGATCTGGCGTGGGCCCTCGCGATGAAGATCGCAGAGCCGCGTCGCGCGCGGGACGTGCTCTTCGAGAGCGAGACGGCGCGCTATTCCCCGCGCCCGATCGCGGGCGGAGGGATGCTGCTCCTCGCGCCCAAGGGAGGTGGTCGCCTGTCCCTCGCCGTGGCGCTGGCCCCTGGCGGATATCTGGTGATCGCGCGAAATGAAGACGATCTGAGCCGCCTCGGACCCTACGCGTACCGGACGGTGCCGACCAAGCCGGTGCCGGAAGGCGGCGCGCTCGTCCTCGACGCGCCCACCACGGCGCTCAAGGGTCCGCTGCGCGCGCGCGTGTCGTCGCTGTGGGACGCGGCGCGCGGCGATCTCGCCAAGAAGGACGACGCCGCGCGCGCCGCGCATGGTGGCCGCGCGCCCGACTACGGCGATCCGCGCGCCGTCCTCGCGCTCCTCGACGGCGCGATGCAGAGCCGGCTCGCCATGCTCGGCGATCTCTCCCGCGCGCGCGTCGTCGTCGACGTCCGCGAGACGAGCCTGCGCGCCGATCTCGTGGTCACGCCGGGCGCCGCCGACGGCCCTTCGAGCGCCGCGTTCTCGAGCATGCACCCCGGCGACGCGGCGCCGCTCCTCGAGGCGAACGACTCGCCGCTCGCGGTGCTCTTCCGCGACGACGCAGGCGGACGCGCCCAGACGGCGGCGGACGTGGAGGACGCTGTGAAGAAGGCGCTCGGCGAGCGGCTCGCGGAGCCCGAGGCCAAGCGCCTCCACGGGGCGATCGACGGCTGGACGAAGGCGCGCGGCGACTGGACGACTCTGGGCCTCATCGGCACCGACGGCCTCTTCGTCCGTACGCCGGCGACGAACGGCGACGCCGCCGATCACGCGATCCGCGAGTTTCTTTCGCTCGTCAGCGTCGCACCGCTCAAGCAAGGCCTTCGGATCCACGACGTCACCGTCGGCGCCGGAACCGCGCAAGTCGTCTACGGCGATCCGCCGGCGAAGGGTGCGCAGCCCAAGAAGGCGAACGTCGCATGGGGCGCCAAGGGCGGGGAGATCGGGGTCACCGTGACGACGCTGACGCCGCCGACGTCCGCCACGCCGCAGACGAAGAAGATCGGAGAGGACCCCGTCATCGCGTCCCTCGTGCGTGCCCTCGACGCGACGGTGACGTTCGCGGCGGTGGTCCAGCCCCTCAAGCTCGATCCGGCGCGCGCCAACGCCGCGGCGGCGCCGGCGATCGTCGCGTGGGGCAAGAGGGCGAAGGGCGCGTACCTCCGCGTCGAGGCGAGCGACGTGCTCGCGCGTGAGCTCCTCAAGATGCGCTCGGGGTTCTGACGATGGATCTGGCGTTCCTCGCCATCCCGCTCTTCCAGCGCGCGCTCGCAGCGGGCAGTGTGCTCGCGGCGCTGCTCGCGCTTCTCGGCGTCCTCGTCACCGCCCGCGGTCTCGCGTATTTGGGGGATGGGCTGTCGCACGCGGCGTTCGGCGGGATCGCGCTCGGCATGTTCATGGGGCTGGCGTCGCCGCTCGTCGTCGCGATCCCGTTCACGGCGCTTGCGGCGATCGGGATCGGCGCGCTGCGGCGCAAAGGGGGCATGCGCTCCGACGTCGCGATGGCGACGCTCTTCGCGGTCTGCTTCGCGTTCGGCGCCGTGCTCCTGCGCCGCGCGACGCGCACCGAGCAGACGTTCGATCCCGAGCAGCTCCTGTTCGGCAACATCGTCCTCGTCGGCTCCGACGAACTCTACCTGGTGCTCGGCATCGCCGCCGTTACGCTCGTCTTCTTCGTGCTCGCGTGGACGCGCATCGCGTATGCGACGTTCGACGAGGAGCTCGCGCGTCTCTCCGGCATCGAGGTCGGGTGGCTCGAGAGCGCGCTCCTGGCGCTGCTCGCGGCGGTCGTTGTCGCGGCGATTCGCCTGGCGGGGGTCGTGCTCGTCAGCGCGTTCCTCGTCATCCCCGCCGCGACGGGGCGCGTGATGGGACGGACGCTGGCGAGCGTCGTCGCGTGGGCGATGGGCTTCGGCGTCATCGGCGTGCTCCTCGGCTTCGTCGTCGCGCGAAGGCTCGACTGGCCGGAGGGCGCCACCATCGTCCTCGTCCTCGCGGCGCAGCTGTCGATCGTCGGCCTCGCGCGGCGACGGCATTGAGCCGGGGCCCGGTGCCCGCGTCGTTTGCCGGTTCCGATCGGACGACTTCTGCTCTACACCGGTCCCGATGCCTCGCGCCGGCTACGACGACGTCGTCCTCCTGACGGGGTACCCCTCCTTCAGCGCGCGCAAGATGTGCGAGGAGCTGCTGCGCGGACCGGAGCGCACGCTCGTTCACGCGGTGGTGCGGGCGAAGTTCGCGGCCGAGGCCCAGAGCGCGAAGGACGAGCTCCCCTTGGATGCACGGCAGCGTGTGAATCTGATCGACGGCGACGCGGCGTCGATGGACCTCGGCCTCAGCGGCGCCGAGTTTCGGGCGATGGCGCGGGAGGTGGATCGCATCCACCACGTCGCGCACGTCTCGTACATGGGCGTCGACCGCGCGACCGCCGAGCACGTCAACGTCGGCGGCACGCGCGAGATCCTCGAGCTCGGCGCGGCGTGCGCGTCGCTCAAGTGCCTCGTGATGCACTCGACGTCGCACGTCGCCGGCGATCGCGAGGGCGTCGTACGGGAGGACGAGCTCGCCGCCGGCCAAGCCTTCCGCAACGTCGTGGAGGAGACGAAGGCCCGCGCCGAGAAGCTCGTCCGCGCCAAGATGAGCAAAATGCCCATCTGCGTCCTCCGCCCCACGATGGTCGTCGGCGACTCGCGCACCGGGGAGGTCGATCGCTTCGACGGCCCCTACCTCCTCATCCTCCTCATCGTCACGTCGCCCGCCGATTTTGCCTTCCCGCTTCTCGGCCGCGGCGACGCGCTCCTGCACCTCGTCCCGATCGACTTCGTCGTCCAGGCGGCCCGCGTTCTCGGCAGGCACCCGAAGGCCCCCGGTCGCACGTTCCACATCGCAGATCCGACGGCGCTCACGGTGCGGCGCTGCTTCGAGCTCGTCGCCAAGGCCGGTGGGCGTCGCATGCCGCGCGGCTTCATTCCGGCCAACCTGACCAAGGCGCTCCTCCGCACGCCGGGCATCGATCGCTTCGCCAAGAGCCCTCGCGCGCTCCTCGATGCCATCGCCACGCCCGTTCGCTACGCGACCCACAACGCCGACGAGCTCCTCGCGGACTCCGGCGTCGTGTGCCCTCCGTTCGAAGAGTATGTCGATCGCCTCGTTGAGTACGTTCAAGTCCGCCTTCGCGAGAAGCGCGCGCGACGCGACGCCGATGTCGCCGATCCGTTGAGTTGAGCCGCGATGACGAAGAAGAGCGTCCCACCCTGCATCGGTCCCGGGATGATCACACGCCGCGTGATCGTGAGGAGCCCAGACGTGGTCTTCTTGAAAGGGATCGTCGAGGCGAGCGAAGGCCTCGCGCAGGTCTTCGCCGAGCGGGGAGGCGAGCTCACCCTGGCATCTCCGGAGGGGCGCGCGGCGGAGCTCGACGCGCTCATCGACGATCTATGCCGCGAGCTCGGCGCGATGCGGCAGGATGACTGACCGCCCGAGAAAAAACTTGGTCACACGCGCGCCCGACGCGCGTTCTCCCTCACGAAACGACGGCGGCTACGTGCCGTCCCCACCCAGGAGACTCCCCATGCGCGCTCTCGTCCTCGCCTCCGCCCTCGGCGTCCTGACCGCTGCCGCCTCTGCACTCGCTGCGTGCGCGAGCGCCTCGCCCAGTGACGCGTCCGCCGTCGCGGCCACGAACAGCTCGAAGGAGACGGCGGCGCCGGTTCTCCAAGGTCGCTATCCGTTCGTATTCGAAGAGTCGGAGGTCTTCGCAGGGATGAAGACGAAGTGCGCCGCCGACGCGAGCGGAGACGCGGCGAAGGCCGACGCGTGCCTCGCCGAGATCCGCGCGGAGGCGGCCAAAGAGGGCCTCCGTTTCGACACGGACGCCCAGGGCAAAGTCACGTGGAGCTCGTACGGCGACGACCACGGCGCCGAGGTCACCTTCCACCAGGTGGCCATCGCGGTGACCAGCGACGGCCCCAAGCTCGTGACCGCGCGTACGCTCGCCGCGGCGACCGGCGCCCTCGCGGCCAAGCGTCCCATCCCCGAGGGGACCGTGATGCGCATCGAGCTCGTCGACGATCGCACCATCGCGATGCAGGACCCCAAGAAGGGGCGCCTCGTGTTTCGCCGCGCCGCGAGCAAGTGATACGTTGAGGGGATGGCGGCGGGAGTAGTGGCGGCGACTGCGGCGGTCGTGGCGATGCAGGCCGCGCGCGCCGTGCAGGAGCAGAACGTCCGCATGGCCGGCGACGTTTGGGCCGCGTTCGCCGCGACGCTCGGCTTCTCACCGCCCGGCACGACCGCGAGCGCGCTCCCGTTCCTCGCGGGCGTGCTCGACGGCGTTCGCTTCCGCCTCCGCGTCGTGCGCGACGAGCAAGGCTGGGCGCATACGCAGGCCTTCGCCGACGCCATGGTCCCGATCAGCTGCGAGGTCGGCGTCTACTCGAGCCCGGCGGGGTTTCTCGACTGGGTGAAGGCGCACTTCGAGGAGGACATCGAGATCGGCGACGCTCCGTTCGATCGCGCGTTCGTCATTCGCGCGCGTCCGCGCGAGGCCGCGGCGTCGCTGCTCCAGCCCGAGGTCCGCGCGCTCACGACGGCGTTCCTCGGCCACGCGCTCGCTGGCCTCACGTACAAGGAGGGCGTCATCGCGCTCCAGTGGCGCGGCGTCGAACGCGATCCTGCGGTGCTCGAGCACGCGCTCCGCTTGGTCTCCCTCGTCGGGAGGTGGGCACCCTCCGAGGGCGGCTACAGGACGATGAGTTTCTAGGTCAGGTTGGAGCCGCTGTCGTCGTCGTCGCTCGTCATCTGCGGGCGGACGGTGAGGCCGCCCGGCTCGATCGACAGCGCGCTGCCTTGCTCGGGCTGCGAGTCGGGCGGCGGCGGGAAGCTCGACGTGCTCGTGCCGAGCGCGTTCTTGTGATCGAGGAAGCGCAGCGTGCCGGGGCCGCTCGTGCGCTCCAGCACCCCGCGGAGATCGCCAGGGAGAGGAGCTTCCACGATCAGGCGGTGGCCGTGCCCCGGGTGATCGATCTCGATGCGCACGCAGTGGAGGAAGGCGCGGTCGAGGCCGTTCTTCTCTTCGAAGAAGCGGTTGGTCGGGCCGTGGCCGTACCGATCGTCGCCCAACACCGGGTGGCCGATCGCGGCGAGGTGGCGGCGGACCTGATGGGTCCTACCTTGCTCGGGGATGACGCGCAGCACGCTGTGACCGCTCGCGACCGCGAGGCGCCGGTAGCGCGTGCGCGCGGGGAACAGCTTCCCCTCCTCGCGCAGCTCGCGGGTGATGGCGCCCTTCGACGGCGTGACGCCGCGCGCGGCGGCGACGTAGATCCTGCGCGAGGCGGCGGAGGCGAGCGCAGCGGCCCATTTGGCGACGAGCTCGGGCTGCCGCGCGAAGATCACGAGCCCGCTCGTTCCGATGTCGATGCGGTGGATGGGGACCGCATCGGCGGCCCCGGGGAGACGCCGCACGCGCGACTGGAGAGAGCTCGCGTACTCCGCCTGCGGCGCCGTCGGTTCGTGCGGGCCCTTCTCGACGATCAAGATCTCTTCGTCCTCGAAGGCGACGCGCGGCGTGGGGATCGAGCCGCGCCGGAGGATGGCGACCGTCTCCACCTCGTCGGTGAGCGGGATCATGTCGAGCGGCCGCAGCGACGCCGTGGAGTACCCGAGGCGCGAGAGGTGATCGAGATCGCGCGCGAGCGTGTCGGGATCGCAGGAGACGTACGCGAGCGCGGTGAGCTCGAAGCGCGCGATCCACTCGCGCGCCAGCGCGCTCATTCCGCGGCGTGGTGGGTTCACGACGGCGGCGTCGAACTTCTCGCCGCGCTCGAGCATTGCGCGCAGCGCCGTCGCCGCGTCGGCGTGATCGGCGGTGAGCCGGACGTCTTGCGATCGGGCTGCGGCGCGCGCCTGCTCGACCGCCGGACCGAACGACTCGACGAGGTGCACGTCGGCCCCGGCCGCGCCCAGCGCCAACGCGATCGCGCCGCTCCCGCCGTACAGATCGAGGACGCGCACGCGCTTGCCGTGCAGGACCGCCTTCGCCACGCCCGTGAGCTCGATCAGCATCTGGTGGATGCGCTCGGCCTGCCCGCGGTGGGCTTGCACGAAGGAGCCGAACGTCGCGAGGTGAATCGACGCGCCGAGCTTGTCGGGGAGCGACGCCTCGCCGAAGAGATGAGACGTCTCGCTGCCGAGGATCTGCGGCGCCTCGCCGTCGTGGAAGTTGACCGCCACGCCCGCGATCTCCGGCATCTCGCCGATGAGCGCCTGCGCGGCGGCTTTCAGCGCCGCCAAATCTGGGACGCGCGCGCGGTGGACGACGAGCGTGACGAGCACGCGCGCGCCGTCGTCGCCTCGGACCTCACGAAGGTCCACGGCACGCAGCGCGCCGCCCCCGCTCGGATCGAACGGCGCGAGCAGTCCATCGCCCGCCGTCGTCGTCCGCGCGCGGAGCGACTCGGCGACGCGCGCGAGGACGGGGGAGAGGACCCGGCACGTCGGAATGTCGACGACCTGATGACCGCCGCCCTTCGCGAAGAGCCCGACCCTCGGTCCCGACGCGACGATGAGCTTCGCGCGCGTGCGGTAGCCGACGATTGGCGACGCGGCCGCGACGGGCTCGGTGTACACGAGCTCGAGGGACGAGTAGCGCGCGACGGATTGAACGACGCGACCGCGCTTGAGCGCGAGCTGCTCTCCGTACGGGAGCGCGATGATCGGACATCCACCGCAGCGGTCGGCGTGCGAACACTCGACACGCTGGGTGTCCAGTGGCGCAGGCGGACCGAGCTCGGGCGCGGGGACCATCGGTAGGCTCATCGTATACCTTCGTCGCCTCGGACGAAGAAAGCGTACGCGCATCCCCACACGAACCTACCCGACGAACGTGTTTGGCGAGGATGGCGCGCGGGCGATACTCTGAAGCAGTGTCGGAGGCCGTGCCCAGAATCGGACTCCCGTCTCCGGGAGACGTGATCGACGAGAAATACCGGATCATCCGGTCGATCGGCGAGGGCGGCATGGGGCACGTGTTCGAGGCCGCGCACCTGCGGATGGGACAACGCGTCGCCATCAAGGTCCTGAAGCCCGCCGCCAGCCAGGCTCCCGAGGTCCTCTCGCGGTTCGATCGCGAGGCCCGCGCGGCGGGGCGCCTTCGCGGGGCTCACAGCGCGCGCGTCATCGACGTCGACATCACGCCCGATCACCTGCCGTACATGGTCATGGAATACCTCGACGGGCACGATCTCCAGACGGAGCTCGAGCAGCGTCAGGTGTTCCCGGTCCTCGAGGCGATCGACTACGTGCTGCAGGCGTGCGCCGGAATGGCCGAGGCCCACGACATCGGCATTGTGCACCGCGACCTCAAGCCGTCGAACCTCTTTTTGTGCGACGACGGGGACCGGCGCATCGTCAAGATCCTCGATTTCGGGATCTCCAAGATCCTCGACGAGGCCTCGAAGCTCACCTCGACCGAGCTGACCGTCGGGACGCCGCTCTACATGTCGCCCGAGCAGGTTCGGTCGGCGCGCACCGTCGACGCGCGGACCGACATCTGGGCCCTCAGCATCATCCTGTTCGAGCTCTTGACGGGCAGGCCGCCCTGGGTCGGCAGCGGGCCGTCGGTGGCCGCCGCGATCGTGACCGATCCTCCTCCGCCGCTCTCCGAGTTTCGAGGAGACATTCCGCCAGGGCTCGAAGCCGTGCTCGTGAAGGCGCTCGCCAAGTCCGCCGGTGAGCGGTACCTCGACGTGTGCTCGTTCGCCGACGCGCTCCTGCCGTACTGCGCGAGCCCCACCAGCCTCGGCCGCGCGTCGCTGGAGAGCGCGCGTCGCGCCGCGCAGAGCGGGGTGTCGCTGATCAGGATCGGCAACCGATCGCCGGAGCTCGCGAACGCTCCGACCGTGCTGAGCATGCCGAACGGCGGGGTCGCGGAGGTGTCTTCGGTGCCCGCGAGCGTTTCCGAGCGGAAAGCGGCCGTCACGACCGCCGGATGGACGACGGGTTCTGGGCGGCGCTCGGCCCAGCGCACGCGCCTCCTCTTCGGCACCGCGCTCCTCGTCGCGGTCTCCGCCGTGGCCGTCGCGGTCTCCGTTGTCGTGCTCGCTCGGAAAGCTCCGCGGCTCTCGGCGACGGCGGAAGCTTCGAGCCTCGCGGCCGTACTGCCGCCGCCGCAGCCGATCGCCGAGCCGCCGCCGCTCGCGTCGTCCTCGCTGCCCATCGCGCTCGCGTTGCCCGCGCCCGTGCCGTCGGGTCCATCGTCCGCGAAGCCTGGTGTGGGAACGACGCGGCCGGTTCGACCCCCGCCCACGCGCGCGCCGACAGGGATCGCGTCGAGCCCTCCTCCGGTCCTGTATCCGCCCCCGTCGACGTCGCAGAAGCCCCCTCCGCTCTACATGCCGTGATACGATCCGCGGGGATGCGTTGGCTCCCTGCGCGCGCGGCGCTCTTCCTCTGTCTGGTAGGCCTATGTCTCCTCGCGAGCCCCGGCCCGGCGGCCGCCCAGGAGCGCACCGCCGTCGAGCTGAAGAAGAGCGGCAACGAGAAGATGGACGCCTCCGATTTCGTCGGCGCCCTCGAGGACTACACCGCCGCGCTCAAGCAGACGCCCGACGACGCGTCGCTCTACTTCAACATCGGCCGCGCCCACGGCTTGCTCGGCCACAATGTCGAGGCCCTCGGCGCGCTCGAGGAGTTCGGCAAGCGCGCGACGCCGGAGGTCCGCGCGCGCGCGCAGTTCGAGCAGCTCCAGACGCAGGCGCGCGCGAAGGTCTCGTACCTGACGGTCACGTGCGCAGTCGCCGGCGCGCGGGTCCTCGTTGGGCAGAAGGTCATCGGTGATGTCCCCCTCACGCGCGCGCCGGTCGACGCCGCGACGGAGCCGGTCCGAGTCCGCATCGAGGCCGACGGATACCGGGAGGACGTGCGCACGCTCGCTCTCCCCGGCACGCAGGAGTCTCGCCTCGAGTGTCGCCTCCTGACGAAGGCGACCTCCGGCACACTCGTCGTCACGACCGAGCCGCCTGGCTCGACGATCGCCGTCGATGGCCGCGAGCTCGGCAACCCGCCCCTCGAGGTTCCGCTCCCCGCCGGCGCGCACACAGTCCTCGCGCGTCGCGACGGCTACGAGGACGCACAGGTCCCGGTCGTCGTGAACGCGGGCGACGCCAAACGCACAGTGGACATCAAGCTCACCAAGAACGCCCCGCTCACCTCGAAGTGGTGGTTCTGGACGACGATCGGCGTGGCGGTCGTCGGCGGCGTCGTCGTGACGGCGGCGCTCCTCACCGAGAAGCCGGCCGACAAGGGCAGCATCCCGCCCGGTCAGCTCTCCGCGCCGCTCGTTCGCTTTTAGTCTCTCTCCCTAGTCTCTCTTTCGCGCGTCGACGCTCGCTCTAGAACTCGACGCGCGACGCGAGGAAGGTGCCCCACATGCGCGGGGTCGTGAGCTGCTGCGGCTCGTGCACCTCACGGTAGAGCACGGTGAGATCGGTCTCGAGCGCGAGCTCCCAGCCGCGCATCATGTGGACCTCCACGCCGGCGCCAAACTGCCCAGCGAGCTCGACGTTGCGCGGGAGGTGCGGGATGATGTCCGTGTCGACGCGCCACTGACCGAGGCCGAGCTGTCCGAACGGAACGATGCGCCCCTCGCCGAGGCGGATGCGCGTCATGACCATGCGCGACGAGCGGCTGACGCGGATGGCGTCGGTGACGGCGATGGGCCCGCCTGCCAGGCTTCGCGCGCCGCCCCAATCACGCGCAACGAAGGAGACATGCGGCGCCACGCCGAACGACGCGCTGCCAAGCTCGCTCGAGGGCGACGTGCTGGGGCTCGTCTCCGTCGCGCGCGGCTGACCTTCGCGGCCACGCTCCGACTGCGACGCGAGCCACGTCATTCCCTTGCCGAGCGCCTCTCCCCAGTCGACCGTCATCCTCGGAGAAATCCCACCGGACTCCGCGCGAGCATCCAAACCGACCACCATGATGGCGAGAGCACATCCCGTCGCGAGCAACCGACAACCGACTCCGGGCATCCGACCTCCTAGAGCGCCAATCGAAAGAGTGTCGACTGGACCTGGTTGGATCAATGAGCAAGGCGCGTGCCCTTGCGGATTGCTCGCCCAATGTGCGGAGAAAGCCGCAGCTTTTGTGACAATGACGGGTCTTTTGCCGTGTGGCGAAGATGCACGTCGTGTGCGCATACGACTCGGCCGCGTTCACAGATGAGGCCGCTCGCCCTCAGACATGGATCCGGTGGGGATCAGGTCGGCGTTCACACCCGGTCCGCTGCAGCAGCTCGACGTCACTGGAAAAATCGCGCAGATTAGCGCGCGCGTGAGGGCTGGCTCGGCCGCGCGCGAAGCCATGAAGCTCGCTTGCGTCCTTTTCGTCTCATGCAGCGCGCTGGCGCCACTCGCCGGCTGCGGAGCGATCCTCGGCGCCGACTTCGATCGCGGCGCGGCCGTGGACGGCGACAGCGACGGCGGTCTCGGATCGAGTGACGGCGCTGCCAGCGACGGCGCGACGACGGCCGACGGGCATGGGGGTTGCTGCGGCGCCGATGGAAGCGTCGACGACGGGAGCGGCGGTACGGATGGTCCCTTCGTCGGGCCCGACGGCGCCGTGATCGCGCCGCGCGTCGTGCTGTTCGGCGGCTGGAACGGCTCGCAGGATTACGACGACACGTGGGAGCTCGACGGCGCGCGCTGGACCAAGAAGGTTGGCCTCGCGCCGTCTCCGCCCGCGCGTTCGAACCACGCGATGGCGACGCTCGCGGGCAAGGTCGTCCTCTTCGGTGGCTTCGATCTCGCGAAGACTCCGTTCGGCGACACGTGGGAATACGACGGCGCCGCGTGGACGAGCCGCAGCGTCTCGGGGCCGCCGGCGCGCTCCGGCCACGCGATGACGACGCTCGGAAACAAGGTCGTCCTCTTCGGCGGCGTCGGGGCGGCGGGGACCCCGCTAGGTGACACCTGGGTGTGGGACGGCGCGTCGTGGACGAAGGCAAGCGACGTCGGCCCGTCACCACGCAACGCACCGTCGATGGCGCCGCTCGAAAACAAGGCGGTGTTGGTGGGCGGCACCGACGCCGCGAAGAACGATCTCAACGACACGTGGCTCTGGGACGGCGCGACGTGGAGGTCCACCGGCGCCGTAGGACCGCCGCTCGCGACGCACGCGGGAATGGCGTCGCTCGCCGGCCACACGTTCCACTTCGGCGGCGCGGCGCTCGTCGCCGAGACGTGGGCGTGGGACGGCAGCGGCTGGACGCTCGTCAGCCAGACCGGCCCCGGAATCCGCTACAGCCACACGATGGCCGCGCTGGGGAGCGTCATCTTCCTCTTCGGCGGCACCAACGGCGCGCCGCAAGGGGACACGTGGACGCTCGACGGATCGACGTGGACCAAGCAGAGCTACCTCGGCCCCGCCGCGCGCCAAAACCACGCCGCCGTCACGTTCCCGTGATCACCGCACGCGGACGATGACCGGCCAGTCGTGGGAGTCGGTGGGCTCGAGCACCGACCGAACCACGAAATGAAAGTCTCCGCGCACCGCGTTGGCGGGCGCAGACACGGTCATGGTGAGCGCGTTTCCGTTGTGCGCCTCGGTGCGCGAGAGATCGGCGGTGATCCCATTGGCGATCGGGCCGACGTCGGTGGGATCGCCGGTCCCCTTGTCGCGGCCCGCGAACACACGCGCGTCGTGGGGCAGCGCCGCGGTGCTGAAGAAATCGAGATCCGCGGTCACCGATCCGCCCGGCGCGACGACGAGGTAGCCGAGCACCTCGCGGCCGTTGCCCTTGATCTTCGGCGTGCGCACGGCGGCGCCGTAGTAGATGGGGCTGGCGAGCGGTGGCTGCGGCTCGCACGGCTCCTTGCTGGCGGCAGCGGCGGCGTTCGACCAGATCGGCTGCACTTTGTATCCGCTCTCGTCGTAGTCCGGCGCGAAGATGCAGACGTCGCCGTTCTCGTTGCCGGCCGTGCCGCCGCCGAGGAGCGGGATCCAGGCGTCGTTCGTGATGAGGCGGTAGGTGCCGTTCGTCAGCGGGAGAGGATCGCTCGCCGCCTCCGCGAACTCGTGGCTGGCCGTCACGGTGAGGCGATCCTTCGTCGCGGTCTTCGTCGCCGCGGGGCACCGCGGCATGACCGCGTACGAGACCTGCGATTGCTTTCCTTGGAACGTGACCGTCGCCTCGTCGTGGTAGCCGAGGAAGTCCGTGCACGCCGACGCGTTGCCGCTACTGATCTGCGTCGAGGTCGGGAAGTAGATCGCGTAGAGGATCTGATCTTGAGGAGGGGGGAGGTCGCCGCTGGCGATGCCGTCGGCGAGGAGTGTCTGGATGTCGCCGTCGGTGAGCGATTTCCCGGCGACCTTGGCGTCGTCGAGCTCCGCATAGAGACCGCCGGTGCCGGCGCTCACGCGGTAGCCGGCCATCGTCTGGCTCCACCAGCTGCTCTTCGAAGACACGATGTAGTCGTCGAACGTCCGAAGCGAGTCGCGCCACTCGTCGGGGACGCGTCCGCTGCCGCCGTCGCCTGCGCCTCCCTCTCCGCCGCCGTCGCCCGCGCCGCCGTCGCCGACCGGCACGGCGTGGAAAAAGGTGACCGTGGCGAGCTTCATGTGATCGAGGACGGGGCCGCCTTGATCGTCGAGCTGCGGAATGGGCTGGTGCTGCGAGGGGTAGACGTCGGGTGGCTGCTCGCGGTCGGAACCGGCATCGACGGCGGGTGTCGTGTCGTCGATCGCGTCGGCGCCTGCGTCGGCGGGGGCCGCGGGAGAGTCGCCGCCGGTGCATGCAAAGACGACGACGGGGAGCGCCAGCGCCGCGACGACGGCGAGGCTCGGAAGGATGCGGCTCACATTCTCTCCTCTTCCAATCATTTCGCGATCACCGCTGCCGGCCAGAAACGGGTGCACGAGCTGCTCCCCTTGGGTGAGCAGTAGCCGGCGCGGACCGCGTCCCCGCGGGAAGCGGGGCGAGCGCGATCATGGAAGCCGGCGCGAAGCGAAGGACCGCGAGCATGAGAGGAATACGGTTTCATAGCCGCTCCCCCTCATGCCGTCCCGTCTCACCGACGCCGTCTCTGGGAAAAAAGCAGCCCCGCGTGCTCTCCACCAGGGTTTTCCGAGTTGGCACGCCTGGTGGGACATGTGCGCGCCGACCGGGATCGGAGGCTGCCGCGAAACCCGAGACGCGCCACTGCGTACGAGGGTCATGGACGCCGCGCTTCCGATCTGGTCGGTGATCGGCTGCGCGCCGTCGCCGCAGGTACGCGTGTTCCATGGTAGAAGCGCGGGCGTGGAAGAGGGCGACGGTGGCCGCGAGACGGCGCGCGTGGATGGCGCCATGGAGCGGTACGCGGCGGGTGACGAGTCCGCGTTCGCCGAGCTCTACGATCTCCTGGCGCCGCGGCTCTTCGGCTACCTGATGCGCCAGACCCGCGAGCGCGCGCGCGCCGAAGATCTCCTCCAGCAGACGCTCCTCCAGATGCACGCCGCGCGCGGGCGGTTCATCCCCGGCGCGCAGGTCACGCCGTGGGCCTTCGCGATCGCGCGGCGCCTCATGATCGACGGGCTGCGCCGCGGCAAGCGTGAGGTGCTCCGCGCGGAGGGCGAAGGCGGGGAGGGGAGCGAGCCGGTGGCCGACGCTCCCGCCGCGGACGATCTCGTGCAAGCGCAGCAGCTCGCCGGGCGCATCCAGAAGGAGCTCGCGCGCCTCCCCGAGAACCAGCGCGTCGCGTTCGAGCTGATCAAGCAAGAGGGGCTCAGCGTCGCGCAGGCCGCGCAGGTCCTCGGCACGACCGTCACCGCCGTGAAGCTCCGCGCGCATCGCGCGTACGAGGCGCTCCGCGGTATTCTGGGGGATACATGAAGACCGAGCTGCCTGCCGATCTTCGCGCGCGCGTCCTGTCGGCGGCGCAGGCGAGCCCGGCTCCGGCGCGCGCCGCGGTTCAGCGCGGCACGCTCGTCACGCTCCTCGTTGGGGTCGCGGCGCTCCTGGTCGTGTTCATCGCCGGCGGCGCGGACTTGAAGACGCGGCCTCCAGCCTTCGTCGCGATGACGGCCGGCGGATGGGCGCTGATCGCGGCGGCGGCGACGTGGGCAGGAGCGGCGCGCGGCGGAAAGATGCTCGGACGGAGCGCGCCGATCCTCGTCGTTGCCACCCTCGTCATCGGGCCGAGCTTCATGGCGTGGATGTTCCTCGGGACGACCATGTGGCCGGGCACCCTAGGCTACGACGCGCCGCTCCGCGCGCATCTCGTCTGCCTCGCGTTCGTCTGCGCGATGGCGATCGGGCCGTTCTTTGCGCTCGCCGTGATCCGTCGCGCGAGCGACCCGGTGCACCCGCGCGCGACCGGCGCGGCGCTCGGCGCGATCGCGGGCGCGTGGGCAGGGGTCATGGGCGATCTGCATTGCCCGGTCTCCGAGGCGATGCACGTCGGGATAGGTCACGTGTTGCCTGTCGTCTTGTTCGCGATCGTGGGCGCGCTCGTGGGGCGTCGCGTGCTCGGGATCTGAGGACCGACGAACGGGAATGGCCGAACCTCCGCTGCGCATCGTCATGGTCTCGGCCGAGATGGAGTCGCTCGCACGCACGGGCGGGCTCGGGGACGTCGTTCAGGCGGTGAGCGCTCACGTCGCGCGCCTCGGCGATCACGTCCTCGTCGTCACGCCGCTCTACGCGGTCACCAAGGTCCCGCCGGGCTGCACGCGTTGGCCGGATACCGTCCCCGTTCGCGTCGGGTGGGGACCGAGCGACGTGCGCGAGGTCGGCGTCCTCGAGCTTCCTCGCGCCGAGGCGGGTAGGCTGCGCGTCTGCCTCCTCGACGATCCGGCGCTCTTCGCGCGCGCGGGCCTGTACGGCGACGGGCAGGGTCCGTTCGGCGACAACGATCTCCGCTTCGCCACCCTCTCGCGCGGCGCGCTCGGGATCGCGGCGCGCGCCTGGGGCACGGAGCCCGACATCGTGCACGCGCACGACTGGCACGCCGCGCTCGCGGTCATCTACGCGCGTCTGACGATGGGCGAAGCGTGGTCGCGCGTGAAGAGCGTCGTGACCATCCACAACCTCGGCTTCCAAGGCGCGCTCGGCGAGGACGCGCTCGACAGGCTCTCCATTCCGCGCGAGGCGTTCACCTCGGGCGCGCTCGATCATTTCGGCGCCGTGAACCTGATGAAGGGCGCGATCGCGTACGCCGATTGCGTCACCGCCGTGAGCCCGACGTACGCGCGGGAGATCCAGACGGTAGAGGGTGGCTTCGGCCTCGACGGGTTCTTGCGGGATCACGCGACCAAGCTCGTCGGCATCCTGAACGGCATCGACGCCGAGCGCTTCGATCCGGCGACCGACTCCGCCCTCGCCGAACGCTACGATGCGGCGAGCCTCGAGCACGGCCGCGCGACCTGCAAGCGCGCGCTCTCGTTGGAGCTCGGCCTGAACGGCGGCGTGGGCGATCCGCTCTTCTCCACGGTGACGCGCCTGACCTGGCAGAAGGGGATCGATCTCTTTCTCGACGTCGTCCCGCTGCTCGTCGAACGCGGCGCGCGCGTCGTCATCGTGGGTCAGGGCGATCCCGACCTCGAAGGGCGCGTCCTCGCGATCGCCGCGCGTCATCCAGGCCGCGTCGCCGCGCGCATCGCCTTCGATCCCGCGCTCGCACGAAGGACGTACGCGGGCAGCGACTTTTTCGTCGTTCCTTCCCGCTACGAGCCGTGCGGCCTCACGCAGCTGTACGCGATGCGCTACGGGGCAGTGCCGCTGGTGACCGCGGTGGGGGGGCTCAAAGACACGGTCGTGCCGGTGCGCGCCGCGCAAAGCGAGGGGACGGGCATCGTCGCGTCGCACGCGTCCTCGACCGAGCTCGTGTTCGCAGTCGAGGACGCGCTCACGCTGTACGGCGATCCGCTGGCGATGCGCGAGCTGCGGCGTCGCGCGATGGCGCGTGACAGCTCGTGGACGACGTCCGCCGCCGCCTACGTCGCCCTCTACCGCGACGTCGTCGATCGCTCTACGCCGCGCGCGTCGACTTGATCGAGTCGACGCGAATGACGATGACGGTCACGTTGTCGAGTCCGCCGTTGGCGTTGGCCGCGGCGATGAGCAACTCGACTGCTTTTTTGGGCGGATTGTCGCGAAGGACCGCGCCGACGCTCTCGTCGGAGACCATCTTCGAGAGCCCGTCCGAGCAGAGGAGGTACGTGTCCCCAGGGAGCGGCTTGCCGAGCACGACGTCGATCGATACGCGCGGCCAGACCCCCACGGCGCGGCTCAGATGCGTCGCCGACGCGCCGCCGACGCCGAGGTCCTTCATCGTGTGATCGGCGGTCATCTGCCTGAGCATCCCGCCGCGCAAACGATAAACGCGGCTGTCGCCGACGTGCGCCAGGTAGAGGCGCTGCTTGTTGGGGGAGAAGCGCGCCGCGCACACCGTCGTTCCCATCCCGGACAGCGCGCGGTCCTGCTGCGCGTGACGGTAGATGTTCTCGTTCGCCAGCTGAACGGCGCGCGCGAGCTCGCGGGCGCGCTTCGGGATCTCGCCGGCATCCTTCTCCGTGAAGGTGTGCTCTTGGAACGCCTTCGCGATCGTCTCCACGGCGAGCTTGCTCGCGACGGCGCCGCCGGTGTAGCCGCCCATACCGTCGGCGACGACGAAGAGGTTCGCGTCCTCGAGGACCAGCAAGCTGTCCTCGTTGCGCTTGCGGCGCCGGCCCGCATCCGTCTGCCCCGTCGCGCTGACCAGGATGAGCGCGCCCGCCTGCGTGGGCTCCTCGGGCTCGGCGTCCGTGTCGTAAACGATCTTCGTCGTCGTCGCCGAGGCTCCTGGCGGCAGCCGTGCGCCTTCGCCGACGACCGTGCCGTCGGCCTCGGCGTCCTCGTCGTATTCGATGCGCGGCAGGCCCGGACCGGTGAGCGCGCGGATGTCCGACTTCAGCGGCACCTCGCCCTCCGAATCCGATGGCTCCGGCGCCACGCTGCGCGCGTCCCGCGGATTTGCCGGCGCAACGGGGAGGCCGGGCCTCGAGGGGGAACCATCGCGGCTTGCGCTCGAAAATAGACGAGCCACGACGAGGAGCGCCAAGAGGGCACCCACTACGATCGCGACCAGCGTTTCAAACGGCACAGCGCTCATTCCGACCAAGAGCTCATGAGTGGCAACAACCAAAAGCACGCACCTGTGGACGGGGCCGCCACAAGCGTCTCAATCGGCTCAACGAAGCAACCCTCGTGCCTCGCTGAGGTTTCGGTGGGTTGGGTTGCAAAAACCGTTGCGTGGGGTGCGACACAGGGATCGCCGGTCCACACGTGCGAGGCGCCGCGTTCGGTCGGACCTCGGCGACGTGGCTCCCCCGCACCGCTCGAGACCAAGCATCGCCGCAGAACCTACGGGCTTTCTTGGTGGTCGCCAAGAATTTCACGTACCCTGAGGTGGGGTTTGCGCTGCCGCTCATGGCCGACGAAGAAGAGAAGGAAGACGGAGCGATCTACAAGGTCGACACCGTCCCCCCGCCGCCCGGGGAGGACGACGCTTACAGCGCTCCCACCCGCGTCGGTGAGATGCCGCCGGAGGTGCTCGAAGCCATGCGCGGGGCCGGGCTCGTCCCGGGCAAAGACGCGTCGACGTCGAAGGTGCCATCGGCGCTGAGGCCGCCTCGCCCGCCGTCGTTCGAGATCGCCGCGGACGCGGTCAGCACGCCGGCCGCGAACGACAAGGCGCTGGACGCGCCGCCGGCGCCGTCGTCGGCCAAGGTGAAGGCCGTCGCCCCGAGCCCACTCAAGGTCCCGAGCACTCCACCCACGGGGGAGACGGATCCATCCTCTGACGACGTTCCCGCGCGTCCGTCGCCGCTCCCTGACCTGTCGCAGCTGCAGCGCGAGGACCACGAGGCGGCCCAAGAGTTGGGGGACTCGTCCATCGAGGAGATCGAGCGGCCCTATGCGCGCGACGACGACGCCGACGATGCACCCACCCAAATGCATCCGTCCGCCAAACCGCTGCCTCCGGCCTTGGGGGCGGGGAGCATTCCCGGCGCTCGCCCGCCGATTCCACGCGAGGCGCTGCTCGTTCTCGCGCTCGTCGTCGCGCTCATCACACTCGCGCTCGCGCTCGGCATGAAGTAGCGGCCGAGCGTTTCCTCGCTGCGCTTCGCTGCTCAGAGCTCGTGCTTGCGAATCAGCCGGTAGATGTACGTGCGATCGATGCCCGCCTTCTTCGCGGCGGCCGACACGTTGCGGTTGTGACGCATGAGGAGCTGCCGGACGTACTCTTTTTCGCCGGCGTCGATCCACGACTCCCGGAAGTCCTTGTAGGCGAGCTCGAACATGTGCGGATCGTCGATGGCGAGCGACGAGCCCGTCGCCTGCGGAAGCGGCGGAGGGATCGACGCCGAGGGCTGCGGTGGGCTCATCGACGGAGGCGGGCCCCCGTCACGAAGCGCAGCCGCCTCGCGTGCGGTGCCCGCCATCGCGAGCGCCTCGGCGGCCCCGAGGGCCCTCAGGCGATCGATGAAGTTTCGAAGCTCGCGAACGTTGCCGCGCCACGGGCGCGCGACGAGCTCGCGGATCACGTCGGAGCTGAGGTGGCTGCTCCCCGCGGTCTGTCGCAAGAAGTGGTTCGCGAGCAGCTCGATGTCCTCGCGACGCTCGCGGAGAGGCGGCACCGACACCGGGAGCACCGAGATGCGGAAGTAGAGGTCCTCGCGGAACTCGCCGACGTTGACCATCGTGAGGAGATCGCGGTGCGTCGCCGAGACGAAGCGCACGTCGATGGTGCGGTACGTCGTCTCGCCGATTCGACGGACCGTGCGCGACTCGAGGACGCGCAGGAGCTTGGGCTGCATGGAGATCGGCATCTCGCCGATCTCGTCGAGGAACACGGTGCCGCCGTCCGCCGACTCGATCGCGCCGGCGCGGGCGCCGACCGCACCGGTGAATGCGCCCTTGGCGTGGCCGAAGAGCTCCGCGTCGAGCAGGTTCTCCGGGAGCGCCGCGCAGTCGACGACGACGAAAGGCTTCGTCGCGCGAGGCGACGCGTCGTGGATGGCGCGGGCGACGAGCTCCTTGCCGGTCCCGGTTTCTCCCTGGATGAACACCGAGGTGTCCATGGGCGCGACCTTGGCGAGGCGTGCGAAGAGCTCGCGCATTGGTGTGCTGCGTCCGACGAGCTTCTCGAAGATGTCGTGCGGCCACAGATCGACCGGGCGCTTGGCCGCCGCGTTGTAGTCGACGAGGAAATCCGTGGAACCGAGGCGCACCCGCGCTCCCTGCGGGACGAGCGCGCCGGTCACCTGGAGGCCTTCGACGAACGTCCCGTTGCGGCTCCCCAGATCGCGCACCCAGAGGCCGTCCTCGCGCGCCTCGAACTCGGCGTGGAGGCGTGACACCGTCGGGTCCTGCACGACGAGGCCGCTTCCGGGCGCCGAGCCAACGACGACAGGGCCTTCGATGAGGCGCCCCTGTCGGCCACTGGCGTCCGTCCACTCGACCCTCGGCCGGCTGCGAAACTGCGGGGCGAACGCGGCTTGGTTCAGCTGCGTCTCCTCGGGCGGCGGCTCGGAGTAAGGCATTGGGCCACCCAGTATACCGTCTCTGCCCTGTCCACAACGGAGTGTCGGCGTGATGCCCCGCAGACGACAGGTTCCCTCGTTGGTGGCCGTGGGGTCCACGCTCCGTCACGCCCCTTCCACGAGTTCAGCAGTGGAACGGGCCTTGCTCAGTGGTTGACATGGTGCCCACCAAGCCCTTCGCCAAGGCCGCGGGACCCCGCTTCGCCCAGCTGGGCACGGTAAGAGTGCTAGACGTCGCCGACGCGAGCCGTACGGCGGCGGTCGCATTTCTCGAAGGGACCGCGACCGGATGGGGTCGAGCGGAGCTGGCCGCGTGGCTCACGGGCGCCTACCGCGCCTCGACCACGCGCAACCCGACCGCGCTCGCGGGCGCAGGCAACGGCGACACGACGATCTCCGACGGCACCGTGGAGCGCGTCCTCTTGCGCACGCGCGAGCGCCTCATCGACCTCTTGGCAGGCGGCGCGTGCGAGTGGAGCAAGGCGGGATTCACGACGCACGCCGTCGAAGCAGGGCTCGTCGTTGGCGTCACCGACGAGAGCGGCGCGCTGGGGTATGCCCCGCTCGATCTGCCCGGGATGCGCCTCTACGATCGCGTGTCCGCGCTGTTCGTCGCCGACTACCTCACGCGTCCTCGCGACTACGAGGGGCTCTCGCTCTGCGAAGAGTGCTCGGAGCTCTCGTTTTCTTGGGCGCCGTCTCACCACCGCCACTGCTCCACTCCTCCCGTGGTCAGCGGGGTCGTCGCACGTCACACGGGGCTCGTCGCACCGATCACGAGCAGGGGCCTGGGAGACGACAGCTAGAGCGCGTACGCTTCGCGCAGGCTCGATGAGGCGCTCCATCCCCGAGGACTCGGTCGACGTGTGGGCAGTTCGGCCGGCGACCGTCGAGCCGGCGTACATCGCGGCGTACCGCGGGCTCCTGACTCCGGACGAGGAGGCCCGCGCCGCGCGCTATCGGTTCGACGAGCACCGACGCGAGTATCTGGTGACGCGCGCCCTCGTTCGAACGACGCTTTCCCGCTACCGCGACGTCGCGCCGAAGGACTGGCGCTTCACTGCGAACGCCTACGGGAGGCCCTCGACGTCTCCGGCGTGTGGTCTCGAGTTCAATCTGTCGAACACTCTCTCGCTCGTTGTCTGCGCAGTCTCCGAGCATCGCGAGCTCGGCATCGACGTGGAGCCGCTGGCTCGCGCGAAGGACATTCTCGAGGTCGCCGAGACCGTCTTCACCGACGTCGAGCGCGCCGAGCTGCGCGCCCTCGACGCCGCGGGCGCGGCCGACCGTGCGGTCTCGTTGTGGACGCTGAAAGAGGCGTACATGAAGGCGCGGGGAATGGGGATGAGCCTGCCGCCGAAGGAGATCTCGCTGGGGTTTCCGAGCGGTGGAGCGCCGTCCATCGAGGTCGCCGCCCAGTACGCGGACGGTCGCACGTGGTCGCTTCGTACCGTAGACGTGGACGGACATCGCCTAGCGTTGGCCGTAGCAGCGCCGAGCTCCGTGGAGCTCCTGACGACGGTACAGATTGTGATTCCAGAATTGTTCGAAGGAGGACCTCGTGAATCGTGAATGCCGCAGCTCGGTCGGTCTCTTGGCCCACGTTTCGCAGGTACGCGGCCCGATGAATCGACGTGCGACGACGCTGTTGCCGATACTGACCGTCCTTGCCCTCGGGTGCGGAGGAGCGAGGCCCGCGGGCTCTCGGGCTCAGGCCGATGCCGCGCTGCCCGAGGCGCTGACGTGCGACGGTGCGCTGCCTCCTGGCGAACGCATCGCCATGGAGCCGGGCGGGACGGAGGCGAGGCGGCAAGTGACGCAACCCATGAGCGCGGGCGGTGCAGAGGGCCTACGCATGTTCAAGCAGCAGCGGTGGGACGCGTCCATTCCCTTCCTGCGAAACGCTGCGGGTGGGCGAGGTGGTGACGATCGCGCGAACCGCGATCTGTCGCAATTCCGCCTCGGGGTCGCGCTCCTCTTCACCGGCCAGGACAGCGAGGCGAAGGCGCTGCTCGGCGTCATCGCGCGCGACCCGGCGAACGCCGCACGACCGGAGATGCTTGTCTGGCTCGCGGATACGTCCGTCGTCCACCCGGGCCTGGCCCACTACTTCGGCGCGTTCGACGACGCCGACGTGGCCGCCATCGAAGGACCCGAGGCGCAGAGATCCAAGGTCAATTACATGATTGGACGGCAGCGGTTCGAACAGAAGACCTTCGCCGACGCGATGTTCTTCTTCTCTCAGGTGAAGCCGCCGAGCACGTTCACGCGCCACGCGCAGCGCTGCGTCGCCAAGATCGATGCGAACACCAATGCGGCGAGAGGCGCCACGCCCCAGGCCGCGCGCTGAAGCGCCGTCATATCTGAGAGGGCGAGGTCACGCGGACGAGGATTGCCGTGATGTTGTCGAGGCCACCCTTCTCGTTCGCGACGGCGATCAGCCGCTCGACCGCCGCCTCCGGGTTCTTCTCCGCGACGAGCACTTTCGCGATTCCTTCACTCGATACCATCTTGCTCAGGCCGTCGGAGCAAAGGAGGTAGACGTCGTCGGGCAGCGGCTTCGCGAAGATGATGTCGATCGGCACGAGCGGCCAGACCCCGATGGCGCGCGAGAGATGTCCACCCTCGGGGCCCGTGATTCCGTGCTGCTTCATGGTGTGGTCGGTGGTCATCCGCTTCAAGACGCCGTCGCGTAGTCGGTAGGCGCGGCTGTCGCCGACGTGACCGAGGTAGAGGCGCTGCTTGTTCGGCGAGAAACGGGCGGCAGTGAGCGTCGTCCCCATCCCGCTGAGCGCTTTGTCGCGGCTAGCTCTGGCCAGCACGGCGGCGTTGGCCATTTGCATCGCCCGCGCGAGCTCCGACGCCCGCCGCGGAAGGTTGTCGTGAGGGGCGCCGTCGAACTTCTGCTCGGCGAGCGCGCGTCCGATCGTCTCCACCGCGAGCTTGCTCGCGATCTCGCCGCCGCGGTAACCGCCCATGCCGTCGGCGACGACGAAGGTGGAGTTCGCGTCGTCGATGAGCAAGCTGTCCTCGTTCGCCTTCCGGCGCTTGCCCTTGTCCGTCTGCGCCTTCGCGGAGACGAGGATGAGCGCCGAGGCTTGCGTCGGCTCGTCGGTCGCGGCGTCGTCGTCGTAGACGATCGCGGTCGTCGGGGGCTGCTGCACGCCCTGCGTGACGTCGGAGCCGACCTTGGTGGGATCGATGCTCGCGTCCTCTTCGTAGTCGATGCGCGGCAGATCGCCGAGCGTGGGACGGCGTTCCCCCTGGGGGCCGAGCTTCGGCGCGGCAGGAGAGGCGGCCTCCTCGGGAGGCGCGGTGAAATAGGCGACCACGAGCGCGATGGTGAAGCCCGCGCCGAGCAGGACCCAAAGCCAGCTGTTCACGGCGCCGAGGTGCCCTTGTCCTTCGCCTCTTGCTCGGCCATCCACTTGCGAAGGCTCAGCGGACGCATGTCCGTCCAGACCTCGCCGATGTGCTTCAGGCACTCCGCCTTCGGTCCGCTCTTGCCGTCCGTTCGCCACCCCGCGGGCACGTCGCGATCGGCGAGCCAGATCGAGTATTGCTCCTCGTCGTTGATCACGACGATGTATGCGCGCGTGTCCTCTTCTTCGTCGGCGGGGGGCATGAGGCGAGAGTAGCCGATTTCGAAGGCACTTTGGTTCTCCATGGGGGTAGCTTCAACTTCGTGAGGCTCCTCGCCATCAGCGACACACACCTGCGCTCGCCGGGGAACCGAGCCTTCGTGGAAGGTCTGCCGCCGCAGCCCGACGACTGGCTCATCCTCGGCGGAGACGTCTGCGAACGTGAGGAAGATCTCGCGTTCGTGCTCGACACCCTCGGCCCGAAATTCGCGAAGCTCATTTGGATCCCGGGAAATCACGAGCTCTGGACGGTCCCGCAAGGGGGACTACGGGGTGTGCAGAGGTACGAACGCTTCGTCGCGATCTGCCGCGCGCGCGGCGTGTTGACGCCCGAGGACCCCTATCCCTCGTGGCCCGGCGATGGGCCGCCGACCGTCATCGCGCCGCTTTTCCTCCTCTACGACTACTCGTTTCGACCGGACGAGGTGAGCCGCGAGGGGGCCATCGACTGGGCGATGGAGCATGATCTGCTCTGCGCCGACGAGAAGCTCCTTCATCCCGATCCGTACGCGACGCGTGACGCGTGGTGCGAGGCCCGCTGCGCGTCGACCGAGGAGAGGCTCGCCGCGCTCGGGTCCGATGTGCAGACCGTCCTCGTGAACCATTTCCCGCTTCGTCGCGCGCACGCGCGGTTGCCGCTCATCCCGCGCTTCTCGATTTGGTGCGGCACGCGGCGCACCGAAGAGTGGCACCTTCGTTTTCGCGCGCGCGCCGTCGTCTACGGCCACCTCCACATCCGTCGTACGCACGTCGAGGACGGGGTGCGGTTCGAGGAGGTCTCGTTGGGCTACTCCGGTCAGTGGTCCGGCGATCCGTCGCGGTACCTCCGCGTCGTCCTCGAGTGACCGGACTTCCGCGCGCGCTTCAACGTCTCGGGCGGCGAGAGCGTCCGGCGGGGAGGCTGGCCGCCGAGTCCACGAAGATGGGGAGGTTCACATCGGTCTCCGCTTCCGTGGGCGATTGCGCGCGGACTCCGCGGCCCTTCGCAAATTGCGTCCCGCGCGCGATCCCTTCCGCGCGGATCTTCGCCCAGCACTCGAGCAGCGCTTGCCGGAACGCCGCGGCATTCGCGTACCTCCGGATGCGCTGCTTCGCGAGCGCGTGCCCGATGACCTGCTCGAGCTCTTGTGGGACGTCGTCGCGCGAGATGCGGATGCTCTCCGGCTCGCGCAGCGCGATCGACGCGATGAGCGTGTGGTAGTTCGGCGCGTCGAAGGCGCGGTGGCCGGCAAGCATCTCGTAGAGGACGAGCCCCGACGCCCAGACGTCCGCGCGCTCGTCGAGGTTCTTCGGGGCGTCGAGCTGCTCGGGCGATAGGTAGTGCGGCGTTCCGGGGATCACGCCGGTCTCGGTGATGGAGCTGAGATCCTCGGGCTGGCTCATGCGCATCCACGTCGGGAGGAGCTTCGCCAGACCGAAGTCGATGAGCTTCGCGATCGGCGCTTGCCCGCGCGGGCTGATCAGGAACACGTTGCTCGGCTTCACGTCGCGATGGAGCACGCCGCGCGCGTGGGCGGCCGAAAGTCCATCGAGCAGCTGGAGTGCCACGGAGATCGCGTCGCCGAGTGCCATCGGCCCTTCTTCGTAGAGGCGCGAGCGCAGCGTCTCTCCGTGGAGCCGCTCCATCACGATGTACGGCGATCCGTCCTTCACCGTGCCGCTGCCGAAGACTTGGCAGACGTTGGGATGACGGAGCGCGTGCGCGGCGCGACGCTCGCGTCGAAACCTCCGGAGGTTCTCCGAGTTGAACGCCGACGGGTGCAGGACCTTCAGCGCGATCTCCTGCCCACTGTCGACGTCGACCGCCGAGAAGACCACGCCCATCCCGCCCGCACCGATGACGCTCGCGATGCGGAAGCGACCCTCGACGAGCTGCCCGATCAGACCGTCGGCGGCCGTCTTGCGCGCCTGGAGCACATGCCCGCTCGATCGAAGCTGGTTCGGCGCGAGCGACGAGTCCCGATCGCGCGTCTCGGCGTCCTGTGGGGTGCGGCGTCGGGGGGGATTGGGAATCACGAGATCGTGCGGCCGACGGGTGCTCGCCGGGCCATCCTCGTGGAGCGGAGGACGTCGGGGAGGGGGAAAGCGCCGCACCATCTCGCTAAGCATGCACCATGCCCATGCCAAACGACCAGATTCCGTGGGCTCTTGGTGGCCCGTGGTGACGGTGTGGATGGCCAGGCTTCGGGCGTGTCGACGTGGACGCGACGGTAGGCGCGAGAGCTGCTTTGTGGGTGTTCGTGCGCGGTGAACACGAGCGACCACTTGCGGTACGGTGATTGGACCGATCACCCGCATGCCTCGGCCCACCGATCTAGCTTCACGCGTTCCCTTCCGTCTGCCCCGTCCGTCGGCCAATGTTCGTCTTTTTTGTCTCCCGTTCGCCGGCGGCGGCGCCGTCAACTACCGCGGGTGGGAGCGGTCGTTGCCCGAGTCGATCGAGGTGTGCCCGGTCGAGCTCCCAGGTCGTGGAACGCGTTTTCGCGAGGCTCCTCTGGCGGCGATGGGGGCGCTCGTCGACGACCTCCTCGCCGGCCTCGCGCCGCTCTTCGATCGCCCGGTGGCGTTCTTCGGCCACAGCATGGGCGCTCGCATCGCGCTCGAGCTCGCGCGGCGTCACGGCGACGACGTCGTGCATCTCTTCGCGTCCGGCGCGCCGGCTCCGCACCTCGATCGGCCCTCGGTCGGGCGGTCGTGGACGAGGTTGTCCAACGCGGAGCTCGTGGAGCAGCTGCGCGCCTGGGGAGGCACGCCGCCGGCAATCATCGACAACGCCGAGCTGATGGAGCTCGCGCTTCCCGTTCTGAGGAGCGACCTCTCCCTCATCGAGACGTACGAGGGCACCGTCGAACCTCCGCTCGCGTGCGACCTGACGGCCTTCGCCGGGATCGATGATCACGAAGTGCCGGTCCGTGACGTCGGCGCGTGGGCGAACTACACGCGCGCGTCGTTCTCCCTGGTCGAGGTAGAAGGCGATCACTTCTTCGTGAACGACGCGCGCGGTCGCGAGACGATCTTCCGCGCCATCGTGCGTTCGCTGGTACCTTGACCGAACGATGAAGGCACACCTCTTCGCGTCGATCGCCGCAGCGTGCGCTGTCGGGTGCGGCGCCTCCCAGGTCAAGGTCATCGGCGCGGAAGGTCCCGAGTACTCCGCGACGCAGCGCGCCGACCCCAACCTCCGCGGGCACGCGCACAACGACAGCACGATCGAGCTCCCGAGCGACGAGCAGATCGTCGAGCCCGCGCATCCCGCCGTCGGCACGCCGCAAGAGCGCGCGCTCGTCCACATCCACACGCCGAAAGCGGTCTGCTCGGGCGTCGTGATCGGCCCGCGCCTCATCCTCACCGCCCACCAGTGTGTCGCTCCCGAGGCGCGCGCGGCCGCGGCGGTCGTCGGCTTGCACCGCGTCGAGGTCGCGTCGAGCACGCTGACGTGGACCAACCGCGAGGCGTCGCACTTCGTGGTGCCCGCATGCGAGTGGTCGAAGCTCGATCTTGCGGTGATGATCCTGAAGGAGCCCGTCGAGTGGGTCCAGCCGCTCAAGGTCACCTCGGCCCCTGGTCCTGGCGGCGGCGTCCAGGCGCTCGGCTTCGGCAAGTGCGTCGGCGAGACGCGCGGCGTGCACGAGCGTATCGGCGCGGTGCTGAGCAGCGAGCCCGACGCAGTCATCATCGATGTCCCCTTGTGCCGTGGCGACGTTGGCGGCCCGGTCGTCGAGCGCGCCGCAGGAGATCTCGTCGGCGTCATTTCGCACCAGGACGATCCCGACGGCTCGCCCCGCCGAACCACCACGATCGTGCGCTTCGACACGGTCGCCACCCGCGCGCTCGTCGATCAAGCCGCGGCGATCCTCAAGGGCGGCGATCCCGCGAAGCTCACGCCGCTCGCCTGCGAATGACCGCGCGTCGGCGTGGTAGAGTCCGCGCCCATGAGCGCCACGTCCGTTCGTGAAATCCTCCGCGGCTCACTCCCCGCCGGCAGCAAGGTCAAGGTCCAGGGCTGGGTCCGCACCCGCCGCGACTCGAAGGCGGGCCTGTCGTTCGTCCACGTCAGCGACGGCTCGTGCTTCGATCCGATCCAGGTCGTCGCGCCGAGCGCCCTCCCCAACTACGTCAGCGAGGTCCTCAAAATCACCGCGGGCTGCGCGGTCGAGGTCGAGGGCGAGGTCGTGGCCTCGCAAGGCCAAGGCCAGAAGCTCGAGGTGAGCGCCGCATCGGTGCGCGTCGTCGGTTGGGTCGAAGATCCCGAGAAGTATCCGATCCAACCCAAGCCCCACAGCCTCGAGTTCCTGCGAGAGGTGGCGCACCTCCGGCCGCGCACCAACACGTTCGGCGCCGTGTCCCGTGTCCGTCACACGATGGCGCAGGCGATGCACCGCTTCTTCGATCAGCAGGGCTTCGTCTGGGTGAACACGCCCATCGTGACGACCAGCGACGCCGAGGGCGCCGGCCACATGTTCCGCGTCAGCACGCTCGACGCGCTCAACATGCCCAAGGGACCCGACGGCCAGATCGACTACGCGCAGGATTTTTTCGGCAAGCCCGCCTTCCTCACAGTGAGCGGCCAGCTCAACGTCGAGTCCTACTGCCTCGCGCTCTCCAAGGTCTACACGTTCGGTCCCACGTTCCGCGCCGAGAACTCCAACACGACCCGCCACCTCGCGGAGTTCTGGATGGTCGAGCCCGAGATCGCTTTCGCGGATCTCACCGCCAACGCCGATCTCGCCGAGGCCTTCCTCAAGCACGTCGTGAAGGCGGTCCTCACCGAGCGCCCCGACGACATGAAGTTCTTCGTCGACCGCATCGAGAAGACGGCCATCTCCCGCCTCGAGAAGCTCGTCGACGTCCAGTTCGAGCGCATCGACTACGGCGAAGCGGTGAAGCTCCTCGAGGCGTCGAAGAAAAAATTCGAGTTCCCCATCAAATGGGGCAGCGACCTCCAGACCGAGCACGAGCGGTACCTCACCGAGGAGAAGATCGGCCGCCCCGTCGTGGTCATGAACTACCCCGAGCAGATCAAGGCGTTCTACATGCGCCTGAACGACGACGAGAAGACCGTCGCGGCGATGGACATCCTCGCGCCCGGCATCGGCGAGATCATTGGCGGCTCGCAGCGCGAGGAGCGGCTCGATCACCTCGAGCGGCGCATGGAGAAGCTCAAGCTCGAGAAGAAGCACTACGAGTGGTACCTCGATCTTCGCCGCTACGGCACCGTCCCGCACGCGGGCTTCGGCCTCGGTTTCGAGCGGATGCTCGTGTACATCACCGGCCTCGGAAACATCCGCGACGCGATCCCGTACCCGCGCGCCCCAAAGACGGCGGAGTACTGAGTCTGTACCCACGGCGACCCGTGGGATGGGCTCGACCTCTCTAGGTCGCGGCGGATGCGGTTTGGCCTAGCCGACCTGCGGCCGCGGAGCGATGGCCGGTCGCCTCCACCATTCCGGATGCCTTCGCCAAGCCGAACGCGGGCATGTTCACGTAGACCGTCTCGAAATTTCCTGCCGGAACGCGGTACGTCTCGTGCCATATGCCGACGTCGCCGTTCGTGCCGATGTGCTTGTTGAACGCGCGCCACGCCGGCAAGTGCGCCGAGTCTCGCGCCTTGGCGTACGCGAGCAGCTGCTCCGTCGACTTCCAGTAGCTGACCATGACGGTCGTGCGGCCGAGCCAGCCGTCGGCGCCGAGCATCCCGAGCTCGGGATGCGCCTTGAGCTCGGCGAGCATCCGCGGCATCGCCATCGCGGTACGCAACCACTGCAACGGCTTCCACCAGCGGTTGAACCGCATGCCAATGAGGAAAACGACGACGTCCCCTTGATGCGAGCTCGTCAGGCGCTTGTCGATGATCATGGGCTTCTCCTTCTTTGTGAACATTGTTCACAACGAGAGCAAAAAAAATCAGGAACCGAGGCTCTGGAGCATCCGTTCGACGGACTCGCGGTAGAGGGCTGCGAACGACGCTTCGTCGCCCACCGGGCCGAGGTGACCGGAGAGGCGGAGCGAGATGAGACCGTGCAGGTGGGACCAGATCAAGACCGCGATTTTTTCGGGCAGCCCCTCGTCGAGCATTCCGGCGGCCATGCATTCGCGGACGCGATCGACCAGGAACCGGAACGTCGGGTCTTCGGCCATGGCGGCCAGATCCTTGCGCCCGGCGCGCGCGGGGAGGGAAGGCGCCGAACGATGGATATCTTCTGCGGTGCTCATGAAGATGAAGCGGTAGTCCCTCGGGTTCTCGAGCGCGAAACGCAGGTATTGGTCTGCGCTCGTGAGCATTCGCTCGCGCGGGGTGCCCGCTCCCAGGGCGCGAACGAGGTAACTCGAGAAGACCGCGAAGCCCTGCGCGCACGCCGCATCCACGAGGGCGTCTTTGCCATCGAAGTGGCGGTAGACGCCGGCCGCGGAGACTCCCACGCGACGCGCGACTTCTCTGAGCGAAAAATTGGCGACGCCCCCTTCCAGAAAGACGTCCCGCGCGGCGGCGACGAGGCGAGAGCGCGTGTCATCGGAGGCGTGTTGGGCAGGCCGCCCCATCCCGCGTCCGCGTCCCTCGGCCGAGGGACGACCACCCCCGCGCCCGCTCGGTGCGGCGGCGGGCATGCGTGAACGAGCGGGGCGCATCATGTGAACAGTGTTAACTTAGCTTCGTCGGGGGGGACCGTCAACCGATCCCTGCGAAAAATCCGGCGCGGTGGTAAATCAGCGCCATGCCCGACGTGCTCGACCCGCGTGCCACACCCGCCGCGAGCGCTCGCTCGCTTCTCCGAGTCCTCGTCGTGACCGCTGCTACCGCGATGGGGTGCGCCTCCGCGGAAGGCGGGCGTCCCTCCTCTGTCCCCGCGCCCGCGTCTGTACGCGCGGCCGGAACCTGCATCGCCGCTCCAGCAAGGTCGGCGCGCCCGTCGCGGTTGGCGTTGGCGGTCCTCGGCTCAGGCGGGCCCCGCAGCTTCGGCCGCGCAGCCTCGGGCTACGTGCTCTTCGTGGATGGCGTCGCTCGTGCCCTCGTCGACGTTGGTCCCGGAGCGTTCGTTCGCCTCGGCGAGATGGGCGTCGATCTTCATCGGCTCGACACGGTGCTCCTCACCCACCTTCACATCGATCACGCTGGGGATCTTCCGGCGTTCGTGAAATCGCGTGACCTCACGTACGACGAACCGCTCGATTTTCGCATATTCGGCCCGAACGGCGCCGGTGCCTACCCGAGCACCACCGCATTCGTCGATCGTCTCTTCGGCGCGCACGGCGCGTTCGCATACTTGCCGAAATTCCGAAACACTCTCTCGCTCAATACCGTGGACCTTCCCATCGCGCCTGACGCGCCCATTCGGGAGGTCCTTCGCGATGGAGACCTGCGCGTGACGTCGACCGCGGTCGATCATGACGACGTCCCTGCGGTCGCGTTTCGCGTCGCCTACGCGGGGCGCGCGATCGTCGTCTCCGGCGACCTGGCGTCGAAGAACGACAACCTCACACGCCTCGCCGAGGGCGCCGACCTCCTCGTCTACGACACGGCGGTGCTCGACCCGCCCGGGTCGCCCGACAAACTCTACGATTTGCACACCCCGCCGTCGCGCATCGGCGAAGTCGCTGCAAGCGCGCACGTGAAGTCGCTCCTTCTGAGCCACCTGCCGCCGCCCGTCGAGAAGGCCGAAGACGCCGTCCTGCGATCCGTGCGAACAGCGTTCGCAGGCCCGGCCCGGTTCGCGACCGACTGCATGCGCGTCGACATGGACTGACGCAGACGAAGTCGCTCAGCGCGTCCTCGCGAGGCGCTGCTGGCGTCTCGCTTCGCCGGAGGCTTGTGAGGCGCGCACGTCGTCGCCGTCGAGGAGGAGGCGCGGGACGGGCGTCGGGGTGCCGTCGTCCGCGATGGCGACGAACGTGACGAGCGCGTCGACGCAGGGCCAGCGCCTTCCGGTCCTGCTGTCCTCGCCTTCGACCATCACCTCGACTTCCATCGACGTGCGGAAGGTCGCAGTCACGCGGGCGCGCAGGCGGACGACCTCGCCCACTTTGACCGGGGCCTGGAATTTGAGATCGTCGACGAAGGCGGTGACGGCCATTTTTCCGGAGTGGCGTTGGGCGGAGATGGCCGCGCAGAGATCGACCCACGCCATGATCTGTCCGCCGAAGACGTTGCCCAGCGCGTTGGCGTGCTGGGGGAGGACGTACTCGGTCATTTCGGTGACCGAGGCGGCCTGGGGGCGGGCGGGGGTTTCGGTCGGCATTTCGGGTTTGTAGCGCTTGGATGGGGTGATTGGCGAAGTTCGCTTGACCTCCCGCCGGCACGCGCTAGAGGAATGAACGTTCATTCCGGACTTCAATGACTGACAAGACCGACAAAACCGACAAACGCGACCTGATCCTGGCTGCCGCGCTCACGCTGTTCGCGGAGCGGGGCTTCCACGGGACCGCGGTGCCGCTGCTCGCCAGCGAGGCCGGCGTCGGCGCGGGCACCATCTATCGCTACTTCGAAAACAAGGAGGCGATCGTCAACGCGCTCTACTTGAAATGGAAGTGGGAGCTCGGTCACGCCATCCTGACGGACTTTCCCACTGGCGCCCCGGCAAGGCAGCAATTTAAGCACTTTTGGCAGCGCGCCGCTTGTTTCGCGAGCGATAACCCGCTCGCGTTCAAGTTCCTCGAGCTGCATCACCACGCGCCCTATCTGAACAAGGACGCACGCACGCTCGAGGATCAGGTCCTCGCACCGGCGTTCCAGTTTTTCGCGGCCACATCCGCCCAAAAAATCACAAAGCCGCTCCCCACGGAGCTACTGGGCTCTGTGGTCTGGGGCGCGCTCGTCGGCCTCGTGAAATCGGCGTGGGAAGGCCGGATCGGGCTCACTCAGGAGGTCATCGACGCCGCCGAGCAATGCTGCTGGGAGGCGATTCGTGCGTAAATATGCGTTGTTTTTGTTGTTTCATCACGGAATGAATGTTCATTCCGCATAGGAGAATTTTGGCCATGAAGTCGCTCATCATCCTCATCACCGGCGCTACCGCCGGCATCGGCCGCCACGCCGCCCTCCACCTCGCCCGCGCCGGCCACCGCGTCATCGCGACCGGTCGCAAGCCCGCCCTCCTCGCGGACCTCCGCAAACAGGCCGCCGGCACCAATCTCGAGACCCTGGAGCTCGACGTCACCCGCGCCGAGTCGATCGACGCCGCGCGCGAAGAGATTGCCGCGCGGACGAGCGGTTACGGCATCGACGTCCTCGTCAACAACGCCGGCTATGGCCTCATGGGGCCCCTCGAAGAGATCAGTGACGTCGATCTTCGCGCGCAGTACGACACGAACGTTTTCGGCCTCGTCGCCATGATCCGCGCGTTCGTGCCGCAGATGCGCGCGCGCGGCGCCGGACGCGTCATCAACGTGAGCAGCATGGGCGGGCGAATGACGTTCCCGTTCATGGGCGCGTACAACTCGACGAAGTACGCCGTCGAATCGCTCAGCGACGCGCTGCGGATGGAGCTGGCTCCGTTCGGGGTCGCGGTATCGCTCATCGAGCCGGGCGCGATCAAGAGCGACTTCGCCGACCGCGCGATGTCCACGACCCGGTCGGTCGCCGGCTCACCGTACGCGCCGATCCTCTCGGACGCCGATCGGATGAAGAAGCAGTTCGAGGCGACCGAGGTCGGGCCCGAGTGCGTCTCGCGCGCCATCGAGAAGGCGGCGACGGCGCGGTGGCCTCGCGCGCGCTATGTCGCGCCGGCCCGGACGCTCTTTGCGCTCTTCCTGATGCGCGTTCTTCCCACGTCGTGGACCGACGCGCTCCTGCGGACCGCTACGGGCTTGACGCGGCGGAAGCTCGGCGCAGGCGCCGGCGCGCATCCCGCGCTCGGATGACGTCTCGTCCTCACGCCTGCGTCGTCGTGCGCTCGTCCGGGGACGCGCGTCCAGATCGTCACGGGGCGAGCACGCGCACGTCGAGGTTCCACGCGCCCTGCGCGCCCGCGTAGCCGTCAACCACGATCCAGTACGTGCCCGCATCGAGGGTGAGGTCGAGGAAGCTGCGCGCGCCCGTCGCGCCGACGTAGCACGCGCCGGGGACCTCCAGCCCGGGGCACGTCGCGCCGGTGCGCACGTCGAGTATCGTCGAATAGACGGAGCCCTCCATGTCGAAGACAACGCGCCGCGTCTGGGTGAGCACGAGGCGGAGCACCTGATCGGGCGCGCCGCCGGTGCCCGCGGGCGGCGCGTCGCACCCGTCGTCGAAGTCGGACGCCAGAGCGGTGGTGTCGCCGCTGAAAAAACCGCCTCCCGAGGGAATGTCGATGGCGGCGGCGCACCCGTCTGCGCCCGACCCCACGATCGTCGCCGCGACGGTCGGCCGCACGAGCACGCTGACCGAGTCGAGCTCTCCCAGTGTATCCGAGAGCACGACGCGGTAGTCGCCGGCCGGCACCGCGCGCCTGTCGACGCGCACGGGGGTAGGGCCCGACGCGCAGGCAAGGTTGTCGGCGGGCTGGCACGCCGCGAGATCCAGCGCCACGCCGCCGAGCTCGTTCTGCGGGAAGCGCGCGATGATCAGCACGTCGCTCGTTTGCGCCAGCGGCAGCGCGAGGGCCGCGTTTGGCCGCCCGGGGTTGCATCCGTCCCGGATCGCGTCCTCGTGGTCGGCGAGCGAGATGGCCGTCGGCGCAGCGTTGATCGTCGCCGCGGGCGCGGTCACGCACGTTTGATCCGTCGGCGTTGCGGTCGGCGCCGATGCGATCACCGTGACGCTCGCGTCGAGCACCGTGCTTCCGGCGATCGCGACGAAATACGTCCCCGCCGGGAGGTTCCGCGCGAAGAGCGGCAGCGACGACGACGAGGTGCAGCGAAGCTCGTCGGAGAGCAGGGCGCAGCCGGGGCCACGCAGCTCGACGACGGGCACGCCGCTCCCACGCGACGTCGACGTGAGCACCTTCACGTCGGCCGGAGCCGCAAGCGCGAACGAGTACACGAGCTCCCCGGTCTTCGACGGGCACGCGCTCGGGAGATCTTTCGTCGCGTCGATGAGCTCGACGGTCAGCGCTGCGCCGAGCGTCAGCGGCGCGGCAGTCGCGCAGGTCTCGTTGCTCGGACGCGCCGTCGGCGCGCGGAAATCGACCGCGAGCTCCACCGTCGCCTCGAGCTGCGAGGTAACGACGACCGCGTAGGTGCCCGGCGGGAGGTCGCGCGCGCGCGCGCGGGTGGTCGTCCCTCCGCCCGCGCCGCACGCGAGCTCGGATGCGGGAACGCCGCACGTGCCGAGGATCGCGAGCGCGACCTCGGTCCCGGAGGCGGTCGCCCAAAGGTCCAGGTCCTTGTTTCCACCGGCGGGAATCGTGACGAGCGCGACCACGTCGTGCGCGGCGGCCGGCGTCGTCACCCCGCACGTCGCCGCGTAGTCGGGCCGCGCGCCCACCGTCGACAGCGCGTACGTGCCAGGCCCTCCGATCGCGTCGCCGTTCGCGCACGTGTCGTAGGCCGGTGTCGCGCACGGCGTCTCGTCGACGACACCGTCGCAGTCGTCGTCTTTGGAGTTGCCACAGACTTCTTCGTGCGTCGACGCCACGGTCGGATCGCGATCGTCGCAATCTTTCCCTGGGGCGCAGTGTTCGTCCGCATCGCCGTCGCGGTCCAGATCACGCGGGTCGTGCGCGCACGACTTCATGTCCTCGAGGCACGTGTCGATCGTGCACGCGGTTCCGTCTTGGCAAGTCTGCGCAGCGCCAGCGCCGCAGCCCGTGCCCAGCGCGCATTGCTCGCGACCGTTGCAGTAGAGGTGATCGTCGCAGAGCGAGTCGTCCGGCACATTGCGGCAGCGGTGCAGCGCCGCGTCGCAGGCGTCGGCCGTGCAGGCCACACGATCGTCGCATTGGGTGTCGTCGAGGCAGGGCCCGCCAAGGGTCGGATCGGCGTCGGCGCGCGCGTCGGGAGGCGGCGCCTCTACGTCCGCGGCGTCCGTCGCGTCGGGGCCCGCGTCGGCGCGCACGAGCACGTCGCGCGACGGAGAGCCGCACCCGACGACCGCGGCGAGCGCGACGATCGTGGCAGTGCGGCGCGCGACGCTCATGGGATCAGAGGACGAGCGTCTCGACGTGCTCGCCCCAAGCCTCGCGGAGGACGTTCGAGATCTCGCCGACCGTCGCCATCGCCTTCACCGCGTCGAGGATCAGCGGTACGAGATTGCCGGTTCCCCGTGCGGCCTCGCCGATCCGGCCGAGCGCGGCCTCGTGCGTCGCGGCGTTTCGGCGGCTTCGGACCGCGCGGAGACGTGCGACCTGCTCCGCCTCGATGGCCGGATCGATCTTCATGACGGGCACCGGCGCCGAGTCCTGCGTGTACGCGTTCTGCCCGACGACGAGCCGCGTCTTCTTCTCGAGCTCGAGCTGGTAGCTGTACGCCGTGTTCTGGATCTCGCGCTGCGGGTAGCCCTGCTCGATCGCCGCGACCATGCCGCCGAGCTCGTCGATGCGCGCGAGGTACTTGTTCGCGTCGCGCTCGATCCGCGTCGTCAGCTCCTCCACCGCGTAGCTGCCGCCGAGGGCGTCGACGAAGTCCGCGACCCCCGACTCGTTCGCGACGATCTGCTGCGTGCGGAGCGCGATCGTCGCCGCCTCGCTCGTCGGCAGGCCGAGCGCCTCGTCGTAGCTGTTCGTGTGGAGCGACTGGCATCCACCGAGCACCGCCGCGAGCGTCTGCACGGTCACGCGCGCGATGTTGTTCAGCGGCTGCTGCGCCGTCAACGTCATCCCCGCGGTCTGGCAGTGGAAGCGCAGCGCCTTGGCGCGATCGGATTTGGCGCCGAAGCGCTTTTCCATGATGGTGGACCACATGCGCCGCGCTGCGCGGAACTTGGCGACCTCCTCGATGAGGTTGTTGTGCACGTTGAAGAAAAAGGAGAGCTGCGCGCCGAACGTGTCGACGTCGAGCCCTGCGTCCACCGCCGCCTTCGTGTACGCGATGCCGTCGGCCAGCGTGAACGCCACCTCCTGCACGGCGTCGCAACCGGCCTCGCGGATGTGATAGCCGCTGATCGAGATCGTGTTCCACTTCGGTATGTCGGTCGCGGCGAACGAGAAGATGTCGTTGATGAGGCGAAGCGACGGGCGGGGCGGGTAGATGTACGTCCCGCGCGCCATGTACTCCTTCAAGATGTCGTTCTGGATCGTGCCGCGGAGCTTGCCGCGCGGGACGCCGTTCTCTTCGGCCACGGCGATGTAGAGGCACAGGAGGATCGCGGCCGTCGCGTTGATCGTCATCGACGTCGAGATCTTGTCGAGGGGCAGGCCGCCGAGCAGCGTCCGCATGTCGTCGATCGAGTCGATCGCGACGCCCACGCGCCCGACCTCGCCGAGCGCGCGCGGATCGTCGGAGTCGCGGCCCATCTGTGTCGGCAAGTCGAACGCGACGGAGAGGCCGGTCTGTCCCTGCTTCAGGAGATAGTGGTACCGCTCGTTCGACTCCTTGGCCGTGCCGAAGCCCGCGTACTGCCGCATCGTCCAGAAGCGCCCGCGGTACATGTTCGGCTGAACGCCGCGCGTGAAGGGCGGGCGGCCGGGGACGCCGAGATCGCGCGCGGGATCGAAGTCGCCGAGATCGTCGGGGCCATAGAGCGGCGCCGCGTCGGTCTGTCCGGCGAGCGTTCCGATTCGCGCGCGCGGCGCCTCCTTCGCTTCGAGGGGGGCGAGGACGTCCTGTTGCCACTTCTTGCGGAGGGTCGCGTAGTCCATGGATGCCGGTCGGTGTAGCACGAGCTCAGCCTTTTTCGGCCCGATCGCGGACGATCCGCGCGAGGGCCTCGCCCGCGGCGGTCGCGAGCTCCTCCATGCGACGGGTCGCGATCATCGACTCGCCGAGCTCGTCGGCCAGCACCATCACCGTCGCCCGGCCGAAGACCTGCACGCTCGCGACCGCGACGTCGCGCGTCGGCGTCCCCATCACGCGCAAGAGGCTCGCGTGCGCGTCGGTCGTGTTGAGCGGACCCAAATAGGCGCCGTGGGTCGCCGCGTACGAGAGGATGCTCGCCGCACCGGTCGACACCGAGACCTCTCGGATCGCCGCGACGTCGCCGAGCTCGGGGGTGCAGGTCCAGCCGAGGAACTCGTCGCGCTTCACGATGAAGAGCGCCACCTTTCGCGCGACGGCGCGCGTGCCCGCGAGGAGCAAATCGAGGACGTCGTCGCGATCGCGCGCCGCGCGCATGCCCGAGAAGATCGCTCCCGCGTCGGCGTAGAATCCGGGCGGCGGCTGACTTCGGCGCATTCCCGTGGGCATCGCCGGTGGAGGCGGCACCGACGCGAACGTGGGTGGACGCGGCTCGGTGTTCGGCGGCGGGGGCACCGACTCGGCGGGTGGCGGGATCAGCGTCGTCGGCTCGCGAATGAAGATGACGCGTTCGAGCGCGTTCTCGAGCGCCTGGCTCAGGTTGTCCCCCGGCGCGAACTCTCCGGCGCCGTCGGGGTCGGCCAGGAGCAGCGCCGGCCGCTGGCTCGGGGTTGGCGGCTCGGGATGAATGGAGCGCCGGGTCAGCGGAATGGGGATGTCCCACGTGGGCGGCACCGGCGTGCTGTGCCGCGCGAGCTCGAGCACTCGCGCGTTGGTCAGCGGCGGCGGGGTCGCTTCGATCGACTGCGTTCCCCACGCCGGCGTGTGGCCGCTGCTCTTGCGCGGCGCCGCACCATTTCCTCCTTCGAGCTCGGCGACCGCGCGCTCGATCGCCTGCAGCGGTGCGCGCACGACGCGGATCGGCACGTTGAGGAGGTAACCGATCTCGAACGCGCCGTGTGCGTCACGGACGTCGGGCACGACGACGTCGACCGTGCCGGTGCGCGGATCCCTGCGGACGGGCACCGCACAGAGGCGCGCGCAGAGCCCGGGCGGCAGGCGCCCGACGAGATCCTTCACCGGCACCACCGCGCGCATGCTCGGCGTCTCCGCGCGCGAAATCTCCGCCTCGAGTCGCTCACGCGTCATCGCGCCCACCGACAGGATCGCGCGCACGAGGCACACCCGCTCGCGCGCGGACGCCAGGAGCGCTTGCCCCAGCCCCTCCTGCGTAATCGCCTCCGTGAGGAGCAGCGCGCGTCCGAGCTCGAAGCTCACGCGCCGATTATCGCCTAAACTGGAACACGACCTCGCTCTTTCGAACGAGCCCCAGCTGATCCCTGGCGATGCGCTCGACGGCCGCCGGATCGTCGCGGAGGGCTCGCACCTGCACGCGGAGGTGCGCGACGTCCCGGCGCAGCTCGGCGTTCTCTGCGTTCAGCTCGGTCAGCTCCTTTCCGAGGGCGCGCATGCGCGGCAATCCCTCGGGCTGGAGGATGAGGAGGGGCGCGCCGACGAACGCGATCCCCAGGATCGCCATGGGGAGCGTCCTCTCGAGGAACTGGGCGAGCTGAGCGGACGAGCGCAAGGGTCCTCCACGATAAAACGGCCGCCCCGATCCTGCCCAGTTTGCGGCGCCGCGTGCTACGACTGCGCCTACCCATGGCGTCGCACGAGCCGGTCATCGGACTCGAGGTCCACGCGCAGCTCCTCACGCGGACCAAGGTCTTTTGCAGCTGCAGCACGGCCTTCGGGGCCCCTCCAAACACCCATGTCTGCCCGGTGTGCCTCGGCCTCCCGGGGGCGCTTCCGGTCTTGAACGGGGACGCCGTCACCTTGGCGGTCCGCGCGGCGCTCGCCCTCGGCTGCGCCATCCGCCCGACGAGCCGCTTCGCCCGCAAGAACTACTTCTACCCGGATCTGCCGAAGGGCTATCAGATCAGCCAGTTCGACGAGCCGTTCGCCGAGCACGGCCACGTCGATCTGGCGGAGCGTCGCGTGCGCATCCTCCGCGTCCACATGGAGGAAGACGCCGGCAAGAACCTCCACGGCCGCGGCGGCGACTCCATCGTCGACCTCAACCGCGCCGGCACGCCCCTCGTGGAGATCGTCAGCGAGCCCGACCTTCGCAGCGCAAAAGAGGCCGCCGAATACCTGCGAATCGTCCGCGACGTCCTCGTCTTCCTCGCCGTGAACGACGGCAACCTCGAGGAGGGCTCGTTCCGCTGCGACGCCAACGTCTCCATCCGGCCCGTCGGTCAGGAGAAGCTGGGCACGCGCGTCGAGCTGAAGAACATCAACTCGTTCCGCTTCGTCGAGAAGGCGATCGAGCACGAGATCGCGCGCCAGGAGGCGGTCCTCGCCGCCGGTGGCCGCATCACCCAAGAGACGCGCGGCTGGGAGGAGAAGTCCGGGACCACTTTTTCGCTCCGCAGCAAAGAGGAGGCGCAGGACTATCGCTACTTCCCCGATCCCGATTTGCCGCCGCTCACGATCGACGAGGTGTTCGTCGCCAAGGTGCGCGCCGAGAGCCCGGAGCTGCCGAAGGACAAGCGCGCGCGCTTCGTCGACGAGCTCCACCTCACGCCGTACGCCGCCGACGTGATGACGCAGCACCCGCGCGTCGCGGCGTTCTTCGAGGAGGCGTCGATGCTCCACGGGGACGCCGTGCGCATCGCCAACTTCGTCCAGAGCGAGGTCCTGCGCGACGTGACGACCCACGGTCTCACCGCGATCCTGCCCATTTCCCCGCGCCAGCTGGCGGACGTGCTCAAGCTCGTCGACGCCGGCAAGATCAGCGGCAAGCAGGCGAAGGAGGTCTACGCCAAGCTCAAGGGCACCGAAAAAGCCGCCGCCGACGTGGTCGCCGAGTCCGGCATGGCGGTCGTCAGCGACGAGAAGGCAATCGAGGCGCTCGTCCGCCGCATCGTGGACGCGAACCCGAAGCAGGCGGAGTCACTCAAAGGGGGCAAGACGAACCTTCTCGGATTCTTCGTCGGTCAGGTCATGAAGGAGACCAAGGGGAGCGCGAGCCCGCAGGTCGTCAACGACGTCCTGAAGCGCGTCTTGGGGATCTGAGCGTGGGCAAGGTCCTCATCGTCGACGACAACGCCGATCTCGTCTCGACGTTGAAGGCGGTGCTCGAGGCGCCGAGCGCCCGGTTCGACGTGGTGACCGCCTCGAACGGCGCCGAAGCCCTGAAAATCGCAGCCCGCCAGGGGTTCGACGTCGCCATCGTGGACGTGAAGCTCCCCGACGCGAGCGGCGTGGATCTCATCCAGCCGCTGCGCGATCGCGCGAAGCTCTCGGAGGTCGTCCTCATCACCGGCTTCGCGAGCGTCGACGCGGCCATCGCCGCGCTACGATCGGGCGCCTTCGCGTTCGTCCTCAAATCGTTTCGCCCCGAGGAGCTCATCTCGACGGTCGAGCAGGCGCTCACCAAGGTGCAGCTCAAACGCGAGCGCGAAGAGCTCGAGCGCCGCTACCGCGCCCTCGTCGAGCTCACCGACGTCCTCGTCGTGGGCCTCGACGATCGCGACTGCGTCGGCCTCTTCAATCCGAAGGCGGCCGCCGTCACGAAGGTCGCGGCCGATCAGGCGCTCGGCCGCCCGTTCGTCGAGAGCTGGATCCCACAAGAGGACCAGTCGCGGATGAAGGACGCGATCGCGCTCGCGCGGGCATCTGGCGCGCGAGAGGTCGAGACCGGCTTCACCGAGTCGCGGCGCCGCGTGCGCTGGCACCTGTCATGGGCCCCTGAGGACGTGGGGCGCGGGATGGTCTACGGCATCGGGATCGACGTCACCGAGCGCCGCGCGCTCGAACGCCGCGCCGCCGACGCCGAGGCCCTGAGCGCGATGGGCACGCTGGCGATGAACCTCGCGCACGAGATCCGCAACCCCCTGAACGCCGCGGTCCTCCAGCTGAACCTGATGAACCGCCAGGTCGACAAGCTGGACGCCGAACCGGACATCCGTGCTGCACTGCACAAGCGCGCGGAGATCGTTGGCGACGAGATCGGTCGCCTGAACCGCCTGCTCACCGAGTTCCTGGAGCTGGCCCGCCCGCGCGGGATCGGGCGCGAGCCGGTGCACGTCGGCGCGCTCGTGGACGACGTGCTCGACCTCGAGCTCGACCGCGCGCGCGAGCATGGCATCTCGGTCAAGCGCGAGATCGCCGCCGACGGGTGCGTGGCCATCGGCGATCGCGAGAAGTTGAAGCAGGTCGTCATCAACCTGGTCGTCAACGCGATAGAGGCGATGAAGACCGGCGGCACGCTCACCGCGCGCGTCACGCCGCAGAACGAGCACGTGACCATCGCGATCAGCGACACCGGTCCGGGGATCGAGCCTCAGAACCTCACGAGCGTCTTTGATCCGTTCTTCACCACGAAGGAGGCCGGGACCGGCCTCGGCCTCTCGATCGTGCGCAAAATCGTGGACCAGCACGCCGGTGAGGTGCGCCTCGAGAGCGAGCGCGGAAGAGGCACCCGCGTCGAGGTCACAATCCCGACGGGGCGAAACTAGCTCAGGAAGCGGAGCTGCCTGAGCTAGTTTCTTCCGTTCGCCTGGTGGAACCGTGGCCGGTTCCCTCATCGCTTCGCGACGAGCCCCCTCCGCGTGCTTCGCGGCTCGTGCTGTGCACGAGCGGGGAGGGCAACGCGAAATCAGGGAGCGGTGGGAGGGGGACAGAAGTGAATTCAGGAAGCGGTGGACGGCGCGGTGGCGCCGGGCATGTTCGCGACGAAGACCTTGCGGACCTCGGCGGCGAGCTTCTGCTGATAGGCGATCGACTCCTTCGCCATCCGCGCGCTCTCCTCGATCGCCACCTGCGTGTGCGCTGCGGCCCGCGTCGTCTGCTGATCGACCATCTCCCACCAGAGGTTCGCGAACTGCTGCACCTGGGTCACGTATTCGTTCTTCATTGGGTGGGCGTCTCCTTTCAACGCCGACCCCAACCCTAAGCATCCACGCGGGAGGGTCAATCCCATTTTGTTGCAGTGCACAAAGATAGTTGTTCAGCTCCGGCGTCGCGGGCGCTTCAGCGCGCGCTTCAGCTCGTCGAGCTCGCGGCGCAGCTCGTCGACGTCGCTGGCCTGCGGGGAAGGCGCGGGAGGGGACGGCATCGGCGGAGGCGCGGCCGCTTGCTGCTGCCACGGGAGCCCGCCCATGAACATACGGGCGATCGCGTTGGTCGCCGAGAACGGCACCGTCGCGAGGGGGTTGTACGGCGAGAGCTGCTGCGCCCCCTGCTTCGCCTGCATGTAGAGCTCGAGAGCCCACGTCATGTACCGGCCGAAAAACTCGGCGAGCGCCTCGTCGCGCATTCGGATCAACTGCACGAGGAGCGGCACCGGAAGAAGCTTCGCTCGGTGCTCGAGGATGATCTGGGTGAGCGTCGACTGGGTCAGGTCCTCGTTCGTCTTGGCATCGACGACGCGCACGTCGACCCCCTCGCGGATCCGAACGGCGAGCTCGTCGAGCGTGATGTAGTGGCTCGCGTCCGTGTCGTAGAGGCGACGGTTCGAGTACTTCTTGACGATCATCACGGCCATCTGGGGCCTTCTCCGTACTTGGCGAAGGGCCCCCGCGCAAGGAAGGATCGGCCTATGGCCGACCATGGGAAAGGTCGTGTTGCATCGCAACAAAAGCGCCTTGACGGACTCGCCGCCGGATCGTAGGTTCCGCCCGCCCTAACGCGGTGGACCGCGTTAGCCCTCGTGTGGGTCGTAAAATGAAGTTGGGCGTGCGTTTCGTGGTCGCGTGCGCGTTCGCACTGCCGGCGTGTACCAGCGGGGCCGACCGTGCGTGTACCGTCGGAGCGGAATGCGCCTCGGGTGTATGCCGGGGCGATGGCACCTGCGCACCCGCGGGGTCGGACGGCGGCGCGGGTCTCGAAGGCGGGGCGACGGGCGGCGACGGCGGAAGCGCGGACGGCGCGAGCGACGACGGCGCGAGCCTCGACGCGCCCACCCAAGGAGACGGAGCGGGAACCGGGTGCCTCCCGAATCACGACGGGACGATCCTGCGCACGGAGATCCCGCTCGGGCCCGGCCTCCACGCCAAATACACCGTCGCCCAGAGCGCCCCCGTCTCCACCGGCGGCACCGCGCAGCCGGACGGATCCCGCGTGTGGGATCTCACCGGCGCGCTTTCCGGCGATCACTCTCTGCTCGTCGAGACGCTCGCCCCGACCGGCCAATGGTTCGCCGGCGACTTTCCGCAGGCGTCGTACACCGCGCGCCTCACCGACTCGTCCGACTTGCTCGGCGTGTTCCAGACGACGCCGTCCGCGATCCTGCTGCTCGGGGCGGTGTCACCGTCCTCGGGCGCGAACGCGACGGAGCTGCCCAACAGCGCCGGCGTCCCTTCGCTCGCGTTCCCGATGAAGATGGGCTCGTCGTGGAATTCGAACGTGACGATCAACGGCAAGGTGAACGGCGTGCCGACCTTGTACGGCGACGCGTACGAGTCGTCGGTCGACGCGCACGGCCTCATGAAGACGCCGTACGCCGACTTCCAGGTGCTGCGCATCAACACCAAGCTCACGCGCTCGGTGGGCGGCGTGCCGTCGCTCATTCTGCGGACGTACGCGTACGTCGCCGAGTGCGCGGGGCCGGTGGCGACGATCCTCTCGCAGAACAACGAGACGCAGGTGGAGTTCACGACGGCGGCCGAAGTGCAGAGGCTCGGCAAGTGAAGGCGCGACTCGCCATCGTCTGCGCGCTGCTCGTGTCGCTGCAGCCGATGGGCTGCGCCTCGTACCACCAGGGCGCGATCGCCGGCGAGCCCCGCACCGCAACATTCGCGGAGGTCGATGGCGTACGTGTCAGGTACACCGACGTCGGCGAGGGATCGCCGGTGGTCCTCGTGCACGGCTTCGCGTCGTCGCTCGATACATGGGGCGCGCTCGTGCCGGAGCTCTCGAAGAAGCACCGCGTCGTCGCGCTCGACCTGAAGGGCTTCGGCTGGAGCGATCGCCCCGAGGGGGACTACTCGCCGCGCGCACAGGCCGAGCTCGTCATGAAGCTCGCGGCGAGCCGCGGCATCGACACGTTCATGCTCGTCGGCCACTCGTTCGGCGCGTCGGTCGTCCTCGCCGCCACGCTCGCGCATCCGGAGAAGGTGACCAAGATCGCCCTCTACGACGCGTTCGTCTACGAGGAGCAGATCCCGACGTTCTTCCACTGGGCGAAGGCGGACGGCCTCGGTGAGGCTCTTTTCTCGCTGTATTACAAGGAGCGCGCCGACGAGCGGATGCGCCTGGCGTTCTACGATCCGAAGTTCGTGACCGAGCCGCTCGTCGAGAGCGTCGAGGCGCAGCTCGATCGGCCCGGCACCGTCGCCGCCGCGCTCGGCACCGTGCGCGCGATGCGCTACGCCGAGGTCGAGTCGCAGTACAAAAAGGTGCAGGTCCCGGCGCTGCTCTTGTGGGGGCGCGAGGACACGGTCACGACGCTCGCGTACGGTGAACGTCTCGCCGCCGATTTGCCGAAGTCTCGCCTCGTCGTCTACCCGCGGTGCGGTCACTTCCCGATGATCGAGGCGCGCGTCGCGTCGAACGCCGAGCTCGTCGCCTTCGCCGAGGACGCGAAGCCGTGAAGGCGTCGCGCGCGGTCTCGTGTTGCGTCGCGGCAATCGCCATCTCCGCGATGCTGCCCCGCAGCGCACGCGCGACCGGCTTCACCGACACGGGTCAAGATCTCCAGCCGCGCGAGAAGGCGGAGGTCACGCTGCACGGCTACCTCCGCACGCGCTTCGAGGCGCTCGGCAACCTCGATCTCGATCGCGGCCTCACGCCGTCCGGCGACCCGCTCTTTCCGGTCTCGCGTTCGGACCCGAAGGCGCAGTGGCTGACGTACGCCGACATGCGCCTGCGCACGGACCTGGCGGTGTACGCGCCGGGCGCGGCGGTCGCGGTGAAGGCGCGCATCGACACGCTCGACAATTTCCCGCTCGGTGGCTCGGCCGACGGCATCCCGTCCGCGAGCACTACCCAGCGCGCCGCGGGCGACGCGATCCGCGTGAAACGAGCCTACGGCGAGGTGCTGACGCCGTTCGGCGTCGTCGTCGCTGGGCGCACCGGGAGCCACTGGGGCCTCGGCATCCTCACCAACTCTGGCGACTGCCTCGACTGCGACTCGGGCGATGCTGCCGATCGCATCGCGCTCATCTCGCCGCTCCTCGGACACATCCTCGCGGTGGCCTACGATTTTTCGGCGACCGGCCCGTTCGACACGCGCCGCGCGAGCGGGCGCTCCATTGCGATCGAGCCGTCGACGAATGTGCGTTCCGTGACCGTGGCGCTCCTCAACTGGCGCGATGACATGGCACGCGAGCGTCGACGGGGAGCAGGGAAGGCGACGTTCGAGTACGGCGCGTATGGTGCAGTGCGAAGTCAGAAGGACGATCTATCGGCCGCGTACCTGCCCACGACGCAGCCGCTGCCGCTCGCGCCTTCGCAGGTGATGAGCCGCGGCTACCAGGCCTACGCGATCGACGGTTGGGCGCGGCTCACGCTGCCGAACGTCCGCATCGAGGCCGAGGCGGCGTACCTCAACGCGACGGTCGATCAGCCGTCGCTCATCCCCGGCGTGCTCCTTCACGACAAGGCGACGTCGAGCCAGCTCGGCGCGGCGCTCGAGAGCGAGGTGTCGCCCAAGGACGGGAGCTTCGGCGCCGGTGTCGATCTCGGCTACGCGAGCGGCGATCCGGCGCCCGGCTTCGGCGTGAATCCGCAGCCGGGAGGGCGCCCGCCCAAGGCCGGCGATCTCGACGGCGCGCAGGCGACGCCGCCGTTCGACAACAAGGTCGACAACTTCCGTTTCCACCCCGACTACCGGATCGATCGGATCCTCTTCCGCGAGATCATTGGCACGGTCACCGACGCGACGTACCTCCGCCCGCACGCGCGCGTGCGCCTCGCCAAGATCGGCCCGCACGCCGAGCTCACCGCGGCGGTGGCCGGCGTCGCGTCGTGGGCGGTGTACGCCCAGTCGACCCCAGGTCAGCGGCGGCCCCTGGGGATCGAAGTGGATCCTACGCTTTCCTACGTGCATCGCGACGGATTCGCGGTCGCCCTCGAGCACGCCGTGCTTTTTCCCCTGTCCGGGCTAGACAATCCGGTCCAGCACCTCGACGCCAAGCCCGCGCAGCTCGTCCGGCTGCGCCTCGCGTTCCGGTTTTGACCATGAGACACGCCGCCGTCCTCCCGTTCACCCCCTTCATCGCGCTCGTCGCGTTGGCGCTCGTGGGCCTCGCGGCGTGCGGCGACAACCAGACGCACCCCGATCGCGCGACGTACGACGCCGGTCCCGCGCAGCCGCTGTCGTGCGTGCCGAACCTCGACGGAAAGATCGATCGCTCCGAGCTCGGTGCGGCCATCGGTGTGCCGGCGCGGTACTTGGTGTCGCCGGTCGGCGTCTCGCGCACCGTGAACCAGTCGGGCGGCGTCGATGCTGCGGGGCACAAAACGTGGGATTTCTCCACCGACTACGCCGACGACCAGGCCGCGACGATCTCCGCGAGCGCGCCGACCGGCAAGTGGTACGCGGACAAGTTCCCCGGCGCGCAGTTCGTTTCACCGTTCGACGCGGGCGGCGCCGTCGACGCCGTGTACTCGGAGGACGACACCGCGATCTACCTGCTCGGCCTCGCGTCCTCCATCCAGAACCCCGCCGACGGTCAGACCCTCTACGTCTACGACGCGCCGGTCCCGTTCCTCCGCTTCCCGCTGGCGCCCGGCAAGACGTGGACGAGCGTGGGCACGACGAAGAACCAAATGCTTCGCGGCCTGCCGTTCGCCGGCAAGGACACCTACGAGGTGACGGTCGACTCCGAGGGCCAGATGATCCTCCCCGACGTCACCTTCACCCAGGCGATCCGCGTCCGCACGAAGATCACGATCGAGCCCACCGTCGGCGCCACGACCGCGCAGTTCCAGACGAGCTGGTTCTTCGAGTGCTTCGGCGAGGTGGCGCGCGCCACGAGCAAGATCAACGAGGGCAGCCCCGACTTCACCAGCGCGCTGGAGATCCGTCGGCTAGGGCTGCCGGGACGCTAGAGATCGCGAACGAACGAACGAACGAGACGGCAGAGGCGGGCATGATGAACAAGGAACAGGGCAAGAAGGCGTTCGACGCGTGGGAGAACACCAGCGCGGCGTACATCGAGAAGTGGATGAAGAGCCCGCTCGTCCTCGCGCCGGTGGGCGCGCTCCTGACGCAGGCCATGCGCCTCAAAGAAGCGCACGAGAAGGTGATGACCTCGATGTGGTCGGCGTTGGGCCTGTCCACGAGGCGGGATCAGGAGCGGACCCTTTTTGCGCTGCACAAATTGGAGAGCCGCCTGATGGACCTCGAAGAGAAGCTCGACAAGAGGAACGGGGGTTGAGGATGGACGCGTCGCACTTTCAGGAGATCATGATCGCCCCGCGCGCGGTTTTCAACGCGCTGCCCGCGCACGGAGGCAAGCCGCGCTTCATGGTGCAGACGCCGGAGGGCGGCTGGCGGCCCGTCACCTGGCAAGAGTTCGCAGACCAGATCCGCGACATCGCGCTCATGTTGCAGGCCCGCGGCCTGAAGAGTGGCGACCGCGCGGCGGTGTTCGCGCACAACTCCGTGGAGTGGGCAGCGAGCGCGCTGGCGATCCAGGCGGCCGGTGGCGTGATGGTGCCAATTTACCCGGCGAGCACGCCGGCGCAGGCGCTCTACGTCCTCGAGCACTCCGACGCGCGCTTCGTCTTCACGGACAAGGCCTCGCGCATCCCCGCGGGGTGGAAGGGGGACGTGGTCGCGTTCGAGCCGGCGTCGTGGAAGCACGCGCGCACCGTCGGCGCCGAGGCGCACGCGAAGGATCCCGATCTCTTCACCCGCACGATGCTCGCGGTCCCGCTCGAGCAGCCGGGGATGATGCTCTACACGAGCGGCACCAGCGGCAACCCCAAGGGCGTGCCCCTCACGCACATGAACGTGGGCGTCAACGGACGCGACTGGTTCAACGCGCTCCTCGCGCAGATCGACGAAAATAGCGTGGATCTCCTGTGGCTGCCGATGAGCCACATCTTCGGCTTCGGCGAGATGTGCCTCGGCAATACGCTCGGCTTCACGACCTACTTGGTGGAGCCCGCGAGCGTCTTTGCGAAGCTCCCGGAGGTGAAGCCGAACGTCTTCATGAGCGTCCCGTCGCACTGGGAGAAGATCTCGATCCTCGCCGAGGGCAGCAAAGAGAAGCTCGATCAGATCACCGGCGGTCACTTCAAGTTCTGCCTCTCCGGCGGCGCCGGCCTCAAGCGCGAGGTGAAGGAGGCGTACCACAAGGCGGGCGTCCTCATCATCGAGGGGTACGGCCTCACCGAGACGTCGCCGACGCTGACCATGAACACGCCCAAGGCGTTTCGGTTCGACACCGTCGGCAAGCCGTTCCCGAGCGTCGAGGTGAAGCTCGCGGAGGACGGAGAGATCCTGGCGCGCGGCCCCAGCGTCTTCAGCGGCTACCACAAGGAGCCGGCGGCGACGAAAGAGGCGTTCACCGACGACGGCTGGTTCAAGACCGGCGACGTCGGTCAGTTCACCGAGGACGGCTTCCTCAAGATCGTCGACCGCAAGAAGGACATCCTGGTGACCGCCGGCGGCAAGAACGTTCCGCCGGCGAACATCGAGCTCCGCTTCCGCGACGATCCGCTCGTTTTGCACCTTGTCGTATACGGCGATGCAAAAAAGTACCTCGTCGCCGGCGTGTGGCTAAACCCTGACGTCGCCCGCGGTCTGTCGAAGGACGAGATCCAGGCGAAGGTGCAGGCCACCGTCGACCGCATCAACCGTGAGCTCGCGAGCTTCGAGACGATCAAGAAATTCGCGATCATCGATCACCCGCTCACCGTCGAGGGCGAGCTCTTGACCGCGTCGCTCAAGGTACGTCGCAAGAAGATCTACGAGACGTTCCGGACCACCTTCGAAGGGCTCTACGCATGACCCCCCCCGACGAGACGAAGCGCTGGCGGAACCTGTCGTCGCTGCTCACGAAGCCGCCGCCGCCGGTGGGGACGACGCCGTCCGACGTGGTTCTCAGCGAGAACAAGATGCGCGTGATCCGGTACCGGGGAACGCCCACGAAGAAGACGCCGGTGCTCGTCGTCCCGTCGCTCATCAACCGTCACTACGTGCTCGACCTCTTGCCCGGCAAGAGCTTCGTCGAGTTCATGGTCGCGCAAGGGCACGACGTCTACATGATCGATTGGGGTCGGCCGACGAGCGAGGATCGCTACGTCACCTTCGACGACCTGTGCGACGGGTACCTTGGCCGCGCGATCCGCAAGGTCGCGCGCCTCTCGGGGAGCAAGGTGCATCTCCTCGGCTATTGCCTCGGCGGAACGCTGGCCGCGATCCACACGGCGAAGAACCCCGAGCACGTGGCGTCGATCGCGCAGCTCGCGGCGCCGGTCAGCTTCGCGGACGACGGGCAGCTCGCCGTGTGGACGCGATCGTCCACGTTCGACATCGGATCGGTGTTGGCCGCGTGCGGCAACGTGCCGTCGTGGCTGATGCAAGCCTCCTTCCAAATGCTCCGGCCGACGATGAACCTCTCGAAGATCGTGCACCTCGTCGACAAGGCGGGGGACGACGATTTTCTGGAGGGCTTCCGCGCGATCGAGGCGTGGGCGAACGACAACGTCGACTTCCCAGGCGAGGTCTACCGTCGCTACATCCAGGAGCTGTACCGAGAGGACCGCCTCATCAAGGGGACGTTCCGCCTCGGAGGCGCCCCGGCCCGCCTCGAGTCCATCACGTGCCCGGTCATGTGCGTCACGTTCGAGCACGATCACATCGTGCCGTGGCGGAGCGCGGCCGTGATGCTCGACAAGGTGTCGTCGATCGACAAGGAGCACCTGCACCTGCCGGGCGGTCACGTCGGCTCGGTCATCTCCCGCGCCGCGAAGAAACACCTCTGGCCGAAGATCAGCGCCTTCTGGTCATCCCGCCCGCGCGCGATCGAGATCCTCGACCCCCCCCTTGCAAATGCTGCGGTGCAACATACAATGCAGGGCTGAACGGGGTGGGCGAGGACAACCGACGACATGCTCTACAAGATTCACGAGCTACAACGCTCGTTTCTGACCCCGATGGCGGCCTTCGCCGAGCTGAGCGCGCGCGCGTTCGCGGAGGGGCCGCTGGCGGTGCTCCCTTTCGCGGAGCGCGCGGCCGCCGGGTACGAGCTGCTGTACCGCCTCGGCAAGGAGTACGAGAAGCCTGCGTTCGGTCTCGAGGAGACGACGCTGGACGGACCCTCGGGCGCGACGGTCGCCGTGCGGGAGCGCGTGGTCGTGGAGAAGCCGTTCTGCCGCCTGCTCCACTTCGAGCGGGACGTCCCCAAGGGCCGGGCAAAAGACCCCAAGGTGCTCGTGGTCGCGCCGCTCTCGGGCCACCACGCGACGCTCCTCCGCGACACGGTTCGCCAGCTGCTCCATTCACACGACGTCTACGTCACCGACTGGATCGACGCGCGCATGGTGCCGCTCTCCAAGGGGCCGTTCCACCTCGACGACTACGTCTCCTACGTGGAGGAGTTCTTGCGACGGCTCGGGCCGGATCTGCACGTTTTGTCGGTGTGCCAGCCCACGGTGCCGGTCCTCGCGGCGATCGCGCTCATGGCGACGGAGAGCGATCCGAAGCTCCCGCGCACGATGACGATGATGGGCGGCCCCATCGACACGCGCCGCAGCCCCACCGAAGTGAACGCGCTCGCGCTGCGCAGGTCGTACGAGTGGTTCGAGACGACGGTCATCTGCGACGTGCCCGAGAAGTACCCGGGGTACATGCGCCGGGTCTATCCGGGCTTCCTCCAGCTCGGCGGCTTCGTAGCGATGAACCCGTCGAAGCATCTGCAGTCGCACTGGGACTTCTACAAGGACCTCGTGAAGGGCGACGACGAGGACGCCGAGGCGCACCGTCGCTTCTACGACGAGTACAACGCGGTGCTCGACATGCCGGCGGAGTACTACCTCGACACGATCAAGACCGTGTTCCAGGATCACGCGCTCGCGAAGGGGACGTGGCACGTGAGGGGCGTACGCGTCGCGCCGGAGGACATTCGGGACGTCGCGCTCTTCACGATCGAGGGCGAGCTGGACGACATCTCTGGCAGCGGGCAGACCGAGGCGGCGCATGGGCTGTGCACCGGGATTGCTGCGTCGCACAAAGAGCACTTCACGGCGCCGCAGTGCGGTCACTACGGCATCTTCAGCGGGCGACGGTGGCGCGAGGTCATCTATCCGCGCCTCCACGATTTCATCCGCGCGCACGCGTGAGCGGGCGCCGCGAGTAGGAGCGGGACATGCGGCAGCAGGGAGAGTTCCTGAAGGGGAAGCGCGCGCTCGTGACGGGCGCGGCGTCGGGGATCGGCCTCGCAGTGTCGCGGGAGCTCGAGTCGGCGGGCGCCGATGTCGTCATGAGCGACGTCCAGGAGGGGCTCTTGCGCGACGCCGCGGCCGGAGTTCCGCGCGCGACGGCGATCGCCGCGGATCTCTCCTCGCGCGACGCGCTGCACGATCTCGCGCGCGCGGCAGGGGAGATCGACATCCTCGTGAACAACGCGGGCCTCCAGCACGTGCGCCCGGTGGAAGAGTTCGACGAGGCGAAGTGGGATCTGCTCCTCGCGACGATGCTGACCGCGCCGTTCCTGCTCATTCGTAAGCTCCTCCCCGCGATGTACGCGAAGGGCTGGGGGCGCGTCGTGAACGTGGGGTCGGTGCACAGCCTCGTCGCGTCGGCGTACAAGACGGCGTACGTGTCGGCGAAGCACGGCCTCATGGGCCTCACCAAGACCGTCGCGCTCGAGACCGCGGCGCGCGCACCGGGGATCACCGTCAACACGGTCTGCCCGTCGTACGTGCGCACGCCGCTCGTCGAGAAGCAGATCGCCGATCAGGCGCGCGTGCATGGCATGTCGGAGTCGGACGTTGTCGAGCGCGTGCTGCTGACCCAGAACGCGAACAAGCGCCTCATCGAGCCGGAAGAGGTCGGCCAGTGCGTCGTCTTCCTGTGCTCGGGTGCGGCCGCGTCGATCACGGGCTCGGCGTTCACGATGGACGCCGGCTGGCTCGCGCATTGAGCGGGCGAGAGCCCGCTCAATGCATCGTTTTTGTGGGCCTGCGGCCCCTCCCCGCCGAGGAACGGCGCGGAGGCCTCCCCGCATCGCCCTGCGGGCGAAGTCGTGCTGCGCGCGACGGCGACCTGGAGCCTGACTAGCGGCCGGGGGGCTTGAGCGGGAGCTGGCTGGTGGAGGGCGGAGGGGGCGGGATTTTCCCGCTCTTGCCGTCTTCCGTCATCATCTCGAGGGCGAGGAGCGCGTTGAGGACGCGGTCCATGCCGTGCTCGAGCGCTGCTTCCTTCTGGAAGATCGACGCGACGCGGACGAGCCGGAGCGACGTTGTCTTGCCGAGATCGATCTCGCGCTCGAGGAACGCCTCGAAGGTGCCGTAGCCCTTCGCCTCGTAGAGGCGGCGGAGCTGGACGTCCTTGAGGACGATCCCGATGTCGAAGAAGCCCTTGTTCAGGTTCTTCCGGAAGCCTTTGATCTGGACGAGCGCGTTGTGAAGGTCGGCGATCTTCGCCTTGATGTCCTCGGCCCCGGTGGGGACGCGGATCGTGGCGCGCGCGCTGCCCGGAAGCGGCGGCTCGGCCGCACGGGCACGCGCCTCGGCGGCGTGCTTCGCGGCGTGACGGGCGGCCCACGGCGCGGCGCCGCGGAGACCGAGCTTTCGCTTGCCGTCCACACCTTTGGCAGCGCCAGCCGGTGCTGCGGCGGCCGCGGGTTTCCCCGACGACGGCTTCGGGCCCTTGCCCACTTTGCCGGCCGCCGCCGACGAACCCTTCGCGCCAATCGGCGCTTGCTTCTTCGTGCTCCCCATCAATTGCGCCTGCATATCCTCGAAAGTCTTGAGGACCCCAGTACCACTTGTCGACGCCTTAGGTAAAGAATCATTCAGTCCGCGCGAGCGCGGATTGCCCATCCACGAGCATCCAAGGCAGGATGCGACCGCGGCGTGTGCGCCGTGACGAGGTCTCTTGGCCACCTTCACAGCGCTCGAACCGTCCGACGTGACCTCGCTCTTGCAGGCGTACAACTTGCTGGAATTAGGCGCGTTTCACGGAATTCCCGCGGGGAGCGTGAACTCGAACTTCGAGATTTTCGCCGGCGACGCCAAGATTTTTCTGCGCGTGTACGAGGAGCAAGATCGGGCCGGCGCAGAATCGGAGACGCGTCTCCTCGCGTCGCTCGCCGCGCGAGGGGTGAGGACGCCGCCGCCGATCGCGCGGAAGGACGGCGGGCTCGTCTCCGAGGTGCGCGGCAAGCCGGCGGCGCTCTTTCCGTGGCAGCCGGGGGGCATGCGTTGCCAAAAGGGGGTGACGCCGGAGGACGCGGCGCGTGTCGGCGAGGCGCTGGCCCGTGTCCACGTCGCGGGGGAAGGGTTGCCGCGCGGGGAGGGGCGGTTTCGGCCTTCCGACCTGCGCGCGCGGCTCGGTCGCATCGCGGCATCTCCCGACGCGAAGCTCGCCGAGCACGCAGAGCCGCTCGGCAAGTCCCTCGATCGGTGGGAGCGCGCGCGAACCGATCTGCCGCGTGGCCTCATCCACGGCGATCTCTTCCGCGACAACGTCCTCTGGAGCGGAGGCGGCGAGATCTCGGCGCTCCTCGACTTCGAGAGCGCGTCCGACGGAGTCCATGCCTACGATCTGATGGTCACGATCCTCGCGTGGTGCGTCGGCGACGATCTCGAGCTCGAGCTCGCGCAGGCAATGGCGCGTGGCTACTCGGGCGTGCGTCCGCTCTCGCCGGAGGAGAAGCGCGGCCTCCTGACCGAAGGATGCCTCGCCGCGGTGAGGTTCACCATCACACGCCTCACCGACTATGCGATGCGCGTCGGCGAGGGCCCGCGCGTGATGAAGGACTACCGGCGCTTCGCGATGCGCCTCACGCGCCTCGAGCGCATCGCCGACACGATCGGGGGAGAGGGCTTTGCGTCCGCGCTGGATCTCTGAGATCTGCGTGGCGGCGTGTCTAGTCCTCGCGCCGACGACGGCGAGCGGGTCGGAGACGAAGGCCACGGAGCCTGCCATCGCGCCGACCGTCGCGTGGATCGCGACGCAGTTCATCCCGAGCCCCGAGGTCGCCGCCGGCGCCGGGCACACGCACGCGGGGCTGCGCTGGCAGGTGACGCCGCTCCTCTACTCGTGGGGCATCAACCGCAAGCTGTCGCCTTGGCGCGTCCTCGTCGCCGAGCCGCTGTCGCGCCAGAGCGGATCGATCGAGGCGTTCCTCTCCCCCGAGTTCATCGACGTCGACGGCGACGCGACCGACAAATGGCTGCTCCGCCCCGGCCTCCGCGCGTACTTCCCGATCCTCCAGCACGGCGAGTACCTGAGCATGTCGGTCGGCTCGAGCTACCAAAACGTTCAGGGCCGCGGCAGCGCGGCGTTCGAAGGGGGCCTCTACGTGCTCTACGGGCTCTTCGGCGTTCAAGTCACCTACGCCCCCTTGCCGCATCAGCCCGCAGGGACCATCGTGACCTTGAGGTTTCGGTATTTTTGATGCGCGCACCGTCCACACTCCGTCGGCCTCGCCTCGCGATCGCGGCGCTCACCTTCCTGGCGACGACGTCCTGCGTGACGGCGAGCAAGATGGCGGGCAGGAACATGGTCGCGCTCGTCTCGGCGCCGCGTGAAGTGCAGACGCGCATCACCCACCCGCAGCGGCCGGACGCCCGCCTCGCCGTGCTCTGGATCGGCCACGCGACGACGCTCGTACAGATGGACGACAAATTCATCATGACCGATCCCGTCTTCACCGGCAGCGTGGGGCAGCTGTCGAAGCGCCTCGTCGAGCCGGGGATCGACCCGAATTTCCTGCCGATCGTCGACGTTACGGTGATCTCGCACATGCACTTCGATCATCTGTCGCTCGGCTCGCTCGATCTCGTCGAGCCGAAGCTGCGCCAGGTCCTGGTCCCCAAGGGGGGCCTCATCTACGTGCCGAACTACCGCTTCGAGACCGACGAGGTCGCGATGTGGCGCTCGTGGCAGAGCGGCGATCTCAAGGTGACGGCAGTGCCGGTGGAGCACGTCGGGTTCCGCTACGGCATCGACGCGACGTGGATGACGACGACCTTCACCGGCTGGGTGTTCGAGTACCACGGCATGACCGTCTACTTCGGAGGTGACACCGCGTACGTCGCCGAGAACTTCAAGAAGACGGCGGCGCGCTTCCCGCACATCGACGTCGCGCTCCTCCCGATCGCGCCCATCAACCCGCGCGGCTTCATGAAGCGCACGCATGTAGATCCCAAGGAGGCGGTGCAGGCGTTCCTCGATCTGGGCGCGAAGGTCATGATCCCGATCCACTTCGACACGTTCGTGAACAGCGAGGACGAGCCGGGCGAGGCGCGGCACGTGCTCGAGGGCGTGATGAAGGAGCGAGGGCTCGGCGCCGATCGGGTGCAAATCCTCGCGATCGGGGAGCAGCGCGTCCTGATCCCGGTCGCGCCGATCGCGCCGGTGGCTCCCCCGGCGGCGGAGGCGCTCGTCAGAAGCGGACCGTGATCGCGCCCCCGGCGGGGCCGACCGTGGCGGTGGCCGACGAGGCGCCGTTCTTGGGCGCCGTGACGACGAGGACCACGCCAGTCGCCGCGAGCACGCCTGCGGCGACCCAGGCGATGTTGGTCACCGTCCGCAGCGAGTCGGCGCGATCGTGCGCACTCTGGTCGCGGTGGCCCGAGTCGTTGAAGTCGTTCTTCGCCGAGATCGCCGCCAGGCCGAAGGTGACGCCGAGCCCGGACGCGATGACCGCTCCGCCCAGCGCGACGAAGCCGGTGATTTTTCGCGCGCTCGTCCCGGAAGATGGCGGGGGGGGCTCGCGCTTCTCGACCGGCGGTGGCGCGGGCGAGGGGAGGGGTACCCCTGCAATGTCGCTCCGCGGCGTCTCCAACGCGAAGGGCGTCACGCCGCCGGCCGCGACGTTCACGCGCGGCCTCGAGGACGCTCCTCCGTCGAATCGCGCGGCGATCTCGTGGCTCCCGGCGGTCACGTGGATCTTCGCAGGGAGCGTCGCTCCTTCGCGGTGCGCCACGGTCACCGTCGCGCCGGCCGGTCCGGTGATCTCGAGGCGTCCGAGCATCTTCTCGAGGTTGCCGAGCCGCGTCTGGGCGTCTTTCTTCTGCTGCGCGCCGAGATCGCCGAGGTCGAGCGCGGCGGCGTACGCGTCGGCCGCGCGCGGTCCCTCGCCGGCGGCTTCCCACGCGAGCCCCGCGTTGTAGATCGCGGCGCCGCGCGGCGACTCCTTGAACGCGCGCTCGAACGCCGCCGCCGCGCCGCGGTAGTCGCTCTTCTGGTACGCGCTCGCCCCGGCTTTGAACGCCTCGGCCGCCGCGGCGTCGCTCGCGAACGCGTTCGAGCTGAGCGCCGAGAGGAGCATCGCCGACGCGATCGCGAAGGAGCGCGCGCGAATCGGGATCGTGGAGCGGACGGATCGCATCAGCGGGCGTAGGGATCGGGAGCGAGGGGCGCCGGCTTCGGGGCAAGAGGCACGAGCGGCGCGACCGCAGTCGGCGGGGTCGGCGCCGCGGGGCGCGCAGTCGGCGGAAAGTCCATCTTGAGCGTGACGGCGCCGGGCGCGAAGGCGGTCCGCGCCTCACGGCCGTCCGTGGCGATCGCGTCGATGCGGCCGCCTTTCTCGCGCTCGGCAGGGTCGAGCGCGACGTCCACATCGCGCGAAGGCCGGGCGATCGCGATGACACGGCCGTTCACGCGGAGCGAAGCGACCGGCGCGCTGGCGTGGAGGGCGAGGGGAGAGGCGCCCGTGGCGGTGGGCGGCGGCGCGGCAGCAGGCGCGTCGGTGCGCGATTCGTCCTCGGGCTCGCTCGGCACGACGGGCACGACCGCCGAAGGCGCGCTGGCCGCGGTCCGCGTCGGGCGCGCTGCGCCGCGCGACACCATGACGATCCCGACGCCCGCGAGGACGACGACGAGCGCCGCGCCCGCCGAGATCGCCGCGACGATGCCAGGGTGCGCCCCGCGGCGAGGAGGCTCGGCGCCTGGAGTCGACGTCGACACGGACGTCGTGTCGGTTCGCGTCGGCGGCTCGTACGAGGGCGGCGGCACCCATGCCTCCACGGCCGGCGCGCTCGGCGCGCTCGTGACGGTCGGCGCTTCCATCTCGGGGATCGGAACGGGAGTCCTTGTCGACGCCGGCGGCGCCGTCCTCCCGACGCCGAGCATCTCTGCGCTGGGCGTGCCCACGGACGTCTCCGTCGCCTCGGTGATCTGTCCGACCCGCGTGCGAAGACGGGCGATCTCCGTCGTCGCGCGCCGCCGCTCGGCGATCTTCGGCCCGACGAGCTCCTGCATGAACTCGGCGATCTCTTCGTACTCGGCGAGCTCACCGGTTGCGCGGCACGCCGCCGTCAGCTCTTTCGCGAACGCGCTTGCCGTCGGCGTACGGAGCGCGGGGTCCATCATGAGCGCGCGCACGACGGCCTCCTCGACCCCCGGCGACACGTGCGGCGCGACGCTGCGGAGGCGCGGCGGGACCTCGGAGACGACCTTCAGCAGGGTGGAGACGTCGTCCCCTTGCGGGTAGAGGCGGATGCCGCTGAAGAACTCCCACGCGACGATCCCGGCGGCCCACACGTCGCATCGACGATCGATGGCGCCGGCCTTTGCCTGCTCGGGCGCCATGTACGCGATCTTCCCCTTCACGAGCCCGCTGCGCGTCTGGCTGAGCCGGCTCGACGCGCGCGCGATCCCGAAGTCGGTGAGCTTGACCACGCCGTCGAGCCCCACAAGGAGGTTCTGCGGCGAAAAATCACGATGCACGACGCCGAGGTCCTCGCCATCCCCGCCCTTCAGCTCGTGCGCCGCGTGGAGGCCGGCGAGCGCGTCGACGAGGATGCGGGCGGTGATGCCGGTCGGGATCTCGACACCCGCGGCGGTCGCGCGCCGGCGAATTCCGGCGAGCGTGTCCCCCTCGACGTAATCCATGACGAGGAACGCACCGTTCGGATCGTCGCCGACGTCCAGGATCGAGATGACGTTCCGATGGCGGATGCGCGCGGCGAGCTTCGCCTCCTCGAGGAGATCGATCACGAACTCGCTCGTCTCGCGCAGATGGGCGTGCGTGAGCTTGAGGGCGACGTCCTGCTCGAACCCGCCGAGCCCTCGCGTCCGCGCGAGGTACACCGTCGCCATCCCCCCGCTCGCGATGGGCAGGAGGATCTCGTACTTTCCGACCCGCTCTGGTCCTCGAGCGGTGCCGGCGTGCGAGCTCGGCACGTTGGCGCTCATCCAGCTGGGAAGGCTAGCATCCACCGCCCCGTGGAGGGGAGTTCGCAGTGTGGCCGCCGATGTGGACTACGGCCCGACGTTGTAGTTTTGCTGGACCTCTTTCAGTGCCAGCGGACGCTGGTAGACCGCCGCGAGGTGCATCGTCCCCACGAAGGGGCGCGTTCCGTTCGCCGAGTTCGCGAGGTTCATCGTCCCGTTCTGATCCCACGTGGTCGCGAAGGAGCCGGCGATCGAGCCGTTCGCGGTCGGGTTGCCGTTCACGTAGGTCACCCACGCGCCGGCCGCGTCGCGCGTGAAGACGAAGTGCGTCCTGGTGAGCGTGACCGCCGAGGCGCTGTCGAAGGTCGTCGTGCCGGCGCCCATGCCCCTCAGGGAGCCGCCCCAGTTCACGGAGAGCTGCGCGATGTCGAAGTTGGTGCCCGAGATCGCGGCGGTCCCGCAGGAGACGAGGCGCGCGGAGGTCGCCGTGATGGCCATCGTCGAGGACGTCGCCCAGGCCTCGACGGTGAGCGCGTTCGAAACGGTGATCGCGTTGATGACCTTGAGCGCCTGCACCCCGCTAAGGATGTTGGTCGCCGTCCCGATGTGCAGTCCCGACGCAATCCACGTGGTATTTGCAGGCTCCTCGATGGTCATGTCGAGCGGCGCGCCGAAGCCCGAGACGTCGTGCACCGTCGCGCCGGCGCCCTCCTTGAAGGTGTAGAGGGCGACGAGGCCTGCCGTGACACGCGTGGGCCCCGCGTCCACCCCGGTGTCGATCGGTGGCGCCGTGTCCCTGCCGTCACCTGGCGCGGCGTCCGTCGTCGACGTGTCCGCGCCCGAGTCCGCGCCGACCGCGCCATCGCTTCCCGTCGTGGAGTCGAGCGTCGCGCCGTCGTCCGGCACGGTGCCGTCGGGCGTGCCTCCGCCGTCCACTTGGGGGGCGCCGGTCTCGACCTCGCCGAGCTCGAAGGAGCACGCGGCCGTCGCGCTCGCGAAGAGCGCGACCACCACGCCGAGGCGCCACGCGCGTTGGCTCATCGAACCAAGAATGTCACGTTCGCGCCGCTCGGGCTAAGTCTCGTTGCCCGATCTACGGCCCGTCCCACAAGGTGCGTGGGCCGCTATTTCGGGTCGCGCGTGAACGTGTACGCCTGCTGCGGCGATTCCAGGGTGAGCGTCGCTTTGCTCTCGTCGCCGCCGCCGCCGCCGATGGTGAGCTCGGTGCCCGTGAGCGGCGGATCGAGGAGGCACGCCTTGATCGTTCCGTCGGTCATCTTCTTTTGGCCGAGTGCGCTCTTCCATTCGCCGGCGTCGAACCAAAGAACGCCCTTCTTGTCGAGCGTGACCTTCACCTTGCCGAGACTCGGGTTCGTGTACACGCCAACGAGCTTGGCGCTCCACTCCTTGTCCGGCTCGCGGGTGATCTTGGCGAGCTCGCGCTCGACCTCGTCTTTGCGTTGCTTCTGCGCGTAGGCGACGCGGGGCTTGGCGAGGTCCTTCCCATCGAAGAGCTCCTCGATGATCTTGCGTTGCACGGCCCCGTTGAACGCCCCCGCGTCGACGACGTTCGAAAGGACCAAGATCGCGGTTTTCTGCTCGGGGAGCATGAACATGAGTGTCGTGAAACCGAACGTGCCGCCGTCGTGCCACAGGATTGGTAGGTCGCGGTACGTGCCGACGCCGAGGCCGAGCCCGTAGCTCTGGGTGTCGCCCATCTTCACGTTGGGCTTGCGACGCTCGATGAGGTTCGCCTCGCTGACGACGCGTTTGCCCTCGGGCGTCACGCCGCCCGCCATCTCCGTCATCACGTAGCGCTCCATGTCCTTCAGGTTCGACCACGTGCCGCCGGCGGGGCGCACCGGAAGGCTGAAGTGCTCCATCGCGAGCGGGATCGGCTTCACCTCGTACGCCACGTTGGCGCTGTGGGGTGTCGCGTGCTCGGCGCGCGCGGCGGCGGTGAAGTCGAGCGTGGACGACTTCATCCCGATGGGGTCGAAGATCTTTGCCTTCATCGCCGCGTCGTACGCGGGGCCGAGCGCCTTCTTGGGGTCGAACGCGTGCCCCGCCGCGTAACCGCCGGCGGCCACGAGGAGGTTACTGTACTGGAACACCTCGCCGAACGGCGTCGTCGGCTTCATGCCCTTCATCGAGGCGACGCGCTGCTCCGGGGTGACGGCGGCGTACTCGAAGAGGAACTCCATGTCCTGACGCGGCATGCCGGTGCACGCGCACGACGTGTACGCCAAGGTCAGCTTCTTCGTGGTCTCCGGATCGCCGAGCGCGAACGTCGGGAGCACGTCGGTCACCGGCGTCGTCCAGGTGAACTTTCCGGCGTCGACGAGCGTGGCCTCCATCATCGTCGTCATGCTCTGGCCGATGGATCCCATCATGAAGAGCGTCTTGGGGGTGACCTTGTCCTTCTTGCCGAGCGTTCGCGTGCCGAAGCCCTTCTCGTAGACGACCTTGCCGCCGCTGACGATCGCCACCGCGGTCCCAGGGACGCTCAGCGCGATCCGCGCCTCCTCCACGAACGCGTCGATCTCCCCCGTTCGCTTCGCGTCGAGCTCGTTCGGCGTCTTGCCCTTGAACGACTCCTCCGCCAGGCCCTTCGGCGCGAACGTCCAGAGCGCGGCGTCCAGTTGCGCGGAGCGTCGATCGAGCGCGGCGTCACCGGCGCCGACGAGCGCGACGTAGTGCTTCTCGCCGAACTTTCGCGCGAGCGCAAAGACCGCCCGATGCTCGGTGGTCTTGGTCTCGTACTCGACCTCCGTGACGTGGTCCCACCCGCGGATCGGCGGCGGGCTCTCCGTCCGCTTGATCGCGCGCGCGAAGTCGGGACGCACGACCGACCACGCTGCGGCGACCGCCTTCGCAGGATCGCTCTCCGCGACCTCGAGAAAGGAGACGCGCATCTCCTTGTCGGGATCCTCGAGGATCGTCACGTCACCCTCGGTGACCCACCAACCCTTCGAGGCCGTGAACGTCGCGCCGGAGGGCGTGGTGATCGGGGTGTCGTCGGTCAGCTGGCGCGCAGACGGCGTCGGAGGCCCGAGCTCGTCGACCATCGGGGGGACCGGAGTAGACGGGATCGGCGTCGGCGTCGGCGCCGGGGGAGGCGGCGGTTTGCTCCCGCAGGCGACGATGAACGTGAGGAGGGAGACGAGAGCTGCGGAGCGCATGCGCCGCAGCATAGAGCAAGGCCAGTTCGCAAGAACAGAGACCAGAACAGTTAGACCAGAGCCTACGCTCCGTCGCCGGCCGCTCCGGTGGCGACGTCGACCCGGACCTTGTCGCGCGGTAGCCAGAGGGCGGCGCGCAGCTCCTCTACCCGTTTTTGCCCCTTTTCGAGCCGTCCCGCGAGATCCTCCACCAGCGCGATCGCCGGCGCGTCGTTCTCGACACCGTCGGTGCGCGCGGCCTGCGTCGCGTGCAGGACCTCGAGGACCTCGCGGTGCAGCTCCTCGCCGGCCGTGAGGACCCACGCGTCGAGCTTCGCGGCGAACTCGTCGATCATCTCGTCGAGCTTGGGCCCGACCTTCGCGGCGGCTTGCTTCAGCACCTCCGGCGCGACCTCCTTCGCCTTCTTCCGGTACTCCTCTTCCACCTTGCCCTTGACGACGAGCGCGAGGATCGGCGCGGCGACCGTGAGGAGGCCGCCGACGAGGAGGTTCACGAACATGACGCCGAGGCCCACCGTGATGAGCGCGGCGATGCCCATGTCGTACTTGAACGTGTCGATCTGCACCTCGAGGCGCTTCACGTCGGTGCCGAGCTTCTCGCCGACGCGGCGGGTCGTGTCGTGCGCGTCCTCGCGGACGAGCGCGATCGTCTTCTCTGCGAGACCCTCCAGCTGGGCGGCGATGTCCTTCGCTTCGACCTCCGCCCATTGGCGGAACGTGTCCTCGAGGAAGGCCGGGAGGTAGTTCTTGAGATCGTCGGATTTCGCCGAGTCGATCACGTTGGGGATCTGCTTGATGACGTCGTCGACGAAGCGATCGAGATCCTTGCGGGCGCCGACCTTGATGCCGGTGACGTCTTCGCGGATCTTCTGGCGGCGCTGCTCGATCGTCATGGCCTGGCCGGCGAGATCTTGCTCGAGGGCCTTGATGCGACGATCGAGCTCTTCGACCTTCATCGCCACCGCGCGGCGCCGCGCGTCGACGCCGCGACCGAGGAGGGCCGCGACGTTGAGGCCCGCGCCGAGCGCGTTGTCGAGGAGGATGCGCCCGCGCTCTTCGGCGAGAAAATGCGTGAGGTGCTCGAGGAGATCGGTCATGCCGCTCTCGGCCACGCGCCCTCCCTGGAGCGCCGTCTCCGCGCTGACCGGGAAGACGAACGGATCCTTCACGAGCTTGCCGAGCTGGAGCTTGGCGTACGCGAGCGCCTCTTTGCGCTCAGCGTCGTTCAGGATGTCCCACTTCGTGATGACGAAGACGATCTTGTCGCGCGACGCGGCGAGGAGCTTCTCCTGGAGGAAGACGCGCTCGCTCTCCTTCAGGATCTGACCGGCGTCGAGGAGGAAGAGGACGGCGTCGGCGCGGGGAATGTAGCTGTAGGTGATGTCCGCGCGCTGGAGCGAGAGATCGTTCACGCCTGGCGTGTCGACGAGCAGGATTCGTTCCTTGAGCAGCTGCGCGGGGTAGCCGACCTCGAGAAAATCGACCTCCTCCGTGTGCGCGCTGCCGCCGACGGCGAAGTTGCGCGTGTCGCCGAACGGGATCGTCTCGCGCCGTCCGGACGCGAACTGCACGGTGGCCTCGGGGACCTCGGAGTACTTGAGGTGGTGGATGGCGGCGGTCGTCGGCGTGACGCCGACTGGGAGGACCGACTCGCCGAGGAGCGCGTTCACGAATGTCGACTTGCCGTGGTTGAACTCGCCGACCACCACGAGGTGGAAGCGATCTTCCTCGAGCTTGTGCACCAAATCGCGATCGACGCGCTCCTTGAGCGTCTTGGCGCCGACCGCCTCGGCGAGCGCGGAGAGCTCCGCGAGGGCGCTTGTCACTTCGGTCTTCTTGTCGCGGAACGCGTCGAGCATCGCCTTTCCCTCACCCCTCTCGGAAGCCGATCCAACCACCAAATGCGTGCCGCTCGCCTCGCTCGCCCCGTTCACACCGTTCGTCGCGCTCATCAAGCGTCTCCCTTGAGGAGCTGGAGGACCTTGTCGTCCACTTCCTTCATCGACAGCCCCGACGTCCCGAGGCCCGCCGCTTTGCGGTAGAGCTCGCTCTCCGCGAAGACGCGCATCGCGAGGACGCGCTTGGGGAGCCATGGGTGCGTCGCGAAGACTTCCATGTAGCGCCCGAGGCCGTCCTTGCCCTCTTCGTACTGGTCGAGGAAGGCGTCGATGTTGAACTCTTCGTACAGCTTGCGCGATCCGAGGACGAGCTTCGTCAGGGCGCGGGCGGAGACCTGGTCGTTCTTGCTGCACAGCATGCCGGCGCGGTCGCACGTGATCTCGGCGCGGCGGCTCCATGCGCGGAGAGCGATGAGCGCGGGCTCGGTGATCCACTGCACGAAGACGCCGGCCATTCGCGTCAGGTAATGCAGCGCCGTGAGGTACACGACGTGCGAGTTGTGGATGTGGCCGCACTCGTGGCCGAGCACCGTCAGGAGCTCCTCGTCGGTGTAGTGATCGATGAGCGCCGAGTGCACCATGATGAACGACTCTTCGTTCGTGCCGTAGGTGGCGGCGTTCAGGTGCGGCGAGTTGACGATGTAGACCTGCGGCGTCTGAATCTGGAGGGTGTCCGCGCACGTCTTCACGAGCGACTGGATTCGCGGGAACTGGCGCTCGCTGACGCGGACGGCGCTGCCGAGGAGCTGGCTCTTCCAGACGGTCTTGAACATGCGCACGGTGCTCGTGACGGCGAGCTCGACGGGCTTGGCGCGTTCGAAGGCGGCGCGCGTCTTCCGATCCATCACGTACGCGTACTCGTGCCCCGTGGTCTCCGCCCCACCCCCCGCGCGCTCGCTCTTCTTCCTCGCGACGAAGGCATCGAAATTCAAGGTGGGAGCGTTCGGCATGGGAGACCTTTCCTTAAGGGACGCGGCACCAGAAACGTAAGGCGCCCGGGTGGGCCGTGCAATCCACACCTAGCCGACGTGGTTTTGAGCGCAGCAGGCAAGGCGAGGAGAGCGACCCACGAGGTGCATACACACGGCAGAGCGATTCTCTTCCTCTCAGCTCTACGGGTGGGACCCTGCGCGCGATCTAAAGGGGCGTCTAAAACGACTGGATCTTGAGGCCGCCGTTCACGAAACGGCTCTCGGAGCGCGACTTGTCGAAGGCGCCGGTCGCGGCGAGGGTGACGCCGGTGGCGACGAGGACCCCGGTGACGAAGAGCGCGCCCGTGGCCCAGCCAGGCCAGTGTCGGATCGCGGGCTCCTCGGTCGGACCCTCCTGCAGCGCGACCGGAGGGCCGACGCGCCACTCGGCGAGAGGACCGCAGGAGCCCCCTTCGCACGACGCGACGCCGAGCGCGGTGCCCATCGGCGCGACGGCGATCCAGCTCGAGCAGCGCACGCCGTCCGCCCGGACCGCGCCGTCGTCGAGGCGCGCGGATTCCACATCGCCGCTGGAGCACGCGGGCGCGCCGCTGATCTGGACGCGCACCTCGGCGCCGGGCGCGGTGGAGAGCCAGCTCGCGAATCGGAGCGCGCCGCCCTCGGAGACGGTGAGGACGTGCTCGCCGGCCGGACGATCGGCGATCGGCGCGCCGTCGAGGAGGACGATCGCCTGCTCGCTCGCGCCGTCGACGACGATGCGCGCGCGCACCTTGGGCTCGGCGCTCGCCGCGATCTCGCCGACGCCCGCGACGCGTCCTCCGTCGAGCGCGGCCGCGCGACGCCACGCCGCGTCGCCGCGCGCGGGATCCCTCGGTTCGAGCCGGTGCCAGCGCGACGACCAGAGGCGATTCACTTCGGCCATGAGCCACGCCGCGTTGGGAAGCTCGGGGTGCGCGCGCAGAACCGCCTCCGCCCGGGCGAGGGCGCGCTCGATCGCGTCGGGCTCCTGCGCCGCCAGTGCGTCGCGCGCGCGCTCGATTTCGTCCTCGACCCGCTCGATCCCCGCGAGATCGATCTCGATGGGCGCCGCACGCCCCGCCGCCGGAGTCACCAGTCGGACGCCACGCGCCAGCGCCCACTCCTCGAGGGCGTGCTGATCCGCCGCCCCGCGCGACGGAGCGAGCCACACCACCGGCGTGGGCGCGAGCTCCGGCGGCGCGGCGTCCATCGTCAGCGCTTCCCTGCGGCCGATTTCTTCGCGGCGCTCTTCTTGGCAGCGCTGTTCTTGGCAGCGCTCTTCTTGGCAGCGCTCTTCTTGGGGGCGCTCTTCTTCGGCGCGCTCGCCTTGCTCGGCGTGGCTGCCGCGTCACCGCCTCGAAGCGCGGCGAGCACCGCGTCGGCGTGGCCGTCGACCTTCACGGAAGGGAACACCTTCGCGAGCTTTCCATCGGGACCGATGACGAACGTGCTGCGGATCGTGCCGAGCACCTTGCGGCCGTACATCGTCTTCTCGCCGTACGCCCCGAACGCTTTGTGAACCGAGAGGTCGGCGTCGGAGAGGAGGGGGAAGTTGAGCGCGTACTTGTCGCGGAAGCCGCAGTGGCTCGTGACCGAGTCCTTGCTGATGCCGAGCACCGTCGCGCCGAGCTTCGCGAGCTCCTTCTTTGCGGCTGAGAATGCTTGCGCTTCGCGCGTGCAGCCGGGCGTGTTGTCGCGTGGGTAGAAGTAAACGACCACGGGCTTGCCCGCGAAATCGTCGAGCCGAACGTTCTTTCCCGCGTCGCTCGGCAGCTCGAAGCGGGGCGCCTTCTGTCCTTCTTTCAGCATCGGATCTCCGTGGATCTCAAGGGGGCCGTTCCTGGTACACTTTGGGTGTGAGGTCCCAAGGCTCGTGCAGCTAAATTTCGCCGCTCGTGAGGTCACGATCAAGCTCGTTTACTACGGGCCGGCGCTCAGTGGGAAGACCACCAACCTCAAAGCGCTGCATCAGATCGTCAAGGACGAGAGCCGCGGGCGCCTGATGACGCTCGAGACCAAGGACGACCGTACCCTGTTTTTCGACATGCTCCCGCTCACGTTCAAGGCGGGCGAAGAAGGCGGGCCGGCGTCGCACGGGATGAGCATGCGCCTCAAGGTGTTCACGGTCCCCGGACAGGTGCTGCATTCGAGCACGCGGCGCCTGGTCCTCCAGGGAGCGGATGGGGTCGCCTTCATCGCCGACTCGCAAGTCGCGCAGACCGAGAACAACGCCGCCGCCTTCCTCGATCTCCGCGACAACGTGAAGGAGATGGGGCGGAGCATCAAAGACTTGCCGCTCATCATCCAGTTCAACAAGCGCGACATGCCGAACGTGCGAAAAGACGCCGAGATCGAGCAGCTCGCCCAGAAGGGCAAAGAGCCGGTGTTCACCGCGTCGGCCGTCAACGGAGAGGGCGTGCTCGAGTCGTTCTTCGGCCTCCTCTACTTGACGTGGCAGCGGCTCGACGAAGAGCACCAGCTCGCGAGCAAGCTCGGCATCCGCCCCGACCAGTTCCTCACGATGGCGGCGCGCAAGCTCGGCCACCAAGGTGACGTCGGCACGCTGCTCGCCGCGTGCGTGGGCGGGAGGCTGCTCCCCCGCGCAGGGAAGGCGCGCTGACGTGACCGCCGATCCGCGTAGCACCCCGGACGTGACCGAGCTGGCGATCGATGGCCTCCTCAGGCTGGAGGATCTCGTCGATCGCACTGCGCTCACCGAGCTCACGAAGAGCTTCTTCACGCTCTTCGGCATCCCGGTGCGCATCTACTCGAACGACGGCCTCCTGCTCGCCGACGCGTCGAACGAGCACGAGGTGTGCGCGTACGTGAACACTACCGGCGGCGGACGAAAGGCGTGCACGGAGACGGTGCGCGGCGTGCGAACGTCGGAGCTCGAGGACGCGACCAACGAGGTCGTCCACACCTGCTTCACCGGCAACGTCTACCGCGTCGTCCCGCTCGAATACGACAGCCGCCGCATCGGCCGCATCATCCTCGGCCCCTACGCGCCGCCGTCGTTGACCAGCGTGCCGCAGACCTTGCTCGACGTCGACAAGGGCATCGAGAAGGGGCGCGCGCTCACGCTCCTCGGCAAGGTGCCGCGCGCCAAGCCCGAGACGATCACGCGCATCGGCAACCACCTCAAAGCGGCGCTCGATCTCATCCTCTTCAGCGGGCACAAGTCGCTCCTGACGAGCCAGATGCACCTCCTCAGCGTGCGCGAGAGCTACCGCGAGCTCCAGGAGAAGAACGCGAAGCTCCAGGAGGCCTACGACCGTCTGAAGGAGCTCGATCGCCTCAAATCGAACTTCCTCGCCACCGTGAGCCACGAACTGCGCACGCCGCTCACGTCGATCATCGGCTACAGCGAGATGCTCAGCGAGGGCATCGCCGGCGAGTTGAGCGGCGAGCAGGCAGAGTTCGTCAAGACGATCCACGAAAAGGGGGAGCAGCTCCTCGGGCTCATCAAGGGTCTCCTCGATCTGTCGAAGCTCGAGAGCGGCACGATGTCGATGCGCCGCCGGACGATCGTGATCAAGGAGGTGCTCGACGAGGTGCTGTCGACGCTGACCCCGATCGCGCGCAAGAAGGGCGTGGAGCTGCGGCTCGACGTCGAGGGGGTGTCGACCGAGCTGCGCGCCGATCCCGAGCGTCTTCGTCAGGTGTTCATCAACCTGGTCGACAACGCGCTCAAGTTCACGCCGCAGGGCGGCTCGGTGACGATGCGCGCGCGCATGGTGAGCTCGTCGAGCGACGGCGAAGAGGACTCGGGCTTCGCGCTGATGGCGCCGGCGCTGTCGAAGATCGAAGTGCGCGTCATGGACACTGGCATCGGCATCCCCGCGCACGAACGGGCGAAGGTGTTCGATCCGTTCTACCAGGTCGACTCGTCGTCGACGCGCGAGTACGGCGGCACTGGGCTCGGGCTCTCCATCGTGAAGCGGCTCGTCGAGGCGCACGGCGGCACCGTCGGGATCGAGGGGAACGAGCCGCGCGGCACAGTCTTCGTGGTTCGGCTGCCGCCGGCGTCGCTCGCGTCGGGGCGACCGCCCGCGATGGGCTGAGCGCGCGATGGCGACGGAAGAGGAGCGCATCCAGAGGCTCCGCGCGCGGCTCGGCGTCGCGACGCCGGGGGTGACGCTGGGGATCGGTGACGACGCAGCGATCCTCGAGCCGCCGCCGGGCCGGCGCCTGGTGTGGACGGTGGACACGCAGGTAGAGGGTGTGCACTTTCGCAGCGCGTGGCTCGTGAGCGCGAAGGACGCCGGGTACCGCGCCTTCATGGCGGCGGCGAGCGACGTGGCGGCGATGGGCGCGGAGCCGTGGTGCGCGCTCTCCGCGCTGGAGCTGCCGGCGGATTTGGACGACGCGACGTTCGACGCGCTCGTGAGCGGCCAGCGCGCGGCGGCCGATCGCGTGGGCGCGCCCATCGTCGGCGGAAATCTCTCGCGCGGGCCCGTGCTCGCGATCACGACGACGGTGCTGGGCGCGGCGACCTTTCCGATCACGCGCGGCGGCGCGAGGGAAGGGGACGGGCTCTGGCTCTCGGGACCGGTGGGCCTCGCCGCCGCCGGTCTCGCGTCGCTCATGGCGGGCAACGACGATCCGCGTCTCGCCGCTGCGATCGCCGCGTGGCGCTCGCCCGACGCGCGGATCGCATCCGGCCGGGCGCTCGCCGGCGTCGCGCACGCGGCGGTCGACGTCTCGGACGGCCTCGCGCGCGACGTCGGTCACGTCGCCACGGCGAGCGGCGTGCGCGCGATCCTCGACGAGGCGCTCCTCCTCGCCCACGCGGGCGACGCGCTCGCGCAGGCGGCCGAGGCGCTCGGCGTCCCTGCGCTGGAGCTGGCCCTCTTCGGCGGCGAGGACTACGCGCTCGTCGCGGCGAGCGCGACTCCGCTGCCAGGCTTCACCCGCGTCGGCGAATTCCGCGCGGGTTCAGGCTTGGGTCTACGGGGCAAGAGCGGCGAGACCGAGCTCGCCCCTCGCGGCTTCGATCACTTCGCCGAGCGAACCGCCAGAGGCTAAATCCCCGCGCAGAGCGCCGGGAGGTTCTTCACCAGCTTGAGGAGCGGACGCAGCGCGTTGAGCTCCGGCGCGTTGGGGTTCGCCTTGAGCTGCGCCGCCGTCGAGTTGCACGTCGTCACGGCCTGCATCATCTCCGGCGGGTTACCGTTCTCTTTTGCCTGCTTCGACAGCGCGCTGCAGCATTGCGCGATGCGACCGATGATCGGATCGACCGGCCTTCCCCCGCCGCCCGTGTGGTGCCCCGCCTCGGCGGCGTCTACGCCGGAGTCCTCTACGATCGGTTCCAGGACGTTCGGGGCTGCGTCGAACACCACCTGCGGCGGCTCGGCGTCGACGACGACGGGCTGCGTCTTCTTCGGGCACGCGGCCATCGTGGGGACGATGCCGGCGACGGCGAGCGCAATCAGGGCACGGTGCAGCAAGGGACGGGTCATCGGGAGGGCCTCCGGGGCGTTCGCGGGCAACGATCGATTTTTCTACGCACGGGAACGTACAAGGTTCTCGGAATGACGAGAAAAGTTTTCGCGAATTTCCGTGCTAACTTCCTCTTCTGGAGGTCTCACGTGAGAAGAACGTCCTCTTGTGACGCCTCGTTCGTGCTCGTGGCGTTGGCGTCGGCCGCGCTTGGCGCGTGCTCGGGCTCCAAATCGGCCATCGGCTTCGCGGACGACGGCGGATCGAGCGGCGGCAGCAGCGGTTCGAGCGGCGGCAGCAGCGGTTCGAGCGGGAGCCTGCTCGGAGGTGACGGCGGCACAGGCAGCAGCGGGAGCCCGGGCGCGGGCTGCAGCGAGGCGGCGAAGCTCGTGTACGTCGTCTCCGACGCCAATGACCTCTACAGCTTTCAGCCCTCCGCCCTCACGTTCACCAAAATCGGTGCGCTCAAGTGCAACGCCGGCAGCGAACAACCCAACTCGATGGCCGTCGATCGCAGCGGCACCGCGTGGGTCAACTACTCCGACGGCCGCCTGTTCAAGGTGAGCACCGCCGACGCCAGCTGCCAGAGCACCGCGTTCAAGACCGGACAGCACGGCTACAAGAAGTTCGGGATGGCCTTCGCCACCGACGCCGCGGGAGGCACCGCCGAGACGCTCTTCGTGAGCGGCATCGTCGACAGCCAGATCGGCGGATCGCCGCAGGGCCAGGGCGTATCGCGGATCGATCTGAGCACCCTCGGCCTCACCTATATCGGTGATTTTTCCGGCTCGCTCCAGGGCGCGGGCGCCGAGCTCACGGGCAACGGCGCGGGCAACCTGTTTGGCTTTTTCACGACCGCGCCGGCGCACCTCGCGCAGATCAACAAGGCGAGCGGCGCGACGAGCTCGGTCATCCCGCTGAACAACGTGAGCACCGGCACCGACTGGGCCTTCTCGTTCTGGGGCGGCGACTTCTGGTTTTATACGGCGGACACGTCGTTCAACAAGAGCGACACCACCAACGTCACGCGCCTCAAGGCGGCCACCGACAACTCGCTCAGCGTCGTCAAAGAGCAGATCGGGTTCCGAATCGTCGGCGCCGGCGTCTCGACGTGCGCGCCTACGACGCCGCCGAAGTGAGGCGCGGCCCGCCGACGGAGCGCGGAGCGGTTGGGGGGCTCAGGCGGTGGCGTACGTGACGTTGCCGGTCGCCGCGAGGATGCGCGCGCGCTCGGCGGGGGCGAGATCGTCGAAGACGACTGCGAACCCGGCGCCACCGACCATCGGCGCGCGGCTCACCGTGCCGTGAACGGAGAGCGCGCCGCCGGGCAAGGTGAGCTCGACCTGCACGCTCGTGCCTTCGCGGACGCTGTGGAACGTCGAGACGAAGACGCCCTCGACGGTGAGCCCGTTCGCGAGCGCCGCGAAGGCGCGGCCCTCGTGCGGGACTCTCACCTCGACGGCCAGCGCTGACGACTTGGAGCGGGTACCAGAGCTGGTTCTCATCTTTGTTGTGGAAGCCCTTAAGCAAGGGACAGGCCTCCCGTGTGACCACCCCGCGCGGACGTCCTTTCAAGCAGATAGCCCGCGCCAATCCACGCTTGCGGACGAAAAAGGGCCTCGTGCTGCAAAAAGTAGCGGGTGATCGCGGGCCCAGGTGCCCGTGTAATGTACACGGGCCATGGCGCAACGCCCCGTCCTCCTCATCGTCCTGCTCGGCGCGTGTGCGGTGTCGCCGAACCCGCCGTCTTCCCCCGCGGCGCCGTCGACCGCCGCGTCTTCGTCGTCACGCGGGGCCGGTCGCCGGGCGCCACCTGAGGTCGTCGTGACGGTTGGAGCGGTCGACGCCGCGCGCGCGATCGGGGTCGTGCGCAAGCTCACGTCCTTCGGGACGCGGCATACGTTGAGCGACACCGCGTCGGCGACGCGCGGGATCGGCGCCGCGCGGCGGTGGCTGAAAGAGGAGCTCGAGAGATCGACCGCGCTCCAGGTCTCGTTCGACGCGCACACGCTGGACGCCGACGGCGCGCGCGTGCCCAGCGCGATCGAGCTCGTCAACGTGGTCGCTGTCCTTCCCGGTGCGATGCCCGAGGCGAGGGCACGTCGCTACTACGTCGTCGGTCACTTCGACTCGCGCGTGAACGACGTGATGGACGCAACGAGCGACGCGCCGGGCGCGAACGACGACGCGTCGGGTGTGGCGGTGGTCCTGGAGGCGGCGCGCGTGATGGCGTCGCACAGGTACGACGCTACGCTCGTCTTCCTGGCGACCGCCGGCGAAGAGCAGGGACTCTACGGCGCAAAGCTCCACGCCAAGGCCGCGCGCGCGGCGTCGCTCGACGTGCGCGCGGTCTTGAACGACGACATCGTCGGCGATCCGAGCGGCCCCAGCGGTGCGCGTCACACCGGCGCGATCCGCCTCTTCTCCGAGGGCATCCCCGCCGCCGCCGACGTGGCCGAGATCCGCAAGCTCGCCGCCGAGAGCGACTCGCCTTCGCGCGAGCTCGCCCGGTACGTCGCCGACGTCGCCGCGCAGCACGCGCTCGCCGTCCAGCCGACGCTGATCTTCAGGGCCGATCGCTTCTTGCGCGGCGGCGATCACACGGCGTTCAACGAAGTCGGCTACCCGGCGGTTCGCTTCACGACCGTCGAGGAGACGTACGCCCGTCAGCACACGCCGGCGGATCTTCCGGGCGCGGTGGACCCGGCGTACCTCGCCAACGTCGCGCGCGTGAACATCGCCGCGCTCGCGCACCTCGCCAACGCACCGCGCCCGCCCGACGCCGCGCGCATCGTGACGGCGGAGCTCGGCAACGACGTGGTGCTCAGGTGGTCGGCCTGTCCCGAGCCCGACGTCGCCGGCTACGAGATCGTGTGGCGAAGCACGACCGGCGCCACGTGGACGCACGCAAAGGACGTCGGCACCGTGCTCGAGGTCCGCCTGCCCATGAGCAAGGACGACTACTTCTACGGTGTGCGCGCCTACGATCGCGACGGCTACGTGAGCCCGGTGGCGTTCGCCAAGGCGGCGCAAAAATAGCCGCGAGTTTGCGCCCGAGGGGTCAACTCCGGCGCGCTTCGTCCGTATGTGAGAGAGGAGTCCTTCACTTGCAGACGAAGTCCGCGCGCGCTGCCGGTCCTGGGCCCGCACAGAGGTGCGAGGTCGACGCCTCCGATCTGCGCCAGCTCGGCGTCGTTCACGAGATCCTCGCCCTCTTGAACGATCCGCGGCAGGGCGCGAAGCCGATCGCAGAGCTCGTTCGTAGGCTGCCGGTCTTGGAGGCGCGTGTGCGACGCGTGCACGGCCGAAGCGCGCGACTCGACGCCGATCGCCAGCCGCCGTCGATCGCGGCGGCGTTGGCGCTGATCGGCAACCGCGGGTTCGAAGAGATTTTGTTCGAGCTCCTCGAGGATCTCACGGTCCTCCACTCGAGCCAGGAACGCTGACGATCGCCCGTCACCCCCGAGAGGGCCGCGTCCTCGGTCTCACTTGGCGACGACCACTCGGTTGCGCCCCGCTTGCTTCGCCTGGTAGAGCGCCGCGTCGGCGCGTCCGACGAGCGCCTCGGCGCCGTCCTTGCACTGCGTTCCCTTGACGACCGCGACGCCGAAGCTGGCGGTCACCTTGAGCGGCCCCTTCGGCCCCGCGACCTCGGTCCGCTCGAGCGCCGCGCGGATGCGTTCCGCAACGACGCGCGCTCCTTCGATGTCCGCGCCCGGCAGGATCGCCATGAACTCTTCGCCGCCGTAGCGGGCGGGGACGTCACCGGTGCGCACGCTCTTCTTCAGCACGGCGCCGACCTGCGCCAAGACGAGATCGCCGGTCTGGTGTCCCCATGTGTCGTTGAATTTCTTGAAGTGGTCGACGTCGCACATGACGACCGCCAGCGGCGCGCCGCTCCGATCGGCACGCGCCAGATCGCGTGCGAGGGCTTCGCCGAGGTGTCTGCGGTTCGGGAGGCCGGTCAGCGAGTCGGTCGTCGCGACCTTGCCGAGCTCCACGTTGGCGGCCGCGAGCTCGTCGGCGAGCGCCTGCTTCTCCTTGAGGAGGCCTTCGAGGCGTTGCACGAGGCGCTCGTAGCCGTGATTGAGCTCCACGAGGCGCGCGTGGGCGTCGACCGCCAGCGCTTCGAGATCGATCTGCGCGTCGATGGGGCGATTGAAGACCGCCGCCGCAGAGGTCACGAGCTCGGGAACGGCGCGGAGAAGCCCGTCGATGGCGCTCGCGGCCACGCCGACGTCGGCGAGCGCTTTCTGGGCCTCCTCTCGCGCACGTTCGACGTGTCCGCCCTCCCACGCGCCGGCGACGCGCTCGGCGGCCCACGCAATCTTCGCCAGGCGCGTCGACGGCGCAACGGGATCGTGGTGGTGAGCAATCGCGTCGACGACCGCCGCGGGAAGCCTCATCTTCTCCCCGGTGGCCGCGCCGGTCATCGTGTGATCTTCGTAGCCGAACGCGCGCTCGACGACGGTGCGGTGCGCGGCCGGCATGCGGGCCACGTTCGCGGCCCCTGCGACGTCGCCGCGCGCGCGCGTGAGGATTCCGATCTCGAGAAAGAGGCCCGTCGTGAAGGCGTCGTCGAGCGCTCGCTCTCCGATCGCTTCGGCGACGAGGCGCGCGGCCACCGCGCGACGGAGCGACGTCGTGAGCAGCACGTTCCCGTCGTCCCCCGTCGGAACCATGTCCCCCACCACGAGCGCCAACGCGACGTTCCGCAGCCCGCGCACGCCGAGGAGCGCACACGCGTGCCGTACGTCGGACACGGCCCTCGGGAGACCGTAGGTCGCACTGTTCACCACCGACACGACGCGCGCGGCGAATCCGGGATCGGCCATGGCCAACTTCGAGAGGTCGCCGACCGACACGTCCTCACCCACCGCCTCCTGCACAATGCGGGCGGCGATGACGCTGAGCGGCGGCTGGCTCGGGTCCTGGCGCTTTCGTACGCCGTTCAGAGTCGTCGGTTCCCTGGACCACGCGATCGCTTCAGCCGGCTTCACACTGGGTCAGAACGGCGCAGGCGGGGAAACCCTTAGGGCGACTTCACCCACCGGAGGAGGGCGTTCTCGGCACGACCGCAGAAAACTGGCCCGTTCGTGCATCCAGTGGCGACGATGGGCGCATGATGACGTACGAGCGCCGTGCCCGCCGATCGAGCTTTCGCCGGGAAGCCCTCGACAACCTGCTCTCCGCCTGCCGCGCCGGCGCCGATCTCGAGGCCATCGTGCTCTCCGACGCCGTCGGGACCGTCGTAGCCGCGTCGGCCGCGCCGCACGTCGACGCGCGCGTCATCGCGGCGGCCCTCCCCGACCCCACGCTCATCGCAGGGTGCTCCTTGGTCCGCGCCGTTCGCTTCGTCCACGCGGACGCCACCCTCTACATGGGCGCCGTCGGCGCTGGCCCTCGCGCCTTCGCGCCCATTCCGGCGGCGATCGAGGGTGCGAAGCGGATCCTCGCGACGACGTAGTCGCGACCGCGGCGGCGTCGGCGCGGGGACGCCGCGCGCCCTGTCCTCGGTCACGTCGCGTCAAAAAATCAAGCTCGTCGCAGCGCTTCGGCGGTGATGGGAAGCGCGCGGACGCGCTTGCCGCAAGCGGCGTACACCGCGTTGGCGACCGCGGGGGCGACGAGCGGCACGGGATGCTCGCCGTACCCTGCCGGCATCCCATCCGGGTTCTCGACGATGACGGTCTCGACGCGCGGCATCGCGTCGATGCGCAGCACGCGGAAGTCGCCGTAGCCGCTCTGCACGGGGCGGCCGTTCACGAAGTTCATCTTCCCGAGAAGCGTCGCCGAGAGTCCCCACGCAATGCCGCTCTCGGTCTGGCCTTCGATGCCGAGCGGGTTCAGCGCTGCGCCGCAGTCGACGACGGTGAGCGCTCGCTCCACGCGGAGCTTCGAGAGGTCTTTCGCCACCGCGACCTCGACGACCATCGCGACGTAGCTATTGCCGCTGTAGACGTTGGCTGCGACCCCACGGCCGACGACCTGGCCTTCGCGCGGCGCGAGCGGCGTGTTCCAACCGCTCCGCGTGCGCGCGATCTCGAGCACGCGAGCGAGGCGCGCGCGGTCGATTTTGTAGGGACCGATCGCCTTGATTCCGGGGGGAAGGAGCTCGAGGCGGTACGCGATCGGGTCGACCTTCGCGAGGTGAGCGAGCTCGTCCAAGAACGACTCGCGCGCGAATACGGTGGACGGATACTCGACCGCGCGCCAAGGGCCGGTCGGAACGGGGCTCGTGACGTCCGCGCAGTCGAGGCGCAGGCTCGCGAGCTCGTAGGGGTTGTCGAACGCGCCCCACGGCCTCTCGTCGGCGGCGTAGTCGACGGGGCCGCGCTTCGGCGGATCGTGCCAGATGTCCTTGCCTTCGTGGAGCTCGTCGATGGTGAGCGTGGACGCCGTCGCGTCGTGCACGAGGCCTGTAATGCGGCCGCGCGCGTCGAGGCCGGCGGTGAAGCGCTGCGCAGTAGCCGGTTGGAAATACCCGGAGCGCATGTCGTCGGCCCGCGAGTAGACGAGCTGCACCGGCTTCTTGGTCGCCACGGAGAGCTCGACGGCCTCGCCCACGAAGTCCGCGTAGAGCCGGCGCCCGAACCCGCCGCCCATGAGCTCGCAGTGGAGGGTGACCTTCTCCTTCGGGCAGTGTGCGACCTTCGCCGCCATTTCGATCGAGCGCACGTCGGTTTGGGTCGGCGCCCAGACCTCGACCTCGCCGTTCCTGACGTGGGCGGTACAGTTCATCGTCTCGAGGGAAGCGTGCGCTTGGAACGGATAGACGTACGTGGCCTCGAAGCGCCGCGGCGCCGCGGCGATCTGTGCTCGTGCGTCGCCTTCGTGGCGCACCTCGACGAGCGTGCCTTTGAACGCGTTGGGCAGTTCTGCGAGGAATCGCTCGGAGTCGAATCCATCGATGGGGCTCGCCTCCCATTCGACCTTCAGGGCATCGCGCGCCCGGAGCGCGGTCCATGTATCGATGGCGACGACGGCGACGCCGGGGTGGATGCCCGCCGAGACGCGGTGTACCCCGAGGACGCCCGGGATCGCGCGCGCGGCCGCGTCATCGACGGATTTGACGCGGCCCCCGAGCGTCGGCGTCCGCATGACCGCCGCGAACACCATCCCCGGCACGCGTACGTCCATCCCGTAGCGGACCTTACCGGTGACGATGTCGTGGCCGTTCACGCGCTTCTGCCGCTTGCCGAGCTTCGTCCACGCCGCCACCGGCTTGAGCGTGGGCGCCGAGGGCACCGGCATCGTGCGGGCGAGCGGGACGAGCTCGCCGTAGCCGAGCGCACGCCCTGTCGTTGGATGAAGCACGCGCCCTCGCTCGGTGGTGCACGTCGTCGCGTCCACGCGCCATGTCTTCGCTGCTGCTCCGGTCAGCATCTCGCGCGCGGCCGCGCCGGCGGAGCGGAGCTTCCGGAACGCTTCGCGGCTGCTCCCGCTCCCACCGGTGTGCAGGCGCACGCCGGAGAAACGTGGGCCCGGGATGGCGGTCTCGATCGTCACCTGCGCGAGATCGACGTCGAGCTCCTCCGCGAGCATCACGGGCAGCAGCGTGCGTATTCCCTGCCCCATCTCGAGCCGCGTCGCGTAGAGCGTGATCGCGCCACTCGCATGGACGCGCAAGTACGCGTTCGGCTCGAACGGAGGCCCGGCGGCGAGCGGGCGCGCGGGCAAGGCGCGATTCGCCGTCGGCGCGCAGCCGTCGAGCTCGAATGCGATCGTGAGTGCCGCGGCCGCCTCGAACAGTCTTCGCCGGCCGAGCTTCATCGCTTGCCCGCCTTCGCGTAGCTCGCGGCAATCTTCACCGCGCGTCGCAGGCGATCATAGGTTCCGCATCGGCACACGTGCCCGCCGAGCGCCTCGTCGATGTCCGCGTCGGTCGGCGCGGGCTTCGCGCGGAGGAGCGCGGCCGTCTCCAGGATCATTCCGGCCTGGCAGAAGCCGCACTGCGCGACGTCCTCCTCGAGCCACGCGCGTTGACAGGGGTGGTCCGCGCGCTCCGAGAGCCCCTCGATCGTCGTGTAGGCATGGCCCGCGGCGTCTGCGATCGTGACCATGCAGCCACGCACGGCCTGTTCTCCCTCGAGGACCGTGCATGCGCCGCACTCGCCGACGCCGCACCCGAAGCGCGTGCCGAAGAGGCCCAGGCGATCGCGTAAGACCCACAGGAGCGGCATCTGCGCGTCCGCGTCGATCTCGTGCGACGCTCCGTTTACCGTGAGGCGGAAGACCGGCATGCCCCGAAGGCTCGCCCAGCCGCCCTCGCCGCGCAATCGCCGACGGTCACCGGATTGCGCCAGCTTCACCTCACGAGCTGCGGGGAAGCTCAGGCAGAGAGGAGCTTCGCCAGCCACGCGCGCGACGCCCGGGCGTCGATGGCGAGCGCGTCGAGCCCCGGGAAGATGACGTCGTCGAGCGCGTCGACGAAGACCTTGCGCCTCATCGCGTAGGGCAGGACGCCGTGCTCGACGAGCTCCGACTCCGAAGGGTCGTCGCTGCTGCCGCCGCCGCGTAAAGGGTCGCGCTTGAACGAGTCGCCGGCCGTCGTGCTCAGCATCCACGGGATCCATCGCGAGAGGAACGCGAGATCGTCGGTGTCCTTGTGGCTCGCCAGGATCGCCCAGCCGAGCCGCGCGTGCGCCACCTCGTCCTTCGACAGCTCGCGGAGGAGCCGTCGCATCTTCACTCCGCGCACGTTCTGGATCAGCGTGACGAGCATGACGGAGCTCTCCGTCTCCGAGAGGCAGAAGGCCGCCACTTCGTAGAGCGCGCGCTTGCGGGACGTCAGGCGCGGCGGCGCGATCTCGCTCGGCGCATCGCTCATCGGCAGGAGCGGGCGCTTGTAGTGGTCGGCGAGCTCCGCGCAGAGCTCGGCGTGACGCCCCTCGTCCTTCGACGCCTCGTGCGTCTTCGCGATCAGCGACGCCGGGGTTCCGATGCGCTCCAGCCGACCCGCCAAACGTGCGAAGCGCGCTTGCGCGTCACGCTCGACCCAGTTCCGGAAGGCCCACGCCTTGCCGGCGACGACGCGACTCTCCTCGCGCACGACTACCAGCTGCAGAGGCCGTGCGAGCAGTCCCCGGGCCTGTTGAGGCACGCGTCCGCCGCGGCGAGCGCGTCGGAGATTCCCCCGTCGGCGGCGCCTTCGCTCTGGGCATCGGCAGGTCCGCCGCCCGTGTCCGCCTCCGCGTCGGAGCCCGAAGGACTGTCCTTCGCGCCGCCGCCGTCGTTGCTCGCGGTGGTCGTCGGATCGCTGGAGCACGCGGGCGCCGCCATCGCGAGACCCCCCGCGACGAGGACGTGAAAGAGCTTCTTGGAAGGGCGTGACGGAATGGAAGCCATGCCCCGAGTATGACCGAAGGGACCGCCGACGTCGACGACGCCGGCGGACGAGACACCGAACGCACGAAGACCCCGCGGTTTCCCGCGAGGCCCTCGTTCGTGTCATCGAACTTCGGTTACGACGATCCGCTCAGGAGCAACCCATCGAGTTGCCGCAGTTGAGGCACTTGTAGCAAGCGCCGTTGCGAACCGTGATGTGACCGCAGACGTCGCACACCGGTGCGTCGCCCATCATCTCTTCGAGCTGCGCGTCGAGCGCGCTCGTGGCGCTCGCCGTCGTCGTCTCCATGCCGGGGAAGCTCGCGCTGTGCTTGCTCCCTTCGAGCCCCTCGCTCATGGACGCGGATCGTGCGACCGCCTCCTTGGTGTGCGACAGCGCGGGCATCTCCATCGTCTTGCTCAGGTTGGAGAAGTCACGCGTCGAGCTCACGTCGCGGCCCGAGATGGGGGCCGCGTCGACCTCGCGGTACGGGGTCTTGGGCTGGTCGACCGACACGTCCTCGCCTTCCGGCTTCACGTGCGCCAAGTCGTAACGGTGCAGGTACTCGATGCCGAGCACGCGGAACAGGTAATCGACGATCGACGTCGCCAGCTTGACGTTCGGGTGTCCCTCGACCGAGCCCTGCGGCTCGAAGCGGGTGAACGTGAACTGCTCCACGTACGTCTCGAGCGGCACGCCGAACTGCAGGCCGATCGACACGCTCATCGCGAAGCAGTTCATGAGGCTGCGGAAGGCCGCACCCTCCTTGTGCATGTCGATGAAGATCTCGCCGAGCGTGCCGTCCTGGTACTCGCCGGTGCGGAGGAAGATCTTGTGACCGCCGACGCGTCCCTCCTGCGTGAAGCCGTGGCGCTTGCGCGGCAGGCGGACGCGGAGGCCGTGCGGGCGGGTGAGCGGGAGGACGAGCTGCTGCGTGTCCTGCTGCTCGGTCGTGATCGGGATCGGCGAGAGGCCGGGCATGAGCGTGTCGGCCTTGGCCTTGGCCGCCGCCGCGTCCTTCTTGTCCTTTGCGTCGTCCTTGCTCTCTTTGCTCGAGGTGGAGAGCGGCTGCGACGCCTTGCATCCGTCGCGGTAAAGCGCGACCGCCTTGAGGCCGAGGCGCCAGCCCTCCTCGTAGACCTTCGCGATTTCTTCGACGGTGGCCTCGTTGGGGAGGTTGACCGTCTTGCTGATGGCGCCTGAGAGGAAGGGCTGCGTCGCGCCCATCATCTTCACGTGGCTCATCGGCGCGAGGTAGCGAACGCCCGTCTTTCCGCAGCGGTTCGCGCAATCGAAGATCGCGTAGTGCTCCGGCTTGAGGTACGGCGCGCCTTCGATCGTCATGTGACCGACGATGGCGTCGTTCGCCTCCTCGATCGCCTCCTTCGAGAAGCCGAGGTGCGTGAGGAGGCTGAAGCCCTTCTTGCTCTTCTGCTCCTTGCTCACACCGAGGCGCTCGTACGCCTCTTCGCCCAAGACCCACGGCCCGAAGGCGTAGTCGATCTCGAACACGCCCGGGAGCGCCGCCTCGGCCTTCGCGAGATCCGCGTCGGTGAGACCCTTCTCCTTCAGCGACCGGCGGCTCACGTGCGGCGAGCCGAGGAGCGTGTTGGTGCCTTGCACGAAGGCCACGATCTCCTGCACCTCGCGCGCCGAGTAGCCGAGACGCGTGAGCGCCTTCGGCACCGACTGGTTCACGATCTTGAAGTAGCCGCCGCCGGCCAGCTTCTTGAACTTCACGAGCGCGAAGTCCGGCTCGATGCCGGTCGTGTCGCAGTCCATGAGGAGGCCGATGGTGCCGGTCGGCGCGAGCACGGTGGCCTGCGCGTTCCTGTACCCGTGCTTCTCGCCGAGCTTGACCGCGTGATCCCAGTCCTCGCACGCCGCCTTGTAGAGGTCGGACGGGCAGAGATCGCGGTTGATCGCGCGCGCGGCTTCGCGGTGCATCCCCATGACGCGGAGCATCGAGTCGCGGTTCTTCGCGTAGCCGACGAACGGCGTCTTCGCGGCGGCCATCTCGGCGCTCGTCTTGTAGGCGTGGCCGCACATGATCGCGGTGAGCGCGCCGGCGATGGCGCGACCCTCGTCCGAGTCGTACGGCACGCCGAGCTGCATCAGCATGGAGCCGAGGTTGGCGTAGCCGAGGCCGAGCGGGCGGTAGTCGTGGCTGTTTTTGGCGATCTGCTTGGTCGGGTAGCTCGAGAGATCGACCAGGATCTCCTGCGCGATGAAGAACGTGCGGCAGGCGTGGCGGTAGCCGTCGACGTCGAACGTCTGGCTGCCGTCGTCTGCGTCCTTGAGGAATTTGGTCAGGTTGACCGACGACAGGTTGCACGCCGTGTCGTCGAGGAACATGTACTCGGAGCACGGGTTCGACGCGTTGATCTTCCCGCTGTTCGGGCACGTGTGCCACTTGTTGATCGTCGAGTCGTACTGCACGCCCGGATCGGCGCACGACCACGCGGCCTCGGCGACCATCGTCCACAGGTCTTTGGCTTCGAGGGTCTCGCAGACCTCGCCGCTCGTGCGCATGATTGTCTGCCACTTGCCGCCCGCGAGGACCGCCTTCATGAAGTCGTCGGTCACGCGGATCGAGTTGTTCGAGTTCTGCCCGCTGATCGTGTGGTAGGCGTCGCCGTTGAAGTCGCTCGAGTAGCCGCCGGCGATGAGCGCGTGCGCCTTCTTCTCTTCGCGCTGCTTCCACTGGATGAAGTCGACGATCTCCGGGTGGTCCATGTCGAGGCAGACCATCTTGGCGGCGCGGCGCGTGGTGCCGCCGCTCTTCGTCGCGCCGGCCGCGCGATCGAACACCTCGAGGAAGCTCATGAGACCCGAGCTGGTGCCGCCGCCCGAGAGCTTCTCCTGCTTGCCGCGGATCGAGCTGAAGTTGGTGCCGGTGCCGGAGCCGTACTTGAAGAGGCGCGCCTCGAACTTGATGAGGTCGTAGATGCTCATCAGGTCGTCGTCGACGTGCTGGATGAAGCAGGCCGAGCACTGCGGGCGCTCGTACGCGTTCGCCGTCTCCGTCATGGTGGAGGCGGACTCGTTGCCGTCCCACGCCCAGTTGCCGCCCGAGCCCTCGATGCCGTAGCGGTGCCAGAGGCCGCAGTTGAACCACACCGGGCTGTTGAACGCGCCGTACTGGTGGACGAGCAAGAAGGAGAGCTCGGCCTCGAACGTCTCGGCGTCGGCCTTCGTGGCGAAGTACCCGCCGAACTGCTCGCCCGCTTCGCGGATCGTGTGCGCGATGCGGTACACGACCTCACTGACGCTCTTCTCGCCCTTCGCCTTGTCGCCGTGCAGGCCGGCCTTGCGGAAATACTTGGAGATGACGATGTCCGTCGCGAGCTGGCTCCAGCCGGCGGGGATCTCGGCGCCTTCCATCTTGAAGACGACCGAGCCGTCGGGGTTCGTGATGATGCTCGATCGGCGCTCGTACTGAACCTCCTCGAGCGGGTTCACGCCCGGCGCGGTGAAGTGGCGCGGCATCGCGACGCCGGCGTGCGCGCCCTGCTTCGCCACGCCGGCGTGAGCGGTCGGCTTGGACGCCGCGCTCTTCGTCTTCGTACTAGGGAGGCCCGGCTTTCCGCTCTGCTTGCGCGCTGCTGTTACCACGCTGTGTCCGTTCTTCTTGCCGCCGTCGACCGGCGAACGCACCCCGAAGTCCGATGATTGTGCCATAGCCGCCTCCTTCTTCATCACGCGCTTGAGCCCGCTCGAGCTCCGGCGCCGCTGCCGTGCTCGAGACAAAAAAATCCCCGCCCCTCACGGACCAGGCCATGGGGGGTTGCCGTCACCCGTCTCGTCTCGTCTGTGGAGAACTTGGGGGGCGATCGCCGACGTCCCGAAGGACCGCCCCGTTTTGCCTTGCTCCGGCTCCCGCCTCGTTCCCACTCCGCCCCCTCCTCTCGAGAAGAGCAGGGAGTCAGGTGACGCCAGCGTTCATCCGTACAGGCTTCCGTATCTCAGCTTGAACGTGCGTTCAGGTTCGCCATCTCCCAATCACTTGCCCGCCACTCGCCTGCCACTCGGCCGCCCTCGTACCGATGGGTGCAGGCTGCATGCTTGCACCTTCCACCCATCGTCCGCCGGCTGCCGCGAGAGATTCGCGAACGACAGCGGAAGCCAGCATATAACCCCAAGATCTAGTAGCTGTCCAGGAATATGGATACTCCATCTCGTACCCACACTGTGAGGCAGTGGGTCCCATGGACGACAGATCTCACACCTCTTGTGTAAGCATTTGGGATCCTTGGGATCACTGAACCGCTCGAACAGCCCTGAACGGAGGTTAGGCCCAAGTGTTCCACAAGCTCAGCACAACGTAGGGGGCGGTTGTTCAGGAGTTCTCCACGGCCTTACCCACAACTTTCGAGCGCGAATCGAGGGGTGTGGAAAAGAAAAGCGACAAGCGAACGCCGCGGCAGGCGTCGTCACGTGCTCGCGGACACCTTGGCTCGGATGCGGCTTCAGAGATCGATCGGGCCAGCCGTTGGTGGAGTTGGAGCACCGCTCCTTAAAGAAAGGCTCCCTATGCGATTGGTTCTTCGGACTGCGGGCGCGTGGGCGCTCGTCGCGATGACACTCGTTGGATGCAACGGTTCGTCTGGAAAAAACGCCGATGTTGGCGCCTCGGGCGCGACGGGTGCCTCGAGCGGAGGCGGCACGAGCGGCGTCGGATCGAGCGGATCCGGAGGACCCGGCGGAACCAGCGGAACCAGCGGAACCGGCGGCCAACGCGGCACCGGCACCGTGAAGCTCACCCTCAAGGTCAAGTAGAGGAGCCGTACGATGAAAGCTCGTTTCACGCGTTGGGGTTTTCGTGCAGGGTTCGCGCTCCTCGCAGCGCTCACGCCGGCCACGCTGGTGTACGGCGCCACGGGGGAGGTCAGCTTCACGCCGACGGGCTTCAAGGTCTCGATCATGAGGATCGCAATCGCGGCGCAGTCCGACGGCGGGCAGCCGACGTCCGAGCAGGTCCTCTACACGTGCAAGGGAACGACCGAAGCCGAGTGCCTCGTCGACGTGACGAACCAAGCGGAGCTCGACGCGATCACTGCGCAAGCCGCCGGTGTCGCCGTACAGGTCGGGAGCTACGACGTGATCTCGCTGAACATGTGCGCGCCCGGATCGGGCGGCACGACGCGCGTACCCGGATTCGTCCGCGGAGCGTTCTTCGTCCCCAGCGAAGGCAAGACGTACGCGACCGATCCCGACGCGGCCAACGTCACCGGGCTCAAAGAGGTCCCCGATCTCGCGGACGCGGGCGCCGAGTTCACCGCGATCGGCAACTGGTCGTGCAACACGAAGACGGTCCTCCTCCGCACGCCCATCGTCGTCGCGAGCGGCGCCATCGCGCCTCTCACCGTGGTCGTCGACGCGAAGGTCATCGCGTTCTCCACCTCGCACGTCTCCCCGGGGATGGGCGGATGCCGCGGAAACGCGAACGGGCAAGGGCGCGGGCTCTGCGTGTCGTACCCGTCCATCTTTCCGCTGGTCAGTGACGACGACGCCGAGCTCGATCGCTTCCTCATCGCGCACCACCGAACGGATCCCGACGCGACGACGCGGGCGAGCCGCTCACCGCGTTCGTCCGCCCCTTCTTCAGCGAGACGTCCGCGCAGATCAGCCAGAGCGTCGTCATGGACCCCGTCTTCGGCGGACCGGGCTACATGGGCGAGACGATCGTCCCGAGCTTCCACGACGTGGGCGACGCGTCCGTGAGCTTCATCACCGGCGGCAGCCTCGACGAAGGGGCCATCTTCCGGCACTTCGAGCTGAGGGATCACAAAGGAACGGTCGACACGTACGACGCAGGATCGTGGCGCTACCACGCCGCGCCGCTCGTGCCCTGACGCCTATTCGGCCCGTACCTCCCGAGCTCGACGTCATGCTGCCGAGACTCGTGCACGCCGGATCAAGAGATCATCGAGCGCACCGTCAGCCAGCCGAACGCGACGGGGGATCGGTGACTTCGACGGGCCGCTGCGTCAGCGTCGGCTCTGCGTCGCGCTTGGCGATGATGCGATCGGCGAGCCCGAGGAGCACGTCTTCGCTCCCCGGCGGTCCGAGCAGCTGGATCGCGCGCGGGAGCCGCCCGTCGAACGTTCCGAACGGGATCGCCAAGCCCGTCGCGTCGGCGAGGTTGCCGGCAACGGTGTACGCGAGGAGCTTGGTCGTCCAATTCGATCGTAAGATCTTGGGCGGCGGATGAACCGTGACCGGCATGACGATCACGTGCCCTTCGTCCCAAAGCGCGCGAAGCGCGTCGCGCACGCCGAACGCGCGTGCGAGCGCCTTCTCCTTGTCTCGGAAGATCGTCAAGCGCCCCAGCACGATGAGGAGCAAGAGCTCCGCGGTGATCGGATGGAACCGGCGATCGCCCAGTTTTCCGCGCAGAACCGCGGCGCTGAGCACCCCGCCGAGGCCCGCCCGCAACGAGATCGAGGGGTCCGAGTCGAGCAAGTCTTCGAAGTGGGAGCACCAGACCGCCGCGTTGATCGAGAGGAGCTCGGACGGCGAAGGAAGAGAGGTCGCCGTGTCGATCGGCAGATCGAAAGCGCTCCTCAGGATGGCGCCCGCGTCGCGCGCGAAGGTCGGCCACACGCCGGCGAGCGGCGCCCAGAGGGAGAGTTTGCGCAGCTCGAACGGCCGCGTTTCTCCCTTCTTCATGTGCGGCGCCGCCACTGCGAGTACTGCCCGCATCTGCGCGGTCGTGCGCGTGAACGGACCCTGACCGCACATCCAGGCCATCGCCGGTGGGACCGCCGGGAAGAGCTCCTGAATCGGCCACGTCGCGTGACTGAGTCGCAGCCCGAGGACTCCGCAGAACGCCGCCGGCAAGCGGATGCTCCCGCCGATGTCGGTCCCCCAGTCGAACGCGTGGAGGCCATACGCCACCGCCGCAGCCGATCCGCCGGAGCTGCCGCCGCTCGTCCGTGTTCGATCGAACGGGTTCTTGGTCGCGCCACCGACGAAGCTCGTCGCTTCCGGTGTGAGGCCCATGTCGCTGAGGTTGGTCTTGCCGATCAGCACTGCGCCCGCCTCGTCGAACGCCCGACAAGGCGCGCTCTTGCGATCGGGCCGGCGATCGCGGTGACGGTACGAACCGCCGGTGGTTGGCAAGGGCGGCGCGTCGTATTCGTCCTTGAGCCCGTAAGGGACACCACGAAGCGCTCCACCGGTCGGCGCCGCCGCGAGCGCGTCGTCGAGCCGCGTGTTCACGTAGCAACAGAGCTCCGGCTCGTAGGCACGAATGCGCGCGACCGATTGGGCGACGGTCAACGGAAAGAGCGCGGCGCCCATCCGGCTACTCTACTCGCCCACTAGGGCGTCCACCCGGATGGTCACCAACGAGGCCTGGGCACCCGCGGGCCGCGCGCTGCGGCTCCCATTGTTGGTGGATCCTCTTACCTATACCCACAGTGGCTTCATTCTCCCATCGCGCACGGATGGATCGATGAATTCAACGCAAAATCATGTACTTGTGCATATGTAGGGAAATGGCACTCAATGTGCTGAGTAGCCGGTCATGATTCGAATCCGCGTGGCTCTCGGGGTGGTTTTCGGACTGACGATTGCCAGCGTCGGGGTCGGCTGCTCGTCCGCGGCGGGCAACTCGGATTCGTCCGACGAGGCCGTCTCGGCCGGCGAGCCGTCGTACATCGGCAAGGCCGTCCTCGCGCGGCTCGATGCGATGCATCCCAAGACGAAGGGGAAGGCCTGGAGCCTCTCGCGCGACAACACCTTCTCCGGTGACTTCGCCGTGCAGATCCCCGCCAAGTCGACCTGGGGCGAGGCCGAGATCACCATCGCGCCGATGTGCACCAAGGACGACGCCGGATGCGATCCCGACTTCCTCCTGACGATGTGCTCGACGGACGCCGACTGCGTGGCCGGTGGGCGATGCACGACGCTCAAGGCGACGATCGCGCATCGCGGTGACTCGGCGCGCGGGCTCTGTGCTGGCGACGCCGACACGGTGATCGACGCGGTGTGGAACGGCATCGCGATGGCGACGCAGACGGTGGACGTCTCCAGCCTGACTCCGCCCGATGGCCGCTACGAGGCCGCGGTGCGCAACGCCGTCACCTACGCGAGCGAAGCCCAGCCTCCGCCGCGCGTGCGCATGCTCTTCGGCGACTACCCCGGCGCGTTCACCTCTGCGAAAAAGACGCTCGCCAGCCTCACGCGCGACGTCGCCGACGGCTCGGGCCTCGTCATGTCGGTCGGCACGTACCGCTCGGGCGTGACGTCGTGGAACCACTCGAAGATCATCAGCCGCGACGGCAATTTCGCCGTGATGGGCGGCGCGAACATGTGGGACTCGCACTACCTCCGCAAGAACCCCGTCCACGACATCTGGATCACCGAAAACGGCGGGGCCGCGGCGGACGCGGCGCGCTACCTCGACGAGCTCTGGGCGTACGCGTGCGGGAAGTCGGGCATCATGGACATGACGGCCGTGGCGTCGCGCGGCATCGAGGGCTGCCAACAGCCGTTCGCCGCCGAGCCCGCCGCCGCTGCTCACGGACCGGGCAACACGCCGGTCATCTCGATCGGCCGACTCGGTACGCTCGGTGAGGAGCCGAGCGACGACGCGATCCTCGCGATGATCGACAGCGCAAAGACGTCGATCCGCATGTCGCAGCAGGACATTGGTCCCATCCGCCGCGCCGGCGTGTCGCTCGGCGCGTGGCCCGAGGCGACGGTCGCCGCGCTCATCCGCGCGATGGATCGCGGCGTCAAGGTGAGCCTCATCCTATCGAACACCGGCGCTGTGCCCGGCGACATGAACGCGATCGAGGCGACCTTCAACACCTACGACAACGGCTGGACGCCGAAGGGCGTGCTCGAGAAGTTCGCGAGCGTCGCGGCGGCGCACCCGGACCTGCATCCGAAGGTGGCGAGCGCGTCGGCGCTCATCTGCAACTCGTTCACACTGATGCGCCTTCGCTCGAGCGACTCCGAGACGTGGCCCAGCGGAGGGACGCTCGCCAACCACGCAAAGATCGTCGTCGTCGACGACCGCGCCTTCTATGTCGGCTCGCAGAACCTGTACGTCGCCAACCTGGCCGAGTTCGGCGCCATCGTCGACGACGCCGCCGCGACGAAGCTGTTCCTCGCGAACTACTTGGACCTGGCCGAGAAGTACTCCAAGCGAACCGCCGCGAGCGGTGCGGGCGTCGCGTGCGAGCTCACTCGGTGAGAAGACTCGGCTTCAACGGCCAGACGGTGGAGATCGTTCTCCGAGTCGGAGGCGGCGGCGGGGTTTTATAGGCTGTAGCAGTGGACCGTGACGTTGCCGCTGATCTGATCGCACGAGACGGGCTTGCACGTCCCGGCGGTGGCGATCGCGTTCACTTCGCACGTGCAGCTGTAGTCACCGGCGCAGGCGCCGGGGTTCGGCAGGCACTCGTAGGGCCCGGTCTGGCCGCCGCTGGCGGTGGCGACGTCGAGGCACACGTCGCCCGAGACGCAGCTCTTGTCGCCGCACGCGAACCGGGTCGCTCCCGCATCGGTCGCGCACGCGGTGGTGCAGGTCCACTTTCCGCTGCCGGGATCGCATTGCGCTGAGCACTTGCAGTTGACAGGGCACGCGCAGGGAGGGGGCGGTCCGTTGCAGAATGGGGGCGGCGGACAGGGCGGGATCGGAGGGCACCTGAACACGCCGCGCACGCACACCTCGGGCACGAGGCCGCCGGTGCACCCGCCGGGACAGATCGACGGCCCCTGTTGGCCCTCGACGCACGCGCCTCCCGAGCTCGAGCCGCCCGAGGACGAGCTCGACGAGCTGGAGCCCGACGAGCTGGAGCCCGATGAGGAGGAGCCGCCCGAGGAGCCGGAGGACGATCCGGAAGACCCGGAGCTCGAGCCGCCGCTCGACGACGATCCTCCCGGCAAGACGACGCTCCCTCCGCACGCGGCGATGAGGAGGGTCGCGGCGGCGGTGGCGAGTCGGGCGCGCGGCGTGGACATGCTGAAAACGTAGCACGCGCAGCCCCGCCCTCTATGCGCTGGCCCTCACCGACGCCGTTCTTTTGATCGCCAAAAAAAAGAAACGACCCGATGTTCACAAACGGGGCGGAGCGGCACCTACCTCCACGGCAGCCGGGGTTGGGCGCAGCCGAGCCATTCAGACGAGGAGTCATGATGAAGGACCGGGGAATCGTTTCGGCAGCGGGCACGGGCGGGGTCGGGGTCGGGGCGTCGATGGAGCAGCGAGGGCGCACCGTCAGCCCTAGGTACATCACGCCGTGGCTCTGCCTCGCGGCCGTGCTCGGCGGCTGCACCTCCACGGCGCCTCCCGACGACAGCGGCCACGTCGGCGCGACGGCCGAAGCCCTGACCAGCTCCGTCACTTACCGGCGCGGCGTGCTCGGCACGGTCACGGACACCTTCATCAGCGCGTCCGAGATGGGCAAGGGCTTCGGCGCTCAGGAGAAGCTGCGCGTGAGCGCGAAGAACGAAGCGCTCCTGCGCTTCGACCTCTCCGCGATCCCGTCCAGTGCCGTAATCAACAGCGCCACCCTCTCGCTTTACCTCAACGGCGGTGACGACGAGCAGGACGACGACTGCGACGAGGGAAGCCGAGAGGGCTTCCCGGTCGTGCCGATCAAAATCCACCGCGCCACGGCCGCCTGGGGCGAGAGCACCGCCACGTTCTCGAGCTTCAATCAGCAGTTCGACCCGACCGTCGCGGGAACCGTTCTGCCGACGAGCGCCAACGTCTTCAAGTCGGTCGACCTCAAGACGCTCGTGCAGCAGTGGGTGGGCGGCGCGCCGAACTACGGAATGCTCATCCGCACGACGGGCAGGCGGCACACCATCTTCGTCAGCAGCGAGGGCGGCAAGGTATCTCTACGTCCGTCGCTCACGATCAGTTACACGACGCCCGATGACCACTGCGCGCCGAACCCGTGCGCGAACGCAGGCAAGTGCCAGAACAGCGCGAACGGCTTCACGTGCACATGCGCGACGGGGTACGCAGGCCCGACGTGCCAGACGCTCGTCGACAACTGCGCAGGCAGCCCCTGCATGAACGGCGGCACCTGCACGAACGGCGTCGACAGCTATACCTGCAGCTGCGCGTCGGGCTACACCGGCACCAACTGCCAGACCAACATCAACGAGTGCGCGCCGAACCCCTGCCAGAACGGCGGAGTCTGCACCGACGGCGTCAACAGCCACACCTGCGCGTGCGCTCCCGGCTACACCGGCGCGAACTGCGAGACACTCGTCAACAACTGCGCGAGCAGCCCCTGCCAGAACGGCGGCACCTGCACGAGCGGCGTCAACACGTACACGTGCTCGTGCCCCGCCGGGTACACGGGCGCCAACTGCGAGGCGCTCGTCGACAACTGCGCGCCGAATCCTTGCCAGAGCGGCGGCACGTGCGCGAACGGGGTGAACAGCTACACGTGCAACTGCGCGCCAGGCTACGCGGGCGCGACGTGCGGGACGCTGGTGGACAACTGCGCGAGCGGGCCCTGCCAGAACGGTGGCTCATGCACCAACGGCGTTGGTACGTACGCGTGCGCGTGCGCGCCGGGGTACTCGGGTGCGAACTGCGAGGTCGACATCAACGACTGCGCCGCGCAGCCGTGCGGGAACGGCGGCGTCTGCGTCGACGGCATCAACAGCTTCTCATGCATCTGCGCCCCCGGCTTCACCGGCGCAACCTGCGCGGTCAACATCGACGACTGCGCGGGCGCCCCGTGTCACCACGGTGGCACGTGCAGCGACGGGATCGCGTCGTTTGCGTGCGCGTGCAGCGCGGCGTGGACGGGTCCGACCTGCGACGTCGCGGTCGATGCGTGTGCGGCTCAACCATGCTTGCGTGGTGGCACCTGCACGGCCGGCAACCCCGGAGAGTTCTCCTGCGCGTGTCCGCCCAACTTCGGCGGCGCGCGCTGCGAAATCGACGCGTCGCAAGGGCTGGCGGTCACGGTGCCGGCCGTTCCCGCCAACACGACCATCCCGCATACGATTCTTGCCGGCGTCGCGACGACCCTGAAGGGCCGTGCGCTAGGCCCCGCCACGCAGTTCTCCTGGGATTTTGGCGATGGCTCCGGCGGCACCGGCTGGGCAACCATCGCCGACGCGGCGAGCCTCGACGTCAAACACACCTACCAGGGCCCCGCGGGATACCGCTTTTTTGCCACGCTGTCTGTCCGGCTGTCGGCGTTCTCCGCCCCGCAGAGCGCGGTCTATCCGCTGATGGTCGCAGATCCGGCGAGCTCTCCCGATCCGCGGACGGCCATCGCGATCGATGAGGGCTTGTGGTTTTTGCACAAGCGTCTTGGACGTAGCAGCACCCCTTCCGGGATCGCCCTCGGGAGCGAAGGAGGGGGAGACTGCCAATCTCTTGCAGCATTCGAGCGTCATGGGTCGAGCGTCACGGGATCGATTTACTCGGATCCGTACAGCGACGACGCTCAGCGCCTTCTCGCCAATGTCTCGCTTCAAATTCATGACGTCCACGGCAACGGACGCCTCATGCTCGAGAGTTTCTCCGGGTCTTCCGAAAATCTCGGCGCGTGCGGCGACGCGCTCTTGGCGGTGCCCCGCTCCTATGTCATGCCTGCTGGTGCCGCCGTCGGGCGCACGCTAGGCGATCTCACTCAGGGGTTCGCCGACGGCGTCGTGCTCGAACAGTTTCCTGACGGCAGCTGGGTTCACGATCCCTTCGCAACCTACGGCGCCACGCGCTGGTTGGACAACATCCAACGCCTCGGCGCTGTCGTGCCAGCACGAGTCTGGTCCGCAGCGAACGACTGGTGGTCATCGGGAGGGGCCGTGTATACGCAGTGCTCAGCGACGCCCTCGACTCTGGACTTGGGTTGGGACTTCGTCTTCAACTCGCAGAGGTTGTACGACGCGCTGCTCGCGGGGACCCCTGCGAGCGCTGCATTGATCCAGGGCGGCTACGGCTTCCTTGACGCTCACTGGTCCGATGCACTGTTTGGCTGTGCGGTCACCGAGGAGGCCGCTGTACTCGCGCTCGAGGCGAGCAATACCACCCAGCTCGCTCCGAATGCCTGCGACGGAACGGCGACCGGACTGGGCTTCGACTGGTACGCCGATCCGAGCAGGGGTCTGGCGCACGTGCTTGCGGCGCGCCAGCGCCCTGACGGGAGTTGGGTAGACCTCGACGATGCAGGTCACGCGTGCTTCAACTTCGCGGGAATTGGCGGCGCGACCGCCATCACCGTGTCGTTGCTGATTGGCCGATAGGGTTTCCGCAGAGGGCGTTCTCGACGACGTGGCCGACGACCGGCTAGAGTCGGGGCATGCGCCCCGGCGTTCCGACCAACGTAGCGCCGGTCGGCGGCTGACGGCGTGCCGGCGTCACGAGCTGCACGCAGATGGGCCGCGGCGCTCCTCGCGGCCACCTCCGCAGCGTGCGCGACGGTGCTCGGGATCGACACCGTCAGCTACGAGTCCGCCGTCGACGGCGGCGACGACGCGAAGGCGCCCCTCGAGAGCGGGCCGTCGGACGGCGCAACGACGCCGGACGCTGACGCGAGCGACGTCGACGCGAGCGCCACGGTCACCTACTTCGACTTCAACGCCGCCAACGTCGAGACCTTCGAGGCCCGCGGTGCCGGCGTCATCGCGCCGGGCGCCGGCTACTACGGCGGCGCGTCGAACGACGCTTACGTGTATTACGCACCTTTCTCGACGGCGCTCCCCGACGGTGGCCGCATCTACAACGACGCGGTCGTCCGCTACGATCGGCGGGGCGCGTTCGGCGATCCCGCGTCATGGAGCGTCTTCCACTTGCAGGTGAAGGAGTCACGCGCCACCGGGTACATCGGTGCCATCGCCGCGCGTGGGAGCGTCGTCTTCTGCCCGTTCGCGCCCGGATCCACCGGCTACGTCGCGATCCACGACGCCACCGGCGCGTTCACCGACGCGGCCGCGTGGTCGATCGACGACGCGGTCGCGATCTTCGGGGCCAGCGCGTCCGGGTTCCGGGGGGGCGCTTCGGACGGCACGAACGCGTACCTTGCCGGTCTCGCAGGCAACGTACTCCGCATCGATGCGGACGGCGGCGCGCGGCTCTTTTCCCTTTCGACGATCGACGCGGGGGCCGTGACCCCGTTCGGTGCGGTGTTCGACGGACGCTACGTCACGCTGGTGCCCGAGCACGCGGCGGGAAATCTGGCGAGCTCCGCAGTGCGCTTCGACACGACGAGAGACTTCGCCAGCGCGACGGCGTGGGACCAAGGCCAGCCGACGACGAACGGGCGCAACCTCCACTTCGAGAGCGGCGGCTTCGACGGCGCCTTCGTCTACTTCGCGTCGTTCGCCGAGTTCGCGCCCGACGGCGGGCGCTTGCCTGTACCCGGCGTCGTCACCCGCATCGCGCGAGCGGGGCCGCTCGACGACGCAGGAGCGTGGGAGAGCGTGGATCTCGCTTCGTTCGACGACTCGTGGCGAGGATGGTTTTCGATTGTCCACGACGGACGCTACGTCTACTTCGGCGGAACGTCTCGCGCGACCCTCCTCCGCTACGACACGATGAAGCCGTTCACCGAACGCGGGTCGTGGGAGCGGCTCGACATCGCGACTCTCCTGGGGCTCTCGGGCCCGTTCGCGGGCCTCGTCTTCGACGGAGAATACGTCTACCTGGTGCCCGGCGAGGGCTCACGCTTCCTTCGTTTCCACGCGCGAGCTCCGCGCGCCGCGGTGAGCGCTACCACCGCGGCTCCCTGAGGCGAGAGTCCCCGCTCGATGCGTCGAATTTCCGACCCGTCACTCGTGAGTGGGAACCTTCGCGTGAGCCTTGGCCGGCTTCTCCTTGGGAAGCTCGATCTTCGGCTTCTTCGCCTTCCCGCCCTTCGCAGGCGCGGGCGCCTTGTAGAGGAGGAACGTCCGGCCGATCACCTGCGCGAGGATCGCGTGCGTCTCCTTCGCGAGCGCTGCGGCGGCCTCTTTGCGATCGAGCGGCGCTTCGGTGGCGACGCGGACTTTGATGAGCTCGTGTGCGACGAGTTGCACGAGGGTCTGCTGAACGAGCGCGGGCGTGATGCCGGCCTTTCCGATCTGCACGACCGGATCGAGCGAGTGTCCGAGGGCGCGCAGGTGGGAGATGGCTTTCTTCGAGATCATTTCTGCTCCGATGCGAGGGTCCGAATGGACGCGAACTGCTTCTCTGGATCGACCACCGTGACCTCGCCGAAGCGCGCGAGCGCGGGGCCGATCGCATCGGCGTCTCCCGCGACGACGATGAGACCGGTATCGGGCTGGTACAGCTTTGCGGCGGCTGCGGACGCGGCGCTCGGCGAGGTCGCGCGGACGGCGGCGCGGTACGTGTCCCAGTACTCGTAGGGGAGGCCGAGGCCTGCGAGCTCGGCGGTCATGTTGGCGATGGCGCCCACGGTCTCCATGCGGATCGCGAAGACGTCGCTCAGGTAGCGGCGCGCGGCCTCGGTCTCGTGCTCGGTGACGCCGGACGCGACGACGCGCTGCTCGTTCTCGAGGAGGCCGGTCACCGCGTCGGCGGTCTTCTCGGTCTGCGTGCCGGCGTACGCGAGGACGGGCTGAGGGCCGTGCGCGAGCTCGACGACGCGCGAGTAGGCGGAGTAGGCGAGGGAGCGCTGCTCGCGGACGTCGGCGAAGAGGCGCCCGGCCATCCCGCCGCCGAGCACGTGGTTGCAGACGCGCGTCTCGGCCCACGTGGACGCGTCGCGCGCGGGGCCGAGGCCGACCACGAACACGTCGCTCTGCGCGCTCTTCGGCCGGTGCGCGATGATCACGCGGCGCTTGGCGGCGGCTGCTTTGGTCGGGAAATCGAGCTTGGGAGGCGCGTCGCCGGCCATGGCGCCGAATGCCTTCTCGACCTGCGCGGCCGCGGCGTCGCCGTCCACATCGCCGGCCACGACGACGGTGACGTTCTTGGGGACGTAGAAGTGCTTGTGGAAGTCACGGACGGCGGCCGGGCCGATGCGCGCGATGTCCGACGGGAGCGCGCCGTACGTGGCGTAGGGCGAGCCCTCCGCGTAGAGCTCGTGGAAGAGGACGTGCATCGCGGTGAACTGACCGCTCGAGCGCAGCTGATCCTCCGCCTCGTCGCTCGCGCGCGCCTTGAGCTTGCCGAGCTCCGTGTCGTCGAAGCGCGGCGACTGCACGACCTCGGCGACGATCGCGAGCGCCTCGGCGAAATGCGTGCGCGTCACGCCGGTCGCGATCGTGGTCGTGTCGAGATCGACGTCGACGGACAAGTCCGCGCCGAGGCCCTCGATCCTTCGCAAGAGCTCTGCGCTCGTCATCGAGCGCGTGCCGCCGGCCTTCAGCATCTCGCCGGTGAGCTCGGCGAGGCCCGGCTGCTTGGGCGCGTACCCCATTCCTGCGCGCACGACGACGCGGAGCTGCACGATCGGCAGCGCGTGCGCTTCGACGATCGCGACGGAGAGCCCATTTTTCAGCGTCCGCGCGCGAACGGCGGGGAACGGCGACGGACGCGCCTCGCGGGACGCCGGAGGACGCTCGCGGCCGGACGACGAATTGGTCGGCTCCTTTCCGTCCGGCGCGTAGGTCGTGAGATCGGCGTGCGCGGGGCCCTTCGACGCCGTGACCGTGTCGCCGCACGCCGGGACGAGGGCGAGCGCGCCGAGGAGGGCGAGCGCGCCGACGAGGGAGACGTTCGGGAGGGAGCTCATTTTTTGTCTCCCTTCGGCGCGCCCTTCGGCGCGGGTTCCGCGGGCTTCACCTCCACGCGCGACGTGCGGGCTGGCGTGAGGTACTTGCCGACGGCGCGCTGGATGTCGGCCTTGCCGATCGCGAGGTACCGCCCCAGCTCGCCGTTCACGAGGCTCGCGTCACCCCAGAAGAGCTCCATCTGCGCCAGCCGCTGCGCGCGCGCGAAATTCGACTGAAGCCCCAGTAGGAAGCTCGCTTCGAGGCGCGCCTTGAGCTTCTTCATCTCGTCGTCGGTCGGCCCGCTCTTGGCGATCTGCGCGAGCTCCGCGACGATCACGCGCTCCACGTCGGCCACCTTGGCCCCCTTCGCCAGCTTCGCCTCGATCTCGAGCGCGTCGGGCCCGCGATGGCTCCCGAGCGACGCGTCGATCTCGATCGCGAGGCCACGCTCGCGGACGAGCATCTTGTAGAGGCGCGAGCTCTCGCCATCCGAGAGCAGCATCGCGGCGAGCTCGAGGGCGTAGTGATCCGGCTCGCGCGATTTCGGCACCGACCAGCCGAGGAGCAGATCGGGGAGCTTCGCGTGCGCGTCGAGCACCACATCGTCGCGGGGCGCCGTCTGCTCCGGCATCGGGCCCGGCGCATACGGTGGCACGGACGCGATCGGCCGCGCGCCACCGAAGAAGCGCCGCACCAGCGCCATCGCCTCCTCTTTCTCGAAGTCTCCGGCGATCGCGAGCACGGCGGTGTTGGGGCCGTAGTACGCCTCGTGAAACGCGCGAACCCACGAGAGCTCCGCCGCGTCGAGATCCTTCATCGTCCCGATCGCAGAGTGCTCGTAGGGCCAATACCCCTGGAAAATGAGCTCTTCGAGGCGGATCGACGCGGGGACGTACGCCGCGTTCTCGACGCGCATGCGGTACTCCTCTTTGACGACGGCGCGCTGGTTCTCGAAGTTCTTCTGGCTGACGTCGAGCGACTTCATCCGGTCCGCCTCGAGCCACAGGGCCAGGGGCAGCTCGCTCGACGGGAGCATCTCATAGTAGTTCGTGCGATCGCCGTTGGTCGTGCCGTTGAGGACGCCGCCGTGCGCGCTGACGAGGGTGGCGTGCTCACCTCGCGCGACGTTGCGCGAGCCCTGGAACATCATGTGCTCGAAGAGGTGCGCGAAGCCGCTCCGCCCGCGCTCTTCGTTGCGCCCGCCCACGTCGTACATGACGTCGACCGCGATCGTCGGCGACGTGTGATCGACGGAGAGGACGACCCGCATCCCGTTGTCGAGCGTCACCCGCTGCACGTCGAGCTTCAGCGCGGGCGCAGGTGAAGGCGCAGGTGCCGGTGCTTGTGCGACAGCAGGGGACGTGACGCAGACGAAGGCCGATGCCAGGAGAATCGCGAGCGTTCGCATGGGGCTCGTCGACGTTTAGCACGCCCGACGGTCCGCCTCCTGTCGTCCGACGCGGCGAAGGTCTTCGATCGATGGACGGCCCTCGTCAGGGAAGCGCGCCCTGCTCGATCCAACGCCGGATCATGTCGACCTGCGCCTGCGGCAACGGCGCGGCGGTCGGCATCGGATCGCTCGCCACGCCCGGCGCTTTCTCGCCGAACGGGCCGCCCGTCATCTTGTTGTACAGGTAACTGTTCGCGGGATCGCCGGGCCGCACGTAGCGGCGGAGCTGGCCGTTCGGCGTCTCCCACGCGTCGAGCTTGGTGAGGCGATCGTAGAGCGACACGTCCGGGCAACCGGTGGCCTGGCCGCCGCTCGGGCCGCCGTAGATCTGCGAGCCGATCATCGCGTCCTCGAGCGAGAGCCAGCCGCGGCACGACCGGTCCTTCGTCGCGGCGTACATGTCGCGGATGTGGCAGGACGAGTTGCCCGCGCCGCACGACGCTTGGAGGACCGGCATGATGTCGCGCCGGAACGTCGGGTTCGCGACGCTCGCGTCGATCGCGGCTGCGTCGACGGGCGCGCCGCCATCCCCACTGGCGCCGGCGGGCGCGGCCATCGCGATCTCATTGGAGTACGCGCCGGCGCGCGACGCGTTTATGGCGCGGACGCGGTACGTGTACGTCCCGCCGGGGGAGACGCTCGCGTCGTGGTACGAGTTCGTGTCGAACGGCACCGCGTAGATCTTCGCGAAATCGCCGGTGCCCTTTCGCTCCACCTCGAAGCTCGTCTCGTCCGGCGAGTTGTCGTTCCACACGAGGTGGATGCCGCCGCCCATCGCCTCCGCCGTCAGCTTCGACGGCGCGGCGAGTGAGGATCCGGACGCGGATCCGCTCGACGCTCCGCCCGGCGCGATGTCCGCCGATCCCGAGCCGCTGCACCCCGCGCAGATCCCGACGAACACGAGCGCGTGAACCGTTCTCATGGCTGCCTCCGCAAAAAGATTTTTCGAGTCAGGAGCGCTTCGCTCCACTCAAGTCACTGCATGACCATCAAGTCGCCCATCATTCCGCGCTCGGCGTGCTCGAGGATATGGCAGTGGAACATCCACATCCCGACCGCGTCGTAGCGAACGGCGAGCCGTTGGGTCGCCGATTTCTTCACGTTCCACGTGTCTTTCCAGCCGTCGCGCAGATCCGGCGCGCCTTGCTCGTCGAGCGGCTGGAAGAACATGCCGTGGAGGTGAATCGGGTGATCCATCTCCGCGGTGTTCACGATCTCCCAGATCTCCGTCGCCCCTTGCTGCACCATCACCGCGGTGTTGAAGGGCCAGTACTCGTCGTTGATGTAGAAGCGCGGGCCGTCGGTCGCCTCGATCTCGCGGAGCACCATCTTGCGCACGGTCGTCTTCGCGCCGATCGCGAGCGGTTGCGCGGGGCGGAGCGAGGTCGGGATCGGCGCGAGCGTGCGCGGCGCGCGGGGACCGTAGACGACGTCGAGGAGCGGCTTGGGACCGACGTCCGGCATGTCGTGGCCGCGGTCGTAGTAGACGGTCTCGAGCGGGACGCGCGCTCCTTCAGCGGCGGGGAGGTCGACGAGGACGTCGTAGCGTTCGCCGGGGACGACGAGGAGCTCGTCGACCGCATACGGCGCGGGGACTTGACCACTGTCGCCGCCGACCACAGTGAAGCGGTGGCCCGCGAGGCGAAGCTTGAAATACCGGCCATTCGCTGCGTTGACGATGCGCCACCGCTCGCGGCCGCCGGCGTCGACGACGAGATCGCCGCCCTTCTTGCCGTTGACGAGGACCACGTTGCCTTGCCGCCCCATCATCATGTCCATCTGGTCCTCGTCGAGGGCCAGCTGTCCGTCGGCGGTGATCTTCACGTCGTCGAGCACGAGGTAGCGCTCACGCGTGACGTCGAGCGGCGCGTCGTCGCCATGCACGACGAGCGGCGCGTGGAGGCCTTTCTCGATCTGGACGTCGGCGTGGACGTGCGGGTGGAACCAGAAGGTGCCGGCGTCGAGGACCGTGAAGGTGTAGTCGAACGACGTTCCAGGCATCACGACTTGCTGGGTCGACGACGAGCCATCCATCGCGTTCGCGAGGCGGATGCCGTGCCAGTGGATCGTCGTCGATTCGGGGAGATCGTTCTGGAGATGGACGATGACGCGATCGCCTTTTTTGGCGACGAGCATCGGGCCGGGGACGGTGCCCACGCTGCCCGGGATCGCGCCGTCGCGGTACGCCCACACGTCCGCGGGCTTCCCCGGTAGATATTCGACGCGCGCGAGGCCGGCGACGACGCGCACCTCGACGACGTCCGGATCGGCGTTGATGTCGGTCAACGTCGCGATCGCGAAGGGATCGCTCGCCGGAGCATCGCCGGCCGTGCTCGGCGTCGTCGACGCGTGCGACGTGCACCCCATGACGAGCGCGAGGGTCACGGTAACGAGGCTTCTCATAGGCATGCTCCGCAGGCGATCCATCCGCCGGTTCCGCTCCCGTCGCAGCCGCACACGCGGAAGCCCTGCACGCCGCCCGCGCAGTGCTGCGCGCCGAGATCTCCCGGGCAAACGTGCTCGCCGCTGATCTCGTCGACGCACGGGGCGCCTGCCTCGCAGTGCGGGACGCAGTGACCGCCGGAGCAAACGGCCCCTGCGCACGCGCCGCATTGATGCCCGCCGCACGCCACCCGCCCGCACACGAGCCCGGTGCAGTCGCACGGCCCATCGACGACCGCATCGACGGCGACGTCTTGCGCCTGCGTCTCGGACGCGTCGCCTTGTGCATCCGTCACGAAGGCGTCCGTTGCCGCATCGCCGGTGTCCCCGGGAGCGAGGCCGCCGACGCTCGTCACATGGGCGCCGCACGCCCCCGCCACCAAAGCGGCAAAGGCGACGGCTACGAAGCGGCTTGCGAGCGAGCGTTCCATCGCGTCGTCTCGTACGTGGGGTCAGGGTCGGCGCGCGATCACAAAAACGCCCGAACGCGCGAGGCGAGCGGACTCTTTGGGTATTTCTGGAGAAAGCTCCGCGCCTGCCGCGCCGCGCCGTCGCGATCCCCGGACGCCGCGAGCGCTTCGATGCCGAGCACCTGTCGCTCCTGGCCGAGGACCCCGTTCGGAAACCGCGTCCTCGCGGTGTCGAGAATCGCGAGCGCGCCCGAAGGATCGCCGCCATGCAATGCGTCCCGCGCGCGCGCGATGAGGGCCGACTCCTCGCGGAGGGCGTCGGGATCGACGGAAGGAGGCGGCTTGCGGGCGGTCGCGGTCGCGGTCGTGGTCGCGGTCGCGGCCGTGGTCGTGGTCGGGGTCGGATTCGTGGTCGTGGTCGTGGTCGGAGTCGGGGTCGAAGTCGGGGTCGGAGTCGTGGTGGAAGTCGGGGTCGGAGTCGGAGTCGGCATCGGCGTCAGTGTCAGCGTCGGTCGCGACGTGTAGACCAGCCCTCCCGCGACGAGCGCAACCGCGAAAAGCGCGCCGAGGACCTTCCCCTTCGCGACGATCGCCGTCCCGCCAGCCGCCGGTCCTCCGCCTCCTGCTCCACCTCCACCGCCGGTCCCACCCCCGCCAGCGGGTGGAATTCTCCCCGCGATCGCGGCCCACACGGAGTCCTCCGCGCCTCGCGGGGGCTCGGCGCCGTCTGCGCTTCGAAGGAGATCGCGCTCGGTGTCCGTCGCGCCGCCGTCGTCGTCGAGCCATCGCTTCGGATCGGTCACGGCGAACCTCCTTCGAGGCGATCGATGCGGCCGCGCGCGTGCATGCGGGACGTCACTTTGCGGAACGCGTCGCGCGCGAGGCGGAGGCGGGAATGCACGGTGCCGACGGGGATGTCGAGAAGCTCCGCGATCTCGTGGCCGGGGAGGCTCTCCAGCTCGAAGAGGACGAACACGGTGCGCTGCTCTTCGCCGAGCTCATCCAGGATTTCCTCGAGCAGCGTGAGGCGGCGACGGCGCTCGAGATCGGCGGCGAGATCGGCCGAGGAGTCACGCTTCGCGTCCGCGGTGGCGTCGCCGTCCGGGACCTCACGGCGCGCGCCGGCGCGCTTGTAGTCGCGCGTCATGTTCATGCAGATCGCGAAGAGCCAAGTCGTCATCTTCGAGCGTCCTTCGAACTCCACGAGCTTGCGGTGGACGACGAGGAATACGTCCTGCGCGATGTCGGGCACGTCGGCCTCGCGCACGCCGAGCCGCCGGAGCGATCGCCACACGAAACGGAAGTGCTCGTCGTACACCTCCTTCAGGCTCATTTCGGGTTTCCGATCGGTACGTGGGTCGAGGAGGCCGTCCTCATCAACGAAACGTCACGCGGAGCCCGGCCGCAAGCACGATCGCGACGCGTGGAGGGTCGTACGCCACACCGGCGCCATCCACGCCGAACGCCTCACTGGACGTAGGGACGAGCGCGCCGGCGCGGGCCGTCCATCCCAGCGGCCCCACCAGATCGCCTCCCGCGATCGCGGCGCCGCCGATCGCGAAGAGAGGTCGACTGCCGGAGCCCTCTCGAAAGTACCCGACGCCCGACGCTTGCACCGACGCGAGCGTCGCACCACCGCACGCGGCGAGGGTGATCGGGCGGAGAAGCGGTAGGTAGCACGCCATCGCTTCTCCACCGAGCAGCCGCACGTCGACATGGCCCGGCGCGAGGGGAAGGCTCTGCTTCGGCACGAGGATCCCGCCGAGCACGAAAGCCAGCTGCGGAATCGGCGTAAGCGCGAGGTCGATCGCGAAGATCGGCGCGGCTGAGCGGACGAGACCGAGCGCGACGCCGGCCGTCACGTCGGTATGAAACGCAACGGGGCTCGAGGCAGTCGGTGGAGGAGGTGACGGGCGCGCGGGCTCCTCGGTGGGCGCGGCCCTCGGCGGGGAAGGAGGAGGCTCTGCGTGAGGGGGTGGCGGCTCCGGCGGTCGCCACTCCGGATCGAGGAGCACGGCGAGCGAGATCGCGACGGCGCGCGAGAGCTCCGTGCACGCGGCGCCGCCGTGAGACAGGACGCGCACGCCCGCACGGCTCCCTTTTGCGCGAATTTCGGCGCGAAACGTCGCTCCTGCGCGCGTGAACGAGACGTCGATCCGCTCCTGGGCGTCGGCGAGCTCCGGATCGAGCGTCACCTTCGCCGTGAGGCGGGCAACCTCGTCGGCGAGCGCGCGCGCGTCGGGGCACGTCGCGGCGGACGGAGAATGACGGACACCGAACGCCTCGCGGGTCTCGTCGGCGAGGGCGTGTCGAGCTGCGGCGATGGCGCCGAGCGCGACGAGGACCGCGACGCCACTTCGCACTACCTCGCGCCCCCAGCCACGGCAGCTTTCTACCAGAAGACGACCACAAGACGATCACAAGACGACCGAAGACGCTTAGAAGAGGCGTGCCGCGGTGTCGTCGGTGAAGAGCCACGCGTCGCGCGGGATCCGGAGGACGCTTCCCTCGTGAACGAGGCGCCCGCGCGCCGTCAGTCGTTCCGTCTCGCGCGTCCGATCGGCGGTCCAAGGATCGATGCCGAGCTCGCGGCCGGCGGCGTCGATGTCGAAGCCGGTCGCGAGGCGGAGCCCCAGCATGATCCGCTCGCGCAAGAGCGCCAGCGCGTCGAGCGGCTCGCGGCTCACCTCGGTTGCGGTACTTGCACCTTGCACGTATTTGCGCGGATCGATCGGGTTTCGATACCTCGCGCCGCGCGCGTAGCCGTACGCCGCGCAGCCGAGACCGACGTACTCCTCGCCGCGCCAGTAGCCGAGGTTGTGACGCGCCTCCTCACCGGGGCGCGCGTAGTTCGAGATCTCGTAGTGCGCGAGGCCCCGCCCGGCGAGCGCCTCGTCGATCGCGAGGAACGACTCCGCGACGGCCCCCTCGTCGGCGAGCGGCAACCGCCCGCGCTTGGCCAGTTCGCCGAAGCGCGTGCCCGGCTCAATCGTCAGCTGGTAACACGACACGTGAGACAGCCCCATGTCGGCGAGCGATGTCGCTTGCTCGCGCGCATCTTCCGGCGACTGGTCGGGCAGACCAAAGATGAGGTCGGTCGACACCCTCGGCACGGTCGCGAGCGCCGCCTCCACCGCGCGCCGCGCGCCCGAGGGATCGTGGAGGCGCCCCAAGTACGTCAGCTGATCCTGACGAAGCGACTGCGTGCCGATCGACACGCGCCCGACGCCGACATCGGCCAACGCCTTCGCGCGCTCCGTGTCGAGCGACGTGGGGTTGCACTCGACCGTGACCTCCACGTCGTCCGTCACGCGCGCGCGCGACCGTATGCCGGAGAGGACCCGTCCCAGCTCGGCCGGATCCCAAAGGCTGGGTGTTCCGCCGCCGAAAAAGACGCTCGCGATCTCCCGATCCTCGAAGAGCGCCGCGCGCGCATCCAGCTCAGCCAGGACGGCGTTCGCGTATCCGACGTGGTCGATGTTGGCGCGTTCCTCCGCGTACGAAACAAAATCGCAATAGGGGCACTTCGCTAAGCACCACGGAAAGTGGACATAAACCGACGCGCGCATGGGTGTGGGGCTCTCGGAATGCTCCATAGCGCCAATTGCCGGAGAGGGGGGGCGGTGTTAGATTTTGAGACGATCTTCCCGAAATGTTGCAGGTCGAACACATCGTCGAGCGAGTAAGGGCGTACCAGCCCGCGGCAGACGCCGACCTCATCAAGCGGGCGTACGACTACAGCTTCAGAATGCACGCGGGTCAGATGCGCAAGAGCGGCGACCCGTACTTCGTCCATCCGGCGAGCGTGGCGGGCATCATCACCGAGCTGCGCCTCGACACCGCGAGCGTGTGCGCGGGGCTCCTCCACGACGTCGTCGAGGACACGCTCGCCTCGACCGCCGACATCGAGCGCGAGTTCGGCGTCGAGATCGCGCAGCTCGTCGACGGCGTCACCAAGCTCAGCAAGATCAACTTCACCAGCAAGGAAGATCGCCAGGCGGAAAACTTCCGCAAGATGGTGGTCGCGATGGCGCAGGACATCCGCGTCCTGCTCGTCAAGCTGTGCGACCGCATCGACAACATGCGGACGCTCGAGCACATGAGCCACGAGGCGCAAGAGCGCATCGCGCGCGAGACGATGGAGATCTACGCGCCGCTGTCGAACCGGCTCGGCATGCAGAACTTCAAGAGCGAGCTCGAGGATCTCTCGTTCAAGTACCTCGAGCCCGACGCCTACCAGGACCTGTCGACCGCCATCACGCGCACCAAGCGCGAGCGCGACAAGTACATCAGCGAGGTCTGCAAGACGCTGTCGGCGCGCCTCGCCGAGCAGGGCTTCGCCTCCGACGTGACCGGCCGCGCCAAGCACCTCTACTCGATCTGGCGCAAGATGCAGTCGCAGCAGTGCACGCTCGAGCAGATCCACGACATGATCGCCTTCCGTGCGCTCGTCGAGAGCGTGAGCGACTGCTACGCGGCGCTCGGCGTCATCCACTCGAAGTGGACCCCGGTGCCCGGCCGCTTCAAGGACTACATCGCGCTGCCGAAGCCGAACATGTACCAGTCGCTCCACACGACGGTCATCGGCCCCGGCCGCGAGCGCGTCGAGGTCCAGATCCGCACCCACGAGATGCACCGCGTCGCCGAGCGCGGCATCGCAGCGCACTGGAAATACAAGGACAAGGGCGGCGGCGGCCTCGCCGATCAGGACGCGCAGCGCTTCGGGTGGCTCCGCCAGCTCATGGAGTGGCAGAAGGAGCTGAAGGATCCGGCCGAGTTCCTCGAGGGCGTGAAGGTCGATCTCTTCCAGGACGAGGTCTACGTCTTCACGCCGAAGGGGGACGTGCGCGTCTTCCCGCGCGGCGCGACGCCGATCGATTTCGCGTTCGGCATCCACTCGCAGCTCGGTGAGCACATCACTGGCGCGCGCATCAACGGCAAGATCGAGCCGCTCCGCTACAAGCTCCGCAACGGCGACATCGTCGAGGTCATGACGTCGGCGACGCAGCAGCCGAACAAGGACTGGCTCGACATCGTCGGCACCACGAGAGCGAAAGCCAAGATTAGAAACTACCTCCGCCTCGAGCAGCGCGACAAATCGCTGCGCCTCGGGCGTGAGCTCCTCGAGCGCGAGCTTCACAAGTCGAGCGTCTCGCTCAACAAGCTCCTCAAGAACGACAAGGAGCTCCGCAAGGTGCTCGAGGAGCTGAAGATCCAGTCGGCCGAGGAGCTCTTCATCGGTATCGGCTACGGCAAGATCGACCCGCAGGAGGTCCTCGCCATCGTCGCCCCGCCGGACGACGCCGGCCACGAGAGCAAGCCGCCCGATCAGCTCCGCGAGGGGCGCGTCGCCGGCTTCGTACGCAAGGTCACCAAGCGCGACGAGGGCGGCATTCGCCTGAACGGCATCGACGACGTGCTCGTCCGCTACGCGCGGTGTTGCAACCCGCTCCCCGGCGACGACATCCTCGGCTTCATCACGCGCGGCCGCGGCGTCACGATCCACCGCCGCGGGTGCCAAAAGGCGTTCGACACCGATCCCGAGCGCCGCGTCGAGATCGCGTGGGACAGCAAGGCGAAGATCAACCGCAGCGTGCAGCTGCGCGTCGTCACCGCCAATCGCCCAGGCATTCTCGCGACGGTCGGGCACACGTTCAGCGCGCAGGGCATCAACATCAGCGAAGCCAACTGCCGCGCCGGCGACGACGGCCGCGCGGTCAACGTCTTCACGTTCAACTGCTCGGACCTGACCCAGCTCAAGAACGTGATGCGCGCGCTGCAGAAGGTGCAGGGCGTCGTCGCGGTCGAGCGCGTGTAAGCCAGCGGAACCGCTGGCGATCGCGAACGGCCGTCATCCCTTCGGGCGACTTGCTCGGCGCAGCGGTACGCGCCATACCCTCATGATGCCGAGCACCGGACCGCGCACGTTCGTCCTCGTAACGACGGCGCTGGCTCTCGCGGCGTGCGTGCAGAGCTCCGCGAACCCCGCGCCGGATGGGGGGCCGGGAACCTCGTTCGGATCGGACGGCGGACCGGACACGAGCGTTCGCGACTCCGCGCCCCCTCCCGAAGGCGACGCGTCGACGCCGCCCGATGCAGAGAATGGCCTCGACGCGGACGCGGCGCCCCTCGACGCCGGGCCTTGCACGAAGCCGCTGAACAAGGCGCTGCAGTTCGCGGGCGGGCAGCTCGCGACAGCGCCCGACTCGGTCTCGCTTCACCTGAGCGATCTGACCGCCGAGGCCTGGGTGAATTTCGCGACCCTCGCCAACCCGTATCAGACCATCATCGCAAAGCCGTACGGCGCTGCGACGGGCGATTCGTTCACCATCTGGTACGAGAGCGGCGGGTTGCACGCGGGCGCGAACCCAACGAGCGTGACCGACGCAATCGGCTACACGTGGGCGCCCGCGATCGGCTCGTGGCACCACGTCGCCTTCACGTTCGAAAAGGCCACCCTGGCGCAGAAGCTCTACGTCGACGGCGGCCTCGTTGCGTCGGGAACCGCCGCGAGCGCACCCGTCTACGACACGCACGCGTTCTACGTCGGCGCCGACGCAGACTTCGGGAACCCGAGCGGATTCTTCAACGGGCAGATCGACGAGGTTCGGATCTGGACCTCCGTGCGCGCGATCGCGGACATCGGGGGAGACCTTCGGACCTGCATCCCCGGATCGTTCACGGGCCTCGGCGGCTACTGGCCGCTCGACGAAGGAAGCGGCCAGGCCGCCGGCGACGTCAGCGGCAACGCGAACAACGCGCAGCTCGGCGCGGCCGCGGGGGCCGACGCCGCCGATCCGGTCTGGGTCGATTCCACGGTCCCGTTCAAATAGACGCGGCGATCAGCGCGCGTAGGGGTTCGGCGGAGCCTTGTCGTGCGACGGGGGAGTCACGACGGGGCGGGGGATGGGCCGCGGCGCGGCAGGTTTCGTGGAGGTGGTCGGCGTCGGTGTCGGGGTCGGCGTCGGCGTCGGCGTCGGCGTCGGGGTCGGCGTCGGGGTCGGCGTCGGCGTCGGCGTCGGCGTTGCGGTTTCGAGCGCGGCCGCGGGTGCCGGAGGCGCTGGCCTCATGCGCAGCGCGACGACGCCGATGCCCGTCGCCGCGAGGACGAGCCCGATCGCAAGCGCGGCGCGTCGGGGCCTCGCACGCTTCGCGCGCGTCTCCGCTCGGAGGGCGCCGACGTTCTGGGAGGACACGCCGCTGCCCAGGGTCGTGGCCTCTGCCGGCTTCGCGCTGACCGGTGACGCCGCTTCGACCTGTGCGGGCAGCGTGAGGGTCGGAGGCTCCGTGCCCGGGGTCGCGATGCTCGCGGTCGCTTCGTCGATGCCCTCACGCGCCTTCGTGCGGATCGCAGAGACTTCGGCGCGGTTCTCGACGGGCGGCATCTTGTCGCGGACGAGCGTGCGGCGGGCGTCGAGCGTCGGGCCGACGAGCGCGCGGACGAGGCGCGCGACCTCCGAAGACGTCGCGATGAGATCTTCGCGTCGCGCAGCCGCCTCCAGCGCCTCCGCGAAAGACTGAGCGCTCGGCCACCGCGCTTCGGGGTTGCGCGCGAGCGCCTTGAGGACGAGATCGTCGAGGGACTTCCCGAGCCACGACGCTACCGAGGATGGGCGCGCGATCTCTCCTTCGATCACGAGCCGCAGCGTCGCGAGATCGTTGCTCCCGCGGAAGAGGCGCTGGCGCGTAAGGGCCTCCCACGCGACGATGCCCATCGCGAACACGTCTCCGCGCGGATCGATCTCGCCGCGCTCGACGTACTCGGGGGCCATGTACGCGACCTTGCCCTTGAGCGCGCCGGTCGCGGTGCCTCCTACCCCGGCCGAGCCGCCGCCGTGCGACACCTTCGCGATCCCGAAGTCGGCGAGGCGCGCGATACCATCGATCCCGACGAGCACGTTGTGCGGCGACACGTCGCGGTGCACCAGGCCGAGAGACCGACCATCGTCGTCGACGAGCTCGTGCGCGGCGTGAAGACCGGCGAGCGCGTCGAGGATGACGCGCACGGCGACGCGCGCGGAGAGCGGCTCGCCGGACTCCTCGGCGGCGAGGATGAGGGCGGCGAGCGAGGCCCCTTCGACGTAGTCCATGACGAGGAGGAGCTCGCCCTCCAGCTCCTCGACGTCTTGCACGGCGACGACGTTGGGATGGTGAATCTTCGAGGCGAGGCGCGCCTCCGCGGAGAGCATCTTGCTGAACGCAGGATCCTCGAGGAGGTGAGCGTGCGCGCGCTTGATCGCGACGAGCCGGGAAAATCCCACGGCGCCGCTGAGCCGACCGACGTAGACGGTGGCCATTCCGCCCGAGGCGACGCGGACGATGAGCTCGTAGCGCGACGAGCCGGGGAGCTGATCGCGGTACGTCGTCGCCTGACCGGCCCTCGTACGCTCCATCAGAACCGCGCGCTCAACGTGGCGGTGACGGTGGGCGCAGGGCCTGGTCCCGTAGACCAGCCGATCGCGAAGAGCCCGACGGCCGCCGTGGCCGCGCCGCTCGCCGCCGTCACGAGCGCCAGGACGTTCGTGCGGACCTGCGCGTCGGAGCCGGCGGTGGATGTCGGCGCGGACGGCTTGGCGACGAAGTCGTCGTGCTTGCTCTTCGTGTCGAGCGCGGACCACACGGTGACGCCGCCGACGACGGCGGTGACGGCGGCGCCGACCCAGAACCACACCGGCGAGATTCCGCCGTCGCGCCGTGGCGGATCGTGAGGCGCGCGCGGAGGGGAGGGGGCGACCGTGCGGGGTGGCTCGATGGCGCGCGCGGGCGGCGGCGCGATTTTGCTCGGCGGCGGCGCGGGCGCGGGGGGCGGCGTGGGGGCGACCTCGACGCTCGCGCCGATCGCGACGACGACCTTCTGCTTCTCGGGCGCGCCGTCGGCCGTCAGCTCGACGACGTGCTCGCCCGGCTTGACCCACCGCTTCACGCCGATCGGCGTGTGACGCCCGTCGACGTGCACGTTGCAGAACGTGGCGGGCGGCGGGCACGTCACGGTGAGCTGGCCCACGTCGCGCGAGAACCGCGCGCGCGCCGTCTTGCCCTTCTCCCACAGCGGCGTCGACGGAGGGACGCGCCGCTCGACACGCTCGACGAGATCCATCGCGGTCGCCGCGTCGCGCGCGCGAACGGCGGCCTCGAGCGCGAGGCCGAGCACCGTCACGTTGGGCGAGAGCTCGTCGGCGAGCGCGAGGTCCACCGCCGCCGTCGCGTACCCGCCGGCGTCGTAGGCGGCGGCGCCTCGATCGTACGCGGCGCGCGCCTGCGCTACGGAGGCGTCGTCCTGCGCCGATGCGACGCGCGCGACGAGCGCCAGCGACAGCGTCACGACAACGCGCATGAAAACCCGCCGCATCTCCCAAGAATACAGACAAAACGCGGAAGCCGCGTCGGCCTTCTGCTCGCGCGCCTACGTCTTGGTCAGCTTGTGCTTCACGAGCAATCGCCCGAGGTAGGAGCGATCGAGGCCCGCGAGCTTCGCGGCCGACGACTGGTTGCCGCGGGTGTGGGCCATGAGCGCCTGAAGGTAGACGCGCGTGAAGCGCTCGGCGAGCTCCTCCTTCTGGTCACCGTACGGACGGTTCACGTCGACCAGATCGCCGAACGCCATCTCCAGGGTCGTCGACGTCGAGCCCGCGGGCTCGGGGAGGACGCCGAGCGCGGCGTACGCGTGGATGACGTTGCGGAGCTCTCGCGCGTTTCCCGGCCACGCGCGGGCCTTCAGCTGCTCGATCAGCGGCGCCGAGAGCGCACCGAGGCCCACGTGCTCGGCGAACTGGCGCGCGAGCGGCTCGATGTCCTCCGGGCGCTCGCGGAGCGACGGGAGGGAGAGCTTCACGACGGCGAGCCGGTAGTAGAGATCCTCACGGAAGCGGCCGGCCCGCACCTCGGCCTCGAGATCGCGGTTCGTCGCGGCGATGACGCGCACCTGGACGTGGCGTGCGGCGTCGGCGCCGATCGGCCGTACCTCTCCGGTCTCGAGCGCGCGCAAGAGGACCGGCTGCATCTCGAGCGGCAGCTCGCCGATCTCGTCGAGGAAGAGCGTGCCATGATCGGCGCACTCGAACGCGCCCTTGCGCGCCTGCGCGGCGCCAGTGAACGAGCCGCGCGTGTGGCCGAAGAGCTCGCTTCCCACGAGGTCGCGCGGGATGGCGCCGCAGTTGACGTTCACGAGCGGCCCCTCGGCGAGCGAGCCCTCGTGGAGCGCGCGCGCGACGAGCTCTTTGCCGACGCCCGACTCTCCGCCCACGAGCACGGTGACGAGCGAGCCCTCGAGGCGCGCGAGGGTCGCGAAGACGCGGCGCATCGCCAGGCTGGCGCCGACCATTCCGCGGAACGACTCGCCCGCGAACACCGCGCCGCCGGTCAGCGACTCCGTGTCCGCGTCGAGCGCGACGTCGGTGTTCCCGATCTTGATGCGCGCGCCGAGCGCGAGGCTCATTCGCTCGACGCGCTGTCCGAGGTACCACGTGCCGTTGCGGCTCCCGAGGTCGGTGACGCGCACGCCCTCGGGCACCAATGCCAGCTCGACGTGGGCGCGCGACACGCCGGGCTCCAAGACGACGATCGCGCTCCCGCTCGCCGAGCCGAGCACGCACGTGCCGGTCTTGAGCCGGAACGCCGCCGGCGTCGCGCGCGCGCCGAGGACACGGATCACGGCGCCCAGCGGTCGCGGCGAGCTCGTCCCTTGACGAACGAGCGTCGCCGTCGCCGGATCCGGTGAGCCTTGCTTCGTGCGCGCCACGAGGCTCACAGGATACCCGTTACTTCTTGGGCTCGCAGCACTCGTACTTCGCCGTCGAGTAGCCGCCGGCGGCGCACGCGTCGCCGAGGATCGAGGTGTTCACGACGTAGCCCTTGCTGGTGCACACCTTCGTGACCTCGTCGTTCAGGATCTGCGCCGACTCGCACGCACCGGTGATCGCGCCCGAGAAGCACGCGCGCGGGGGCGGCGGGGGCGGCGGCGGGGGCGGCGGGGGCTTGACGTCGCAGCACTCGAACTTCACGTTTTCGTAGCTCTTGCCACCGACCGGGCCGGCGCATGGGGTGCCGTATTCGAGCTGCGTCAGCGTCGCGCCCTTCTGCGAGCAAGTGTCCGAGGCGTACTGCTTCCAAATGTAGTCGGGCTTGCAGGACGTCGGGTCGCCGAGGCCCACCGTGAAGCACGAGGGCGGCGGGGGAGGAGGCGGCGGCGGGGGCGGCCCCGCGAGGCAGCACTCGAACTTCGTGTAGCGGTAGAGATCCTTCCCGCACGAGTCGGCGTACTCGATGACGACGACGTCGAGGCCCTTGGCCTTGCACTCCTCGGCGGCGTACGTCTTCCACGTCGCGGAGTCCTTGCAGCTGGTCGGGCCGCCCTGCGAGTCGACGAAGCACGCGACGGGGCCGGGGTTGGGGACCGGCGTGGGGTCGGGCTTGCAGCAGTACCACTTGGCGCCGTTGAACCCGTCGCCGCACTTGTCGCCGTAGCCGAACTCGCTGACCTCGAGGCCGCGCGACTCGCACGACGCAACGGCGTCCTTCTTCAGCTCCTCGGCGGTCGCGCACTTCGGGGTCGAGACGCCCTCGCCGATGCACTGCCCCACCTTAAGACCCTCTTGTGACGCTCCGCTATTGTCGCCGCCAATCGTCGGGGACGATCCCGAGCTACAGCCGACGATCAGCGCGGCGCCGACGAACGAGAGACCAAAAGCAATGTGGATGTTCCTGACCATGACGACCTCCTCGGGGTTGTCGTCCTCCATCGCAACGTGTGTGCCGCGCCTCCGAAATCGCATTTTGCGCGGAATATTGCGGTCCGGGTGGGGACATGTGCCATCGGGAGTAGGAGTCGACTCCGCAGCCTGCTCACTCGAGTCTGCAGGGGGGCTTCGCGGCGCTCTCCGTCAGGGACTGCAAACGAGCGTGAGGCCGCCGTCGCCGGGATCGCAGGTGAGCGTCTTGCAACTCGTCTTCGCGCACGTGCAGTCGTGGGCGGCGGCGTCGCAGCCTTGCTTGTCCCAGTCCACGCACGCGTAGACGGCCTTCGTCTTGTAGGTCTGACAAAAGGACGTGGCGCGATTGCAGTACTCGTAGCCGCACTGGAAGTGATCGGCGCCGGCGCCTGTGCAGCCGCCGACGTCGAGATCGACGCCCTGGTTGAAGAGCTCGCAGTCGCTCTTCGCAATTTTGTTTCCGCAGCCGCAGTAATAGGCGGTGTCCTGCGAGCACCCGGAGCCGGGGATCGGCATGCAGACGCCGGTGGCCCCGCGGCCGCACTGGTGGTCATCGTAGAAGCAATACGAGCCGCCCGGGCATCCGGTCTTGCAGTTGGGAGGGACGAAGTTGTCGGGGAGGGGAGGCACGTCGTCCGAGGGGGCGTCGGCCGCGTCGGAGTCGGCGCCGCCGTCGAGGATCGAACCGTCGTGTCCGGCGTCCCCGCCGTCGCCACCGTCTCCGGCACCGTCGAACGTGAAGTCGTAGAAGCACGCCGCAGCGAGGGGTGCCGCCGCGACCGCCACGACGACGGCGAAGAAGCGGGTGCTCGCGCGCGTGACCATCATACGGATCCTACGCTCACTCCGCGTACATCTGGATGCCGGTCGCCGCGAGCCGCGCCATCCGCAGCGCCTCGTCCCAATCGGGGTGCCGGAGGTGGACCCAACCGTCGGAGAGAAGCGTCTGCCGCCAGTCGCGTCGCAGCTCGCCCGGCCGGAGCAGGCGCTCCTCCATCACCCAATGACCGCACTCGCGGAGCCACTCGCGCAGGCCTTCGATGCGCGTGATGCGCCCGTGCCCCTGCGCGCGTTTGTAGACGATCGCGGCGTTGTACTTTCGCTCGGTGCTCGCGTCGAAGTGCTTCCAGCACGCGACGCGGGCCCACTCGCGGAAGTGATCGACGTCGCACGTGAAGTTCATCTGATCGACGATGCCGGCGCCGCCGGGGCGCGCGCCGATCTCCCCGAACACGGCCTCGCCTTTGGAGGTGAGGAACCACTCCATGTGCGTGAACCCGTCGGTCATGCCGAGCGCGGTGAGCACCTTGCGCCCGAGCGCGATGCCGCCCTGGTATTTCTGCTGCGCCATGTCGCGCACCGTGATGCCGATGGGACTGACCCACTCGTTCATGCGCATCTCGAGCGGCTTGGGGAAGTACGCCATGATGCTCTCGGTGGCGGGTACTCCGTCGATGCAGATCGTGTCGAACGTGAACTCCTCGCCGTCGATGTACTCCTCGCAGCTCACCTCCGGCACGAGGCGCAAGCACGCGATGAAGTGATCGAGCTCGGGCGGCGTGTCGACGCGGTAGGTGTCGGCGCTGCCGGCGCCCGCGATCGGCTTCAGGATGAGCGGGTAGCCGATCTCCTCGGCGGCCTCACGCGCTTCGTGCGCCGTCTTCACGCGGCGGGAGCGCGGGACGCGGATGCCCGCGGCGGCGACGCGCTCCTTCATGAGCTGCTTGTCGCGAAAGCCGCGCGCCGTGTCGAGGCTCATCCCCGGCATCCCCCAGCGCTCGCGGAGCCGCGCGGCGAGCTCCACCACCGGCTCCCAGTTGGCGAGGACGCGATCGACCGTGCGGCCTTGCAGCCACGCCGAGACGCGCTCCATGACGTCGGCCTCGTCCATGATGCGTGGAACCTGCAAGTAATCTCGCAGGTACGGCTTCACCGCGGCGGGCAGCTGCTCGCGCGGCGTGTCCGCGACGCCGTACACCTCCGCGCCGACCTCCGCGAGGCCGCGCGTGTACTGCACCATCTCGGGGGGATATGCGGGGGAGAGAAAGACGACGCGCATGGGCGGCGCTCGATCAGCCGCCTTGCTGGTGCGCCTTCTGCGTTGCGCCGCGGTACATGCCGCCGAGGCCGCAGAAGATGCCGATGCCGATGCCTTGGGCGGCGAGGAAGATCGCGCTCGAGAAATCCATCTCCTCGAGGACGAGGCCGAGCCCGAGATCGCCGACGCCATAGAGGATCGCCGACGCGATCACGACGCCGGTGACGAGCCCGCGTCCGGCCTTCGTGAAGAGCGCGCCGCCGTAACCTGCGCCCGCGAACGAGAGAGCGGTCGTCGCATACCAGATGTACCCGGTCGGATCGTGGATGACCTTCGTGAAGACGATGTCGAACACGAGCGCGACGATCGCCGCGCCGATGCCCATCACGAACGCGAGCGCCGACGGCATCCCCGAGGCTTTTCCCGCAGGCATCGACATGCCGCCGAGCCCGCCGAAGCCGGGAATCCCGACGCCGAGACCGCCGAGGTTCTGCGCCGGCGCCTGCTGCTGCGGCGGCTGCCCGTACGCTTGTTGCTGCGGCGGCTGCTCGTATTGCGGTTGCTGTTGCGGCGGCTGCCCGTACGCTTGTTGCTGCGGCGGCTGCCCGTACGCTTGTTGCTGCGGCGGCTGCCCGTATTGCGGTTGCTGTTGCGGCGGCTGCCCGTATTGCGGCTGCTGCTGCGGTGGCTGCCCGTATTGCGGTTGCTGCTGCTGCGGTTGCCCGTACGGCTGACCTTGCTGACCTTGCTGACCTTGCTGACCTTGCGGCGGATAGCCCTGCTGAGGATACTGACCGTAGCCGGGAGGAGGGCCGCCTTGGCCGGGGGGCTGGTTCATGAGCTCGAGAGTACGTGCAGGCCGCGCGCGGAACAATCCCTTGCGCGCGCCGCGCGGGCGCGCTTTTCTTGGGCTCGAGTGGACCCCCGCACCGCCACGCGCAAGTTCGACGTCGCGCCGTGCGTGATGTTGGTCGCCCTGGCGGAAGCAGAGGCGGAGGTGTGCGCGCGCGTGCTCAAGCCTCTCACCGCCGGGAAATCCGTCGCGATCATGCGCGTCGTACACATTCGGGCGGCGTGCGAGCGGATGCTGGTCACGCGGCCGCTCGTCGTCCTCTTCGCGGAGAAGCTCGGAGCGGAGGATCGGAAGCTCCTCGTCGAGCGCGCGCAGGACATCTCTGCGTCGATCGTGACCGTGCCCGTCTTGATCGACGAAGACGAGCTTCGCACCCGGATCGCCGCCGCACTCGCCGCCGCGGACCTCTGAGCGTCGTCGGTCTGACTCGCTAGCTGACTAGAAGGAGCCGGCGACGAACGCGCCCGCAGTTCCAGGGCCAACCGCCGGAGCGAGGTGGAGGCGCGCGGCCTCGTTGCCCTTCTCCCGGGGCGCCGTGAAGTAAAGGACCGCGCCACCCGCGACGAGGACCGCGCCGCTGACGAAGAACACGGTGGAGAGGAGCGCGTCTTTCTTCGCCGTGTCGTTCTTCGCGACGGCGTCCTTGTTCAGCGGAGCTTGAGGGGTGCCGTCAGGGTTCGTGCACCCCGTCGGGTAGCTTCCGCCGCACGCGCTCTTCACGTCGCTCTTGGCGCCGGTGGCGAGGAGGCCGAAGACGCTGCCCACCGCGAGACCCGCGACGCCGACGCCGCCGACCACGATGCCCGCGAGGCGTCGCCCCGCGCCGACGTCGGACCCCTCGGGCTCGAGCGGCCCGCCGAGATCGACCGGGATGGCGGGGAGCTCTGCGCCGGCGGGGCCCTGCACACCGGGCTTGCTCCACGGCGCGCGGTTCTTCGCGGTGACGTCGATGCGGTGCGCCTGCCCCGGCTCGACGGCGTAGCTCGTCGCGAGCTGCGCGTAGTCCACGTCGGCGACCACGCGGCCGTCGATGGAGACCGCCAGCTCGCGGACGTTGGTCGGCAGAATGATGCTGAGCTTCACGACCTTGGGCTCCAGCTCGGCGATCGCCTTCTGCGCCGCTTCGCGCCGCTCGGTGTCGTGCTTCTGGACGGCGATCTGCTCGGCGAGCTTGAAGTTGTTCCACGCCTCGGCGTTGCGCTGCTCGGCGCGCGAGCACTCGGCGAGGTTGAACCGCGCACCGACGCTCTGCTCGGAGCGCAGGCTCTCGATGAAGAGCGGGATCGCCTCCTTGCAGTTTCCTTGCTCGACGTATTTTCGTGCGGCGAGAAAATCGCGCATCGCGAGCTGGTGCTTGGCAGGCGAGACCTCTTGGGCCGCGGCGACGCTCGGCGCACACACCGATAGAGCAGGGAGGAGCACGAGCCAGGCTGCCGACGACGGCGAGGTGCGCATGGATCTCATGGGCCTCATCCTAGCCTCAAAACTTATCGAGGTTGGTGGTCGACGGAGGTTTGGGAGGCGGCGCCGTAGGAAGAGGCGGAGGAGGGGGTTGCGGCAGCGGAACCACCGCCACCGGCTTCGGGGGCGGCGGCCTGCGCGCACCGCCACCGGCACCGGCACCGCCACCGCCGGGGGTGATCGGCGCGGGCCGCGGCGTGAGCGTTGCGATGGGCGCCATCGTCGCGATCGGGGCGACGCCGGCGTCGGAGGCGGGCGACGTCGCGAGCGGCGAGACCGGCTCGGGCATCGCGGGGCTCACGTCGACCGCAGGCGGCGGAGCCGAGTGGGCGGCCGCCGCGCCGCCATGATCCCGTCGGCCCTGGGCGAGGACGACCACGACCACGACCGCCAACGAGCCCAGCGCCGCCGCAGCAAAGCCCGCGATCCGCAGCGCGACGGTGCGTGACGCGTGCATCTTGCTGGGCTTCGAGTCGAACGAGGCCGCTGTCTTCGTGTCGCTGTGCACAAGCGTCTCGTCGAGCGCACCGGCGTTCATAGTCCGCGCCGACGCCACGTCGAACGAGCGTCGTGACGGCTCGGCCGGCAGCGCGTGCGCGGTCGCGAGGACCCCGCGCACGCGTGACGCCGCGCCCGCGGCCGCCGTCCCGCCGAACGGCTCCAGCACGTCGGCCAGCTCTCCCACGTCGTCGTATCGCAGCGACGGCTCCTTCTCGAGGCAGCGCATCACGGCCTGCGCGAGCGCCGCCGGCAAGCCCAGCCGAACCTCGTTCGGTGGCTTCGGCGCCTCCTTCAGCACGAGCGCGCAGAGCATCGGGACCGTCGGCGCATCGAACGGCACCGTCCCGGTCAAGAGCTCGTAGAGGCACACTCCCAAAGACCAGATGTCGGTGTGGCGATCGACGTCGCGCGACGCGCGCATCTGCTCGGGGCTCATGTACTGCGGCGAGCCCATCACCGCGGTCGTGCGCGTGAGCGCGTGGTCGTCGCCGCTCTCGACGTGCTTCGCGAGGCCGAAATCGAGCACCTTCAGCAGGGGCCGGCCGTCGACGCGCTGCGCGAGGAAGAGGTTCCGCGGCTTGATGTCGCGGTGGATGATGCCGCGCGCGTGCGCCTCGGCGAGCGCCTCGCACGCCTGGAGGACGAGGGCGACGGCGCTCTCGTACGGCTGCGCGCCCGACTCTTCGAGGAGCTGGCCGAGATCCTTGCCGGTCAGGAACTCCATCACCATGTACGGCGCGCCGTCGGCGAGCCGCCCGGTGTCCTGCACGCGCGCGGTGTGCTCGCTCTGGAGGCTCGCGGCCGCGTTGGCCTCTCGCTGGAAGCGCGCCACGCTCTCGCCGTCCCGGAGCGCCTCGGCGCGCATGAACTTGATGGCGACGCGCTTGTTCAGCGTCTTGTGCCGCGCCTGCACGACGACGCCCATACCCCCCGAGCCGAGCACGCGCTCGACGAGGTACTTGCCGTCCAGGACATCGCCAGGCTTGACGGATTCGTCGAGTCGGTTGCTCATGCGGGGGATCGAAGCGGGAGGCGCGTGAAAGCGACCTCTCAGCGTAACATCATCGACGGCGCCGGAACGAAGTCCGCGCCGAAGGGTAGGAGCAGGTGTGGTGAAGGTACGAGTGGTAGGTGCAGGGCTCGCGGGATGCGAAGCGGCGTGGCAGCTCGCCGAACGCGGGATCGACGTCGAGCTGATCGAGCAGAAGCCCCTCGCGCGGACGCCGGCGCAGACGAGCGATTGGATCTGCGAGCTCGTGTGCTCCAACTCGATGCGCGGCGCGGCGCTCGTGAACGCGGTGGGCCTCTTGAAGGAGGAGCTCCGTCGCGCCGGCTCGCTGATCATGGCGTGCGCAGAAGAGGCTCGTGTGCCCGCCGGCGGCGCGCTCGCCGTCGATCGCGAAGTGTTCGCCGAGAAGGTGACCGCGAAGATCGCCGCGCACCCGAGGATCGCGCGCCGCGCGGAGATCGTCACGAAGATCCCCGACGCGAGCCCCGACGCGCCCGTCATCCTGGCCACTGGGCCGCTCACCGGCGACGCGCTCGCCCAAGACCTCGCGCGCACCGTCGGCGCCGAGCACCTCGCCTACTACGACGCGATCGCCCCGATCATCGCAGCGGACTCGATCGACTGGGACAAGGTCTTCAAGCAGTCACGCTGGGGCAAGGGGGGCGAGGATCCGAACGCCGATCCCGGCGCCGCACGCGACGCGACCGCGCTCGGCGACGAGGCGTACGTGAACTGCCCGTTCGACGAGGCGCAGTACCGCGCCTTCGTGGCGGCGATCGTCGCAGCCGAAAAAGTCGAGCCGCGCGCGTTCGAGGAGACGAAATATTTCGAAGGGTGCCTCCCCATCGAGGTCATGGCGTCGCGCGGCGAGATGACGCTGGCGTTCGGCCCGATGAAGCCGGTGGGGCTGACCGATCCGCGGACCGGGCGCCGTCCGTTCGCGGTGGTGCAGCTGCGGCCCGAGGATCAAGCGGCGACGTCGTACAACCTCGTGGGCTTCCAGACGCGCATGACCTACGGCGAGCAGCCGCGCGTCTTCCGGATGATCCCGGGCCTCGAGGAGTGTGAGATCCAGCGCTTCGGCAGCGTGCACCGCAACACCTTCGTCGACGCGCCGAAGCTCCTCGACGAGCGGATGCAGCTCCGCGCGCGGCCGGGGGTGTTCCTCGCGGGGCAGGTCACCGGCGTCGAGGGATACGTCGAGAGCTGCGCGGGCGGGCTCGTTTGCGCGATCCTCCTCGCGCAGTCGCTCACGGGGCGCCCTTTCACGCCGCCTCCGGAGACGACGGCGCTCGGCGGAATCCGGACGCATCTGATGCGCCCGCAGCCGAAGTTCCAGCCCTCCAACATCACGTGGGCCTGCATGCCCCCGATCTCCGATCGACGGCTGAAGAAGCGCGATCGCTACGCGGCGATGTCGGCGCGCGCGCTCGTGGACGTCGAGGCGTGGCTCTCGTCCGCGCCGCTCGCACGGATCGCGCGCGCAAAGCCGCCGGCTGAAGCGCCGGCCGTTCTGGTATCGTAACCGGCGAGGGAACGTTGGCCGCATCGAAGGAAAATCAAGCCAAGGCGCGCTCCGTCGTGCCGCCGGGGGACGATGTCGGCGCCGCCGAGCTCGGCCGCGGCGTCGCCGAGAACCTGCGTCAACGTCGCAAAGCGCGCTCCATGTCGCTCGACGATCTCGCGCGCGCGTCCGGCGTGAGCCGCGCGGCCCTGTCGCAGATCGAGACGTGCAAGAGCAACCCGACGCTCGGCGTGCTCTGGAAGATCGCCGTCGGACTCGGTATCCCCTTCGCCGAGCTGATCGGCGCGCCGCGTGGAGGCGTCTCGGTGCTGCGCCGCGCCGACGCGCAGATCCTCCGGTCCGTCGACGGAAAGCTCGAGAGCCGCGCGCTCGCACCGGCCGGCGCGTCGTCGACCGTCGAGCTTTACGAGCTCCGCCTCTCCGCGCGCTCCACGCACACGTCGGAGCCGCACGCCGCCGGCACGCGCGAGGTGCTCGTCGTCCTCTCGGGCGTTGCGCGCATCCAGGTCGACGACGAGAGCTTCGAGCTCCAGGCCGGCGACTCGATCGCGTTCCCCGCCGATCGCCCGCACGCGTACGAGAACCACGGCGGCGCCGAGGCGCGCTACCACAACGTCATCGTATACGAGCGCTGACTTCGCCGGCGGAGGTCGTGCGGCCCCTCACGAGCTCGAACGCGACGCCGGCCTCTTCGAGCCTCCGCGACGTCGTACGGATCGCGAGGGCCCCGACGTCGCAGCCGACGAAGGGGCGGCCGAGCGCAGCGGCGGCGACGAGCGCAGTGCCGGAGCCGCAGAACGGATCGAGGACGAGCCCGCCCTCTTCGGTCGACGCGCGGACGATGCGATCGAGGAGCTTGAGCGGCTTCTGCGTGGGGTAGCCGGTCGTCTCGCGGCGGAGCGGCGTGTTGCAGTGCATCGCCGGGCAATCGGTCCACACGCTGCCGAGCGCGCGCCCGAGATCCGCGTAGTAGCGGTACGTCTTGCCGCCGATCGTGCGGTCTCGGTAGCGGCGCCCGCCTTCGTCGGACTTCTTGAAGTGCATCGACAAGCTCGTCGGCGCGAAGCTCTCGCGGAGCGCGGGGTCCTTGCCGTTCCACACCCAGTCACCGGCGGGATCCTTCGCGTAGAGAAGGAGCGTCTGGTGGGTCATGCCCGGCCCACGACGGCCCTTTGCGCCGTTGCCGGGGACCCACACGATCTCCCCTAAAAATGAGGGCTTTCCGAAGAGTCGATCGCAGACGATCTTTGCCTCGTGGACCGCGCGTTGATCGAGGTGGAGCCACATCGTGCCGCGCGGCGAGAGCAGCTCGCGCGTCACGACGAGGCGCTCCTCGAGCCACGCGAGGTACGCGTCGAAGGAGGGCCACCGATCGTCGTACGCGACGGCACCGGTCGCGCGATGACCGCGGCCCTCTCGCGCGGCGAACTGCGCGCCGACGGCGAACGGAGGATCGAGGTACGCGAGCATCGCGCTGCTGGGCGCGACATGATCACGCAGGCGCGTCGCGTCGCCGTGGACGAGTCTCATCGGGTCCCCGCGGACGGCGCCGCGCCGTCGATCGGCCGGAGCAGCTCCAGCGCGAGCTCCGTGTCCGAGGGCGCTGTCGCGTCGGCGACGGGGTCCATCGCGATCCAGTGACGAGTAGGCCCCGTCGCCTCGCAGCCCTGCGCGATCTCCTCTGCCGAGCACTGCGTGCGCACGTGGACGTGATCGTCGTGAACGCCGCCGGGCACTGGCTGGAGCATTGCCTCCTGCGCGCGCAGCATTACTTCGCCGCTCTCGCCGCGCGCCTGCGCCCACTCGAGGAGGATCGCCTCGACGGTCCGACTCGCGAAGATCCACTGGATGCGCGCGTCCGGGTCGGTGACGAGCGCCCTCACGAGGAGCCACTGCCGCTCGACGTCGAAGCGGAGGAAGCGGTGATGCACGTCGTCCCACGCGAGGCCGTCCTCCTGCACGTGCACGAAGCCGGGGCTCTCCACCGGCGCGCCGTCGAGCGTCGTCATGTAGAGGAGCAGATCGGCGTCGCGCCCCGTCCGATGCGAGAGGTGGGGCATGAGGCGGCCGCCCGACCGCACGCTCAGATCGCCGACCGATAGCGTGCCTCCGGGACGTTCGCGCGCGACGGTCTCGGCGGCGCGCTCGATCGCCTGGACGAAGCGCGTGGCGCCGAAGTGCCGCTCGTCGTCCCGCAGCCACCGGTAGCCATTGCCGGTGCGCGGGAGAGCGCTGCCGTTGGTGAGCACGCCGCGGTGCGGCATTCCGATCGGTCCGCGAAGCTGTGGAGAAAGCGGGCTCGGGGCGCGCGCGCAGGATACGGCGAGCGCCGCGAAAATCGCGATCAGGAGCGGCCTGTACGGGCGCGCGGCGTCCACGCTTCTCCTCTACACCGTGCGGCCGCGGTGCACAAAGTGCGCGTCAAAAATTCCGTACGATCGTCGCAAAAAAGTAGCGCTTCGACGCTTGCGGCGCGCACCGAAGGGGAGGATCGTCTTCGCGGGTGGGGGGAGGTTCGAATGGTGCTCAAGGTGGTTCCCGAGCTGAAGTACACGCGGCCCGTGCCGAGCTCGCGGCTCATGCGGGCGGGCGCGCTCGCTGCGGAGATCGAAGCGCTCCCCAACGCGTTTGCGGCCGAGGAGACGAAGGGGGCGAGCGCGTCGGTGCTCTACCAAGTCCGTCTCGCGAAAGGGCTCACGCAGAGCCTCATTGACCAGCTCGAGGAGCTCGAAGGTGCACCGTCCTCTGCGCGCGCCTTCGAGGCCGCGGTGAAGGCCGACTGATCGCGCGCGCGCCCCGCGACTGCGCCGACTATTTGCAGTAGCCGCGCGCGTTGCAGCCGGTGGCGATGCATCCGGCGTCGGACGCGCCGTTCGTGCAGTCGGGGAGACCGGTGCACGCCTTGGTGCACCACGCGCCTTGGCCTCCGACGAAGCAGACCGAGAAATTGGGATCGGTGCACTCGGTGGGATCGGGGCCCGTCGCGGCGGCGGTGCACGAAGCGCCGAAGCTGCCGAGGGCCGCGCACGCGCCGTAGAGCGCGTCGGGGGCCGCGCCGTCGTGCGGACCGTCCGCCACGTGCCCGTCCTCGACGCCCACTCCCCCGTCGCCGCCGTCGCCGCCGTCGCCCGTGTTGCCGGTGTCGCCCGACGTGGCCGCGTCGCCGCCGCTCCCACTCGAGCCGCTGCTGCCGGAGCTGCTGCTACTGCTGCACCCGAACGCAAGGGCGATCGAGGATCCCGCGGCGGCGAGCCAGAAGACCGGCGATGCGAGGATTTTGCGGTTCATCGGGGCAGGACAAGCAAAGCAGCGGCGAACGATTCGCGCAAGCGCGCGCGCCTGGATGTAACAACTCGCGACGCCGACCCTCGGTGTCTCCCGGCGTCTTCTCAGGCCGACGTGAGGTAGTGCGCGAGCTTCGCCTCGATCGTCTTCACGGCGTCGCTGGTCGCGTAGCTCTCGGGGAGCGTCAGCTTTCCGTCCGCGCGGCCGGTGTAGCCCTGGTCGTGGAAGGCCTGGTAGGCGGTCTCGAAGACCGGGCGGCTCACGCTCTCGCGCTGCTCGATCTCGCCGGCGAGGAACATCCGCTCGCCGGCGGTGATCGCGCGCTTGGTCAGCTCCTTCAGCAGGAGCGGGCCGCGGAGGAGCGACGCGAGGGCCCGGGCGGCGACCCGGTAGCCCTCCACGAAATTGCGGACCATCCGCGCGTAGAGCACGACCTGCTCGCGGCCGTCCTCGCACGCGATCGCGATCGCGTCGCCGGCGCGCGAGAGCTCGCCGTCCCTGACCATCGCGTCGAGCGTCTCGTCGAAGATCTGCTCGAAGCTCGCGTCGGCGCGGAACTGGAACTCGTACTTGAAGAGGCGTGAGAGGGCGCGGACGCGCTCGCGCAGCACGTCGAAGTCGACTGGTGCAGTCGACGACAAGAGCGCCGTCGCGACCATCGCGCGCGAGACGAAGAAGTGAAGGACGATGTTCTTCGAGAGATCGAGCGACAGGCGCGCCTCGTCGGGGACCACGTACAGCGCGTTCGGTCCGGGACGCGCCGTCTTGTCGCGCGAGGAGAGCGCTTGGCCGGGGCGGTGCACCTCGAGGTGGCCGGCGCGCGCGAAGAGCTCGCACGCCTCGCGGATCGCTTCGGTGCGAATGTCGCCGGGCCCGGAGCCCTCGAGCGACGGGCTGAAGCGCGCGCCAAAGCGACGCAGCGTGCGGGCCAATCGCTCGCACGCGCGCACGAGATCGCCGTGCGAGAGCCCGCGCTTTCCGTGCGTGAGCAGCGCGGTGGCGACGAGCGCGCTCGGGGTCACCGCCGTCACGCGGTTGATCTCGTTCATCACGCGGTACGCAAGACGCGTCACCACCGCGCGCCGCCGCGCCGGCGTCATCTTCGCGAGCGACTCGGGCCCCGCCGACGCGTCGAACTCGCGGAGCACCTGCTCGAGGGTCAGCAGCTCGCCGACCTGCACGTTGAGGCGTCCGTAGCGCTCGGCGATGAGCTCGGCGCTCTTGAGGAAGCCGCGCACGTCCTCCTTTTTCTTCTCGCCTCCCGTGAGCTCCGCGACGAACGCGCGCTCCTCGACCAGGCGCTCGTAGCCGATCGAGATCGGCACGAAGTACACCTTGCGCCCCACCGCGCCGAGCACCGCGTCGACGACCATCGACAAGAGCCCCACCTTCGGCGCGAGCAGCTTGCCAGTGCGCGATCGGCCTCCTTCGAGGAAGAACTCGACCGGCCAGCCGTCCTTGATGAGGCGCCGCACGTACGCGTCGACGACTGCGCCGTACAGCCGATCGCCGCTGAAGCTGCGGCGGATGTAGAAGGCGCCGGCCTTTCGGAGGATCGCGCCGACCGGGAAAAAATTCAGGTTGTCACCGGCCGCGGCGATCGGGAGCGGCAGGTGGTGGTGATAAAAGATGTACGTGAGGACGATGTAGTCGAAGTGCGACTTGTGGCTCGGGAGCAGGATGAGCGTCGCGTCCTTGGACGCCTCGCGTAGGCGCGCGATGCCGGCCTGATCGATCTCCATGCCGGAGTACATGCGCGGGACGATGGCCTCGAATGCCTTGTCGAGCGCGGCGATCGCGTTGGTGTCGGGCGCCGCCTCCATCTCGAGGAGCATGCCGCGCGCGCGCTCGGTCAGCGTGCGGCGTTCGGCGAGGCCCTCGCCGGCCATGTCGACGATGATCTTGTGGAGCTTCGGGCTGCGGAGCACCTCGTCGCGGAGCCGATCGGATGGCTTCTTCGTGGGCCCCAGCACTGCACGCCGCTCGCGCTCGAGGCGGCGCAAGAGGACGTACATGAGCCGCCGCACGAGCACGTCGTCGGGCGGTCGCGCGCCGCCGTTCGTCTCGGCCTCGAGGAACGCGCGCAGATCGACCGCCTCGCCCGCGCGGAGCGTCACGTGCCGGTAGTTCGCGAGGAACTGCGCGACCGTACGAATTTTTCCCGGCCACTCGCGGGGACCCAGCACCGCGTCGACGACATCGCGCTGCGCATTGTCCTGCGCCTTGGACCACACGAACACCTGTGGCACGAGGAGGATCGGCGCCTTGCTCTGCCGTTGCGCCTCGAACAGAGTGCGGATGAACGGATCGCCCTCGCTCTTGCCGCGCCCTGCCGCGGCGGGCTCGAGCAGCGTCGGCGGCCGCTTCAAGAAGAGGACCGCCGAGCTGCCCTCGGTCACCGCGCGCGTCAGGTCGCGTGCGTCATCCGCCTCCCGACGCGGTTTCATTGCCTGCAGCCATCCGCGGCCCATCGGCTCCAAGATCCACAGCCCGAGATCGTTGGCGAAGCGGACCTGCGGGAGGTGCAGGCGCTTCGTCAGGTGGTCGAGCGCGAGGAAGTCGACGAACGACAGGTTGCGCATGACGTACACGACGGTCCCGCGCCGATCGGCGGCGCGTACCTGGCTCGCCCACGCCTCGTCGATCGCGATGTGATCGAAGAAGCGCTGGTAGACCCACGCGAGCAGCGGGTTGGGCTCGTAGGAGACGAGGGGCCGTTCGGACATCGTGCGCGCACGATTCCTACCACATCGGGACCGTTCGAGGCCGGCCGGGCCGGGCTCAGCGTCGCGCGGCGGCGTCGATGCGCCTCACCGCGTCCGAGACCCGTGCGGCGTAGCCGATGCGATCTGGGCGATCGGTCAGAACGACGTCACCGCGGCGATCGATGACGAGCGTGGTGAACGTGCCGATGCCGAGCGGGTTCACGAGCGCCGCGCCGTCGGGATCGAGGACGAGGTTCTGCTCGACGCCGTATTGCTTCGCCCACTCCACGGTGGCGTTCGAGTACGCGACGTTCACGACCGGCGCGTCGACGCCGAAGCCGCCGCTCGTATGCACGGCGCGGTACGCCTCGAACGCCGGCATGCAGTCGGGGCAACCCTGGAGCCACACGTTGACGATCATCGGCGACGACTGCGGAAGCGCGACGACGTTGCCGCCCGGACCACGCAGCACCATCTGCCCAACGCGCGCATTCGGTCCGTGCTCACGCGGCGTCGGCCCGCGCGCGACTTCCGGCGGGTGCGTCACTTGCCAGAGCGCGAGCGCCTCCTCACCAAAGCGCAGCGCCGCCATCCCCGCGACGAAGCTCGCGAGAGAGAGAAGGATCGCGTTACGCCGCCTACGATCGGGCGGGATGATCGCGGCGAGCGGCTCCGCCTTTCGATAGGGATCGCGGGGCGCTTGCTCGGAGGTGGGCTCGTCGGCCATCCCCTCGAGAATGCCACGGCCCGCCTCGTCGTGCCTCTTCTCTCACGTGCCTGCGCCCGCGCGCGTGCATGTGCCCGACCACCCACGTCCCCGCCAACTACCTCACCCCCCAAACGCCTTCTTCGCCACATCGACGAGCCGCTTCGCCGTATCGCTCGTCACCCCTGTCTTCGCATATGGCCACGCGAACGAGAACGCCTGCACGTTGTCGCACGACAAGCTCACCAGGATATCGGCCGGCGGCTGCCCGTTCGCCTGATTGATGGAGAACCCGAACTCCGCGAACATGCACCCGCCGTGCTGCGTCGTGAAGTTGCCGTCGTGGCCGAAGATGTCGATGACCTCGTCCTTCTGGGCGCTGTCGTTCAGATCCATCCACCCGAGGATCCGGAAATTGTGGAAGCGCGCGACGTCGGGCTGCGCGACCGGCGCCGGCGTTCCGCCCGGCAAAAGCCCCGGCGGGAGGAGGCCCGGCGGCAGCATCTGCGCGCCCGCGCTCAGCCACTGCTGGATCTGCGGCGGGAGCATCGTCGCGGCCGGCATCGCAGCGGTCGCCGGAGGCGGCTCGTAGTTCTGGAGGCGTAGGATGCGGATCGGCTGCCCCTTCATCTGATCGAAGGGGGCCGCGAGACTGCCGCCGCACCCCTCCGCAAAGACGAGGAGCGCGATCGCGAACGGAGCGACTTTCAGCGAGGGGTGCATGTCCGCCACGTTACCTCTCTGATAAAGAGGAGTCACCCATGACCGACGCCGCCGAGGTCACCGTCGCGCTCGAACGCCTGTACGCGATCGCGCACGAGCGTGTGCGGGCGCGGGTCACGGTGAACGGCAAAATCGCGGGCGACAAGCTCGACCATGAGCAGCTCGCCGCGCACGCCGTCGCCTACCTCGCCACCGAGCTCGAGGCGGCGCGCCAAATCCAGGGATGGGTCGTCCGCGCGCGCGCCGAAGGCGGCGGAGAACACGAGGCGCGCATCGCGAACGCGTACGTCGCCGAGCTCGCGCGCGAGCTGCGCGGCGGGGTCAACCTCGGCCAGACCGAGACGATCGCGCTCGCCGAGCTCGGCGTCACCGACGAAGAGGTCGCGAAGACGATCGGCGCACACGCGATCTCGGCGTGGATCACGACGCACGCGTCCGCCGCCGCGTGGATGGAGATCGCGCGCGGCGCCAAGGAGAGCGGCGGCGGCGTGCTCGGCCTCGGCGACGAGACGCTCTCCGCGTCGCAGAAAGAGTTCCGCAAGTTCACCGATCGCGAGGTCATCCCGATCGCGCAGGAGATCCACCGAAAGGACGTCCTCGTCCCCATCGAGCTCCTCCACAAGATGAGCGAGATGGGCGTCTTCGGGCTGACCATCCCCGAGGAGTACGGCGGCCTCGGCCTCGGCAAGATCGCGATGTGCGTCGTCACCGAGGAGCTGTCGCGCGGCTACATCGGCGTAGGCTCGCTGGGCACGCGCGCGGAGATCGCGGCGGAGCTGATCCTCGGCGGCGGCACCGACGCGCAGAAGAAGGAGTGGCTCCCCAAGCTCGCGTCGGGCGAGGTGCTCCCCACCGCGGTCTTCACCGAGCCGAACAACGGCAGCGACCTTGCGCACATCCAGGCGCGCGCGACGAAGAGCGGCGACACGTGGAGGGTTACTGGCCAGAAGACGTGGATCACGCACGCGTGCCGCGCGGATCTCATGACGCTCCTCGTGCGCACCAAACCCGAAGAGAAGGGGTATGCCGGCCTCTCGATGTTCCTCGCGAAGAAGACGCGCACCGGCGACCCCGGCGCGCCGGAGTTCGTCGACGCGGGTCTCACCGGCACCGAGATCAAGGTCCTCGGCTACCGCGGAATGAAGGAGTACGAGCTCTCGTTCGACGGCTTCGCGATCGAGGACGCGGGCCTGCTCGGCGGCGTGGAGGGGCAGGGCTTCAAGCAGCTCATGGCCACGTTCGAGAGCGCGCGCATCCAAACCGCGGCGCGCGGGGTCGGCATCGCCCAGGCCGCGCTCGAGCAGGCGCTCTCCTACGCGCAGCAGCGCGTCCAGTTCGGTCGCCCCATCTTCGAGTTCCCGCGCGTCGCGCGAAAAATCGCGCGCATGGTGACGCGCGTGCAGGCCGCCCGTCAGCTCACCTACTTCGCCGCGAAGATGAAGGACGGCGGCAAGCGCTGCGACCTCGAGGCGGGCATGGCCAAGCTCCTCGCGACCCGCGCCGCGTGGGAGGCCGCCGACGCGTGCGTGCAGATCCACGGCGGCAACGGCTACGCGGAGGAGTACACGGCGAGCCGCCTCCTCGTCGACGCGCGCGTCCTCTCGATCTTCGAGGGGGCCAACGAAATTCAGGCGCACGTGATCGCACGGCGCCTCCTGGAGGCATGAGATGAGCACTCCCGCTTGGAAGTCCCCCAAGTACGGCCGACTCCTCGACGACTTCGAGGAGGGCGCCACGTACGAGCATCCGTGGGACGTGACGATCGACGGCGGGGCGATGGCGCTCTTCCAGGCGGCCTTCCTCGACGCGGTGCCGGTCTTCGCGAGCGCACGCTACGCCCGCGAGCTCGGCTTCCGCGATCGCCCGCTCTCGTCGCTCCTCCTCTTGAACCTCGGACTGAGCTTCAGCGTGCACGACGTGTCCGAGCAGGCCATCGCGCACCTGGCGTACATCGACGTGAAATTCCCCGAGGCCGCGTACGCCGGCGACACGATCACCGCCGCGAGCACCGTGCTCGGAAAGAAGCTCGCGCAGAGCGGCGATCGCGGGGTGGTCCACGTGAGGACCATCGTGCGAAACCAGAGCGATCAGGTCGTCTGCTCCTTCGAGCGGAAGGCGCTCGTGCGCGCGGGAGGCAACGTGGTCGGCCGTCCGCCGTCGCCGTACGACGTCGCGATCTCTCCGAGCGGCGCGCCGTCGCGTCGCAGCATCCCGCCGTCCTCGCACATCCCTCCCGAGCTGCGCGAGTATTTACGCGTGCCGAAGCGCCGCGCGGGATTCTCGGGCTTCGCGCGCGACTTCGAGGTTGGGGACGTCTTCGCGCACGCGATCGGCCGCACCGTGAGCGAGGCGGAGCACATGCAGCTCACCTTCCTCGTTCGCAACTCGCACCCGCTCCACTACGACGAGGAGTATTGCAAAGCGCCGGGCGCGAGCTTCGCGGGCACGCGCGTCGTGTACGGCGGTCTCGTCTTCGCGTGGATCGCGTCGCTCGCGAGCCGCGACACCTGCGGCAACGTGGTGTGGGACCTCGGCTACGACAAGGGTGCGCACCCGAGCGGTGTCGTCGCGGGAGATACACTCTTCGCCGCGAGCAAGGTCCTCTCGAAGGAGCCGCACGATGCCCACTCGTCGCGCGTCACGTTCCGCCTCGTCGGAACGAAGAACACGCCTGCGTCGTCGCTCCTCGAACGCGGCCGCGCGGACGATCTCTTCACCGCGGAGCTGGGCAAGACCGACGACGCGCGGAAGGTGAAGGAGAAGGTCTTCGAGATCGACCGCACCGTGCTGATGCTCAACCAGGCGGCGGTGTAGCGAGGCGCGCGGTCGTCTCGGCCGTCGAGAGTGCGTCGACGTTTTCGTGGTAGCCGAGCGCCACGACGTCGCGGTCCTCGCGCGAGATCAGCTTGTCCAAGCCGACACGCTTCAAGCACGCGCCGGCCACGTCGAGGGCGGAGATGCCCGCGACGAGCGCCGCGCACGCGACCTTCCGTATCCCGCGCGCCTCCGGCATGTCCTGCTTGTTGATGGACCCCAGGCTGAAGAGCAGCCGCGAACCGAGGACGATTGCCTCCAGACCCGGCGCCTCGGCGAGGCGTGCAAGCGGCTTCGGGAGGTACGCGCGGCCGAGGTGCGGCGCGAGGGCCACTGCGTCGGCGCCGCGCAGGAGGCGAAGGCGAACGAAGTCGCGCGCGTCGTCGGGGAACCTGTGCGTCGTGCGCGCGGCCGGCTGGAACACGACGGGGACGCCGTTCTTCTGGAGCTCGAGGCCCAGGACCTGGCAATTTCCCCGGTAGAACGCGCCAGAGAGGACGTACCGCGCGCGCTCGAAGGTCTCACGACGGAACGCGACGTTGTTCGCGTAGAAGTTCCGCGTGCATCCTTCGCCGAGGGGGCTCGGAAAATACATGAAGTCGATCGTCGTCGCCGCGGTGCCCAGGAGGTCGCCGCGGTAGCACGTGCGACCGGCGACCGCGTGGACCTCCTGATCGTCGAACGGCTCGGTGAGTAGAGCGAGCCAATCGTTCTCCGGCCAGCAGTCGGCGTCGCCGAAGACGATGACGTCGGCGGTCGTCGCCAAAAATCCGCGATTCTTCGCCTCGTAGTAGCCGGTCCCCGCGGGCATCGCGACGAACGTGATGCTCCGCGCGGCGGCGCGCATGAGGCGTGCCTGGTCTTCTTCGCGGAGCCCGTCGTGCGTGACGACGAGCTCGGCGAGCGACGCGAGGCCGGTCGTCTGCGCGCGCAGGTGCACGAACAGCTCCTCGAGGCTCTCGGTGACGCGCAGGAGCGTTTCGCTCCGCTGCGCTTCGCTCCACTCAGGCGGCCGTCCGTCGGGCGAGCGCGCGGCGCCGTGCAGGTTGTTGGTCTCGAGGACGAGGGACACGGACGAGGTCATTGGCTTCACGGGAGGCTCCTTGTTCGGCGAGGGTGACGAGATCGAGGAAGGCGTCCGCCCAGGCGTCGTGGACGTCTTCGGCGGATCCTTCGAGCGCGCGGAGGTGGGTGGCGGTGACGGCGTCGAGCGCGCGGTCGAGAGCGCCTTCGAGCCCGCCTTCGGTGGCCGTCGACGCGAGAGGGACGGCGGCGAAGGGAGCGCGCGTCCGCGCGAGGGCGCCGGCGTTACGGAGCTGCTCGGGTTGATCGCCGAGCAGCGCGACGAGCGGCGTCCCGAAGACACGCGCCTGCGCGAGCGCGCCCATTCCAGCGCCCGACACGAGCACGTCGGCGGCGCGCACGACGCTCGCGAGATCGGGATCGGCCGCGCGCCACCCGGGACGCTCTGCGTAACCCTCGCCGACGGCGTGCACACGGAAGCCGCGCCGCGCGAGCGCGCCTTCGAGCGCCGCGGCGACCGCAGGATCGTGGAAATGCGGGTTCAGGTAGACCGCGGCGAGCCGATCGCGCGGCCCGAGGCCCATCGCCGCGCGCACCTCCGCCGGCGTACGCGAAGGGGAGGGGAGGATCGGCGGGAGCACGATCGCGCGCTCGTCCGCGTGTGCCACCGGATCGATCGTGTGCATGATGCACGCAAAGGAAGCGTCGCGCATCCGGCGGAGTGCGCGCTTGTAGAGGCGGTCGAACCACGCCGGCGCGCGGCCCGTGAAGTTCTCGTGCGCCGCGCTCCAGATGTTGTCGCCGAAGACGTGCACGACGCGCATCCTCGACACGAGCGGCGCGACGAGGAGCGCCGGGTGGAGCGAGTCGCACACCACGAAGGCCGCTCCGCGCGCGAAGTGCCGCAAGAAGAGGAGATCGCGGAGGCCGCGCGTCGGGTCGACGTAGTAGCGGAGCACGCAGGCGTCGGTCGCCGCGCGCGCCATGTCGTGGCACCCCGAGAACGCGACCGCGAAGTGCTCGCTCAGGAGCCGACTCGGCGTGCCCATCGCCGCCAGGAACGCCTGCCCTTCGCGCGACGTCGTCACCACGTCCACGTCGACCCCGCGCGCGCCGCACAGGCCGCGGACGAGGTGCGCGCGCATCAGGTGACCGCGCGCGTCGGCGAGGGCGAGGTAGACGATGCGCGGCCGGACAGCGGTTGCACGAGCCATAGCGACACTCCCAGGGTGAAGAGGACAAGCGCGCCGAGGACGCCGAACGCGCGCTCGATGCGATCGATGCGGAAGACGAGCATCGCGAGATCGTTCTGCTCCGGCGCCGTCACGAGCCGCCTGAGGGCGCGCTCACAGGCGAGGACGTGGCCGCGCTCGTCCCGCAGGATCTTCTCGAGCATGGGCAGTGTCAGCGTCGCCTTGCCGCGCGCGCGCAGGACGTCGACGTGCCGGTGGAATACCTTCACGCCCATCTTCTCCATCCGCCACGCGATCGCGATCAGCGGAACGAGGAGCCCTGCCCCGAAGCGCGGCTCGCTCTCCTTCGCGAGGCGAGCGAGCCGCCGCATCTTCCAGCGGCTTATCGGGTCCATCTTCCCGGTCGCCTGCGCGTCGCTGCCCGTCAGGACCCGGATGCGCGCGCGGAGGAGCTCGGCGTGGCGCGCCTCGTCGGCGCGGTGCTTGGCGAGCCAACGCGTGAGCCACGGCGGCGCGCTCTCCGTCACCGGATCGAGCAAAACAGCGCGCTCGGCGTGCTCCTCTCCTTCGAGGTACACGCGGAGGATGGCGGCCTCTCCGCGTGGCGTGGCGTGGAGCGCGTGCAGCGCCGGTCGCTTGATCGCTTCGAGGGCCCGGTCTCGGACGTTCATGAGAGAGAACGTGCGATCCCCGCTTGAACCGCGCGCGCACGGCGCGTGAAAGGTCCTCGGATCGGGTGTGAACGCGGCGTGAAACGCGGCAAAACGTGCTAGGAAACCGGCATGTTCACGATCAAGAAGATCGACCACGTCGCCGTGTGCGTGAGTGACATCGACGCCGCCGCCGCCAAGTACAAGGAGGTCTTCGGCCTCGAGGGTCGCGAGCGCGAGGTCGTCGCGTCGCAGAAGACGGAGGCCATCCTCCTCCCGATCGGCGAATCGAACATCGAGCTCATCAGCCCCCGCGGGAACGACGGTCTCGTGAAATTCCTCGAGAAGCGCGGCCCGGGCCTTCATCACATCGCGATCGAAGTGGAGGGGATCGAGGCGGCGCTCGCGTTCTTGAAGGGCCTCGGCGTCCCGCTCATCGACGAGACGCCTCGTGCCGGCGCGCGCGGGCACAAGGTCGCGTTCGTCCACCCGAAGGCCACGGGCGGCGTCCTCATCGAGCTCGTCGAGCCTTCGCACTGACGGGCGACGGCTCGGCTCTGGCAAACCGCGCGTAGGGGCTATCTTTTTCGGGCGTCCATCCTGTACCCTGACGCGAGATTTCGAAGGCGTTCCCACCCGAGGAGCAAGGGACACATGGCGCGAGAGTCCAGGGTCGTTGGCAAGTTGGTCGCCGCCGTGATGGCTGGCCTCATCGGCGTCTCGTACGGCGGCGGCGCCACGCTGGTGTCCTCGGCGTACGCGCAGACCAAGCCGGCCACCGCGAAGCCCGCGGCCGCGGCGCCCGCACCCGCCGGCGGCGCAGGCGCGCCCGCGAAGATCGACGCGAAGAAGGCGTACACCGACGGCGAGAAGAAGTTCAAAGCGAACGATTTCGCGAACGCGCTCGCCGACTTCCTCGCCGCCGACACCGTCAAGCAGACGCCGCAGGCCGCCCGTTACATCGGCCTTTGCCACGACAACCTCGGCCACCCGCAGGACGCGGTGGTCGCCTACGAGCGCTTCCTCGCCGACGTGCCGCCGAAGATGGCGGAGCAGGGTGAGGAGATCAAGAAGCGCGTCGCCGCGATCAAGGCGATCCCCGGCAAGGTGCACGTCGAGACCACGCCGCCCGGCGCGACCGTCGCGCTCGACGGCAAGGTCCTCTCGGCCGTGACGCCGACTGACGTCGAGGCCACGCCCGGCCGCCACTCGATCAAGCTCTCCGCCGACGGCCGCGTCGCGCAGGAGAAGGACATCGAGGTCGCCTTCGCGTCGAAGCAGGACCTCAAGGCCGATCTCGAAGAGAAGCCGATGCCGACCGCGCCGCCGCCTCCTCCGCCCGAGCCGGTCGCCGCCGTGCCTCCGCCGCCCCCGCCCGCGCCCGTCGCCGACAAGGGCTCGAGCATGGTGCCTGCGCTCATCACCGGCGGCCTCGCGGTCGTCGCGCTCGGCGTCGGGACCGTGTTCGGCGTCATGGCGCTCGGCGACAAGAGCGACTTCGACAAGAACCCGACGTCCTCGAAGGCCGACGATGGCGAGAACCACGCGCTCATCGCCGACATGGCGTTCGGCGTCGCGGTCACGCTGGGCGTCACGAGCGCCGTCCTCTTCTTCAGCAGCGGCTCGTCGAGCGGCAGCGCGAAGGCGGCCCCGCCGGTGCTCGCCGCAAAGGCGACGCCCAAGGCGTTCTCGGTCGCCCCGATCGTCACCCCGCACGGCGGCGGCGCCGGCGCCACCTTCCGGTTCTGAGGCGATCCATGCGCAAGACCTCGCGCCACCGCATCCTCCTCGCCCTGACCGCGGCCACACTCGCCCTCGCGGGCTGTGAGCTCGCCGTCGACTTCGATCGCAGCAAGGTCCCCGGCGACGTGACCGACGCGTCGACGGACGGCACGACGGACGGCACGATCGACACCGGCACGGACGGCACCATCGATACCGGCACCGACACCGGGACCGACGCGACCCCCGACGTCGTGAACGACACCGGCACGGACACGGGCGCCGACGCGCGCGACAGCGCCACCGACGCGGGCACCGACGCCGCAGACGCGAACGACGCCGCCGTCGACGCGAACGATGGAGCCGCCGACGCGAACGACGGCGCTGCTGATGCGTCCGATGCGGCCGACGCCGCCGCCGACGCCGACGATGGCGCTGCGGACGCCGGAGACGCGGCCGACGCGGTGGCCGACGCCGACGACGCCGGTTGAAGGATCGAACCATGACGAAACGCGATCAAACGAGCCGCCGCCGCACGCGCGTCCACGCGGCGGTCCTCCTGTTGCTCCTCGGCGTCGGCGCGATCGGCTGCGAGCTCGCCCTCGACTTCGACCGCACCAAGATCGACGGCGGCGCGCTCGACGCCTCGTTCGGCGACACCGCGCTGCCCGACCAAGTGACGCCGCCCGCGGACGGCACCAGCGACACCGGGACCGACACCGGCGCCGACGCCGGGACCGACTCCAACACCGGCACCGATACCGGGACAGACACTGGCTCCGACACCGGCTCGGATACGGGGACCGACTCCGGCGCCGACGCCGCCGATGCAGACGATGCGGGCTGACGGCGACGAGGGCTTTCGTCGCTAACCCGAAGCGATCGCTCGAATCGCCTCGCTGACCTTCTCGACGTCGGGCGGAAGCGCGATCGGCGCGTTCGCGCGGCGGCTCGCGACCTCGAGCGTGCGTTCGTGGTAGCCCATCTTGAACTCGGTGAACTTGAGCGCGTTGGCGGTCGATACGACGACGACGCGATCGGTCTCCTTGATGAGGCCGCGCGCGCGCAGCTTGAACGTGGCGGCGAGCGCGACGCCGGTGTGCGGGCACGTGTAGAGGCCCGTGCGATCGGCGCGCGCGCAGGCGTCGGCGAGCTCGTCCTCGCTCGCCTGCTCCACGACGCCATCCATCGCCTTCAGCGCCGCCATCGCGCGCGGCGCGCTCACCGGACTGCCGATTTGGATCGCGCTGGCGAGGCTGTTTTTTGCCTTGATCGAGGCGACCGTCTCTTCGTGCGCGACGAACGCGCGGTACATCGGGTTCGCGTTCTCGGCCTGCGCGACGCAGAGGCGCGGTAGACGATTCGTCAGCCCGAGCTCCTTCATCATCGTGAACCCGGCGTACAGGGCCGCCGCGTTTCCCAGGTTGCCGCTCGGAAGGACGACCCAGTCGGGCACCTCCCAGTCGAACTGCTGCGCGATCTCGACCGCGACGGTCTTCTGCCCCTCGATGCGGAGTGGGTTCATCGAGTTGGCGAGGTAGACGAGGTCCCGGCGGGCGAGCTCCTTCACCACGGTCATGCAGCCGTCGAAGTCGGTGTCGAGCGCGAGGACCGTCGCGCCGTGGGCGAGCGGCTGGACGAGCTGCGCCGTCGACACGAGGCCGCGCGGCAAAAGAACCGCGACGGGAAGACCGCACGCAGCGCCGTACGCCGCGAGCGACGCGCTGGTGTCGCCGGTCGACGCGCACGCCACCACGCGCGCCTTCAACGCGCCCTCGGCGATCGCCTGGCGCACGACGCTGACGAGCACCGTCATGCCCAGATCCTTGAACGATCCGGAGTGCGCGTTGCCGCACTGCTTCACCCACAAATCGCCGATGCCCATCTCCTTGCCGAGGCGCTCGGCCCAGAAGAGGTTCGTGCCGCCCTCGTCGGTGGACACGATGAGATCGTCCGGCACCTCCGGCGCGACCCACTCGCGCTTGCCCCACACGCCCGAGCCGTACGGCCAGGTCGTGCGCTTGTAGCGATCGTCGAAGAGCTTGCGCCACGCGCTCGCGGTTCGGGTGCGGAGCGCCTCGAGATCGTGACGCACCTCGAGGAGGCCGTCGCACGTGGGGCAGCGGTAAATCGGCTTCGTCAGCGGCCAGCTGCCCTCGCAGCCGTTGAAGCAGCGGAAGCTCGCCTGAAAGCGAACGGCGTCGCGCGGCATGAGCTTACTGGCAGGTGAGGTAATGCGGGTTTGACGACGGGCGGCACTTGGTGCCGGCATACATCGAGCAGTCGGCGTCGACGCAGCAGACGTCGGTGCAGACCTTCGCGACCGGATCGCAGAAGGCGGTCTTGCACTGCGTTCCCGACGTGCACGCGGTCCCGACGACGCCGCTGCCGGGCGGTCCGTCCGGGGTCTCCGCGTTGTGCAGGCACGTGCCGAGGTACTCGGGCGCGCCGGAGGTCTGGAGGTACGCGCACGTGCCGAAGCCGGACGAAGGCGGCGTCATCGCGAGGCAGTTGGTCTTGCCGCACCCGTGCGGCTTGCACTCGGCGAAGCTCGTCGTGCCGTAGCAGATGCCGCTGTTGCAGTCGGCGGAGACGGCGCAGATCTGATCGTTGCCGACCGTTCCGGGCGGCGGGACCGCGCACGCGAACACGTTGTGCCCCTCGACGAGCGTCCGGCGGCAGATGCCGGGCGCCGCGCAGTCGGCGTCGGCGCAGCACGTGTCGGTGCACACCTTCGCGGTCGCGCCCGCGCACACGCCGGAGCGGCACGCCTCGGCGGTCGAGCAGCTCGTGCCCCCCTTGGTCGCGCCGTTCGCCGAGCCGCGCTGGAGCAGCGTGGGTCGCACGCAGTACGTGCCGCCGGTGCCGGGGCCGTAGCAGACCATGTCGTTCGGGCAGTCTTCGGATTTGCAGCAGGGCTTCGTGCAGAGCGGACCGCTCGTCTTCACCGCGTCGCCGAGCACCGCGTCGCCGCCGCAGAAGAACTCGGGCTTGCACTGCGTGTTGGTGAGGCAGCTGCACCCGAGCTCGCCGTTGCAACCGCCCTCGCCGCTGCTCTCGAACGGAAGGGGAGAGTCGACCTCGACGTCGGGCAGGATCGTCCCGTCCTCGACGCCGCTCTCGCTGGGGCCCGCCTCGGGCACGTCGACTGTGGGAACGCAGATGTGCGAGATCGTGTCGCACACGAGGTCCGCGCCGCACGGCGTCTGGGGGCACGAGCCGACGCAGACGCCAGCAGGCGAGCAGATCTGTCCGCCGGGGCACTCGTTGATGCCGCCTGGCGCGCACGCGAAGGACGGGAGGTCCTTCGGCACGAGCGCCTCGCAGCCGGCCGCGCCGAGCATCCCGAGCACGCCGGCGAGGGCGATGCTGGCGATGAAGCGACGCATCAGAACGATCCCCGCAGCATCAGGACTCCACCTCCACGCACGTCCGGCACAGGCACCACCGACACGCGCGCTTGGGTGCTCGCTTGCGGGCTCGGGGCCTGGGTGACCTTGGTCCGACCGAAGTAAAGATACGCCGCGACGGCCGCCGCGACGACCCCGATTCCCAGGCTGACGTCGGCGATGATGGCTTCTTTGTGCGCTTGCGACGTTTTTTGCAGGAGATCGTCGTAGGTTCCGTCGCGTCCAGTCACGAAGGATTTCGGTCGATCGCTCACCGCCTTGACGCCGAACACGGCCCCCACGCCCACCCCAGCGACCGCCAGCGACGCCGCGGTGATCGTGAGCGCGTCGACACGCCCGCGCGGCGGAGGCTCGTTCTTCTTGTCGTTGGGCGGCGTCGGGGTCGGGGTCGGGGTGGGCGTTGGAGTCGGCGTCGGCGTCTCGCGCTTGGCGCCTTCGAGGCGCTTGATGAACGAGTCGGCCTTCAGCTTCTCCAGCGGCGTCACGTCCATCTGCGCGTACGCGCGAAACCAGCGGAGCGCGTCGTCGATGTTCCCGAGCTTCTCGTTCACGACGCCGAGGTTGAAGGCGAGCTCCTTCGCGTTCGGATCGAGCGCGCGCGCCGCCTCGAGCTCGCCCTTCGCCTCGCGGTAGCTGCCCTGCGAGTAGAGCTCCCGAGCGCGCTTGTAGTGCTCCTCGGCCTTTTGTTGGGCGGCCGGCGGCGTCGGCGTGGCGCTCTGCGCGAACGCGGGGAGGGTGGTCCCCGTCATGGCCACGAGTGCCAACATCGCGACATAACGTCGCTTTGTCCCCGCGCGGCGGCCAACGGCACCCATGAGTGCGAAGGATACTCGAAACCTGCCTGTAAGGGGGGACGGCGCGGCCCCGTTGAGCACGCAGGAGGTCGAGACCCATGCGTGGCAAGAGCGTTCGGTTCGGGATGGTCGTGGCGTTGAGTTTGGCGGCGGCGGCGGTCACGCAGACGGCGCGCGCGGACGACGCGGTCGTGTCGGTCGGTCGCGTCGACGACGGGCGCTTCGCGCGGCAGCCGGGCCCGATCGCGAGCTCGCCGATCGTCCCGAACGACGATCCGCGCGATCCTCCGTTCGAGCTCCACCGCGCGCCGATTCGCCTCCAGCTCGCGCCGACCGCGATCACGACGGGCAAGGGCCTCGGCGGCGGCATTCAGGTGGCCGCGGACTTCGGCACCGGAACCGTGGGCGGGCGCCTCGCGGCCGCGTGGATGCGCGGCGAAGGCCACGCCGCCGAGAGCGGCTACGCGCTCGGCGACAGCGTGGGGCAGTACACCGGGGAAATTACCCTCGATCTGCACAAGCGCGGCCCGATTCATCCGGTCCTCGGGATCGGCTTCGGCCTCGCGCACGTGAGCCGGCCGACGGGAAGCGGCAACGCGGGCATCGGCACAGGCCGCGTCGGCCTCGACTACGCGCTGCCGGTCGAGGACGCGGACGTCCGCATCGGAATGCACGCGACGGGCGTGATGACCGGCCCGTCGGACGACGAGATCAAGGATCTCCACGGGTACGCGCTCGTCGCTGCGGTGCTCAGCATTGGGTTCTGATTTGGGGCGTGCTACTTCCGCGCCCATGCGCGCGCCGATCATCGCCCTTCTCTTGATTCTCCTCACCCCGGCGTGCGCGACCCCGCCACCCGCCGATCCCGCGACCGCGACCGCGACCGCGACTCCGACCGCGACCGCGACGCCGACCCCGACCGCGACCGCGACCGCGACGCCGACTCCGACCCCGACCCCGACCCCGACTCCGACTCCGACCCCGACTCCGACTCCGACGGCCGAAAAACCAGGGACGCCTCCTCGCCCCGGCCAAAAGGAAGGCGCCCTTTGTGGCGGCATCGCCGGCCTCCGTTGCGCGGAAGGGCTCGCTTGCAAAATGGGCGGCCCGACGCACCCTGACCAGGCCGGCGTGTGCGTCCGTCCCTGATTCTTCGTCTCGCCGTCGTCGTCGTCGCGGCGGCGGCCCTCGCGTCGCTGGCGTACGCGGTGATGACGCTCGGCGTGCGGCCGCTCGATGGCGTGGAGGGCGAAGTGCTGTTCGAGGGACAGCGCCTGCGCGAAGGGCTGCCGATTTACACCGACCCGATCGCCGGCGTGACCGACTACGGGCCGGTGCCCTCGCGCTTCTACGTGCTCTATCCGCCGGTGTGGGCGTGGCTCGTGTCGTGGGTGCCGCCGCGATCGGCGATGCTCGTCGCGCGCGCCGTCGCGTGCTTTGCGTGGTTCGGTCTGCTCCTCGCGATCACGCTGCGGGCGCCGCGGGAGAAGCGCGGGACGGCGGCGTTTGCTGCGGCGTTCACCGCGGGCGTCTACACGCTGGCGCTGTATGGGGCGGCGGCACGGCCCGACGCGCTCGCGGTCGCGCTCGCAGGGGCGGCGCTGGTGCGGAGCGTCGAGCGCGGCAAGGTGGACATGGTGGCGGCGGCCCTCTTCGCGCTCGCCGCGTGGACGAAGCCGAACGTGATGGGGCTCGCGGCGGGCGCGTTCGCGGTGCAGTTGTTCGTCGACAGGAAGGCCTTCGGACGGGCGATCGCGGCGGCGCTCTTCGTGACCGGCGGCCTCGCGGCGATCCTCCAGCACGTGAGCGGCGGCGCGTGGACCGATCACCTGCTGCGCGCGACCGGACAACCGGGCAGCCTGTCGCTTTGGCTGGAGCAGGTCCCGTCGCGCCTCCAGTTCCTCGGCGCGCCGATCGCGGCGGCGCTGTTCGTCGCGTGGCGTGCGAGGCGATCGTCTCCTGGCGCGAGGCTCGCTCTTGGCGCGCTCGTGGCGTCGCTCGCGTGGACGCTCTTGTCGCTCGCGAAGATCGGGAGCGCCACGAACTACTGGATGGAGCCGATGATCGCCGCCACCGTCGTCGCGGCGTTCGTTCCGTTCACGATCCCGACGTCACGCGTCCTCGGATGCGTGTGCGCCGGCGCCGTCCTCTTCCAGTGCCTATGGACCGGCGTGGCCACGATCCGTAGCTCCCTCGAGGCGATCGCAGTGTCGAAGGTGCACGCGGCGTTCGTGGAGCGGGTCCGCGCGACCTGCAATCCCGGCGTGGACGAAGTGATCATCGCCGACGAGCCCGGGCTCGAGCTCATGCTCGACGGGCGCGCGGTGACGACGCCGTTCCAGATGACGCACCTCGCCCGACGCGGGAAATTCCCGCTCGAGCCGTGGGTCGCCGACGTGCTGAGGCCCGAGGTGCGCTGCCTCCTCATGCAGGACGATCTGCTCGATCGCCCGCTCGGTGTCGTGTCGATCGAGCACGATCGCTTCGGCCCCGAGCTCCGGACCGTGCTCCGCGCCAAGTTCGTGCGCGCGCAGGAGCAAGGGGGGTGGCGGCTGTACCGGGCTTCGCGCTAGAACCTCACGATGAGCCTCGAAGCGGAAATCGCCGCGATTTGCCGGCGCGCCAGGGTCGCCTCGCGCACCCTCGCGCCGGCGTCGCGCGCGAGGAAGGACGCGGCGCTCGAGGCGATCGCGACGACGCTCCGCGCGCGGCGTCCGGAGATCCTCGCGGCGAACGCGGCGGACGTCGCCGAGGCGGAGAAGAAGGGGACACGCGGCGCGCTCCTCGATCGTCTGACCTTGAACGACGCGCGCATGGACGCGCTCGAGGCGGGCGTGCGCGAGATCATCGCGCTGCCCGATCCGGTGGGGCAGCTCATCGCAGAGTCGATGCGGCCCACGGGCCTGCGTGTGCGGCGCGTACGGACGCCGATCGGCGTCATCGCGATGATCTACGAGGCGCGTCCCAACGTGACGGTGGAGGCGAGCGCGCTCGCGCTGAAGGCGGGCAACGCGATCGTGCTGCGCGGCGGGTCCGAGGCGACGCGCGCAAACGCCGCGCTCGCGGCCGCTGTAGGGGAGGGGCTCGCGGCGGCCGGCCTCCCGCGCGACGCGGTGCAGGCGCTCGGCATGGTCGATCGCGACGCCGTGCGCGTGCTCGTGCAGCAGAGTGAGACGGTCGATCTGGCGATCCCGCGCGGCGGCGAGGGGCTCATTCGCTTCGTGACCGAGAACGCGCGCGTGCCGGTGGTGCAGCACTACAAAGGCGTCTGTCACCTCTTCGTCGACGCGGGCGCCGACGTCGACACCGCCGCGCGCATCGCCGTCGACTCCAAGCTGTCGCGACCCGGTGTCTGCAACGCGCTCGAGTGCCTGCTCGTCGACGCCGCCGACGCCGCGCGCCTCCTCCCTCCCATCGCGGCGCGGCTCGTCCTTGGTGGCTGCGAGCTCCGCGGAGACGCGCGGGCGTGCGCGCTCGTACCTGCCGCGAGGGCCGCGACGGACGACGACTGGGGCCGCGAGTTCCTCGACAAGATCCTCGCGGTTCGCGTCGTCGACGGCCTCGACGGGGCCCTCGCGCACGTCGTCGCCTACGGCTCCGGGCACACCGAAGCGATCCTCACGCCGAACGCCGAGCACGCCGCGCGCTGGCGAACCGAGGTCGACGCCGCCTGCGTAATAGTGAACGCCTCGACCCGTTTTCACGATGGAGGCGAGCTGGGCCTCGGCGCCGAGATCGGCATCGCCACGAGCCGCCTGCACTGGCGCGGCCCGATGGGGCTCGAGGCCCTCACCACGAACAAGTGGATCATCGACGGCGAAGGGCAGACGCGCGGTTGACGCGCACGCCGCGACCCCCCACGATGGGGGCTCTCGCGGAACCGAAAGGATCGACGTTTTGGCAGCAGGCAAGAAGAGGGGCGAATCGGGGCGTCCGAAGATCCGGTCGTCGCACGGCAGCATCCACGGGCGCGGGGTCGAGGCGAGCCCGCCCGCGCGCGGGACCAAGCCGCGGCCGAAGCGTGCCGCCGCTCTCCCGCGCCCGGCGCCGGCAGGCCCCAGCGGCGGCCCCCGCGCCAAGAAGGCGCGCCCCGCAGGCGGAGCCTCGCCGAGCACCTCCCTCGCGAGCGACTCCTCGCGTGAGCTCGCGGTCGCGATCGCCGTCGCCGCCCTCGACAAGAAGGCTGTCGGGCTGGAGGTCTTGGACGTCGCCGGCAAGGTCGACTACGCGGACTTCCTCGTGCTCATGACGGGCCGGAGCGATCGCCAGGTCGCGGCCCTCGCGCAAGGCATCGAGGAGGCGCTGCGCAAGATCGGCAAGCGCCCCATGAGCGTCGAGGGTCTCCCCCACGGCAACTGGGTCCTGATGGACTTCGGGGACGTCGTCGTCCACGTTTTCCAAGACGACGCGCGCAGCCTCTACGACATCGAGGGGCTCTGGATGGATGCGCGGCGCATCCCCGTGCCGATTCCCGACACGATGCGCGACTGATACCGTCGGGTATGGGGAACGCCGGGGGCTCGCGGGGGCGCGGCTCGCTGCTCTTCGCGGAGCTCGACGCGGAGCTGCTCGTGTTCGAGCGCGCGGCGACCCGTGTGGAGCAGGGCTTCTCCGTCGTGGGTCTGTGCATGGCGGCGTACGTCGGCCTCTTCGTCGCGCCGCAGATGGGCCGCGCGCTCGCGATCGGCGCCACGTGCGTGCTCGCGTGGTTCACGGTGGCCAACCAGATGCTGACGCGAAAGCGGGCGGTGCCGTTCTTCTCGCGCGCGAACCCGATCGTCGAGCTGCTCCTCCCGGGGGCCACGCTCGTCGTCATCGCGCGCACGCAAGGCGCCGCCTATGCGCTGGGCTCGTGGGTACCGCCGCTCATGTTCGCGCTGCTGGTGATGCTCGCGACCTTTCGCCTGAAGCCGACCCTCCCGCTCCTCGCGGGCGTCCTCGGGGGCGCGGAGTACTTGCTCGTGTACTTCTTCTTCGTGCGCACCGAGCCGTCGCTCGGTTTCCTGGACGGCGCGCTCTACCGCGTGCCGATGCAGGTGGTGCGCGCCGCGTCGATCGTCGTCTTCGGCGCGATCGGATCCTTCGCGAGCGCGGGCCTCCGGAACGCCGTCGGCAACGCCGCTCGCAAAGAGCGCGCGCGCGATCTCTTCGGAAAGTACCGCATCGGCGCGCGCATCGCCGGCGGCGGGATGGGGACCGTCTACGAAGCGCTCTACTGCCCAGAGGGAGGCTTCGAGCGCAAGGTGGCGATCAAGCGCATCCACCCGCACCTCGCGATGGACGCGCGCTTCGTCACCGGCTTTCGCAACGAGGCGGAGCTGTGCGCCCGGCTCGCGCATCCCAACATCGTCGCGGTGCTCGACTTTGGTCTCGTCGACGACACGTATTTTCTGGCCATGGAATACGTCGACGGCATCGATCTCCTGCGCGTGCGCAAGCGGTGCAAGGCGGCCGGCATCGCGATCCCCTCGTCGATCGTGGCGCTCATCGGGCGCGAGGTGTGCGAGGGCCTCTCCTACGCGCACGAGCGCGCGGTCGACGGCTCCGGAAAACCGCTCCGCGTCGTGCACCGCGATCTGAACCCCGCGAACGTGCTCGTGTCCCGCACCGGCCAGATCAAAATCTCCGATTTTGGCGTCGCCAAGGCGCTCGGCGAGTCGAAGAGCCACGAGACGCGCAACTTCGTCGGCAAGATGCCGTACCTCGCGCCGGAGCAGGCGCGCGGCGAGGCGTTCGACGCGCGCGCCGACCTGTTCGCGGTGGGGCTCCTCGTCTGGGAGCTTCTCTGCCTCTATCCGACGTTCCAGCGCGAGACCGACGCGCAGACGCTGCTCGGCGTGATGAACACCGTCGCGCCACCGCCATCGAGTGTCCGCGCGGAGCTGGCGGGCGGACCGTGGGACGCCTTCTGCGCGAAGGCGCTCGCGCCCGATCCGGAGCGCCGCTTCCAGACTGCCGGGGAGATGAGCATGGCGTTGGCGCGCCTGCTCGAGCTGGAGGGCGTGCCGAAGCTCGACGAGATGGCGACGTTCCTCCGGAAGGTCGAAGAAGCTCCGGATGCGCCTGTCGCCGAGGCGTCCGCGCCGGAGACGAACCTCGAGATGGACGCGCCGACGGTCAAAGAGCCGCGCAGCGAATGACGCCGATTCGGCGCGCTCGTTTCAGAGGTAGCCGCCGAGGCCGAGCCAAAGCTGCACGGCGAAAAGGCCGCCCTTGAGATCCGACGACGACGACGTCGACCCGTTGCCATTCGTTTGGGACGCGCTCGCTGTCACCGTGTAATCGAGCCCCAAGCCTCCGAGGAGGTTGAACGATCGCGTGGCGCGGTACGCCAGCACGCCTTCGCCCGACAGCGCCATCGCGAAGACGCCGGCCGATCCGTTGCCCGACCCCTGCGAGAGCGATCCGCCGGCGAGCGTGACGCCCGCGCGCGGCGTGAAGTCGAGCGAGGGACTCACCGGGATGCGGTACCCCACGCGAGGCGTGAGCGTGTAGATGAAGAGCGAGCCGACGTCTTGCGTGGTCGTCGTCTTGTTGCCGTTCACGGAGTTCGCCGTGGTCGCCGACAAGGAGAAGCGCCCCATGCTGACGCCGCCACCGAGCGTGAAACCGCCGTCGAAGATGTAGTCGAAGCCGACGCGCGGCGCCGAGTACGGGTTGGGGTTCACGCCGCCGATGCCGAACGCGGTCAGGGAGACGGCGTCGTCGGTGTCCTTCGCGAAGAGCTTCGTGTAGCCGACGCCGCCGACGCGCTCGAGGGCGAGGCTGAAGTGCGGCGCGGCCTCTCCTTCGGCGGCGTATGCGCTGGACGCGGAGACGCCGAAGGAGAGAAGGAGCGCGGCGAGGGGAGTGGAGAGCGCGATGAAGCGGCGTAGGGAAGGCGTCATCCAACCAGGAATAGCACGGCGTATGCCGTGCCTCGCGCGAGCCTATTCCTTGGTTTTCGCGCGCGGTACGCTCGCTGTCCATGGCGAGCCGGGCCGCGGGAGTGTGCCTGCGGCTTCACAGCCCGCGTCGATCGCTCAGGCCTGCGGGAAGCGACCGGGCGGCAGGGGCGGCGCGACTTGGCCACCGAACTGCTGCGACTGCGGCCCCGACGCCGGCGGCACCGAGGTGTACCCCGGCGCGTTCTGCGGCGGGTAGTACGACTGGGGCTGAACCGACGCCGGCGGCAGCATCTGCGCAGCCTGCGCGCCGAAGACACCGGCGGGCGCCTGCTGGCCCATGCGCCCGCGCTGCGAGGCGAACGCGCCGACGCACGCCTTCGCGCCCGCCATGTTCTGGCGCATCGGCGCGAGGAGGCCGAAGAACTGGTTCGGGACCTTCATCGTGAGGTTGATCGGGCCCGACTGGGTCTGGCCACGGAGGCGGATCTTCTTCGCGAAGATTCCCTTCATGACCATCTCCTGCACGTTGCTCCACGGGATCGACTCGACGGCGCGGAGGCTCTGCGCCTGGTGCAGCCACGTCATTCTGTGATCGAGAAGGATGACGCGCCGGTCCGTCGCCAGGACCAGGTAGGTCCGATTGATGAATCCAAAGGACCACCACGGCATGTAGCGGGTGACCGTCTTGCCGGTGAGCTGCTCACCCGGTTCGAGGACGCCACGCGCGAGGAGCTCCACCTGAAGATCGCTGAAATACGAGTACATTGAGTGCCTCCGTCCGGGCATCTCATACGTAGCGAGGCGAAAAGCCTTCCCGCCGACGAGCCCGTTTTTTTTCCAACGCCGCGGGCGACGCACGGCGTGGTGGGCTTGCCCGTCCCTCGCCCCGCCGGGGGTTCGCGGTGACGCGCCGGCGACGTTTTGTTCGCGGGGAGCAGTGGCGCCGGCGCGCACGCTCAGCGGGGCGAGGGACGGGCAAGCCCACCACGCCTTTTTGCGGGATCGGGTGGGCGTGGGAGGTGGCGTCGGGGAGGTCGCGGGTGAGCCGGCTTCGTTGTTGCCCTAGATGAAAACCTCCCAATTCCCAAAAGGCTCGGTGGGCTCGCCCCTCTTCTTCGCCACGCTGAGCGTACGCGCCGGCGCCACTGCTCCCCGCGGACAAAGCATCGCCGGCGCGTCCCCACGAACCCCCGGCGTGGCGAAGAAGAGGGGCGAGCCCACCGAGCCGTGCGTGTGCGGTGGAAGGACGATTCTGCCGACTACCCACCGGTCATCAGCGTCGCCATGTCCTCGTCGAACGTCGCGAGGATGTGCGCGATCGTCTTGCCGCGCAGGCGCTTCTTCGTCGCGTGGTATGCGGGGCGCGAGAGGGCGCCCATCTTTGCGGCTTCGTCCTTGGCGCGTGCGAGCACCTCGGCGGCGGGGACGACGGCGTCGAGGTAGCCGACGCGCGCGGCTTCGTCGGGATCGTAGATGTTGGCGCGGAGGGTCGCGCGGGCGAGCTCGGTGCTGAGGAGGCGATCGCGGGCGAGCTCCATCGCGAGGATGGGGACGGGGAGGCCGATGCTGACCTCGTTGAGGCCGATGCGGAACGCGCCCGATGCGCCGACGCGCAGATCGGCGGTGAGGAGGACGAGCGCGCCGCCCGCCAGCGCGTGACCGGTGCACGCGGCGACGATCGGGATCGGCGAGCCGTAGAGGCGCATGAAGAGATCGCCGCCGGAGCGGAGCAGCGTCTTCGCTGCGTCGGGGCTGCTCATCATGACGCGCAGATCGAAGCCGGCGCAGAAGCGACCTTCGCGTCCCGTGAGCACGAAGGCCGAGGCTTCCTTCTCCGCACGCGTGAGCGCGTCGCCGAGCTCGATGATCATCGCTTCTGAGAGCGCGTTCGCCTTGCCGTCGTCCATCTGGACGATCGCGGTTGTGCCTTCGAGCGTGTAGTGAACGACCGGCATGGTCAGCCCTTCGCGGCGCTCTCGTCCGCCGGCTTCTTCTTCGCGACCAGGAACGCGACGCCGACGCTGAGGAAGTAGAGCGCGATGAGGGCGCCGCTCACCGCGAGCTGGCTGGAGACCTCGGGTCCCGGCGTCACGATCGCGCCGAGCGCGAACGCTCCGATGATGGCCCAGCGGCTGAACTTCACGAGCTGGCGCGGCGTCACGATGCCGGCGATGGCGAGGAACGAGATGAAGAGCGGCAGCTCGAAGACGAACCCGAACGCGAGCAGCATGCGCGTCGAGAAGTCCATGTAGAACTCCATCGTCGGGCGGCTCGTCAGCACCGTGTCGCTCGACCCGACCTTGCCGAGGAGCGAGAAGAAGTAGTTGAACGTGAACGGGAACGCGACGTAGTACGCGAACATCACGCCCGACGCGAAGAGCGTCGACGAGAAGAAGACGAACGGGATGATGTATTTTTTCTCGCGCGCGTAGAGGCCCGGGCTGATGAAGGCCCACAGCTGATAGAAGATGATCGGCGCCGCGATGACCATGCCGCCGACGAACGAAAGCTGCATGTAGTTCACGAACGCGTCGGCGGGGGCGAGCGTCTGGAGCTCGAGCGGCGTGTTCGGAAAGCGCGCCTTCCATGCGTGCTCGTACGGCTTCTGGAGCCACTCGAGGAGGCGCTCGCGGTACGTCCAGCAGCCGACGGCGGCGACGAGTGTGCCGATCGCGGCGTGGACGACGCGCTTGCGGAGCTCCGAGAGGTGCTCCCAGATCGTCATCTTGACCTCGGCCTCGGGGTCTTGAGCCAGCGGCGTGGTGGCGTCGTCGCTCATGCGGTCTCGGCGCGGTCCGGTTGGGAGGGAGCGGGGGTCGTGGCGGTAGACGCTTCGGCGGGCGAGGGCGTGCCCTCATGGGTCTCGGCGTCGGTCGGGGTCGGCGCAGGCTCGGGCTTGGGGACGACGCCGTTCGGATCGCCGAGCACCCAGACCGGATCGTCCGCCCACTTCGAGCGCGGGAAACTCTCGATGTAGACGAACGCGGTGTCCGGGAGGGCGTTGCCGGTGTCGGCCCCCTCGCGCGGGTGCTCGCGGTCGCGGTCGACGGAGATGTTCGCGTCTTCGTAGGCGGCCAGAGAAGGGTAGGCCGGCTCGCCGAGCGTGCCGCCCGTGGTCGAGCGCGAAATCGTGTCGAGCTCGCCGCGCGCGAGCTTGCGGATTTCGTTCAGGTCGTCGGTGAGGCCTTCGGTACGAAGCACGTCGTCGATGCCGCTCTGCGCGCGCAGATCGGAGGCCATCCGCCGGAGCTTGCCGGCCCACTGCCCCATCGTCTTCAGGACTTTGGGCAAGTCTTTCGGGCCGATCACGACGATCGCGACCACCACGAGGACGACGAGCTCACCGAAGCTGAACCCGAACACGCCTACAAGGTAGCACGGCCGCTCCGCCGGAGCGTGGTAAAGGAGGGGCCATGCTCGCGCTGCAAGCCCTGACTCCGCACGCGCTCCACCGCGCGCTCGGCGGCGTGTCGCTCGCGGAGGCGCGCAAGATCGTGGCGCAGGTGCATAGGGACGAGCCGGTCGCGACGCCGACGAGCGGCATCACGCGGATCGCGCGCGAGGTGGTCGTGCGTGAGGGCGTCGTGCCGGCGCTCGAGATCACGGCGGAGCGAAAGAGCCTGCTCGATCCCTTCGTGAAGTACGCGATGCGAACCGCCGACGGCGAGACGATCGAGACCGTGCGCATCCCGCTCGAGCGCGCGGGGCGATTCTCCGTGTGCGTGAGCTCGCAGATCGGCTGCGCGCTGGCGTGCGCGTTCTGCGCGACGGGGCAGATGGGGCTCCGGCGCAACCTCGAGACGTGGGAGATCGTCGAGCAGGTGCGCATCGTGCGACGGCGCTTGCCCGAAGGCGCGCGCGTGCACGGCGTCGTCTTCCAGGGGATGGGCGAGCCGATGGCGAACCTCGACCGGGTCCTCGACGCCATCGCGGTGATGAGCGAGCCGTGCGCGCTCGCGATCGACGCGCGCAACATCACGGTGAGCACGGCGGGGCTCCCGAGCGGGATTCGCCGGCTCGCGCGCGAGGCGCCGAAGGTGCGACTCGCGCTGTCGATCGGCACGGCGCGCGAGGGGGGACGCGCGGCGCTCATGCCGATCGATCGCGCGCACGCGCTCGCGGAGGTGCTCGAAGCGGCCGTCGAGCACGCGCGCGCGACCGGCCTCGCGCCGATGTGGGCGGTGACGTTGCTGCGCGACGTGAACGATCTCGACGAGGACGCGCACGCGCTGGCGGCGGCGGCGCGCAGCTTCGCCGAGAGCTCCGGCGTGCGACCGCGCATCAGCGTGATCCCGTTCAACGCAATCGACGGCGATCCGTTCACGCGATCGACGGATGCAGGCGAGACGCGCTTTCGGGACGCGCTCGCTGCGCGCGGAGTCTTCACCCACAAGCGCTACAGCGGCGGCGGCGACGTCGACGCGGCGTGCGGTCAGCTGGCGGCGAAGGGGTGATGCGCGCGAGGTCGGTCCTCCTTGGTCTCTTCGTGCTGACGTCCGCGTTCGCGTCCGGGAGCGCCGCGGCGTCGCCCGAGGACATTTTCGGTTACGGCGGCCGCTCGGCGGGAATGGGCGCGACGGGCGTGGCGGCGGGGGAGGGGTACGAGACGGCGTACCTGAACCCCGCGCTCCTCTCGACGATGCGCGCCCGCAAATTGAGCCTCGGCCTCACCGGTGCGACGTTCTCGCTCTACGCGGACGGCGACGGGCTTCCGGGCCGTGTGTCCTATGGCGCGGCGAAGGGCGTCGTCATCGGCGCGGATCTCCCGATCCCGTTCGGCGGCGTGCTGAAGGATCGCATCGGCGCGGGGCTCGCCTTCTACACGCCGACCGACATCGTCGTGCGCGGACGCATCCTCTACCCGGAGACGCCGCAGTTTCCGCTCCTGCCCGATCGCGCGCAGTCGGTGGCGATCCGCGTGGGGCTCGGCGCGGAGGTCGGCTGGGGCGTGCGCGTCGGCGCGGGCTTCGCGGCGCTCGCGGAGATCGCGGGCTCGGCGATCGTCGCGACCGACGCCACCGGCCGCGTCGGGACGCGCGTCGAGGATCAGCTCGTCGCGACGTACGCGCCGACGTTCGGCGTCACGTACGACATACCGGTTCGCTTCCCGACGCGCCTCCGCGCGGGTCTCACGTACCGAGGCACCCTCGACGCGCGCTTCGCCGTCGCCATCGACGCGACGAAGCTCTCGACCTTGAACCTCCCGCTCCTCAACATCTCGGGTCTCGCGCAGTACGATCCGGCGCAGCTCGCGTTCGAGCTCGCGAGCCTCGGTGAGCGCCTCACGCTGGCGGGCGGCGTCACGTACAAGAGGTGGAGCAAGTACCCCGGTCTCCTCGAACCGACGATCAACTGTCCTACGGAGAACCCGGACTGCGCGGCGCTCGTGCCGCCGAAGATCGCGTACGACGACACCCTCGCCGTGCACGCGGGGGCCGACTGGGCGATCCGCGTCTCGTCGAGCTTCGTGCCTCACGTTCGCGCCGGCGCCTTCCTCGAGCCGAACCCTCTCCCGAGCCGCGTGCCGACGGCGCAGGCCTACGACGTGGCGGCGCGCGGCCTCGTCGACGTGCCGACGCGTTACTTCAACGCGCCGCGCCTCGCGCTCACGTGGGGCGCGGGCCTCCGCATGGCGGACCCTTTGCCGCCGTTCGACGTCGACGTCTACGGCCAGTACCACGTGCTCCTGCCGACCACCCACGAGTCGATCGACTCGAACGGCGCGGTCACGCCGCTCGGCAAGGCGAGCGGTCACGTGCTCGCGGGCGGCATCGTCGTGGGGGTGCGGTTTTGAAGACCACCCTCGTTTCATCGGCAATTGTGGCCATGTGTGCGTGCAGTATGCAGGCATACGCGAATCCCCTCGACGCGTTCGGCCTTGGCTCGCGTGCGGCCGGGATGGGCAGCGCCGTCGCCGCCGACACCAGCGGCTTCGACGCCAACTACTACAATCCCGCCGGCCTCGCGCGCGCACGTGGGCTCGAGCTCTCGATCGGATACTTCCGCGCGAGCCACTACCTGAAGACGAACGGGCACGACAACGACGTCGATCCGGTGAAGGGCCTCGTCGGCGGGCTCGTCGCGCCGGGGACGATCTTCGGCGTGCCGTTCGCGTTCGGCCTCGCCATTCACCTCCCCGACGACCGCATCTCGCGCGTGCGCGCGCTCCGCCAAGAGGTGGCGCGCTGGGAGATGTACGACAACCGCAACCAGCGCCTCTTCCTCGCGGCGAACCTCGCGGTGAGCCCCGTCAAGTGGCTCCAGATCGGCGGCGGCTTCTCGTTCATGTCCTCGACGGAGGGCAAGCTCGACATCGGTGGGCTCTTGAACATCTTCCGGTCGGAGGACTCCGCGCTCCGCCACCAGGTCGACGCCGATCTCACCGCCGTGCGCTACCCCCAAGTCGGCATGCGCGTGGAGCTCTCGCCGGACGTCGCGCTGGCGGTCGTCTACCGCGGCGAGTTCAAGCTGAAGCTCGATCTCTCGGCGTACCTCCACGGCGACATCTCGCAGCTGACCACCGCCGTGTACGCGCTCGAGACGCACAGCGTGAACAATTTTTTGCCGCAACAGCTCGTCGTCGCGGGCTCGTGGAAGCTGACGCCGGATCTCCGGACGAACCTCGACGTCACGTGGGTCAACTGGGGCGCGTACGTGCCGCCGGTCGCGTCGCTCAACGTGGCCCTCGACATCCCGCCGCCGGCAGGCGGTTGGCCCAACGGGGTCACGCCGCCGCAGGCGCCCGCGCCCACGCGCATCGAGGCGCTGAAGATGAGCGATCGCGCGGTGCCGCACGTCGGCGTCGAGTGGCGCGCGCTCGCGCGTCCCAGATGGGAGGGCTTCGCGCGCGCGGGGTACGAGTACGCGAAGAGCCCGATCGGCGCGCAGACGGGCCTCACCAACTACATCGATCGCGATCGGCACTCGATGTCGATCGGCCTCGGACTACGGGCGATCGCGCCGATCGCCGAGCTCCCGGGCGACGTTCGGCTCGACGCGCACGCGCAGCTGAGCGAGCTCGTGACGGCGACGACGCGGAAAGCCGATCCGGCAGATCTCGTCGGCGACTACACGGCCGGCGGGCACATCTGGAACGTGGGCGCGACGCTCACCGTGGGGTTCCCGTGAGGCTCACGCGCCTCGCGCTCGTCCTCTCCGCGGCGTCGTGCGCGTCGATCGGCTCGCCCGGCGCCGGTGACGTCGACCTCCCGGCTTCAGGCGCCGGACCTTTCCGAAAGCTCGATGGCAACGAGACGCTCGGCGTCGCCCCCTTCGTCCTCGACGATCGCACCAGGCTCTGGCACGACCCGGCGGTTCTTCCCGCCGACCCGGCGAGCGATGGGGCGGGTGTCTTCCTTTTCGCTGCGGGCACGATCGCGGGCGGTGATGTGATTGTCCGCACGCGGGCCGACGACGGGCGATCGTTCTTTGGCGGCAGCGTCGGCACGACCCCCGCGGTGGTGCTGAAGGCCGACGCGGGAGAGCACGTCGTGGCGCCCAGCGTCGCGCGCGTCGGCGGCAACGTCCTCCTCTATTGGTCCGACGGCGCGGGTGTCCGCGTCGCGAGCAGCGCCGACGGCCTCACCTTCGCGAAGCGCGCCGGGTATGCGCTCGCCGCCGATGTTGCTGCCTCCTGGGAAAAGACGCCGCCCGGTGCGCCCAGCGTCGCCGTGTACCCCGACGGCCGCGTGCGCATGGTCTACGCCGCAGGCGGCTACCTGGGCGAAGCCGAGAGCGAGGACGGGCTCACGTTCCGCCGACTGGGTCCGGATCCGATTTTCGGGCCGAGCATCGCGCCGGATCTCTCGACCCTGGCGCCCGGACAGAAGCCGCCGTTCGACGACGCGCGCGTGGACGATCCGTGCGTGGTCCCGCGCGTCACGCCGGCGGGGCGCCTCCACGTGCGTGTACTCTACACGGGAGTCGATGCGGCCGGCGTGACCTCGATTGGCCTCGCCGCGCGCTACGGCGACTCCGGGCCGCTGTCACGTCAGACGCAGCCGGTCTACGCCATCGGCAAGGCCGAGCGCGCGCCGGCGTTGTTCGAGTGGTCGGGCGGCTCGCTACTCTACGTCTCGCAGGATCGCGCGCCGGCGCCCGACACGCATTACGGCGCCATCGCCGCCGCGTTCGCTCCCGCGAATCTTCGCTTGCCGCCGGCCACCGCTTTCGCCGACTCTCCCTGAACCGTAGACGCGAGGGGAGACGATCATGAAGAAGCAGACGCCGTACGTTCTCTACTATTGGCCCGGCATCCAGGGCCGCGGCGAGCTCGTTCGTCTTGCACTGGAACGCGCCGGCGCGCCGTACGTCGACGCGGCACGCGCGAAGGGCGGCATGGACGCGATGATGAAGCTCATGGGCGAGCGCTCGCGGGTCGACGGCCTCGTCCCGTTCGCGCCGCCGTTCTTGAAGGCGGGCCCGCTCGTCCTCGCGCAGACCGCGAACATTCTGGCGTGGCTCGCCCCGCGCCATCGCCTGGTCCCTAAAGACGAAGCGAGCCGTCTCCACGCGCACCAGCTCCAGCTCACCGTCATGGACTTCATGGTCGAGGCCCACGACGTCCACCACCCCATCGGCTCCAGCCTCTACTACGAGGATCAGAAGAAGGAGGCCAAGCGCCGCGCCGCGCCGTTCCTCTCCGTGCGCGTCCCCAAGTTCCTCGGCTACTTCGAGCGCGTGCTCCAGCGCGGCGGCGGATACGCAGTGGGACGTCGCGCGTCGTACGTCGATTTGTCCCTGTTCCAGGTCATGGAAGGGTTCGCGTACGCGTTCCCTCGCGCGTCGAAGAAGGTCCGGAAGAAGCACCCGCGCCTCTGCGCCTTGCGCGAACGCGTCGCGTCGGAGCCCCGCATCGCGAAGTACCTCGCGTCGGAGCGCCGCGCTCCCTTCAACGAGCACGGGATCTTTCGGCACTACCCGGAGCTCGACCCCTGATAGCTTGAGGGGACATGCTCGTAGGGCTCTTCCTCGGTGTGCTCTTCGTGACGCCGTTCGTCGTCACGTACGTGCTCTTCATCAGGTGGTGCGACCGCTTCGAGCCGGAGCCGTGGTGGCTCATCATCCTCGCGTTCATGTGGGGCGCGCTCTTCGCCACTCTGGGCGGCGGCGTCTCGAGCGGCATCGTACAGAGCCTCGTCGAGCGCGTCACCGGCGCGGGCGGGGACGACATGGAGGCGTTCGGCGCCACCGTCCTCGCGCCCGTCTTCGAGGAGGGGTTCAAGGGTCTCGGCGTCGCGATCATCGCGGCGATCAGCGCGCTCGGCTTGAAGGAGCTGGACGGCCCGCTCGACGGCGCGATCTACGGCGGCGTCGTGGGCCTCGGTTTCACGCTCACCGAGGACATCCTCTACGTCGCCAACCAGTACGCGAACGAGGGGCTGGGCGGCTTCGTCGTCCTCCTCTTCCTCCGCACGGTCCTCCTCGGCCTCTCGCACTGCACCTTCACTGCGATGACGGGTCTCGGCTTCGGCATCGCCGCCGAGTCGCGAAATTGGTCGGTGAAAATCTGCGCGCCCATCGCCGGCTACTGCGGCGCGATGGCGCTGCACGCGATGCACAACGGCCTCCCGACGTTCTTCGGTGAGGAGGGCCTGGTGCTCATGGTGCTCCTCTCCTGGGTCATCGACATCCTCTACTTCGTGATCCTCGGCGTCCTCGTCATGCGCGATCGCGCGACGATCATCCGCGAGCTGTCGACGGAGATGGGCGGCCTCCTCCACCCGCGCGAGCTCCAGCTCGTGACCACGTACTTCACGATCGGGCTCCGCAACTGGAGCATCCTCATGTCGAAGGGCTGGGCCGCGTTCAGCATGCGCCGCAAGAAACAGCTCGCGCTGGTGGAGCTCGCGTTCATCAAGAACCGGCGCCGCCGCGGCGAGGTCGGTCGCGATCTGGACATGAAGGAGGCGCGCCTCCGCCAGGAAATCTGGACCGCGAACAAGGCGGGGATCTGGATCGGTAGCTGATGGGCGCGGCGCGTCGCCTCGTCGAGCTGAGTCACCTCATCGAGCACGGCATAGTGACCTACCCTGGCCTGCCGGCGCCCGAGATCTCCGATCACCTCACGCGCGCGGAGTCGGCAGCGTTGTACGCGCCGGGGATCACCTTCCAGATCGGCCGCATCTCGATGGTGGGGAACACCGGGACGTACCTCGACAGCCCCTTCCATCGCTTCGCCAAGGGCGCGGATCTCGCGGCGATGCCGCTCGAGAAGGTCGCCGATCTCGAGGGTGTTCTCGTGAGGCGTGCCCCCGGCGCGAAGCGAGCGATCGGGCGCGACGAGCTAGAAGGCCTCGAGGTCGCCGGCAAGGCCGTGCTCCTCCACACCGGGTGGGACGCGAAATTCCGCACGCCCGGCTACCGCGAGGACGCCCCGTTCCTCGACGCCGTCGCGACGGCGTGGCTCGTCGCGCAGGGGGCCGCGCTCGTCGGCATCGACGCCGTCAACATCGACGACATCGGCGACAAGGCCCGCCCCGCGCACTCGGGCCTGCTCGGCGCGGGCATCCCGATCGTCGAGCACTTGCGCGGCCTCGGCGATCTCCCCGAGCGGGGGTTTCGGTTCACGGCGACGCCACCGCGCGTGAGGGGCTTCGGCACCTTCCCGGTGCGCGCGTTCGCGATCGTCAGCGCGTGAGGACCACCGCCGCGTACGGCCCGAGCGCGAGCGGCAGCGCGTAGGGCTTGCCGTCCTTGGCGCGCAGCGCCGGCGTCACGCTCCCCGTCATCGTGCCCGTAAAATCGCTGCCGTAGGCGGGCAAGTCCGAGTTGACCCGCACGCGCCACGGGGCGGCGTCGGGCGCACCGACGTCGTACCGCGTGTACCCCTTGTTCGCGAAGTTGAGGACGACGAGCACGTCCTCCCCCGACGCGCCGTGGCGACGGTAGGCGAGCACCTTGTCGACGTCGTTGCGCTGGACGATCTCGACGTCGGTGTCACCGAGGCCACCGGACTTGCCGTCGAGGTTGCGGCGAAGGCGGATCATGTCCTTGTAGAATGCACGGACAGAGAGCCCTTCGGCGGTGGGCGGGGCGAGCGGCGACGCCGGGTTCCCGAAGGGCGCGGTCGCGAGGGCCTCCTCCCCCATGAAGAGCATCGGCACGCCGGGTGCGGTGAGCATCGCGGCGGCCCCGAGCATCGAGCGCTTCCGGGCGGCGAGGCTCACCGGGTTCGCGCCGTCGATGCGCGTCGGGATGCGCGCGCCGCCGTTGCCGACGGTGTCGTGGTTCTCCAAGTAGAGGAGGCGCGCGAAGGGATCGCCGCCCGACGTGCCTTGGAGCGCGCCCGTGACTTGCCCCATGTCGCGCCCGGCGTCGTCGGGGCGCACGATCACGTCGGTCATCGTGTAGCCGAAGCCGTCCCACTGCGCGTCGAAGCCGAAGCCGCCGCTCGCGGGGCTCTGCGTGATCGCGCCGAAGCCCTTGAGATCCTCGGCGACGCTGAGGCCGGACAGCGCGTGGACGCGATCGTTGGCGCGTACGAGGAGCTCCTTGCCGCCGGGCGTCGTCCCCTGGCCGTCGAGCGCGCGCACGTTCGAGACCGAGTCCCAGCGGAAGCCGTCGGCGCGGAGCTCCACCATCCAGGTGTCGACGGACGCGGCGAGCATCGTCGCGACCTCGGGCGTGGCGTAGCCGGGGCGCGGTCCCCAAGGCGTCGTCGCGTAAGGGCCTGCTGGGAAGAAGTAGAGACCGGCGCTACCGCTCGGGCAGTCGCCGTCGAAGCAGCGGAGCGGCGCTTGGCCGTAGCCGTCGGTGTGGTTGATGACCGTGTCGATCCAGATCGCGATCCCGAGCCCGTGTGCGCGATCGACGAGCGCCCGGAAATCGTCGAGCGATCCGAGGCCCGGCATCGGCGCGTGAAAGAGCTGCGGGTTGTATCCCCATCCGTTCGCGTCGCCGCCGAACGCTTGAACGGGAAGGAGCTCGATCACGTTCACGCCGAGCTCGGCGAGGCCGGGGAGCGCGTCGCGTGTGGAGGCAAAGGTCCCGTGCGCGGCGCCGGCCGACGTGAAGCTCGCGACGTGAAGCTCGTACACGACGGTACTTGCGCGCGCGGGTCGCGTGAACGCAGGTGTCGTCCACGCGTACGCGTTCGGATCGACGACGCGGCACGCGCCGCCCGCGAGCTCGCGGCAGTACGGATCGATCCGCGTGATCGCGCCGCCCGGTCCTTGAAAGACATAGCGGTACGTGTTGCCGGCGTGCGCGCCCGGGACGTGCGCCTCGAAGACGCCCCCGGGGATGGCGGTCATCGTGACGTCGCCTTGCGCGAAGTCGCCGCGCACGATGGCCGCCGTCGCGTGCGGCGCCCACACGCGAAATACGACGCCGCCCGCCTCGACGTTGCCGCCGAGGAACGGTGCGGGAAGGGGCCCTGCGTCGACGGTGACGCCGCCGTCGGGGAGTGGCGCGCCGTCGGGGAAAACGCTTGCATCGCCGAGAGCGCCTGGGCCTCCCGCGTCGCCCGCACCCGCAGGCGAAGTCGGCCCCGCGCGCGCGCCGCTGTCGCCACACGCCGCCACGACGAGCGCAGCGCACCAGGCGACGGATCGGGCGCACCTCTCCATGAGGACCATCCTTACCATCCCGCCCTCTTCGGCGTTTGCGCGCGGCCGTCAAACCCTTCGGTCCGCCCGTCGCGACGGCACTGTCAGGTCTGGTACCATCACGCGCCATGAACCACGTTCGCCTCGGCCGCACGGCCCTCAAGGTCAGCCGATTCTGCCTCGGCACGATGAACTTCGGTCCGCAGACCAGCGAGGCCGACGCGTTCAAGATCATGGATCGCGCGCTCGAGATGGGGATCAACTTCTTCGACACCGCGAACGTCTACGGCTGGAAGCGCGGCGAGGGCTGGACGGAGCAGATCCTCGGTCGCTGGTTCGCGCAGGGGGGCGGCCGGCGCGAGAAGGTCGTCCTCGCCACGAAGGTCTACGGCAACATGGGTGACTGGCCGAACACCAACCACCTCTCGGCCGTGCACATCCGCCGCGCCTGCGAGGAGTCGCTGCGCCGCATGCAGACCGATCACATCGACCTCTACCAGATGCACCACGTCGATCGCGAGGCGCCGTGGGACGAGGTGTGGCAGGCGATGGAGGTCTTGGTCCAGCAGGGCAAGATTGTCTACATCGGCTCGTCGAACTTCGCGGGGTGGCACATCGCGCAGGCGAACGAGGCGGCCAAGGCGCGGCACTTTCTCGGACTCGTTTCGGAGCAGAGCCTCTACAACTTGCTCGATCGCACGATCGAGCTCGAGGTGATTCCGGCGTGCCAGACGTACGGCCTCGCCGTCATCCCGTGGAGCCCGCTGAAGTCGGGTGTCCTCGCTGGCCTCCAAAAGGAGAAGGAGGGTCGGCGCGCCGCCGAGCTCGCGCAGCGCACGATCGCGAAGCACAAGGACGCGCTGGAGCGCTACGAGGCGTTCTGCAAGGAGCTGGGCCACGCGCCGGCGGACGTGTCCTTGGCGTGGGTGCTCGCGAACCCGGTCGTCACCGCGCCAATCGTGGGCCCGCGGACGATGGAGCACCTGGAGTCGGCGCTGCGCGCGTTCGAGGTGAAGCTCGACGCTGACGCGATGAAGAAGCTCGACGAAATTTTTCCGGGCCCCGGCGGCGCGGCGCCAGAGGCGTACGCCTGGTGACCGTGCAGACGACGACTACGGCCCGCCCCACGTCGCTTCGATCGCGATGCCGCGCGCGCGCGGGCCGGCGTCGCCTTCGGGGGGGAACGTCACGAGCTTGAGCGGCGACACGACGCACACCAGCAGGTTCGCCGCGGTCTGCGCGCCCGGGCCTGCTTTCACGTTGAGGCCGGCGATCGACCCGTCGGGCGCGATCGCCGCCACCACGCGCCCCGCGCCGTCCTTTGCGAGCCGACCCTCGCCCGCGAGGCGCTTGGCGCAGCCCTCGAGCTCGTCGGCGAGGTGATCGATCACCGCGCGCGCCGCTCCGTCGTCGAGCCCGCGCGCCTCCGCTAGGGCGACCAGGCCGTGCGGCCTCTTTGCAACATACACGTATCCGTCGGGCGACGGCGCCGGGCCTCCCCCGTCGACGCCGGACGCCGTGTGCACTTCGCGCGTCTCTGGCACCACATCGCGCGCCGGTCCCGCGCACGTCGACAGCCCGAGGCCTCCCGCGTCCAAGAGGAGCGCCCCGAGCACGGCGGCGACGCGGATCATGCGCGCGCGATCATCCGCCCAGCACGTGCTTGGCGATGACGATGCGCTGGATCTGGCTCGTTCCCTCGTAGATCTGGAGGATCTTCGCGTCGCGCATCAGCTTCTCGACGGGATAGTCCTTTACGTAGCCGTTGCCGCCGAAGACCTGCACCGCGTCGACCGCCGTGGCCATCGCGCTGTCGGCGCCGTACGCCTTCGCGTAGGACGACACGATCGGGTTGCGGATCCCCTTGTCGAGGTTCCACGCGGCTTTGCGCACGAGAAGGCTGGTGGCCTCGATGCGGATCGCCATCTCGGCGATCATCGCGCCGACGAGCTGGTGCTGGCCGATCGGGACGCCGAATGTCTTTCGCTCCTTGGCGTACGCGACGCACTCGTCGAGGCAGCGGCGCATGAGGCCGCACGCGATCGCGCCGATGTCGGGCCGCGTCTGGTTGAACGTCTCCATCGCGAGCTTGAAGCCCTGTCCGGGCGGCGCGAGCACGTTGGCAGCGGGGACCTTCACGTCCTCGAGCATCACGGCGGCGGTGTCGCTCGCGCGCTGGCCGAGCTTGTCCTCGTGGCGTCCGACCTTCAGGCCTGGCGTATCGCGCGGGACGATGAAGGCGCCGATTCCCTTGTGGCGCTTGGTCGGATCCTCGGTCGCGAAGATCGTGTAGAAGCTCGCCATCGTAGCGTTGGTGATCCACATCTTCTGGCCGTTGAGGACCCAGCCGGTGCCGTCCTTGGTGGCGCGCGTCTGGAGGCCCGCGACGTCGCTGCCGGCCTGTGGCTCGGTCGTCGCGTAGCTCGCGAAGATGGGCTCGCTCGCGAGCCAGCCGAGGAACTTCTTCTTCTGCTCTTCGGAGCCGGCGAGCTTGATCGGCGTGAGCCCGAGCGTGTTCGCCGTCATGCTCGTCTGGATGCCGCTGCACCCGTACGCGAGCTCTTCGGTGATGAGCGACGAGTCGACGTCGGAGAGCCCGGCCCCGCCGTACTCGGTCGGCAGCGTCGGGTTCACGAGGCCGATCTTGTGCGCCTCCTCGAAGACGTCGCGCGGGAAGCGAGACTCGCGATCGCACGCGGCGGCGACGGGGATGATGCGCTCTTTGGTGAACCGCCGGGCGGTGTCGACGAGGGCGCGCTGCTCTTCGGTCATCTCGAAGTCGAACATGGGGAAAACCTCGGGCGGGGAGGGTAGCAGACTCCGACTCCGACTCCGACTCCGACCGGCGACTATTCGCGCGCGCGCTTTTTCTTGCGATCCACGGCCTCGCGCGCGGCGCGGGAGCCCATCACGTAGCCGATGACCATCCCGATCATCAACACGCCCGGGATGAACAAGAAGTGCTCCGGCCCGGGAAATCCCATCAGATCAGGCCTCGCTCGTCTTCTTCGCGCCGGCGGCCGCCTTTTCGGTCTTCGCGACCGCACGATCGATCGCCCGCTCGAGTCCGTCGAGGCGGACGTTGAGGCTCGCCTGCTTCTTCCACACGAGGACGAGCCAGCCCATCAAGATGAGCCAGAGGACCGAGTAGGCGGAGACGAGGAGGCCCTCGCCGCTGTGGGATTCGGGCTCGTCGCTCACGGCTTGGAAGGAGGTCGAGCGCGTGTCGGGCGTTGCCGAGCCGGCGGGCGCAATCGCGGTCGGCGTCGCGGTCGCGGTCGCGGTCGGCGTCGCGGTCGCGTGCGCGGTGGCGATCGCCGAGGCGGTCGGCGTCGGGGGAGGCGTCGGGTGCGCCGCAGTGGTCGTCGGCGCCGTCGGCGGCGGAGGAGGAGGTTGCGGGCGCGGCCCGGGGGCGAGATCGAAGCTCATGCTTCCGTCCTATCGTCGAGACCGAGGTCGATGGCGTCTTCTTCTGCGAGTGCGAGGCGACTGCGCGCGAGCTCCAGCTTCACGCGCGCCCACAGGAGCACGACGCAGAACAGCGTGAAGGTGAGGATCGCGAGGAGGAGCGCGAGCTTCATGTCCGGGTGGTGGAGGCCGCCGCCCTTCGACGTGATGACGGTCGGGTGCTGCCCCGCCCACTTTTGAACGCTGTAGTGGATGATCGGCAAGTTGGCCGCGCCGAGGACGCCGAGCGCCGCTGCGAAGCGCCGCTCTCCCGGCCCGTCGCCGCTGTAGGCGCGCAGCACGAGGTACGCGACGTAGATGAGCACGCTGAGGAGCGACGTCGTGAGGCGCGGGTCCCACGTCCAGTAATACCCCCACGCCTTTGCCGCCCAGAGCGGGCCCGTCGTCATCACGATCGCGCCGAACACCACCGCGAGCTCTGCGCCTGCGCGCGCGAGGGCGTCGCCGACATCGGTCGGGCGCACGAGGTACATCACCGACCCGATGAAGCAGGCCGTCGCGCCGATGTACATCGAGTACGCGCTCGGGACGTGGAAGTAGAAGATCTTCTGCACGATGCCCATGTTCCGCTCGACGGGCGCGCGCTCCACGATCTGGAGCGTCCACACCAGGAGCACCGCCGTGATCGCGACGAGGGCGAAGAAGATCAGATCGCTCGCCCCGCTCTTGGGCTTCGCGCGCGTCGCGCTGCCGACGAGGGCGTCGGGGGTCATTGATTTTTCTGCCACTTCTTCTTCTCCTCTTCGTTGCGGCGCGCGATCTCGCCGTCGATCTCCTTGAGGAAGCCATCGAGCGCGGGGTTGCCTCGGTCCATGTGAATCGCCAGGACCAGCTGGATCTTCGCTTGCTTTGGATCGCCCTTCTTGAAGAGCTCCTCGGCGCGCATGACGAACGGCCGCGCGCTCGGGTTGCGCATGCGGTCGGCGCCCTTGGGAGGCGGGGGGGCCATGCTCTCCGTCGGCGCCGAGCCGAGGCTCAAGAGGTGCTGCGGCCGCACGTCGCCTTGCGCGAGCGCGTCGTCGTAGCGACCGCGCAGGTTCGGGTTCGCGAGCACGCGGTACGCCTCGTTGCCGCGCTTGAAGATGTGGGCGATCGCGTCGCGCTCTTGCCGCGGGCGACCGGTGTGCGCGTCGGGATGGAAATCGGACGCGAACGCGTAGAACGCCGCCTTCAGGTCATCGGCCCCCACGTTCTGCTCGACCCGGAAGATCTCGTAGTACGAGAGCGAGTCGAGGACCTCTATCCACTGCGCGATGAATTCCCAGTCCACGGCGGCCTCAGTGTGCGATCTGTTGCTGCGCCATACGGTCGATCATCATGACGATCGACGATTCGTCCGAAGCGAGCCCGACGAGCTGCAGCGTCGCGATCGCCTCTTGCCCCGTGCCCACGTCCCGCGCGCGCACCCGGAGGGAGCCGTCGGCGTCGAGCTCGAACGTGACGCCGATCGTGACCTCGCCGCGCGTGGCCGGACGGATTCCGCTTAGCTCCACCTCCCCGAGGTACGTGTTCTGGATGAACTGCGCGTGCTCTCCTTGTGCCACGCGGACACGCACGACGCTCTGGTAATCGCTCCCTGTCGTGAACTGACGCTGTCGCTCGCACGGGATCTTCGCGTTGCGCGGGATGACGGTGTCGCAGTAGCCGCCGACCACCTCGACGACGAGCGCGCGCGGCGTGACGTCGACGAGCACGGGGGCCTGGCCGCCGGGAGCAACGCTGAAGCCTCCCACGGCGGGCGGGAGGATCTCCGCCTTGCCGCCGGGGCCGAGCGACGGCGCCGCAGCCATGCCCGAACCGAGCTGCAACGGCGGCTGCTGGCGCAAGTCGGGCATCTGCGCGCTCGACTGCGTTGCGCCGTACGGGTTCGCGTTCGCGTACGGCGCCATCTGCACGGGAGGCCCTGACGCGTACCCACCCTGCGGCTGCGGCGAGTACCCGCTCTGCTGCTGCTGCTGCTGCTGCTGCTGCTGCTGCTGCTGCGTAGCCGCGCCGAACGGGCCGAACGGATCGGGCGGCATCTGCTGGAACTGCGCCTGCTGCTGGTACTGCCCTTGAAGTGGCTGCTGCGGCGGCAACGGCGGAGGCTGCGATTGGAACTGCGGCGACTGCGCCGTGGGCCCGCGCCCGGCGTTCGGCGGACTCCCCGCGGCCGGCATGATGCGCGGACCGGCGGCAGGGTTGGGCAGGCGCGGATCCTGCCCGACCGGGCTGGGCTGACCGGGCAAGGACGGCACCTTCGCGCCGGCGCCCGACTGGCTGATGCTCATGATCGACGGCATCTCGTCGATCGCGCCGAATGCGTTGAAGCCCTGCGACGGCGTCGCCACCTTCGACATCGGCGGCTGCGGGCGTTGCGGCGTCGTCGACGGGACGCCCGACGCGGGGCCGCCCCTCGGCTTCGGCGGCGCGGGGATCGGCTTCGAGCCGCCGCGGCCGGGATCGAAGCCCGTCGGGAGATCCTTGAGATCCGGGAACTCCTGCGTCATCGACGGATCTTCTTGCGGCGGCTCGGCAGGCAGGCGCGGGCCCGGCCTCGCTCCCGGCGGACGGTTCGACGTCCTTGGCGGCGGCGGGATGGAGCGCGGCGGTCGACCTGCGGCGGGCGAAATCAGCGAGCCGGGCAAGCGCTGCGTTCCGGCAGGGAGGCTCGCCGTCGCGGAGGGGCGCGACATCGTCGGCTGGCCGTCCCCGAAGCGTCGCCCATCGGCGGCCGGCGTCTCTTGCGTCGGCGCCTGCTGATCGAGCGGCAGCGTCTGTGACGGCGGACCGTGCGGCATCCAGTCGGCCCCGGGCGTCGGGGCCATGTCCATCGGGTGCGTCGCGCCGAGGTCCTGCTGCGCGGACGCCTGGTTCGGGTGCAGGCTCAGCGTCGCGTCGTTGCCCTTGATGTCGGCGTTCGCGTCGATGCGATGCTGGGTGTTCGTGGTGGAGGTGACCTCTTCCGGCGAGCGCGGCGAGCGCACCGACACGTCCGCGAGCCCGCGCTGCGTCGGCACGTGCTGCGTCGGCGGCACGCGCATGCCTCCGCTCGTTCCACCGCCGGGAGGGCCGGGCTCGGGGGGCGGCGGGATGCTGCGCCTCCGCAGCTGATCGGAGAGCGCCGCCGCCTGGATCGCCGCGCCGATCGCCACGACCTCGTCGGGGTTCACGCGGTCGAGCGGCGCCATGCCGAAGAACGACTCGACGCGGCGGCGCACGACCGGCGCGCGCGTCGAGCCTCCGACGAGGATGACGTGATCGAACGCGCTCGGCGTCAGGCGCGCGAGGGACAGCGCGTCTTGCGTGACCTTGAAGCTCCGCTCGATGTACGGCTCAATGATCGACTCGAGCTCGCTGCGCGTGAGGCCGAAGGTCAAATCGAGGTGCGTGCCGCCGACGCCGTAGCCGATCTCGCGGAGGCGGATCTGCGTTTGATCGGACGTGGAGAGCTCCACCTTCACCTGCTCGGCCGCGAGCTTGAGCCGGGCGAACGCCTGCGGATCGGTGCGCGGATCGAAGCGGTACTGGTGCAAGAACGACTCGGCCATGCGCTCGGCGATGGCGCTGTCGACGTCGTCACCGCCGAGGAACGTGTCGCCGGAGCTCGCGAGGACCTCGAAGACGTTGCCCGACAGATCGAGGAGCGTGCAGTCGAACGTGCCGCCGCCGAAGTCGTAGACCGCGATGCGCTCGTTGTTCTGCCGGCCGAGGCCGTACGCGAGCGCGGCGGCGGTGGGCTCGTTCAGGATGCGGAGCACCTCGAGACCGGCGACGCGCCCCGCCACCTTGGTCGACGCGCGCTGGAGCTCGTTGAAGTGCGCGGGCACCGTGATGACCGCCTTGTCGACGGCCTCGCCCAGCGCGGCCTCGGCGATCTGCTTCGCCTTCTTGAGGACGAAGGCGCTGATCTCCGGCAGCGTGTACTCCTGGCCACGCGCGAGGACGAGCGGCCCTTGGCCCGGGCCTTCGCGCATCTCGAACGGGAAGCGCGAGCGCGCCTTGGTGAGCTCTTCGGAGTGCCACGAGCGGCCGATGAGGCGCTTGACGCTGGAGACGGTGTTCTTGCCATCCACGCCCATGCGCGCTTTCGCCTCCGCGCCGACGAGCACCTGCCCGTTCGGATGGAAGCTGACGATGCTCGGCAAAAGGCGCTGCCCATGCTCGTCCGCGATGACGTGGACGCGCCCCATTTTCACGCAGGCCACCACGGTGTTCGTGGTGCCGAGGTCGATGCCGACGACGCTCATCTAGGCCCGTTAGTTTAGAGCAACCGCCTTGTGAATGAAATGATTGCTCTATTCTTCTGATGGGTCGCTTCCGGCGTTCAAACGTTCCGTTCAAACGCCGTTCGCTCGATTCGTTCACCGCTCGTTCTGTCTCATTTCGTGGCATGCCCCCGCGTGCTCGGCGCGGACGTCGCGTAGGGCCTCGTCGAACCAGGCGTTAATCGCCTTCGGAAAGGGCCACATCCAGCCGTAGTCGGGGCCCGTGAAGCGAAGCACGATGCCCGCGCGAAGGCGCTCTGCGGCCGCGACGCCGTGGATCTCGGCGGTCGCGCGGATCGTCTCGACGTAGGCCTCCCATTCGATCCGCGCGCGTCCATACGCCAAGCCGATCGGGAAGATCGGCACCATGTAGACGAACGACATCCACGCGTCGCCCATGCGCGCGCGTTGCCGGAGGTGGACGCGCTCGTGGCGGAGGAGGATGAAGCGCTCGGTGTCGCTCATCTCGTCCCACGCGTCCGGGATCCAGAGCGTGTCGCGGAGGACGGTGTGATAGCGCGTGAGGTAGCTGCGCTGGCCGCCGAGCGTGACGACGACGAGCGCCACGTGGATGCTCTTCTGGAGAATGCTCTCGCGCTTCCTCCGGATCGCGAACTGCGGGAACTCGGCGCGTATCTCGTCGAGGAACGCGTCGGTGCGCGATGTCATGAGGCGCGCTCGGTGACGCAGGAGGGGCAAAAATACGTAGAGCGGCGCGAGCCGAGCGGGCCTTGGTAGATGCGCGCGATGGGCGTTCGGCACACGAGGCACGGCTCGCCGGCGCGGCCGTATGCCCACGTCGGCGTCTTGCCGCCCCGCGAGCGACGCGGTCCACGCATCGTTGGAGAGACGTTGATGCGCAAGATACGCTCGGCCTCCGTGAGCACGCGTAAGAGAGTCGCGTCGTCCAGATCTCGGACGCGCGCGCGCGGGTCGACGCGCGCCAGGAAGAGGGCCTCGCTCTTGATCTCGTTGCCGATGCCGGCGACGAGCCGTTGCGAAAGGATCGCCTCCGCGATCGTCATGCGCGGCGCCTCGCGAAGCTTGCGCGCGGCGGCTGCGAGATCGGGCGACGGCGCGAGGAGATCGGGGCCGAGCGACGCGAGCACACGCGCCGCGCGCGCTTCGGAGACGAGGCGCACGACCGGCGCGTCGAAGCAGATCGCGACGTGGCGCGGTGTCTCGAGCACGGCGCGGGCGCGGCTGGGGCTGCGGCGCCACTTCTCGCCGCGCGCGTAGACATGCCACGAGCCGGTCATCTTCATGTGGGTAATGAGGACGCGATCGCCGTCGAAGCGCACGACGAGGTATTTGCCGGCGGCTTCGACGGAGACGACGCGGGTGGCGCCCGAGGCGTGGTGCGCGTCGCCGACCTGCATCGGGAGCTCGAAACGAACGAGCGGCTGGCCGGCGAGGACCTGCGAGAGGCGTCGCGCGGCGCGGAAGATCGTGTCGCCTTCCGGCATCAGCGCTCCTCGGCGCTGCGGCTGCGCGTACGCGGCTCGATGCTGGTGGATTTGGCGCGCTTGAAGAGGGCGGTCCCCTTCTTCGTGAAGCCCGCGCGGAGGAGCGCGCCTTCGAGCGGGTGGCTCGTGGCGGAACCGCCGTCGATGGTGGCGACGAGGAGCGCGCGCCGGCGTCCGCCATCGACCAGATCGGCGAGCGCGGCGGCGAGATCGGCGGCAGCGATGCTCGCGAGTGGCTCGTCGGCGGGGAGGAAGGTGACGAGCTGCTCCTCGCGTTTTCCGAGGAACGCGAGGAGCGCGCCGTCGCGCAAGACGACTCGGCATCCGGCGGCGCGCTGCGGTCGACCCTTGCGATCGCCGTCGTCGTCGCCGTTTTTTTCGACGTCCTTGGTGGTGGCGCGCGAGGGCCAGCCGAGGACCGCGCCGTACGGATTCGCCGGATCGGTCGCGGCGAGGACGACGACGCGTGGCGACTCGCTCGGCTCACGCGCGGCGCGGAGGCGATCGTCGGCGCCGGGGAGCGCGAACTGTGTCGCGCCGCGCTCGGCGACGAAATACCCGCGTCGCACGCGGCCAGCGTCCTCCATCGCCTTCAAGACCTCGTAGACGGCGGAGAAGCCACCGGCGATCCCCTCGGCGTGCGTCGCCTCGCGCATGAGGACGCCGTAGCGCTCGAGGAGGACGCGTCCCAACGTCGCGCTTCGCTCGGTGTCGCTCGGCGGGTTGCCCCAGCGCGCGCGTCGCAGCGACCAACGCCCTTCGCTGCCCGGCGGGCCCCCGCGGAACGATCGCGTCGCGTGCGCGTCGGGCCTCGCGCGCGGCCTGTCGGGGGCGCGCGCGCGGAGCCAGCTGCGGAGCGGCTCCAGCGTGTCGTTGGTGAGCTCGCCGGCCCACACCATGTCCCAGAGCGCATCGAGCGTGGCGCCGGGGAAGCCGCCCGCCTCGCGCGCGATCTCGTCCCAGAACACCGCGCCGCGCCGCTCGAGGACGGCGCGGATCCGTGCGTGGACCTCGCCCTCCACCGCAACGGGCGGCGCGGCGAGGAGGGGCTCGTGCTCGGCGAGAAAGAGCGCGATGCGACCGTCGCTCGGACCGAGCGCTTCGACGCCTGCCCACACGACTTGGCCGCGCGCGCAGAGCAAATCGAGATCCCACGGACGGAAGCCGTCGACGCGCGCGGGGAGCACCTCGTCCTCGAGCACCGACGCCGGGACCGGGCACCCCTGTAGCTGCCCGACCGCGGAGGCGAGCGCGTCGTGACCCCTCAACCGTTGGGTGACGTGGCTCCAGTCGAGGAGGAATCGCGTGAACGCCGCGGCGTCGACCGGCTCGACCTCACGACGCAGGCGCGCGAGCGATTTGCGGCGGAGGACGCGCAGCACTTCGGCGTCGCAGTACTCCGTGCCGACGCCGCCCCGGAGGAACGCGCCGGTCACGATGCGCCCGGCCTTCGTCGCGCGGTCGAGCGCGCCCTGGACGACCGCGGGCGCGAGGCCAAGGCGGCGCGTGACATCCGCGGCCACGAATGGGCCGTGCGTGCGGGCGAATCGATGGACGAGGTCGCCGATCGGATCGGCAACCCGCGTGAGGTACGCGTCGGGCACGCCGCGCGGGGGCGCGATGCCGAGCGCGTCACGGAAGCGCCCGACGTCCTCGACGGCGATCACGCGCTTCTCCCCGGCGACGCGCACCTCGACCACCCGGCGCGCCGTCGCCAGTGCCTCCAGCCAGTCCTTCGCGGCGGTCGGTGGATCGCAGCGCGCGCGGAGCTCCGCGGCCGAGAGATCGCCGACGAAGAGGAGCGTGTCGTGGAGCGCGTCGGCGTGCCGCGCGCGGTGGGTCAGGCGCTGGAGCATCTCCTCGTGCTCCGCCATCGCCGCGGGCTCGAGGAGCTGTCGGAGCTCGGACTCGCCGAGCAGCTCGCGCAGCTGCGCGTGATCGATGCTGAGCGCTTGCACGCGCCGTTCGGCCAGCGGCGCGTCGCCGTCGTAGATGAAGTTGCCGACGAACGCGAAGAGGAGCGACGCGGCGAACGGCGACGGCTTCTTGGCGTGCACCGTCGTGACGTGGATCTTTCGCGACTCGACGCCGCGCAGGATCTCGACGAGGCCCGACAGATCGAACACGTCGCGCAGGCACTCGCGGTACGTCTCGAGGAGGATCGGAAACTCCGGGTGCTGCGACGCGACGGCGAGGAGATCTTGGGCGCGCTTCCTCTGCGCCCACAGCGGGGTGCGCTTGTCAGGGGTGCGGCGCGGCAAGAGGAGCGCGCGGCCCGCGCACTCGCGGAATCGTCCGGCGAAGAGAGACGTGCCCGACAGCTCCTCGGTGGCGATGCGCTCGACGTCGCTCGACGCGGGGAAAAAAGCGTCCCACGCGGGCGGCTCGTCGGCCTCGGGGACGCGGAAGACCATCCCGTCGTCCGACCACACCGTCTCGATCTCCCCAGGAAAGCGCACGCGCAGCGCGGCGGCGACGGCGGTGGCCCACGGCGCGTGAACGCGCGCGCCGAACGGGGTCATGACGCACACCCGCCAGTCGCCGAGCTCGTCGGTGAAGCGCTCTACGACGATCGTTCGATCGGACGGCACCTCGCCGTTCGCGGCCATCTCCTCGTGCACGTAGTCGACGAGGTTCTGCGCGGCGTTCTCGTCGAGCGCGTGACGCTCCATGAGGAGCGTGCGCGCCGCGGCCGGCTTCAGGTGCGCGACCTTGCGCGTGAGCTCGCCGATGCGGGCGCCGAACGCGCGTGGGCGGCCGGGGCGATCGCCGTGCCAGAAGGGCATTTTCCCCGGCACACCCGCGGCGGGCGTGACGATGACGCGATCGCGTGTGATCTCCTCCGCGCGCCACGACGACGCGCCGAGCAAAAATACGTCTCCCTCCCGCATCTCGAAGACCATCTCTTCGTCGAGCTCGCCGACGCGACGGCTCGTCTTCCCGCGGGCGCCCGGCGCGTCGCCGCCCGGCAAGAAGACGCCGAAGAGCCCGCGATCGGGGATGGTGCCGGCGTTGAGGAGCGCGAGCTTCGACGCCCCCTGGCGCGCCGACACCACGCCGCGCACGCGGTCCCACGTGAGGCGCGGACGCAGCTCGGCGAACGCGTCGGACGGATAGCGGCCGCTCAGCATGTCGAGCACACCCTCGAACGCGCCGCGCGGCAACTCGGCGAACGGCGCCGCGCGGCGCACCAGATCGTACAGAGCGTCGACGTCCATGCTCCCCACCACGCACGTCGCGACGAGCTGCTGCGCGAGGACGTCGAGCGGATTGCGCGGGTAATACGTCTCTTCCACGGCGCCTTCGGCCATCGCCCCCGACGCGGCCGCGCACGCGAGCAGATCGGCGCGGTGCTTCGGGAAGATGACGCCGCGCGAGGTCTCGCCGACGCCGTGCCCCGCGCGCCCGAGCCGCTGGAGCCCCGACGCGACGCTCGGCGGCGCCTCCACTTGGAGGACCAGATCGACCGCGCCCATGTCGATCCCGAGCTCGAGCGACGACGTGGCGACGATCGCCGGCAAGTCGCCGCGCTTCAGGCGATCTTCGATCGCCGCGCGCTTCTCTCGCGCGACCGAGCCATGGTGGGCGAGCGCGATCTCCTCGCCGGCGAGCTCGTTCAGCGCGCCGGCGAGGCGCTCGGCGAGGCGGCGGCTGTTGACGAAGATCATCGTCGACCGATGCTTGCGTACGAGCTCGACGACGCGCTCGTGCACGAAGGGCCAGACCGATCCGTGCCCCGTCCCGCCGCCGCCCGACGCGGCGCCGGACGGGACCTCGGCCTCGTCGAGGTGACCGAGGTCGACCTTCGGCACTTCGATCGTCAGCTCGAACTTCTTCTTCTCGCCGGCGTCGACGATCGTGACGGGACGCGGCGTGCCGTTCGAGAAGCCTCCGAGCAGGCGCGCGACCTCGTCGAGGGGGCGCTGCGTGGCCGACAGCCCGATCCGCTGGAGCGGCTTGGTTCCCGGCGTCGCTGCGCGCAACTCCTCGAGGCGCTCGAGGGACAAGAAGAGGTGTGCGCCGCGCTTGCTCGCCACCATCTGGTGGATCTCGTCGACGATGACCGTGTCGATCGACGCCAGGATCTCGCGCGCACCGCTCGTGAGGATCAAGTAGAGCGACTCCGGCGTCGTGATCAGGATGTCGGGCGGCGTACGCAGCATCCGCGCGCGCTCGACCTGCGGCGTGTCCCCGGTGCGGACGACCGCGGTCGGCACCCGCACCGCGGCGGCGCCCTTCGCCAGCTGCGCCTCCCGTACGACACCGGCGAGCGGCGCGCGCAGGTTCTTCTCGATGTCGACCGCGAGCGCCTTGAGCGGCGAGACGTAGAGGACCTTGCAGCGCGCCTTCTTCTCCGGCTCCGCCGACCACACCAGGCGATCGATCGCCGAGAGGAACGCCGCGAGCGTCTTGCCGGAGCCGGTCGGCGCGAGGATGAGCGCAGACTCTCCGCGCGAGATCGGCTCCCAGCCCAAGACCTGCGAGCGCGTCGGCTCACCCAGCGCCGAGCGGAACCAGGTCCGAACGGGCGCGTGAAAGCGCTCGAGCGCGCGTTGGGGGGCTTGCCGCATGAGGGCCATCATCTTTGCGCCGTTCGGGTCGCCGCGCCACAAGGACCCGCGCGCCGCGGCGGTGTGCTAACGCCAGAAGGACATGTTCCGCGCGCTCTTTTTCGGCACCCCAGCGTTCGCCGTTCCCTGCCTCGATGCCCTCACGCGCATCGCAGAGGTGCGCGGCGTCGTCTGCCAGCCCGATCGTCCGCAAGGTCGCGGCCTCACGCTCGCGGCGCCGCCGGTCAAGGCCCGCGCGCTCGAGCTCGGCCTCCCCGTGGTTCAGCCGACGAAGCTTCGCACGGGCGAGTTCGGGCAATGGGTGAAGGCCCAATCCGTCGACGTCGCGCTCGTGGTCGCGTACGGCCGAATCCTTCCCGCGGACGTCCTCGCTGCGCCGCGCCTGGGGTGCGTCAACGTCCATGCGTCGCTCTTGCCAAAATACCGCGGTGCCGCGCCGATCACATGGGCCATCGTCCGCGGCGAGACGGAGAGCGGCGTGACGTTGATGCAGATGGACGCCGGCATGGACACCGGCGACATGCTCGAGCAGAGCAAGCTCGCGATCGGGACCGACGAGACCGCCGCCGAGCTCTCACTCCGCCTCGCGACCCTCGGCGCCGACCTCGTCACGCGCGGCCTGCCGAAGTTCGTCGCCGGCGGCTACGCGCCGGTGAAGCAAGAGGAGGCGCGCGCGACGATGGCCCCCATCCTCGACAAGCAAGACGGGCGCGTGCCGTTCGATTCGAAGGCGCAGGCCGTCCACGATCACGTGCGGGGAATGACGCCGTGGCCGGGCGCGTTCGTGCGGTTCCGCGGCAAAACCCTGAAGATCATCGCGACCAGGGTCGCTGGCTTCTCGCGCGCCGCCGCGCCGGGCACCGTCGTACTCGCGGACAAAACCGGCGTCTTCGTCGCGTGCGCCGGGGGTACCGTCGAGCTCGTGACCGTGCAGCCCGAGGGCAAGAAGCCCATCCGGGGCGCCGAGTGGGTGATGGGGCGCGGCGTCGCCGAGGGCGACGTCCTCAGCGAATGAGGGAGGCGAGCGCCGCAATCGCCGCGGCGATGCTGACGCAGATGGCGACCTGCGCGCGGGCATAGCGGGGGCCGTGCGGTCACGACGCGCCGTGAGTCCCGCTCAGTTACCGACCTCGATCGGGAGCTTCGGCGCCGAGATCTCGTGATCGACGCCTTCGAGCACCCCGACGAGCGGCATCACCACGCGAATCGTGTACTTGCCCTTGGGCAGCGGCCCGCCCGCGGTGCGCGGGTAGCCCTTCTCGGGCGGCGTCCCGCGCACCTTTTCGGGTGCCCACTTCATCTTCACCGCATCCCAGCCGAGGCGCAGGCGCGCGCTCCCGTTCGGCGCGATCGTGATGCGCGCACCCTTCGGCTCCCCGGCCGTCCGCGGCGCCGCGCCCTTCGGCAACGGCGGCGGGTTGCCGGCGGGCATGTCCACGCGCTTGTTCTTGGCGTCGTACGTCTCCACCTCGAAGCGCGGCGTCGGATCGATCATGAACGTGAGAGGCAGCGGCTCTTTGCCCTTGTTGGTGAGCGACAGAAAAAGATCGGCGTGCTGCCCCGGGGCGACCTTGGCCGCGCTCGCCGTGAGCTTCACCTCGAGGCGATCCTTGGGGTCGAGCGCCTTGTCGTCCAGCTTCGGAAGGACCGACTCGCAGCTGACCTTGTTCAGGGTCTCCTCGAGGTTCCCCATCTCGAAGCCGGTGCACTCGTCCTTCTTCGGCGCGTCCTTGGCCTCGGTGCCGTCGCCCGCCGGCTTGGCGTCGCCGGACGTCTTGTCCTTGTCCTTGTCCTTGTCCTTGTCTTCGTCTTTCTTCGGGCTCGCCTCCGTCGTGTCGATCGAATCGGCGGCCTGCGCGGGCTTCTTCGACCCGCACCCGGCGAACGCCAGAAGAGAGAAGCAGAGGATCGCGTGGGAACGTGACGTCATGGCAAGGATCTCCTGGGCGTCAGTATCGCATCATTCGATGCAGGCTTCCCAATCGTTGGGGGTGGGCGCCGCCATCGCGCAGTCGTACTCCGTGCGCGACACGTCGCTCTCGCACTGGACGAGGGCGCTCGTGTAGCTCGCCTCGAGGTGCTTCTGCACGCGTTTGGCGGCGTGGAGGTCGGCGGCGCGGTCTCCGTCGAGCCCGGCGAAGGCGGGGTCCTGGCCGGCGGTCATGTCGACGTACCGATCGAGCATGCGCCCGCACTCTTCTATGGATGGTCGCTTCTTGCACCCGGGCGCGACCATGAGGACCAGCGCGGCGAACGTGGCGAAGCGCCTCATCGCTTCGGCGTGAACGGCGCAAAGGCGAAGGCGTACTGCATCGCGAGCAGCCGCTTGCCGCGCACGGTGACCGCGCCGTCGACAATCGCGTCCTCGGGGGCCAGGCTCCCGTCGACGAGGCGGAGGAAGGTCTCCGCGGTGGCCTCGAGCACGACATCGGGATCCTCCGGATCGATCGGCTTCTTCGCCGCCGCACCCGACGCCGCGACGATCCGCACGCGCTCTCCGTCGAGATCGACGAGCGCGAGCTCCGCCTTCGCCGACACCATCGCGAGGCGCTTCAAGAGGCGAGGATCGGAGATCGCGACGACGTCCTTGGGCAGTGACCGCGGCGCGAGCTTCTTCGGGCCCATCCAGTCGTCGAGGAACAGCTGCGCGTGCGCCTCCGAGACGGAGACCCAGAAGTCCGGTTTGTCCGCCGCCCCCTCCGTCACGACGAGGACGTCCCCGCGGATGTCGAAGGTGTAGCTCCCGTGGCCGGTCACCTCCTGGACGGCGACGAAGCGCTCGTTGCCGGCGCTCTTCGGGACCATCTGCGCGTGCGCCTTCGGCAGGACCTCCATGAAGAGCGATTCGAGCGTGGTGCCGGGAGGGACCTCGAGCGGAAACATGGGCGCCGAGAGGGTAGCACCAATACAGGCGCGCCTTCCTCGGTGTACATTCGACCCGTCCGCACCTCCCGAGGAGCCCCCATGCGCGTGATGAACTTCAACGCCGGTCCCGCCACCCTCCCGCTGCCCGCCCTCGAGCGCGCGCGCGACGAGATGCTCGACTTCGCCGGCTCCGGGATGAGCGTCATGGAGCACAGCCACCGCGGCAAGGAGTACGAGGCCGTGCACCACGAAGCCGGCGCGCTCTTGCGAGAGCTCCTGGGCATCCCGGCGACCTTCGACGTCCTCTTCCTCCAGGGCGGCGCGTCGATGCAGTTCGCGCAGATCCCGATGAACTTTCTCGGCAAGGGCCAGGTCGGCGAGTACGTCGTCAACGGCACGTGGGGCGAGAAGGCGGTCGGCGAGGGGAAGATCACCGCCGCGCTGCTGGGCGGCGAGGTGCATGTCGCGGCGACCACCGGCACCGGCGACGGCAAGGAGAAGAGCTACGCGCGGGCCAACAAGCAATCGGAGCTGTCCTTCGCGAAGCCCGACGCCGGCAAGACGGCATATTTGCACTATACAAGCAACGAGACGATCCACGGGATCGGCTACGGCACCCATGCCGACGTCCCGCTCCTCTCCGCGCCCGCCGGCGTCCCGCTCGTGTGCGACATGTCGAGCGACTTCTTGTGGAAGAAGGTCGACGTCTCTCCGTACGCCTTCATCTATGCCGGCGCGCAGAAGAACATCGGGCCGAGCGGCGTGATCGTCGTCCTCGCGCAGAAGGACTTCGTCGCGAGCGGGCGGAAGGACATCCCCAAGATCTTCCAGTACCGCACCGCCGCCGAGAACGACTCGCTCTACAACACGCCGCCGACCTTCGGCATCTACCTGATGCGCAACGTGCTCGCGTGGGTGAAGGAGAAGGGGGGCCTCGCGGCGGTCGAGGCGACGAACCGCGCGAAGGCGAAGGCGCTCTACGGCGCGATCGACGAATCGGTCGGGTTTTACCGTGGGCCCGTCGAGGCGAGTAGCCGCTCGGTGATGAACGTCGTCTTCCGCTTGCCGTCCGAAGCTCTCGAGGAGAAGTTCGTCGCGGATGCCAAGAAGGCCAAGATGGTCGGCATCAAGGGGCACCGCTCGGTCGGCGGCATCCGCGTCTCCACCTACAACGCCGTCCCGCTCGAGTGGGTGAACGCGCTCGCGGACTTCATGAAGCAGTTCGCGAAGGAGAACGGGTGACGCCCGTGAGCCACAAAGTCCTCGTGAGCGACGCGTTGAGCGAGGGCGGCCTCGCTGCGCTGCATGCCGCGCCGGGCCTCGACGTCGAGTACGCGCCGGGATTGAAGGAGGACGAGCTCGCCGCCCGCATCGGCGCCTTCGATGCGCTCGTCATCCGAAGCGGGTCGAAGGTGACTGCCAAGGTGCTCGAGAAGGCCGACCGCCTCCGCGTCATCGGTCGCGCGGGCATCGGCGTCGACAACGTGGACGTGAAGGCCGCCAGCAAGCGCGGCATCGTCGTCATGAACACGCCGACCGGCAACGCCATCACCACCGCCGAGCACGCGCTGTCGCTCCTCTTCAGCCTCGCCCGCAAGGTCCCGCAGGCGACCGCGTCGATGAAGGCCGGAAAGTGGGAGAAGTCGAAGTTCTCCGGGCGCGAGCTCACCGGCAAGACGCTCGGCGTGCTCGGCCTCGGCACGATCGGCCGAATCGTCGCCGATCGCGCGAAGGGCTTGCGCATGAACGTGGTCGGCTACGATCCGGTCCTCTCGGCCGAGCGCGCGCAGAGCCTCGGCGTGGAGCTGGTCAGCAAAGACGAGCTCTTCACGCGCGCCGACGCGATCACCGCGCACACGCCGCTGACCAAGGAGACGACCGGCCTCGTGGACGACGCGGCGATCGCGAAGATGAAGAAGGGCGTGCTCCTCGTGAACTGCGCGCGCGGCGGCGTGTACGACGAGGGGGCCCTCCAGCGCGGCCTAGAGAGCGGGAAGATCGGCGGCGTCGCGCTCGATGTCTTCGCGAAGGAGCCGATCGCTCCCGATCACCCGCTGCTCGGCCGCGACGACGTGATCGTGACGCCGCACCTCGGCGCGTCGACGGAAGAGGCGCAAGAGCGCGTCGTCCTCGAGATCATCGCGCAGGTCGCCGCGTACCTCGCCGATGGAACCATCACCAACGCGGTCAACGTGCCGAGCCTCTCGCGTGAGGCGGCGTCGCGCCTGGGCCCGTACCTCGTGCTCGCGCGCAAGCTCGGCGAGTTCATCGCGCAGGTCGAGGGCATTCACCCGGCGCAGATCGAACTCGAGTGCGTCGGCGAGCCCGCGCAGCTCGGCGCGCGCCCGATCCTCCACGCGGCGGTCGCCGGAATGCTCGCGCGGTTCCTCGATCACCCGGTGAACGACGTGAGCGCGCCGGCCGTCGCCGCCGATCGCGGCGTGTCTTTGCGCGAGGTGGTCGGCACGCGCAAGACCGACGCGAGCGTCCTCGTCGTTCGCGCGCGCAGCGAAGACGGCCGCGCGATGGCCGCCGAGGGTGCGCTCGATCCCGACGGCGGACCGCGCCTCCACCGCTGGGGGGACTACGAGATCAACGCCGAGCTCGCCGGTCACGCGATCGTGCTCTTCAACGACGACAAGCCCGGCGTCATCGGTGCGGTGGGCACGCTGCTCGGGCAGCGCGGAATCAACGTCGTGCAGGTGCACATGGGCCACTCCCGCGTCACGAAGAACTCGGTCAGCGTATGGACGGTCGACGGACCTACATCGGACGAGGTCCTCGCCGAGATCGAGAAGGCGCCGAACGTCACCCGCGCCGTGCGCGTCGAGCTGTCGGTCGCCGCCGCGACCTGAGCCACGACCCCGTCGCATCGCGGCATCGTTGCGCTGGCCTAAAGGTTCGTCGCGGCGCGCCGTTTCATGCAGAAGCGCCCCATGAGCCTCGTCAGCCACACATGCGTCGACTGCGGTCAGCGCTCCGCGCCCTCGGACTCCAGCTATTCGCTGATTGGCGCAGGGGGATGGCGCCTCGTGCGGGCGGCGGGCGTCAACGGGACGCGGGTCTGCAACTGGCGATGTCCGGAGTGCTGGATGACTCACAAGCAGCAAACGGGCGCCAAGACTCTGATCAACGTGCCGGTGGCGGAGGTTGCGCCACGAACGCGCGCGGGAGGTCGCTGAGGCCTCCGTGGCCAGCAATTCAGCCCATGCCTCACGGACTCCCGAGGCGCTCGAGCAGCGCGGGCACGTCGACGTCCTCGGGCACGTCGGGGCCCCAATCGAACGGCGTCGGCGAGCCGGGCGGCGGGCGATCGATCGCGTTGCGCAGGCGTCGCTCGTCGTCGAAGCGCTGAACGTGGGCCGGGTCGCGCGCGCTGCACGTCGCGAGCTCCTGCGCTTGCCGTGAGGTGGCTCCCCAGCGCATCTCCGCGCAGTGGTACGGATCGAAGGAGAGATCGAAGATGCGCGCTTGCACGTCGGCGAGGCCGAGCCGGACGGCGCTCCCCGTCGAGCTCGTGTAGGTGACCTCGCAGCTCGCTTGGTGCGCGCGCCACGCGTCCTGGTACGCCGACACCAGGCTCTTCGCGGTGCCGCTCCACGCGATCTGCGCGTCGCCGTTCGTCACCGCCGCGACCGTCGTCGTCACGTGAGCGAAGAGGCCACGGAAGCTCGCGCGGAGCCGCCCGTCCCGACCCGGCGACGAGAACGCCTCCCAATCGCCGTCCGCGGAGTACACGTTGGGCGGGACGTCGCCGATCGGTCCCGTCGCGAGATGAACGCCGGCGTCCACCGCCGCGACGCGATCGCCGAGATCGACGCAGAGCTGGTCGAGCAGCTGCCCGAACTGTGCGTCGGGCCCGAGGACGCGTCCGCCCGACAGCTGCGCGCGGACCCAGTCGTAGTACCCGTGCCCGTGGCCGTACTGCGAGTCGCCGAAGTCGGTCAGCTGCGCGTTCGGCGTGTACGTGAGGGCGGTCGCCGCGCTGTCGATGGGGCGAAAATTCCGGAAGCCGCCCCCCTGGCTTCGTCCACCGAGCGCGAGCTTGTCGCTGAAGATCGTGTGCGTGAGCGAGTTGTCGGGGTGACCGTCCATCATGTAGACGCTGCCGTTCGCGTCGACGCGGTAAACGACGAGGACGTGCCCGTTGGGATCGTAGAAGAGCGTGCCGGGGTGCACCGTTCCAGGGCGCACGTCCACGGGGTACGTGTCGGTGTCCTCGACGTCGGGCGCGGTGCGGAAGAAGCCGGAGTGGACGACGTTCGAGACGCGGGTGAGGAGGGATTGGAGCGACGGTGCGGTCTTCGCGGTGCTCCACGCCGTCGGGTGGTTGTTCGCGGTGTAGCGGTAGTCGGGCGGCGCGCCGGGATCGTGGCCGGCGGGGAGGTCGCCGACGACCTCGCTGACGTAGCGGAACGGCCGGTTCGTCTTCATCGCGAAGTACGCGCGCAGCTCCATCGGCAGGTCCGCGCAGTCGGCGAACACGTCGAGGCGCGCATCGCTCGCGCGCTTGAACGGGTTGATCGTCGCGTCGTCGAGGCACGCGTTGACGCTCGTGCACCTGCCGGCGGCGCGCGCCTCGCCGATTCCTGCGATCCACGAGGACCACTCGGTCTCGGCCGCGGCGTTCCATGGGCGCGTGCCCATCGCGAGCTCGCCCGTGGTTGCGTCGGACGAGCCCGTCGTGCTCGAGCACGCGGACGCCGCGACGAGAGAAGTGAGCATCGCAGCGCGGAGCAAACGGCGCGCGCTCATTCGCAGTCCCCATTCGCGCACGGCGATCCGCCGTCGGCGGGGTCCGGTGGCGGCGGGTCGGGAAGCGGCGGCGCGTTGGGATCGCCGAGCCCCGCGTACAGCAACGCGCCGCCGGAGATGGCGTCGACGACCGCGTCCTTCACCGCCGGATCGAGCGCGAAGCACCCGAACGAGAGGCCCTGCATCCCCGGCGACTCGTGCACGTACGTCGCGCTGTGGACCACGATCGCGCGGGAGCGCATGTTCGAGTTCGTCTCTGACAGGCCGTCGAGACGGAGCGATCGTCCGTGCACGCCGCTGTAGATCTCGCCGGTGAGGACGAAGCCGAGCGACGACTCGTGCGATCCGTCTTGGTTCGAGAAGCGCCGCGCGAAGCCGCTCCCATCGGTCTCGCTTCCGGCGCCGTGCGCGACGGCGTGCGGTGTCACGGCGCCCGTGGTCATGTCGACGAGGAAGAAGCGCTTCCTGGCGCTGCTCAGCGCGAAGTCCACGATGACCATGTGGCCGGGGTTCTTGACGTTGGCCTTGTTCGCGTCGAAGTACACGATCGCGTCGTCCAGCAGGTTCCGCGCGATCGAGCGATCCTGATCGAGAAATGCGTAGCCCGCGACGATCTGCGCCGCCTCGGCGGGCGTCGGGTGCGGCGTCACGAATGCGCCTGCGCGATCGACGCCATGGGCGATCGTGTCCGCAGAGGCGGTGTCCTCGCCGTCGCGCTCGCCGCTACTGGCGGGGGCGCACGCGACGAAGACGGCAGGGAAGAGAGCGATGAGGAGACGCGCGCGCATCGACATGCCGCCGACTCAAGCACGACATGTGCCGACATGTAGGAGTGCTTTGTTTGCCAGTCGCCTTGGAATCGTCTTCGCGGGGGCGTGTCGGCGTGCGGAGTGAGCGGATCAATCCGCCCGCGTGGGAATGCGTCGGGACGGGCACCTGGGTCCCGCGCGAATCACCCGGTGCAGCGATGGCTCCGTCCCCGCGAGGAAGTTTTCACCGTGCGCGGCCCGACGGCATCGCCGTGACGGGCCCTCGAGACTACTTCTTCTTCGCCTGGAGCGCCTTGAGCTGACGCTCGAGCGCCTCGGCGACCTCGGCCGCGACCTTGCCGCCGTGGGCCCACTGATCGGCCTTCACGAGCGTGGTCTGGGCGGCCTTGGCGAACTTGGTGCGCCGACCGCGCGCGAGCTTCGCGAACGCAACCTGGGACTCGGACGCGGTGGGCTTGACGGCGGGCTGGAGAAATCCTCGCATGGCGGCTTTTCCTTAGTCGCGAAACGCCCTCAAAGCGAGGGGAAAATGGGGACCCCGCAGGTGCTCGCCTGGGTGAGCTTGAACTCGGCCTGATCGGGCCTACGCGAGTCGAACGTGACGAGGCCCGCTGCCGTGGCTTGGGCCGGCGAGGTCTTCTTGAGGAGGACCCCGCACGGCATCGGCGCCACCGCCCATTTGAGCTCCACGCGGAAGGACTCGTCGAGCAGAGTCACCGCGCCGATCGCGTTGGCGACGAGCGGTCCGAACGTGAGCTGCGTGTGCTGGGTGTCGAGCGGATGTCCCGGCTCTCCCGCGAACGACCCCTTCAACCCGAGATCCATGCGGGGGGACTTCTCGGTGATGCGGGCATCGAAGAGGGTGAAGGAGGCGTCTCCGACGAAGCGGCTCGGCAGGGGCCGCGTCACCTGGACGCTCGCCTCCACCTGAGTCTGCTCGTCGACCGCGAGTCCGAGGAACCCGTGAGGGATGCCGAGGCGCGCGAGAGGCTGTCGCGTGATCTTGAGGGTCGCCGACGCGCCGCCGTCCGAGCGAACGAAGATCGCGCTCGGGCCGTCCGCGAGGACCGGATCGAAGCCGACACGAAGGCGGGTCTGCTTCGACGTCCGCTCGGCGTCGAGCCGCCACGGACCGAGGACGCCGCGCGCCGTGCTGATGCGGGTCGTCGGCGAGGTGAGGTGCGCCTCGTCACCGAGGCCGGAGGCGCCGCGCGCGAGATCGAGCCCGAAGCCCTCGGCGTCGAGGCGCGAGCCGTCGCCCAGCGGGCCGGTCCACGTGAGTCGCCCGTTCTGGAGCGTGACCTTCTTCGCGCGCCCGGTCGCCACCGATGCGCGACCCGCGAGCTTGGCGACCGCCGCCTCGACCTCGTCGGCGGAGCCGCTGACGGTGACGCTCGGATCCTGGACCACGATCGTCTCCACGTCGAGGCCACGCAGATCGAGGATGGCCGACGACGCCGTCATCTTCACGTTCGGCGTCTCCGCGGTGGTGAACGCGAGGCCGAAGAGGTGCGCGGTACCCCAGCCGACGGTCGCGCGCTCGATCGTCAGCGTGACGCCCTGCTGCTGCGCCGCCGAAATCGCTTGGCTCTTCGCGTACGACGGCGCCACCACGATCCCGACGCCGACCAGCGCGGCGACGATCGCGATCGCCGACCCGACGCCGATCCACTTGCGCTTCGGCGCGTTCGTCGCGGCGCGAGCTCGCCGCAGCTCGGCTTGCGTGTCGACCGTGATCGCGCGACGCGAGGCCGGCCGCGCGCCGAGCATCTCACCCTCGCCGCCGACACCCCCAGGGGACCCGCCATGGTTGAGGGGGATCGCCGAGTCGCGACGCACGGGCTCGGCGGCGCGCTTGGCGGCGATGGCCCTCGGATCGAAGAACTCGCTCGACGCGGGCGCCTCGTCGTTGCCGCTCGCGGGCGGAGGCGTGCTCTTCTCGGGCAGCTTCGGCAGGGTGAAGGCCGGCGCGGTCGCCGCGAGCGCAAGGTTGGGCTGGACGACATCGGCGATCGCGGCGGGCGGCGGCGGCGCTCTGTTCGCGTTGGGCCCGAGCACGTCGGGCCCCAGGATCGATCCCGCCGCCGACGCGATCCGCGGCGGGGGCACGACGAAATCGGTGTCGTCGTCCTCCATGTCGAACGGCGACGGGGGAGGCAGGTCCCTCGCGGGGGCAGGCGGCTTCTTCCGCGGCTCGCTCGGGATCAGCAGATCGGGGACGTCGAGCGTCGGAGCCGCGGGCTTGTCCGCTTTCGGCGAATCCCAGCCTCGCGGGAGAACCTCACCGATCTGCGTGGGCACTGGACGCGAGACCGGCGGCGGCGCCGACGGCGCGGACGAGGCCGGACCCGGTCGCCCGGATTTGTAGGCGGTCCGGGCGTTGACGAGGTTGGCGTCCTCGTACGCCAAAGTACCCGCGAGGCGCACGCGCGGCGGCGGCTTGCCCTGCTGCTGCTGCTGCTGCTGCTCTTGCTGCGGCGGTGGCGGCGGAATCGAGTCGTCGAGGTTCGCCGCCAGCATCCGCCGGTGCGCGCCGTCGAAGCCGTCGCTCGACGACGTGTCGTCCGCCTCCGGCGCGAGCATCTCGCGGACCCGCTCGCGATCGGCCGCCGCCTTGAGCGCGAAATTCAGCGCTTTCTGTCGGCCCGCCGCGCGCTCGGCCAAATGCGTCGCCATGAACGCCGCAACGTCCCCCGCCGACGTCGCCACCCCCATCGCCACCATCGCCGACTCGAGCGCGCGCGACAGATCGAGCGCGGTCGGGTACCTCGCCTCGGGCGACGAGTGAATGGCCCTCGTCACCAGCTCGCGCACCGGCGCCGGAACGTCCCCGCCGAGAGGCGCCGGCTCCTTCGCTCTCACGAGCGCGTGCAGAGTGTCGAGCTCCGTCTCCCCTTCGTACGGCGTGCGCCGCGCGTAGAGCGCGTAAAGGATCGCTCCGACCGCCCACACGTCCACGCGCCGATCGAGGGTCTTGCCGGCCGCCTGCTCGGGCGCCATGTACGAGATCTTCCCCTTGATGGCGCCGGCGTTCGTATCCTGCGAGAGGCGCCCCTTCGCCTTTGCGATCCCGAAGTCGATGATCTTCGTGGCGCCTTGCTGCGTGATGAGGATGTTTTGGGGGGAGACGTCGCGATGCACGAGGCCGTTGGGCGCGCCCTTCTTGTCGCGCAGCTCGTGGGCCGCGTGCAGGCCCATCGACGCGTCGGCGAGGATCCGCAGGATGACCCCGATCGGCGTCGGGATGTCCTTCGTGAAGATCGTCTTCATCAGCTTCGAGAGCGAGTCGCCGTCGACGAACTCCATGACGAGGTAGAGGACCTCGCGCTCTTCGCCGACGTCCTGGATCTGCGCGACGTTGGCGTGCTGGATCTGCGCGAGGATGCTCGCCTCGTCGAGGAACATCGCGCGGAAGCGCGCGTCTGCGGCGTACTGCGGGAGGATCGTCTTGATCGCGACCAGCTTCTCGAAGCCGTGCTTCCCCTTGAGACGCGCGACCCAAACGCTGGCCATGCCGCCGGAGGCGATGGGGCAGATGAGCTCGTAACGATCGAGCCGGTCGCCCGGCGAGAGAGGCGTTTGGTAGTCGTCGCTCACGGGTGCCGAGCGTACCAGGGCTCGGGCGCGGCAGCGACCCGCTCGATTGGTGTAGGCTGGAGCCACGCAATGGGCCCCGTGGTCGTCACGACGTCGGTGGATCTCGCGTCTTCGGCCGAGGACGTGTGGCCTCTCATCACCGACACCGATCGCATGAATCGCATCATCGGTGGCGAGCCGGTGACCTATCGCCCCGTCGAGGAGGCCTCTGCCGACTCGCCTGCCCGCTTCGTCGCGTCGACCAAGGCCGCCGGCTTCACGCTCGAGTACGAGGAGTACCCGTTCGAGTGGAGCCACGGCCGGTCGTTCAGCGTCTTTCGCCGCATGCGCAAGGGCGTCCTCACGTCCTACGCGATGAGCGTCGATCTCGCGCCGATCAAGGACGGCACGCTCCAGGGCGGGACGCGCGCCACCTTCCGGCTCGCGCTCGAGGCCTCGTCGTTCATTTTTCGGCCGCTCGCGATGCTCGTGGGGCGACGCTTCGTGCGCGCGTCCGCGCAGCTCGCAGAGGCGATCGATCACCACGTCCGCGACAAGGCGCCGAGCCCGTACCTGAAGCCCGTGACCGTCGCCAACTTGAACCACGTCACCTTCGCGATCTCCGAGCTCAAGAAGGCAGGAATCGCCCCTGCGCTCGCCGATCGCCTCGGCACCTTCGTGCGCGAGGCACCCGACGCCGACGTCATCCGCATCCGCCCCTTCGAGGTCGCCGAACAGTGGGGCGAGGACCGGCGGGACGTCCTGCGCGCGTTCCTCCGCGCAGTGCCCGCGGGGATCGTGGAGCTGCGATGGGCGCTCATCTGCCCGAGCTGCCGCGTCGCCGGGCAGACGGTGAGCCAGCTCGACGAGATCGAGGCCGGCGCGCACTGCCAGCAGTGCGACATCTCGTTCGACCTCGATCTCGATCGCGCGGTGGAGGCGACCTTCGTGGTGCACCCCACCGTTCGTCCGGTGCCGCAGCAGCTGTTCTGCATGGGAGGGCCTGCGCGCACTCCGCACGTCCTCGTGCAGGCGAACCTCGAGCCGGGGGCGTCCAAGTCGCTCGACGCGCCGTCGGAGGTCGCGCGCTTTCGAATCTTCGCGCGCGGCGGCGCGTCAGCGAGCGTGGAGGTCGCCGACGACGCGCCGAAGGCGGCCGAGGTCACCGTGATCGAGGACGCGATTCGTCCCGCCCTCGTCCGCATCGCGCCGGGCGGAAAGCTCACCGTCGTGAACGACACGAAAGAGGCGCGTCACGTCAAAATCGAGCGCATGGGGTACGCGACTCTCGCCGCGACGGCGCACACGGTGTCGACGCTCGGTGATTTTCGCGAGCTCTTCTCCACCGATCTCCTGAAGCGCGGCACGCCGCTCAAGGTCGCGCGCGTGGCGGTCTTCTTCAGCGATCTGACCGGCTCGACGGCGCTCTACTCCGAGGTCGGTGACGCCGCCGCGTTCCGACTCGTCGACGACCACTTCGACTTGCTGCGCAAAATCATCGACAAAAACCAGGGTGTCGTCGTCAAGACGATGGGCGACGCGGTCATGGCGGCGTTCACCGATCCGAGCGAGTGCGTCACCGCGGCGGTGGAGGCGCTGAGCGAGTTCGAGCGCTTCCGCGTGGCGCACAAGCACGGCGCCTCGATCGGCATCAAGCTGGGGATGTACGCCGGAGCCTGCTACGTCGTCACCGCGAACGGGACGCTCGACTACTTCGGGCAGACCGTCAACGTTGCGTCGCGCGTGCAGCACCTCGCGCACTCCGGCGAGCTGGTCCTCGAGGAGGCGACGCTGGAGGCCCTCCGCCCCGAGGCGCAGGCGCTCGTGCAAGCGGGCGAGCGCTTCGAGGCGCGCGTAAAGGGGATCGACGCGCCGCTCAAGCTCGTTCGCGTCCAGCTGAGCCCGAAGGGCAAAGAAGCGAGCATCCCGCCCGCTCGCCCGACCGCGACGGCCTGAGCGAGCGATCACGAGCCTTCCTTTCGACGGCGGAGTTGACGTGCTTCACGCGGGGCGCGTGAAGACGCCGCGGTCGTGTTGGGTGTGATCGCGTGCGCACCCGCGCGCGGTGCGTGGCGACAAAGGTGGGCTGACGTTCAGGGATCCTTCACGTCGACGAGGAACGCCACGTGGCCGACGGGGGAGTTGGGCGCGTCCTCGGTGCACTCGTCGAAGAAGTGGAAGCGTACGGTCCACGCGCCGGGTGCGTCGAACGTGATCGGTCCGAGCGTGTACTGCCCGGGCTCCGTCTCGGTCGGGGTCTGTCCCGCGAGCGCGAGGACGTGCGTCTCATCGAGAAACGCCTCGACCCTGGGCGCGGCTCCCGTCATCGGCGCGTGATCGGCGAGCTGGCTCGCCTGGAGCGTGAACGTCACCGGCCGCGCCGCGACGAGCGGCGTCGAGCCCCAGTGCACGTGGTACTTGCACTGATCGTCGTCGGAGTCGCTCCCGAGGGCGGGGTCGAGGTAGACGCTGTCGGGATCTTCACCGCCGTCGTCGGTCGCGCCGTCGGGTTGCGCCGCGTCGGCCGGCTGCGCGTCGGGCTGTACGGCCCGCGTACCGCAGGACGCCATCGCCGTCGGCTGCGCCTCGACGCAGCGCGAGGCCCCCGTGTCCGTTCCCAGATTCAACGGCGGCAGCCCGGTCTCCGCGCCGCCGTCGTCCGCGGGCTCGACAGCGACGGCGTTCGGATCGGCGCCGCCATCCTTGCCGGTGCACGCCGCCGTGACCCCCACGAGGGAGATCACGGCGCCGAGCGCGGCCCACACGCTCGTGCGAAGGCTGCCGTCAGTAACCATTTCGCGCGATGGCGATGTAGGCCGACGACGCGGTCCGCAGATCGTGCACGATTCCCGAGGCGCAGCCGCGCGCTTCGTAGGCCCACATCGAGCCCCAACCGTCGCCCGACTCGTGCAGGAAGATGTGGCCGGCGCCGCTGTCGTGGTGCGTGAGCGCGTCCGCGAGGCCGGCGGCGCTGCGCGAGATGCGGTGCCACGAGATCGTCTGGAAGCGGAAGTTGTAGGTGCTGTACGGGTGCTCGTCGACCGAGACGTTCGAGTTCGAGCTCGGCACGTCCCAGATCTTCGCGACGTACCCGGAGCAGTCTGCGCCGTAGCTCCCGTGGTGCGTGCAGCTCGGGCAGCTGCCGGCGCACGAGCCGCGCGTCGAGGAGCTGGGGCCGGAGCCGAGCCAGCGTCCGTGTCCCCACCAGTACGAGAAGCCGACACCGTCCTTTGCGCGCGCGATGGCGTTGCTGCGGGCCGACGAGCCGCCGCCCCCACCGCCGCCCCCACCACCACCGGGCGTTGAGACCAGCTTCAGATACGAGCCGTAGCTCCAGCCGACGACGCCGTTGTGCTTGATGTTGTACCAACCCGAGACCGGCGCGGTGCGGTTCACCGTGGTGACGTGCGCTCCATTGGGGATGACGTGCAGCACGTGATCGCCCGTCGAAGCCCCCGTGCGAAGGTTCAGGTTCGCCGTCGTGGCGAGGATCGATCCCACCGGCACGCCGGCGGAGAGCTCCTCACTCACGGACGACGCGGTCTTCTCGTCGGCCGATTGGAGCTGCTCGCTGTCCACGTTCCCCGCACTGCTGCTGCACGCGCCGATCGCGAGCATCGCGCCGAAGGCAACCGCACACCGCACGACGTACCGGCCAAGCATCGAAGGTTTCATGAGCACTCCTAGAGCGAGCGGCGTGCCAGGCGCGTGGGTCTCGCGAGAATCAGCGGGCATGTGGGTTCCTCTCGCCCCAAGCGCGATCGCGCTTCACGCGGTTTTTTTGAAGGCGGCGCGCGGCGTTCGAGGTTGTCCGCGAACGAGACGCAAACGAAACGCGGCACCTGGATCGCGAATTTTCTCGCGACGCACCGCGAGCCTCGTGACACGTCACGTACGCGCACGCGCGTCACTCGAAGAATCGAAGGGGCGCGCGCGTTGCAAGACCACGGGAAGATGCCGGACGCACCGAAACGAGCCCCGCGCGCGAAGATCTTGGGTGGAGCCGCGCTCGTCGGCGGGGCTCTGCTCGTCCTCTTCTTCGCGCGAGGCCGAGGAGGCGATGGCGCGCTGCAGAAGAAGGAGGACGGAAAGACCCCGGTCGCGATCACCCAAGGCGAGGCGCCCGCCGCCAAGCTCATCGTGACCGATCTCGCGATCGACGCCGCGGCGACCCCGTCGCCGTCCGGGGCGGGCGCCGTCACGCTCGGATGGGGTTCCGGCGATCACGACGTCGGCCGCCTGCGCCCCGAGGAGGGCAACCCAGAGGCGCCGATGAGCCTCGTCCTCGATCCCAAGGGGAACGTACTGGTGCTCGATCAGGTCAATGCGCGAATGCTCCGCATCGGCAAGGATGGCAAGACGCTCGCCGTCATTCCCGTTCCCCTCCGCGCCGCGCAAGACGTCGCGATCGCGCCCGACGGCACGATGGCGGTGCTCGATCGTCTGGGCGACAAGGGGATCGCGATCCTCGGACCCGATGGAAAGCTCCTCGGGACGCTGCCGCTCGAGGGCAAAGGGATCGACGAGGCCGGCGGCCTCACGGGCGTCTTCGTCGACGGCAAGAGCGTGTACGTCGAGCGCGAGCACGGGACGCTGGTGCGCGTAGGCGACACGTCAGGGGTCGCCGACGAAGTGCGCCCCGAGCTCCCCGGGCGGCCGTCGAGGGATGGTCGCATGCTGCTGTCTGCCGGAATCACCGACGCGCACGCCGGGCGCCTCTTCATCAGCGCGATCGAGCGCGCGACGGACGAGCACGTGTTCACGCGCGAGCTACGGATGGGGATGCCGATCGTGTCGATCATGCTCCTCGACAGCGACGCGGCTGGCGTCGTCTACCTGGCGACGCTGGCCGAGATCCCGTCGGGCGACGAGCCGGTCCCGGCGGTGTTCCTCACCTGCCTCTCCTCGGGAGACGGCCAGCCGGGGCACACCGTTCAGCTTCCTGTAAACGCGTCTGCCGACGAGACGTTCCGCGAGATGACGGTGGCCCCGGAGGGCGGTGTGGTCTACGCGCACCGCACGGAGAGCGGGATGACGCTGAGCCGCTACGATTGCCGTTAGACCCCCACGGCAAGAAAGGATCGACGGACCCCTTACGACGTTCAGGTCCAGGTCGCGCCGACGCGGCGGCGCAGGGCCGTCGCTTCGGTGGTGAGGGCGAAGCGGATCACGTCGCCCGCGAACGCGTGCTCGAGCACTTTGCCGAGCGAGTCCCGGCCCGGCGTGTCGGTGGCGCGCATGAACGCGGGATCGAGGCCGCGTAGCTCGTCGATCGTCGCCAGCAAATCGCCGGTGAGCAGGTACGCGATGCGCAGCTCGGCGCGGGCGAGTGCGCCGATGAACACGTCGACTGGCACCGGCCGCCCAGACGCCGCCGCGAGATGCGGCTGCAGCTCCTCGAGGAGCTTGCGCTGGCGGCGGGACAAGGCCTTGGCCACGCCCGGCTCGTACTGCGCGACGAGCTTCGACGAGATCACGTCCACGTCGTCGGCGCCGTACGTCGGCATCACCTGACGCGCCGACGCGATGAGGAGCGCTTCGATGTGCGGCGGCGGAAGCTCTTCCAGCCAGGGCACGCCGAGCGCGATGCGCGCGAGCGCGCGGGCCAGCGACGCGAGCTGCGTCGGCTCCGGCAAGTCCGTCAAGGCGCGCGGCACGACCACCCACAAGCTGTCCTGAGCGAGGACACGCGTGCGCGTGACCGCGGACGTGACGACGAGATCGACCTCCGCGACGCCCACCGCGCGCGCGAGCCGATCCAAGAGCGCGCGCGTCGGGTGCCCGCTGCGCGAGCTGATCCGATCGCGCGACGAGATGCCGAGATCCGTGAGATCCGCGCGCAGGAGCTTCGACTCGATGCCGGCGATCGCGGCGGCGACCTCGAGCATCACGTGGCGCCCCTCGTTCGGCAGCACGTGGGTGACGAGCGCCGCGCGATCGAGGCCGCTGTGGTGACCTTCGAGCGGCTGGAGGCGGCGCGAGCGCAGCCACTTGTGGCGCCCATCGTCGAGATCGCCGCAGATCGCGCGCAGCTCGCTGATGATGAGCGCGTCTTCGCTCTTGCGCTCGGCCCCGAGGGACGTCTCGAGCAGCTCGAGGGCGGTCGCCGGATCGGACACGCTCATGATCGGCCGCGGGTTCGGGAGCAGCATCGACATGAGGACGCGCGTGGACTCCTCGTTCGCGCCGAGGCGCTTGTACGCGCTCGCGAGCTCGAAGCGCGTCTCGTACAGAGTCGGATCCATCTGCACGGCTTTTTGCAGGTGCACGACGCCGTCCCGCACGCGGCCCATGCCCTCGATCTCGAGCTGCCCGAGGGCGGCCAGCCAGCGCGGATCGACGTGCCCGATCTTCTGTCCGCGCGCGATGACCTGCGTGAGCGCGCGGGCGTAAGAGACGACGTCGCGGCCCTTGGAGGTCCGGAAGAGGCTGCCGAGCTTGGCGAAGGCCTTGGTGTTGAGCGGCGCGTACGCGACGGCATCGACGAGCGCGCGCTCGGCACCCTCGCGATCGTCCAGCTCGATACGAATGTCGGCCAGCTCGAGGAGGATGGTCGCCTTCTGGCCGTGATCTTTTTCGACCTCGGACAGCTTGTCGAGCATCTCCGAGATCTCGCGCTTGGCGTCGGGGCGGCCGCCCGCGTGCTCCGACTGCGACGACGCGACGCGATGGATGAGGGCGCGTAGGGCCCGCGCGTTCGCGGGATCGATGTTGAGGGCGAGCCGGAGGACGCGTTCGGCTTCGTCGGGGCGCGACAGCACCTTCTCGTACACGCTCGCGAGCGCGAACAGCGCGGTGAGGCGAGGACCCGGCTCGCGGCTGATCGCAGCGACCGACTCCAGCGCCTCGACCGCCTCCGGCCACGCGCGCTGCGCGATGCACAGCTCGCTCAAGAGGAGGAGCGACGGTACGTGGTTCGGCGCCGCTTCTCGGACGTGGCGCATGGCGTCGATGCCGACGGTCAAGTCACCCAGCTCGTCGCGCGCGACGCGGGCGATCTCCGAGCCGAGCATGACGATCGCGTCGGGGCTCTTCGCGCGCGTGATCGCCGAGCGGAAGGTCTCCACGAGGCGCTCGGCCTGGCGCTGCTCGATGCGCACGGTGGCGAGCCGACCTGCCGCGGGGATGGAATCGGGCTCGGACTCCAGCGCCTCTTCGAGGAGGCGCCCTGCGCGCTCGTGCCGCTCGTCGCGCGGTCCGAGGCGATCGTCGGAGTCGTTGCCGAGGAGCAGCTCCGCGGCATCGAGGAGGTACCGCGCCTTCGCCTTGGGCGCCGTCGCGAGGTTGGCGAGCGACATCGCCGCCTCGATCGCCCCCGCCGCGTCGCCGAGCTTGTTGCTCAGACGCGCCAGGCCCGTGGCGGCGGTCACGCTGAGCGAATCGATCGCGAGCGCCGCGCGGTAGCGGTCGAGCGCCTCGCGCGCGAGGCCGCCTGATTCGTTGGCGTCGCCGGCCGCCGATTCGAGGAGGAGCGCGAGGCGGAGCTGCATCGCGATCTGTGACCCATCGTCCGAGGCGAGCGCGCAAAGGGCGCGAAGAGAGGAGATGACCGCCTTTCGCGCCCGCGCTTCACCGCGCCGCGCCGCGGCCAGATCGCGGCGCACGGTGGCCTCGAGCGCGCCCGGATCGGTCGGGTCGAGATCGAGGATGCGCGAGTACGTGTTCGAGGGGCTGTCGGTGAGCGGGAGGCGCCACTCCTCGAGCGCCGCGAGGTTCCACAGCGCGCCTAGGCGCGCGCGCACGTCGATGAACGCGTCGCCCTGCTTCGACAAGACGCGCGACAGCGGCGACCACGACGCCGTCCGCCGCGCGAGCGCCTCGAGCATGCGGAGGGCCGGGATGTGGCCGGGATCCTCGGCGAGCACCGACTCGAGGAGGCCCATCGCGTGCGGCAGATCCTGTCCGAGCTCGACGAGCAGCGCCGCGTACTCGAAGCCGAAGATCTGCGCTTGCTGCGGCGAACCGGCGCGATCGTAGCGCTTGGCCAGGTGCGAAGCGCGCTCGCCGAGGGCGGCGGGGGTGATGCGCGCGCTCGGCGACGTGGCAGGCCGCACCGCGCCGCGCCGCGCGAGCACGCGCGAGAGGCGATCGGCGATCATGTCGTCCTCCGGCGTCTCCGCAAGCGCGCGCGAATAGAGGAGGGAGGCCGACTCGTCGTTCTCGAGGCGCAGCTCGTCGATCTCGGCGGCGCGGACCAGGAACCGCGCGCGCTCCTCGCGGGTCGGCGCGTCCATCGCAAGTTGCGTCAGCGCGTCGCGGAGCGCGCGATCGTCGCCGGCGTTCTCGAGCACGCGCGCGATCTCCGCGGGCGGCACCGGGTGCGCGGGATCGAGCGCGCGCGCTTGCTGGAGCGACCGCAATGCGTCGGACGGCGCGCGCAGCCGCGTGTCTTGCATCTGCGCGAGGCTGAGCCAGAGCGGAAAGCGCTCCTGCGCGCCGTGCGTGTGATCGATGCGCGACGCGAGCGCCTTGGCGGCCGCCTCCCAGCGGTTGGCCTCTTCGTGGAGGCGCACTTGAAGGGCGCGCGCGGCGCCATGTGCCTGATCGGCGCCGAGGACCTCCTGCACGATCGCGATGGCGCGGGCCGGATCGTGGCGCGCGAGCGCGGTCGCGGCGCGGACCTTGAGCGCGAGCACGTCGACGCCGTCCTCGGCGATTCGCGCCTCGTCGAGGAGGGCGCGGGCGAGCGCGCGCTCGTCGCCGCAGCGCGCCGCGTTGCGCGCGAGGCCGAGCACCGCGCTGCGACGGCGAGGTTCGAGGCTCAAGATCTCCTCGTACGCGCGCGCGGCGCGCTGGGCGTCGCCGATCAGCTCCTCCCAGAGGAGCGCCACCCGCTCGAGGTACGCGACGCGCCTCCCCGGATCGGACGCCGTCTGCGTCGCTTGCACGTACAGCTCGATGAGCGCGCGCACGTCGCCGTCGACGCGCTGCGACGGGGCAGGGGAGAGCAGGCGCGAGAGCATGTCGAGCGTCTCGGAGTCGCCGGGGTTCGCCACCCACGCCGCGCGCAGGTGACGGATCGCGTCGACCGGACGCTGGAGCGAGCCGTCGGCGATCACCGCAGCGCGGCACAGCGCGCGCGCTCGTTTCTTCCCGTCCTCGGTGCGCGCGGCCTCGGTGAGCCAAAGCGCCATGCGCTGCTCGTCCTTCACAGCCATCCCGAGCAGGCGATCGAGCGTCTCGATGAGCGTCGGATCGTCGTCCTCGAGCGTCATCGCGCGCTGGATGTCGCCGACCGCGCTCTCGAGATCGCCGAGGCGCTCATGCACCATCGCGAGGGTGCGAAGCTCGTGTGCCAGGTGCGCCGGTTCGTGGATGAAGCGAAGACGCGATCGCCGCGCGCGTGCCGCCTCGGGCCACATCGCCGTGGCTTCGTACAAGCGCACCAGCTCGTCGAGCACGCGCCGATCGACGCTCGGTGTCGTGGGCTCGCGCGTCATGGCGCGCTCCAGGAGCGACACGGCCTTCGCGTCGTCCTTGAGCCGACGATCGGCGATCGTCGCCGCCTCGAGCTCGAGGCGCGCGCTTCGGGCGCCGCTCGTCTCGATCCCCGCCTCTTCTTCGAGCGCCTCGACGAGCGCGGGCATGTCGCGCTGCGCGGCGACGTGGTTCACGTACGCGTCGCGCACCGGCCCGACGCCTGGATCCAGGCGCACCGCGCGCTCGAGGGCTCCCCGCGCCGCGTCCACGCGACCAAGCCGCCACTCGAGCAGGTGCGCGCGCTCGACGTGAAGCCAAGCCGCGAGACGCGGCTCGCTCGCGAACGCGTCGGCCATCCGCCCGAGGTGACCCGCGAGCGCGTCGAACGCTTCGGAGCCGAAATCCGCGTTCGTCCGCGCGACGAGCTCCGCCTCGAGCCCCTTCAGCGCTGCCGCGTGGTGCGGCGCCCGCGTGAGCGCTTGCTCCCACGCCGCGCGCACCGCGTCGGATTTCTCTCCGCTCGCCTCGAGCAGCCGCGCGCGCTCGACGATGAGCTCGACGGTCTGCGCCTCCGCGCTCGACGCCGACAGCTCTTGCCCCAAGTGCAAAAGAAGCTGCCCGATCGCGGCGCGTCCGTGCTTGCGGCGGCGAAGCAAGCCGTGCGCGCTCGCCAGCTCGGGATCGACGCGCAGCGCCGCCTCCGCGTGCCCAATACACTTGGTCTCGTCGCCGAGCACCTCGCTGGCGATCGCCATCTCCATGTGCGCGCGCGCGAGCCCCACGCGATCGACGGTCCCCTCGAGCGTCGCCACGCGCGCGGAGAGCAGCTCGGCGAGCGCGGCTCCGCTCAGCCCGCCGTCGGGCGTACGCGACGACACCGAGATGCTCGCATGCGAGAGCTGCGACGCGAGCGATCCTGGCGGCATCGACGCGCTCGGCGGCCGGCTCGGCGGCGGCGCGGGCAGCGGCGGCGGCCGAGTGCTCGTGCGCGACGCGTCGCCCGGCGGCGGCGGCGGAATTCGCGTCGGCAAGGGCGGCGGCCCTTTGCTCCCACGACCCGCCAAGGACGGCGGCGGCTTCGACGGCGGTGACGACGGAACCGATCCCGGCGGCGGCTCGCCTGCGGCCGGCACCGGCGACGAGTCCGTGCGCGGCGACGGCCTGCCGATGTCGTACGGCGTCGGAAGAAGAAGAGGGTGCAGCTTCCCCGGCGGCTCCATCTGCGCCGGCTGCGTCTCGCTCGCCGCGGCCTTCAGCGTGCGCACCTGATCGTCGACGTTCCAGCTCTCGCCCGTCAGCGCGAGGAGCTTGTCGATCGAGTTCACACCGGCCGTGGAGCTCGGCACGAGGTCACCGACGTCGACGTCGATCGACACCTCGGACGACGCCGCCGATCGCCCCGGCAAGGTCTCCGCGTCGATCCCGTCGATCTGCACCTTCGGCAGCGGCGGAGGCACGGGCGGAGGCGCCGCGCGCTCGCTCGGAAGCGGCGGCGGTCCGGCGCTCCCGGGAAGGGGCGGCGGGCCCGCGCTGCCAGGGAGCGGCGGCGGGATGGACTCCTTCTTGGGGTGCGGCGGCGGCTTGGCGCTCTTTTGCGCCATGGATGTTCCTCTGGCGAGAATCCTCGCACATTTGCACCCGACTACGCCATGTGGGTTCGCGGGGGTAAGATGAGGGGGTGCCGCTCTCCGATCGCGCCTTCCGTCGCCACGCCGCCGCCCTCGCGCTGGCGTCGCTCGCGCTCTCGGGGTGCACGTTCCTCGTCGACTTCGTCACGAAGGATCAAGCGGACACGCTTTGCGACGGCGGCGCGTGCCTCGACGCGACGTTCGTGCCCGACGTGCAGCAAGGCGACACCGCGCCGCCCGACTCGGAACCGTCCATGGACGCGCCGTTCGAGAAATCTCCGAACGACGTCCACGTCGAGGTCGCCCAATGCCCGAACCCCTGTCGAAACCGCGACAACGGCTGGTACTGCGGCAACAACGGCCTCTTCTGCAACGCGCCGCCCGACGATCTCTACTACTGCGAGAAGGACGCCGCCGCCGACGTCACCGCGTGCGTCAACGGCTGCGTTCCGCTCCCGAGCGGTCACCCCGACACGTGCGATCCGTGCTTCGGAAAAGCCGACGGCAGGTACTGCGGAAAGGATCTCCCGATCGTCCCGCACGTCCCCGGCGTCGACAAGAACGACATCTACTTGTTCGATTGCAAGGGCGGCCAGACGACGACCGCGAGCCAGGCGTGCCCGGCCACGTGCACGGGCGCGCCGCCGAACGGCAAGTGCGGGTGAGCCGCGCTTAGTTGCAGGTCGTCGAGGCCTGGCAGGCCGCGACCTTGTCGCCGCACGCCTTCTGCACGCAGCCCTGCTGGCACGTCTTCGGGTCCGCGTCCGTCGAGCACGACTTCTTGCACGCCGGGCCGTTCACGAAATTGCACTTCGCGGCGTCGTCGAGGAGCGCCGTCGAGCCGTGGCATACGGAGAGAAGACAGCGATACGCTTCGTCCTCCGACGTCGCGAGGCTCGCGCAGAGGAGCGACTGCGCGCAGTTCTGGTTGCCGTCCTTGCCGTACCAGGTCCCCGCCAGCGAGAAGCCGTCGTAGGTGCCGTCGTTGCTGCACAGCTCCGTCTTCGCGTCGCGCGGGTAGTAGACGCCGATGATCATGCACATCTCGTCTTTGGTCGTGGGACCTTGGACGATGTTCCTATCCTCGTCGTTCCGGTAGTTGCAGTGGTAGTTGAGCGTGGAGCCTGCCTTGATCTGCATGCCGGGCGCGAAGCTCTTCACCGGGACCTGCTCCCAGTTCGAGCTCTCGTAGATCATCTGCGGCGGTGCCGTCGGCGCGGCCGGTGCGGCCGGCGGTGAGACGAACGCCTGCCCGCCGAGCCCGCGCGCGTGCATGTGCGTTTGCAGATTGAGCACCGTGATGTCGCTGTTCACGGGACAGGACATCTCCGCGTATCCGCTCGAGTGGGCGGCGATGCGGATGATTGGATCGTAGAAGAAGATGATCCCGGCCTCGGTCGTGACCTGCTCCTTCGGGATCGTCCAGAGGTTGATGCGCGAGTCGACGGTGACGGGCTTCGTCTGCGCATTCAAGTAGTGCGTGTTCATCAGGATGACGGTGCCGCCCTCGAGCTTCACCGCGACGTTCGGCGGCAGACCGTCCACAACCGAAGGCGCGTTGGCCGACTGGGAGCCCGCGATGACGCCGTTGACGCTCCAGTCGCCGGTGCCGCCGTTCGGGGCGTCGAACACGCCGGAGGTGTCGTGCGTGACCCCGCGCTCGTCGACGGTCGGGATCGTCTTGTACGGCGTCGAATAGATGAGGACGTGATGGCTGCCCGCCGTGAAGCGCACCTCTTCGCGGTTCACGTAGAGCCCCTCGGGCGGCACTTGGAAGAACTGCACGCGCTCGATCTCTTGCCCGGGGTCGAGCGACGAGACCATGCGGTACTGAACACCGTGCCCAGTCGGCGGCGGATCGAGGAGCGACGCAGCGGCGGCGTCCACGGCGGGAGCGCCTCCATCGTCCGTGACCGGCGCGCTCGGGGAGCTCTTGGACGACGAGCACGCGCACGCGACGAGCGGGAGAACCACCGAAGCGAGGACACCAAGACGCATTGAAAGCTCCTTCAAGGGGACCAACATACGGACTCGTATGTAGCACCAGGATGGCCGTGAGCCACGACCGAAAATCGCAGCGTCATATCTATAGGCCTACTTGGCCGAAAAGGGACGGCCGCCCATCGTTTTCTCGGCATAGAGCCGCAGATCGGCGCAAGCCTCGGGGCCGAGGTCGTTCACCTCGTCGGGATCCTTCGCCACGTCGAAGCAGTTCCACGCGTGGTCCCACGTCGTCGCGATGAGCTTGCGGGTGCCCTGGATGGCGCCCCAGTTCTTGAAGGCGCAAGCCCATAGCTCGCTGCAGTTGGTGAGCGGCAGCACCTGATCGCGCGCCGAGCCGCCGCGGAGGAGGCTCTCTCCGGGCATCCGCGCGCGGTACGCCGTGATCTGCGGGGCGTCCCACATGCCCATCAGATCGAGCAACGTCGGCAGCATGTCGATCGACGTGAGCGGCTCCTTCGAGAGCGCGCGCAGGTGCGCCTCCTCGTCTAGTGTGAGCGTGCCGGGCGGCGCGTCGATCCAGAGGGGGATCCGGATCTCCGGATCGAAGAGCGTCCCGGTGTGGCCGACGGCGCCCTTCTCGCGCATCTGCTCGCCGTGATCGCTGACGAAGACGATGATGGTCCGCGCCCCCTCGGGCCGCGAGCGAACATAGTCGACGAGGCGACCGACCGCGCGATCCTGGAGGATGATCGAGTCCTGGTAGCGGTTCTTGATCTCGGTCTCGTAGCCGGGCCCGCTCGCCTCTTCTTGCGGTTGGAACGGCAAGAACTCCGGATCGATCGCGTACGGGAAATGCGTGTTCGAGAGGTGGACGACGCCGACGTACGGCTCCTTGAGGGCGCCCATGTCGCCGGTGACGTACGTGACGAGCTTGCCGTCGTCGGCGCCGGTCTCGAGCGTCGCGTTCGGCTCGAGCTCCGTCGCGCTCACGTGGCGTGACACGGGGAGGCCGTCGACCCACGTGCCCGAGTTGCCGAAGAGCAGGTTCTGGCTCGTCCAGTAGGCGGTGTCCCATCCGCCGGCGCGCGCGTACTCCCAGAGGAGCGGGGCCTCGTGCAGATCTTTGCGCGACTCGGTCGGCAGCATCCCGCCCCACATGATCGCGAGCGAGATGGCGGTCGTCGAGTCGAGCGCGCGGACCTGCGTGAACGGGATGCGGTTCGGTGCCGCCGCGTTCGAGAACGGCGTCCATTTGCAGTCGGGATCGTGCTCGACGCACACGCTGTGCGAGCGAACGCTCTCGGTCACGATCATGAGCACGTTGCGGCGCGGCGTCGGCACCGGCGTGATCGCGGCGACCGGCAGCGGCGAGCGCGGCCCGGGATGCACGCGCTCCACCGTCTCGTTGTGCTCCCAGTGTGCGCGCGCCAGGTAGCCCATCGCCGACAAGTAGAGGACGTCGGGCGTCGCCCCTTGCTCACCGCCCTCGGTCGGCGCCGCCACGAGCGAGAGCACCAGCGCGACGGCCGCCACGTCTACCGCGACGAGCGTGCGCGCGCGACGGAGCGGCGCGAGGAGCATTCCGCAAATCGCCAGCGCCACGATCGCGAGGATCGGCGGCAAGAGCGCGCCTGCGAAGCCGACGCGATCGCTCCACAGCTGCTGCCCGATGCTCGGCAGCATCGACGTGCCGACGAGGACCGCGCGGTGGTTCAAGTACGCCTGGTAGCGATCGAACGAGTAGGTCTGCCCGCCGAACGCGAAGAGGGCCAACGCCACGAGGAGGAGGCGCGCGACGTGACGGGCCACTCCGTCTCGCCGCGTCGCGATCGCGAGGAGCGCGCCCCAGAGCACAAAGCTGAGGACGATCGTGACGACGTAGTACTGGAGCTCAATCTCTTCGAAGTGACGGATCTGCTCGCGGCGCCGCGCGACGTCGGTAGCGGCGATCCCGATCGCCGGCACCGCGAGGAGGGCGCGGCCGAGCCACCGACGAAGCCGCGCACGACCGCGGATGCCGAGCGACGCGCGCGGCAGGGCAGCGCTCGTCGAGGCATCCTCGACGGCCAGCTGCGGCTTCGAACGGGGGGACATGTAGGCCCGGATACTAGTGGGCCCCCTTGTCGGCCGCGTAAAAAGTTGTCATCGAAACGTCACCGGGTCGTCCCAGAATGCCGAAAAAATGGGCTCTTCAGAAAAATGCGCGGTGCTACTTGCATTCATTCGCATCGACGCATATATCTTCCTTCGTGCAGTCCACGGCCACCTACGAGCGCTGGGAGCTGTACCGGGTCCTCTCGGAGCCGGTGCGCCTGCGCCTCCTCGCGCTCGCGCAGGAGGAGGAGCTGACGATTGGCGAGCTCGCAGAGCTCCTCGGCGAGAGCCAGCCGAACGTGTCGCGCCACGTCGCGCCGCTGAAGCAGGCGGGGCTCGTCGTCGTGCGTCGCCAGGGCACGCGCGCGCTCGTTCGTATCGATGGAAGCGCCGTCGCCGATCCCGTCGTGATCGACGCGCTGCGGAGCGGCCGCGCGCTGTGCGAAGAGGACGGATCGCTCGCGAAGGTCGCCGTCGTCCTCGCCGCGCGCGACGCAGTGGGGCGTGAGTACTTCGCCCAGCCGCGCGGCGAGGATCGCGAGGTCGGACCTCCGCACGAGCTCGCGTCGTACCTCTCGGCGTTCGCGCCGCTCCTCCCGCGCCGCGCGCTCGCCGTCGACGCCGGCACCGGCGATGGTGGAATGCTCGACGTGCTCGCGCCGGTCTTCGAGCGCGTCGTCGCGATCGATCGCGCCGAGCCTCAGCTGCGCCGTGCGCGCGCACGCGTCGAGGCGCGCGGGTATACGAACGTCGAGCTCGTCGAAGGAGATCTGGACAGCGCCGCGGTCCACGCCGCCATCGCCCAGAAGGCCGACGCGGTCTTCGCCGTGCGCATGCTCCACCACGCGCCCCAGCCGGCGAGCCTCGTCAAGATGCTCGCCCGCCTCGCGCGCCCGGGCGGCGCCGTCATCCTCCTCGACTACGCGCGCCACGACGACGAGAAGATGCGCGCGCAGGCCGACCTGTGGCTCGGCTTCGAGGCCCGCGAGCTCGCTCGCTTCGCGAAGGACGCGGGTCTGGAAAACCCGCACGTCGCGCGAATCCCCGCGCCGCACGCGGGACCCGACGCGCATCTGCCTTGGCAAACGTTGGTCGCCACCACCGCGAGCAGCGGCGGCGGTGACACCAAATCCGATCGAAACAAGCGAAACGAGAAAGACAGGAAGGCACATCATGGCTGAGAACTACAAGGTCAAGGACATCTCCCTCGCGGCGTGGGGTCGCAAAGAAATCGAGATCGCCGAGAGCGAAATGCCCGGCCTCATGGCGCTCCGCGCCGAGTTCGGCAAGGCGAAGCCGCTGACGGGCGCGCGCATCGCCGGCTGCCTCCACATGACGACGCAGACCGCGGTCCTCATCGAGACGCTCACCGCGCTCGGCGCCGACGTCACCTGGACCTCCTGCAACATCTACTCGACGCAGGATCAGGCCGCCGCCGCAATCGCCGCTACGGGCGTCCCCGTCTTCGCCTGGAAGGGCGAGACCGAGAAGGAATACGACGAGTGCATCGAGATGCAGCTCAAGGCGTTCAAGGGCGGCAAAGGCCCGAACATGATCTTGGACGACGGCGGCGATCTCACGATCATCGCGCACACCAAGCACCCCGAGCTCTTCGCGGGCCCGGACCCGGTCCGCGGCATCTCCGAGGAGACGACGACGGGCGTTCACCGCCTCTACGAGATGTTCAAGAAGGGCACCCTCAAGGTCCCGTGCATCAACGTCAACGACTCGGTCACCAAGTCGAAGTTCGACAACCTCTACGGCTGCCGTGAATCGCTCGGCGACGGCCTCAAGCGCGCCACCGGCGTCATGTTCGCCGGCAAAGTGGCGGTCGTGGCCGGCTACGGCGACGTCGGCAAGGGCTGCGCGCAGTCGCTCCGCGGCCTCGGCGCCCGCGTCATCATCACCGAGATCGATCCCATCAACGCCCTCCAGGCCGCGATGGAGGGCTACCAGGTCACGACGATGGAGAAGGCCGCGCCCCAGGGCGACATCTTCGTTACCGCGACCGGTTGCATGGGCATCCTTCGCCCCGATCACATGAAGTCGATGAAGGATCAGGCCATCCTCTGCAACATCGGCCACTTCGATTGCGAGATCGACGTCGCGTGGCTCGAGAAGAACCCCGAGATCAAGGAAGTGAACATCAAGCCGCAGGTGGACCAGTTCGTCTTCCCGGACGGCAAGCGCCTCACGCTCCTCGCACGCGGTCGCCTCGTGAACCTCGGCTGCGCGAACGGCCACCCGTCGTTCGTCATGTCGTCCTCCTTCTCGAACCAGGTCCTCGCGCAGATCGCGCTCTGGACCGACACGAAGAGCTACCCGCTCGGCGTGCACGTCCTGCCGAAGAAGCTCGACGAGAAGGTCGCCGCGCTCCACCTCGGCAAGCTCGGCGTCGAGCTGACGACGCTGTCGGACGAGCAGGCGAAGTATCTCGGCGTGTCGAAGGAAGGGCCGTTCAAGCCCGATCACTACCGGTACTGAGCGACGGATTGGATTTTGTCGGGAGCCCCGGCTGCGCGAGCGGTCGGGGCTTTCGGCCTTTTCGGACCCGCCCGCGTCAGCGCGCGGCGCCGTTGCCGCACGCGCGGTTGTGGCGGAACTCGCTCTGCAAGAGCCACCAGCGCTTGGCGTTGCGATCGTACAGGTTGGCGTGGGAGGCGTTGACGCTGCGAACGCCCTTGAAGTTCCACGCGCACTTGTCGCTGTTCTCTTCGCCCTTCGCGTCGAACCACGCGTTCAAGTCGGGATCGGTCATCGCCTCCACCATCTCGTGCGAGATGACGTTGACCTGCGAGTCGGCGACGAAGTCACGGTTGGGCGTCACCGAGTGGTGCGCGGCCGTTCCGTAGTACGAGCACCCCGAGCCGCGCTTCGTGTTGCGGATGACGCCGTACTTCACGTCGACGGTGACGTTGTAGTTGTCCTGAAAGCGGACGTTCATCGTCTGGCGCGAGTGCCAGCCGCACCACTTGGTGTCGTTGTGGACGGCGACGTCGGGGCTCGGCATCACGAAGTAGAGACCGTTCGCGTCGGGCGAGAGCTTCCCGCTGTTCAGCACCGAGTGGACGACGTTGGCGATTTCCGCGTCGGTGAGCGAGTGCCCGTACGGGTAGCCGACGCCGACCGCGCCCCCGAAGCCGAATCCCTTGGACCCCGCGTGCGTCGTTCCCTGACCCGCGTACTCGAGCCCGTCGAGGAAGTTTTGGTTCAGGTTGGCGGTGTGGAGCCCGTTGACGAAGGTGTGGAGGAGGCTCCGCGTGCGCGTCGTGTTTGCCCAGTTGCCGTAGTAGATGAAGTAGACGTTCTGGCGGGGCATGACCGGACCGCCGTGGTAGATGAGCTTCAACGCCGCGGCGGCCTCGGCGCCGATCGTCGTCTCCGGCGATCCGTCGCCCGCGCTCTCCGGTGTCTCCTCGCCCGCGATCGGCCTGCTCTGGTCTTCGTCCGTGCCCTCCGGCACGGCGTCGGCGCTCGCGGCGAGGGCGAGCGTCTCGTAGCGGCTCGCAAACGACGGCATGGGATGCGTCTGCGGGCCGGGCGTCGACTCCGGCGCCTGCGGGTCGAAGGCGATCGAGGATAGATCGCTCATGCCGCCCGCGAGCTGCAGCGCGTCGGCCTCCTTCGAGGAGTCCTCGGTGCTCTCCTCCGGCCCCGTTGGCGCGGCGCACCCCGAGGCGCCCGCCGAGCCGATGACGAGTCCCACACCGAACAACACGCAGGCGATGGTCGTCTTCATGAAAGCCTCCTTGACGAGTTATGGCGCGCGAGTGGATCAGGCTTTGCTCTCCCGAGGGCCGCGCGTGAAGACTCCTTCAGCAAGGGGTGCGCCACGAGACCACATCGTACGATCCGGCCATTTTCCCAGCGGATGAGACACGGTCCGCGAACGATCCAGGCGCGGCGTCTCGCGGGTCTCGCGAACGTTCACGCGTGATCGACGCGATCCCACCAGGTCCGCGGATCCATTCCGAGCTCGAGGGTCCTACGTTACGGTTTGCCATGCGCCGGTCCGCGAGCTCCCCGTACGCGCGCGTCGGCGTCCTTCTCGCGATGGGCGCCGTCACGGGGTGCGTTCGGCCGCGGCCCGGTGTCCTCCCGCCGCGCGAGGCCGCGTACGTCGCGGTCATCAGCGGGGAGATGCCGGGCGCGTTTCGCGACGTGGCGCGCCACTCGTGGATCGTCTCCAACGTGCCCGCGACGTTGCCCTCGCGCTCGTCCACGCTCGCACGCTACGAGTGGCTCGGCGACGCAGAGGTCACGACGTACGCCGATCCCTCCGCGGCGTTCACGTCGGGCGTCAATCCCCACGAGGTCGCCATCAGCGGCGTCGTTCGCGGATCGCGCGAGGAGATCGCGGAGGTCGTCTCGTGCCTCGCGCGCGTCACGAAGGCGTACAAAGACTTCAACTGCGGGTGCTGGCCCGGCCCCAGTAGCAACACCTTCACCGATCTGCTGATTCGGTCGTGCGGCCTCGGCATCGAGCTCCCGGCGACCGCGCTCGGAAAGGACTACCGCGGGCCCATCGGCTTCTCCGGCACCGAGGGGGGCACCGGCGTGCAGATCGAGACCTGGCTCGGCGGCGCGAAGATCGGCCTGAAGGAGGGCATCGGCGCCGACTTCATCGGGTTGCCGCTCGGCGTTCATTTCTGGCCTCCCGGCTTCGACGTGCCCGTGAACCCCGGGCGAATCGGCGTCGACACCGCCCTGATCGTTCCCGGAAGTGACGCCTCGCCGGATCGCTTCCCGTGGCCAGAAGGCGCTCCGTCGCGCCACGAGCACGGCGCGGGCAGCATCGTGATGCTTGCATCCTACAGCCATATCGCCGACCGCGGGCGCGCCGCCGGGCTCACCGATCTCGCGCGCGTGGGCTTGACCGGCCGCGGCGTCTACGCGGGCCATGGAAGGGTGGGTGTCAGCGCCGGTTTCGATCTCGAGATCGGCGCGTCGGCCCCGGTTGGCGTCGCGTACCGCGCGAATTTCTACCCTGCGGGCCTCGGCGTCGTGCTCGGCGACACCGGATTCCTCGCGGTCCACACCGGCCTCGGGACCTCGCGCGAGTCGGCGCGCTTCGAGCTGCCCGAGGAGGCGCGCCTCGAGCTCGAGGTCACGCGGTGGGCGCGCGTCGGCGTCTACGGCGGCGTCGTCATCGTCCCGTACCACGGCGATGACGGTCGCGCGCTCGAGTCGTTCCTCGGCGCGACCACCCGCCTCGGCACCCGCGCCACGGGTCGCGATTTCATCGGAGTGGCCAGCGGCGGATTCTTCATCGGCCTCGAGCGCCGTCAGGTGCTTCGAACCTTCTCGCTTGGGGCGGTGTTCGGCTATGAAATCGGCGCCGGGGGGTGAGGAGGAGTCGCAGCTCGGCCGACTCCGACTCCGACTCCGACTCCGACTCCGACTCCGACTCCGACTCCGGGAATAGAGCTTCGGGGGCTCGCGTCTCCTTCACGGAGGCAGCTGAGCCTCCGAGGAGCGTGAATGAATTCTCGATTGAGCGCCCACAGTCTCGTCTGGGGGTCGCTTCTCGCGGCCCCGCTCGCGTTTGCCCAACCGGCGTTCGCCGATACCCTGCCCGCAACCAAACCTGCGGTCGCCCCGATCTCGGCGACCGCGACTGGCGGGGACGACCTGAAGAAGACGCAGGAGCAGCTGACGCTCGAAAATAGCGTCGCCGATCTCAGGCTGAAGAAGGAGCTCTCCGCGCTCGCGGCCGAGAAGCAACGGCGCGAGCTCGAGGCGTCGATCTACGCACAGAAGCTCCAGGCGGAGCTCGCGTCGCGTCAGGCCGAGATCGATCGAATGAACAAGCAGACCGACGTGCTCAACAAGACGCTCGCGCTGAAGGAGGCGGAGCGAAAGACGCGCCTCGACCGGGAGCTCGCGACGGTGCGCGAGAACCTCGAGAAGCTCAAGGCGCAGAACGATCTCGCCGCCGCTGAGCTCGCCGTCAAATCGCGCGCGGTGGCGCTGAACGAGCAGGAGATCAAGCTCCGCGCGACCGAGCTCGAGCTCCGCGACAAGCGCGACGCGGTGAACAACCGCGTGCTGGCCGACGTGAAATACACCAAGGACCCCTTCAAGAACGGCGAGCTCACCATCACCGATCGCCGCATCCCGCTGAACGGCGTCATCACGATGGCGACGGCCGATCGCATCACCGAGCGCATCAACTTCTTCAACAACCAGAACCGTGACTTTCCGATCTTCATCGTCATCGACGAGTCACCGGGCGGCTCCGTGGCAGCCGGCTACAAGATCCTCCGCACGATGAAGGGGAGCCAAGCTCCAGTCTACGTCGTCGTGAAATCGTTCGCAGCGAGCATGGCCGCCGGCATCACGACGCTCGCGACGCGGTCCTTCGCGTACCCGAACGCGATCATCCTGCACCACCAGCTTTCGGCAGGCGCGGGCGGTAACCTCACCGAGCACCGTGAGCGCGTGAAGGATCTCGAGGAGTGGTGGAAGCGCCTCGCCCAGCCGGTCGCCGCGAAGATGGGCATCGGTCTCGACGAGCTCACCAAGCGCATGTACCAGCACCGCAGCACCGGCGACTGGCAGGAGTTCGGCGACGAGGCGAAGAAGCTCCACTGGGTCGACGAGATCGTCAGCGTCGTCCACGAGGAGTCGTACGTGAAAAACCCCGACACCGTCGCCGCGCGCCCCACGGTGCCGGCGCCGCTCCGCCTCCAGCAAGACGACGCGCTCACGCAGGAGATCGACCCGCAAGGCCACGCCTTCACGAAGCTCCCGCGCCTGTCACCCGTCGACGCGTACTACCTCTACAACCCGGACAACTATTATCGGCTCGGTCAGTGAGTGGAGCGAAGCGAAGCGCAGCGGAGCGAAACGCTCCTGAAGGCTGACCGGCTTTGCCGGTCAGTGAGTGGAGCGAAGCGCAGCGGAGCGAAACGCTCCTGAAGGCTGACCGGCTTTTCCGGTCAGACAGGCGGAGGCCTCGTGTGGCGCGCCGAGTGATTGGACACGCTTCATCGAGGTCTTGCCGACCGCGACATCGAGCAGCTTCTTCACGCGCGAGAGGATGCCGGACTGCGGGTACGGGATGCCGTGCTTCTCGCACAGCGCCTTCACGCGCGGCGCCGCGTCGCGGTACCGGAGCATCGGCAGGTCCGGGAAGATGTGGTGCTCGATCTGGTAGTTGAGCCACAGGTGCGCGTAGTCGACGAGATCGCCGCCGGTCGCGTAGTTCGTCGAGCCGAGGATCTGCCGGACGATCGCCTCGCCCTTCGAGCCCGGCCGGCTGTCGTAGCGGTACAAGTCGTCGCCGGTGTGGTTCGGCCCGACCACGCAGAACGTGTGCAGGTTGGTGAGCGCCTCGCCGCCGAGTGAGTTCAGGAGCGCGGAGAGCGACGCGAGCGGACCGAGGGGCAAGTAGAGGAGAGGGAAGAGGACGAAGTGCCCGGTCGCGTAAGGGAGGTAGCAGCGGAGCCATAGCTCCTTCCGGTGGTTGCGCGCGCCGTCCACCTTGCCGTCGTCGCCTCGCGCCGCGTGCCGGTCGAGCCACTCCTCGAGCGTGTTTGGCGCGTAGTACGAGAAGCGCCAGCTGACCGCGAGGCCGAGCATCGTCATGTATTTCAGCGGCAACGGGAGGCGGGCCTTCCGCAGCCACTCGGTGTTCCGCTCGACCAGATCGGGGTCCTTCTCTTCGCCGGTGTGGCTGTGGTGAAGGACGTTGTGCTCGTAGATCCACGCCTCGGGGATCATCCAGTCGGCCCAGTCGATGAATCGACGGGAGCCGCGCGCGAAGACCTTGCTCGTGTAGCGCGCCGGGACGCCGGGGACCTTGTCGTAGCCGCGGTGGCCGATGTGGTGCATGAGCAGCCAGCGCGTCGAGCGGCCGAGCGCGAGCGCTGCCATCGTGAGCGGGTTGGGCACAGTCCACGCCGTGGCGACGCCGAACGCGGTCGCGGCGCGGCCGATCCGCTCGATCTTGCGGAGGTGCGCGAGATCAAGATCCCCCATCTTCGACTCGAGCTCGCGACGGAGCTCCTTCAGATCGGCGAGGAGCGCGTCGTAGTCGATGTTCGACGCGTCGTACGTCTCCGGAGACGAGGACGGTGACGGAGATCGGGTGGAAGAAGAAGAGGAGGCGGCGGACAGCACGGCGCGCACCCTACTCGGCCGCTCGCGGTTTGTCCCCGTCCACTTCCCGTCACGGACACGGATTGGGCGGCGGCGGCGGATCGGGCTGCATCGACGAAACGTCCGCGATCTCGTCGGCGTCGAAGCCGAGGCCGATCGATATCGCGTCGCACGCCGCGCCGGGTCCGTTGGTGCCGTCGGCGCGCATGTCCGAAGCCATCGCGATTTGCTGGGCGATCGAGTCGAACGCAGACGCCGAGCAGAGCGAGTCGGACACCGCGCCGGCGATCGCTCGCAGGGACGCGATCAGCTCGGTCGTGCCGACGACGCCCGCGATCGTTCCCAAGCCGATTTGGGATGGCGAAGGGTGCTCGAACGTGACGATCGCGTGATGAACCGTGAACGACCACTTTGTGTCGCCGAAGAAGAACGAGACCGTCACGTCGCTGCGCGCGCCGTTCACCCAAACGCCGCCGCTCATGTACGCCGTCGGGAACTTGGTCTTGGCGCCGCCTCCGAGCGTCCCGCCCGCGAGGGAGCTCGCCAGTACGGGCCAGTGATCGGCCCGGGTAAAGGACGGTACTCCGGAGAACGCCGCCGCGTCGTAGAGCTGCCCGGCGACGTTCGTGTTGGTCTGCCCGGGTGCGTCGGCGAGGCCGGTGACTTCGAACAGGTAGCCGAAGGCGCCGGATCGGATCGACGACGTCAAGCTGGGTGAGACGTCATGCTGGAAGGTCTGGAGGATGGGGACGATCCGCGCTCCCCAGGCGTTGTCGATGCCGAACTCGCCGTCGATCTGCGAATCGCGGCCGGCGCCGGCGGCGGGCGTGCACACGTCGGCCGAAGTCCGCGTCGTCGTTCGGCCGTCGAGATCGTAGCCGAACGTCTTCCAGGCGATCGTGCTCGGCGTTCCCGCGCGCGTGGTGTCGCCGGCGAAGAAGCGGGACACGGCGAACGTACGGATGGCGGTGGACGGGGGGGGTGACGGCGGTGGCTTCGAAGGAGGCTGGCCCGGCGCCGGCGGCGTGCCGAGCGCGCCGGGCGGCGTCTGTCCCGGAGTCGGCGGGGCCTCGGGCACTCCCGCGCCGTCTCCACCGGGAGCGCTCGCCGCCCCGGTATTCGGCGTCACCTTGCCCCCGCAGGCGAAGGCGAGGGATAGGAACGAAAGAGAGGAGAAGCAGAAGAGGAGTCGGAGGGAGTGGCGCATCGCCCTCCGCCTCAGCGAACTTCATACCAACGTGCAGCTGCCGTCTTCCCGCGCACATGCGCCATGAGACATGGCCGGGCGGTCGCGGCAGGTGTGCCACGACCTGGGATTTGTTGCGACACTTCCGGCCTCGCGCGCTCCATACTGCTGCCATGATGCCGGCGCAGGCTCCGAACGACGACGCCGATCTCCGCGACGTCAACCCGAAGTTCCCGAAGGTCGCCGCCGGCTTCGCGCTCCTCGCGGGCGCGGTCGCCATCTTGAACGCGATTCAGACGCTCGTCAGCGTGCGGCTCTTCTCCGCCTGGTTCGTCGTGCCGTACGTGCTCATCGCAATCGGGGTCGCGCTCGTCTTCCTCGCGCGCAACGTGTTCACCGCGCGCGGCTGGGCGGCGATCGGCGTGCTCGTCGCGGGCGCGCTCCTCTTCTTGTGCTCTGCCGCGTGGTTGGTGTTCGCCGTGAGCAACGGGTTCATCGCCCTCTACGCGCTCTGGACGCCCGTGTTCGCGCTGGTCGCCGTCGTCATGTGTGCGCTGTGTCTCCCCGCATGCGATCGGGCGGAGCGCGCGCGCCGTTCGCTGGCGGCACAAGGGTTGAGCATCGGGCTCTGATTCACTCGCTGAGCGGTACCGTTCGAAGCGATCAGAACGGGATCGTGTAAAACGAGTAGTTGACCGACATCGGCACGCCGACGAAGGGCTCGACGCGGACCTTCGAGAAGCGCTCGAGGATGCAGCGACCGGTGCCGCTGCCGGCGTAAGGCGGTCCGAGGTAGGCCTCGGCCATCTTGCCGCTAGGGTTGAAGCGCACGCGCACACTGCCAGGACCGCGTGGACCGGTGCCGCGCGGGGCGATGCACGCCGCGAGATCGGGCGAAGCCTCTGCGAGCGCGGCGCGCGCCGTCGGCGCCGAGAAGCGGCCTGGCGGGTGAGGAACGGGGGCGACGGCCATCGCGGGCGGCGCCGGCACGACGTCCGCGGGCAACGAGACGGTTCCAGGCTTCAGCGCGGTCGGCGCCGCGACGAGGACCTTCGCGCCGTGCGCAGAGGTCAGGCGAGCTTCTCTGCCCGAAGCGGGCGCGCGCGGGGCCGTCAGCGCGAGGAGCCCGACGATGCACGCCAGTGCCGCGGCGCCACCCGCCGCGATGATGCGCTGCTGCCGAGGCGTTCGCCCGACCGCCGCGAGGCGGCGCGTCATCGGTGATGGATCGAGCCCGGCAGGCGCGAGGAGATCCGCGTCGTCGAGCTCCTCCTCCTCATGCAGCGCGAACCGCGGAGACGCGACGGGCATGGCCGGCGCGGACGGGGGCGAGACGGCGGGCGCGACCTCGGCGGTGGTCGACACGCGATCGTACGACGGCGGCGACGGAGCTTCGGCGCGCCGCGCGGGAAGCGGTGGCGCCTTCTTCTTCGTCGGTGCGGCGGGCGCGATGCTCTTCGGCGCGCGAGACGCCGCGCGCGAGAGCTCGTCCCAGAACGAACGCATGTCGGGGAAGCGATCGCCGGGCGACGTCGCGAGCGCGCGGGTCAGCACCGCCTCGAGCTCGGGCCCGAGCGCGACGCCCATCGCGAGCGCCGTCGGCGGACCCATCTCATGCAGCGCGCGCACGGCCGCGCCGATGGTCGTTCCCGCGGCGACGACGGGCCGCGCCGCGAGCGCCTCGCAGAGAATTCGCGCGAACGCGAAGACGTCGCTCGCCGGGCCGATCGCGCCGAAGGACTTGTCCAGCTGCTCCGGCGCCGCGTACGGCGGGCACGGCAGGCTCGCCTCGGCGTCGATCGCCGCCTCGCGCACGCCCACGGCTGTAATGGCCGCGTGGTCGTTCAGCACTTTGCCGACGCCGAAATCGAGGACCTTCACCGCCGGTCCCTCTTCCGTCCACGCCACGAAGAGGCTCGAGGGCGTCAGCGCGTAGTGCCCGATGCCTTGGCTGTGCGCGAACGCCAGCGCGTCCGCCGCCGAGTCGAGCAAGGTCATGACCTCGCGGATCGAGCGCCGGCGCGACTGCTGCTTCGCGAGCTCCGACGCGAGGGAGCGCCCTTGCAGCCACTCGCGAACGAGGTACGGCACCTTCGCGCCGGTGCGCGGCGAGGTCGTCGTCCCGCACGCGACGCTGTGGACGATGTGCGCGTGGCGTCGGCCGAGTTGGTAGTGGATCCGCGCGCCTTCGCGGAGGCTCTCGATGAGCGGCTCGTACCGCTCGAGGTCGAGCGTGATCGGGAGGTTCAAGCATTTGATCGCCACCGGCGCGTCGACGCCTTCGTGGAGCCCGCGGTAGACGACCGAGAGCTCACCGCGTCCGCCGATCTCTTGCGCGCGAAACTGCCCGTCGATGAGCGTGCCGATCAATCCGAGCGGATCCACTCCGCTGTCGCTCGTCCGATCCATGCGTGCGCTCTCCCCCATGATTGCATTTGAGCGTAGCTCAGGAACGCGTGAGCGCGACCGCACGTTCTTGAAAAATATGAAAGAAGTCAGCGACCTACAGCATCCTTCGCTGTGGCCAGGGTGACCCCTCTACCTCACGTCAGCGCTCGCTCTTGCGCGTCGTCTTGGGCGCCTTCGGCGTGACCGCGGAGTAGGTGCCCGATCGGCCGGGAGCGTAGCGTCGCACGACGGCGAGGAGGCGATCGATGTCCACGGGCTTGCGGAGGACCTCGGACACGCCGAGCTCGGTCGCGTCGAACATGCCGCTCGCCGTCAGCGCGACGAACGGGACGTGTGTGAGGCTCGCCCACTTGCGCCGCTCGGCGAGGAATTGCTTGCCGTCCATGACGGGCATCGTCAAATCCACGAGGACGAGCGCCGGCGCGCCGAACGTCGCCACGTGCTCGAGCGCGTCCAGCCCGTTGGCGACGCCCACGATGACGTACCCGGCGAGGGTGAGCACCTCGGCGACCGCCTCGCGGACGCGCGCGTCGTCGTCGACGTGCAGGATGACTCTCTTCTCCGACATACGTTCCCCCCAGGACCTCGGCTGTCGCGCTTCACCTAGCACAGGACCGCGCCCCCTGGGGTACCATCCTGGACAATGCTCTCGCCGGGAGACCGCTTTGATCGCTACTCGATCGAAGACTTGCTCGGCGAAGGGGGAATGGGGCGGGTCTACAAAGCGCACGACAGCCGGTTGCATCGGCGGGTCGCGCTCAAAATCCTGAGCGTCGTCGCGTCGTCGAGCCCCGAGCTCCGGTCCGAGGGCGTCGCCCGCCTCATTCGCGAGGCGCGCGCCGCCGCGGTGCTCGATCACCCCAACACCGTGGCCATCCACGACGTCGGGGAGCACGACGGCGTTCCGTACATCGCGATGGAGCTCGTCGTCGGCCGCACCCTTCGTGCGTTTGTGGGGGTGGGCGACGTCCCGTTCGAGACACGGCTGCGCTGGCTCGTGGACGTGGCGCGCGCCTTGTCGGCGGCGCACAAGGCGGGCATCGTTCATCGCGACATCAAGCCCGAGAACGTGATGGTTCGCGACGACGGCATGGTGAAGGTGCTCGACTTCGGCGTCGCCCGCCGAGCGTACGGCGAGCTCGACGTGACGGGTCCCACGCAGGGCCAGGAGATCCCGACGATCACCGGCAAGGGCGTGGTGATCGGCACGCCCGTGTACATGTCCCCCGAGCAGATGCGCGGCGTGCAAGTCGACGGCCGCAGCGATCAGTTCGGGTGGGGCGTGCTCGCCTACGAGATGATCAGCGGCAGGCGACCGTGGAAGGACCAGGCCGACTCGCTCGCGATGGTCGCGACGATCCTGAGCGAGCCGGCCGACGCCTTGAGCGCCGCCGCGGGGTGGGATGTGCCCGCTGTCGTCGAGAAGGCGATCCACAAGGCACTCCGGCGGACGCCGGCCGAGCGCTTCGCGTCGATGGACGAGGTCGTCGCGCAGCTCGAGCCGCTGGTGCGGACGTCCACGCCGGTCGTGCGGCCTTCGCGCTTCGACGTCGAGCCGCGCACGCCGGACTCGTCGGACACGCGCACGACCCGTCGCGGCGTCGCCGCTTCGTCACCGCCCAACGACGGGAGCACCGCGCGCTCGGCAACCCGCCGGCGGCCGCGATGGATCGCGATCGCGATCGCGGCGATGGCGATCATCGCGTGCGTGGCGCTGTGGCAGAACGCGCGCCGTCACCGCCTCGCGACGCCCACGGTCAACGGGAAGAAGCCGCCGATCTCCGAAAATAATGCGGCCGCGCTCGCCTACGAAGAGGGCATCCAGGCGATGTGGGACGGAGCCTCGGCCGCGTCGAACCGTCGTCTCGCCGACGCCGTCGCCGCCGATCCGACGCTCGCCGCCGGTCACCTTCGCCTCTGTTTGGGGACGTTCGACGCCGACGCCGCGGCCGCGCGCGATCACTACCGCCGCGCGTTCGAGCACCGCGCGCTCCTCGACGGCAAGGACACCGCGCTCCTCGACGCCACCGAGCCGTTCATGCGCGAGCCGCCGGACCTAGGCGAGTGGGAGAAGCGCTTGCTCGCCGCGTCGTCGCGCTTCCCGACCGACGCCGAGATCCTCTACTACCTCGGCTACGCGCGCCAACAGCGGAACAACTTCGAGAGCGCGGCCGACGCCTACCAGCGCGCCGCGAAAGCCGATCCGCATTTTGCGCTCGCGTGGTGGTCGCGCGGAGGCGTCAAGTACCTCCAGGGAGACGCCCCGGCGGCGCTCGCGTCCTACGAGGACTGCTTGCGCATGGCCCCGCAAGCCACGATCTGCCTGCACGAGCGCGCGCGCGTGTACCGGCGCGAAGGGGAGTGCGAAAAGATGGAGGCGGAGACGCGCGCCGCCATCGCCAAAGAGCCCGACTCCGCGCTCGCGTACTACTACCTCGCCGAGGCGCTCTACTCGCGCGGCCGGCCCGTCGACACCGTTCGCGAGGCGCTGCGCCAGTACGTCGACAAGCTGCCCGCGCCCGAGAAGGCGGAGCGCGATCTTTTCTACAAGGCGAGCCTCGCGAACCTGAGCGGCGATTTCGTCGCTGCCGAGCGCTTCGCGCGCGAGAAGGAGCACCTGCTCGAGGGGAAGGCCGATCGCGGCGATCACTTCAACGTCGCCGCGCTGCTCGCGGACATCTACGTCGAGTCGGGGCGCACCGACGAGGCCGCGGCCGTCGCCAACGACTACCTGAACCGCCAGGATCTCTGGATCGGCTTCACCAACCCGCTCTTTTTCCAAAACGTCCTCTTCCGCGCGGGCAAGCTCGATCTGCCGACGTTCGAGGCGCGCCGCGCCGACTGGCTCCGCGAGCGCGATGTCGAGATCAAGGCGAAGGAGGAGGGCAAGCAAGGCCAGGCGCGTGAGCGCGCGTTCCCGTGGATCGACGGGTACGCCGACTTCGTTCAGACCAAGGAAGAAGCGGTCGCCGCGATCGGGCTCCTCCCGGTGTACCTCCCGCTGCCGCCTTCCACCCGACGCAACGTCGGCCGCGAGACCGCGCTCGGCAAGGTCTATGCGCTCGCGGGCGACGCGGACGGCGCGAAATTTTTCCTCGCCCGCGCGACCGCCCACTGCGGCGCGCTCGACTATCCGTCGCCCCACACGCGCGCGCACTTCTTTCTCGGCATGTCGCGTGAGATCGCGGGCGACACGCCGGCGGCGTGCGCGGCCTACGCGATCGTGGTGTCGCGATGGGGCGACGCCAAGCCGCGCAGCGTGACGGCAACGAAGGCGAAGGATCGAATGAAGGTGTTGGGGTGCAAGTGACCGCGAGCAAGCTCATTGCAGGGTGCATTCTTTTCGCGGCGGCGGCGTGCGGGAAGCACGAGGAGAAGCCCCTCGCGAGCGCCGACCCGCCTCCAGTCGCCGCGACCGCGGCGGCTCCGACGCCGACCCCGACCGCGACCCCGACCGCGACCCCGACCCCGACCCCGACCCCGACCGCGACCGCGACCGCGACCGCGACGGCGACCGCAACCGCGACCGCGACCGCGCCGACGCCAGCACGTCCGACTCCGACTCCGACTCCGACTCCGACTCCGACTCCGACTCCGACCCCGACTCCGACTCCGACTCCGCCCGTGACCCTCCACAAAACCGCGGATCATTCGATCATCGATCTCACCGTCCCGACGTGCGCGGCCAACACCGACTGCTCCGCGACGGTTCGGCTCGAGGCGACCGACGAGTTTCACATCAACAAGGAGTATCCGTACAAAGTCGTGCTGAACGATGCGCCGGGCGTGCAGTTTCTCGGCGCCGAGGGCGGACGCTCGTTCGGGCGCGCGTCGGGGCACTTCACGCAGACGGGCGAGAAGGTCGCGACGATCGCGCTGCGCTTTCATCCATCGGCGGCCGGAAAGATCACGCTCGGGGGGACGTTCAAGATGAGCGTCTGCTCAGCGACGGTCTGCAAGCTCGACCCGACCGAGCTCTCGCTCGCCGTCGACGTGCACTAAGTGGAGCGAAGCGCAGCGGAGCGAAACGCTTCTGACAGGAAGGCCTGACCGGCTTTCCGGTCAGGCCCTGAAGGGGCAACGGGCATCAGCGACGCGAGCGTCACGCGCGCGTGACCTGCGCGGGGACGTACTTGTGCCACGGCGTTCCCGCGAGCTCGTCGCGATCCTGCGTGCGCGTCAGCTCGTTGGGCGCGACGCCCGCGGTTGGACCGCTCGCCGGAGTGACACCGAGGCCGTTCGGGAGGGAGATGTGGCCGCTCATCATCGTGTCGGTCACTTCCACGGTCGTCACCACCGTGCCGCCGCGCGTCGTCACACGCACGGTCCCGCCCTCCGCCACCCCGAGGGACGCGGCGTCGCTCGGGCTCATGCGGAGCGCGCCGGCCGCGTCCGTCTTTCGCCACGCGGCGTCGCGGATGATCGTGTTCGCCGTGAACGAGCGCCGCTCACCGGCCGACAGGACGAACGGAAACTCCGCGTCGATCGGCGGGGGACCTGCCGCGAGGAGCTGACCCCACTTGCCGAGGAGGTCCTCCAGCGCGAGGTGCACCTTGCCGTCGGGCGTTGCGATGCGGCCGAGCACCTCCGACCACTCGTCCTTCGCGAAGACGACTCCGGACGGGCTCTCGCATATCGCCTTGAACAGCGCGGCGGCGGCCTCCACCGGACTCCCACCGAAGCCCGCGCGCGCGATCGCCTGCGGCGCGCTCATCGCGAGCTTCATCACGAGGCCGAGCACGACGGCACCCTCCTTCAGCTCCACCGGCATCGGCAGCGTGCGGTAGAGGAGCACCGGCGCCTGCGGCCCGAGGCGAGGATCGCCGAGCGCGACGCCCATGAACGCCTCTGCGTACGCCGCCATGCCCCTCGCGGCCGCCTCGCGCAGCGGCGCCAGATCCGCTTCGGTCACGACTCCGAGCGCCTCCACCAGACGCGCGTGGATCTCGGCCTCGGGGAGCACCCCCGCCGGCGGCTCGAAGAGGCGCGGCCGCAAATGAAACGCGTTCTCCGGAAACTCGAAGTTGAAGAACGTCGCCTCCGCCTTCTCGAACTGCGTCGCCGCAGGAAGGACGTAGTGCGCGAGCCGCGCCGACTCGGTCATCGCGACGTCGATGACGACCACGGTGTCGAGCGCGAGGAGCGCCTCGCGGAATCGCGGCGAGCCTGCGAGGGAGTGCGCGGGGTTCGCGGCCTCGATGAGCATCGCCCGGTAGCGCTTGGGGTGATCGGTGAGGATCTCGTCGGCGATCACGTTGCACGGCACGAGGCCGCTGATGATCGGCGCGCCCACCACCGGGCTCGTGCGCCCGGACGCTCCGCCCGCGATGTTGACGAGGGGCGTCGGGATGTAATGTGCGCCCGGCTTGCCGATGCTCCCGGTGAGGGCGACGAGCAGGTGGTGCAGGTAGCTCACCAGCGTGGAGTTCTTGTTCATCTGCACGCCGAGGTCTTCGAACGTGGCAAGCGCACGCGCGCCGCCGATGCGACGGGCGGCCTCGCGGATCTGCGTCTCGGCGATGCCGCAGGCCTCGGCGCAGCGCGCGACATCGACAGCGGCGAGGGCAGTCGTCACAGCGTCGAGCCCCACCGCGTGCCTGGCGAGGAAGTCCTTCGCGAAGAGGCCCTCCTGATGCAAGACGCCGAGGATCGCGGAGAGCAGGAAGGCGTCGGTGCCTGGCTTCACCTGGAGATGGATGTCCGCGAGCTCCGCCGTCTCGGTCCGGCGCGGATCGATCACGATGAGGCAGCGCGCGGGATCCTTCGACAGCTCCTTCAGCGTCACGCGCGCGCGCGGGATGGAGTGCGAATGCCAGGGATTTTTGCCTAAAAACAGCGCAACGTCGCAGTGCTCGAAGTCGGCGCGCGTCATCGAGCCGAGCATGCGATCGGCGACCCAGAACTCGCCCGTCTTCTCCTGCGCGAGCGCGCTCGATCGGTGACGTGACCCGATCGCGCGCCGCGTCGCGGTCGAGTATGCGCCGGGCAAGTGATTGCCCTGCCCGCCGCCGCCGTAATAGAAAATAGACTCGCCGCCAAACGTGTCCCGTACGCGTGCGAGGCGCGCCGCGACCTCACGGATGGCGGTGTCCCAGTCGATCTCCTCGAACGTCCCGTCGGCCCGGCGTCGCAGCGGGGAGGTGAGGCGGTCCTTCGCGTTCTGGTAGTGGTCCAGCCGGTGCGCCTTCTCGCACGCGTACCCCTTCGAGATCGGGTGTCGCTTGTCGCCGCGGAGCTTCACGAGATTTCTCCCGTGCTCGCCCCCCAACTGGACCTCCAGCCCGCAGTTGCACTCGCAGAGGATGCACGCCGTCGGTTGCCACTCGTTCATGTGCGAACAAGCCTGGGGCCACGACGCGTGAATTGCAATACGCCGGCGCGCACGTGCGCGTCGTCAGTGAGCTGTCACGATCTCGTTGAATTTCTCGGCCCCTTGCGAGAGCACGCGGGTGAAGCCCATCTCGATCGCGACGTCTCGCTCGGCGAGCGATGCGAAGCGCGCGACGAGCTTCCACTTCGTCTTCGTCCCGGCCTCCTCGAGGGTGACCGTGATCATCGGGCTCACGTGACCGCCGACACGCGTGCGCGGCTCCGCGTCCTTCCACACGAGCCGCTCGGGTTTCACCACCTCGACGAAGACGTACTCCATTGGATATTCGGTCCCGTCGGGCGTCTTCATCACGTGACGCCAGCGCCCACCGGGTCGCACGTCCATCTCGCAGACCGGGTTCTCGAAGCCGTGGCCGCCGTACCACTTGGCGACCTGCTTCGGATCGGTGAGCGCCTCCCACACGAGCGCGCGCGGCGCGTCGAAGGTGCGGTGCATGACGATCACGGGCTCCCTCTCGGAAGGGGCATCCACGCTCATTCGGTCGAGATTCGTGCTCATGGCATCTCCCTACTTCTTTCCGTTCTTCTTCTTGGTCTTCTTCGTCGTCTTCTCGACCGGCTCGGGCCGCTGTTGCTGCATCGCCCGAAGGTGCTCAGCGAGGCTGTCGACGCTGCGGTCCCAGAAGCGGCGGTAGCTCTCGAGCCACTCGGTCGCCTCTTGCAGCGGCTCGGCCTCGAGATGACACGGCCGCCACTGCGCCTCTCGACCACGCGAGATGAGCCCCGCTCCCTCGAGCACCTTCAGGTGCTTCGATACGCCGGCGAGCGTCATCTCGAACGGCGCCGCGAGATCCTTCACGGTCGCGTCCCCGCGCGCGAGCCGCGCGAGAAGGGCCCGCCGCGTGGGATCGGCGAGCGCAGAGAGGGTCGTGCTGAGATGGTCCATTGGCCTCGTTGAAGAGGACTATGGTATTCAACCAATCAGTTTTCAACCATATGGTTGATTAAAAAACGGAGATGGATGCCCACCCCCGCCGCCGCTCCGCGGCGTCGACCCCTCCCAAATCGGCGACGAAGCCGTCGCCTCAGGGAGGGGTGAAGACCCGCGCGCTCAAAACGGGCAGCAAAAGCCGCGCTTCGACACGTCGGCGTCGTACGGCTGCGAGCCCTCGATAGGGGTGCAGTGGAGGCCGCCGAGATCGGCGTCGGTCTCGCCGCACACGACGACGCGTTCCTTGGGCACGCCCAAACTGCACATGCTCTCGACGTTCGACGTCGCGCTCGTAGAGATCGTCTCGCAGCCGGGGAGGCTCGGCGATGCCGTGTCGGCGTCGGAGCTGCTCGAGGAATCCGTCGGCCCTCCCAGTACAGGGAGCGCGCTTGAGCTGCTCGAGGAACACGAGAGCGCGCCAAGGATCCCAAGGCACACGATCGCGCTGCACGCGACGGAGGTGGGCAACAGCTCTCTTTGCCTCCGCATAATCACCTACAGATCCTGTGCATCAGGAGCTCGTGCTCAGTCGGTGGACGCGTCGTGGATGCCGCCCTCGCCGACGAGGCCGCTGTCGGGCGGCGTGCCTGCGTCCGGCGGGTTGCACGAGCACGGCGCGCGGTGATAGCGGCGCGTCCGGCACCCCTCCCTGAGGCCGCGGCTTTGCGCGGCCGATTTGGGAGGGGTCGCCGCGGCGAAGCCGCGGCGGGGGTGGGCAGCGCCTGCTGCTTCTGCGCCCTATTTGCAAGTGCTCGCGGTGCACGTTTGGTTGCCGGTGCAGACCGTGCCGCAGGCGCCGCAGTTTTGGTTGTTGGTCGTGAGGTCGACGCAGACGCCGGCGCAGTCGGTGGTGCCGGGGGGGCACGCGCACTGGCCGCCGCTGCAGATCAGGTTGGCGCCGCAGACCTGGGCGCAGAAGCCGCAGTTGGTCTTGCTCGTCTGGAGATCGACGCACGAGTTGCCGCAGCGCGCGAGGCCGGCGCCGCACGAGGCCTGGCACGTGCCCGTGCTGCACGCGGTGCCGCCGGTGCATCGGTTGCCGCAAGTGCCGCAGTTGTTGCCGTTCGATTGCAGATCGGCGCAGACGCCGTTGCCGAAGCCGCCGGTGCACGCGGTCTCGCCGGGCGGGCACACGCACGTTCCGGCGTTGCACGTCGCCTGGTTGGGGCAGCGGTTGTTGCATGTGCCGCAGTTACGGAAGTCGTTCTGCAAGTCCCTGCACACGCCGTTGCAGAGCGTCTGCGTGCCGGGGCAGCCGCTGCTGCATTTGCCGGCGTTGCATGTCGTGCCGGGGCCGCAGTTGTTGCCGCAGGCGCCGCAGTTGCGGCGGTCGGTCTGCGTGTCGGTGCAGATGCCGTTGCAGGACGTGAGGCCGCCGCCGCACACGCATTTCCCGCCGGTGCAGGCCGCGCCGTTGCTGCACACGATGCCGCAGGCGCCGCAGTCGAACGGATCGCTCGTGAGATCGACGCACGCGTTCGCGCAGTTGGTGAGGCCGGGGCCGCAGGTGGTCGTGCACGCGCCGAGCGAGCAGACCTGTCCGGCGCCGCACTTGACGCCGCAGCCGCCGCAGTTGAGCGGATCGCTCTTCGTGTCGGTGCAGACGCCGGAGCAGCGGACGCCGCCGTTGTAGCAGTTGCACACGCCGGCCTGGCAGGTCGTGCCGCCGCCGCAGCGAATGCCGCAGCCGCCGCAGTTCGCGTTGTCGGTCTTCTCGTCGACGCACGCGCCGTTGCACGTGGACTGGCCGGGGCCGCACGAGCCGGTGCAGCCGCCGTTCGAGCAGAGCTGGCCGGGTGCGCACGCGTTGCCGCATTTTCCGCAGTTGTTCGGATCGCTCGACGTGTCGATGCACTTGCCGTTGCACGTCGTCTGGCCCGCGGGGCACCCGCACGCGCCGTTGCTGCAGGCCGTTCCGCCGGCGCACACGACGCCGCAGCCGCCGCAGTTGCCGTTGTCGTTCTTCTCGTCGACGCATGCGGCGCCACACTGGGTGAGGCCGGGCGCGCAGGTGCTGGTGCACGCGCCGAGCGAGCAGACCTGGCCGCTGCCGCACACGTTGCCGCATTTCCCGCAGTTGTTGGGATCGGACGACGTGTCGGCGCACGCGCCGTTGCACAGCTGCGGCGAGCGACCCTGATCGCACAGGCACGAGCCGGTGAGGCACTGCTGGCCGGTCAGGCACGCGAGGCCGCATTTGCCGCAGTTGGCCGGATCGTTGTTCGGATCGACGCACGCGCGGTTGCAGTTGATTTGTCCGGGGGCGCAGCTGCGCGCGCAGACGCCGAGGGAGCACACCTGGGTACCGCGACACGCGTTGCCGCATCGCCCGCAGTTGGCCGGATCGGACTCGACGTCGACGCACTTGCCGCCGCACTTCGTGCCGTTGGTGCACGCGCCGCCGTCGATGGGTTGCGCGTCGGGTCCGCCGGTGTCGAGCGTCTCCCCGTCCACGAGCGTCACGTCGCCGCCGCCGTCGGCGATCAAGAACGCCGAGTCGACGAGATCGCTGCGCCCGCAGCCTCCACCGAAGAGGACGACGAGGAGGGCCGACAACGAGGCGACGACGAGCGTGGCGCGCATTCGGATCATGGCTCCATGAGTGTGCACTCTCGGGAGCTGGACCGATCAGTTTCCTGGAATCTTTTTGTGACCCGCCAATTCGATGCGCACCGTGTGGGACACGGCGCCGCAGAGTTCACAGCATGCTGGGGAAGTCCTTCTTGGCCGCCGCCGCCATGTCCTTCGCCCACTGGCGAATGCGGTCCTCGTTCGGGCCTTCGATCATGATGCGGAGCTTCGGCTCCGTGCCGCTCCAGCGGACGAGGATGCGCCCGTCGTTGCCGAGCTCCTTTTTGACCTTGTTCGTGAGGGTGTCGAGGCCCTTCATGTCCTCGATCTGCCGCTTCGCGGGGAGCGTCACGTTCTCGAGGACCTGCGGGACGCGCTCCATGGCGCTCTGCGCGAGCTCGGAGAGCGGCTTGCCGGTGCGCGCCATGATCGAGAGCACCTGGAGCGCCGCGACGAGGCCGTCGCCGGTCGTCGCGTGGTCGAGGAAGATGAGGTGCCCCGACTGCTCGCCGCCGAGGTTGTAGCCTCCCGCGCGCATCGCCTCGACGACGTAGCGGTCGCCGACCTGCGTCCGGAGCATCTTGCCGCCCTGGCCTTCGACCGCGCGCTCGAGGCCGAGGTTGCTCATGACGGTGGCGACCAAGGTCTTCTTCTTCAGCTCGCCGTCGCGGAGGAGGCGCGTCGCGCACATCGCCATGACGACGTCGCCGTCGACGATTTGCCCCTTCTCGTCGGCGACGATCAAGCGGTCGGCGTCGCCGTCGAGCGCGATCCCGATCTGCGCGCGGCGGCGCACCACCTCGGCGCGGACGTTGTCGGGGTGGAGCGCGCCGACGTCCTTGTTGATGTTGACGCCGTTCGGCTTCACGCCGATGGCGGTGACGGTCGCGCCGAGCTCGGTGAAGACGGCGGGGGCGACGCGGTATGCCGCGCCGTGGGCGGCGTCGACGACGATACGGACGCCGTCGAGCGAGAGCTCGCGAGGGAACGTGTTCTTGACGTACGCGACGTAGCGGCCGCGGGAATCTTCGAGCTTCTCGGCGCGGCCGATGCCGGGGCCGGTGGGGCGCGTGCCGAGGAGGCCGTCGTTCTGCATGAGGCGCTCGATCTCGACCTCGGACTCGTCGGGGAGCTTGAAGCCGTCGCCGCCGAAGATCTTGATGCCGTTGTCCGCGTACGGGTTGTGGCTCGCGCTGATGACGACGCCGGCGTCCGCGCGCATGCTGACCGCGAGGTGGGCGACGGCGGGGGTCGGCACCGGACCGCAGAGGAGGACCTTGCCGCCCATCGAGCACACGCCGGCCGAAATCGCCGTCTCGAGCATGTAGCCGGAGAGGCGCGTGTCCTTGCCGATCAAGATGCGCGGCATGTGCGTCTTGCCGCGCCCCGCGACGAACGTGACCGCGCGTCCGAGCTGGAGCGCCATCTCCGGCGTCATCGGCGCCTCGTTCGCCATTCCGCGGACGCCGTCGGTGCCGAAGAGGTGCCGCTTGGCGGCGCCGTTGCTCTCGGAGGTCTTGGGGGTGCGAACGGAGACGGGGGCTTTCTTCATGACTCTCTTGCGTTCAATCGCGGAAGTTGACGAACTGGATCTCGATGCCGAGGTCGAGGCCGCGCACGAGCTGCATCGCTTTCTGAAGATCGTCCTTGTTCTTGCCGGTGACGCGCACCTGCACGTCTTGAATGGACGACTGTACCTTGAGCTTCGCGTCCTTGATCGCTTGGTTGATCTTGCGCCCGGCGTCGGGCTCGATGCCCTCCTTCACTTTGGTGAGGATGCGCGAGCCGCCTTTGCTGGTGACCTCGGGCTTCTGCTCGTCGAGCGCCATGAGGCTGACCTTGCGCTTGATGAGCTTCTCGCGAAGGACGGTGATCGCGGCGCGCGCGCGATCGTCGGTAGAGGAGCGAACGACGAGGCCATCGGCGGTCTTCTCGAGCTCGGTGCCGGTGTCCTTGAAGTCGTAGCGCTGCCCGACCTCTTTCTGGGCCTGGAGCAGCGCGTTCTCGATCTCGTTCCATTGCACCTTCGAGACGACGTCGAAGCTCGGCATCTTGTGGGTCTCCGTGGCGTGGGGCCGGAGGATAGATCAGAGCGGATTGCCACCGCTATGGGCGCTTTTGCGTGATCGGGAGCGCTGCCTCGTCCAACGGGAGGACATGACGAAGCGCCGCATCCTTCTGGGTGTCGTGGTTACCGCACTGACCGGGCTTTTCTCGAAAGGAGCGTCCGCCGACGCGTGTGCGCCGCTCGCCGCGCCGCCCCCGATGCGGAGCGAAGCGGGCCTCACGATCACGTCGCCGAGCGCGAATCGCGGACCGGGCGGTCACCGCCTGCGGACGCACACCCGGCGCGAGCGCGGAAACAAGCTCGTGTGGGAGGGGCCGGAGGTGCCGGCATTCGTGCCGCTCCACGTCGGCAAGATGACGCTCGACCTCTTCGACGCGACCGACGCGGGGTACATGGCGCTGTACCGCGACGAGGACCTCGATTCGGTCGGGGTCGACGCGAAGTGCGGCATCGATTTCGTGGGCGACGACGGGAAGCCGGAATTCCCCGGCGCCAAGAAGAACTGCGACGCCGAGGTGCGGCTCTTCGACTGCGCGGGGCGCGAGCTCGTCGCGTTGCCGTTCGCGCAGGTGCTCTCGCGTCCCGATCACCTCGAGGTCCAGGACGTCCACTTCGCGGACGGCACGATCTACTTCAACGAGGCGTGCCAGGGCTACTCGCGCTTCGCGGGCGGGCGCTGCTCGTCGCTCGTCGCGGTCGATCCCTTCACGCGGAAGGTGCTCTGGCGGACGGCGCCCCTCACGTCGAACAACGCATTCGCAATCGCCGGCGACGTGATCGTGACGGCGTACGGCTTCACGGCGGAGCGGAGCAGCATCCGTCTCGTGCGGCGCAGCGACGGGAAGATCCTCGACACCAAGTCGCTGCCCAGCTCGGCGGACGACGATCTCCGCGTCCGCGGCGACGTCGTCTCGGTCAATCTCTACAACATGCTCGGCAAGGTCGGCTTCCGCATCGACGGCGCGGGCGGCCCGGCGCCAAAGCTCGTCGCGCTCCCGTCGCCGCGCGGACCCATCGCGCATCGCGCGCGCTGACGGAGTAGTCTTTCACAACGCGATGGGAGGATCGCGCGGCAACCCGAGAAGGTGCGCGCGCGCTTCGCCGACGAGGAAGATCGATCCGCACACGACGACCAGGCCTGCACCTGCGATCACACGCGCGCGCTCGAGGGCCTCGGTGACGCTGGGCGCCGTCTCGCCGGGGTGGCGCTCGGCGAAGACGGCAGGATCGGTCGCGGCGCGGGCGAGGCCTGAAAATACGGGCGGCGCGACGTAAACCCGCGTGTCGGAGAGCGGCGCAACGGCGTCGAGCATGCCTTGCCACGGCTTGTCCGCGAGCGCGCCGAAGACGAGACAACGAGGTCGCTCGTCGTCCGCCAGGATCGCGCGGGCGAGAGCCTCCGCGCCGTCGGGGTTGTGGGCGGCGTCGAGGAGCCAGGGACCGCGCGCGTCGTCGATGCGCTCCATCCTGCCGGGCCATCGCGCGTCCTCGATCCCGTGCGCGATCGCCGTCGCGCTCGCTCCCATGGCATCGGCGAGCGCCCACGCGACGGCGGCGTTCTCCTTCTGGTGAGCGCCCGCGAGCCCGGTCACGACGTCGCGCGCGGGTGCCTCTCTCACGGTCGCGCCGATTTGTGCCGCCTCCGCCTCGATCGCCGCGCGCGCCTCGCCATCGATCGGTCCGAGCCAAAGCGTCTTGCCGGCGCGCGCGATGCCGGCCTTCTCGCGCGCGATGTCGGCGAGCGTCGGTCCGAGGCGATCCATGTGATCGAACGCGATGCGCGTGATCGCGGAGGCGATCGGGGAGGGGACCACGTTCGTCGCGTCGAGCCTCCCGCCGATGCCGACCTCGACGATCGCGACATCGACCTTTGCGTCCCGGAAAGCGAGGAACGCCGCGAGCGTCGCTACCTCGAAGAAGGAGAGATCGGGGCCCGCCGTGAGTGCCTGGTCGAGGATGCGCGCGAGGCGTTCGTCGTCGAGGGGCGCCCCGCCGATGCGAATGCGCTCGGCGAATCGGCAAAGATGCGGCGACGTGTACATGCCGGTGGCGCGGCCCTCGGCGCGCAGCGCGGCTTCGACCATCGCGCAAACCGAGCCTTTGCCATTCGTCCCCGCGACGTGCACGACCTCGTACGCGCGCTCGGGGTGACCGAGGCGCGCGCACGCGTCCTTCATGGGCGCGAGGCCGAGGCGCATCCCGAGGGACGCGCGCGCATAGAGACCGCGCAGCGCCTCGTCGAGCGTCATCGCCTCTAGGTATGGCCGCGGGTGTGGGCGTGGCCGTGGGCGTGGCCGTGGTTCGTTGCGCGCCCGAGGTGACCGAGCAGCGTCGCGAGCTCGCGCTTCATCTCGAGGCGGCTCGCGATCCTGTCGACCATTCCGTGCGCGAGGAGAAACTCGCTTCGCTGGAACCCCTCGGGCAACGTCTGCCGGATCGTGCTCTCGATGACGCGCGGTCCCGCGAAGCCGATGAGCGCCTTCGGCTCGGCGATGTTCACGTCGCCAAGCAAAGCGAAGCTCGCGGCGACGCCGCCCGTGGTCGGATGAAGCAGCACGCTCATGAAGGGGAGCCCTGCATCGCGCAGTCGCTCACGCGCCGCGACGGTCTTGGCCATCTGCATGAGGCTCAAAATCCCCTCCTGCATGCGCGCGCCGCCCGACGCTTGGAGGAGCACTACCGGCAATCGCTCGGTCGTCGCGCGCTCGAAGAGGCGCGTGATCTTCTCGCCGACGACGCTCCCCATCGAGCCGCCCATGAACGCGAAGAGGAAGCTCCCCCACGCGATGGTCCGCCCGTCCAGGCGTCCGCGCCCGATCTCGATCGCCTCTCTGGCCCGCGCGTTCTTCTGCGCGGCAGCGACGCGATCGGGGTACGGCTTGCCGTCGGTGAACTGGAGCGGATCGGTCGGCTCGAGGTGCGCGTCCCACTCCTCGAGCACGCCGTCGTCGAGGAGGAGCTCGCGCCAACCGTCGGCGGCGAGCTTGTGGTGCTTCCCGCACTGCGGGCACACCTCGAAGTTTGCCTCGAACGCCTCGGCGGGCAGCGTCTCGTCGCATCCGTCGCATTTACGGAAGACGCCCTTGCCGAAGCTCTTCTTCTCGCTGGCGTCCAGGCCAGCCGGTTTCCGCGTGGGCCAGGTCATCGGTGGCCTCCTTAATAGCACGCCGCGGCGGGCGATATCATCGGAGCCACGCGAGCACTTCGTCAAAGAGCACGACGGCGAGGACCGTCGGCGGCAGGAGGCCGAGCGCCGATCCGAGCAAGTAGTCGCGGAAGCGGACGCGCGAGAGGGCGAGCGCGTAGTTGAGCGGCGGAGAGAAGAGGAGGAAGAGGCGCAGGAGCGCGATCGTGCGGATCGGCTGCGTCTCGAGGCGACCCATCCATTTTCGAATTCGGGCCTTCACGGCCTGGGCGATTCGCGAGAGACCTGTGGCGGCTGCATCGGGAGGAGGCTCGACCTTCGGCGCCGAACGCCCCGCGACGCCGCGAACGAGCGCGAAGCTCACCGAGATGGAGACGAGCGCGGCGGCGTACGCGAACGGACCTCCCCACGTCGGCCCATAGAAGAGGACGGCCGCCGCGACGAAGACGAGGCCCGGCACCTGCACGAGCTCGCCGACGCAGAACGACGCCACGAACAGAAGAATCCCCCACGCGCCCGCGCCGGCGACGAGCGCGCGCACGCCGTCGATCGTGAGGTGCTCGTGCCAGCCGAGCGCGCGCCCGATCGCGAGGAGGAGGAGCGGCAGAGCGAGCGCCGCACCGACGCGCGCGCGGCGTTTCCAGCGGGGCGCGTCGCCGTCGGGGCTCACGCGAGGAGCGTACCGCAGGTTGGGCAGTCCGCGGCGCATCGCGCTACGCTGCCGCTTGTGAGACACGCGCTCGTGATCGGTCTATTGGCGTGCGCCGCATGCGAGCGTCAGGATTTCACGGGGCCGCTCATCTTCGACGCCGCCCCCGCCGACGACGAAGCCAGCACCGATGCCGGAGTGGACGCGCCCGCCGACGTCGCCGAAGCGGCCGTCGACGCCCCTCCCGACGCGCCGCCGCCCATCCCGACGAGCTGCAAAGACGCGCACGCGCGCGATCCGGCCGCCGCGAGCGGCCTCTTCACGATCGACACCGACGGCGCCGGGACGCGCGCGCCCTTCGCCGTGCAATGCGACATGACGACCGAAGGCGGCGGCTGGACGCTCATCGCGCGCTCGGTCTCCAGCGGCGACGCCGGCGCGAGCGGCCCCTTCGGCTGGACCGCGACGAGCGGCAGCCCCACGTCTCTCGACGCGCCGTACTCGCTTTCGCCGCGCGCGGCAGGCCTGTCCTTCAAGCGCGTGCTCGTCGGCGCGCGAGTGGCGTCGCCCGGCTCGCTCGACTGGCTCTTCGTCTACGATCTCCCCATCGACGCCGCGTTCGTCGACGCCCACGCCGCGAGCTCCGCGTCGGTCGAGCCGGTCGCCGTCAAGGGCTGCGGCGCCGGCGTCCCGTCGTTCTTGCGCCACGCCGGCTACACCGCGCGCGAGGACAGCTTCTTTTTCCGTGACAGCGACGACAGCGCAGCGACGAGCGGCCTCACCGCGGGGGGCTGGGTCTTCGCCGGCGTCGCGCCTCCCGACGGCGTGGGCTGCGCGACGTACGGGGGGCTCTATGGCCAGCAGGGGCTCGTGATGGTGCGGTGAACAGTTCTCGAGGCCGCTCTACCGCTTCAGCGTGAACGCATCGATCACATCATCCGCGCCGCTCGCCTTCACGCCGAATGCCTTGAAGCCGAGCGTCGCGCCGTCGAGGGTGAGGATGCCGTAGACGCCGACGTACGACGTCCCGCGGCCGAACGCGACGTTGAGCTCGCGATGCGCGGCCGGCGTCGTGCCGATCGCCTCGGCCAGGGCGCCCGCTCCCGCGCACACGACGTACGTGGGGCCGCCGGTCTGCGGAACCGGCGCGTCCGGGGCGCCGCCGAGGGCCTTCGAACGCTCGTATTCGTGCTCGTGCCCCGCGATCACGAGATCGACGTGGTGCGCTTGCCAGATGGGAACGAGCGAGCGGCGCACCGCGACCACGTCGGGATCGTCGGCGTGATCGGCGGTGGAGTAATCGCCGCGATGATGATCGACGATCAGAAACGGACGCGCCGCGCGGTTCGCGTCGGCGAGCGCGAGATCGCGATCGAGCCACGCGAGCTGCGCCTTCGCTTCGTCGCTGCCGCCCAAGGTCGCGATCGCCTCGTCGTCGAGGACGACCACGTGCGCGTTGCCGATGTCGAACGAGCTGAAGCTCTCCGCGTACGGCCCGTCTCCGGGCAGCGCGAAGCTGCCGAAGAACTGCGGCGACTCGGCCTCGTGGTTGCCGGCTGCGGGCAGAATGAGCTGCTGCCCGAGCGTGAGGAAGCCCTTGTCGTCCTTCCACGCCTTGTCGAGCCAGCTCGTGAACTGCGACTGCTGCGTGCCGAAGAACACCAGATCGCCGCTGAAGATCTGCATGCTCACCGCGGCGTCGCGCATTCGCTGCTGCACCGTCTGGAGGATGTCCATCGAGTCGCGTGAGTCGCCGGAGATTCCGATCGTGATGGGACCGGTACGCGGGACGGTCGTGAACGACTGCGTCGCGCTCCACACCTCGGCGCCGGGCGCGCCTCCGCCGACTTGGTAATAGTACGTCTTGCCGGGCGCGAGGCCACAGACGTGCGCTTCGTGGACGCGCGCAGGCGCTTCGTCGTGGCCGAAGCCGATCGTGGGCGGGGGGATGCTGAAGGAGAAGCCCGTGTGAACGTCGGACAGCGCGTCGGGCGCGACGCCGATGCGGACCTTCGCCGCGCGGGTGGACGCGGCGGTCTCCCACACGAAGGCCATGCTCGTCGTCGGATCCGCGTAGCCGGCGGCGCCTGCGGTCGTCCCTCCGCCGAGACCGAGTCGAACGCGCGCCGGCGTTGCGCCAGCCGGATCGGACGCCGGTGACGTGTCGTCGAGCGCCATGTCGAAGAACGCGCGGACGTCGGGAGGCGTCACCGTGTACGCGCATCCCGCGGGCGCGTAGGTGAGGGGAGGCGCGGCGGCGTCGACGGCCGGGGTCGTCCCGCTCCCGCTCCCCTTCGAAGCGCACGCGGCCGCGACCATCGAGAGAGCCGCCACCGTCGCGTGTTGCCACCGCATGGCGCTTTAGTAGCACGCCGTCGCGAACGCAGTCGCGCGGAGGAGGTCCAGGTGGACGTGGCGCGGTCCACGCTGTCGGACTTCGCCGCGCGCCGAATGCGGGCGCACTGGCGCGCGACCGCGCGGCACTGGAGTTGCACGAAGTGGGGGGCCATGAAGAGGATGCTCGCAAGCGCCGTGGTGCTCGTCCTGACCGCGTGCACGGTCGCGTGCAGCGGGAGCGCCGCCTCACCGGCGAGCGTCGCCGACACACCCGACTCCGCCGCGGGCGGCGATCTCGACGGCGCGCCCTCCGCCGACGCCGCGCCGTCCGCCGACGCGTCGCCCGATCCCGACGCCGGCACCGACGCGTCGCCCGGCGACGCCGGCGATCCTCCGACCTTCACCGTTAAGCGAGGCGCGCTCCTCTTCTCCGATGACTTCAGCGCGGCGTCGTTCACCGCCAACTGGCAGGTCGTCGGCGCGACGTGGTCGCTCGCGGACGGGCACCTCAGCGGCGTGCGTGCGGCCGGCGAAAAGGATCCCAACATCAGCCACGTCATGCCCGTCGATCGCGTCGTCATGCAGTTCGCGTTCAACCTCGGCGGCGCCGGCTCCGCGGGCGTTCGTTTGAACCATCAGGCGCCAAACCCCCAGCACCTCGTCAACGTCGTCGTCACGTCGAGCGCGGTGGCCCTGAACGAAATGTCCGGCTGGAGCACGACGACCAAGAGCTCGCCTCTCGCAAACGCGCCGGTCACGCTCGACGCCGCCGCGTGGCACGTCGGCGTGCTCGAGGTGTACGGCAACGCCGTCGCCTTCAGCGTGGACGGCAAGAAGCTCGTCGCCGGCACCACGGTCGATCAGAGCGCGACGCCGCGCGACCAGTTCGTGCTCGAGACGAACGCGGTCGGCGCGCCCGTCTCGTACGACGACATGAAGGTGTGGGAGGCCCTCCCGCTCTGACGTGACCGCGACCCAGACGCGCGGCGCCCGCACTGGGCCGCAGATTGGCGCTGCGGGCCGACTTGAGGCATGGTCCGGCTTCGATGAGCCTCGTTCAGCTGCGCTCCAAGAAATCGGACCTCCGCGCCTTTTTGCCGACGACGCGCGAGGAGATGGAAGCGCGCGGCTGGGACGAACTCGACGTCCTCATCGTGACCGGCGACGCGTACGTCGATCACGCCGCGTTCGGCCCCATCCTCATCGCGCGCTTCCTCGAGGGCCGCGGCTACAAGGTCGGCGTCGTCGCGCAGCCCAAATGGGACTCGCCGGCCGACATCGCTCGCATGGGCACGCCGCGCCTGTACGTCGGCATCAGCGCCGGCAACCTGGACTCGATGCTCAACAAGCTCACCGCCCAGAAGAAGGTGCGGAGCGAAGACCAGTACTCCCCCGACGGGTCGCCGCACATGCGCCCCAACCGGGCGAGCATCGTCTACGCGAACCTCTGTCGCCAGGCGTTCCCCGGCACGCCGATCGTCCTCGGCGGAATCGAGGCGTCGCTTCGCCGCATCGCGCACTACGACTACTGGTCCGATCAGGTCCGCCGCTCGATCCTCCTCGACGCGAAAGCCGACATCCTCGTCTTCGGCATGGGCGAGCGCGCCGCGTGGGAGATCGCGAATCGCATGAACCAAGGCGAGCACATGAGCCGCCTTCGCGACATCCGCGGCACCGCGCACGTGCTCTCGAAGAAGGACTGGGAGCCGATCACCAAGGATCCGAGCCGCTTCGTCCGCGACGGCAAGGTGGTGGTCTTGCCGTCCTACGAAGAGGTCCTTGCCGACAAGAAGCAGTTCGCGATCGCGAGCCGCATGTTCCAGTACGAGACCAACCCGCACAACGGCAGGCCGATCCTGCAAGTTCACGGCGATCAGGCGGTCTACTTCAACTCGCCCGCCGAGCCGCTCGTCGAAGAAGAGATGGACGGACTCTACGATCTCCCGTTCCAGCGGCGCCCGCACCCGGCATACGGCGAGGCGCGCATCCCGGCATTCGACACGATCAAGCACTCGATCGTCACGATGCGCGGCTGCTTCGGCGGCTGCACGTTCTGCAGCATCACCGAGCACGAGGGGCGCATCATCCAGAGCCGCTCCGAGGCGAGCGTCCTCCGCGAGGTCCGCGCGCTCACGCGCATGGAGGGCTTCAAGGGCACCATCACCGATCTCGGCGGCCCCACCGCCAACATGTACAAGATGACGTGCAAGGACGACGCGACCGAGAGCGCGTGCCGTCGCCTGTCGTGCGTGCACCCCGGGATCTGCGAGAACCTCAAGACCGATCACGCGCCGCTCATCGA